>NZ_MWQN01000001.1:0-1415000 GCF_002024165.1 Embleya scabrispora
GCGGACGCGCTGCTGGATCCGGTCATGGCGCAGCGGTTGTGGCGCGACGGCGGTGCCGGGCGGCCTGGGATGTTGCGGGCGGACGGAGAGTTTGGCCGCGAGCTCGGGGTACGGGTCGGGCGGCCGTGGCTGGGGTCGGTGATCGCGGTCGAGGACGGCGGGCCCTTGATCGCGTGGATGGGCGCCGTCATCCGCAGGCGGCGTGGGGACGCGGGTGCGGGTCCCGCTCGGTCCGGGTGTGAACTTGAGTGGTGGTGGGTGTTACCAGGAGGTGATTTGGAGGATGTAGACGCGTTCGTGGCGTGGGACGACCTGGTAGACGAACATGCCGTTCGCGACCAGGGCCGTGCCGCCCTGGGGTGATAGTCCCTCGTAGGTCTCGCCGCGGAGGTAGAGCGCTTCGGCGGCGCGGACGAGTTCGGCGGCCTTGTCCTCGACCTGGACGATCAGGACCGGTGGGGCGTCGGCGGTCACGTACGCCTCGTCGGGTTCGTATTCCCAGGCCCAGGTCACGCGGTGGCCTCGCGGGCCTCGGTGAGGACGGCGAGGAGTTCCGCGCGGGCGGCCTGCCAGGCGGGGTCGTGGCGTTGCAGGGTTTGCAGGGTTTGTTCGGCCGTGTGGCGGCGGGTGAGGAGGTCGGGGCGGCGTTCGATCTCGACCTCGCCCGCCCACACCGTCAGCCAGCCCTGGATCGGGCCCAGGTGTGCGGTCTGGGCGGCGAGTTGGAAGGCTTCGTTCTTCTGGCGTTCCATCTCGGGCAGGCGGTGCGGTGCGACGCGTGCGAGGGCTACGCGCAGGGCGTCGGGAGTGCGCTCGGGGCGGGGCAGGCGTGCACCGTTCGGTAGGGGGGTGGTGGGCTCGCTCATGCCGCGTCGTCCTCTCGGTGGGTGCGGGGTACGTGGCCGGTCGCGGTCAGCGTGGTGGTCAGGTGTGCGTCGACGTAGCCGCCGAGGAGCAGTTCGCACAGGACCGGCATGGACTTCACGCCCGCCGCCGCGCGACGGCGGTCGGCGCGCGACCACACCCGGTGGGACAGCGGGCCCGTGCGGCATCCCGTGCGGGGAGTTCCGTCGCGTGTGGGGCCCAGGGAGCGACCCGGGGGTGGGGTCACCGTCACCCGGCCGTCGGCGAAGGCGTCCAGGAGGGCCTCGAGGACCGGGGTCAGGTCCAAGGCGTCGCCGGCCGCGCGGGCGCGGGCCCGGCGCCATACGGCGACGTCCATCCACAGCAGGCGCTCACGCGCACCGTCCGCGGGGTCTTCGACCGTCCTGCGAGGCACATGGGCGTGGGTGGCGGGGTCGGCGGCTTCCGGCATGACATCATCTCCCCTCTCGCGGCGGGCTCCCTCTCGAACCGATCACAATCCTAGATGCGCCACATCAAGCCCCGTAAACCCCTGCGGCATCGACTCTTCCTGTCTCCTGCGGGGGTCATTCGGCCGGAACGCCCCACCTTCCACGGCTGCGAGCTGCCTCGTTCGCGATGTCGACCATCACACGTACGAGATCCGTCCGACTCCTGACGTGAGAGAAGGAGCGTTGCGGAGCGTGCTACGCGCCTGCATCCGACCCGCTCCCGTCCGCAGGGAGTTTGGTACAGGGCGGGCGGGACTCGGCACGGTCCATCATCCACCGCTCCAAAACGGGAGACACACGGCCGACCAACGCCGTGCCGTCCGCGAGGACTTGTATTCCGCACCAGGCGTTCGACCACGACACCCGCGAGTCGCTCACCCCGGTACCACAGATGCAGACCGCGCTCCGGATTCAGGCCCTCCCCGACTGTGTAGACGTTCGCGTCCACCGGACGACTGCGTCTGTACCGCTCGGTTTCCGCCGTGGCCTCGCTCGTCGCGGCCGCCAACTCGTCGGGGTCCATCCCGCAGCGCAGGGGCCCAATCCTTACGAACAGCTCCGGGCATCCGGGTCCGCCGCTCGTCGTCCGCTGACACACGCCATCCCACCCCCCGAACACGATCACGGCTCGTACAGGCTTCCGCGGACACCGCCGCGATGCCGTGGACCCGCCGTCCCCGACGGTTCCAGGATGCGGCTCGCCGACGACCTCCGACTCGGCCTCGAAACCGACCCTGTCGTCCGCCGCCACCGAGGCGTCCCTCCTGTCCGGGCCGGGCGGGCGTGGGCGCGAGGCCCGCCGGTGGGGCCGGTCCGGTCCCGTCGTGGTTTCCGGCGGGCACCCCTTCCGCGCCGCACGCCCGCGTGCGGACAGCCCCCGGGAAACGTCCCCTCGCCGAACCGTCCGGCGCTTGGCGCCGTTCCGGGAGCATCCATGTGCAACACCCGGGGCGGACGCCAACGGGCACGAGGTCGTACTCGTTCGGCTGATGGTGAACCACGCGAATACCGCGACCGACGCCTTGGACCATCTGCACAACCGGCGCGCCCACGTGGCCCCCACCTCGTTCACCGACCGCGATGCCGCCTCGGATGGCCCGTTCATCCCTGACATCGCCCCTGCCGGCCACATCCCGCACCCTCACATCGGCGCTGCGGGGGTCTCAGCGTCGGAAGCCGCGGCCGGGGTCGCGCGCCGGGGTGTTCCCGAAGGGCTCGAACCAGTTGTTCCGGCGAAGGTCTCCGATGCCGAAATGTTGGTTCACCTCGCCCGCAGGATCCTCGATGCCGTCGAAGCGGGCGTTGAAGAGCATGAGGACGTCATGGTCCTGGAAGAACAGGTCCGAGCACATGTCCCAGTCGTAGTCGTCCTCGTGCTCGGGCAAGCGGCCATGAGCGTCGTTCGACTCGTCGATGTCGTCCAGGTAGGAGGGTGCGTCCTCGATCGCGAGATGGAGCGCCATCTCCTCAGCGGTACAGGAGGGTTGAGGCCACGTGCCTCGCTCCAGATCGTCGGCGAGGTCGTCGAAGGCTCGGGCCATGCGGCGACGCCACTCGCGGTTCGCGGCGAAGGTCAACGGGGGCAGGCGCATGAACGTCTCCCAGTTGCCGGTGTCGTGATCGGATACCGGTCGGTCGCCGAGCTCCTCGGCGTCGTCGTACGCCTGATCGGCCAAAACGCTCAGCGCGGTCAGCAGCAAGTCGACCGTACGCGGCGTGAATTGCCAGCAGCCTTCCTCGCAGCCCTCACCACCGCAGTCGCACTCCCTGACGGGGAACAGCGCGACCAGGTCCGGCGTCTCCTCGTCGGGGGTGGGTGTCGACGCCTCGGGATCGATTGCCGCTTCTTCGTGCTCCCGCCCGAGCCGCCACCCGTGGGTGAAGTCGGTGCGGATGGGCCGTGCGCTCCAGTCCGCGAGTTCGTCGCCGTCCTGGACGCGCAGAAGACGCGCGCTGCTCTGATCCGTCAGCGTTTCCGCGCCGGCGATCCAGCTGTCGCTGTCGCTGAGCGTCATCACCGCGCCGACCAGGTCACGGGGATCGTCCTCCGTCAAATCCGACGCGGGGAGCGGTTCCCAACCCTGGCTCATGGCCTCTCGCACGAGTGTGTCCTCGTCCGTGATGTGGAATTCCCGCAGGTGCGCGATACGTACGACGCTGCCGGCGAGGTCCTTCAGTCGTGCCTCGTCGGGCGACGCAGCCGCCGAGGTGTCGTCCGGCTCGTCGGACGCCCCGGCGTCTTCCCGCCCTTCGAGCTCTTCGTCTTGGGCGCCCGCCTCCGGCACCGGAACATACAGAATGCCGGTGCCGGCGGGCCATGTCCCGGTTGCGGCGTGGGCGACGGCCTGTCTGAGTGAACTCCCCGGCGCGTCCGGCAGCGCGGCGACCAGTGTGCGCAGGCTCTCTGCTCCCTCCGTGGCATCGCGGGCCGCGAGTACGCGTCGCAGCATGCGCTGTGCCGCGTGGGCGTGCGCCTTGTCCTTGCAGGTCAACACGGCGGCGAGGGAACGAGGGATGTCGAAGGTCCCGATCAGGGCCATGACACGACTTTTGCTGGGGGTGTGCTCACAGAGGAAGTCGAACAGGCGGACCTGCTCGAAACCGGCATTCATGCGGGAACTCCAATGACACAGCGGCACTCGAAGGAGCGCGAAGGGTGGAAGGTTCCGCTGGTGGGCACGCTGCGCACGCGCCCCCGAACGAGAGTCGAGATCGACGGCTACGGCTGGTTCCCCCGGTGTGAGCGGCGGTCCGGACCGTGCGCAAGAACGGTAGCGCATACCACCGACCCGCAGGCGCGAAATCGTACCGTCGGGATTCGCGACGATCGGTCGGGTGTCGTTCTTGCAGCACCCGGAACGTGGAGGACCGTGGCCTGAGTTCACGGGTTCGTCCGAACAGTCGCGACCGGGTACGGACGAATCCGGCGCAGCGGTGTGTGCGGTCCCGGGTCACCAGTCGGAAACGAGTGCCACGGACTCGGCGGGCACGGTCGCGGTGTGCACGATCAGTACCACTCCACCCACGTGCCGAGCACGCACGTCTTCCGAGTACCGCCGAACGCCGGTCGAGTCTTCGGTCGGTGTCCGTGCCGTCCACGTACGTACTCGACAGTGCGCCGCTCCTCGCCGCAGAGAAGGCCCGCAAGACCCGCGCGTGATCATCCTGCACGCCGGCATCGTCGAGACACCGGCCCTCGGAGACACGAATCCGGACCTGCCTGCTCGCCGACAACACGGTCCGCCCCGGCGCCCACCCGGTCGTCCCCGCGCTGTGCCCGACGCGGGCACGAAGAGCTGGAGCAGGACCCCGGCGACACCGTCCCGGGGAAGGGCGAGGAGAGCCTCGACGAACTCGACGACGGTCCCGACGAGTCACCGCTCCCGGGCCCGGACGCCGCCGAAGAAGACCCCGGCTCCCCCGCACCGCCGTACACGGGGTACGGGCTCTACGACGCACACGAGGAGGCCCTGAAATGGTGAGCCCCGGTGCGCAATCGGGCGACGACGCGAGGGGCGTCGTGCGCAGACGACGGAACAGTCCCGGCCGATGACCACCTGGCAGGGCTGGCAGGACTTCGTCGCCGCAGCACCACCCGCGCCACCGGAACCCGATGCACCGCCCCGCGGCCGGGAAGAACGCCTGGCCTACCACTCCGCGTTCGTGACCATCCGCACCCCGGCCATCGACACCCTAGCCACGAACATACGCACGCTGATGATCCTGGGCCGCCACCAACGGACCACCGCCCGACCGGCGTTGATCGCCGGCGGCCCCGCCGCGGCCGGGAAAACCACCGCGCTGCTCCACGTCGGACGCGCCTGCCACCTCACGGAGGCCGCCCGACGCGGCGGGAGGGCGGAGGGCGTGTCGGTGGCGTACGTCCTCGTACCGCCCGGCGCGACCGCCAAGGCCCTCGCCGCCGAGTTCGCCCGCTACCTCGGCATCCCCGTCACGGCCCGGATGACGCAGGCACAGATCACCGAAGCCGTCTGCCACACCTACAACCGGGCAGGCGTCCACCTCGTCCTCATCGACGAGATCCACCGCCTCAACCCCCGCACCACCACCGGTGCGGAGACCGCCGACCTGTTGAAGGACCTCACCGAACGCATCGGGGCGACCTTCGTGTACGCGGGCATCGACGTGACCGCCACACCGTTGTTCGGCGGGGTACGCGGAGCGCAACTCGCCGGTCGGGCCTCGTTGGTCGAGTGCGGGGCGTTCCCCGCGCGGCTCGGCACACGCGAACCGTTCAAAGAATTGATCGCCGGAGTGGAAGCCGCCCTCGACCTGCACGCACACCGCGCGGGGACACTCCCCCGCCTCGCGCCCTATCTCCACAGGCGCACCGCCGGCCGGATCGGCAGCCTCACCCGCCTCATCCGCCAAGCCGCGATCACCGCGATCGTGGACGGCACCGAACGCATCACCAGAACCAGCCTCGACCGGATCCGCTTGGACCATCTCGCCGAAACCCGGCACCAGCCGCGATCACCCACGTCCGGACGGTAGACCGCCCTGCGACCCACGCCAAAACGCTGTGACCAGCACAAACACGATCCGGGCCTTTAGACGCACCCGGCTATGTGCAACACATCCGCGCATTCTCAACAAAAACGCGAAACCCCCAGGTCAGACCCCCACAGCCTCCACCCGGACAGCCCCGAAACGTTCTCAACCCACCTGCAACACCCCAGCCCACACCACCACCCACACACCAACCACCACCCCCGGAATCACAACGAGCCGAGAAGGCCGGACACCGCCTCGACCGGGAACCCGCGCCGGGACGTATGGCGACCGCGCCGGTTGCCGGACCGAATCAGGGCGCTGCCGGCCCGGTCCGGGGCGCGGTGTGCCGCTCCGCGGTGGGCACCTTCTCGGCGTTCGGTGGGTCCGTTCTGTGAAGCGGGCGGGCGGACAGGGCCTAGACCTACCCGGCCGAGTCCGGTGAGACGACGTCCCAGGTCCCGAATCGAGTCAGGCCGGCTGCTCCGGCCGCCGCCACCGAGGCGTGGTTGTCGAGTTGGCAGCGGTACTGCGGCTGGTACCCCCGGGCGAGGGCGTGCCGGGAGATCGCGCGCACGAGGCGGCGAGCGTGGCCCTTGCCGCGGTACGGGGGCAGCGTCAGGACGCCGAGGTCGGCCAGCGGCGCGGATCACTGCGGGGGCGTGACGCGGGACGTCCGAGCCTATGCGCGGGTGCGGACGGTGCCGCCTGTACAGGGGACGATCTGGCCGGTCAGGGACGGGAGGTCGGGGTCGCCGAGGAAGGCGATGGTCTGGGCAACGTGGTGCGGTGTGGGTTCGGTGAACCCGCCCTGGGGCGAAGCCGAAACCGCCACCGCGTTGACCGCGACGCCCACCGGACCCAGTTCGCGGGCCAGGGATTTGGTCAGCGCGATCGCCGCCGAACCGACCGTCGCGTCGACGGTGGCGCCCGCTTCCCCCGCCAGACCGCGCGCGTCGAGCACGAGTACGATTCGTCCCCCGCCCGCGGCGGCCAGGTCCCGACCCGCCGCCTGGGCCAGGGCGAACAGCGCGGACAGCCGCCGCTCGACGGCGGCCCACCAGTTCACCGGGTCGGTGTCGGCGAAGTCCGCGGCCGGCCCCGGCTCGGTGGTCCCGATCACGAACAGATCGGGCGCGGGCACGTCCACGTCGGCGGGCGACGTCACCCGTCCGCCGCGCGCGCTCAGCACCTGCGTCGCGGCCCGGCCGACCTCGGCCGGCAGGCCGACGAGTACAGCGTGGTGGGAGAGCGACTGCATCAGATCACCGTTCCTGCGTTGGGGGACACGACCTGCCCCGTGAGCGCGCCGCGGCCGGACAGCAGGAAGGCCGCGGTGATCGCGATTTCCTCCGGCCGGACCAGCGCACCGGTGGGCAAAGTGGCCAGGTACGTCGGGTCGCGCCAGATCGTGCCGGCGGCCAGCATCGCGGTGTCTGTGGGGCCGGGGGCCACCACGTTCACCAGGACCCCGGTCGGCGCCTGCTCGGCGGCCAACGCCCGGGTCAGGCCCAGCAGTGCCCCCTTGGCGGTCACGTAGTGGGCGGCGTCCTCGCCACCGGTGATCGCCAGTTCGGAGGCCACCGCGACGATCGCGCCGGCGCCTCGATCCACCATGGCCGGCAGGGTGGCGCGGGTAAGGTTGTGCAGGCCGCCGAGGTGCACGCCGAGCATCCGGCGGAAGGCCGCCGGTGAGATTTCGGCGAGCGGGATCTCCTCCACGTATCCGGCCGCGCTCAACACGCCTGTGGGCGAGCCGAGTTCGGCGGTGACCCGAGCCACGAAGCGCGCGACGGCCGCCGGATCGGCGACGTCCACCACCGCGTCGAGGTCCGCCTCGCCGCCGGCTCGCAGGTCGCATCCGGCCACCAGCCAACCCTGTCGCCGCAGTTCGCGGACACAGGCCAGGCCGATCCCGGCGGCCGCGCCGCTGACCACGGCCACCTTGGCCGGCTTGCCGCCGTCCGTACCCATGCTCATCGCTCCACTCCCCCGGCCACGCCGAACTCGGTCCGCACCACCGCGGCGATCGCGTCGGCGGCGCCCTCGAAGATCGCCTCGCCGATCGCCGCCGAGCTGCCATGCGCGGTGCGCAGCACGCCGGAGGGGTCGACCAGGCCCGGCCGTTCCGGCAGCACCGTGTACGGCGGCGGGGTGATCTCGACGGTCAGCGGGCTGATCGCGTCGGTGTGGACCCGGGTCGGGTCCAGGTGCATCATCAGCGATGTCTCGACGATCCCGGCGTGCTCGGCCTCCCAGCCGGGGAAGTCGCCGGCGAAGATTCGGTCGAGCGCGTCGGCGCCGATCACCTCCCACCAGTTCACCATCAACACCCGTGCGTCGGCCCCGCGTTCGAGGGCCAGGTCGACTCCCTCGACGGCCGGCGCGGTGTTCTCGAAGTGGCCGTTGACCAGCACGATCCGCCGATGCCCGTGCCGGGCGTAGTTGACCACCAGGTCATTCACGAGCGCGCTGTGTGTGGCGGCGCTCAGCGAAACCGTGCCGGGGAACCGCTCGCCGCCGCCGCTGATCGGCCGCGATCGCGAGCCGTAGGCGTACCCCGGGGCAACCAGTCCGCCGACGCGGGCGCAGACAGCCGCGGCGAAGCGCTCGGCGATGTGCGTGTCGGTGTCCACCGGCAGGTGCGGGCCGTGTTGTTCGATCGAGCCGAGCGGCAGGAACAGCACCTCGTGCGCCGCTCGGGCGGCGATCTCGGGGCCGGTGAGGTCGCGCAGCCGGGTCCGGTCGGTCATGGGGTCCTCCGGTGAAGGTCGTGGCGATGCCGGGTGAGGAGGTCGGTGAACCGCCCGCGCGGTTCCCAACCGAGGCCGGCGCGCGCCCCGTCGGCGCAGACCGCGCCGGCGTGTGGGTCGCGGGTGAATCGGTCCCGGTCGAGGTCGGCGGGTACCTCGCCCACCTCACGGGCGTACCAGTCCAGCGTCGGGTCCGGGTGGGCGCAGTCCGCCGCGGCGAGCAGGTACGGCCCGAAGGTCGGCGCGGTGGTTTCCACGGCGGCTCGGAAGGCCCGCGCGACGTCCTCCGCCGTGACGTAGTCGTGCAGCGTGCGCGGGCCGGCTCCCGGTGCCGGGTCGACGAAGGTGTGCAGGTTCTCCGGGAAGACCACCGCGCAGGGGCGCAGGCACACCACTTCCACATCGCCCGCGTCGGCGAAGCCGCGCGCGGTCACCTCGACGATCGCCTTGCTGATGCCGTACGCGTCCACCGGCCGGCTCGGGTGCGTGTCGTCCACGGGCAGCCGGGTCGGGGTCCATCCGGCGCGCAGCTCGTGCAGTCCGGTAGCCGCGACGCTGGAGCACACCACGACCCGCGCGACGCCTTGTTCGCGGGCCGCCTGGAGCACGTTCCAGCAGCCGAGGGTGTTCACCCTGACGCAGTCCCGCGGGTCGGTCGCCCAGTCGTAGTCGATCCCGGCGAGGTGGACCACCACGTCGGCCCCGGCGAACGAGGAGGCCAGGGTTGCGGGTTCGAGGATGTCCGTGCGGCGGAAGGCGACATCGGGGCCGTCCTTCCCAGGGGCCAGGTCGGCGTTCAGCACGTCGTGCGCGTCCGCGAGTTCGGCCAGTACGTACCGGCCCACCCGACCGGAACCACCGGTGACTACGACCCGCTTGCCCGAGGCGCTCATCGGACCGGCGCCTCGGTCGCGCCCGGACGCGCGGCCTCGGGCGGCTCGTCGTCGAGCCCGCGCCTGCGGACGAGCAGCAGGACCAGGCCGCCGACCATCCACACGACGACCACCGGCAGTGCCCACACGAACGGGCTTTCCGGAAGCGGGTCGAGTGATTCGTAGGCCACCAGGATCAGCGCGGCGCTGCCGAGGAACGGCACCACGGCGTGCTTGACCCAGTTGAACTCGTGCCGGGCCATGGTCCGGTACATCCGCCACACCGCGACGCTGCCCATCACGTACACCACGGCGAGGGCGAAGGTGAACATCAGCCCGGTGAACGAGTAGACGTTGTACAGCCCGACCGTGCCGATCATCGCCAGTCCGACCACCACGTTGATCACCGTCTGCACTCCGATCGCCGCGACCGGCGTCTGATGCCGACTCAGCCGGGCGAGCGGCCCGGGCAGCGCACCGGATCGGGCCATGCCGTACATGAACCGGGCCGACGCGTTCATGCACGCGATGGCGCCGCCGACGATCGAGTTGAGCAGCGCCAGCAAGGCCAGGAACCACAGTGGGCCCCAGTATTTGTGCGCGAGCACGAACACCGGGAGCTGCTCGGAGTCGACGAAGCCCTGGATGTCGCGGGTTCCCCAGCCCGCCAGTTGCCCCCATGTGGTCAGCACGACGAACACGCCCAGGATGACGATCGAGCCGAGCACCGCCTTGGGGATGTTCCGGCGTGGGTTCGCGGTCTCCTCTCCGAGTGACGCCGCCGCGTCCCAGCCGGTGTAGGTGTAGATGCTGAACACGAAACCGAGGAAGAAGCCGTTGCCGGTGGGCGCCCCGCTCCCGGTGAGCCAGTTGAGACTGGTCCCGCCGTCACCGGGCTGGAGCAGGCCCCAGACGGAGAGCGCGACCATCACCAGGATCTCGAACACGCCCAGCGCCACGGTCACGCCCACGGCCAGTTCGACACCTCGGTAGGCCAGTGCGGCGACGGCCACCAAAAGCAGCATCATCGGCGCCCACCACGGCACGTCCCAGCCGTATTCGCTCAGCAGCACCCGGTGCGTCGTCGAGCCGAACAGTCCGCACAGCATCGCGGTGGCGACCGGATAGAACAGCAAGTATGCCCACGCGGCGAGGAATCCCCAGCGCGGACCGAGCAGTCGGCTGACGAAGCTGTGGTAGGTGCCCGCGGAGGTTATGTGTCGGGTGAGTTGGGCGAGCGAGTAGCCGAGCAGGTAGGACACCACGGCGGCGAGCAGCACCACCAGCGGGCTCGCCACGCCGGCGGTGCCGGCCAGGAACGGCACGGTGAAGGCGACCGTGATGGCCGGCGACATCGTGGTCACCGACTGCATGAGGGCGCCCGGGAGCCCGATGGCGTTCGCCTTCAAGCCGGCCGCGGGCGGCTGCCCCGCCGAGACTCGGTCGTCGGTTCTCATCGTCGTGCTCCTCGCGTGGGCCGGGATGGGGTCGGAGTGGGCGGGACGGGCGTCGCTGCCCGAAGGCGTGGTCATCTGCCGTCGGTCCGTTCCGCGTGGGTGGGCGCGAACATCCGCA
This sequence comes from Embleya scabrispora, assembly GCF_002024165.1. Classification (NCBI taxonomy): domain Bacteria; kingdom Bacillati; phylum Actinomycetota; class Actinomycetes; order Kitasatosporales; family Streptomycetaceae; genus Embleya; species Embleya scabrispora. Next base: position 11,068 of record NZ_MWQN01000001.1, read on the forward strand.
GCAGGGCCGAGAGGACGACCACCCGAGGACCGGGCGCGGTCAGGGCCGCGGCGAGATCGCTTCTCAGCGTGGCGGGTGTGGCGCGTGTGGCCGGGACGCCGAAGGATTCGGCGAGCCGGACGAAGTCGGGGCGGGCCAGTTCGGTCCCGGTCGCCTCACCGAAGGTGTCCGTCATGTACTCGCGCAATATCCCGTAGCCGCCGTCGTCGACGATCAGCCACGTGACGTCCAGGTTCTCCTGGCGGGCGGTGGCCAGTTCGGCGATCGAGTACATCGCGCCGCCGTCACCGGAGACCGCGAGCACCGGACGTGCCGGGTCGGCGGTCGCCGCGCCGAGCGCTGCGGGGTAGCCGTAGCCCAGCCCGCCCGCGCCCTGTGCGGAGTGCATCGCGCCGGGCCGTCGAGCGTCCCAGGCGGACCAGGCCCAGTAGCCGAGGATGGTCATGTCGAAGAAGACCGGCGAGTCGTCGGGCAACGCCGCCCGCACCGCGGCGAGCACGGCCTGTTCGAGATCGAGCCCTTGGTCCGCGATCCGCGCGCCGACCCGCTCGCGGAGGGTACGGGCGATCGTCGCGCCCCGGCCGGGCGGTCGCGGCGAGACCGAGTCGCCGAGAACGGCGAGCGCGGTGCGCGCGTCGGCGTGGATGCCGAACGCGGGATGGACGGACTCCAGCTTGCTCGGGTCGGCCTCGATCTGGATGATCCGGCCTCGCGGGGCCAGCGTGTGGTAGTTGGTGGAGAGTTCGCCCAGTCCGGAGCCGACCACGAGCAACACGTCTGCGTCGTCCAGGAGTTCGGTGGTGTGCCGATCCTCCAACCACGACTGGAGCGAGAGCGGGTGCGTCCATGGGAAGGCGCCCTTGGCGCCGAACGTGCAGGCGACCGGCGCGTCCAGGATGTGCGCCAGGCGCAGCAGTTCCGCGCTCGCGCCGGCGCGGACCACGCCGCCGCCGGCCAGGATCACCGGCCGTTCGGCGGCGACCAGCAGCGCTGCCGCCTCGGCGAGCAGTTCGGGTCGGGCGAGCGGCACGCGAGGGCGCGCCCGCAGCCCGGTCACCCGGGGCACCTCGGTGGTGGCGAGCAGCACGTCCTGGGGGATCTCCACCCACACCGGGCCGTACGGCGGGGTGAGCGCGGACTCCCACGCCGCCGCGAGCACCGAGGGGATCTGCGAGGCCGCCCCCACCAGGTGCACGGACTTGACCACGTCGCGAAAGCTCGCCTGTTGGTCCACCAGTTCGTGCAGGTAGCCGCGTCGTCGACCGCCGAGGCCGGCCGAGGGAATCTGGCTGGAGACGGCCAGGACCGGCACCGAGGCGGCGGCCGATTCCTGGAGCGCCGGCAACGCGGTCAGTGCGCCGGGGCCGGTGGACAGCAGCAGCGGGGCCACCGTGTCGGCGCTGCGCGCGTAGCCGTCCGCGGCGAAGCCCGCGTTGTTCTCCACCCGCAGTCCCGTGTAGCGCAGCGACGAGCGGCGCAGCGCGTCGAACAGGCCGAGCGCGTGTTGACCGGGCACCCCGAAGACGCGGTCCGCGCCCAGGTTGACGAGCGATTCGACGACCAGGTCGCCGCCGTTGCGGGTCGCGGGCGCTTTGGGTTCGCGGTCGGGATTCATGCCCGCTCACCGGCGATCCGGCGCGCCATCAGCGTGGTCAGCTCGTAGGCGACATGCGCGGCGGCCACCGAGGTGATCTCGGCGTGGTCGTAGGCGGGGGCGACCTCGACCACGTCGGCGGAGACCACGTTGCACGCGGCCAGGCCGCGCAGGATCTCCAGGAGCTCGCGCGAGGTGAGGCCGCCGGCCTCGGGGGTGCCGGTGCCCGGGGCGTGGGCGGGGTCCAGGACGTCGATGTCGATCGAGATGTACAGGGGGCGGTCGCCGATCCGCTCGCGCAGTTGCGCGGCGACCTCGTCGACGCCGCGGCGCATGACGTCGGCCGACGTGACGATGCCGAAGCCCATCTTCTGGTCGTCGGTCAGGTCCCCTTTGCCGTACAGCGGGCCGCGGGTGCCCACGTGGGAAAGCGCCTCGGTGTCGAGGATGCCTTCCTCGACGGCGCGCCGGAACGGGGTGCCGTGGGTGTACTCGGCGCCGAAGTAGGTGTCCCAGGTGTCCAGGTGGGCGTCGAAGTGCAGGAGGGCGACCGGTCCGTGTCGGCGGGCGACCGCGCGCAGCAGGGGCAGCGCGATGGTGTGGTCGCCGCCGAGGGTCATCAGCCGGGTGCCGGACCTGAGCAGTTCCTCGGCCGCGGCCTCGACGGTGGCGACGGCCTCGTGGATGTCGAAGGGATTGGCCGCGATGTCGCCGGCGTCGGCGACCTGGGCGAGGGCGAACGGCAAAGCGTCCTGAGCCGCGTTGTACGGGCGTAGCAGTCGAGACGCCTCGCGGATCGCGTTTCCGCCGAAGCGCGCGCCGGGCCGGTAGGAGACGCCCGAGTCGAAGGGCACCCCGACCACCGCGATGTCGGTGTGCGGGACTTCGTCCGTACGGGGCAGGCGAGCGAAGGTGGCGGGGCCCGCGTAGCGCGGGATGCGGGAGGAGTCGACGGGGCCGCGGGCGGCGGTGGAACTCATGGCGGAGGACCTCGCAAGGACAGCAGGAATCGCCTGCGGAAGGGGAATGTCGGGGCGCCCCGGAAAGCGCGGGCGCTGCCTGGAGCCGGGGCCGGAGCCCGAAGCGGCGGGGTCGGCGGTGGTTGTCGTACCGGGGGCGGCGCGGCAACCGCTCGCCTTGTGGGTATGAACCTACGTCCGGCCGGCGGCACCGGTGAAGTGGCTTTTCTGTCCATTACGATGAGTCAGGATAGATGAATCGTCCTGAACGGAAGGTGCCGCCATGCCGTCGGCCGACGTGCCTCCTCCGACCGGCCCAGCCCAGGACGGACCAGGGCTCGACCTCGCCAACGACCCGAGCGTTCCGAGTGTCCCGCTGAGCGTGCTGCTCGCCGACCCGGCGCTGGGGCTGCGGCAGATTGCCGGCCCGCGCGAGGACCGGCCGATCTCCTCGACCGGGGTCACCGAGTTGGAGGATCCGACTCCGTACCTGATCGGCGGCGAACTCTTGCTCACCGCCGGGGTGCCGTTGCCCAAGACGCCCGAGGGCATCGACGCGTACGCGGGTCGGATCGCGCGGGCGGGCGCCGGCGCTTTGGGCTTCGGCCTGGTGCCGGTGTACGACGACGTGCCGAGCGCGCTGATCGAGGCATGCGACCGGCACGGGCTGCCTTTGTTGCGGGTGCCCGACGGCACGCCGTTCGTCGCGGTCAGCCAGGCCGCGCACGCCGCGATGACCGAGTCGCGTTATCGGGACCTGCGCCGGATCAGTCGGGCACAGGGCGCGTTGGTCACGGCCGCGGTCCGCGCCGACGCGCTGCGGTCCGTGCTCGATCGGCTCACGGTGCAACTCGACGCGTGGACCGTGCTGCTCGATCCGGCCGGCAACGAACTGGTGGCGTCGGGCGTACGGCCGGATTCGGGGGCGGTGGAGCGGTTGCGCGCATTGATGGCGCGCACCATCGCGCTGTCGCGCCACGGCGAGGCCGGTCGGGATCGGGTCGCACCCTCGACCGCCGCGGACCACCACGGCGGGCTGCACCTGACCGTGCACGCTTTGCCGGGCGGGGACGCCGGCGGCGTGCCGCCGGCGATCGGGGTCGTCGCGGGTACCGCACCGACGGCGGTACAACACTCGGTGACCGCGGTGGCGGCCGTGCTGTTGTCCCTGCTGACCAGCCCGCGGCACGCCCTCGGCGGCGACAGCCGCAGCTCGGCCGCGCTGGTGCGGCTGATGCTCGGCGGGTCACCGCAGGATGTGGCATCGCTGTTGATGCCGTCGACGCCGGGGGCCGGTTGGATCGTGGTCCGCGGTCGGCTCGGCGGGCAGCGACCGGGCCCGGGGCCCGATTCGGGAGACTACCCGGTGCAACTGGCCGCGTTGGGGACCGCTTTGGCCACGCCGTATCTGGACCTGCGCGAGCGCGAAGTCCACGCGTTGGTGCCCACCGCGCCCGGCTCGCCGGCCCCCGACCCCGCGGCGGCGAATCGGCTCGGGTGGACGCTCGGCTTCAGCGCGCCGTCGGCCACGGTCGACCTCGCGGTGGCTGCCAATCAGGCCGAGCGCGCGTTGCGGTACGCGCTCGCGGCGGGGGTCCCGAACCGGCGGCATCGACATCAGGACCTGAGCATGCACTCGCTCGTTTCGGCGGCCGACGCGGCCGCCCTGGCACACGCCCGATTCGCGGCGCTGGCCGATGCGCCCTCGCCCGGCTACGACGTACTGCTCGAAACCCTGCGCACCTGGCTCGCCCATCACGGGAGCTGGGACCGCACCGCGACCGCGCTCGGACTGCACCGCAACACCGTGCGCCAGCGCGTCGTCAGGATCGGCGATCTGCTGGACCTGAATCTGCACGACCCGGACGTTCGGATGGAATTGTGGTTCGCCCTGCGCTGGCTGCCGGGCGAACGGCCGAGCACCGAGCGGGCGGGCACCGGCCCCGAGTAGCGCGGCGCGGGTTGGATGTCGCGAGCCGGCACCGCTTGCTCGGCTCGCGGACCGGACCGGAGTCCGGGCTGTGATCCGAGTGATCCGGTGGGGTTGCTCACCTACTCCGGGGAGTCCAACGCGAAAGCGGTGCACCTCGAACCCGGCGGCACGAGCCCGCAGTTGGTGTTCGCCGACGCGCCAAGCCGCGAGAACCGCAGCCTGGGCGATCACCTTCAACGCGGGCCAGATGTGCACGGCGGGCTCCCGGCTCCTGGTCCAGGACACCATTGCCGAGCGGTTCGTCGCCGACGTGATCGCCGAGCACCTGGCCGAACCGCGCCGCACCACCGTCCTGAACCGGGCCCTCGATACCGCCCTCGCGCTCACCCACGAGCGCGACCGGGCCTGGGCGCTCGCGAACGTCGTACCGCACCTGCCCGAGCCGCAACGCGCGAGCGTCCTGGCTCAGGCCCTCGGCACGCTCCGCGCGCTCCCGCACGAACTCCCGTATATGCACGCTCGGGAACACGCGCTGACACACCTCGCATGCCACCTTCCCGAGGCGGAGCTGGGTCACGTCCTCGACGCGGGCCTCGCGCTCACCGACGAGAGCCGCCGGTTCTCGGTGGTCGAGCAGATCGGGGCGCGTCTGTCCGGGCCGCAAGGCGCCGCCGTCCTGGCCCAATCCCTCGACATGGCCCTCGCACTCGACGACGACGGCAACCGGGCCCGGGCGCTCGCGGACATCTCGACCCGCCTACCTGAGCCGCAACGCACCACCCTCCTGACCGAAGCCCTCGACACAGCACGCACACTCGACGACGCGCGCGACCGCGCCTGGGCGCTCACGCGCGTCGCGGCGCATCTGCCCGGGCCGCAGTGCACTGTCGTCCTGGCCCAAGCCCTCGACTCGGCCCTCGCCCTCCACGACGCGAACGACCGGGCACCGGCGCTCGGGGGTATCGTGCCGCGTCTGTCCGAGCCACAACGCACCACCGTCCTGACCCGACTCCTCGACGGCACCCCCTCACCCACCCACGCGGCGTGCCGGGCACTGGCGCTCGTGGGCCTCGTGCCGCACCTCTCCGAGTCGGAATCGGGGCGGGCCTTCGACGCGGCCCTGGAGTTCACCGAGGAGATCCACCGGGCGCAAGCGCTCGTGGGCCTCGCTCCGTGCCTGTCCGAGTCGCAGATACGCAGAGCGCTCGACGCGGCTGGAGTTCACCGAGGAGATCCACCGGGCCTGGGTACCCCTGGGCCTGGTGCCGTACCTGTCCGCTTCGCAGCTCTCCCGAGCGCTCGACATGGTGCCCACGTTCACCAACGAGAACGACCGGTTCAGGTTGTTCGAGCGTGTCGTGTCGCGTGTGTCCGGGGCGCAGCGTGCCAGGGTCCTGGCCCTGGCCCTGGACACGGCCCGCGCGCTCGCCCGCCCGGGCCCCCGGTCGCGGGCACTCGCGGGCATCGTGCCGCATCTGTCCGAGCCGCAGCGTGCGGAGGTCGTCGTCCAGGCTCTCGACACCGCGCTCGTGGTCACCAACGACTTCGACCGGGCCCGGGCACTCGCCGGCCTCGTACCGTACCTGTCCGCGTCACAGGTGAGCCGGGCTCTCGACGCCACCCTCGCGCTGGCCTACGACCACGAGCGCGTCCAGGTGTTCGAGGTCATCGCGCCGCTCCTGACGGAAGCGGACCTGCACTGCGTCCTCGCCCGGGGTGAGGAGATCACGAAGGCGTTCCTCGGAACCTCCTTGGGGCCGCGGCAGCTCGCGCGCCTGTCTCGGGACGCCGTCCTGCACGTGTTCCGGTCGGGCGTCGACCACGGGGCCAGGGCGGACGTCCTGGGCCACCTCGTGGCATGTCTACCCGCCCTGCGAGCCCACGGTGTGGACATGGAGGCCGACGATGTGTGTCGCGTCCTCGACGACGTCGTACGGATCTGGCCCTGAACACGTCGGACCCGGCGGCGCAGTCGGAACCATCCCCGGCCGGGCACTGTGCGCGGGTGACACGCCCATGCCGGAACCCGTCAGTGCGCCGCTCCGCTCCCGGTATCGCTCGCGTGTTCCGGGTCCGGGGCCGACGGCCCGGCACGGCGAACGATGCCGTCGCACGGATGGTTGCCACGGCGTCGACCGCAGCGCGGGCCGGGAATCCGTGAGCGGTCGGGGGTTTCGGGGTGGCGGGTGTGTGGGACGTGGTCGAGGAGTCGCGGCGCGAGGTGTGGTCGTTCACACCGTTCGAGCACGTGGGCCCGTTGAGGTTCGGCATGACCCACGAGCGGGCGGCGGCCGCGGTCGACGGGGTCCTGAAGACCATCGTTTCGCAGGGGGACGGCACCGGGTGGGTGTCACAGGCCGACATGTGGCCCGTCCACTACGGCGCGGGGGCGGGGGTGCACCTGTACTACGACCGGGCGATCGGGCTGGCCGCGATCGCGATCGACGCGCGGATGGGTCCGCAGGTGGACCTGGACGGGATCCCGCTGGTGGGCCGGGTGCCGTCCCTCCTGGAGGACGCGTTGATCGACCATCTCACCGCACACTCCATCGAACCGGCGTTCTCCCTGGAGGCGAACCCGTGCGCGCCCGACATCGGTGTCGTGATGCGCGTCCAACGCGCCGGGGACCGCGTCCCGACCCGGCCGGTCCTCGTCGCCCGGGACTGGGCACCCCGATGCTCGGACGCATCCGAGGGCCGCATCCCCGACGACGAATGGCGCAGGTTCTCCTGAGCACACGCCCGATTCCGGGCGAAGGGATCGGCATCTCCGGTCCGACGCGCCCTCTCCCACGCCCTGGTACCCGAAGTCAGTCGGGTGCACTGGTGGCGTGTGCGATGAGGGCTTCGAGTTCCGGGGCCGGCCACGGGCGGGCCTGGGCGAGGGAAACGTGGTGTCGGCCGGTGGCGATGTCCTCGAGGAGGTCGTCGAGGGTGACGCCCGGCCCGACGTCCCGGGTGGTCTGGGGGGTGGTTCCGGTCCAGGCCCAGCGCAGGGCGGCGGCGAGGGCGTGGCGTTCGTCGGCGGGGGTGAGTCGGATGTGGGTGTCGGGTGCGCTGTGCAGGAGTCGTTGGGCGACGCCGGGTGTGGTGGCGTGGTCCATGCCACCGCGGTACGGGGCCGCCGGTGGCAACAGGTCGGGGTGATGGGTGTATTCGTGGTCGACGAACACGGGCTCGTCGGTGGGGCCGATCAGGATGTTCCAGGGTTGGAGGTCACCATGGCGCCATCCGGCGCCGTTCAGGTGTTCCAACGCCGTGAACGCGCGGTGGGCGACGGTGAGCAGGCGGGGTGCGAAGTCGGGTGGCGGGTCGGGGGCTCGGCCCGGGGCGCACCACTGCCACAGGTCGACGCCGGGTAGGAACTCCACCGCAGTCCAGATCCCGTCGCCGACGCGCCCGTGTTCGGCGTGCGCGGGATGCAGGCCCTGCGCGTGCAGCAGCCGCACCGCGCGGGCCTCGTGCAGGAGCAGGACCGCAGCCGCGGGGTCGGCCGTGGACTTGATCTTCCAGCGGCCGGCGCGCCAGGCGTGGGTGTGGTGTGTGGTCAGGGCGCGGGGCTCGTCGGTGACATCGAGGGCGGCGACAGCGGCGGCGAGCAGCGGGTCCATCGTCACATCCTCGCGCGAATGGGCACCACGCGGTGTCGGGTGGCGGTCGTGCGGGTGTGGTGGGTGAGGAGTCGGGCGATCTCGGTGGAGATCGGCAGGCCGGCCAGGGCTTCGATCCAGCCGAATTCGCCCGCGCAGTTGGTCTCCAGGTAGGTCCAGCCGTCGGCGGTGACGACGAAGTCCAACGCGGCGTAGCGCAGGCCCAGGTCGCGTACGTGCTCCCGGCAGGCGCGTTCGACGTCGGCGGGTGGAGTGATCGGGGCGTGCCGGCAGTCCGCGGCGAGGACGGTGCGCCAGTCGAGGGCGCCGGGGGTGGTGATGGAGGCGGCGAAAACGCGGTCGCCGACCACGGTCACCCGGGCATCGAAGAGGCGGTTCTCGACGAGGGCTTGGAGGTAGTGGAGGGTGCCGGCAATGGCGTCGAGGTCGTCGGACGCGCGCAGGCGGGTGGTGGGGACGAAGGTTGTGTGGCGTTGGGTCAGGGCCTTGACCACGACCTTGTCGTGGTGGTCGGTCACGAACGCGCGGGCTCGGGCCGGGTCGCTCGTGAACAGCGTGTCGGGTACGCGCATGCCGTGACTGGCGGCGGACGCGAGTTGGGCGGGTTTGTGCTCGGCGGCGTCCACCACGACCGGATCGTTGACCCACAGCACCGGTTGGGCGCGCAGCAGTCCCAGGAGGGCGATGGTGTTCTCCTCGGCGCGCCATCGGTCGTCCGGGTCGGGGTGTGTGTCGGGATGGGTGGGTTTGCGCCAGTACACCGCGCATCCGGGGCCGATCCTCGCGGTGCGCCAAACGTCGTCGACGACGGTGGTCCAGGCACCGGCGGCGAACCGGCCGCCGACGGTGAGGCTTTCGTGGAGGCGGCCGGGGTCCATGCGGACGAACGCGTCGCGGTCGAGGCGACTCACCACCAGGTCGGCGGTGAAATCGCTCTCGGCCGCGACGACGATCACGCGGGCTTCGCGAAGGCGCATTACTTGGGGTCGTCCTTGCGGCGCACGCCGCCCTGGTCCTGGGTGCTGGTGTAGTTCGCCACCGTCGCGGGATCGACCGCCTTCACCAGCAGGCGACCGTCCGCGACCACGTTCGCGCCGACCAGCGGGTCATAGTGGTGGTCGGGAAGCGGGGACGCATCGCGGGTCGGTGCGGGGGCCGCGAGGCGGCGGGTCAGGAGCAGCGGTGTGGCCATGGGGGAAGCCCTTTCAGGTGTCGGGTCGCCTTGGCGGGTGGTGTGAACTGCTGTGCGTTTCCAGGAGAGCGCGTCGTCCCTGGCGTGGGAAGGGTGTGTGCGGATCGTGCAATCGGTGTGCGTGTCGTGCACACGGCGTCGACGCAGGGTGATTCACCTGCACAATGCGGTCATGGTCGAAGACGAGCACAGTGGCGCAGAACCGCGTTCCTTCTCGGCATGCGTGTCGGAGGTGGCTCGGCTGCTGGGCGTCGTAGACGTCGCCACGAAGTCGAACGATCAGGTCCGTCGCCTCGCCCTCGCGGTGCGCCGGCCCCTGCTCGAACGCGCAAGTCTGCCGGACGAATTGTTCGCTCCGCTAATGGCGGCGGCTGTCCACGACCCGGATCCCAGTTTCTGCCGCTGGTTCGTCGAGCCGGCCGTCTACGCGTTCGGGCGCCGCCGCGTGATGGCGGCACTGGTCGAGTACCTGCGGGTCGGCACGGATGCCGAGCGTGCGGGTGCCGTGCGGGCCTGGTACATGGCCCATGTTCCTTTGCGTGCGGATCGGTCTCCGGCCTACGGACCCGGCGGGGTGCGCGATCCCGCCCTGGACGAGTCACAGCAGGCCCGGACCGCGTGGCTCGAGGCATCCATGCGCGTGTTCGCGAACGCCACCGACCTGCAGATGCGCCACCGTGTCCTGGTGAATCTGCCCACGTCCCCCACGGCGTACCCGCCATCTCTGCACGAACTATGCGAACACACACTCGCATCCGCCCGGGCCCACCCCGATCCACACGTCCGCCACTGGGCAGCGACAGCGGACCGCGAGCGAGCCTGAGCCCGATTCCCACAGGCCCCGACAGTTACGGGACAACCCGTCGAGAGCCGGACACCGGAGCGCGGGATCCGTACCGCCCCGACCACCCCGTGTCACCACGAACGGCCCGCCGGCCCGGCGAACCAGGTGGGGCCGGTGTCATTGCGCGGCGACCACGTGGACGCGCAGGTCGCCGGTGATCGCGGGGACGGACGCGCCCCGTGGGCGTCCAGACGGGTCCGACAGAGGGTCGTGGCGCCGGATCCGGCACGGGAGACGAACAGCACGGTGTACGGCGGACACCGGAGTGGCGGCCGGCTCGATACCGAGAGCGCCGAGGCGGCGGGTCTCGCTGATCGGCTCTGTACCAAAGCCGGCGGCCTGCAATCGAGTTGTCGTCGGTAACGGCCTCGACCGTGCCCACCGGGCCCGGCCGGGCGTCACGTGCCGGGGCGGGGTCGTGCCGGAGCGAAGGCTTGCCGCGTCGTGGCGCACCAAGCGGCGTGGCGGGGCGGGTTGCGAGTGCGCAACGACCGCCGATGCGGGCGCGGTTGCGGGCCACGATGGGGGCATGTCTTCGCGTCCCGATACGCGGCCGATGGGTGGTTGCCTGTTGTGGCTCGGCCGGTTCGTCCTGGCCGTGATCACCCTGGCCTTCGTGACCGTCCTCGGCGGACTGTACGCGTGCCACCGGCAGTTCGCTGCGGACGAAAGGGAAGGGGAGGCACACGAGAGGCATCGCGCGGAGGAACGGCGTGCCCGGGACGATGTGGAGGTGCCTTTCCGGGTGTTCGGCCGGCCGACGAATGCGGAGTTCGAGCGCTTCGTCTTCGACCGGTGTTGGCGCGACACCGCGCCCCGGACGAAGCCGCAGGCGGGCATGATGGGCGTGATCTGCACCTCCACGGTCGTGTACTTCTACGGTGCGGACGATCCCACGACGTCGACGGCCGAGTTCGAGCGCGAGGCGCGAAGGCTCGGGTCGACACCGGACACGGCAACCTGGGCGAGACCACAACCGGTTCCGGACCTGCGCCCCCCGGACCCGACGCCCCCACCGGGCGCGGGCGAGCAATATAGCCCGCTCGGAGGGAGTTGGAGCAGCCCGTACGCCGAACCCGTGCGTTGGCAACACGCCTACACCGAGCACCCGTTCGTCGTCCGCGCATCCGTGACGATCCACTACCGGACCGAACGCACCAGGCCGAAACCCACCCCGCCCCACACCCCGATGTTCCCCCAACCATCCGCGACCTGCGCAGGCGGCAACCGCCCGTGGAGCTGCCTGTGACCCACGACGGCCTCTCCTCGCGCCCGCCCGCGCGGGCATGTGCACAACCGAACTCGGTGACCATCTCGACGGGGCGCATCCCGTGGTCCGCCGCAGATCACCAGGCTCAGGCAGCCAAGCCGCGGTCGACGGCGAGGGATGCGCTGTGCCCATGGGCAGCGGCAGAGGGAGAGGACCTCGGAGGGCATCATGCCTCGGCACCGGGTCAGGTCGAGTCGACCGTTGGTGTCGCCCGGGAGCGGCCGGGCCAGGACGGGTCCCCGTGGTGATCGAGTCGGGCGTGGACATGTCCGTCTCAGTTGCCGTTGGCAGGCCAAGCAGTGGTCGTCACGGGCGCCATGGTCGGGCCCCTGGCCGCGCTCTCCCGCAACGAGATGAACGAACTCGTCGAACGCGCCGGCGGGGGCGCCGCCTCGAGCGTCTCCGCCAAGACGACCCTTGTCGTGGCCGGCGACAAGGCCGGATCCAAACGAGCCAAGGCCGAAGGCTTGGGCATCCGCATCGTGACCCCGGAGGAGTTCACGACGCTGGTGGCGCCGCTCCTGGAGGGTCGTTGACGAGTCGGGCTCGGCCGGCCGTGTGAGGTCCGTCTTCGCCGCGATGGTTGCCCGGGGTGGCTGTCACATCGCCGGCACGCGATCCTCGGGCCGGCGTCGGGATCGACAGGGTTTCCGGGCACCGGACGGCGGTTGCGCGTTGTCGGGGCCGGTGGGGTGGTACGCCGGGTGTGCACGACGATGTTCCGGGGAGGTTGACGTGTGGTGGATGGAGCAGTGGGCCGTGATCGCCGAGGGCGAGCGCGCGCACTGGGACTACGTGCCGTTCGAGCGGGTCGGGCCGCTGCGTTTCGGTATGACCCGCGAGGGCGCGGGGGTGGTGATGCGGGAGGCGGGTTTCGTCGCCGAGTTCGAGGCGATCGACCGGCGCGGTCCCCACGGGCAACAGCGGGGCACCTTCCGCAGGCACAGGACCGACCCCTGGGCACCTTCCTACGACGTCCTCGCGTACTTCGTGGACACGATCGGTCTGGCATGCGTCGTCGTCGGTGCCCGCAGTGGTCCCCAGGTGGTGATGGACGGAATCCGGCTCATCGGCCGCCCACCCTCCGACGTGGCGAGCGAACTTGTTGCGTACCTCGAACAGCGGAACATGCTCATCCAGTTCATGCCGAGCGGGGACGTCGGCTCGACGGACCTGGGATTCTTCCCGGACGCCCAACGAGGCGGTGACACCCTCGTCTCCTGCGCGCTGTTCGGCCGACCCAACGCGCGGGCCCTCAGCGTGTGGGACAGCATTCCGAACGACGCCTGGGATTGGATCCGACCCGCCGCCGGGCGGAACGTGCCGGCGGTGGGACACCGGTGACGACGCCGCGGACCGGACGACCGGAGTGTCGTACTCCCGGCGACGCCGGCGCGGTCCTACTACCTCGCGCGTACGTAGGGGGTGTCTGTGATGTCGTCTCCGTGAAGGTGGGGTGGGTGTCGGCGATGGGGATGGCGGGGTGCACGGGGGTCCTTCCGGGTCGGGTGCGCCGACCCGGAAGGTTGTCCGGGTCAGCGGTCGTCGGGTGTGGGGGTGTTGCCGTGGTGGAGGTAGGCGGTGGTGCCGGTGGCGAGGGCGTGGGCGCAGGCGTGGAGGCGGCGGGCCATGTGGGGGGCCATCAGCCGGTCCCACTCGGCCGGTTCGGCCAGGTGCCAGGAGGAAAGCTCGTCGTCGGCGAGGTGCAGGTGTCGTTCGGCGTCGGCGCGGGTGAGGGTGCCGCCGTCGAACAGGTGGTTCGCGAGCGCGGGGCGGCCGTCGGGCTGTGGGGGGACCCGGTCGACGACGAGGAGTCGGCCGGGTAGCAGGTCGAGTCCGAGTTCCTCTTTGACTTCGCGGCGGGCGGTGTCCCAGGGGTATTCGCCCTCGTCCATGGCGCCGCCGGGGATCTCCCAGTGGCCGTCGCCGTAGGCGGGTTCGACCAGGAGGATCCGGCCGTGGGGGTCGTGGAGGATCGCTCCGGCGCCGCCGATGTGCTTGGGCAGCGTGCCGTAGTACTCGGCGGGAGGAAGGTGGGTCATGCCCGGGGACGGTAGTGCCGTGCCGCCGCCGGGGTGAGGCGGCACGGCGGGTTGCGACGAGCGTGTGTTGTCAGTCCGCATTGGCGGTCTCCTCGCGTTGGTTCTGGCCGTCCTCCAGCTCGCTGATCCTGCGCTTGGGGTTGTCGGCGACCTGCTGGTTCATCTCGGCGACGCGGGCGTGGCCGCAGCCGGTGGCGTTGTCGATCAGTGTCTGGGTTCGGGTTCGTTGGTCGCGGAGTTGGGGCAGGAACTCGGGTCCGGTGAGGAAGACAGGGCAGGTCGAGCAGGCTTCTCTGAACTTGGCCCGGATCTCGATGCATGTCGTTGTAGGCGACAGCCCGCTTGTCGGTCCTGAAGGTCATTGCCGGACTTGATGCAATGGATCGGCGGCTACTCGGCCGCGCTGACGGTGCATGGCTTGGACGAGGGCTTCGAACTTGGCATAGCCGGTCCGTTCACGAACTGGTTGAGCTGGAACTATGGCACATCGCTTTCCGGCGGGTGGGTTGCTGCTGTTGAGCAACTGGCCCAGGAAGGTGAATCGTCAGTCGAGGCGTTCTTTCAACTACTGGACGCCTACCGTGCCGAGTCCGCAGCCATCTGACCCACGCTTCGGGCCCGACTCAGGCGGCCTTTTCGGCAGCCGCTCAGATGCGGCTGGGTGCGGCGACGGGACCGGCCCATCCCGCGCCTCACGCACTTGCGGAACTGGTCGCGGATCTGTCCGCGGTCCACCGCCGTCCTGGGCTCGTCCTCGTCCCCGCCCGCGGCAGGTGCCTCCCCTCATCCGTCACGGGGCCATGGTGTCACGGTCGGGCATGAGGAGCACCTGAACGCGGACGACGTGGGCGGTCGTCGTGGACCCGGGTGGGCACGTCAGCGAGGTCGCCCTCGCCGGAGTCGGAGGGCGCCCCAGACCGAACCCGCGAGGATCACGGCCGATACGCCGATCAATACGATCGGGGAAACGGTGTTGTCCGGTTCGTCGAGCGCCACGCGAACGGGTGCGGGCGGCGCGAAGGGAGCCGGCGGTGTCGAGGGATCCGGCGGAGGGGTGGACGGTGTGCTCTTCGCGGTGTGGCCGATGAAGGAGTTCACGTCGGGGGACCGGGATCGGCGGTGGACTGCAGCGCCTGACGCGGCCGCACGACGCCGTATCCGACGAAGTCGTTCGGAGTGGTGCTGTCCGGCAGTTGCACCGCCGTGTCCACAAGACGCCGGATCGCCTGGTTGTCGGTCCAGTCGGGATGCTTCGACCAGACCAGGGCGGCGGTACCCGCCACGATCGGCGAGGAGAACGACGTGCCGTTCGTGACGCAGCAGCGCGACGCGTGCTGCGTGGGCAGGCACGCAACAGGAATGGCTTCCACCGGCGCGGCCAGGGACACCTGGGGTCCGCGGGTCGCCCGGTCCCACAGTTCCGCGCGGGTGGTTCCGTCCTTCGTGCTCTTGACACCCGCGACCGCGAGTACCCCCGGATAAGCGGCCGAATATCCGACGGCGGTGTTGGCCAAGACCTCGTTTCCTCTGGAGGCCACGATCAACCTGCCTTTTCCCAGGGCGTATCGGACGGCTTCCTCTTCCTGGCGCCACGGCGTTCCCGAGAGGGAGATGTTGTTGATTTTCGCCTCGGAGTCCGCCGCGGCGCGAATCGCGGTGGGTTCGATCGCGTGCGACCCGAACGGGTTGTCCCTGTCGTGCGCCTTGATCGGCAGGATCCGGGCGTCCGGAGCGATGCCGATCACGCCGGGTGTCGAGCCGTGCCCGGCGCCGGTGCCGGCGATGACGCTGGACACGGACGTTACGTGGCCGTCGACGTCGCTCTGGCCGGTGTCGACACGGCCGGTCCTGAAGCCGGTCACGACGTCGATTCCCGGCAGGACCCGCCCCCGCAGATCCGGATGGCCTCCGTCGACGCCCGTGTCGATGACGGCCACGGTCACTCCCGCGCCGCGTGAGATGGTCCACACCTCGTCTTCGGGTCCGACCTACTGTCAGGCCATACGGCGGCGGTCTGCGGCGCAAGGCCGTCGTCGGTGAACTCGACGAGGTCGTCGATCACCTGTGCAACCCCGCCCCGCGCACATCCTGGCGACCATGGCTTCACGGCCGCCGAATTCGCCGGGACCATAGCGTGCGACCACCGCGGTCTCGCCGTCCACGAGCGGGGGCAACTCGCCCGCTCCGCGGACCGCTTCGAACGATCACCGGCTCGCAGTCGGTCAAGGCCGCCGCAACGGTGGGCAAGGAGGGAGAGGCTGCCTCAGCACAGCACGGCTTCGATCACGTGGGCCGCCATCACCCTGACGACGAGGAGCTTGGCCCGGCTCGATCAAGGATCGTTCCCGTTGTGCCGACGCTCCTCATGCCGCGTGAAGATCGCGACCGGGGCGATCACGAGGAGGCGGATGGTTGCTGCAGATCGTCCCTACGTTCTCGAACTGCTTACGGGGGCGCCCTGGCGGAGCCGCCTCGGGGCAGGTGCCTTCCGGCGGGCGGCCGCGAGGATGAACATCGTCACTGCAGTGAGCCCGGGACCGTAGGCACCGAAGGTCACATACCTGGGGATTTCGTCTGCGCGGAAGCCGCTTCCGTCCGGGGTGGTGCATGTGAGGTCGAACGGCAGGATGCTTCCTTCGATGCCGTTGACATGCATCGACTTGTCCGCTCCGCCCGCGTTGATGCAGGCCCGGGGCGGGCTGGAGTTCGTGCCGCCGTCGGTGGAATCCAGGATCGCGAATCCGACCGCCAGGAAGCCCAAGGTGAAGAACACCGCTGCGACGGCGCCTATGACGGAGGCGGCACCGAAGAGCACATCTCGCCTTCCGGGTCTTCCGGCGGTATGACGGATAAGAGCGGAAAGTCCCGTGACGGCAAGAATGAGGGAGATGCAGGCAGCGATGAGTGCGAGAAGCAGATAGCCCGTCAGCTGCACCGCACCGGCGCCGGCGCCGACAATTCCATGTTCACCATGAAGCGATGCTAGGGGACCTTGCCATCCGCAGTTTCCCGCGCGACGGGAACTTCCGCTTCCGTTCCGGAAGTTCGTACAAGCGGATACCTCAACGGGAACCGATACATACACGCCGCCGTCGACGACCGCACCACTGCCGCCGCACACGCCGCCCTCGACCCCGAGCTCTTGGCCCACGAACACGGCCGATGGGACGCGAGTCGCGGACGGGCGTCGATCAACGCGGCCGACCCCTGCGGGACATGAACCGGGCACCACGTCGTAGCGGGCGGCAGCAACTCGGGGCAGAAACGCTGGTAAGGGGGAGTTTGCGCGCCGCGCCCCGTGCACGGTCCTGTACGCCGGGAGCAGGTGCTTCACCCGGATGCAGACGATCCGCTCGTCGTCGCTCATCCCCGCCGGAACCCGGGCGCGCAACCTCGCGGTGCCGGCGAACGCGTCCGCCTCCGGCACGCTCACGTCCACGTCGACACTGTCGACGGAGAAGGACACGACTCAGCGTCCCGTGCCGAACGGTGTGCTCTCGCGACCCAACGGCTGCGCGCCCGCCCGGACGAGCGTGTGCACCGTCGTCACCGCGCCGTCCCGACCGCCGACGCGCTTTTGCGCTCAGGCGTTGTCGACCCGTCGGAGCAGCGCGGACGTGAGTGGGTTCGGCTCGACCTGGAGTTGCAGTGGTGGAGCCATGTCGCCGAAGGAGTCGCTGAACTCGCTCGGCGATCGGGCCGCTTCCAGCAGCAGCCGGTCCGCTGCGTCGTCGCCGACAAGGTCGGGCGCCAGCGCTGCGCAGGTTCTGACTCCGATGTTCGGATCTGTCAGCCAGGGGCGTGTGTCACCGCCGAGGTGGCCGATGGCGATCAGAATCGTCGCGATGTGGTGCGCGGAGTCGGCGGCGCCGGCCGTCGACGTCAACTGGTCCAGCAGTGCCGGGCGTTGCGTCGATGCCGAGGGGTGTCGGGCGAGTGTCCCGATGGCTGCGGCTGCGCACGATCTGCGGCTGCCGTGTGCCGACGAAAGGTGCGGCAGTGCCCGCTGGAGCAGCGAGGGAGCCAGGTCGAAACAGGCGAGCACCGCCTGGTCGAGAACGAGTTCGCCCAGACTCGTGCCGTCCTGCCACATCCGGCCCCGGGTGTCGTCATCGGCTGCCAGGTAGTCGCCGGTCCACTCCCGCATCTGCGATGCGCGGTCCTCGACGCGGGTGCGGATCTCCGCGGCTCGGGTGGTGCCGAGATCGGCGGCTGTGCCGACCGCGTACAGGTAGGCGAGCATCGCGTCCGGCATCGAGGGGTCGTCACGCCCGAGCCGCAGATCGTCCAGGAGTTCGGCGACGATCAACGCGGTCGGAGCCGTGGCGGGCCAGGCCTTCCCTTGGCGGCGAAGCGTCGTCGACCAAAGGTGTGAGTAGCCGGCGACGAATGCCCCCGCGTCGTCGCGGAGGAGTGCCGCCAGGTGCTGCGGCGTATCGGTGGCGGGCCCCAGAGCGTGGAACAGTCCGGACCAGTCCACGTCATCCAGGCGATCAATCACAGCAGGGATGGTGGCACCACGCACCGACAGGCTTCCACCGGCCAGATCCGACATCCCAGCCCGTGTCCATGGGGGACGAGGCGATCGAATCCGGCGACGTGCGCCTGCTTGAGTCCGCGAACGGCGGTCGCAGCGGGTGTCATTCCTCGCCCACTCGGCCCCGCGCGTGGCGGGCCTCGCACCGCCAGGTGCCCGTGCGTCGTGCACCTGGGCCGACGGGCGCCACCTCGTCACCGTCGACGCCGAGAACGCGGACATCGCGACCGTCCACGCCATACGAACCGGAACCCCCGTCACCGCGCGCCACTGACCCCGCGGCCGCTGCGCGGGCGTGGAGAGCCGGCCGTCGGGTCGTTCGGCCCGACGCGCGACCGGCGAGCGGGACTCGTCCGTCGTCGCGACGTCGTCGGCCCGGTTTCGTTCGACGTTCCCCGTGTGCCCACCGCAGTCGGACGGGGGACGCGCGGGCATGTCGATCTCCTCCGTATGTACGTGTGAACTCGGCTGCGCGGCGCTGGACCGCAGGGCCCGGAGGCGTTGTTCCAGTGCCTGACCCGACGCGAGGAGAAGAACAGCGCCGCCATCGCCCCCAACGAGTCGTTCGGCGAAGCGCACTTGTTCCGGCGAACCCGTGCCGGGCGGCGCCGAATGTCCACAGGTTCAACCAGGAGGTTCGGCACCGCCGACAACTGCGGCCGCCGTGAGAAAGAACCGATGCGTCGGGTCACGTCCATTTCCCGGGCAATGTCGCGAACGCGCGGGAGAAGTCGGTGGCGAACATCCTGCTCCGGTTCGGCGCATGCTCCACGACGCGGGAGCGGCACTCGGCCGCAAAGGACTCCTCGTCCGTGTCGCGGGTGCCGTCGAAGAGGGAGTCCCTTGGTCAAGGCGCCCCTGTGCGTCATTGACGGCCGTGTACGCGGGATGCGATCGGCCCTGTTCCTTGTACAGGCGGGGGTCGCAGAGGGCGTCGAGGCAGTCGACGGTGATCAGGGCCGCGTCCGGATCGATGTGCCGCAGCCGTGCGAGGTTGGCATCCATGATCCACGCATACAGGCCCCGACGAACACCGAGAGACACGGCGGTGGTTGTGGGACGTCCTCCTCGCCACCACGGCCCGCGCACTCGCGCCACAGGACAGTGAGAGCAAGCCCCAGGCACACCTGGCCGCGCACAAGGGCATCGGCCGGCGCATGTTCGACGGCCGCCGGATCGCGGTCCTCACCCGCGCCACAACCGGCGACCGGCCGGAGCCCTCGAACAGTGTGCACCACAGTGCCCGGCGAGCCGTGGGAACAAGCCGTCACCGCCTGCCTCGCCACGCTCTGCCGGCCGAAGGACCCGGCCGCCGAACTCCCGCTCTATCGGGCGGCCGTCGAACCCCGTCTCCCGGGACTGGGCGTCTTCCGCTGCCGCCTCGGTCTGGCCGTCGTCGACGCTTTCTCCCCACAGCACGCCGTCCCGGCCCGCACGGTCGCCCACGACCTCGTCCGGCACGTCACCGCCGAGCCGACGGATACACCGCCCGCGACCTCCTCGCACACCCCATGTCCACCACATTCCTCGCCGCCACCCGGACACGACGACTCGCCACCATCGTCCGCACCTGCGCACTCGGCATCGCCACCCTGCCCCGCTGCGGTACGCACCGAACTCGACACCACACTCGCGGTCGCGAAAACCGTGGTCGCGAACCCCGCGAACCCGTATCGGCCCGCACCACCGGAACGCAACGCCGAAGCAACCGCGAATGCCCGGCCACGACGCAACCGACATCGCAACGCGCCGAACCGGGTCCTCGGAGCTCCAGGCGCAGCGGGCCGGCATCGCAGGGGTGTGAAGGGTGTCGGTGGTCCTGCCTTTCGGCTCTGTTCGGGACCTGGTGATGCCGCACGACCCGGAGTATTGGACCACCCACCTTTGGAACGGCCGGGCAGGTCGTTCTGTACCGTTGCGGCCTCGTCCCTTGATGCCATGGGCGATACAAACGTGAGGGGACGGGTCGAGTTGACACACGAGGATATCCACGCCGGTGAGCACGGTGCCCGCGCGCGGTGTCTGCCCGAGCCGTGGATGTGCGAGGTCTTCTACCTTGACGGCAGCCTGAGGGACATCCGGGTCCTCGACACGACCCGCGCCGAGTGGATAGCGGTCCTCGAACGCCTGCGTATCGTGGCCGACGAGACCGAGGTAGAGCATCCCTACCCCCGGCTCGATCCCGTGCATCCCGACCTCGCCGACCTCTTCCGCGCCTGGGCAGACGACCCGGAGGGCCAAGGGACGAGCTTCGCCTTCCGGGCCCGCTTCGGCGCCGTGTGGTTCTTCGCTCTGCCCTACGACGAGGAGGAGATCGAGTTCTCCGTCTGGCCCGAGGACGTCCTCGACGGGGCCGGGGTGGCCGCCGTGCTGCGGTTCCTTGTCGAAGTAGCGACGGCCAGTCGACGACGGGCCCTGCTGACCGCTGAGGTCGTCCGGTATGCCCCGGGGCTACCGACGCTGATCTCCCACGACCCTGATACCGGCCTCACTTCCCACATCTGAAGAATGTTGTGGACGTCCGAAGTGCGTGACCGTCCACACTCGCTTGACTTGGTGCAGAGAAGGTTTTTCTGAGCTGTGGCGGCGGCGATGGCTTGGCGTTCGTCGGCTGGTACCTGGCGCCGAACCTCTACCCGGCCGAGCAGACCGCCGAGCAGGCACGCGAGCTGGGTCTGGAGGTCACCGACGACCCGCAGTCGCACCGGTTCACCGTACACATCGCTCGACCGCGACCACTCGCGAAGTCCGGGTCGGCACGGCCCGATCGCCGCGCGGAACAAGGCTGCTCCGGAAACCGCAGGACGCTGCCTCGGTCACTCACGCCCTCGCGTGCACCGCTGGGCCCGACCACCAGGTGGGACCGGACGGCGAGTCCAACCAGACACGTTGACGGCCGTCGGATTCCACCGCCAGGCCGAAGCGCTCCGGTTCCGGACGGCCCCGGGCCGTCCAACGGGCGTGGACGTCCTCGATGTCGGCCCACACGTCGCGGTCGCCGTGCACAGTGACCGCGAACGGGCCCTGGTCGGCGCCGCGTTCGTGGTCCACGTCCGCCCAATTCGCTCCGGTGGCGTCGACCACCCGCAACGTGCAACACCACCCGCCCGGCGCGGGATCCTCGGCGCGGGCGGGTGAGGAAACGGTACCCGGGCAGCGTCGCCCCGACGACGAACGACGCCTCGGCCTCCTCCGGTTGCACCGCCCACGGCGCCAGAGCGGACACCCGCTCGCAAACGAGCGCGTCGTGGTCCACGGTCGGCGGGCTCTCGTCGTAGCCGGCCGCGGCCGCCCGCAGCGGCATGAACGAACCCAGCGGGACGAACGGGCCCACCGCCCCCCGTCGTGATCGCGGGTCAGGCGGGCGATGCCGTAGGACACCCACGGCGACGTCCACGGGACCGGGAGTACCCCGCCGGGTCGCGTCTGCGCGATCCACGCGGGCGGCACGGTATTCACCGAGCTCGTCGCGACCACAGCCGCGTACGGGGCGCCGGCCGGGTACCCGAGAGTGCCGTCGGCGGTGACTATCTGCGGGTGGCGGCGACGGCGCCGGGGCCGCCCCGGCGCCGAGGCGCGGGCGGGGCGCGTGGGGGACGGCGTTCGCCGCGGCCGTCGCCTACCGCCAACGCGAAGGGGACCTCGAAGTACCCCGCGCGCACGTCGAGATCCGCCGGCCCGCCTAGCCGATCCATCGGGCTGCGGAGGCGAGATCCTCACCGGTGAAAGGTGGTGCACTGCGGGGGAATACGGCTGAGTGGGCCCTTGCTGTGTGGTCTCGTGGGTAACGCCGAGGTGGTCGAGGGTCCGGGGCGGGCGGCCGCGATGTGTCGGGAGATCCTGGGGGCGGGTCGGGAACCAGACGTCCTCTGGCCAAGGATTCGTCCCTCGACATTGTCGAGATCATCTGTTGTGACGATCGGCGGTCGTTTCGTCCGCCGATCTTGGTTTCCGAGCCCGAGGCCGGGGTCACGCGGATGCTGTTGGTCCGCTCCGGCGGGTTCTTGGCGCGGGTCAACGGCCGTGAGGAGTTCATCGACCCGGTCTCGGGATTTGTGCTCCGCCCGGGCGATGAAGTGGCCTTCGCCCACCCGGCCCACACCCGCGACGTCAGCACGCTGCTCGATCTCGGTCAGGACGCCTACGGTGACCTCCTCCTGCCACCGGCCCGGAATCCCGTCGTACCGGTTACCGCCGCGCTCGACTTGGCCCATCGGCGGCTGGTCTGCGCCTGCCGGGCCGGGATCGACCGCTTCGAGGTCGCCGAGCGGGTGCATCACCTGCTCACCACAGCCCCCACCGCGCAGACTCCGGCACGAACCGGGCGGCGCGCCGCGACTGTCCTGGCGCACCGCAGGCTGGTCGAACACACGCGGGCGGTGCTGATCGATGGGCCGCTGACGGTGAGCCTGGAGGAACTCGGCCGCCAGGTGGGCTGCTCCCCCTTCCACCTCAGCAGGGTGTTCCATCGGGTCACCGGGCAGACCCTCAACCACTACCGCAACCAGCTACGGGTCCGCGCCGTGGCCGAAGACCTCGCCGAGGGCGACTCCTCACTGCGGACGCTGGCGGCCACGTACGGCTTCGCCGACCAGGCCCACCTGACCCGCGTGTTCCGGCAGCACACGGGCCAGGTACCCAGC
Organism: Embleya scabrispora; assembly: GCF_002024165.1. NCBI lineage: Bacteria > Bacillati > Actinomycetota > Actinomycetes > Kitasatosporales > Streptomycetaceae > Embleya > Embleya scabrispora. The sequence continues at coordinate 33,693 of NZ_MWQN01000001.1, forward strand.
GCGGTCCGGGCGATGCTGAGGCCGGCCGGCCCGGGTCGGTGAATGTGCACAAGAATCTTCTACGACGCCGCGGTACGGCTCCGTGATGATCATCGACATGAAAGCCGCTGCGTTCTCCGGCCTTCCAACCGGATCCATGCGCTGTCGCGTACAGAGGGCTGTTCAGGACTCCGGTTCGGGCGGCCCGGGGCGCGGTCGACCTCTTTGGAGATCGGCGTCGGAGCGATTCGTCAGCGCCCGGGACGCGTTGCGGAGCTGCTGTCTGCGCGGCCACTGGCCAGGCTGAATGAGAGGGAACTCCCGTGAAATACCGCACCATCGGCGCCGACCCGGCGACGCGGCGCGAGGTGAGCGTGCTCAGTCTGGGCGCGATGTTGTTCGGCACGACCATCGACGAGGAGACGTCGTTCGCGATTCTCGATCGCTATGTCGAGGCCGGCGGCACGTTCATCGACACCGCGAACAACTACGCGTACTGGAACACCGGCAGTCAAGGCGGGGAAAGCGAGGCGCTGCTCGGTCGCTGGCGGCGCAGCCGCGGCGTCGGCGAGGAGATCACCATCGCCACCAAGCTCGGCGGCCGGCCGATCGCCACCACCGAGCCGACGGGCTCCACGAGCAGGCTGGTTCCCTCGGACGGCGTGGAGGGGGTGAACGCCAAGGTGATCCGCGAGGCCTCGGCCGCCAGCCGCGAGCGGCTCGGCGTGGAGAGGCTGGACCTGTTGTATGCGCACATCGGGTTCCCCGACGCACCGTGGGAGGAGATCGTCGAGGCTTTCGGCACACTGGTCGCAGACGGCACGGTGGGTCTGCTGGGCGCCAGCAACCACTGGGCGTGGAGTGTGGAGCGGGCCCGGAACCTGGCCGCCGCTGCGGGCCTGCCCGGCTACGAGGTTCTCCAGTACCACCACAGCTACCTGCGGCGGCGGGGGGATCTGCCCGGCAGGCGCTCCCCGGACGGGGAGATCGGCACGGTCTCCGGTGATCTGCTCAGCTACGTGCGGGCCGAGCCCGGTCTCGCGCTGGTCGCCTACTCCCCGCTGTTGGGCGGCGCCTACGTACGCCGGGACAAGCCCCTGGACGCCGGCTTCGATCACGCGGGCACGCCCGCCCGCCTCGCGGCGCTGCACCAGGTGGCCGACGAAACCGGTGCAACCTTGAACCAGGTGGTGCTGTCCTGGCTCATCGGCGGCGAGGTACCGGTCATCCCCCTGGTCGGCGCGTCCTCGGTGGCGCAACTGGAGGAGAGCCTGGCGGCCGTGGACTTGGAGCTGACCGTGGAGCAGCGCACCAAACTGGACGCCGCACACTGAGCCCAAGGCGTCGGTGTGGACAACGACGTCGAGAAGCGGTTCTTTTTCGTGCGGTTCGTGACCGGCAACGGCCTCGCCCTGTCGGCCGACGTCGTCGAACTGCGCGTCATCGACCCCGAACGTCGGGACTGGCGCCGGGGCTGCCCGGCCGCCGGCGCGCCACCCACGGCGACCTGCGCGTCCCTCGGGACGCCGTTCGAATATGGCCCCGACTCGGGAACCTCGCACCCCGTCGGGGCGCGGATCGCCGAACAACGACGCGCACGAACCGGCGGTGTGATGCACCCACACCGGATCGAACTGCCGGACGAACCGGGCGTGGGGTGGAACGCCGACGACGACGCTTCCGAGAACGGGCCGGCGATGTGCCGCGGCTACCACGGCCATGTACGGCCGCCTCGCCGCGCCCGAGGCCGCGGCCGTCAACGCTTACCCCGTCGGCCAGTTCCTCGCGAACTGTCGACGCCCCCTGGGCCACCAGGAACGATCTCGACCGATGGCGCACCCTCCGGGAGCGAATCGCCGGATCGACCCCGGATGGAACCCGACCGGATGGCCACTGACGTGGCAACGCGTGCTCTCCCTGATCCGACTGCACCTCGAACAAGGCGGCACCTCGACGAACTCGCCCCCGGACACGCCTTGGACGGCAGCGACGTTGGTACCCGGCCCGACCGACAACGACGCGAGTGGCGACGAGCACAGCGTGAAATTGGGTGTGGCGCTCACCAACGCACGCCGACGGCGGTTCATGGGCGCGGGAGCGCGTGGTGGCGACCGGCTCGGCGTGCGAGGCTTCACCAGCGAGCGAAGCGCGGGGAACAGGGGTGCGATCTCGCTCCGGGGCACGGGAGTTCCCGGGAATTCCACGACGATCTCCCCCGGCTCGAGGGACGGGATCGACACGGTGGAGCGCGGATCCGACGAGCGCGGGCGAAGCTCGTCCGACAGGCGGGCAGGCGTCGCGCCGAATCACGCTCGCAGAGCTTCGGCGTCGACTCCGCGCCCGATACCTGTGCTGAGCCCGGTGACCCGCATGGCCGATCGTCAGGCCGCCTGCCCGCCCGCACTTGCCGCCGCATCCGGCCCCGGATAAGGCGGGCACCGGCTACCGCAGGACGTACTCGGCCGAGCACGTCCGGGTACTCGGACATCGGGGCATCCGCGCCCGCGTCGCGACGGCTCCCGGTAGGGCCACACATCCACCGCCCGGGACCGTCGCGGCGCGGGCGCGGTGGATGCCGCGGTCGGACCAACGAGCAGGCGGACGTGCGAAACCGTGCAGAGGGCGCTGTAGCCGCGAAAGAGGACGAGGCCACCGGCCACTGCGGCTGGCCCTGAAAGCCGGTGATCGACGCCATCATGAGGGCGGGAGACTACGTCTGCTCGGAGGCCGGGCGGTCGGAGCGGGTCTTCGTCAGCCTCTGATCCAAGTGGGAGAAGTTGACAGCGGCTTGGACCACGAGCACCACAGGCAGGGCGACGAGCAGGGACCACGGGACCGCGCCGAGCGCGGCCAAGAGGCAAATGACGGGAAGAGTGAGGAGAGTGGGGATCGTCGAGGTCAGAGCGATACGCATACGGATCCGTCGGTTTATCGGCAGACTCCTCGGGGCGAATGTGAATGCGGGGGCGACCACGCGGCGGGCGCAGGTCAGGCGGAGCCGTGGCGAGCACGGTCCAGATACTCGGCCAGATCTCGCCAGTCGTCGGCCGGTGCATCGGGGTCTGCCGACATGGCGGCCGGATCATCGTGCCAGGCAGCCCTCACGCCGGCGGAGATACCCGCATCGCCGCCGGTGAACAACGCGCTCAGTTCATCCATCCGGGCCACCAGTCGGCGGACCGCCTGATCGGTGGCAGGAGTGCCGGCCGCACGGTGTCGTTCGGCTCTTCGGTACAACCCGGGCCATTCGACTTCGAGCAGGTAATGCGTCGCGGGCCCCAGAGCAGCGGCACGGGTCCGTAGGACCTCTATCTCGTCGGCCTCCAAATGGCACCCCAGCGTACGCTCGCCCTCCGGACCGGTGCCGCCGATCGCCCGCAGCGCATCGAGCAGAGCCGTGGCCGCCGGAGCCTCGTCGCCCGACAACTCCTCACCGAGTCGCACGAGCCGCTCGCGCAGGACGCCGAGCGCTTCGATGGACGCCTCCACACCCGCCAAGTGATCCCGGACCAGCCGCAGCGGGTCGATACCCGCATCGAGACAGGCCGCGATGGAGTCCAGCGCCAGCCCCAGACTACGCAGCGCCAACACCTGATAGAGACGGACGAGGTCGTCCTCGGTGTATTCCCTGTGTCCCCCCGGGGTGCGTTGTGAGGGTCTGAGCAGACCGATCGTGTCCCAGTGGTGCAGCGTGCGCACGGTCAGACCGCTGGACTCCGCGAGCCGGCCTACTTTCCAGGTTGCAGAAGTGGTCATGGAGCCACGATGCATCCTCACACCACGTGAGGTTCAAGCCATGGCGGCGCCCTTCCCACCGCGACGCCTCGGGATGCGCGAAAGACGGCGACGGCGAGTTGACCGGCAACCGGCAATATGTCCATACCTGAAGACGAGGATGCTCAGGTTTCCGCAGGGCCGCCACGGTCGACTGCGCCGGTGCGGTTCGTATGTTGCGCTGCGGTTTAGGAAGGCTCGGCGTCGGCCGACGACCGTGCGGCGTGCGTGTTCCGGTCGCAGCACCGCACCCCCGTGTCGTCGCCGCGCGGGGTGCCCGGCAGCGGTTGGAGGGCCCATGCCGTCCGGTTGAGCCGACGCCGCCCGTTCGACGAGCTCCGGGAAGGGCTGCCCGGGTCCGACGCCGGCACGGTCGTCGTCGGAGCGCCCTCGAGGTCTCCGTCGGTGGCCGCCGACGTGCCGGAAGCGGCGGAGTCGTGACGGCGCGAGCATGGTCGGGCCGTGGGCCTGTCCGCCGGCCGGCGAGGCCGATGGGCCGATGGGCCGATGGGCCGATGGGCCGATGGGCCGATGGCGGATTCTGTCCGAAAAAGCAGGCACGAAACGCGGCCTTTTCAGTGAATGCTCTCCCGGGGGCGGGGCAGACGTGGGTCGGAGGTAAAACAATGATTCCCCTTCTGGTTGTTCTTCTGCTCGCTCTGATCCTTTTCGGCGCCGGTTTCGCGCTCAAGGCCCTGTGGTGGATTGCCGTCATCGTTCTGGTCGTGTGGGCGTTGGGCTTCGTGTTCCGCTCTGCCGGCACGGGTGGCCGGCGTGGCCGGTGGTACCGCTGGTAGATGCCACCGTCGGCACCGCCGGCGCTCCGACGTGATCCGTGCCGCACCGAAAGGGGCGCGGTGGGCGCGATCCCGAGACACACGGGATCGCGCCCACCGCGCCCCTTTTTGGTCGCGCGCCCATTTGGGGATTCCCGAAAGCACGCCCGGTGTTTGCCGAAGTGAAATCCGACTTTCCGGGTAGGGGTGAATCAAGCCGGGGCGACCGTGAAATGCAGGGGATCATCTGCACCTCCAACCGGCCGCCCCGGCTCCGCCCGAACGGCAATGGGCCCTGTGAACGCGCGAACAGGTGAAAGCAACACCGAGATCCTTCACCGCGGGTCCGTCGCCGAGAGGCGTGCGTCACCGCCGCATATTGCCTTCCTCGGCCGGCGGGTGCGCAGTCCGCAGCTTTCGCGCGAATGGACGACGGGGCCGATCCCCTCGCGGGATAAGGACCGTTGGGCCGGATGGAAGATGTCCACAACGGGGCCTCGTCCACGTCGCGGCCCGCGCCGGTCCTCACGCTTGCATCCCGTGGACTGAGAAGACACGCCCCTGAACAACCCTTCTCAGGCGCCCTCTAGGGTCGCCGCATGACAACTCCCATACCCGAATGGGCCCCCCGTGACGCGCGCGGGGTATGTCCGCATCTCACCGCGGACGACGCGTCGTTCCTGCGGGTCTTCCGTCCGGGCCGGCGCACGTTCGACTACCTCTGCGAGCCCTGCGCGGAGCGCGCGCCCGCGGCGGAAAACCGTGCCGGCACGGATCTCGCCCTCGCCTCGGCCGAGGACGTCGAACGCCTGGAACGCGAGGGCTCCTGGGAAGGCGTCGTGGGATTCCCCGGGGCGATCGACGGCCCGGACCGGCTCGCGCTGCTGCGCCGCCCGGCGGATGTTCGCCTCGACGGGTTTCGGGCCGCGGTCCCGGTCGTCGACGCCCCCGGCGAACGCTGGATCGTCGCGTGTGACGACATGCTGCTGGAGTTGGACGGGCGGACGGGACTCACGCGTGAGATCACCGCGATCCCCCTGGACTCGCAGGACAAGGGCGCGAACGCCGAACTCGTCGTCGCCTGCGACCGTGCCGGACGTTTCGTCGCCGTCGCACAGGCGAAGGGCCGACACGGAGCAGTCCTGGAAACCGCGTCCGGACGAGTCTCGATGCGACTCGATCGCGGTGACTATCGCGTGCGCAACTGCGAGTTCCCCGTCGCCTTCGCCGACGTCGCCGGACGCACCGTGCTCGTGCACGCCACCGCGTGGAACCGGCTCGACTGCTCCGACCCGTCGACGGGCGCCAACCTCACCCACCGCGCATCCCCCGGCCCGCGACGCGAGATGCCCGTCGACGAGCACTACCTCGACTACTTCTTCTGCGGCCTGAGCGTCTCGCCCACCGGCCGCCGCATCGTGTCGGACGGATGGATGTGGTCCCCGTGCGGCGTCCTCGCGACGTGGGACCTCCAGGCCTGGCTGACCGACAACCCCTACGAATCCGAGGACGGCCCCACCCGCCGTGAACTCGGCCCCAGAATCGACTTCTGGGACGCCCCGCGAGTCTGGCTCGACGACCGACGACTGGCGGTCTGGGGATTCGGCGTGGACGATCGAATGCACGACGGCGTACGGATCTTCGACACGGAATCCGGGACGGAGACCGATTGGTTCCCCGGACCGGTCGCCAACCTCGCCACCGACGGCACCCTCCTGTACTCCCTCCGCCCCCACCTGGCCGTCTACGAGATCGCCACCGGCCTGCGACTCCTCGCCGAACCGGACTTCGCGGCCCGGGCCCGCCACCCCCGCACCGGACGCCTGCTCGCGATCGACGACACCGGACGCGTCGAATTCGCCGAGGTGACCGACCCCCGGTAGACCCGCAGCCGGAGATCCTCGAGGCCGACCCCATCTTCGGCGAAGCACGCGTCGTCGCCCCGGCCGCGCACGCGGCGGACGTAGCCGACCTGCGCAGACACGCGGCGGATCTCTACCACAATCTCGGTTCCGGCCGGCCGCCGATCAGTTCGAGGTACCCGCAGGTGGATCCCGGCCCGGTCGCACGCCCGACGGGGTGGTGTGCGGCGGCACCGGCGCGTTCGTCGGAGCCGATCTCTTCGACGGGTTGTCGAACGGGGCCCGTCCGGTGGCGGTTTCGTCGCGTCCGGCGCGCCGCCGCGTCCCGTCGGTCGTGTGGTCGACCGTCCCGTCGGCGTGGGTGATGGCGGCGCACGGCGTCAGTTGGTGCAGGGACCGTTGCCCGGGTACTCCTCGGCGGGGAGCGAGTCCCATTCGGTGTTCGCGCCGTCGCGCGTGACCATGAACAACGGACGTGACCGCATGACGGATCCAATGGGCTGCTCGCACATCACGAGCCCGGAAACGTCCGGCCCCGCGTAGCCCGTGACCGAGTAGCAAAGGTCCACGCCCCTTGCCTTGACGTACGCGATCACGTCGCGCTCCAGCCCCGCCCGGTCCCTGCCCACCAACGCGAGTCCGTCGAAGGAGACCCGGGGGCCGTGCACGGCGTCGACGGCAAGGCAGAACAGCCCTACGGCCCGACTGACGTACGCCGTGACCGCGAGCGGCGAAGCGGCCGGTTCGTGGCGGCGGACCTCGATCCTCCACGTCCGGGAGAAGATCGCGTGGCTCGGCGCGCAATCGCCGACGCTCGTCCGGCCGGGTATGCCGGCCGCGGCCTCGAGCACTTCGCCGACGGTCATACCGAACCGGAACGGTCCGACGCCCACAGCCGGCGCATACGACCACTCGTCCCATCCGGCGGCCCCGATCCCGGACACCGCGGTCAGCCCCGTGCAGGCCCCCGCGACCGGGGCATCGTCCGGCACCCGGGTCGGTGGCCCCTCCCACTCGCCCGCACCCGCCGGCGCGGCCGGGACCGGCGGGTGCGGGGGCCGGTCGGCGAGGACCTCCTCGAGGTGTTCGTGCTCGTACCGCTCGATCGCGTACGCCAAAGCCCGGTACACGTCGTCGGCCGGTCGAGGCTCCGTGCCCGTGCCGCGGGCGTCGTCCGCCGCAGGACGGCGGCGACCGCCCCGGTGTACGCGTCGAAATCGGCGAGAGGGGCGTCGGGCGCCGGAATGTCGGTCACGGAAGCGATCATCACCGACGGCCCCGACACCGGGCGCACGACTCCATCGGCGCGGCGCCGTGTCGTGGGGCTGTGGTTGGCGCCCTGCGGCAGGAGGAAAATCGTGTCGGGGGTGGCCTGTTCGAGTCGGGTCGCGAGGTGGCGGGGAAGCGTCGGCTCTGCGGGTGGGGCCTCGCGGCGCGTGGCCGGTCGGGCTTCTGCTGAATCCTCGCTGTCAGCGTTCGCCACAACGCCGGCCACGAGCCTCTGCCCTCGGGAGCGCTTTTGCCCGTCCGGGCGCGTGGGTGCTCGATGGGGAGCCGAATCGGCTCCGTGTGCAGCGGTCCGCCGTGGTGTTCGGGGCGGGCCTGCAACACATCGAAACCGGGGACCTCGGGGCTGGTGGGAACGGCGCCGTACGCGGTCTCGGCGGGCCCGCGGCCGCGTTGCGCGGGCAGGTCACGACCCTGGGGCCGACCGCCGTCGGGCAGGCGTTCACACACTCGTCCACGCTTTCGGCACATGGGCTCTGACCTGGTGTTTTCTTGGGATTCGCCTAGGCTGGGGCTTTCGCCGCACACCCTCGGAGGGGACATCGTGAGTGGGGAATCGATTGGGTACGGTGCCGGCGACATCCGGGTGTTGGAGGGGTGGGAGGCCGTTCGGAAGCGACCCGGGATGTATATCGGCTCTACCGGCGAACGCGGCCTGCACCAGTTGGTGTTCGACGTCGCCGACCGGGCGGTGACCGAGGTCCTGACCGGCCGCACGAACCGTGTCGACGTCGCTGTCACGCCCGACGGCGGCGTGCGTGTCGCCGACGACGGGCCGGGTATCCCCGTCGAGGACGGCGGGGATACCGGCGGTCCCGGTCTCGAAGCCCTGCTGACCCGCCAACTCGTGGGGCCGAGGCCCGGTGGCCGCCACGACGTGACGCTCGGCTGGTTCGGCGCGGGGCTCTTCGAGGCCAATGCCCTGTCGAGTCGGACGACGGCCGAGGTGCGGCGCGAGGGGTTCCGTTGGGTGCAGGAGTACGCGCGCGGCGTCGCGGTCACACCGCTCAGCAACGCGGGGCCGGCATCCGGGAGCGGGACCACCATCACCTTTTGGCCGGATGCCGAGATCTTCGGCACGGCGCAGTGCTCGTTCGACACTCTGGCGGAGCGTTTTAGGGAACTGGCTTTTCTGAACCGGGACTTGGAGATTTCGCTGACGGACCGGCGTCGCCCGGACCAGTCGCGGTCGGAGCGGTTCCGGTCCCCGGGCGGAGCGCGGGACTTCGTCGCCTTCCTCGACGCACAGGCGGCGGCGCCCGTTCACCCGGACGTCATCGGCTTCGACCGCGAGGACCCGCGCATGGCCGGGACGATGGAGGTGGCGTTGCGGTGGCGTGACTCCGGTATGGAGCGGCTCCGCAGTTTCGCCAACAGCAGGCCCACATCCGGCGGCACCCACGAGGCGGGCCTGCGCGACGGGATGGCCGACGTAATCAACGCGTACGCGCGCAAACGGCGGCTGCTGAGGGCCACGGACCCCGATCTCGGCGCGGACCGCATCGGCGAGGGCCTGACGGCGGTCGTGTCGGTGAAACTGGACCGCCCGGAATTCCAGGGCTCCACACGCGAAGTGCTGGGCAACCCCGAAGTAGCCACCTGCGTCCGGCAGGCCGTCCGGGAACATCTGGGCACCTGGCTGGAGGAGCACCCGGAGTCGGCCACGGCCGTGATCGACCGGATCGTCCGGAGTGGCCGCCGGGACTGACCGGCAACGGACCACCGCGCCTGATCCCGCGTCCGGGACCGAAGGAGCGGCCGTCGGCACACGGACACCCGGCCGGGCGATCGCCTTGTCCTTCTTCTTCGCGATCAGCGCGAACGAGGGGATCGTCTTCCAGGCCGCGTGCTTCGCGGGCTGCCCGCATCCCTCGATGGCGATCGGCCGCTGCGAGGCGGCCATCGCCGCGGCGGTCTTCGCAGGGACGTCGGCGGCGAACGCGCCGTGAACCAGCACCACGGTCGGCTTGGGCGCCGTGGTGCTCGGACGCGGGGGACGGGGCCACGGAGGCTATCGTGGCGGCGAGCGCGGCGGCGGTGCCGAGGGCGTGCTTGGGGGCGTTCATGGGGTGTCCTCCATGGAGTCGGGTGCGGCGAGTGGCCGCGGTGCGAGCACCGGGCGGGGTGTGTGCCGCACTCCGGAGGCCGGCCGCGTGACCCGGCGATCGAGGAGGCCATCCTGCGGGCGACCCGCGCCCGCCTGGCCTCGGACGGGGTACTCGCGTACGACCGTCGCCGATGCCGGCGTCACCCGCCCGACCCTGTACCGGCGCCGGCCCGGCAAGCACGAGCTCGTCGCGGACGCCATCCGCTACGGCCTGCGCGAACAGCGCGACGCCCATCCGCCGCTCGACACGGACGCGATGACCCCGCGCGAGGCGTTCACCGAAGCCGTCCGCCGCCTGGATCCGCGCCACCACAACCCGCGCGCCGTGCAGCTGCACGGCAACTTCATGGGTGAGGCCGAACGCGAACCGGATCTGTTCACCCTTATCCGTGACGACGGCAACCGGCCCCGGTGCGACGAACTCCTGGACACGCTGCGACGCCTCCAGAACCGCGGCGCCGTCCGCGCCGACGTCGATCTGGTCACCTCCGGCCCGAGGCAAGCGGCGACGTTGACCGCATACGCGTCGGGGCAGCCTCCCGTCATGAGACTTCTCCGAAACGGTGACTCCGCCCGGGCGGCGGTGAGCGTGCGCCCGTACGTCGCGGCGGCGATGGCCGTGGCGGCGACCGCGGTGATCGGGGCACGCGCGGTCGACCCCGACGACGCCTGGTACCGCCGTCTGGACAAGCCCCCGTGGCAGCCGCCCGGCTGGGCCTTCGGCGCCGTGTGGACCCCGGTGTACGCGAGCGTGGCCGCCGCAGGAGGGCGGGCCCTTCGCCGCACCGGCGGAGCGCCCCGCACCGCACTGGCCGCCGGCCTGGCAACGAACCTGGCCTTGAACGCCGCCTGGAATTGGATGTTCTTCCGCCTGCGCAGCCCCATCGCGGGCCTGGTCGGCACCCTCGCGCTCGACGCGTCGAACGCGCACCTGATCCGACTCACCGCACGGGCCGACCCCACCGCCGCCGCGCTCCTGGCCCCCTACACCGCCTGGTGCGCGTTCGCCACCGTCCTGAACGCGGACATCGCACGGCGCAACACACGCGCGCCACGCCGCCGGAACCTCCACCGGTCGAGCGTGCCGTCGCAATAGGGCCGGTCCCCGCCGAACAGGCTCGTCGGCCACGCGGCCGGCATGCGTGTTGTGCGGTTCCGGGCCGTTCTCGTTCGTCGCGCGGTCCTTCGAAGGAGGGGAAGGACCGGTTGCCGGCGGCCGGGCCCATCCCCTCGCGCCGGCCTGGCTCCCCCTGTCGGGCAGCCGGTTCAGTCCCGGGTCCAGCCGGGTCCGTCTCCGCGCTCGACCAAGTCCCAGGCGTGGGCGAACAGTTCGGGTAGGGTCAGCCGCCAGGTGAGGTCGCCCCAGATGTGTTTGCGGCCGTGCAGCGGTATGCCGAGCAGGTCCGCCTTCCACGTCTCCATCGGCCACTGCGGCTTGTGGGCCTTGGCCCAGACGCAGGGGAGGAAGAGTTCGCGGCCGGCGTGCGGCCGTTTGCCGGTGATCACCACGCCGGCCGCCACGAGTGCGGCGGCGGCCTGTCGGTGGCGGGCGATGTTCCAGCCGTTCCACCGGCGGACCCGGCGATCGGCCGGCCGTGGCAGCGCGAGCAGTTGCAGGTACAGCGCGGCGGCGTCGGCGCTCACTCCGAGCGCCTGCTCGACGCGCGTGACGGTCTCGGGGGCACTGAGCGCGGGATTGCTCTCGTACCCGCCCACCGGCAGCGTGTCGTCGGCGACCCGCTCCAGCACGCGTGTGCACCAGTCGCCGCGCAGCACGTCCACGGCGTGGCGAACGGCCGATGGCTCGGGGACGACCTCGCGCAGCAACGCCGAACGCTCGTCGTCCCCGTAGTGGGCGGGACGGAAATGCACGCGTGCGGCGGTGCGCGAAGAGCGCTCGGTGGGTTCCTCGATGGTGGCGACGGTCAATCCGTCGTCGAAACTCGCCGCGGTGAGCGGGACCGGGCCCGCGTACGGCCGTTTGCCGAACGCACCCCGCAGCCGATCGAGGTCCCGGTGGAGGTACGGGGTGTGATCGGCGGGCAACAGCAGTCGCGGATGGTCGAGTCGGGCGCGCAACGCGGCCACGGTCGCGGGCAGCCCGGCGCGGACGGGATCCCCGGCGGGCAGCTCGGCGTAGACGACGGGCAGCGTCCCGGCCATCACGACCAGAAACCTCTTGAAGCGGAGGTGGTTTTCGTCCTCGCCGCTGCAGCGCACTCCGTCGACAGCCTCCGTCAGCCACGTGTCGTGGTCCCGGCCGGCCAGGGGGTGCGTCTGCGGGGACAGGAAGGCGGAGCAGACATCCGCTGCCGATATGGCCCAGTCGACGGGGGCGAGTTCGGCCACCACGGCCAGGCTCGCCTCGGGGGCCGGGTCCGAGCGGCCGTACCGGGTCCGCCAGGCTGCGCCGATCCGGTCGGCGAGCACGGTGGGGCCGGCCGGCTCCCACAACTCGGCCGGGTCCTCGGGCAACACCCGCGCGAGCAGATCCAGCCGGTCGAAGTTCCCCGTCCACCCCAACTCGTCGTACCCGGCCTCTGTTTCGGCCGGTTTGAGCCCGAGCAACCTGCACTGATCGCGATCGAGTGGTTCCGTGAAACGCATCCCGCCGGCGTCGCCGATCAGCAGCAGTGCCGCCCCGGCTCGGGACACGCCGGTCTGCTTGCTCAACCGTCCCGCCGCCCCCGGATCCCAGGCCATGGGCCCGCGTTCGCGTACCAGCGCGACCAGGCGGCGCAGTTGCTCCCGGTCGCCCCAACCCCGCTCCACCTCGACCCAGCCGGTCGGCTCACCGAACTCGGGCGGATCGGCCTCCCCGAAACGCGCCTGGAGCACGACACACCGGTCGCCGTACGGCCGCCCGGTCGCGATGGTGGCGCCCGCCTCGCCGCGCACCGCCCCGGCTTCGGCACGCGCACCACCCGTACGCAGCCGGACCGTCGGGTCGGCCAACGGCGTGCCCGCCCACACCTCGAGGAGCCCGAGCAGCGCCTCGCGATGCTCGTCCCGCGTCGAGGCGGCCGCCGCCCGCAGCGCGACCGCGCCCATGCGGCCGATCAACGCCGTCCAGGACCCGTCGCCCACGACGGGCGGCCCGTCCGACCCGGCCGGAGGGTCCCAGGTGCCGCAGAGGTAGCCGCCAACCTGTTCGAGGCCCGTCAACGCCTCCGGATGACCGAGTTCGTCGTCGAGGATCAGACCCCGCAACGCGGAGGACAGACACGCACTCGGGGAATCCACCTGCCTGGATGTCATGAGACATCCCTACCGTGCCGCACCGACGTCCACGCCGGGACCCCGAGGGTCGCCCGCTCGCCCCGGGGGCCCGAATTCGGAGCCGGGTAAATCAACGTGGCCCACCCCGTTGTGATGGTGCCCGGCTTCGCCCTGTTCCTCGCCTCCATGGCGGCGGGAACGAACCGGCGACGCCGCGTCCGCTTCGGGGAGTCGGTGCCACCGGTCATTGCGCCCAGTCGAAGACATCCGATTCGAGGTCGATCTGTGCGTTGCCGCCGCCGAAGTCGGCGCCGCCGACGCCGTCTTCGAGTTCGAACACGTATGGGGTCAGCCCCTCCGGTACGGCCTGGCAGGGCAACACCGTCCCGCCGAGATGGGAGCGGCCCATGGCGGCGGTCCAGAACTCCTGCAACTGCGGATCGTTCGAGGACCAGGCCCCGACGTAGTCGCCGTCGTCGTCCTCCGACGGGGCGATGCCGGTGTTCATGTCGCCGACGCGCTCGCCGATCCAGACCGTGCTTTCGGGAACGCTGTCGTCCCAGGCGTTGCAACCCAGGTTGTCGAAGCGGCCGGTGGGTCGTATCTCGGCCGGGGGTGCGATGCGGGGCGCGCCGAACTCCGCCGCGGTGAGCCGGATCAGCGCGTGTGTCCCGCCGATGAAATCCTCCAGGTCCCGTTGATGGGGATGGCGTGCCGCGGCTGCGGCCGCCAGGGCGACGAAGAACGGATCGCGGGCCTGCTCGGCCGTGAGTGGGGAGCCCCCCAACGCGTCGGCGGCTCCGGCGACGTCGACGGCCACGTGATCGTCGGCCTGGAAGAAGGCGATCGCAACCAGGCCCGGGCCCTTGCGCCGGTATTCCAGGGGCAGTTCGATCGTGATCACGTGCACCATCGGCAGGCCGGTGATCGGGCTCCGAGGCCAACTCGCCGTCCCGATGCCGGGCCCACGACCGCCACACCACCCGGCAACCCGGGCGCCGGGCAAATCGATGACGCTGCCCGCCCCCGGTCGCGCCCGCAGCGCATCCGCCGACTCCCCGAAACCCGAATCGTATGCCCGCACTTCGCCTCCATTCGACGATGGCCGTGTGGAACCTACGCGAGAGCGCCGACAGGACGACAGACGAAGAACAAAGGACGAAGGACGAAGAGGCCGATGGATGCCTACGGGAACCGAGGGCCGCCGTGCGTCACTCCGCTACCCGCGACGGTGACCGCGGCGATGGGCCGATCATTCCCACCGCGAATGCCGGGGCGAAAGCCCGCGCAACGCAGGCGTCCGCCGCGCGCTCTCGGGGTCGACCCGCGCCGCCCTCGACCGGTGGTTCCGTGGTCCCCGGCCGCCGGAAGCGGTGGTTTCGAGCGATCAATGCTCCGGACCGCGAAGGGCGCCAATGGGCGAACCCTGATCGGGACGGGCGCGGGCGGCCCGCCGGCTCGTCCACCACAGGGTGCCCGCGGCGAGGGCGGCGAGGATCGACAGGGACCGGCCCGGGGCGAGTACGGGTTCGGCCGCCGCGAGCACGAACGGAACGGCGAAGCCGAGGTAGGTGACCGCCTGGTAGACGGCGGTCAGCCCGGCCAACTCGTCGGCGGCGGCGATGCGTTGCACCTCGGCGAAGCCGGCCACCTGACAGCAGCCGTAGCCCGCACCGAGCACCGCCGCCGCCGCGAGCACCAGAGCCGGCTCGGTACTCGCCGCAGCCGTCGCGGCGGCGAGTACGCCCAGGGCCACGAGGGTGAGCGAGACCCGGATCGGCCGGCCGGCGCCGGCTTGCTCCAGGCGACGGGCCAGTGGCTGCACGGCGATCCCCGCGCCCGCGGTCAATCCGGCGTTGCCGGCGCTGAACACGACGGCGTGGCCGGCCACCCGGTCGGCGACCAGTCCCGGCAGGTAGGACAGCGCGATCGACGCGGACGCGAACACCCAGGGGGCCAGGGGCAGGACCACGGTACGAAAGCGATGGTCGTGGGTGCCGGTCGGCCGCAGTTGCCGCCACAGACCGCCGGCGGGTCGGGCGTGTCGGATCTCGGGGGTGCGCAGCGCCGCGCCGATCGCGGCCGCGGTCAGGGCCAGGTGCGGGAGGTAGGGCACCACGGTGGGTGCGGGGGCCCACTGGGCCAGGACGCCGGCCACGAGGGGGCCGGCCGCGAAGCCGACGGTCATCGCCACGGTCGCCCGGCGGGGGCCGCGTCGGGCACCGGTCGGCGATCCCGCGGCGGACAACTCCTTGATCCAGGCCGCGCCGGAGGCAAAGGCCGCACCACTGGCCACGCCCGCGATCAGCCGGCCGGCGTAGAGGCCGCCGCAGGTGCCGGCGCTCAGCAAAGTGGTGGCGAGCAGGGACGTGGCCAGCGCGAGCAGGGCGACCCGGCGGCGGCCGTGGCGGTCCGAAATGGGGCCGCCGAGCAGGAGGCCCGGGACGAGACCGAGGGCGTACAGGCCGAAGAGCGCCTGAAGGGTGGCTGTGGAGAGGTCGAGGCGGTCCCGGTAGAGGAGCAGCAGCGGAACGAACTGGTTCGCGCCCCAGCCGACCGCCGCCACCGCGAGCGCGGCGCCCCACCAGGCACGGGGTGTCGTAGTCACGGCATCCAGCGTGGTGTCGAAGGACGGCGATCACGAGTGACGGGAACGACAGCGTGCGTACACTTTGCGCCATGGCCACTGTTGCCCTCGCCGTGACCGAGGGCGTCACCATCTTCGAAGTCGCGCTGCCGTGCGAGGTGTTCGGCGTGAACCGGTCGGACATCGTCGATCCCTGGTACGACTTCACCGTCTGCGCGCCGGGCGCGGTGCGCTTCGGCGACTGGTTCCGGACCGACACCGCCCACGGTCTGGATGCGCTGGTCGCCGCCGACACCGTGGTGGTGCCGGCCTGTCGCAGCGTGCACACCGAGCCGCCGCCCGATCTGGTCGACGCGGTCCGGGCCGCGCACGAGGCCGGCGCGCGGGTGGCCTCGATCTGCTCGGGGGCGTTCATACTGGCCGAGGCGGGGCTGCTGGACGGGCGGCGGGCCACCACGCACTGGATGCATGCGGCGCAACTGGCCGCCCGATACCCCCGGGTCCGGGTCGACCCGGACGTGCTGTACATCGACGATGGCAGCATCCTGACCTCGGCCGGCAAGGCGGCCGGTCTCGACCTGTGCCTGCACATCGTCCGGACCGACCACGGCGCCGCCGCCGCCAACGCACTCGCCCGGCGCCTCGTGGTCCCCCCGCATCGCCCGGGCGGGCAGGCCCAGTTCGTCACCGCGCCGGTGCCCTCCGACGGCGACCACCGCCTCGCCGAACTGCTCGACTGGATCCTCGCCAACCTCGAACGACCTCTGGCGGTAAGGGATTTGGCCCGCCGGGCGAACGTGAGCACGCGCACCCTCGATCGGCGCTTCCACGCGGTGACCGGCACCACTCCGCTGCGCTGGCTGCTGAACCAGCGCATCCGCCGGGCCCAGGAACTGCTCGAGATGACCGACGACAGCGTGGAGCGGATCGCGGTGCGGACGGGGATGGGGACGGCGACCACGCTGCGCCGGCACTTCAATCGGACGGTGGGCGTGCCGCCGGACGCCTACCGACGCACGTTCCGCGGGGACGCGCGGCAGGACGGCGGCCGACCGGCCGATGCCGTGACTTGGAATGGCTCCCCGGTCCAAGGTGTCCGTCTTCCGGCTGAAGCCACCTGACGGAGCGGAGCCACCGCATCCTGTCCGGTGCGCCACGGGCGGGATCGGCGGGGCGGATCGGGGACCGAAGCGGCTTCGTATCCGGTACGGAACACAAACAGGGTACGCAACGGTCGCCCCGAGGGTTTTGCCGCGCGCTCCCGTCCTCGCCCCGAGGGATTGCCCAGGCCCGGGGTCTACCGACAACCGTCGGTCGCCACCGGATCGAAGCCGGTGTTCCCCGCGACGAAGGTCAATCGCGCGGAACGGCCTCCGGCGCGTCCCCGGTATGCCACGTCGGCGGCACGACGGCGCCGGTGTGGGCGAGGCGGAGTTCGCGGACGAGCGCGCGCACGGCGGCGGACGCGGCGAGTTCGGGTGTGCTCACGTAGCCCACCGAGCGGGTCGGGCGTCCGGGGCCGAGATCGGTGATCCGCACGGTGGACGGTGCGGCGGCGAGGGAGAGCGCGGGCATGATCGCCATGCCGAAGCCGCCGGCCACCATGGCCAAGACGGCTCCGTCGTCCTCCGCCTCGATCGTCGCCCGGGGGATCCAGTCCTGGCTCGCCCACCACTCGCGGGTGTACGAGGAACAGTTCTCGGTCCAGTCGACCAGCGGCAGCGAGCGGGGCGCGGGGTGTCCGGCCGGGTGCACCAGGGCGTAGGGCTCCTCCACAAGCACGCCGGCGACCAGCCCCGGAGGAGTCGGCGTCGCGGTCCCCAGGGTGGCGATGCCCACGTCCGCGCGTCCCGCGATCACTTCTCCGGCGGTGCCGGGGCCGACTTCGCGCACGATCCGCACTCGTGGCTCGATGCCGGGCCGGCGGGCGGTGAGGCGTCCCAGTACGGGCGGCAGCAAGTGGAGGGCGGCGCTGCGGAAGGCGGCGATGTGCAGCGGGCCGTCGGCGGCCTCGTCGGCGCCTGTGCCGCGGGCCGCCGCACGGGCGTCGACGGCCAGGACGTCCAGCATCCGCAGGACGCGTCGTGCGTGCGCCGCGGCCGTCGTTCCCGCCGCGGTGGGCCGGGCACCGGTTCGACCGCGTGCGAACAGGACGGCGCCGACCTTGCGTTCGATGCCGCGTACGGCGTGGGAGACGCCCGATTGTGTGGTGCCCAGCGTCGCGGCGGCCGCCGAGAAACTTCCCGAATCGGCGATGGCGACCAGGATCCGAAGCTCCTGGGGGGAAAGATCGGCGGGGTCGGTCATCGGGGCTCCCACCTGCGGGCATGAGGGCTGCTCTTGGATACGACGCGGTCATGAGGGCAACCTTCTGCCCCGCCCCGGCATTCCTGCCTACGGTGGCGTGTCATGAACGCGCTTCTGCCGAACACCACGGCGGTCACCGTCCACCAGATCGCCCGCCCCGACGGCGTCCCTACGGCCGCGCACTTCCGGTTCGTCGAGACGCCGCCGCCCGAGCCGGTGCGAGGCACGGCGTTGGTGGAGAACCTGTACTGGTCGGTGGATCCGTACCACCGCGAAATGATGGACGCCGAGTTCGCCCTCGACGCCCCGCTGGAGGGCCGTACGCTCGGCCGGGTCGTCGCCTCCCGCGCTGCGGGACTGCCCGAGGGCGCCGTGGTCCTCCACCGCCGAGGATGGCGTACGCACGCGGTGGTCGGCCCCGAGGAGGCGCACGTGCTTGCGGACCTGCCGGGCGTACCCCTGTCCGCGCATCTGGGCCTGCTCGGCGGTACGGGGCTGACCGCGTACGTCGCCCTCACCCGTATCGCGCCGCTGCGCGGGGGCGAGGACGTGTTCGTCTCGGGCGCGGCGGGCGGTGTCGGTACCGCCGTCGGGCGTTTCGCCCGCCTGATGGGCGCCGGGCGGCTCGTGGGCAGCACGGGAACGGCGGCCAAGGCCGCGTACCTGACCGAACAGGTCGGCTACGACGAGGTCTTCGATTATCGGGAGGGCCCGGTGGCCGGCCTCCTCGCGCGGGCCGCCCCGGACGGCATCGACGTGTTCGTCGACAACGTCGGCGGCGACCACCTCGCGGCTGCGGTCGGCGCCCTGCGGGAACGCGGGCGCATCGTGCGGGTCGGCACGATCAGCCAGTACAACCGGCCGGACACCCCGCCCGTGCGCTTCGACCACGCGGACTTCGTGGAGAAGAGCCTGCGCATGGAGGGCTTCCTCGTTCGCGACCACACGCACGTACGGGACGAGTTGTACGCGTTCGCGGCGCCCCTCCTGCGCGACGGGCGCCTGGTGTCGGACGAGACGATCGTCGTGGGCTTCGAACGCGTTGTGGAGGCGTTCGTGTCCATGCTGCGCGGCGCCAACATCGGAAAGATGATCGTCGCGGCCGCGACGCAAACACACACGAGAACGTGATGCTCACACCACGGAGACGGGACGGCGTGAGTACCGACGTCGCGTTCGCCTGCGAACGATTCGCCGCGGACGGTACCCACGCCGTCGCCCTGGTGTCGGTACCGCGCGCCGCTCAGGAGACGTACATCGCAGTCCACGGCGGCCGACTCCCGTCCGCCGAGTGGGAGATCGGGGCGCTGCTCGTGGCCGTGGCCCATGACGGCAAGGGGGGTTGCGTCGTCTCGGCGAACCTCGAAGTCGTGCCTTGGTACGGTGCGCGTGCGGCGGGTGAGTCGCCTCCGGGACACCGTCAGGGTCGGGCGTCGACCCGAGGGGTATGGGACGACATGTTGGAGCAAGGAGGTTGGCGGCGCTTCGGCGACGACCTGCCGGCCCGGTCCCTCCGGATGCTGATCACCGAGCGTCGCCGGCCACGGTGGTCCAGCGCGGATCGACGTGGCCCAGCCATGTGTCCTGGTCGTCGGCCAGTGGTTGCTTCAGGGGAAGGGGGAGGAACCGGCAGGCGAAGGTGAGGCCGGCGTCGTCTCCGTCGCCGTGGACGTGGTGGACCCACGCATCCGAGGTGTCCGCCGGTGCTCGGAGGAGGAAGAAGCTGGTTCGTCGTGGCCGACCCGTGTCGGGATGGGGCTTGTCCTCCACGGCGATCCGCCGGACCACCGTGGCTCTCGACAGACCGGTCTCCTCGGCAACCTCTCGAAGGACCGCTTCCTCCAGCCCTTCGCCCGACTCGACTCCTCCCGCGGGGACTTGGGTACCGGCCTCCGGCATACCGATGTGGTCGAACACCAGAACTTCGGGGACCGCTCGATCCCGAACTACGTATGCGGCGACGCGGATTCCGGGTGAGGTCACCCCGGCATTGTCGATCACCAGGGGCGTATCGGCTCCATGTCGTGCGAGGTGCCGGGCACCGGGTGGGTGTCCGGGCGGGTGGGTGTCTGCTTGCCGTGGCGCGAGGTTTGGCCGTCCCACAGCAGCCGCATCATCGTCCGCGGGGCCTCGATCGAATCGGAACCCCGGACGCCACGCCGACACGGCGGGCCGGGTGCCGAGCCCGGCCCGCCGTGGCGACGGCTAGGAAATGGCCTTGCAGCCGGCGGGGAGGCCCACCTCGCACAGGAAGATCCGGACGTCGGCAACGTTGGACTCGCGACCGGAAGCGGCGATCTTGTGGAATTTCCCGTCATTGATCCAGGAACTGCCGGTCCACCTGGAGTACTTCCTGTAGAGGCTCACAGGGTGAGTGTTGGTGGAACACGTGTCGCTGAGGTCGAAATCCCAGTCGATCTTGAAGGACGGCTTGCCGTTGTAGACGGTGGAGTCTTTCCAGTGGTACGTGCCGCTGGCATCGCCGCAGTCGTTGTCGAGGTGGGCGCTGTAGTGGCCGCCGCCGGGAGCGGCTTGGGCGGAGCCGACAAGGGACAGGACGAGGCCGACGCCCGCAGCAGCGACGGCGATCGTACGGGAGATTCTGGATGCCACGACAAACTCCTTGTCGATCAAGGTGTGGAAACGCGACGAGTACCTCGACGCGAACGGATTTCCGAGCAGCCCGAATGATCGATTCCTTGGGCTTTCCTCGCCGCCAACGTCACTCAGCCACCTGGGAAAAACGTTCGCGGAAGCCGGTGGCACGGGCAGCGCACAGGACCGAGAGTCGACGTCTTGGACCCTGTTCGGCAACCTTTTGCCCTGTCCGGGACATGTCCCGGACAGGCTTCGGAACGTCGACTGCGCGCCAATCGCCTCGGATGATGTGCCATGTCCGGGGTGGGAAACGGGTCGGACGATCACCGCCCGACCGTGCCGGCGGCCGTCGCCGCGCTGCTCGCGGCCGCGGAACCGTTCGCCAACCTCACCCAGGCCGTGGCGCCCCCGAACCGGCGCCCCGCGCCGCCGCTGGACGGGCTCCGGTGAACCGGGCGAGCGGCACCTCGTACAACACCCCGCGCTGTGGGGTGAGCACCACGCCCGGCCGGCCGAACGCACGGACCACGCCCGGCACACCGGTCGGGTTCGTGCGCCGGCTCGACCAAGTCGCCGTCGCCGCGCCGCACTCGGTCGAGCGCCGGATCACCGGGTGACGGTCACCGCCCGCCGGCTCGGCGCCGAAGTCCCCAAGGCCGCGACCCTGGCCGGCCGGGCGGCGCTCAAGCCGCTGCTGCTCGATCCGGAACGTCTCGCCCGGGGCCGGGCGGTCGCGGCCACCTCGGCACACCTGCGCGCGACGGCCGGCGCCGACCCGGCGGTACCGCCACGGCCCGACGCCAAGAGGTCGAAGGTGCCGTACGCGACCCTGACCGACCGTCCTCAGCGCTCGCCGCTCCTGGTGAGGGGAAGGCCGGCGAGGACACGTTCGCGAAGGACGGCTCCGCGAACGCCGATGTCGGCGAAATCGTCGGTTTCCGGCGTACCGTCGACCAGGAGTTCGGGGACCAGGAGGTCGGCGAGCGGGATTTCGGGTGCCGGGTCGACGAGGCCACCGATGTTCTCGGCGGCGAGATCCATGTAGGCGGGGGCCAGGGTCCTGCCGTACAGGGTGCCGCCGATCAGGTCGGGGCAGAACTCGTTGCGGAAGATCGACACGGTCGCGCGCAGGTCGCCGTGGACCATGACCAGCTTGTCGGTCATGTCGCCGAAGACGGCGTCGGCCGTCACATCACCGAGAACCAGCAGTTTCGTGTCACCCGCCAGGTAGATGTCCCTCGCCCGCAGATTGCCCAGGACGATCAGTGCGGCGTCACCGTTGTCGATGTCCACTATGGCGCCGTCGACGGTCAAGTCGCCGTCGATGATGTATCCGGTCGCCGCGTCGGGGGCACCCTTGGCCCACGGCGTGCGTTCGTGCTCGTCCAGCGGGAGTTCCCCGGTCACCGAAGCCGGGCCCGTCACCAGGATGTACTCCTCCTCGTACAAATTCTCGTACATGCTCGCCGGCAGCCCTCGGCGCTCGAACAGGGCCACCGCGTCGTCCCATTCCAGGTATTCGCATCGCATGTGCCGGACCGTAGTACCCGATTCCGACACCCGTCCCACGGGCCCGGGTGCCGAAGCCGTGGGTGGACGACCGGGCAAGGGAGAGGTGCACTGGGCCGGGCCTCCCGGTACGCGAGCCCGGATCGCTGGAGCCCCGGTATATAACCGGGGCGGCGCAATACACAAACGTGTTGTCGATGCGCCGGCAACGGCCGTTGCCGCTACCGCTGCACTCCACGCCTGACCGAGGCTCGTCGCCGACACCGACGGAAACGAGCATCGGATGCACCGTGTCGAACACCGATCCGGGCTCCATGGGGCTCAGCGTGCAGGTGGCGGCCGACCTTCGGGTCCGCCGGGGATCGCAACGGCGACTGTGCGGGCACGTGGTTCGTGTCTACAGGCGTGTCGACCGGACTTCGGGTCGGTCGGGGATCGTGCCCCTCGCCTCGCTGAAGTCGCACGCGCCCGCGCGCGTCGGGCCGGCGGATCGGGCGCAGCCGTCCGATCGCCGCCCACCGACGACATGCGGGATCGGATCGATTCGCGGGCGTCGGCCGATCCGGTCTACTCCGGATCACTCCGACTCGTTTTGGTGCACTTTGATCTATTTTGGTCGACCTCGCCCGACCTCGGCGTTTCCGGTCTGTTGCGGTCCAATCCGATCCGCCGGTCGCCGGCCCGCGCCGGGCGCGCTTTCCGGGGCCGTCGGTCGCGTGGTACACCTCGGGGCACGCCACGCAGAGAGACCGCCCATGCGCCTGCACCGCCTGCTTCCCGCGACCGTCGTCGCCATTGTGACCTGCTGCGCGTCGATCGTCGCGGCGCCGGTGGTCTCGGCCGATCCGGAACGGGTGTGCGCGTCGCCGCCGACCTCCGAAGTCGTCGGGCTTCCGGACGAGTTCATCGCCGGCGGTGAGGCGCAAAGCTTCAAGGTGTCGATCACCAACACCACCCCGGGCGAGCTTCCCTTCGCGCACTATGTCGAGGTCACGGACTGGGCCCACGGCGAGGAGCCGGCCCGCCACGCGACGCTGGACTACCGCAGTCCGGAGACCGGGGACTGGCTCCCGATGCCCGTGGCATCCCTGGGCTTCGAGATCCTGATCCCGAAACCGGACGACACCGCTGCCGACCCCGGTCGGCGGTCCGCCCCGTGGAACCTGGCGAGCGGCGCGACCCTCACCCTCGACGTACGCCTGGCGTTCGACGCGGGGGCGAAGTTCCCGCCGGGCGGCGTCCTGGTGGATTACTGGGCCCATATCGCCGCCGGCGAGTGGACCTGGCAAACGAAGACCCCGCCCTGTGATCTGACGGTCGTGCCCATCGACGAGCCGACGCCGAGCCCGGGAACGGACACCGGCCCCGATCCGTCGGCGGCCGTCGGTCCGGACGCGCAGTCGCGCACCCCGTCCTCGGCACCGTCCGCCGGATCCACCCGACCCTCCGGGGCCTCGCCCTCCCCGGACAGCACGGCCGACGGCGGCGGCGACACCGCGAAGATCGCCGCCGGGGTCGGCATCGCGGCCCTGGCCATCGGCGCCGTCGCCGCGCTCGTACTCCTCCGCCGACGCCGCGCCTCGCCCTGACCCCCCTCACCGTCCGGCCCGAGGCGGTCGACCCCCATCCGCTCCGCCGGATGCCCCCAACGACCCGTTGCTCCCCCTCCACCGGCGTCAACGCCGACAGCGGCTGCCCCGCCCGGGTCCGGCGGGACGCCCTCTCCGGATAGCGGTCCACCGTCGGCCGGGTGGCGAGGATCCGCGCCCGGCGCCGGCCAGGTCAGCTCGTTTCCGCTTCGTCGATGCGGGCGGCCTCGGTGTCGTGGGATTCCTGGTTGTTCTCCGGCGCGGGCGATGAGTTTGTGGCTTCCGGGCGGTCCAAGCTCGTGATACCCGAGGAAAGGACACCGTCATGTCGGAGCTTCTCGTCGACTTCATCACCTCCCTCGATGGCTATGCGTCGGGCGAGGGGTGGCCCGGGTTCTGGGGTCTGGAGGGCCCGGAGTACCTCGCTTGGCTCGGTGAGCAGCCCGAGGTCACCTACCTGATGGGCGCGAACACCTATCGCCTGATGTCGGGCTTCGCCGCAGGCGCGGTCCCGAACGGCCAGGACGGGTTCAGGCCCGAGGAAGAGGCGTCCGTCGACGAACTCACGCGGGCGGCCAAGGTGGTGTTCTCCTCCTCGCTCGAGGAGCCGCTGACGTGGGCCAACTCCACGCTCGTCCGCGACGACGCCGTCGAGACGGTCCGCGCGATGAAGTCGAGCGGCTCGGGGCTTCTCGGAACGATCGGCAGCCTGAGCCTGTGTCGGTCCCTGCTGCGCGCCGGACTCGTCGACCGCTTCCGGGTCGTGATGTTCCCGGTGATCACCGGGGCCACGGGCGAAGAACGCATCTACGACGGCTACCCGGACGTCGCCCTCGAGATGATCGAGCACCGCACCTTCGACGGCCGCATCCAACTGGTCGAGTACAAGCCCCGCGTGCTCGAACATCCGCCGCTCGGCGCCCCCGCGTGACGTCGGGGTGGGGGCGCGGTCACCTGAAGAACATCGTTTCCGCGCTCTTGGGGCTGTGGGGACTCCAGGTGGGCAGGCCGGGCCCGTTCGGCGACCCGGTCGCCACGAAGGCGGCCAGTGCCCCGCCGAACGTGGCGAACAGTTCGGTGGCGGCCGCCCGGTCCACGCCGCGCAGCATCAGGCTTTCCGCGAAGGCGTCGAACGTGCCGAACAGGTACGGAAGTTCGGCGCAGTGCGGTGCGCCCAGACCGAGCTCGGGGGCGGCGATCGGCCGGTCGAAGCGATACAGGTAGGCCGGGTGGCCCTGCCAGGCGCGGGCCCGGGCCACGTCGTGCGTACCGGCGTGAAAGATCCGATCGCTCATCACCTCGGTGAACACCTGCCCCGGGGTGGCCTCGGGGCGACGCGTCGCGTATCGCTCGTAGACGCGTCCGCCTTCGTCGCGCATCATCCGCAGCACGTCCACCCGACCGGCCTCGCGTACCGCCGGGTTGAGCCCGAAGAACGCCGCGGCCTCCTCCCTGGTGGTACCGATCAGGACGTCCTTGTCGGCCAGGGCACCTTCGCGCACCGATTCGCGCAGCCCCCGGCGCACGCCGAAGCCGCCGAGGACCGGATACATCGGCGGGGCCACGCTCGCGGTCGCCGCCATGTCCCGGCCCAGGCCCGCGTACGTGCGCAACAGGTGCTCCACCGGAAGCGCGCGCAGGCCCCCGGCGGGGTCGTCGCCGGGAATCAGCCCGAGCAGGGCCAGGTAGTGCACCGCCGCGGCGCGTGCGGCGTCCCGGGTCTGTTCCGGCAGGCCCAACGGCGCGCTCTGCACCAGCACCCGGCGGATCAGCGGCCCGGTCTCCGGGTCGACCGCGAGCAGCAGCGCGGTCCAGGCACCCGCCGATTGCCCGCCCACCGTGATCGTGCGCGGGTCGCCGCCGAAGGCCGCGATGTTGTCGTGCACCCACCGCAGTACCGCGCCCTGGTCCCGCAGGCCGAGGTTGTCCGCGCCCATCTCGGGCCGGTACAGGAAGCCCAGCGGGCCGAGCCGGTAGTTGGCGGTGACCACCACGATGTCGCCGAGCAGGGCGAGTCGGGCGCCGTCGTACCAGTCCCAGCCGCCGCATCCGCTGGTGAAGCCGCCACCGTGGAACCACACGAGCACCGGTCGCGGAGCGCCGCTCGTGCGCGGGGCCCACACGTTGAGGGTCAGGCAGTTCGCCTCGGACCAGTCGGGCGTGCGCGGCCCCACCAGACGTTCGAGCCGTGCGGGGCCCTGCGGCACCGACGGGCCGGAGCGCACGGTGTCGCGGATGCCCGCCCAGTACGGGTGCGGCCGAGGCGGCGCGAAGCGCAGATCGCCCACCGGCGAGGCGGCGTACGGGATGCCCCGGAAGGATCGCACCGGGCCCTCGTCCTCGCCCCGGATCCGCCCGCGATCCGTGGTCACCACGGTCGAGCGGTGGGGCTGGGTACCCGGCCCGGCGCCTTCGGTGGGCCGGCCGTGCTCGCGGCGACGGTTGTCATCGTTCCACTCGTTGCTCATCGACGTTCCCCCTGGAGGCGGTTCGGGAAAGGGTGCGCGCACGGATGGCTCATGCCTGCCAGTGGTTGTACGACCCGTGCGAACGACTCACCAGTCAGCGGCCCTGAACTGCCGGAACACCACGTCGGGAAGCGGCGGATTGCCGATCTGCGTCACCTGTGGCGGTGACGCAATGGGAGCGAAAGCGCGGCGCAAGACACGGCTGCGAGGGTGGCCCGCCGGTGTCGGAGCGGCCGACTGCTCCGGTACCCACAGGCCCGATTCCCGGTCGAAAGGGAAGCCATGGCACAGCGTCAGTATCCGCACGAGCTGAGAATCCATACCGCTGTCGATCCCCCCGCCGCCGCCGCGTGCCTGGCCCGCTCGGCCACGTTCGGCAGCTTCGTCGTCTACGAGCGGCACGGAGTGTGGACGTTCGCCGGCGGCGCCGCCGGTGAGGTGATCCTGGATCGGGCCGGCTTTCGGGTGCGCTGGGGCGCCTACGAGCGGTTGTTGCCGGTAGGCCACGATCCCAGTCGCGACCTGGCAAAAATCATGGCCGACGCCCCGGTGGAGGACTGGAGCCTGTACGGCTGGGCCGGTTTCGAATTCGCGTACGCGCAGGCGGGCATGCGCGATCTGCTCGACGACGGGACGCTGCTGCACATGGTGGTGCCCCAGGTCGAGATCAAGATGTCGGCGAACCACGTGGTGTTGCGGGGCAGCGACCACCGACTGTTGCAGATCCTCGCCGACGTGGTGCAGAACGCGCCCGCCGACCCGTATCCCGAGCCGTCGCCGGTATCGGTCGAGGAGATCGGCGCCGACGCCTACCGGGAGGCGGTCGCCTCCGTGGTGCGCGACATCGACGACGGCAAGCTGCGCAAGGCGATCGTCTCGCGCACGGTGCCCGTCGCGTTCGATGTGGACCTGGTCGCGACCTATCTGGTGGGGCGCCGGCACAACACGCCCTCGCGCTCGTTCCTGCTGCGTCTGGGCGAGCTGACGGCGGCCGGGTTCAGCCCGGAAACCGTGGTCGAGGTGGACCCGGACGGCGCGGTGCGCAGCCACCCGTTGGCCGGTACGCGCGCGTTTTTCCCCCTCGACCGGGCCCGCACCGCCCGGCTCAGGGCCGACCTGCTGGGCGATCCCAAGGAGGTGTTCGAACACGCGATCTCGGTTCAGCTCGCCTGCGAGGAGTTGGCCCGGATCTGCGCTCCGGGCTCGGTGCGGGTCGAGGAGTTCATGAACGTTCTCGAACGCGGCTCGGTCCAGCATCTGGCCTCGGCGGTGGGCGGTCGTCTGGCGGTCGGCATGGACTCCTGGGACGCGTTCGCCGCGTTGTTCCCGGCGGTGACCGCCTCCGGGATCCCCAAGCGCGCGGCGTTCGAGGCGATCCACCGGTACGAACCGGGTCCGCGGGGCCTGTACAGCGGGACGGTCCTGACCGCGGACGCGCGGGGCGGCCTGGACGCAGCGCTCGTTTTGCGAACGGTCTTCCAGCGCGAGGGCCGTACCTGGCTGCAGGCGGGCGCGGGCATCGTGGCGGGATCCACGCCGGACCGCGAACTGGAGGAGACCTGCGAGAAGATGCGCAGCGTCGCCCGGTTCCTGGTGCCCGAGTCGGCCACCGCGATGGCGGCCGGCTGATCTCTCCCGGCATGCGCGAAGTCCCCCGCATCGCGAGGATGTGGGGGATTTCGCGCGTCGTGACGGGGCGGGCTCGCGGATCAGTCGGACGGGGTGGCCGCGGTGGGATACGCCTCGACGACTCCGTGCGGTGTCCAGCCGCCGATGGTGATCCGGCGGTGCGCCGCGTAGCCGCACTCGTCGAGCCAGCCCTCGTAGGCCCGCCAGGGATAGATCGTGCTGCTCTCGAAGGGGAGCGTGGTGAAGTACACCCCGTCCAGGGCCGTGTACAGCGGTCCGGCGCCGTCGTCGTCGGAGAACGCGTTGAAGATCAGCACTCGGCCGGTGGGGTCGACCGCGCGCAACGCCTTGGCCAGCAGTGCCCGGTTCTGCGCGGCGGACCAGATCACCAACTGGTGGGCGAACAACACGCAGTCGTAGCCAGGCGGGTACTCGTCGTCGAAGATGTCGGCCGCGTGGGTGTCGATGCGATCCGTCAGGCCGGCTTCGCGAATGTTGTGTTCGGCCACTTCCAGGGCTCCCGGCCGGTCCAGCACGGTGACCCGCAGGTGCGGGTGTGCGGTGACCAGTGCGATGGCGTTCAGGCCGCCTCCGCCGCCGATGTCCAGGATGCGGCGGACGCCGCCGTAGTCGACGCCGTCGATCAGCACCGGGTTGGAGATTCGCGACCAGGAGTTCATCCCCTTGTAGAACAGCTCTTCCAGGCCGGGCGTACCCGCCAGGCGGCTGTACAGATCGCGGGTTCGCCCCGGGAAGTGCCGCAGTCCCAGGTTCTCCCCCGCGCGCAGCGACGCGGTGTACTCGGCGGCGGGCGCGTAGGCGATCCGGGCCTGGAACTCGACGATGTCGCGCAGGTGGGTCCAGGTTCCGTCGTCGAAGGCGGCCTCCACGACGAAGGCGTTGGCGTATCCGTCGCCCTGTTTGACGGTCAGCCGCAGCGACGTGGTGCCCAGCAGGAGCACGGCCGCCGAGCGCTCGGGCAGTTCCAGTTCCTTGGCGATCTCCTCCCGGGTGCTGCCCGGTCGTTCGTGCAGGAGTTCGGGAAGTCGCAGCTCGCAGGCCGCGTTCAGCTGCTGGAACGCGGCGTGGCCGAAGAGCAGCGGCACCAGGTCGGCCATGGTCAGGTGCGGGGTCGCGGTCATGGGGTACCTCCGGTCGACGGCGGATCAAGCCTGGCGGGGCCGGGCGCACGTGTCACAACAGCGTGCGCACCGACCACAGTTCGGGGAAGAACCGGTGCTCGTTGATGGTGCGCAGCCACTCCAGGCCGGTGGTGCCCCCGGTGCCCGACTTGCCGCCGAGCATGCGTTCCACCACCAGCAGGTGGGTGGAGCGCCAGACCGAGAAGCGGAACGAGACGTCGCTCAGCGCCTCGGCGAGGCGGTGCTCCACGGGTCGGCCCGCCGGGTCGAGGTAGATCTCCAACCAGGCCTGCTCCACCAGCGGGTGCGGCTCGTGACGTCGTGTCACGTCCCGTTCCAGGAGTTCCGCGGGCAGCTCCGCGCCCTGTCGGGCCAGGTATCGAATCGCCTCGTCGTACACGCTCGGCGCCCGCAACTCGGCCCGGAGCATGGGGTATCGCTCCAGTTCGGCCTTCCAGGCCCGGACCGTGTCCGGGTCCTTGTTGCCCATCGTGAACTCGAGTGCGCGGTACATGAACGACTGGGTGCCGGATGCCTCGCCCAGGATGTCGCGGAACTCCAGGAACTCGTCGGGGGCCATCGCGCTGAGCACTTCCCAGGACGTCAGCAGCGCCTGTTGGGACCGGGTCGCTCGTTGCAGATGCTCGCAGGCGACGGAGATCTCGTCCTGCCGGATCGCGGTCCGGGCCTGGTCCAGTTCGATGTGGATGGTGCGGAACAGGATCTCCTTGACGTGGCTGATCAGGATGAAGGTCAGCTCGCACGGCGAATCGGTGAGCGGTCGGGCCAGTTCGTGCAGCTCGTCCATGCGCGCGTAGGACACGTACGGGGCGGGCCCGCCCCGGTCGGCACCCGCGCCGAATGGGCAGCGCGCGGGGGGCGGGACGGTGTCGGCGGCCGACTGGTCCCTCATCGAAGCCTCCTCGTGGGGTGTGCGCCGCGAGCGCGGCGCAGTCGGGGGTTGTCGTCCAGAAGTGGGCGCAGCACCTTCTCGTCGATGCCCAACCGGCGGGCGGAGAAGGAGTGCAACGCGTCGAGGTAGTCCTCCAGGAGCTGCCGCTCGTCCAGCAGTTCGGCCTGCCCGGCGCGGACCAGGACGCGGCCGGCCACGATGACGGTGTCGACGTCGATGGAGCCGCCCAGGTGCAGGAACGCCTCCAGGGGGCGGGGGTTGAGCACGTAGCGCCAGTCGTCGGTGGACACCAGCACCAGGTCGGCTCGTTTGCCCGTCTCCAGGCTGCCGATCTCGTCGTCCCAGCGCAGCCCGCGCGCCGGTAGCCGGGTGGCCATGGCCAGCACGTCGGTGGGCGGCAGGAAGCTCTGGTCGGCCGAGAGTTCGTTGTGCGCCTGCCAGGCCGCGCGCATGTTCTCCGCCATGCCGCCGAGCGGGTAGACGACGCCGTCGGTGGACACCGACACGTCCAGACCGGCGCGGATCAGTTCGGTGATCAGCCGGGTCTCGGTCAGCGCGGATTCGCCGGTGCTGCCGTACTTGGCGGGCGAGTGGCTGATGTGCACGCGGTTGTCGATCAGCAGGGACCGCTCGTACTCGTCGGCGAACGCACAGTGCACCGCCATCAACCGGTCGTCGAGCAGGCCGAGTTCGTGCAGGCGGCGCAGCGGTGTGGTGTCGAAGCACGCGCGCGTCGCCCGGTCCTCGTGCCGCAGCGCCCCCACGTGGGTGGCGAAGGTCGTGTCGTATCGCTTGGTCAACTCGGCCAGCCCGCGCCCGAGTTCGTCAGACATGTTGCCCGGGTACACGGCCGTGGGCCGGCCGCGCAGCAGGCCGCTGCGGTCCTGGGCACAGCGGCGCAGCACGTCCTCCAGCGGGCCCAGTACGGCTTCCGGCTCACGGGTGCGTCGAAAGGCGTTCTGCTCGGGGACGGCGACTCCGTCGGTGGCCCAGGTGCCGAGTACGCAGCGCAGTCCGATCCGCAGTGCGGCGTCGGCGAGCGAGTGCGGCAGCGTGAACGATCCGACGTCGGCGATGGTGGTGGTGCCGGATCGCAGTTGGGTCCACAGCGAGTAGGCGGCGATCGCCTCGGCCTCGTCGGGGGCGAGTTGCCCGGCGAGGTCGTGGAACGAGTCGAACATGGTGGAGATCCGGGCCATGTCTCCGCCGCAGGCCATGAATCCGGGTTCGTCGGCCCGGTCGTCGGCGGACCGCAGCGCGCCCTTGAACGGGATGCGCATCGCGTACATTTCGTGCCAGTGCGCGTTGACGAAGCCGGGCAGCACCATCATCGAGCGCGCGTCGACGGTGCGCAGGGCGGCTCGCACGGCCGGCTCGCAGGCGGCGACCGCCTCGTCCACGTCGGCGGCGGCGCCGACCGCGACGATCGTGTCGCCGACGACGAGCACCGACCCCGGGTCGTACACCCGTGCGTCGGCGGCCGCGCTGTAGACCACGCCGTCCCGGATCAGCAGCCCGGTGGGCGCGGGGGCGTTCGCGCTCGCGCCGGTCATCGCCCGGCCTCGCGGTCCGCGGGGTGGGTGTCCTCGGTGGCGGCGCGTTGGGCGGCGTCGATCCGTTGCCACCAGGCGTCGAGTGTGGGTCGGGCGGCCAGGTCCTGGAACGCGACGCGCAGGCCGAGCCGACGCCATTGGTTGACCAGTCGCATCATCTCCAGTGATCCGAGTCCGAGCAGGACCAGGTTCTGGTCGCCTCGGAGGTTGTCGGGGTCGGTGCCGATCACGGCGGCGACGGCTTCCCGCAGTCGCGGTGGGGTCAGTGAGGCGGCCGCCGCGTCGGCGGCATCCGGGTCGGTGCGCGGTTCCATCCTCGGTTTCCTTCCTGCTGGGTGACCCCGGGACCGGCCCGGAGGGTTTCGGGTCCGGTCCCGGGTGTCCGTCGCCGATGTGGTCAGGAGAACCGGGCGACCAGTGCCTTCTTGTCGACCTTGCCCAGGGGGGTGCGCGGCAGGTCGGCGAGGATCTCCAGGCGATCCGGGAGCTTGTAGTCGGCCAGTCCCTCGTCCTGCAGTGCCGTGCGCAGGTCGAGCAGTTCGGGCGCGTGGCCGTGCGCGACCACGCACGCGCAGGTGCGCTCGCCGAGGATCGGGTCGGGGACCCCGATCAGGGCGACCTGGTGAACCCCCGGCAGGGCGAGCAGGTGTTCCTCGATCTCGGGTGCGGAGATCTTGTCGCCGCCGCGGATGACCACGTCCTTGATCCGGCCCTCGATCACCAGGTGACCGTCGGGGGTGCGGGTGACCACGTCCCCGGTGCGGTAGAAGCCGTCCTCGGTGAAGGCCCGCTCGTTGTGTTCGGGGGCGCGGTAGTAGCCGCGCAGTGTGTACGGCCCGCGCACGAGCATCTCGCCGGCCGCGCCGGGGGCCACCGGATCGCCGTGCTCGTCGACGATCCGCACCTCGTCCGCCGGGGACAGGGGCAGGCCCTGGGTGGTGTACGCGGTCTCCTCGTCGTCGTCTTCGCGGACGTAGGACAACATGCCTTCGGCCATTCCGAAGACCTGTTGCAGTCGGCAGCCGAACGCGGGCGGGATGCGGCGGGCCGTCTCCGCCGGCAGTTTGGCCCCGCCGACCTGGACGAAGCGCAGACTCGACAGGTCGTGTGCGCTCCACTCCACCTCTTCCAGCCACAGATGCGCGATGGCGGGCACCAGCGAGGTGAAGGTCACCCGTTCCCGGGCGATCAGCGCGAAACACTCGTCGGCGCCGGCGTCCGCGGCCAGTACGACCGTGCCGCCGGCGGAGAGGGTGCCGAGTACGCCGGGACATCCCCAGGGGAAGTTGAACTCGATCGGGAGCACCACGAGGTACACGTCCTGCCGGGTGAGTCGGCACAGTTCGCTGCCGGCGCGCACCTGGTAGGCGTAGTCGTCGTGGGTGCGCGGGATCAGTTTGGGCAGCGCGGTGGTTCCGCCGGAGAGCAGGAAGAAGGCGACGTCGGCCGGGTCCACCCGGACCGGTTCGAGGCCACGCTCGGATGTGCCCGGGTCGGTGAAGTCGTCCGGGCCGCCCACGACCAGGATCGTGCGCAGGGTGGGTACGTCGGCCTGGATCCGTTTGGCCAGCGCCGGGTAGTCGTAGCCGACCCGGCCGTCGGGCACGATGTAGGCGACCGCCTCGGAGATGCGGCACAGGTGCCGGATCTCGTTGCCGCGATGCGCGGCGAGGGCGAACACCGGGTGGGCGCCGAGTCGAAACAGCGCGAAACATACGGCGACGAACTCGGGGATGTTCGGCAGGTGCACCACGACCCGGTCGCCCGCGGTGATGCCTTCGGCGTTCAGCCGGATCGCCACCCGGTCGGCCCACAGGTCGAGTTCGCGGTAGCTCAGCCGGCGTTCCCGGTGCACCAGTGCGACGCGGTCGTCGTATCGGCGCGCCCAGTCGTGCAGGAGGTCGCCCAGGGTGCGGCCCTGCCAGTATCCCGATTCGCGGTAGCGCTCGGCCCATTCGTCGGGCCAGGGGGTGCAGCCGGCGAGCATCATCGGCCTCCGGCCGCGTCCGCGGTGATCCGCACGATCGCGCAGGCCACCTCGAAGCCCGGGGTGCCGCCGAGCAGGAGCACGTGGTCGCCGGTGCGAACCGCGCCGGTGGTCCACAGGTGTTCGAGCCCCGCGACGTGGTCGGAGGGGCCGGCGTGCCCGGTGCGCCGGACGAACTCCCAGGTGCCGCGCGCCTCGTCGATCCCGATCGGGTCCAGGAAGGTGTCCCGCAGCGCGTCTTGGGCGAAGCTGACGTGGGCGACCCGGGTGATGTCGTCCATGGTGAGTTCGGCCTCGGCCACCGTCTCGTGCACCACCTCGGCCACCAGGTCGCCGAGGTGCCCCATCGGCGGCGGGCTGCCGGCGGCCCACTGCTGGGCCCAGTAGGTGCGCCGGCGTTCCAGGTCGAGCGGTTCGCCGCGGGTGATGCCCGGCGGGAACATCTGCTCGCCGCCGCGGTGCAGTTCCTCCATGCGCGGGATGGACCGGGCGCCGGTGGCCACGAGTCGGGCGAATCCGGGTCGGGTGGACAACACGATCGCGCCGGCCCCGTCGGCGAGTACGAACAGTTTGGAGACCGTCCAGCGGTCGACCGTGGGGGTGTTGAAGTTGTCCGCGGTGGTCAGCAGGACGGCGGTCCGGCTCGGGTCGGCCAGCAGGTGGTTGGCGCCCAGTTCCAGCGATTCGATGATGCCCAGGCAACCGTGCCGGACCTCGATCGCCGAGATCGGCTGGTCGACGGTGTTGCGCACGATGTAGTGCGGCGCGGACCACACGTCCGGTCCCTGGTAGTGCACGGTGCTGTGGAACAGCTTGCAGATCTCGGCGGCCTCGTGGTCGGCCTGCTTGAGCGCCGCGTTCGCGGCGCGGATCGCCATGTCGGGGGCGGGCAGGTCGCCGGCGTCGCCGATCGACAGCAGCCCGCTGCTCTCGCGTTCGGCCGCGGGGTAGCGGCCGGCCGCGACCGCGTCCTCGGTGCTCACCCGGTCCGGCAGGTGGGTGCCGATACCGGCCAGGTGGATTCCGTCGAATCTCATGGTTGCTCTCCTCGGCGCCGGATTATCGGGACCGGTCGGCACGACCGGACAGGACGGGGACGGCGTGCTCGTCCGCCGCGCGCACGGCGGATGCGTACAGGCCGGCGAACCGCGGGTCGATCCGGGCGCCGCTGTCGTAGTAACGCGCGTACCGTTCGCGGTAGTTGGAGAACCAGCCGGGGTGGTCGTGCAGGAAGAGGATGTCGTGGAAGGCCATGTTCCTGATCGCGATCATCGGCCAGGGGGCCCGGTTGACGGGGAACAGCGGGTTGCGCGCCGCCGGGGCCCGGCAGTCCGGGTGGAACTGGCCGAGCATCAAACCCTCGGCCACCGCCCGGTCCTTGGTCGCCCGATGGCCCTCGTCGATCAGCCACCAGCCCTCCTCGGGCAGGTCGGTGACCAGCACGACGAGCGCGTGCAGTTGGGGATTGCGCGCCTTCCAGTCGATGGACCGGAACATCCGGGTGGCGTCCTCGATCATCCGCACCATCCGGGGCAGGTGCGGTGGGCCCTCCCAGCGATGGCCCACCGCGATCAGCGAATCGGCGCGCAACGAGGGTTCGACGAAGGGGCAGACCGGGCCGTCGCGGCCGAGTTCGGGGTGCGGTTGGGCGATGTAGTCGCCGAGCCAGGTGTGCAACTCCCGGTCGTGCTCGGCGTCCAGGGTGACGAACGGATATTTCCTCATCGGATGCCCTCGTCCCGGATCACGGAGCAGTTCGTGGCGCGAGGCGGCCAGTACGCGCCGGGCGCGGAACACTCCAGGGTGGCGGTTTGGCTGAGCGGAATCGGGTCCGCGGTGCTCGCGGAGAGCGTGCGGCGGATCTGCCGGGGGGCGCCGCCGGTGCGGATGCCGCTCTCCCACGAGGGACGCGGGTACGCCGCTGCCTCCTGACGGGCGAGTTCGGCGGCGGCGGGGTCGGCGCCCGCGTGTGGTCGGCCCCGGGGCTCGGCCCAGCGCCACGTCTGGGCGTCGAGCGCGGCCCAGGTGCGCACACCCTCGGCGCCGAAGCACTGGGCGAAGTAGCCCCGGATGAGCGTCAACGCGCGCAGGCACACGCAGCGCCAACCCTCGGTGTCGGTCTCGTCGGGCTCGGGTCGGCCGTCGTCCAGTCGGGACAGGATCGCCGTCCACGCGTCGTAGCCGCCGGCGCCCAGTTGTTCGAGCGCGTTGGCCATGCTCACTTCGGCGGCGAAGAGTCGATGCCGCCAGACCGTCGCGTCGTCGCCGTCGGTGTCGGGACCGCCGTTGCGGGGTCCCTCTGCGGGAGAGGTCACATCAGACCCCTTCCGTCGCCAGCGCGCGCGGACGTGCCGGCATCGGACGCGGCGGCGGCACCGCCAGGACCCGACCCGTCGCGGTCAGCAACCGGCCGAGATCGGCGGTCAGTTCGGCCAGTTCCTTGGGATGCAGCGCCTGCCCCGCGTCGCACAGCGCGGTGGCCGCGTCGGGGTGGATGTCGATCATGATGCCGTCGGCGCCGACCGCGGCGGCGGCCAGTGCGAGCGGCCGGACCAGGTCGGTGCGCCCGGCCGCGTGGCTGGGGTCGACGATCACCGGCAGGTGGCTGATCCGTCGCACCGCGGCGACGGCGGACAGGTCGAGGGTGAAGCGGGTCGCCGGCTCGAACGTGCGGATGCCGCGTTCGCACAACACCACGTCGGGGTTGCCCTCGGACAGGATGTACTCGGCCGCGAGCAGCCATTCCTCGATCGTGGCCGCCATCCCGCGTTTGAGCAGCACCGGCCGGCCGCTGCGCCCGATCGCGCGCAGCAGGGTCGCGTTGCTCATGTTCCGGGTGCCGACCTGGAGGATGTCCGCGACCTCCAGGACGTCGTCCAGGTCGGCGACGTCGAGCACCTCGGTGATGATCGGCAACCCGGTGACCTCGCGCTGTTCGGCGAGCAGGCGCAGTCCGGCGCGTCCCAGGCCCTGGAAGCTGTACGGCGAGGTCCGGGGCTTGTAGGCACCACCGCGCAGGATGGCGCCCCCGGCGAGCGCGACGCCGTGCGCGGAGTCGCCCATCTGGGCCCGGTTCTCCACCGCGCACGGGCCCGCGACGACCACGAACGCCGGGCCGCCGATCGGCACTCCGGCCACGTCGACGACGGTGTCGGCGCGTTGGTAGGCGCGTCCGGTGAAGCGCAATGCGTCCTCGGTGTCGACCACCGATTCCACACCGGGCAACGGTCGGATGCGTTCGGCCAGGCCCCGCGGAGCGGTCCCGGTCGAGATCAGGTGGGCGCGGCCGTGGCATCGGCTGCGCAGTACCTGCATGTCCTCCGCACGAAGCGCCGCAGCCACGTCTTCGGCAAGCTCCGGAGCGGAAGTCTGATCCATCACCACGATCATCGGCGTAGTCCCCCAGCGTCCTGATGGCGCGACCCGAACCCCCGTCCAGGCCGAATCGGACACTGGCAGGGCGCACTTGCGCACCCCTGTCGTGTCTCTTGCGTGCGCGGGGCGGGAGTCGGGCGGGGCGTGGAGGGCGACGAAAGGCTGCGTCCGGCGGGTCCGGGCCGGGCATTGGTGCGACCGGTTCGCCCGCTCGCACCGGGCGCTCGGCCCCCTTTTCAGCGTCGCGCCGAGACCAGCCACAGGCGTTGGGCCAACCGCTGGTCGGCGGCGAGCACGGGCGGTACCGGCCGGCCCAGGCCGGCGGCGTACGACTCGACGTCGACCAGAGTGGCCTGCCAGCCGAAGCCGGCCAGCCACTGCAGCGGGTCGTCGATCGAGGACCGCCAGGCCACCCCGACCCGGGCGAGCTCGTGCGCCATGTGGGCGAACTCCTCGGTCTGCATCATCGCCGCGTTGACGTGGTCCAGAACCAGCCGGCTGCCCGGCTGCGACAGTGCGCCGACGCGCGCGAGCAGCCCGTCGCAGTCGGCCCGACCGAGGTAGAGCAGCAATCCCTCGGCCACCCACACGGTGGGCAGCGTGGGGTCGAATCCGGCCGAACACAGCGCCGCCGCCCACTCGTCGGCGAGGTCGACCGGCACCGGCACGCGGTGACATCGCGCCCGCGCCCGCGCCCGCGCCAGCACCTCCGCCTTGTAACGCAGCACGTCCTGTCGGTCGAGCTCGAACACCCGCACCCCCGCCGGCCAGGGCAGCCGGAAGGCGCGGGTGTCCAGTCCGGCCCCGAGCAGCACCATCTGGCGCCCGCCGACGCGGGCGGCGGCGAGCAGTTCGTCGTCGAACAGGCGGGTGCGCAGCCCGATGAATCCGTGCATCCCGGACCAGCGTGCGCCCAGCGACCTCCTCGGCCGGAATCCGGCCGGCGGCGCCGCGCGGGACGCGTCCAGTGGGGCCAGGAAGGCCGCCGCGAGGTGGTCGTCGAAGAGTCGATCGGGACGACGGCTCTCCAGGTTGCGTTCGGCGGCGATGCTCAACGCGGTCAGGCCGGCTCCCGACAGCGGGAAATCCTGGTGGTCGCGGGGTTGGTGGCTCGGCTCGGTCATCACTGTCCCTCCCACTCCGACGACGATCCCGGCACCTTCGGGCACCGTGCGTCGTCGGGCGATTACGGTTCGCTGTCACCACATTGCCGGGGGGCGAAACGGAAATACCAGCCAGTTGTCCTCTGGCGCCGGATATCGGCTTTCAAGTAGCGTCGTGGGGTGGATTCCACCAGGCTCGACCGGCTGGAACGGCAATTGGTACATGCGCTCCAGATCGACGGGCGCGCGCCTTTGAGTCGAGTGGCCGCGGTCCTGGACGTATCCGATCAGACCGTGGCCCGCCGCTATCGCAAGCTGCATAACTCCGGTGCCATGCGGGTGCTGGGCCTGCCCGACGTCAGCCGCTTCGGTCAGGTCGAGTGGCTGGTCCGGATCCAGTGCAGCCCCGACGCGGCGGCCGGCGTCGCCGCCGCCCTGGCCCGGCGCGACGACACCTCCTGGGTCAGCCTGACCGCCGGCGGCACCGAGATCGTCTGCGTCACCCGCAGCGGGCCGCGTACCGACGGCGATTCGCTGCTCCTGCAGAAGTTACCGCGCACTCCACGCGTGGTCGGGGTCACCGCGCACAACATCCTGCACGCGTTCTCCGGCGGCCCGACCGGCTGGCACGGCAAGGCCGACTCGCTGACCCCCGACCAGATCCGCGAACTCGACGCGGGGCTGGGCGATCCCCCCACGCGGCGCGAGCGACTGGAGATGTTCGAGGGCGACGGCAAACTCCTGGCCATGCTCGCCCTGGACGGTCGGGCCGGCTACGCCAAACTGGCCGAGGTGACCGGCTGGTCCGAATCGACCGCCAAGCGCCGGTTGGAGCGGCTGCGCCGGGCCCGGGCGCTGTTCTTCGACGTGGAGATCGATTCGGCGCTGCTCGGCTACGAGGCCGAGATGATGTTGTGGCTCTCCGTGCCCCCGGCGGCCCTGGTCGCGGTCGGTGAGGCGCTGGCCGAGCATCACGAGGTCGCCTTCGCCGCCGCCGTCACCGGCTCGGCGAATCTGGTCGCGATGGTCGCCTGCCACGACACCGACGACTTCTACCACTACCTGACCACGCGGATCGCCACCTTGACCCAGGTGGTGGCGATGGAGACGGCTCCGGTCATCCGCTCGGTCAAGCGCGCCGGCAGCGTACCCAAGTCGTTGTCCGCCGGGAGCGGTCCGCCCCGGCGCTGACGGACCCCGCGCGTTCGTCGACGGTGGGACCACGCACGCCCGCGTCGGCGGTGGAACCGTCGGCCGTCTCGTCCGGCGCGTCTCGACGATTTCCCACCTCGTCGGCGGTCGTGATGTCGAAAACAAGCAATGCGGGCCCCCTGCGTGGCGCGGTCCGGCCGATCGCCACGAAGGTTTCGGTGACCGGGTTCTCGACATCGACCCCCGCCGCCGAGAGGAAACTCATGCGTAAGTGGCCGCCCCTTGTGGCGATCTGCCTGGGTACGTTCATGCTGCTCGTGGACGTGACCATCGTGACCGTGGCCCTGCCGGACATGGCTACCGATCTGGACACCGAGCTGTCCGATCTGGAGTGGGTCGTCGACATCTACGCGCTGGCGCTGGCCGCGCTGCTGCTCGGCATCGGATCGACCGCGGACCTCCTGGGTCGCAAGGCCACCTACCTGGTCGGCCTGGTGGTCTTCGCGATCGCCTCACTGGTGTGTGCGCTGGCCCCCGACGCCGGCGTGCTGATCGCGGCCCGCGGTGTCCAGGGCATCGGCGCGGCCGGCATGTTCGGCACCACCATCGCCCTGTTGGGCTCGCACTACCGGGGCAAGGACCGCGCCGTCGCGTTCGCCGTGTGGGGTGCCACGAACGCGGTGGCCGCGGCGGCGGGACCGGTGGTCGGCGGTCTGTTGACCGAATACCTGGACTGGCGTTGGATCTTCTACGTCAACCTGCCGGTGAGCGTGATCGCGGTCGTGCTGAGCGTGCGGGTGCTCGAGGAGGAGCGCCCCGCGGAGCGCCACCGCATCGACCTCCCGGGCATCGTCGCGTTCACCGTCGCCGCCGGGTCGGTCACCTTCGCGCTGATCCGGGCCCACGTCGACGGCTGGACGTCGGTGAACACGCTGGGCATGCTCGGGCTCGGCCTGGTCGCGCTGATCGTGTTCATCGTGGTGGAGCGCCGGCACCCGTACCCGATCCTGGACCTCACGCTCTTTCGGAGCCGGGCGTTCGTGGGCATCATGTCGGCCGGCCTGTTGATGCAGGCCGCGGCGTTCGCCTATCTGCTGTTCACGTCCCTGTGGTTGCAGACCGTTCTGGGCTACGGGCCGATCAAGGCGGGCCTGTACATCCTGCCGCTGAGCATCTCGGCGTTCGTACTCTCCGCCCTGGTGGGCCGACTGGGACCGTGGGCCCCCAAACCCGCGATCGGCATCGGCATGCTCTTCATCGCGGCGGGCGCGGCGTTGCAGGCGTTCGTCGAGGCCGGCTCGTCGGGCACGGTGATCATCGGCGGCCTGCTGGTGGCCGGCGTCGGGGTGGGTCTGGTCACGCCGACCCTGTCCGGTGCCGCGTTGGCCTCGGTTCCGGCGGCTCGTGGCGGCATGGCCGGCGGTGCGGTCAACACCTTCCGCCAACTCGGCTTCGCCCTGGGCATCGCCGTGTTCGGCGTCATCTTCCAGGCCCGGGTCCAGGACGTGCTCACCGACAAGGGCCGGTTGGCCAACGCCCACGACGTGGCCGGGGCCCTGACCGGCGGTCAGGCGCAGGGCGTGATCGCCCGCACCCCCGAACCCGAGCGGGCCTCGATGGATCATCTGGTCCGGGAAGCCTTCGCCTCGGGCCTGAATGTGACGCTGTGGGTCGCCGCGGGCATGGCCGTCCTGGCCGCGCTCGTGGTCTTCGTCCTGGTCGACACGCCCGCGTCCCGGGAATCGAGCGACGAGGAGCCCGACTCGGCGGAGGCGACCTCGGCGGTGGGACACGTGTGACCTCCCGCCCGGCGACCCTCCCGGGACCGGCCCGCCCGGTGCCGTCGTCGGGCCACGGGGCGCGCCGGTCGGGTCCTGCCACACACACGCGCCGGTCGGACCGAAGCCTGCGGTCCGACCGGCGCGCGCGTGTGGTGTTCAGGGCCGGGCGGCGGGTGGCGACAGGCCCATCTGTGCCAGCACCGCGTCACCGACCGAGGTCCCGACCCGACCGAGATCGAACGGCAGGTCGAAGTGATTGCGTCCGACCACCACCAGATCGCGAACCGGGTGCCCCCCGCCCCGCAGCATCTGGACGAACTCCCTTTGCTGCCGGGCGTATTCGAAGGTCTCGTCGGCTCCTCGGGCGATGATCACCGATCGTGCGGCGAGGGTTCCCGCCCGCAGCGGACTGTAGCGCTCCGCGGTTTCCCGATCCAGTCCCAGCGCGTCGTTGACGTAGCTCGACCGGATCGGTTGCAGGTCGTACACCCCGCTGAGCAGGCACACCCCGGGCACTCGCGGCCCCGCCTCGGGTCCGCTGAGCGCCGCCGCGACGAGATGGGCGCCGGCCGAACTCCCGCCCGCGTACACCGCGTCGCCCGCGTGTCCGAGCGCGTCGGCGTGCTCGCACAACCAGCGCAGCGCGCGCCGCACCGACGCGACCATCTCGGCCAGCGAGTTGCCCGGCGCCAGTCCGTATCCCAGCGCCGCGAACGCCGCCCCGGAACTCACGAACCGGGGTGCGGCGAAGGCGGATTCCTCCTTGCTGCACTGCTGCCAGTGGCCGCCGTGGACGAACACGAACAGCGGTGCGCCGGGCCGGGTCGCGGGGAAGTAGTCGAGCCGCTCGGCCGGATCGGGTCCGTATCGCACGTCCGGGCGGCAGGCCAGGTCGGCGCGTGCCTGCCGGCTGCGATCCGCGGCCTGGTCCAGGGTCCGCAGAAAGTCGGGCGCGCGGGAACTCGGCGAGTACTCCCGGTCGAGCGCGGCTCGATCGAACGCGCCGTAGACGATGGTCATGGGTCCTCCACATTCGGTCGACGCCGCGGCACCGGCGTTCGATGTTCGACGGTTGCGGGGTTCGTCGGCGACGCGTCTCAGGCGCTGTCCTCCAGCGCCTCCCGCTCCCCCGTCTCGCGCCGGGTGGCATCGCGACACGTTCGCCTCGTGCGCCCCGGCCCGATCAACGCGGGCGCCGACGCCTCCTGTTGCCGAAACGCGGGCGGTGCGGGCAGTCTGCGCGGCGGGGCCGGCTCCGTCCTGTCCGCCTGCACCACGAACACGCATGCGCGCGAGACCGTTTCGGCGCGCCGCGGCCGGGTTGCGCCCGTCGCGCTCGACGCCGTCGAGACCGCGTGCAGGGTGTGGCAGGCACGCGCGTAGATCAGCGGGTGACCGGCACGGACGGCCGTGCCGACCGCCGCCCGGGCGTGCCACCTCGCCGGCCGGAGCAGACGCGCGTCGCGTTCCGCGAGCAGCACCAGCACCAGACCGGTCCGGGCCTCGCATTCGCCCCGCGTCGAGCCGACCCGGCGGGCCAGCCTCAGCGCGACCGTGTGATGCCGAAACGCGAGGTCGCGTTGCCCCTGCGCCCGGGCTATCTCGCCGAGCACGTTCAAGGCGTGTGCCCGACACCGCGCGTCGCCGCCGGCACACGCCAGCCGCAGGGCCTCGCCGCCGTGCCGGGCCGCGGTGCCCAGTCCCCCGCGTTCGAGGTAGGTCCGGGCCAACACGGCCTCGATCGCGGCCTGGTCGTGGGCCGTACCGCCGGATGCCAACGCCTGGGCGAGGTAGCTGACGGCCCGCTCGGCCCGGCCCTGGTCGTGCGAGACCAGGCCCAGCCGCCACAACGTTCGGGCGATACCGGGGCCGGATTCGCCCGGCTCGACGAGGCGGGCGTCGCGCAGCGCGACCAGCAACTCCTCGCGGGCCTCGTCCAGCCGGCCCGCCCGGTGCAACTCGGCCGCCAGATCCCGTCGCACGCACGCCGCCGCCCGCAGTCCGCCGAGCCGGTCGGCCAGGTCGCGCGCGGTGGTCAGCACCTCGACGGCCCTCGCGCCGTGCCGCTCCACGCCGATCGCGAGCCCGAGGCCGCGCAGGGCGGCCAACCGTTGCCAGGGCTCGCTCGTCGCGATGTCGCGTTCGAGCGCCCGGGTGAAGTACAGCCGTGCCCGGGTCGAACGCCCCAGGCCCAGATGGGCGAAACCAAGCCCGATCAAGGTGGCCGCGGACCACCCGCGCCCGGCGCGTTGTTCGGCCGCCCGTGCGGCCAGGGCGCAGCGCAGCGCCTGCTCGTGGTGTCCGCCGTCGGTCAGGTAGGGACCGAGCAACGCGGCCAACTCGATCGCCGGGCATTCGGTGTCACCGGCCTCCACCAGGGCCACCAGTGTCGCCCGCTCGGCGTCGAGCCAGGCCGAGGCGGCGCGGGCCTCGGCGAAACGCGCCGGCGCGTCGCCCGATCCGGGGAGCTCCGGGAAGGTGCCCAGGCCGAGCCGGCGCACCGCCTCCCGCACGCCCGCGAACAGCCATTCGTTCATGCGGCGCGCGGCCCGGGTCCGCTCGTCCGGGGCATCCGCGGTGCGCGACAACTCGGTGGCGTACGCGCGCGTGAGTCCGCGCAGCCGGAACCGGCCGGGGCCGCTGGGGGCGACCAGGTGGCCGGCGGCGAGCCGGTCGAGGATCTCCTGGGCCCGTCCGTCGTCGGCCAGGCCCGCCAACACCCGGACGGTGGCGGTGCCGAAATCGGGTCCGGGAGTCAGCGGCAACAGCCGATACACCCGCGCGGCCTGGGGCGAGAGCAGCGCGGCCGCGGCCCGGAAGGCGTCGCGCACGCCGGCCCGGGGGCCGT
The DNA here is from genome assembly GCF_002024165.1 of Embleya scabrispora. NCBI lineage: Bacteria > Bacillati > Actinomycetota > Actinomycetes > Kitasatosporales > Streptomycetaceae > Embleya > Embleya scabrispora. Next base: position 77,238 of record NZ_MWQN01000001.1, read on the forward strand.
GTCCCAGGGTGAGCCGACTCAGCGGGTCCCCCTCGCGCAACCGGGCCACGTAGTCCGCGACGCGGCACCGGGGATCGGCGGCGAGCGTCGCCGCGGCGATCCGCAGGGCCAGCGGCAGGCGGTCGCACAGCCTTGCCAACTCCGCCGCGGCCTCGGGCTCCGCGGCGAGCCGGGCCCTACCCAGCACGCCTTCGAGCAGGGCGGCCGATTCGCTCTCGGTCAGTTCGTCCGACAGCGCGAACAGTCGGGCACCGCAGGACGCGCTCAGTTCCGGAAGCTCCACGCGGCTGGTCACCAGGACCGTCGAGCCCGCGGTGCCCGGCAGCAGCAGCGTGACCTGCTCGGCGCGGGTGACGTCGTCGAGGAGCAACAGCACGCGGCGGTCCGCCAGTTGGGCGCGCAGCGCGGCCGCCCGTGCCTCCAGGCCGGGCGGCACCCGGCAGGAACCGCACGCGCTCAGGAGTTCCGCCAACACCTCGGCCGGATCGCGGGGGCTGTCGTCGGTGCCGCTGAGCCGCACGTACCACTGGCCGTCCGGAAACTGTCCGCGCAACCGGTGCGCGGCCCGCAGCGCGGTCGCCGTCTTCCCCGCTCCCGGGCCGCCCGAGAGCACCACGACCGGCGACGCGGGCAGCCCGTGGTGCGGCGTGGCGGCCTCGACGATGCATCCGAGTACCGCCTCGCGCCCCACGAAATCGCGCTCGTCCCTGGGCAGTTGGTACAGCGAGGTCCACGAGCCGCGGGTGTCGGCCGGCGCCGTGCGGTGTTTGGCGGCGGACTCGGCGGGCAGGGCCGGCGCACCGCTGAGGATCGCCCGTTGCAGACGCACCAGCCGTTCACCGGGATCGATGCCCAGTTCCTCGTTCAGCCGGTCGCGGACCTCGGCGTAGGCGGCCAGCGCCTCCGCCTGCCTGTCGCAGCGGTACAGCGTGAGGATCAGCTGGTACCAGAACCGTTCGCGGTAGGGGTGTTCGGCGGTCATCTCGCGCAGCGGGGCCAGGATCCGGTCCTGCCGGCCCAGGAAGAGGCCGACGTCGAAGTATCGTTCGGCGGCGCGCAACCGGCGTTCGGTCAGCACGGGCACCGCCTCCCGTTGCAGGGCCTCCGCGGGTACGTCGTCCAGCGCGGGGCCGCGCCACAGGGCCAGGGCGGCGGCGAGCAGATCCGCCTCCTCCCGGGGCCGATCGGCCTGACGCGCCCGTTCGGCGCGCTCGACCAGGTCGTCGAAGCGGTTCAGGTCCAGCGCCGACGCGGCGATCGAGATGCGATACCCCTCGGGCACGGTGTGGATCAGCCGTTCACCGCCCGCCCGTTCCAATGTCTGGCGCAGCCGGTTCATGTGCACGTGCAGGGCGTTGCGGCCGCTGGCCGGAGGGTTTCCCTCCCAGAGGTGGCCGAGCAGCTTCTCGACCCCCACCGTTTGTCCGGCGTGCAGCAACAGGCAGGCCAGCAGGCTGCGTTGTTTGGGCGCCCGGAGGGGAACGGACCGATGGTCGACGACCACTTCCAGGGGTCCGAGGATCAGGAAGTCCGCGCGATCGGGTGAGCCGCGGTCCGGGTCGGGCGACGTCGCACCGTCTCCGCCCCCGCGGACCGCCGGTGAGCGGTACACCGGAAAGGATGCTGTGGTCACTGGTTTCTCCAAGAACAGGGGATACCGGTCGCCGATCGGCGACCGGTATCCGCGAATGCCGCCGACCCGGCGGCGATCCCGGGCCCGGGGCGGGTCCGGCGGACGGGCCCCGGGTCAGCCGTGCAGTCGGCTCACGTACTCCCGGCAGCTGGGCAGTTCGGCGACGAGTCGTTCGGCCTGCCTGCGGATCGCCGCGAACTCGGCCATCGCGCCGCTGGGGTCCAGGCCGGCCAGGGCCGGTCGGGGCCGGGCGGGCGCCTTGCCGAGCCCGATCAGCATCACCTTCCAGTTGTAGGCCTCGAAGCCGTGGAAGCGCGGGTAGATGGTGTCCGGCTCGGGCAGCAGTGTGCGCCAGGACTCCAGCCGCTCGGCCAACCCCTCGGGCAGCGCGCGGGACTTGGCCGCCTTCCAGTACGGGGTGTCCTCGCGTCCGGCCGCGCAGTAGTGCAGGACCAGGAACTCCTTCACGCCGTCGATCACCTCGGCGACGCTGCGGTTGTAGCGCACCGCCAGTGCCGGGTCCCAATCGCGGTCGGGGAAGTAGTTCACCAACTGCTCGATGCCGTGCTGGATGAAGAAGATCCCGGTCGACTCGAGCGGCTCGACGAAGCCGCTGGACAGGCCGATCGCCACGCAGTTCTTCACCCAGGAGTTGCGGTTGCGACCGATCCGCATCCGGATGTGGTTCGCCTCCAGATCGGGCCGATCGGGTGCGGCGAATCGGCGCAGCGTGCGCTCGGCCTCGGCCGGGTCGCAGAACTCGTCCGAGTAGACGTACCCGGTACCGACGCGCTCGTACAGCGGGATGGTCCAGATCCACCCGGCCTCGGCCGCGGTGGCGGAGGTGTAGGGCGCCATCTCGCGCCCGGGGTCGGCGGGCACCCGCAGGGCCACCGCGCGGTTGTTGGGCAGCACGTCCTCGAACGACTCGAACGGCTCCTCCAGCACCCCGTTGATCAGCAGCCCGCGGAAGCCGGTGCAGTCGACGAACAGATCGCCGGGGATGTCGCCGTGTTCGGTGGTGACCAGGTGATCGATCCAGCCGCGCTCGTCGCGGCGCACCTCGACCACGTCGTCCACCACGTGGCGCACGCCGCGTTCGACGCCGAACGTGGTCAGGAACTTGGCGAGCAGGTCGGCGTCGAAGTGGTAGGCGTAGGGGAACTGGGTGCGCTGCTCGTTGGCGTTGCCGATCTCGCGATCGAGGAGCGTGGTGAACAGGCTGCCGTCGAGCAGGCGCGGCGAGCGGTTCGCCTCGCACAACGCGGACAGCAGCAGGCAGGACGTGTCGAAGTTCTCCACGTCGCCGTCCAGGTGCAACCACCAGTCGTCCAGGGTGAATCCGTCGAGTACCGGGAGCCGCTCGAAGGGGTGGTAGAAGTAGGTGCCGACCTCGCGCCAGTTGGCGTACCGGATACCGAGCTTGTACGAGCCGGCGCAGCTCGGCATCCAATCCCGCTCCTCGAGGCCGAGATAGGCGAAGAAGTGGCGGATGGTGCTGAACGTCGCCTCGCCGACGCCGACGGTGCCCACTCGCTCCGACTCCACGACGGTGACGGACACCTCATCCCTGAAGGTCTGCTTCAGGTAGGTGGCGGTCATCCAGCCCGCCGTGCCGCCGCCCACGATCACCACGTTGCGGATCATTGTCGTCCTTTCGGTTGCGTCGGGAGTTCGCCAGGCGATCGATCAGGGTGAGGACCGGCGAGGTCATCACGGTGGAAACGAGTGCCATGGTCACGAACATCGTGAAGAGAGTGGGTGTGATCACCTTGAGGTCCAGACCCACGTTGAGCACGATCAACTCGGTCAGGCCGCGGCAGTTCATCAGCGTGCCCAGGGCCAGCGCCTCGCCGCCGGGGATGCCCAGGCCGCGGGCGGCCGCGACGGTGCTGCCCCACTTGCCGATCACGGCCACCGCGGTGATGGTCACACACCAGGACCACAACCGCAGGTCGGAGCCGAACAGGCCGAACTCGGTGCGCAGGCCGGAGTACACGAAGAACAGCGGCAGCAGCAGCGTGACGGTCAGGTCCCGCATCCGTGCCGAGGCGACCTCGACCGTGACCGAACCGCGCGGGGCGATCACTCCCAGCAGGAAGGCGCCGAAGATCGCGTGGATGCCGATCCGGTCGGTGGCCAGCGCGGCGAGCATGATCGCCGCGAGCAGTGCGGGCAGGACCGCCGCGTCCGAGAGCCTGCGTGGTCGCGACTCGCGCCCGGCGCCTTCGAGGCGGGCCAACGCGGGACGAATTCCGCCCCACATCACCGCGCTGAACACGAGGGTGCTGAGCAGGGTTCGGGCCACTCCGAAGCCGGAGGAGTGACCGGTGGTGGCCACCACGACCGTCAGCAGACACCACGCGGTGACATCGCCGACCGCGGCGCAGGCCAGCGCCAGCGCGCCGAGGCGGGTACGTTCCATCCGGCGGTCGATCAGGATGCGGGCCAGCACCGGGAAGGCGGTGATGCTCATGGACACCGCGAAGAACAGCGCGAAGGGCACGAATCCCACACCGCGGGGAGCCAGCGAGGAGTATCCGACCAGGGCCAGCAGCACGCCGCTGAGCATCGGTACCGCGATTCCCACGTGGCTGATCATCAATACGATCCGGCCGCGACCGCGCACCTGGCGCAGGTCCAGTTCGTAGCCGACCAGGAACATGAAGAAGATCAGACCCAGTTGGGCCAGCACGTTGATCGACCCGTTGAGCGATTCGGGCAACAGCCAGTGGTATCCGGTGGGCCACGACAGGCCGAGCAGGGATGGTCCGAGCAGGATGCCCACGCAGATCTCGCCGATCACCCCGGGCTGCGCCATGCGTTGGAACAGCCGGGACATCAGGTGGCACAGCAGCAATACGATCGGCAGCGCCAACAGCAGGTGGGCGAAGGTGTCCGCGGCGGTCGTTCGCACACCGCCGGTGGTGTGCGTGGCGTGTCCGCCGTAGTGGCGCACGCCCGACCACAGGCCCGCCAGGATGAGCGCCGCCGACAGCCCGACGACGACCGCGTAGAGCAGGATCTGTCTGCCGCGGGACACCGGCGGGTCGGCTGCGGGCGGGTTCTCGCGCTCGAGGACCGGCCGCGGGTCGGTCCCGCTCCCTGTCGGTGGGTTCTCACGGATGGACATCGCGACCTCCTCTGGGCGGGGCGAGCACGGCGCCGGCGTGGACGTGGGGACCGCGGCGCGCCGCCGACGGGGGGCGGCCGGCGCACCGCGGGGTCTCAGGGCTGCCCCGGCCAGGCGGCATAGCCACGCAGGCCGTACAGCAGCGGATCGGGCAGTGAGCGATGGGCCGTGCCCAGCACTTCGCCGAAGATCACCGCGTGATCGCCGACGACGTCGTCGCGCACCACCTTGCAGTCGGCGACCCCGTGCGCGGCCTCGGCCAGATGCGGGCCGCCGGCGCCGGCGGGCAGACACCAGGGGGTGCGCGCGAACCGGTCGGGAGCGCCGGAGGCGAACAACTCGGCCGTGCTCCTGGCGTGTCCGCTCAGCAGGTTGAGCGCGAAGGTGCCGCCGGCCCGGACCGCTTCCAGCGTGGGACTGCCCTGGCGCAGGCAGACCAGGAGGGTGGGCGGCGACAGCGTCACGCAGCTGATCGAGGTGCAGGTCATGCCCCACGGGTGGTTTCCCGCGTCGAGCGTGGTGAGCACGCCGACACCGGTGGGAAAGCCGGCCATGAAGGCTCGCAGTCGGTCGGCCCGGTCGGTCGGCTCCGCGGGGTGGTCGACCCGGACGTCGTCGTGTACGTCGGCGCGGACGGAATGCGTCACGAATTACTCCAGAAGTCCCGGTCGAGCGAGGTCATTTACCGTGGAGTTGGCGCAGGAATTCGTACGTGGTGGGCAGCTCGGCCAGCAGGTGTCGCCGCCGGGACTCGACCTCGGCGAACAGGTTCTCGACACTTTCGATGGAGGCCGGCTTGTATTCCAGGGCGGGCAACACACGATCCGGGAGGTGGCCGAGGCCGGCAAAGATGCACCAGTAGTTGGTGTTGTTCCAGAAATTCTTGTTGTCCACTTCGGAATTGCCGTAGTACACTCGCTCGCCGGCCTGCGAGGTGTTCACCGGGAATCCGGCCCGATACAGCGAGATCTTCTCCCGGACGTCGTCGCCGAGCGGAAGCTCCTTGTTGGCCCGCCAAAACTCCGTGTCCGTGCGCGGCGAGAAGTAGAAGTGCGTCTGGATGAAGTCGCGGGTGAAGTCGAACATGCTCTCCACCTCGCGATTGAAGTGGTCGACCAGGGTCGGGTCGAAGCGCTTGTCCGGAAAGTGCTTGGCGAGTTGGTGCACCGCGGAGTAGATGAAGTAGATGCCGGTCGACTCGAGCGGTTCGACGAAGCACGAGGCGAGTCCGATGCTCACCACGTTGCGCACCCAGGCCCGACGGTTGCGGCCGACCCGGAAGCGTACGTGGTTGAACGGGGTGCGGTCGGGGTTCAGACCCCACAGGTCGCAGAACTCGCGCGTGGCCTCGTCCTGGCCGGTGAACTTGCTCGAGTAGACGTAGCCGGTGCCGAAGCGGGTCAGCATCGGGATCTTCCAGGTCCAGCCGGAACTCATCGCGATCGCCGAGGTGAACGGCTCGACGCCGTTGGCGGCGTCGTCGTGCGGGACCGCGGTCGCCACGGCGCTGTCGCACAGCAGTTGGTCGGACATGTCCAGGAACGGCTCTTCCATCGCCTGGTTGATCAACAGGCCGCGGAAGCCCGAGCAGTCCACGAACAGGTCGCCTTCGAGGAGTCGGCCCTCCTTCGTGCGCAGCGCGGTGATGTGGCCCCGCTCGTCGAGGACCGCCTCGGTCATCTCGTCCTGGACGTGCCGCACACCCTGCTTCTCGGTGGCGAACCGGCGCAGGAAGTCCGCGACCAGGTTGGCGTCGAAGTGCCAGGCGTAGCCGGTGGCCTGGCTGCCGTCGCGGTAGCGCGGGCCCTTCTTGGCGTCGAGCACCTCGGCTTCGGCGAAACACGCGTAGTCGAAGGGCACGTCGGTCTCGCCCCGCAGGGTGCGCAGGTGCCAGTAGTGCGAGAGCGGGATCCCGTCGTGCTCGGGGAGGTTGGCGAAGTGATGGTAGAAGTGGTCGACGCCGCCGTCGAGCGCGCGTGGTTGTGCCGCGCCGTTGCCGGGGGTGCGCCAGTTGACGAACCGGATGCCCGCCTTGAAGCTCGCGTTGCACTCGCGCATCCATTCGTCCTCGGGAATACCGAGGTAGTCGAAGAACGCGGACTGCAGGTTCGGCACGGTGGCTTCGCCGACACCTATTCGGGGAATGGTGGGCGCCTCCAGGACCGTGATGTCCACGGCACCCTGGAGGGCCTTCCCCAGATACGAGGCGGTCATCCACCCCGCCGTCCCGCCGCCGAGAACGACCAGCCTCTTGATGCGATGGTCCACGAGTCTCTCCTTCGGCCTGCGGCCGCGGGGTTCGATCCCCGCGGCCGACCCTGGAGAGCATCCTGGGAGACGGCTCTATATTTTTCCTATGAGCCGGCCCGGGCCGATGTGCGATCGCTCACCGACGAGGCAATTGGCTAACCGTAGGCGCTGGTTCGGGCGAATCGTGGATCGGTGTACTGTTTGGTTTCCGCGACCCGCCACAAGCGTTCGACGCTTTCCCGGACGTCTTGATGCGAGACATATAGCGGATGGAATCCGAAACGGAGCAGATCCGGCGGCCTACTGTCCGCGACGACGCCCTGCGGCATCAGGGCGCGAATCATCCCGTAGGCGTGTTCGTGCCGCAGCGAGACGTGCCCACCGCGTCGTTCGGCGGCACGTGGGGTGACCACCTCGAACGCCGGTTCGTCCGGTAGTTCGTCCACACAGCGGACGAAGAACGCGGTGAGCGAGAGGCTCTTGTCGCGCAGTTGCTCGACCGTGACGTCGCGATACACGTCCAGCGCGGCGTCCAGGGCGACCAACGACAGGATCGCGGGTGTCCCGACCACGGCCCGGGCGATGCCGGGGGCCGGCAGGTACGGGCCACCGGTGGCGAACGGGGTGACGTGTCCGAGCCAGCCGGCCAGCGGCAGGTCCAGGGCTTCGTGGTGGCGTTCGGCGACGTACACGAAGGCCGGTGAACCGGGGCCGCCGGACAGGTACTTGTAGGTACAACCCACCGCCAGGTCGACGTCGTGGCGCTCCAATTCGAGCGGCAGCACGCCCACGCCGTGACAGACGTCCCACAGGACGACCGCGCCCGCGTCGTGCGCCGCCGCGGTGATGCCCGCGATGTCCCACAGCTCGCCGGTGCGGTAGTCCACCACCGGGTACGCGGCCACCGCCACGTCGCGGCCGTTTCGGGCCAACCACCCGGCCGCCTCCCCCGCGGGCACCTCGACCACCCGCAGGCCCAGCAGCCTGGCCGCCGACTCGGCCATGTAGCGGTCGGTGGGAAAGTGTCGCGGATCGGTCAACAGCATCTGCCGGCCCGGCCGCAGGCGGGCCGCCCCGATCAGCGTGTTGAACAACTGCACCGAGGTGGAGTCGCCCACCGCGACCTGTCCCGGGCCGACCCCGAGCAGGGCGCCGATCCGATCCCCCACCCGGGTGGGCAGTTCCATCCAGTCCACCCAGGAGCGCACCAGGTCCTCGCGCCATTGTCGATGGATGGTCTCGTGCACCGCGGGGGCGACCGAGGTCGGCAGCGGCCCGAGCGAGTTTCCGTCCAGGTAGATCAACCCCGGCGGCAGCGCGAACCGCTCCCGGACGCCGGCCAACACGTCTTTTGCGTCCAAGCGTTCAGCGTCGGTGCGCGTCGTGGACATGTGCCTGCCTCCGTCGATTCCGGGGTGCGATGCGTACCGCGCCCAGTGCCGGTGCGACCGGGAGCACCCGGTCCTCGGAATAGGCGCAGCGGTCCAGGAAACGGGCCATGTTCTGGCCCAACTCCCAGGCGCAGGAAGATTTTCCGGCCCCTCGTGCCTGTCGGAACAGGGCGATCAGGGCGCTCTTCTCGTCCTCCAACCAGTGTTCGCCCTCGCGCACGGGGGCGGCTTGCGCCGCGTACCCGCGGTGCACCCAGGCGGTCAACGCCCGGTCCAGGACGGCGGTGAGCTCCGGCGCGGTGGCCACTTCGAGGTCGCCGGCCTCACGGCCGAATATCCGCACCAGACGGTGCAGCCGATAGCGCGTCGTGGTCCCGCCCGCGCCGGGGACGAAGGACAGCAGTCGGGCGTCCACCAACGTCTCCAGGACGTCCTCGACCTGGTCGTGGGGCAGCCGCAGGATCTCGGCGGCGGCCCACGACGGGAAGTCGGGCACGTCCAGGTGGGAGAGCAGGCACAGGGCCCGCCGCGCGTGCGGAGGCAGCCCGCGATAGCTCTGCCGGATCCCCGATCGAACGTCCAGGTCCGATGTGCGCAACTCGTCCAGCCGGCCGCGCTCCGCGGCCAGCCGGACCACGAGCGAGGCCACTTGCCAGTGCGGTCTCGCGTGCAGGCGAACGGCCGCGATCCGCACCGCGAGTGGCAGACCGCCGCACAACTCGACCAGTCGTCGGGCCATTTCGCGCTCGGCCCGGATCCGGGCCCGCCCCGAGACCCGGGACAGCAGTTCCAGTCCCTCGTCCACGGACAGCGGGCCCGGTTCGATCAGGCTGACTCCGTCCAGGGCGGTCGGCGAGTGACGACTGGTGATCAGTACCCGGCAGCCGGTGGCGCCGGGTAACAGTGGTCGGATCTGGCTCTCGTCCCGCGCGTTGTCGAGCAGGATCAGCATCCGTCGGCCGGCGAGCCTGCTGCGGTAGAGCTGGACGCGTTCCTCGATCGAATCGGGGATCGCCCAGTCGTCGATGCGCAGCGCCCGCAGGAACCAGCCGAGAACCTGCCTCGGATCCTTGGGGCGTTCGTCGAGACCGCCGAGATCCACTTGGAGTTGACCGTCGGGGAAGAGGTCCAGGCACCGGTAGGCGGCCCGCATCGCGAGCGCGGTCTTGCCGATGCCGGCCATCCCGGTGATCGCCACCGGTCTGCTCGGCGCACGGGCCGTCCGGTGCGCGTGGTCCGACTCCCCGGAGGCCGCGGAGCCCGGGGAACCCGCTCGCAACAGGGCCTCGATCACTTGGAGTTCGCTGTTTCGGCCGGTGAAGTCGGCGATGTCGGGCGCCAGCATGGCGGGCCGCAGCCGACTCCACGCGCTGGTGGTGACCACCCGTGCGCCGGCCCCGCCCGCGGCGCGCCCGAGTGTGGGATCGCCGTCCAGAATCCCCCGAAAGACGGTGTTCATCGCTTGGCCCGGGTCCACCCCGAGTTGCTCGGCCAGCACGTGCCGGCCCTGCTGGTAGATCTCCAGTGCGTCGGCCTGTCGATCGCTGCGGTAGAGCGCGATCATCAGGTAGGTGCGCATGCGCTCGCGCACCGGATGGCCCTCCACCAGTGCGGTCAGCTCGGGCACGAGCCGCGCGTGCAGGCCGAGTTCGATGTCGGCCTCGATCCGGGCCTCCAGCGCCCGCATCCGTGCCTCTTCCAGCCACGGGCCGTCGTTGGCGGCCAGGAACTCGGTCACGTTCGCCAGGGCCGGGCCGCGCCACAGCCGCAAGGCGGCCGACAGATGCCGTGAGGCGTCCTCGAACCGCCGGTCGGTCAGGGCCGCTTGGCCCACTCGGCTCAGTCGCTCGAACTCCTCGTGGTCGCAGCGGGCCGGACCCAGCGAAAGCGCGTAGCCGGGTTGGCGCCGCACGATGTAGGTACCGGCCGGGCCGAGCAGTTTGCGCAGCCGCGAGATGTACGTGTAGATCTGTGAACTCGCGGTGGCGGGCGGTCGGTCGCCCCAGAGGTAGCTGCTCATCCGGGCGTCGGACAGCACCGTCCCGTGGGCCAGGAGCAGGGCCGCCAAAGCGGTGCTGGGTTTGGTTCCGTCGAACGTGGTCTCGATTCCCCCCCTGTACATCGTCACCGGCCCGAGGATTCGAATTTCCATCCGGTCCTCGGGGTCGCATCCCGTGCTGTGCGAGATCGTCCCCGTCGTCTCGTAATAATTCTTCGAGAGATCAAGCATGCCTAGCCTCCCCGCAGACTTTCAGCGTCAGCAGCTTGGCACGCTATGGACGGGACCCCCGGCGCACCAGTCGATATTCGCCGACTGACCGATTTCGACACGGCCGCCGGCCCCGACGACGGATAGCACTCAAACGCCTTGGAGTTTCCGTGACAAAATGAAAATCAGGTTCATTCACCCACAAATATCAACGAACCACCCGACCCTCGCATGGCGAATTTCCCCCACGGATCCCACCGGTTCACCCTGCGGCATCGCGAATCTCCAACCTGCCAGGGGGAGTTACCACCTCTTCCCACCCCCGGCCGGCCGACTTCATCCGGGCCCTCCGCACCGCCACCGGTATGCCCCCGGCGCCAACCGCGCCGCCGCACCAGGGCTGCGTGCGGTTGAGTATGTCCGCCGATTCGCATGTTCGCCGTCGGGCAGTGCGCCCCGTGCCAACAACAGGGCGTTCCCCGCCAACGACTCGCGCGGGACGAGGTACCAGTGTGGGAGGCGGCCCACACCGAAGGCGTCGTCGAAAGCGCCGCCAGGGCCATCGATCGGCTTCCAACCATCGGAATCAACGATGAGCACCAGCAACCGACGACAGAAAAAGGGACACATCATGCGCACTCGACGTGCACTGGTCGGCTTGACCCTGGGCGCCACGCTCGCCCTCCTGGGCATGGGCGCGACGGCCCAGGCGGCGGAACCCGCCGACTCGGCGACCACCTACGCCACCTCGGCGCCGGTGACCCGCCCCATCGGCGCCGACCAGCAACAGGTCAAGGCAAGCTGGCACTTCTACCACGCCTACTGGACGAAAGGCACGTGCGCCGGCGTGGGCATCGATTCCGGCAAGGATTGGCTGTGCCAGTACAAGAAGGGAAACGACGGCAAGATGAAGTGGTTCCTGTACCTCTGGTACTGATCCCACGAGTCGTGGATCGCACGGCCGGCGAGGCGGTCCACGGAACGCCGCCGTCCATCCGGGTGAGCCCCGGGTACGCGCCCCCGGATACCTCGGGTCGTTGAGGAATCGAGCGCCGGCGGCTTCGGTGGGTTCGAAGCCGCCGGCGCTCGACGCGTACCGCACGTGTGGGCGATCCGGGTTCTGCCACTCAGGGCCGGGGGGCACAAGGTGGCGTAGTCGTCCTCGCCGGGGGCGTCGAGGTGGATGCCGGCGGCTGCCGCGACGCCGGCGGTGGTGAGGGGCTCGTCGTCGGGACGGCCTCGACGAACACGCGTCGCCCACCGCGATGGTGCGCGGGTCATCCGGCTGCCGGGGAGGCGTCGGCGTGCCGCCCGTCGCCGACCGGCGGTCAGGACCCGTGGTTCTCCGGGGCCGGGTCGTGGCGTTGCAGGAGCTCAACCCAATAGCAGGTCCATCGGTGGAGCAGGTCGAGCATGGGGCCTCCCCCGGAGTGCCGGGTCGCTGCCGGGGATGGCGGCGACCGGGCGTTGATCGTTGCGCCAAGTCTCCCATGTCCGGGCCGGGCAAGGGACCCTGCGTGGGCGGGAGTTGGTCAGCCTCCGTAGGGCGATGTGACGACGACGCCATATACAGCCTGGTAATGGTGAAATCTGATGGGCTCTCGTGTTGTTCAACCGTCGTCGGTTCCCCGGGGAACCCGGCCCGCCGATCACCATGTGTGATCTCCGGTGGCGTATCGGCTCGGGTTCCGCCGGTCTCTTCTCCGTGATTCGCTCGCGGGGAGCCACGAAAACCTCGCCGCCGACTCCCCCGCCTCGGCGCGCCTTCATTACATCCTTAACTGCACCAAGAGGAGTACGTCCAGTGCTATCGCCTCGTGCTCGCTGATGTCCTTCGTGCGCCTTCAGGGAGACTCGGAAGCGCTGAACACGACGGCGGGAGTGTCAGGCGGGGGTGAGTTCGATGTGGCGTAGCCAGGCCTCGACGGCGGTGTCGGCGTCGGCGACTTCTTCGCCGCGTACGGCGAGTCCTTCGGCGATGGTGGCGCCGGGGCAGGATGCGGTGTAGTCGCGTTCGGTGATGCCCAGGCCGCTCATGGCGGGGCTGGTGACCGGGTGCACGGTCTTGCCGCGGAAGTCAAGGGCTTCGGTGAACGTCGTCATGATCATGGGTGCGCGGACGTTCCAGATGGGTTGCCCAGCAGCACGGTGTCATACCCGTCGAGGGACGGCAGGGCGGCCGGCGATGGCCGGGCGTGCGTTGGCGTCCTGTTCGCGGACGTTGCGCTGAACGGTCTCCTCGTAGTCCTCCGGGTAGGGGTCGGCGGCGAGGATGCGGTGGACGTCGCAGGCGGTACGGTCGGCGATTTTCCCGGCCAGGACTGCAGTGTTTCCGGCGGTGCGGGTTGTGCGTCCGCCGTAGTGGTGGTTCTCGCCCGGTCGGGAGAAGTAGGCCGGCGGGACCGACGCCTCGCGCCGGCCGCCGCTCGCGGCAGGCGCGAGGGAGGCTCCGGGATTGGACCCGTCTCGTGTGGGTGGCCGCGCCACCACCGCCGGACGTGCATCCGGCCGCGGTCAGGACGGCGATTCCCGCCGCGAGCGTGCCGCGAAGTACGGTGCGACGCCCCACCCCGGTGTGCATTGCGGCTTGGAGCTTCATGGTCTCGCCTTCGGCTCGGGCCGCCCCGGCCACTGCGGTCTGGCGGCGCTGTGTGAGGAGGGGTGCCACGCCATCGGGCGCGGCGCCCCCCGGGCGGCCGCGGGTCAGTTCTCCAGGCGCCGTTTGGCGAGCCAGGCGACCATTTTTTCGGGCTCGTGGTGGTCGAAGAACAGCGTGGTGCCGGTGTCGAGGGCGGCGATCTCGGCCATCTGGTCGTCGGTGAGTGCGAAGTCGAAGACGTCGATGTTCTCGGCCATGCGTTCGGCGCGGACGGATTTCGGGATGGTGACGATGTCGCGCTGAACGAGCCAGCGCAGCACGACTTGGGCGACGGACTTGCCGTGCTGCGCGCCGATGGCGGCCAGTACGGGGTGGGTGAACAGGTTGTTCTTGCCTTCGGCGGTCGGCTCCAAGCGGTCGGCGGCGGTGTTCTCCTCGACGCGGTGGACGCGCTTGGTGCCGGGGATGGCACGATGTCGTCGCCCTGGGCGAGCAGCCAGGCGAGCGCGACCTGCGCGGGCGTGGCGCCGGCCTGGTCGGCGGCGACTGCGTCGGCGATGCGCAGGTTGCGTTGGAAGTTCTCGCCGGTGAAGCGCGGGTTGCCGTGCAGATAGTCGCCTTCCTCGAACGCGGTTTCGTCGCGGACCTTCGACGGCGGTACGGATGTTGGCCGGAGTGCTGTCGAGGTTCCACGGCCCACCACCGGCGTGTGAGGCCAGGCCGAACTTCGTCGCCAGGACCACCCGGTCCCGGCGGCCCTTGAGGGCCCGGCCGAGCAGTTCCTCGTTCGTGTAGGGCCCGTAGATCTCGGCGTTGTCGATGAACGTGACACCCGGCTCAAGAGCCCGGTGCAGAGTCCGGACCGACCCTTCCCCATCGGTCCCCGAGTCGGTGTAGCCGTGGAACATCCCCATCGCCCCGAGCCCGATCCGGGACGCCTCCAGGTCACCCGGCCTGACGTAGCGCATGGTCCTCCGTTGCGTCCCCGAGACGAGTGAATCCGCAGGCACCCGCGGGACGGCCGACCGCGGCTGTCCCGGGTGCCGTCATCCACCGTCGCGCGGTTCGCGCCCGTGTGGCAGGGCGGGCTCTTCGGGGGTAACGGCAGCGCCCCTCACCGTGCTGCCGTGCAGGTCAGCGCGGTGTGACACTGAAGGCATGGCACCTGAGCACGCCCCGGGCGACAGCACCGGCCAGGAACTGGGCCGGTTCCTGCGCGCCCAACGCACCCAGACCAGCCCCGAACAGGTCGGCCTCACCGTCGGCACCGGCCTGCGCCGCACCCCGGGGCTGCGCCGCGAGGAACTGGCGACGCCGGCCGGCGGCTCCGTCAGGGCGGATGGTCGTTCGTCGCTTGACGCTCAGGTCTTGCTTTCAGGCGCGGGCCAGGGCCGGTGACAGTTGCAGCGGGTCGATGCCGGACGACAGTTCCTCGATCCGCGCCCAGAAGAGTCCCGCGAGGGTGCGCGAGATCGCGTCGAGGATGGCGAAGTCCAGCGATGGCTGCCGTTCGCGCAGGTGCTCCACGAGCAGGTCCCGGATCGCGCGGCGGCGGATCGGGTAGCGGTCCACCAGTTCTTCGATGCTGAGCCGGCCAAGGGCCTGTTCGCATGCGCGGATCGTTGCGGGGACGTCTTCGGGGAACGTTCCCAGGGCCCGAAGGCGCGGGTAGAAGTCGACCTTGTGCTGCCCGCCGCGGACATGGACTCGGCGCTGGGTGTCGAACGGTTCCACGCAGTCCCCGACGGTGATGTCACGGATGAGCCCACCTTCGCAGGCCGGCACCGTCGCAATCCGGGTCGCGGCAATCTGAGCATCTTTCCCCGAATGCGTCTGGGAGACGGCCAGTTCGGCCAGTCGGGCGAATCCTTCCGGGTCTCGGGCCTCGGCCGCGACCGATGCCGCACAACGATGGGTTCGGGTGAGCACCCACGGCGGGCCGGGGCGGATCACATCTCCGCAGATCAGCATGAGCAGCCCGGAGGACAAGTCGGTGCGCTCATGCGACGGCGGCTCGGGCTGGTGGCGCGTGCGCAGGGGAAGCTCGGTCCATCCGGCGCCGGGCACTTCCTCGGCGCTGCCGGCCTTCCACCGTTCCTGCCATGCGACGCGCCGGATCCAGCGGGAACGGGTTGAGCAGCGGCCCGGTTCCGGCGTCGTGATGCAGGTCGTAGAACCTGCGCAGCACCGCCTTCATGTGGAATCTGAGTCGTCAAGGTCTTCGGCGGTGCCGACAACCGCCGGCCCACAGTTGTGGGGCAGATGGGCGACGACCAAGGCGACGGCGTCGTCAGGGGTGTCGGCGTCTCCGATCCCCGCCGGTCCGTGCGGTGACCGGGTGTGCCACCAGGTCACTCGGTAGCTTCCGTTCGCGGGGGTGATCACCGGGATGTCGTGGGTGTAGGGGAATCCGGTGCAGCGGCTGAAGTTCAGCGTCCGATGGCTGTGGAAAGGAAAAAGGGCTCGCAGCTGCGGCTGGGCGTATGCAGCCTCGATGAGTTCATGGTCGACGTGCCGTGCCGTGGTGCGCCGGTAGCTCGTCCATTTGGCCTCGACGGCGTCACCACGCTCGTGGGCCTCGGCGAGCGGGCTGTAGTCGACGAATGGGCATGCGGACTTCAGGCGTGCCAAGGTGGCGCCGGACAGCCAAGCGCCGATTGCCGACACAACCGCGTCCAAGCTGGTCGTCGTGCCTTTGGCCATCGTGACGCCGCGTTCCCGGAAGTTCACGATGAAGACGCGCTCAGCGATGCCGAGGAGGACGTTGGTCGTCCGACTGTCACCCTCTGCTCGGGCTCCGCAGCGCCACCAGCCCGGGGCGCGTTCAGGGAGCACATCCAGCCCGTATCCAGCTTGGTGAACGGCTGTCTGCAGGATGTCCTGGAGCGTTTGGTTCAGGCCGAGTTCGGGATAGAGGCCGGCCAGGTCGTCCGTGGCGGGGTCAGGCGTCACGATTCCCCCTCTTGCCGACGCACTTCGGGTGTGGTCGGCCCTTTGACACTTCCCGACCGCGGCTCGCCGCGTCGGACTACGACGAGAGGAAGCAGCGTGGAGTGTGCTGGTATTCCGAGCCGGCGGGGCGTCGGGCCCGCCGAGGTGGGGGTGTGGGCAATGTGGTCGAGGAGCTTGTCCAAGGCGGTTTGGCCGTCATCGACGGCATGGCGTTCGTCGTCGGTCAGCGGGATGGTGGCGAGCATGCGCCGAAGGTTGCCTTTGGCCTCCGAGATCGGGCTCTCGGTGGAATCCTTCGGGGTGTAGGAGTCGCATTTGGCGCAGGCCATGCGGTGCCGGCACTGCTCGGAGAAGGTGTAGGTGCAGTAGCCGTGGCCGAGGTCGTAGTACTGCCACGGCTCGCTGGCGGCTGCGGCGCCGGAGGCGACCGCGTCGCGGTCGACGAGCACTTCGATGGTGCGGACGTTGCGGGCGAAGTAGCCGGCGTCGTTGTATGCCTTCGCCAGGGTGGTCGGCGCGATCTTGGCGTAGTGCCGAGTGGCCGCTGGAGATCGGTGGCCGAGCCAGGCCTGCAGCTCGAAGAGCGTCATCGGCTCCTTCGCGTTGTAGAGCTTCGATCGGGTGCAGGCGACCGATGGGCTGGGCGTAGACGTCGGCGTGCTCGACGTTCAGGCCCGCCCGCAGCAGCTTGGCCCAGACGTCGTCGGCGATCACGCGTGATCCACGCCGCCACCGGCCCCACGGGCTCACCAGCAGCGCCAAGGAGGATGTACGGCTGGTTCTCCAGGTCGGTACCGACAACGCGGCCGACGCGTAGCGGGTCAACACGTCCTGACAGCAACTCACTTCGATCGACAAGCACGCGTTGGAGCCTTCCGCATCGGCCACCGCACCACGGCCTACCGACGGGTTGGTGCAGTCAACCAACCAGCACCGCGTCGGGGTGTCGGCCGGGGTCACCGTGCCGGCGTATGTGCCCGGCGGGTGGGTCGGGCGGGCGCCGCGACGGCTGCCGTCGGGAGGGCAACGGGCAATCGCCGTCCGCCGTGGGCACTTCGCGGCATCCTCTGGTCAATCGACGTCAGGGGCTCGTCGGGTCATGGATCGATGGTCTTCCAGAAGGCGCACTGGTGTTCCGCGTTGCGGTCGGTCGGGCCGATCGTGGTGGTTGCGAGTGATTGCACCCAACCGTCGCCCCGGAACGGCATCCAGCGGGGTTGTCCGCTGCTGTTGGGGTTTCCGGTGGCGGCGAATCGGGTCCAGTAGCTGATCATGGTCGTGGACAGTTGTGGCTGGGCAGGTGTCTGCGGGCCGGGGAGTTGCTTGTCGTCGAACAGGTATTGCAGTTCGGCTCCGTGGAACGCGCCGGTGGGGAAGTCGGGTCTGGGCAGGGTGGCGAACCACGGCGCCGTCTCGTCCGCGAACTCGTAGGCGTAGACCGGAGTGTGCGCGGCGAGTGCGCGGTCCCGGTCCTGGGCGGTGCATCCCCAGGCCCAGTCCGTCACGACCTCGGACAGTGCCTCGCCTGGGGAGTGGAACTCGGCGACCGGATACCGGGCCAGGACTCGCTGCAGGTCGGCCGGGCCGAACACGGCGGCAAGTTGCTCGCGATAGCTGTCCGCAGTGGTGACCTCTCCGGTGGCGACCTCGATCGCCGCGGTGAACAGGCGGTGTTCGTCCCGAGTGGTTCCCTGCATGACGGGGACACGATTGAAGCGACCGGTCGCGAAGGCGCGCTCCGGGCCGAGTGGCAGGAAACCCCCGCCGACGGTGGGACCCGACCCGATGCCGACGTCGGACCACTTGGCCAGTTCGCCGGCGGGCTTGGCGCGCAGGCAGGCTGCGGCGGTCGCCGGGTTGGCGCAGCCGACGTTGGCCGCCACCTCGAGACCGTTCTTCCGACGGTCGGCGCGGGGCAGCGGGAACCAGGTCGCGGGCCCCGGCGACCACTTCTCACCGGTGCACTGCGCGCTCTGCACGATCGCCCGATGGAACAGTCCCGCCGATGACGGCGCGGCGAGTTGGGCGCAGACGCTGGTCCCACCCGCGGACTCGCCGAAGATCGTGACGTTGCCGGGGTCACCGCCGAACGCCGCGGCGTTGCGCTGCACCCAGCGCAGTGCGGCCTGCTGGTCTTCGAGACCGAAGTTCCCGGACAGGTTCCGGGCCTTGCCGTGGTCGAGTGCCGGGTGGGCCAGGAATCCGAAGACTCCGAGCCGGTAGTTCGGGCTGACCACGATCACGTCGCCGTCGGCGGCCATCCGCTGCGCGCCGTACAGGGCGGCGGCGCCGCTGATGAACCCGTTGCCGTGGATCCAGACCATCACCGGCAGTTTGCGTTTGCCGGTGGCGCGCGGCGTGGTGACGTTGAGGAAGAGGCAGTCCTCGGTCGTGCTGGGCTCGTCGATCAGCCCGGCGGCCTGGGCGCAGCGGTTGCCGGGCTTGCCGGCGTCTCGCACTCCCCGCCACGGCTCGGCCCGTTGCGGCGAGGCCCAGCGCAGGTCGCCCACCGGTGGCGCGGCGTACGGGATCCCCTGGAACACCCTGGCGGTCGAATCGGCCCTGCCGCGGACGGCGCCGGCGTCGGTTCGAACCACGGTGGCGGAGGCTGCGGGGCTGTTGTCGCCGCGGTCCGGTGACAGCGCGCCGGCCGTCCCGCCACCGACGATCGACGTCGAGAGTAACGCCGCGATCAGCAGCACGACCAGACCGACGAGCCGTCTGGTGCGCCTGCTCGACGCGTGGCGTGGATGCAGCGGTCCCATGTCGCACTCCCTCTGCCGATCATTATTTGTGTGTGGGTCACACGAATCTAAGTGTGGGGCATACACGAAGTCAAGGTAGAGTCGGCCGCACAGGGATCCCCGCTCGAGCAGAGGAGGCCACCGGATGCCGATCGGGGAGGACTCCGAACTGCCGCCGGGACTGGCCTTGGCGTGGCGCCTCCCCGTCAAGACGACCAGGCTCGGACGTAAGCCGTCCCAGAGCATCGAGCAGATCGTCGGCGCGGCCGTCGAACTGGCCGACGCGGACGGATTCGATGCCCTGTCGATGCCCAAGATCGCCCAGCGGCTCGGGCTGACCGCCAACGCGATCTACCGGTATGTGAGGTCCCGGGACGAGTTGCTGGTTCTGGTCGCCGAGGCCGCCTGGGGCACCGCGCCGGACCTGGCGTCCGGGGTGGGCCTGGCGTCCGGGGCGGGAGACTGGCGCGATGCGGCGAACATGTGGACGCGGGCGATGATCGACCGGTGCGACGTCCACCCCTGGCTGTGCGATCTCCCCGTCCGCGGAGCCCCGGTGACGCCGAACCTGCTGGACTGGACGGAGGCGATCCTGAAAGTGCTGACCGGTGCCGGACTGACCTCCACCGAGGCCTTGAGGTGCGCGTTCGTACTGGACGGCTATGCGCGGCAGATCGGCGGCATGCGTCGCGACCTGCGGTACAGCACCGCGACTCCGACGCAGTCGGACACCGTGACCAGATTCCTCCTGCCCCGGCTGCACGAACGCGGTCACTCGGTCCTGGCGTCCATGATGAACGGCAACGACTACACCGACGACGTCGACGACGATGACGTGACCTTCGGGCTCGACCGGATCCTGGACGGGATCGACGTACTGGTCACCGCGAAACGTGCCGCGGACGCGCGTCGGGTGCTCGACGGCGGCGCGTGAGGCGGAGCAGCCTCGAACCCCCACCGTCCGACGGCGCGACGTGGTTCCGGTCGACCCGCCGCCGGAGGGAACCGGTGAGCGGGGCCCGGCTTGTACCAGGCCCCGCCGATGGGGCACGCGACGGCGGGCGTTACTCGGGTGGGTCGATGCTCCCGAACGGCAGCCCGTTGGCGTCCAACGGGACCAGTTCGAACTTCGGCGATCCCGCCTCCGCGGTGATCATCGCGGAGAAGGCGTTCTTGTCCTTCGTCATCGGCGCCGCAGTCAGCATGACGGGTTCCCTGGCGCCCTTCCAGGTCAGCCGCACCCGGGCGACGTCGGCAGCCGTGGTGCCCATGACCTCGTACGACCAGGTGCCGTCGTGGTTGTCGGTACTGATTCCGGACCAGTTGACCTTGAGCACGTCGGGGACGACCACGCCGTCGCGCATCGGCGGACCGGCACAGGCACCCGCACCTGGCGCGTTGGTGACCGGGTCCAGGTCGAGGTGGCAGACCTTTCCGTCGGGGTGGACCTCGGTGCGGGTGCGCCAGACCTGTCCCCGGGTGACACCCTCGATGATTACGACGCCGGGTTCGGCGCCGGGTACTGGTCGGCCCGCGTCCACCGCGATGATCGCGGACGACTCGCCGTCCTCGTCCAGCACCGACGACGCGATCACCGTGCCCCCGCCGGCAACCGCCAGCACGAACGCGGTGGCGGACACGCCCAAGGTGAATCTGCGGCGACGCTTGGACCCGGCCCCACGCACCACCTCCTCGACGCTCGGCGGGGTCATCTCCGTTTCCTGGATCTCCTTCATGAAAATCTCCTTCAAAGCGGCCGTCTCGTACGCGGTGTCGTCTTCGTCGATCACGACCGTGCCTCCGTCGTCCGCTGTGCGGGAGCCGGTCGACGCGTGATCAGATCGGCCATGTGCGGGTCCTCGCGCAGCCGTGCCAGTCCCCGCGCGGCCCGACTGCGGACCGTGCCGACCGGTTTGCCGAGGATCTGTGCGACCTCGACATCCGGGCGGCCCTCCCAATACCGCAGCACCACCACGGTCCGCTGCGTGATCGGCAGGCGGGCCAGTGCGGCCATCAGCACACTGCGGCCGGCGAGCGCCGCGGTGGAGTCGAGCCCGGCCCGGTCCGGCAGACGGTCCGTCAGGAACTCGGACACCCGCCGTCTCCGGGCGCGCGAGTGATGGGTGTTCACGAGTACCCGGCGTACGTACCCGTCGGGGTTGTCCGCCTCGCTCACGCGACCCCACGCGGTGTAGACCTTGATCAGCGTCGCCTGCGTAAGGTCCTCGGCGTCGTGGCGGTCCCCGCACAGCAGATACGCGGTACGCAGCAGTGCGCCGCGTCGGTCCTCGACGAACGCCCGGAAGCGTGCCTCGTCCTGGGTTCGCAATTGGCCCCCTCTCACCCGACAAGACGCCGGCGAGAGCGGCCCGCTATCCATTCCGCTCGAACGCCTTTGCGCCGGGCGGGGTATCGACCGATTTGCCGGCGGATGGGTAAGCGGAACCCGGACCGGGAGGCCGACTGGCAATCGATCGACCGGCCAGGGCGCCCGCGGAAGGCGGAAGGCGCGCCGGGTGGGTCATGCCGCGTCGTGCCGTGCGGAGGGGCTCTGCGTGCCGGGGCGGGTTGCGAGTGTGCAACGAACGCCTACCCGGGCGGAGTTGCGGGCCACGATGGGCGCAACAAGCCGAAGCCCGCGCCGGGACCCGTCGACGCGGCCGGCGACTCCGGCCCAACGCGCGCGCTGCGCCCCGGGTCGGATCGAACGCGAAATTCCTGCCGTGGCGGTCGCGCTGCTCGACGACATCGGCAAGGGCGCCCCGTCACAACGAACGTGGCGGCACCCGGCATCCGAGTTCCCCACCATTGCCCTCGCCGGAGCCGCCCGCGCTTCGCGGGCCGCGTGGTGAAGGCCCCGGAGTCCTGGCTCAGACACCAGCGGCAAACCGGCCCGATGATCACGCGCTCGCCGCCGTGGCGGCCTGTTCGTCGCGTTCGCGCAGCATCCGCATGACGGTGGCGGGTAAGGGGTGCCGGCCCTTCTTCGCGCCCGTGGTGATGACGAGACGCTTGGCGATGTCGCGCAGACTCGTCTCCTGGCTACGCAGGTGGAGAGCCATGGAGAGCATGGACTCGTCGGTGACGCCGGCGCCGCCGATGGTCTTGCCTCGCCTGCGGGCGGACTCTTGACCTTCGAGGGTGCGGTCGCGCATGTACTCGCGCTCCATGCCGGGCATCGCGGCGAGCACGGCGAACACGATGCCGGGCGGGTCGTGCGAGCCCTTCAGCTCCCCGGTGAGGAACTCCAGGCCGACGCCGCTCGCCTTCAGTTCCTCGGCGAGCATGGCGAGCGACCACCTATGAAACACGCGGGGGCGAAATCGACCGGGCACTATTGCCGACCTATTCCCATGTTCCGTCGGCTGATCAGCGGTGGGGGCGGGGGTCGGGCCGGCGCCGGGTGGCGTGGAGGGAACCGAGCAGATTGAGGGAGTGGGCACTGGGGCTGCCTGGTTCGGCGTGGTAGATGACGAGTTGCCGGCCGGGGGCGTCGCGTACGTCGAAAGCCTGGTAGGTGAGGGTGAGGGGGCCGACGTCCGGGTGGAGGAAGTTCTTGGCGTCCTGGGTCTTGCCGCGCACGGCGTGGGCGTTCCAGAGGCGGGTGAAGTCCGCGCTGTGCTCGGTGAGGGTGCGGACGAGTTCGCGCAGCCGTGGGTTGTCCGGGTCGAATCCGGTTGCCTCGCGAAGGTTGGCGACGGTGGCCTGTGCTGCCCGGTCCCAGTCCGTGTAGAAGGTGCGGCCCGCGGGGTCGAGGAAGGTCATGCGGGCCAGGTTGTCCGCCGGCTCGAACGGGGCGTAGAGGGCATCGGCCAGGGCGTTGACGGCGAGGAGGTCCAGGGTCCGGCTCATGACGAACGCTGGAGTGTTCGGGTAGCCGTCCATGAGCTGTCGCAGCGAGGGGCTGACCCGCTCGTCGGCGTGGACGGAGGGCCGGTCGTTCGGTGTGGCCCCGGCCAGCCGGTACAAGTGCGCGCGTGCGTCCGCGTCGAGGCGCAGCGCGCGGCTGAGCGCGTCGACCACCTGGGGTGAGGGGTTGCGCTCGCGGCCCTGTTCCAGGCGGGTGTAGTAGTCGGCGTTCACTCCGGCCAGGACGGCGACCTCCTCGCGGCGCAGTCCGGCGACCCTGCGGGCCCCGTAGCTCGCCATGCCGACGTCCTCCGGCCGCAGGCCGGCGCGGCGTGCGCGCAGGAAGTCTCCCAGGTGGTTGTCGTTCATGTGGTCAGGCTAGGCGGCGGCCCGGTGTGTTGCCTGGGTGTGCCGCACCCAGGCAGTGCGCGTCCTGGTTGATGGGCGCTGACCTGCCCAGACTCGGTGCAGCGGGAAGGACCACACCATTCGAGGAGAGGAGTCCGCCATGGCCGGGACCGTTGAGGGCGACCACGTTGACGTGGTGGGGATGTGGGTGACCGCGGATGGTCACATCCGTCAGGAGCTGCTGCCCGACGGCCGCTACGACGAAGCCCGCGGCGGGCGGCGCGGCGCGTACACCGGCCGGTACACGGTGACCGGCAGCCACCTGGACTACGTCGACGACACCGGGTTCACCGCCACGGGCGACATCCGGGACGGAGTGCTCTATCACGAGCACCTCGTGCTCTACCGGGAGCAGAAGTCGTCGTAGAGAGGCCGGGCCACGGCCGCCCTGGCACCGGGGGCGAATCCGCCGTCGGCGGACCAAGAAATCCCGGCACAGCAGTCAGCCAGTCAGCCGGCAGCAACGAGAATCAAGGACCATACCCATGACAGGACAACGACTTGCCGGCAAGGTCGCGCTGATCACGGGCGCCACCGGCGGCCTCGGCACAGCGACCGCCGAACTCTTCGCCCGCGAAGGCGCCCGGCTGGTGATCACCGATATCGCCGACGGCCCCCTGCGGGAGCTGTCCCACCGGATCGGGGCACAAGGCGCGGAGGTCGTCGCTGCCCGCCTCGATGTCTCCTCCGCGCGGGAGTGGGACGAAGTGATCACCGTCGTACGCGACCGGTTCGGAACGCTGGACGTGCTCGTGAACCTCGCCGGCATCCTGGACTGGCCAGGTATCGAGGACACGCGGGAAGAGGCGTGGGACCGCGTCATCGACGTGAACCAGAAGGGCACATGGCTCGGCATGAAGGCGGCGATGCCGCTCCTGCGCGCGAGCGGCAACGCGTCGGTGATCAATACGTCGTCGGTACTCGGCCTGGTGGGAAGCGGTGCCGCTGCCGCCTACCAGGCGTCCAAGGGGGCCGTGCGCCTGTTGAGCAAGACCGCCGCGGTCGAGTACGCCCGGCAGGGAGTACGGATCAACTCGGTGCATCCCGGCGTGATCGCCACGCCGATGATCCAGGACCTCCTGGACGACCAGGGCAACCAGCAGCCGGACGTCCAACGCACCCCCATGCGCCGAGCCGGCCGCGCCGACGAGGTCGCACCCGCGATCCTCTTCCTGGCCTGCGACGACTCCTCGTTCGTCACCGGCGCGGAACTGGTGGTCGACGGCGGGCTCACCGCGCACTGAACAACCCAGCCGTACGACGTCCACGTGGGCCTGCCGTGGATGCGTCGACGGCGCGGCCCACCCGGTCCGCGCACCGCACCACCGCACAGCACTTCAGGTGCCCTGCACCGGCGCCCGCAGTCACACTCACCTTCTCCAGGGACCGCACCATGACACCTGCAACCGCATCCGCCGCAACATCCGAATCCACCGAGTTCGCTGGGAAGATCGCCCTCGTCACCGGAGCCGCGCGAGGGGTGGGCCGGGAGACCGTGGCGCTCCTCCACGCCCGCGGCGCCCGGGTCGTCGCCCTCGACCTCCGCCCCGACGTCACGAACCTGGCGGAAGAGTTTCCCGGCGTCGTCGCGACAAACGGTGACATCACCCATGAGGAGACCGCCCACCACGCGGTGGCAACGGCCCTGGACGCCTTCGGCGGACTGGACATCCTCGTGAACAATGCCGGGCGCACCCGGAACAAACCCGTCACCGAAACCACGGCCGAGGACTGGGACACCGTGATGGCGGTCAACGCCCGCGGCTCCTTCTTCTGCGCCCGCGAGGCGTTCCGGGCCATGAGGAGCCGCGGCGGCGGCGCCATCGTCAGCACCGGCTCGTACGCCTCCACCGTCGCCCTGCCCGAAGGCGTCGCCTACAGTGCGTCGAAGGGCGCTCTGGCCCAACTGACCAAGGTGCTCGCCGTCGAGGGCGGCCCGCTGGGCATCCGCGCCAACCTCGTGGCCGCGGGCGTCATCGAGACGGACTTCCTCGACACGATCCGCCCCGACAGCCGCGCCTACTTGGCCTCCTTCGCCGCCGCGCAGCCCCTGGGACGTGTGGCGCAGCCCGAGGAGATCGCCGAAGTCCTGTGCTTCCTCGTCTCGCCCCGCTCCAGCTTCGTCACGGGAGCCGTGGTCGCCGCTGACGGCGGTTTCACCGCAATCTAGCGACGCATCAGACAGCACATGTCCGTCGACCACGGCCCGCAGGCCCTGGTCGACGGCACTTCCACCGGATGATGTAACCGGGAGGTGCCCGAGTCGCGCAACGCCATAGTCGGGCGCCCTGACCGTAGCCGTCGGCTCCGGCACTCCACGACAGGGATCGCTACCGGCGGTATCGCGCACCGTTTTCCGCTGTCGCGTCTTCGCGGCCGAGCGGTCGGCCGTATCCGCTGCTGTGCGGGGGCGAGGCACGGCTGCGGCGGCTGACGCCAGGTCGAGGCGCTTTTTCCATGTCCAGGCGAAAGGTGCCGTACGGGTTGACGTTCGACCAGAACAGCGCGGACTGGAGCAGGTGCAGGGCGAGCATCGACGTCTCGGCGTGCTCCTTGTCGGGGCCGGTCAGAGCACCGTCCTTGCCGTAGTGGAGCACGGTGTTCGCGCTGTTCCGGTTCTCCACGACCTGGAGCCCGCCGTGGATCTCGCGGCGCAGGCTGGGGCCGGCCAGGTAGTCGCATGCGAAGATCGTGCGCTCGGCCCGGCCGAGTTCTTCGAGGGCCTGGTAGGTGGGGTGCTTGGGGCCACCCCGGGTGAAGCGCCGCAGCACCTGCTCCGCCTCCGCCGTCCCGAGCCGAAGCGCGGTCGCGTACTTCACCATCTGGCCGTACCGTTGCTCGACCAGCTCCCGGCGGATCGGCCGCGTCAGCAAGGCACCGAGCGCCGGCCGGCCGGTACAAGCGGATGCTGCCGATGTTCTTCAACCGGGGCAGCAGCCGGAAGTTGAGCAGCTCGGTAAAGGCGAACCCGACGACGCTTGCGCCGTGGGTGTCGACGTAGGCCGACACGATCTCGGCGTCCGTGCGGTGCCGCAGCAGGCCCTCGATCAGCGCGGGACGGGCCTACGGCGAGGGTATCGCCACGATGGATCCACGCACCGAGGTCGGGGAGTTTCCCGGCTCGCGTCGGGCCCGGACATTCGGGCGCTGTATTCGCACTGAAGCACGACCCGGCCTCGGCCCCGGACCCGGTGGGAGCCGATGATTCGGCGCCCCGGGCACGCTGTGTCGCGTTGTCGGCCCACCGATGAAAGGGTTCCACCGCAGGCGTTGTCAGGTCTGGTAGGGATAGAGGGCGACGCTGTCCACTGCGACGCTGATTTCCACCCAGGGGCCGTCGGTGCCCGCCGGGATTGGTGATGCAAGATCGAACAGAATCGGTGAGTCGCCCATGTGAAGGTACGCGGCATCGTCCTCGGTCACATGGAGCCGCCCGCGCATGACCACCCGGTCGCCCTCCTGCCGGAGCCCTGGCTCGGTACGTGAAGTCGGCCGCGTGTTCTGCCCCCAGAGGATGTCCTCATCGACGGTCCACTCGACGAGGTGGTGGCCATCGGCCATTTGCGGATCACCCTGCCAGAGCGCCTCGGCAACTCCGACGGGTGTGTGGACCCGAACTCTCGTCGGCCGCCGCGGAATCGGCGGCATCTTCTCCGTGCGCACCAGCATCCCCCCATCATCCAGGACGCCGCCCATGACGAAGCCGGGCCCACTGCCCTGCGGCTGCGGCAGTATGGTCGACCTGCTCGCGCGGGACAGAGGGAAGTTGGCGGCGCGCCTTTGGGGTCAGGTGCGGGAGGCCACGACGATTCCTATCACCGCGAGCACGAAGGCGACGATGAAGCCTGTCAGTTGCTTTTGAATGGAGTCGGTGGACAGGTCGGCTTGGGCAATGATGCTTCCGATCGCGATGCCGGACAGGCCGGCGGGTACAAAGAGGAGTTGGGCCAGGCGGCCGCCGTCGCCGTCGCCCTTCAGCAACCACCATCCGTTGCGCAACATCGCCACGCCGAGCGCGATGACGAAGGGGCACAGGAGGGCGAGCCAGCCCACCTCGCCGAAGTCGCCGATCCCCCACAGCATCCCGGCCACCCCGGCGCCGCCGATGATCAACCCGTAGGTGAATCCGAGCACTCCCGCAGCCGTTTCGGTGCCGGAGCGGGACCGCGGGGGGCGACGGTACGGCTGCGGCATGGCGGAACCTCCGGTGCTGAGAAAGCGTTTGGCGGGTCCCGCAAGGTATCCGCCGCCACCCGGCAATAACCGAGGGACTTGCCCCACGCTTCGCGGGCGTGGCGGGGTCGAGGCGCGGTCATGCTTCCATCATGCGGGGCGGCTCGGGACGAAACCGTGTCGGCGAGCCACGCCTACCCGCGGCGGACGTGCCCGTGCCGTGCGGGCCTGTGGCCCAGTACGCGAATGTCATCCGAGCCGGGGTCGTCGATGCGCGGCTCGGTCCCGGATCCATGGCCCCCGCGTCGCGCCGTTCGTGGGCGGCGGCGGGGGGCTTTGTTGCGTTCGGGTTCGGTCGGTGGTGGCCCGACGGATGTCAGAAGCTGCGGATTATCAGCCAGATGGCAAGCACCAGCACCGCCAAGTACCCGCCGACGGAGATTGTCTTACCAATGCCTTCACGCCCGGAGTTCTCGATCACTCGGCCGGCGACACCGACCAGCGGTGCCCCGAAAACGATCAGGATGATGCCGATCAAGAAGTCCATGAGTTTCCCCCCTCGGGATCACTCCCCATGATCCAAAGGGGCAATCCTAGGTCACGGGGGTGGGCCCGGCTGACCGCCATGCTCTCCTCACGGGCCGCCCGATCCTCCACCCGTGCGGGGTCTGTCCGAGGCGGTGGGCTTTCGCCGACCGACACACCCGCCACGTCGAGAGCTCCAGTCTCGGAGCCCCCGAACGCCGGCGGCCGCGGCCTGCGGCCGTCATTCCTTGGCGCCCGGCTTGACGTATGCCGATATCGGCATACGATCGATTCATGGCACGAGCAGCGACGACGTCGGACGTCTTCAACGCGATCGCCGAGCCGCAGCGCCGGGAGATCCTGGTACTGCTGCGGGCGGGTGAGCGGTCGGTGACGGAGTTGGCCCAGGAGTTGGAGATGACCCAGCCGGGGGCGTCCAAACACCTGCGGGTGCTCCGGGAGGTCGGGTTGGTGCGCGACCGCAAGGCCGGCAAGCAGCGTCTGTACGGCCTTGACGCCGGCGCGCTGCGGTCCGTCCACGAGTGGACCGGCGGTTTCGAGCGGTTCTGGAACGAGAGCTTCGACCGACTGGACGCCTACGTGCAGGACCTGAAGCAGACAAGGAAAGCGGAGTAACCGATGAGCACGACAGAACGAGGAACGTCGGCGCGGTCGGCGACGGCCGACCGCGAGATCGTCATCTCCCGGATCATCGACGCCCCACGGGAGCTGGTGTTCGAGGCGTTCACCGACGTCCGACACCTGTCGGGATGGTGGGGGCCGGAAGGGTTCACCACTACCACCCGGGCGTTCGATTTCCGCGTCGGCGGGGCGTGGGACTTCGTGATGCACGGACCGGACGGGACGGACTACCAGGAGTGGATCACCTGGACCGAACTCGTCCCGCCGGCACGGATCGCGATGCTCCACGGTGAAAGGCGCGACGACCCGAACGCCTTCGAGTCGGTCCTGACGTTCGAGCCCGACGGCACGGCGACCCGGATCGAGATGCACACGCTGTTCCCCACCAGGGAGCAGCGTGACGAGGCGGTCGAGAAGTACCACGCGATCGAGGCCGGCCGGCAGACGCTGAACAACCTGGCCGCGTATGTCACCGAGATGGTTCGCAAGGGAGCGGAGGACTGATGGCCGGCAAGGTGTTCTTCAGCGTGTCGATGTCGTTGGACGGGTTCATCGCACCCGAGTCCTCCGAGGACTTGATGGGGCGGCAGTGGATGGAACTGCAGCAGTGGGTCTTCCCGCTGCGGTTCTTCCGGGAGAACCTGAAGCTCGGCGGGGGTGGCAAGGAAGGACGCGACAACGACATCGTGCGGGAGACGTTCGAGCGCACCGGCGCGAGCGTGATGGGCAAGCGCATGTTCGACGCCGGCGAGAGGATGTGGCCGGAGGAGGCGCCGTTCCATACGCCGGTGTTCGTCGTGACGCACGAGAAGCGTGACCCCTGGGAGCGGCCCGGCGGGACCACCTTCCACTTCGTCGACGACGGCATCGAGAGCGCGCTCGACCAGGCCCGCGAGGCCGCCGGTGACCGCGACGTCCGTATCGCGGGCGGCGGCGCGACGATCCTGGAGTACGTGAACGCGGGCCTGGTCGACGAGTTCTCGATCGCGCTGTCACCCGTGCTGTTCGGCGCCGGGATCCGTCTGTTCGAGGGTGTGGACGCGGGCCGCGTGGCTCTGGAGCAGGTCCGCGCGGAGACCTCCGCGAACGTGACGCACCTGACCTACGCCGTCCGGGAGCGGTAGCCGTCCCGAGCTCGGCGCGTTCTCACCGAAGTTGGTCCACCGTCTCCGGCCCGCCGAGCCCGAGCCGCCCGTGCGCTCTCGCCCGTGTGGGCGAGGGGCAGGTGTGGTCGGCTCCCGTCCGGTGCACGATCTGGTTCATGATCGATTGGACGAGCCTGACTCCGCTGGACCCGGGCGGGGTCACGGTGGGCCCGGCCGAGGCGCATCCCGCGTTCGCGGACCCGGACTACGTCCGCCGCAGGAACCTGATCGCCGACCGGGCGCGCGGTCACCGGGTGGGCGAGCCGTCTCCCCCGGTGCGCTATACCGAGGCCGAGCACGCCACCTGGCGGAAGGTGCACCGCACGTTGCTGCGGGCGCAGGACGGCCGCATCTGCCCGCAGCTCCTGCGCGCCCGGGAGGCGGCGCCGATTCCCACCGACGGCGTGCCCCAGCATGAGGAGGTCTCCGACGCGCTCCAGGGCCTGACCGGGTTCCGATTCACCCTGGCGGGCGGAATCGTACCGAACGAGCGCTTCCTCGGCACGATGGCCGAGGGGTACTTCCACGCCGTGCAGTACGTGCGGCATCCCTCGATGCCGCTCTACACTCCCGAACCCGACGTCCTGCACGACGTGTTCGGGCACGGAATCCACCTCACGGACCCGTCCCTCGCCGACCTGTACCGTACGGTGGGCCGGGCCGCGACCCGCGTGCACAGCGCCGACGCGCTCGACCTGATCAGCCGCGTGTACTGGTTCACCCTCGAATACGGCACCGTCCTCGCCCGCCGCGGACCCATGGCGTACGGAGCGGCCCTGCTGTCGTCCTTCGGCGAACTCGCCCGCTTCGCCCACGCGGAACTGCGCCCGTTCGACCTCGCCGACATGGCCCGCATGCCCTACCAGGTCGCCGGCTACCAACCGGTCCTGTTCACCGTCGACTCCCTGGCCCACCTCGCCGACCTCCTCCACGCCTTCCTCGACGACTTCGACGAGGACACCCGCGACCGCCACCACCTCCCCGCCCTCGACGAACGGGGCTCCCTGGCCCACCCGCCTCGGCCATGACGCCGCCCGAGTCGTCCGACACGTCGCGACCGGCCGCGGTCGGGTAGCCGAAGTGGCGCCCGGGCCACAGGCGTTCCGGCGTACCACACCGGTCCGGAGCGGGCGGCGTGGCCGATGGGTTCGATCTCAGATGTCGAGGACGATCCGTGGGGTGCAGGCGCGCGAGACGCAGATCATGATGTACTCGCCGCCTGCTTTTTCCTCTTCCGTGAGGACGTGATCGCGGTGATCGGGCCTGCCCTCCACCACGAGCGTCTCGCAAGCCCCGCATATCCCTTCGGAGCAGGAGCTCAGCGTGCTCACGCCGGCGTCGTCGAGTGCCTTGAGGATCGTCCCGTCGGCGGGCACCGTCACCGTGACACCGCTGCGTTTGGCCACGACCTCGAACGGTACGTCGCCGGCTACGGGCACGGTGGCCGGCGGAGCCGAAAAGCGCTCCAGGTGGAGCGTGCCCTGCGGCCAGGAGGAGGCTCGCTCCTGGATGGCGTCGAGGAGCGAGCCCGGGCCGCAGGTGTAGACCGCGGTGTCCTGGCAGGGGTCACCGAGTGCCGTGTCGAGGTCGATCGGCCCGGCCTCGTCGGCGGCATGCACACGTACCCGCGAGGAGTCGAGTTCGTCGAGAAACGCCATCGAGGCCCGGCTGCGACCGCCGTAGGTGAGCTTCCAGTCCAGTCCTCGGTACTCCGCTTCCCGAATCATCGGTATCAGCGGGGTGATGCCGATGCCGCCGGCCACGAAGCGGACGCGGGAAGGCGGGTCGAACGGGAAGTGGTTGCGGGGGCCCGCGACGTCGATCAGTGCGCCGACGCGCAACCGGTCGTGGATGAACCGGGAACCGCCTCGGCCGTCGGCCTCCCGCAGGACGCCGATGCGATAGGACTTCCGGTCGTCCGGGTCACCGCACAGCGAATACTGCCGGACCGAGCCGTCGCCGACCGTCAGGTCGATGTGGGCCCCGGGTCGCCATCCGGGCAGGTCCTGCCCGATCGGATCCACCAGGATGAGGGAGACGACTCCCGCGGCCTCCCATCGCACCTGTCTCACCAGCAACTGCATGGATTGTTCCTCCTCGGGAACCGTCGAGCGCGGTGGTCAGGCGCGGAGGAAGTCGGTGACGAGCGAGTCGTGCTCCTCGGGCTTCTCCCACTGGGGCCAGTGACCGGCGTCCGCGATGCAGGAGTACTGCGCATCGGGGATGAGGGAGGCGAGCTTGCGGCCGAACTGCGGACCGGTGCCGGGGTTGTGGTCGCTCCAGAGCACCAGGGTCGGCTGTCGGATCCGGCCGAGCATCTGCGGGGTGATGCGGTGTGGCGAGTCGGACCGAAAGCTGTTCCGCATGACGTTGACAAGGCTGTCGCGGGTCTCGGGGCGCCGGTAGAAGAACTGCCGCAGCGTGACGAGTTCCTCGGTGACGCGGTCCGGCTCGGCCATCAGCCACTCGAGCCGTTTGCGGACCGTCTCCCGGGTCGGGTCGCCGATCGCGGCGAGCGAGCGCTCCCGAAGGCTGTCGCCGGCCGCGAGTTGCTCCGGCGTGACGTGCCCTTCCTCGACCACGGCACCGGCGGTGGTGTTGAGGATGATCCTGCCGACGCGGTCGGGATGGTGCAGTGCCGTCCACATGCTCACCCAGCCGCCCAGGGACTCGCCCTCGAGGTGGGCGGTGTCGGCGCCGATCGAGTCCATCAGGTCGACGACCTGTTCGGCGTAGGTCGGCACCATCTCGGTGGTGAACGGTCGGCCCGAGGAGAAGCCGTGCCACAGCAGGTCGATGGCGATGACGTGGAAATGCCTGCTCAACCGCATGATGTTGCGGCTGTACGCCTCGGCGTGGCCGCCGTTCCCGTGCATCAGGATGAGCGGCTCCCCCTCGCCGGCCTCGATGACGCGGGTCTTGAACTCGGTGCCCCGGTACCCGACCGAGGCACCGACGAGATCGTTCCAGATGCTGTTCACGGACATCGGTCCGCCTCCCTTGCTGCGAGAATTCGGTGATCGACGCGCCGAGTCGGTCAGTAGCGCTGGTGTCCCCACACCTTGTCGCCCGTGTGGTTGGTGGCGATGTGCGTCGCGGGGTCGATCAGCAGGCCGCCGGCGCCGTACTCGAGCCTGAAGCCGGACGGCGTGTCGAGGTAGCAGGAGATCATCCGGTCGTTGACGTGCCGACCGAGTCCCACCGGCGGCTGGGCACCCGAGGCGTGTACGCGATCCATCGCTCGGCCGACCATGTCGACGTGCGTCGGCTCGAGCATCAGGTGGCTGACCGAGGGCGCGGCGGGGTCACCCTGGATCAGGGCGAGACTGTGATGACGCTCGTTGACGTGCAGAAAGTTGATCAGCCGCGGCGGCATGATCAGGTAGTCACTGAGCCCGAATCCGAGGACGTCGCGGTAGAACTCGTTGCAGGCATCGAACTCGACGGTGCGGAGCACGATGTGGCCCACCCCGAGCGCGCCGGCGACGAACTCCACTCCCGCGGGCGAGTGGAACGGATTCGGATCGGCGCTCGGACCCCAGTAGAACTCCATCCGGTTGCCGTCCGGGTCGTGGCTGCTGTAAAGCTCCGCGACCCCACGCTGCCGGGCCGAATTCGGCGGCTCCTCGACCACGTCGAAGCCGTGCCTCGTGAGGTGGTCGACCAGCGCCGCGAGTGCGTCGGGTGACGCGGTCTCCCAGCCGAGGTACGCGAGCCCCTCCTCGGCGCCCGCCGCGACGGCGATCCGCCACGAGCGCTCGTCCATGCGCAGGCGCAGTTCCGTCTCCGCCGCGTCGGCGGTGGATACGTCCTGGAGTCCGAGAATGCCTGTTCCGAATGTTCGCCAGTCCTCGAGTCGGGCACTGGTGAATCCCACGTAACCGAGCGCGCGGATATACCGGTCCTGTTTCATGACGAGTCCCCTATCCAGCGATCAGACGATGTCGGTCATGTCATAGGGCTGCACATCGGCGTCGAGCACCACCGCATGGCGGAGAATCTCGAAGCCCTCGCCCTTCCCGGCCAAGAGGTCGTCGTATGTGCCCGCGGCGTGGACCTCGGAGTGTCCGTCGAGGCCGGTGCGAACCAACACCGCACTCGCCTTCACGTTGAGCGTGCCGTCGCTCTCGACGAAGACGCGCAGGTTGCCGATGAGATGGACCCGGGGCTTGCGCTGCATGCGCCAGTATCCGGAGAGGTAGGCCGCACGCACCTGAAGCGCGACGATCCCTCGCTCCTTCGTCAGGTACAGGCCCGTGTCGGCGTTCTCCCGATCCGTCACGGAGTACTCGGCGTCCTTGTGGAAAAAGCCCAGCCAATCGCGGTAGCGGTCCTCGTCCAGGCACGCCGCCCAATCGGCGTAGAAGGCGCGCACCCGCTCCATGAGGGCCGGATCGTATGTGCGGGTTCCACTGGTCGGCGCCGTCCGCTGCTGCACGACCTCGTGCTCGAATACGTGCTGCTCACTCATGAACGAGCCCCTTCTCCAACACGATCGGCTCTTCGTTGATGTAGGAATTCCAGAGCTTGTGGAAGCACCGCAGCGAGTATTCGTCGAACTTGTCGCCGACCTTGCCCGGCTTGAGACCGCGACCCATGTGGGAGGTGGCGAGGCTGGTGCCCCGCAGTCCGCTCTGGGCACGTACCGACGCCTCGAGGTCGTCGGCGGTGATCTTGCCCCAGGAGCCCTGGGAATCGGCGCCGGTCTCCAGGCGCCGCTTGCGCTCCGCCGCCGACTCGCCGACCTTGCCCAGGATGATGAGTTCCACGACCGTGCGATCCAGGTCGAGGGGCGTCGCGACCTCCAGGAAGATGCTGGTGCCGTCCGCGTCGTATTGCAGGTCGAAGTTCGGGAAGACCGCGAAGATGGTGTTGCCGTGACGGACGTCGCGCTCCCACGCCGCGAGTCGGGCTTCCTGTTCCTGCGCGGTATGGCCGCGACTGGCGGAGTCCTCGACCGTCAGCGTGAGGTTCTCGCCCAGCTCTGCGGAGAGGCCGGCGGCGTACTTCTCGATGTTGAACCCGCCGTACGCCGGGAACGTCAGCATCGAGTGGCCGCTGGCCAGTTCGTAGTTCCTGCCGGGTTGCATGCCGCCGCGGCCGTCGGCGATCATCCGGTGCAGGAACTGCGGGTGGTAGTTGTCCCGGAAGTTGTCGGTCCAGAGCTTCCAATTGCCCGGGTAGTCCCATCGGGCGCGACCGATCACCTCGGTATCGGCCATGAATTCCCGCAGGTATCGCGCCGCCTCGCCCAGGTAGTCCTCGAAGTTCTCGACGGCCGGGTCGATGGCGGCGAAAACGAGGCCGGCGAACTCCGCGACCTTCACCGGCGTCAAGCCGTACTCGGATTTGTCGAGGCCCTCACCATAGGCCCGCGGGAACGGCACCCCGATGAGGTCGCCTTTGTCGCTGAAGGCCCAGGCGTGGTACATGCACTTCACCGAACCCGGACACGTGCCCTTGGCGCCGAGGAGTACCTCGACTCCGCGGTGCGTGCACGCGTTGTGGAAACCGCGGATGACCCCGTCGGTGCCGCGCCACACCGCAACCGGTTCTCCGGCGATCCTGGCCGTTCGGTAGCTGCCCGCCTCGGGGAGTTCGGAGGTATGGCAGACGAGTTGCCAGGTACGCCGGAAGATCTTGACCCGCTCCTCCTCGTAGAGGCCGGGATCGGTGTAGTTCCTCCGGGGCACCAGCATGGGCGAGGTGCGCGTGTGCTCGTCGCGGGACGGCGTCGGAGGTTCTTCTGCCTGCGCGGTCATCGGTTTGTCTCCCTTCGAGACACTCGCATCGGGACGTGTACTCACTTCGAGATCGCGCTCGGCGAATACGTGCTGTTTCCTTGCGCCGAAAATCCGGGATGGCTTCGATCGTTGTGCGGATTGCGTGGACCTCGGTCGGCGCCCGGATCTCGCACGCAGAGGGATGTCGTCGGCTCGGGTTTCGAGGCGGTTGGAATTGCCGCACCGGAATCACCGGGAACCGGGTGGATTCAGTGTGCGGGAATTGCCCGCCCCCGCGGCAGAGCCGGTCGATACGCGGTCCAGGTAACGCGTACCGGCAGTACGTGTCGGGCCGTCCCGGGCGTACAGTTTCGGACCATGGCACCTGAAGACAATGAGCTGGGAGATTTCCTCCGCTCTCGCCGTGCACGCGTGAACCCGACGAGCTTCGGCGGCGCGCCCGGCATCGGGCGGCGCGTACCCGGCCTTCGGCGGGAAGAGGTGGCCGCGCTCGCCGGCATCAGCGTCGAGTACTACGCCCGCCTCGAACGCGGTCGGAAAGTGCGTGTCTCCGAGACGGTGTTGGGCGCCATCGCCCGCGCCCTGGGCCTGAACGATCTCGAGACCGCGCACCTGCGCGACCTCGCGCACTCCGTGGAGAAGGTTCCGCCGGCCGCCGAGGCGCGTGATCATGCCGGCGATGCCGTACGCCCGGAGCTACAGGTGATCACCGATGCGCTCGGTCCACTGCCGGCGTGGATCACCAACTACCGGATGGACTTCCTTGCCGGGAACCGCGAGGCCCGCGCAATCTACGCGCCCCTCCTCGCCAACCCCGAAGACAGGGGCAACCGGGCGCGCTTCCTCTTCCTCAACCCGGCCGGCAGGGCCTTCGAGTGCCGATGGGAGCGTGTCGCCGACGAGGCGGTGGGCGCGCTCCGGTGGTACGCCACACGTCATCCCGACGATCGCGAACTCTCCAGGCTCATCCTCGATCTCAACGCGCGCAGCGCGGAGTTCAGGTCCCGCTGGGGCGATCACAACATCAGTCACCATCGCTCGGGCGACGTGCACGTGAACCATCCGACCATCGGCGAACTCGACCTGCCCTACGAGCGCCTCGACGTCACTCACGACCCGGGCTTGAGCCTGTTCATCCACGTGGTGGAACCCGGTTCGACTCTCGCGCGCAGGCTAGCCGCCCTGGTCGCCGACGGCTCCTCGGCGACCCCGCGGGTGTAGGTCGCGGACACGGGAGCGCGGCCGGGCCGGCGGCCGTGTTCGGGTCGTTGCCCGCCCGCGCCGTCGTCGCTCGACGGCGTGGGCGAGGCGATGGGCGGCTACTGGTAGGACGGGTCCTGCCAGGGGCCGATGCTGCGGGAGCGGACGGGTTCGACGAAGCGGGGCCCGACGGTGTTGGGGTGGTCCGGGCCCCAGTTGGTGGCCTCGCCCTGCATGACCACGCGCGCGTTGTCGGTGTACCAGTCGACGAGGTCGCTGTCGGAGCGCAGCAGCCAGGTGCAGCCGTGTTCGGGGTCGGCGGTGAAGTCGCCGTGGCGGATGAGGGCGGGGCGCCAGAAGTAGGTGCCGGGCCACATCTTTCCGTAGTTGTAGTCGAAGGCGCCGTCGAGGCAGTAGGACTCCTCGGTGCAGGGGTGGTGCGCCATCGGCTCCTCCCGCCAGCCGGGCTTGGCCTTGATCAGGCGGGTGTAGAAGCCGGTCTTGGCGTCGCGGTGCAGCAGTTTGATGTAGAGGCCGGGGACGGGTGTGCCACCGAGGTCGAAGCGCATCGGGCTGCCGTCCTTGACGTCGATCCACGGCATGGCGGACGAGTCGAGGACCACGAGTTTCTGGTCTTCGCGGACGGTGGGCCGGTCGCGGTCGCCGGGTTCGAAGGTCCAGTCGCCGTATTCGCGGAACAGGAGGATCTCCGTACCGGCGGTGACGGTGACGGGTGGCGTCAGTACGCCGGCGGGGGTGGTCCAGTAGCCCTCGGGGCCCAGGGTGGTGTCCCCGATGGTGACGGAGCCGGACAGGACGTACCACTCGGTGTCGGCCTGGTGGGTGCCGGCGGGTCGGGTCCAGTCGCTGGTGAAGCGGACCTTGAGGGAGGCGGAGCCGTCTTCCTCGTCGTAGCTGAGGTTGAGCTGTTCGGCGGTGCCGGTCGCGTGTCGGAACTCGGCGGGGTGCCAGATGAGGTCGCGTTCGTCGATGAGTTCTACGTGGGGTCGCACGGTGTCTCCTCCGCATCGATTTTCCGATGCAGAATGTATCTCTTACTTAAACCCAGGACAAGATGTATCGTTAATTGTCGTGACCAGACCCGGCCGCCCTGCGGGGCCCACCGACGACACCACGACGGTCGTGCTGACCGCCGCACTGGAACTCCTGTTGACCGAGGGCGCGGTGGCGCTGACCCCCCAACGGCTGCACGCCGTGACGGGGGTCTCGCGCTCGACCGTGTATCGGCACTGGCCCACCCCTCGCGACTTCCTCGAGGCCCTCATCGCCGTCGCGCCGCTGCCGCCGCGCACGTCGAGCGGAGACCTCGCCCGAGACCTGCACACCGAGGTCGACCTGCTGTGCAACCGCCTGCGGGACAAGCCCGTCGGCGGATTCCTCCAGGCGCTGGTGGCGGCGGCGTCCGCCGACCCCTCCACCGCCGACCTGCGGCGCCGCTACGTCGGGGACCTGCTCGCCCCCTTCCACGACACCCTGCGGACCGCGGGCGTCAAGGCGAGCGCGCGCGAGGACGCGGTCGCGGCGATCGTCTCCCCCCTGCTGGTGGACGCCCTCCTGTTGGATCGACCCACCGCACGGGCACGGGCCCACCGCACCGTGGACGAGACGGTCGCGAGGGTGGTGCGGGCATGACGAACGCCGTCGGGCCGCGGGCCGTGTTCGGGGTGGTCGTCCCGAGCACCAACACCGTGGTGGAACACGACTATTGGAAGGCCGGGGTGGACGGCGTCGCCTTCCGCGCCGGGTCGATGCACATCACCGATCCGGCCATCGCCGACGATCGCGACTTCGAGGCCCTGTTGGTCCAGATCCGCGCCTCGATCGACACCGCGGTGCGCGACGTGCTCACCGCGGAGCCGGACCGCCTGGTGATGGGGATGTCGGCGGAGACGTTCTGGGGCGGCGTGGCGGGCAACGCGGCGTTCGAGCGGCGGCTGCGCGAGCGCACCGGCCTGCCGGTGACCACCGGCGCCGCCTCCTGCCGGGCGGCACTAAAGGAGTTGGGCTGCCGGCGCATCGTGGTCTTCTCCCCGTACCAGCCGATCGCCGACCGCGAGGTGGGCCGGTTCTTCACCGAGGCGGGCTTCGACGTCGCCGCGATCACGGGCCTGCGCTGTCCGACCGCGATGGACATCGCCCGGGTGCCCGACGAGCGACTGCGAGATGTCGTGGCCGAGTTGGACGCGCCGGATGTCGACGCCGTCGTCCAGGTGGGCACGAATCTGTCGTTCGTGGCCCTGGCCGGCGAGCTCGAGGCGGAGTTGGGGAAGCCGGTGATCGCCATCAACACCGCGACACTGTGGCACGCGTTGCGCGAGCACGGGATCGACGATCGGTTCCCGGACGCGGGCGTGCTGCTGCGCGAGCACTGAGTGGTCGCCCTCCCCCGAGGGAGGGCGACCACGTGCCGACGGCGGCCGTACTCCGGCCGCCGTCGCGTGTGTCCGCGTGGTTCTACACCGCGTCCGCCGACGCGGGCGCGCCCAGGTAGGCGTGCCGCACCCTGGGGTCGGCGGCCAGTTCCGCCGCCGTGCCGGCCAGGGCCACCGTGCCCCGGTCCAGCACCCAACCCCGGTCGGCGTACGCGAGCGCGACCCGTGCCTGCTGCTCCACGAGCAGCACGGTCAATCCCTGCTCACGGTGCAGTCGCGCGAGGTATTCGAACATCTCGGCGACGCGACGCGGGTCCAGGCCCAGGCTGGGCTCGTCCAGCATGAGCAGGCGGGGTCGGCTCATCAACGCCCGTGCCACGGCGAGGGCTTGGGCCTCCCCACCCGACAGGGTGCCCGCCCGCTGGGTGCGGCGTTCCCCCAGTCGTGGGAACAGGTCGTACATCTCGCGCAGGCTCGCCCGCACGCCCGAGCGGTCGCGTCGCCGGGCGAAGGCGCCGAGGAGCAGGTTCTCCTCGACGGTGTGCTCGGGCAGGATGCGTCGACCCTCGGGCACATGGCCGACACCGCGGGCGGTGCGGCGTGCGGGTGTCGCCCGGGTGATGTCGCCGCCGTCGAGTTCGATCCGGCCCGATGCGGGGCGGACGAGGCCGGACACCGCACGCAGGGTCGTGGTCTTGCCCGCGCCGTTGGCGCCGAGCAGGACCGCGAACTCCCCCTGCCGTATGGACAGCGACAGTTCCGCGCACGCGGTCACGGCGCCGTACCGAACGGTGAGCGCTTCGATTCGCAGGACGGTCGGATTCATCCGGGGTTCTCCGTGTGTTCGGCCGGGCGTGCGGTATCCGGGGCTCCGACTCTCGCGGCGACGCGGTCGTCGTGGCCGGGCGGCATGTCGCCGAGGTAGGCGCGCAGGACCGCCGGGTCGTCGCGGACCTGCGCGGGGGTGCCCTCGGCGATGACCCGGCCGCCGTCCAGGACGGTGATCACGTCGCACACGCGCATGACGAACTCGACGTTGTGCTCGATCAGTACGACGGCCAACCCCCGCTCCCGCAGCGCCCGCACCAGGCGGGCGAGCGCGTCCACCTCGACGGCCGTCAGTCCGGTCGCCGGCTCGTCCAGGATGAGCACCCGGGGGCGGGTGGCGACCGCGCGGGCCACCTCCAGCAGGCGTTTTTGGCCGTGGGAGAGCGCGTCGGCGGGCCAGTCCGCGCGGCCGCCGAGCCCGGCGAACGCCAGCAGGTCACGGGCCTCTTCGCGCTGCGTCCGGTCCTCGCGTCGATGGCCGGGGGTACGGGCCACCGCGGCCGCCCACGTGTGCCGGCTGCGCAGGTACATGCCCGTGAGCACGTTGTCCAGCGCGGAGACCTGGGCGAACAGGTGGGGTATCTGGAAGACGCGGGTGACGCCCGCCGCGGCGACCGCGGCCGGGGTGCGCGGCGCGGGCCGGCCGTCGACGAGCACCGTGCCCTCGTCGGCGCGCAGGTGGTGGGTCAGGCACGACATCAGGGTGGACTTCCCGGAACCGTTCGGCCCCATCACGCCGTGCACGGTGCCCGCGCGCACGGCCAGGTCCACCCCGGCCAGGGCCGTCAGGCCGCCGAACCGCTTGACGATCCCGCGCGCGGCGAGCACGGGCCCCTCCCCCGGCTCGGGTCCGGCCCCCGGGTCGGCGAGCCCGGGCACCTCGTCGGGTACGGGCACGTCGTCGGGTTCGCCCACCACCTCGCGTCCCAACGGCGTGACCCGCCAGGTGCCGACGATTCCGCGCGGCATGACCATCATCGCGACCAGGAGCACACAGCCCATGATCAACGTGCGGTAGGTGCCCTGGTCGCGGGTGTAGTAGTCGATGGTCTGGGCGAGGGCGACCCCGAGGATGGGCCCGCTGAGGGTGCCGATGCCGCCGAGCATGAGTCCGACGAACAGGACCAGCCCGTTGTCCATGGCGCCCACGCCCGGGCTGACGAAGGTGTTCTGCACGGCGTACAGACCGCCCGCGAACCCGCCCAGGGCACCGGCGAGGGTGAACACCCGCAGCTTCGCCGCCCACGGCCGGATGCCGAGCGCGGACGCGGTCTCCGCGGACTCCCGCACCGCCATGGTGGCCCGTCCGGCGCCGCTGCGCACGAAGTTGCGCTGGACGACGTACGCCAGCGCGACCGCGCCCAGCGCGACGTAGTAGAAGGTGTCGGTGGACACGTCCGAGGGGGCGGGGATGTCGGTGATGCCGTTGACGCCGCCGGTGACCGAGTCCCACTGTCCGGCGATCTCGATCAGCAGCAGGTTCGCGGCGAGGGTGATCATCCCGAAGTACAGTGCCGTGGCTCTGAGGCTGACCAGGACCACCAGCGCCGCCGAGGCCGCTCCGGTGCAGATCGCCAGGACCAGGCCGATCCACGGGCTCCATCCGGCCTCGACGGCCGCGGCTCCGACCGCGTAGGCGCCCACCGCGAGCAGGCCGGTGTGCATCATGGACATCAGTCCGCCGTAGCCCATGCACAGGTTGAGGGACACGACGAGCACGGCGCTGACCGCGGCGCCGGTGAAGAGTTTGACGTAGTACTCGGATTGCCACGAGTAGAACGCGATCACGTGCGGCCAGGCGAGCAGGAAGAGCACGCCGAGCAGCGTCAGCGCGGCCATCGCGTAGGGGCGGGCCGTGTACCAGGCGGCGAGTGTGCCCTTGCCGGGCCGCGTGGTGGACGCGGGGGTGGGGTCGGCCATCAGTGTCCCTCCATCGGCTTGCCGAACAGCCCTGCGGGAAAGGCGACGAGGATCGCGCCCAGCGCCAGGTAGACGACGATGCTGCCGGTGGCGGCGCCGACGTTGGCGGCCACGAGCGAGTCGAGCAGCCCCACCACCAGGCCGCCGGCGAGCGCTCCGCGCGGCGAGCCGATCCCGCCGATGACCGCGGCGATGAAGCCCTTGACGGCGAACAGCAGGCCGTCGGCGGGGCCGACGAACAGCACGGGCGCGGCGATGAGCCCCGCGACGGTGGTGATGCAGCACGAGATGGCGAAGCTCGCGACGACGACGCGGCGCACCGGGATCGCCAACAGGGAGGCGGTGTCCGGGTCGTGGGCCGCGGCCCGGATCGCCCGCCCGTGCCAGGTGCGGTGCAGGAAGAGGTCGTAGCCCGCGACGATGGCGAGCGCGACGGCGATGACGAGGATCTTCTGCCATGCCACGCCGTGCACGGACCCGGAGATCATCGCCGCGGGTCGGAGCACGTCCCCGGAGAAGTTGATCAGGTACAACGACTGGGCGACCATGGCGACGGCCAGGGTGGCGATGATCCACGCGAAGCGGGATCCGGACAGCCGCACCGGGAGCATGATCAGGCGCTCCTGGGCCACGCCCATCGCCAGGCCCGCGACGGCGGCCAGCACGAGTGCCGCGGCCCATCCCCAGCCCTGGACGGACAGCACCTCGTAGCCCACGATCGCGCCGAGGACCAGGGCCTCGCCCTGGGCGAAGTTCACCACGCGCGTGGGTTGGTGGACGATGGCCAGGCCCAGGGCGATCAGGGCGTAGACGGAGCCCGCGTACAGCCCGTCGGTCCACGTGGTCAGATCCATGGCGCACCCGCCTCCGTGGCAAAGACGGCGAAGACGGCGACGACGGCTGTCACTTCTGGTCCTCGGTGACGTCGGTGGTGTACCAGCCCTGCGCGTCCTTGTTCCAGCGGTACAGGCGCACGTCCTCGGGCCGGTACATCTCGTGGGCGGGGGTGACGGCTATGCGGTTGCCGGAAGGTGTGCGGTCGGCGGGCACGTCCAGGCGGGACCAGGCGGCGGCGACGGCGTCGGGGTCGACGCTGCGGGCCTGTCCGGCCGCGGTGGTGTAGGCGAAGACGCAGTCGGCGGCCATCGCGACGCCCTTGGGCGAGGTGGCGCCGACGGCGCGTTGTCCGGTGTTGCGCCCGTAGCGCTGGACCACCAGGTCGGTGTGCGCGCGGTAGCCGGGCTGCCAGCCCGCGGGGTCGGTGCGGCCGGGGAAGGGGTAGTACATGTCGGCGAACACCGCGCCGTTCGCGGCGTCTTCGCTCGCCTCCAGGAATCCGATGTTCTGCAGTCCGGAGCCGGAGACGACCTTGCCGGTGTATCCGGCCTCCTTGATCGCGGCGAGGCTCTTGGGGCCGCCCGGGACGTTGCTGGAGATCCACAGCGCGCCCGCGTCGCGGACGTTGTTGACGTAGGGCAGGTGTGTCTGGTCGTCGGGGCGGGTGAACTGCGCGCCCCGGTACTGGAGTCCGTACTCGGGGGCGAGCCGCTTGAGGGCGGTGTCGAGCGATTTCCCGGTGTCGTCCTGCTCGTAGACGGTGGCGATGGACGTCACGCCCTGTCTGCGCAGCCAACCCAGGTTCGCCCGGGCGTCGGCCTCGTAGGAGTCCTGGCCGCGGAAGGCGTACTTCTGGTCGGCGAAACTGCCTCCGGCCACGCCGGGTTGGCAGTTGAGCTTCTTGTTGGTGTCCAGGGTCTTCTTGGCGGCGTCCCAGAACGCGGTCAGGGACGGGCCCACGACCAGGCGCACAGAGGGGTCCGTGGCGAGTTCCTGGGTGGCCTGGACCGCTTTGGCGGGGTCCAACGCCGAGTCGCGGGCGACCAGTTCGAGTTGGGCGCCGCCCACGCCGCCGGCGGCGTTGACTCTGTCGATCTCCACGCGCAGCGAGTTCTGCTGGGATTGGCCCAGGATGGCGAAGGGGCCCGTGAGCGGCGCGATCAGGCCGACCTTGATCTTGTTGGTTCCGGCGCTCCAGCCGCCTCCGGCGCCCTGGGAGGTGGTCGAGGACGAGGGTCGCGCGCCCTTGCCGGAACAGCCCGTCGCGGCGACCAGCGCCAGCAGCACGGATCCGGCTGCGGCGAACGATCGAAGGGTGCAATTGCGCATGGCGCCTCCACGGCACGAGGGGAATCGGAGGATCCGTCGGGGCGGGAGCGCGGCCGACGGTCGTAGCCGATGAAAGGGGGCGGCCCCGGGACAGGGGGCCGGACATCACGAAACGGAATATTCGATTCCGCTTTGATCACACGCGTCGACGAAGCGGGATCGACGCGGGGGTACGCCCGGCGGCGTCGCGGATCAGGAACGGCGCAGGTGCGCCTCGGCGTCGGCGAGGTCGATCACATCGGCGTATTTCGCCTCCAGGTCGAGCAGGTTGGCGTTGTGGACCCGGGAGTTGCGGTCGCCGCACGCGTCGGCGACGACGAGCGGTCGGAAGCCGTGTTGCAGGGCGTCGGTCGCCGAGGCGCGTACGCAGCCGCTGGTGGTGAGTCCGCAGATGTAGAGGGTGTCGACGT
Organism: Embleya scabrispora; assembly: GCF_002024165.1. Lineage (NCBI taxonomy): Bacteria > Bacillati > Actinomycetota > Actinomycetes > Kitasatosporales > Streptomycetaceae > Embleya > Embleya scabrispora. The sequence continues at coordinate 121,552 of NZ_MWQN01000001.1, forward strand.
CCAGGCCGCGCAGCGTGGAGGCGAGCGAGGTGCCGAAGAAGGCGCTGGCGTACTGCTTGACCACCACGATGTCGCCGTCGACGGGTGCGGGGTGCTCGACGAACGCCCCGAGGGGGTTGCCCGGTTCGAACGCCGCGAGTGCCGGGACCTTGCGTCGGAACAGTCCGGCGTCGACACCTCCGGGGGCCAGGCGCACCGTGGTGAACACCACCGGTACTCCCCCGGCGCGGGCGCCGGCGACCAGGCGCGCCGCGGCGGCCACGGCGTCCTCCACCGGTGCCCGCAGCGGCGACGCGTCGTCCAGGTAGGCGCGGACGAGGTCGATGGCCAGCACCGCCGGGCTGCGTCCCGGGCCCAGTCGGACGCCGAATCCGGCCGAGCGGTATTCCTCGCGCAGGTCGTTCACGGCGCCGCCTTTCGCACGTCGACCGGCGGGGTGGGGGCGGGCAGGCCGGTTTCGGCTTCGCACCGTCGCAGGATGGTGGCCAGGGGCGGGCCCATGTCGAAGACGGGGACCTCCCCGCGTTCGGCGATCCGGTGTGCCCGCAGGTGGGCGGTCGCCGGTCCGTCGACGGCGCCCTGGTCGTCGCACACGACGCCGTAGCCCGCGCGGGCGCCGTCGGCGCTGACCAGGCCGCGCCGCACCTCCAGGCCGACGAGTTCGGGGTCGCGCCGGTAGGGGTCGCCCCATCCGCCGCCGCCCCAGGTGACGAAGTGCAGTACGTCGCCGGGTTCCACCGGCACGTCGTGGCACTTGCTCGGCAGCACCTGGGTCTCGCCGTCGGCGCGGTCGATCCATTTGCGGCCCCGGGCGCCGGGCCTGCCGCCGTTGACGCCCCACGGGTAGGTGAGCCAGCGGTCGTCGTGGATGGCGATGGTGCCCGCCTCCCCGAAGCGGTAGGCCACGTCGACGGCGTTGCCGCCGCGGTGCAGGCCGGGGCCGCCCGAGTCGGTGACGGTTTCCCAGCGTTCGACGCGCAGGGGGTAGTAGGACTCCAGGTATTCGCAGGGGATGTTGACGAACGAGGGCCACAGCGAGTGGCCGTCGGGGCCGTCGCCGATCGGGCGGCCGGGGATTCCGCCGAATCCGATCGAGTAGAGCTGGAACCACTCGCCGGCGCGCTCTCCCGAGGTGTGGTGGCCGGAGTACATGAAGTGCGGCGACGAGGAGAATCCGGCCGCGTTGAGGATGTCGGGGTTCTTTTGCCCGAGCAGGCCGCCGAAGAGGTCGAAGACGCGGCCGATGCCGTGGTTGCGGGCGTTGAGCGCCGCGGGGCGGCGCGGCTTCCAGAAGGAGTCCTCCGGGATGGTGACGTCGATGAGCGGGTAGAACCCGTCGTTCCACAGGATCTGCGGGTCGGCCACGGTGATCACGTAGATGCCGAAGAACATCCGGACGAGGTTCTCGTTGATGTAGTAGTTCACGGGACCGACCGCCTGCGGGGCGGCCCGGCCGAAGTCCAGGTGGATCTTGTCGCCGCGGCGGGTCAGCGACACGCTCAGCTCGTACGGCCCGTAGCCGCAACCGTCGTCGCAGATCCAGTCGGTGAACTCGAGGGTCTCGCCGTCCTCGAACAAGGTGGCCAGCAGCGCCTTCATCGCCCGGTGATTGCGCTCCAACAGGGCGTCGAGCGCCGACAGGTACACGGCGACGCCGAAGCGGTCGCACAGTTCCCCGATGCGTCGTGCGGCGGTGCGGCAGGCGGCCACGAGACCGTTGAGGTCGGCCCGGTTCCAGTCCGGCATGCGGACCTGGTTGAGGATGATGTCGAGCGCGTCCCGGTTGAGCACGCCCTGGTCGTAGAGCTTGAAGGGCGGGATCACCACGCCCTCCTCGTAGATGGTGCGCGCGTCCGAGGGCATCGAGGACGGCGTCTTGCCGCCGACGTCGGACATGTGGCCGAACATCGAGGCCCAGCCCACAAGTCGACCGGCGTGGAAGATCGGGAGCACGATCAGCCAGTCGTTGGCGTGGCTGATCGCGGCGCCGCACGCGTACGGGTCGGACGTCAGCAGGACGTCGCCCTCGCGGATGGTGCCCGCGAAGCCGGCCAGGAAGTCGGGCACCGACAGGCCGAACTGTCCGACGACCATCCTGCCGTCGGGGTCGGCGATCAGCGGGAACTCGTCGTGCTGCTCGCGGATGCCCGGGGACAGCGCGCTGCGGAAGAGGACTTCGTCCATCTCGTGGCGGGCGTTGCGCAGGGCGTTCTCGATGATGTCGAGCGTCACGGGATCCACGCTCGTCCGGGCGACGGGCGTCGGGTCGCTTTGCAGGATGCGGGCCATCACTCACTCCGGGGTGTCGGCGGGGTCTGCGGGATCGAAGCGGTGGTCCGCGCGCGGCCGGATCAGCAGGCACCCGCCGGCGTCGACGGTGGCGGCGTGGCCGGGCAGGACGAGGGTCGTGGAGTCCATTTCGGTGATCACCGCCGGTCCGACGACGACGTCTTCGGCGAGGAGCCGGTCGCGGTCGTAGATGGCCGCGTCGGCGAACGCCCCGTCGACCCAGATCTCGGTGCGCCGCACCAGCGCGTGACGAGGCGAGCCGGTGCCGACGGGCAGTGTCCGGGCGGCCACCCGGGGCCGGGGGCCGGTGACGGTCGCGCGCAGGTTGATGATCTCCTTCTCGTTGGTCAGCAGGAAGGAGAACAACCGCTGGTGCTCGGCGTCGAACGCCGCCCCCAGCAACCCGAGCGGATCCTCGTCCGCCAAGGTCTCGGGGCTCACCGTGATCGGGATCTCGAAGCCCTGGCCGTGGTAGCGGATGTCGACCTCGTAGCGGGTCTCCTGCGTCGCGGCGTCGACGCCTTCGGCGACCAGGCGCTCCCGGGCGCCGGCGGCGAGTTCGTCCAGCATCGCGCGCAGGTCGTCGGCGTCGATCAGGGCGAAGCGGCGGGCGAGGGTGCGGGCGCTCTCGTCGCGCGCGCTGGTGGTGGCGTCCCCGTACGCGCACAGCACGCCCGGCGACGGCGGCACGATCACCGGCCACGCGCCGGTCAGTCGGCCCAGCGCGTTCGCGTGCAGCGGGCCCGCGCCGCCGAACGCCACCAGGGCGAAGTCCCGGGGATCGAAGCCTTGTTGCACGCTCACCAGGCGCAGCGCGCCGAACATGTTCTCGTTGACGATGTCGACGATTCCGGCGGCGGCCTCCTGCGCGCTGCCCAGTCCCATGGCCTTGGCGATCGTGTCGACCGCGGCGTGCGCGGCGGCGCGGTCGAGGCGGATCTCGCCGCCGGCGAGTGCGTCGGGGAGGTAGCCGAGGACGACGTTGGCGTCGGTGACGGTCGGTGCGATGCCGCCGTGCCCGTAGGCGGCGGGCCCGGGTCGCGCTCCGGCGGATTGTGGGCCGACCCGCAGGGCCTTGGTGAGTTCGGGGACGTGGGCGATGGAGCCGCCGCCCGCACCGACCGTGCGCACGTCCACGCTGGAGGCGCGCACGGTGAGGTCGGCGACGGTGGTCTCGCGGCCGATGCGCGGTGTCCCGTCGAGGACGAGGGCGACGTCGGTGGAGGTTCCGCCCATGTCGAAGGTCAGCAGGTCGGTGTGTCCGGCCTGGCCGGCGAACCACACCGCGCCGGTGACGCCGCCGGCGGGTCCGGACAGCAGCAGCGACACCGGGTTCTCGGCGGCCTTGTCGGCCGAGGTCAGGCCGCCGTCGCTGCGCAGGATCGACAGGGGTGCGCGCAGGTGGTGGCCGCGCAGGGTGTCGTCGAGGTTGCGGACGTAGCGGGCGACCTCGGGCTGTACGTAGCTGTTGGCGACGGTGGTGACGGTGCGTTCGTACTCGCGCATCTCGGGCAGGACGCGGCTGGAGAGCGAGATGGGAATGCCCGGGAGCTCCTCGGCGGCCAGCGCGCCGAGCGCGACCTCGTGGGCGTCGTTGGCGTACGCGTTGATGAGCGCGATGGTCAGTGCCTGGACGTCGTTGTCCGCGAGTCGGCGCAGGGCGGTTCGGGCGGCATCGGGGTCGAGGGGTTCGACCTCGCTGCCGTCGGCGGCGATGCGCCCGCCGACCTCGACGGTGTTCTCCAGTGCGGCCAGGGGTTCCGGCTTGGGCCAGATGATCCAGCCGGCGAGGCCACCGGGCACGTAGGAGCGGGCGATCTGCAGGACCTGCCGAAAGCCGGTGGTGGTCACCAGTCCGACGCGGGCGCCGCGGCCCTCCAGGATGGCGTTGGTGGCGACGGTCGTTCCGTGCAGGACCCGGTCGATCTCGGACAGGTCGATGCCGGCCTCGAGGCACACCTTGCGCACGCCGGCGAGGACGCCGAGCGACTGGTCGTGGGGGGTGGACGGCGTCTTGGCGCGGTGCGTCGCGCCGCTGTCCTGGTCGACGAGCAGCACGTCGGTGAACGTGCCGCCGACGTCGACGCCGAGGCGGTATCCCATCGTGGTCCTCCGGGATGTGGGAGCGGGTCGGTGGAGGCGGGGTCAGACGACGCCGCGCGCGGCGAGGTCGTCGATCCGATCGCGGGTGAGGCCGAGGAGGTCGCGGTAGACCTCGGTGTTGTGTTCGCCCAGTTCCGGACCGAGCCGGCGGACCGCGCCGGGGGTGGCGCTGAGTTTGGGGAAGACGTTGTGCATCGGGAACGCGCCCAGTTCGGGGTGGGCGAGGGTGACGATCGCCTCGCGCGCGGCGAAGTGCGGGTCGGCGAACATGTCGCGGGCGGTGTAGATGCGGCCGGCCGGCACCCCGGCGTCGTTGAGGCTGTGCAGCAGGTCGGCGGCGGGCAGGTTCGCGGTCCACCGCGCGATCACGTCGTCGAGTTCGGCCATGTGCGCGCCGCGCGCGGCGTGGGTGGCGTAGCGCGCGTCCTGGGCGAGGTCGGGGCGGTTCATCGCGGTTGCCAGACGGTGGAAGACGGTGTCCTGGTTGGCGGCGATCAGGACCATGTCCGCGTCCTTGGTGGGGTACACGTTGCTCGGTGAGACGTTGGGCAGGACGGGGCCGGTGCGTTCGCGCTGGTATCCGCCGACCGCCCATTCGGGGAGCAGGGATTCCATCATCGCCAGGACCGCCTCGTAGATCGCGGAGTCGACGACCTGCCCGTTCCCGGTGCGTTGGCGGTGGTGCAGTGCGGCCAGCGCGCCGATGGTGGCGAATACGGCGGCGAGGGAGTCGCCGATGGAGATTCCGGTGCGTGAGGGGTTCTTGTCCGGGTCGCCGGTGACGTGTCGCAGGCCGCCCATGGCCTCTCCGATGGACCCGTATCCGGCCTGGGGGGCGTAGGGGCCGGTCTGGCCGAATCCGGTGACGCGGACGACGATCAGGCCGGGGTTGGTGCGTGCCAGGTCCTTGGGGTCCAGTCCCCAGCGTTCCAGGGTGCCGGGGCGGAAGTTCTCCACGAGGATGTCGGCGCGGTCGATGATCTCCCGGGCGAGCCGTTGGCCCTCGGGGTCGCGCAGGTTGCAGGTCACCGACTTCTTGTTGCGGGCGACGACCGGCCACCACAGGGATTTGCCGTAGGGGCGTTCGCGGCCCCACTGGCGCATCGGGTCGCCGGTGCCCGGCGGTTCCAGTTTGATCACCTCGGCACCGAAGTCGCCCATGAGTTGGCCGCAGAACGGTCCCGCGAGGAGTTGGCCCATCTCGACCACGCGCAGTCCGGCCAGCGGTCCGGCGGTGGGCGCCGTGTCGCCGGCATTGTTCTCGTGGATGGTCATCAAGACTCCCGGGGTCCGTTGGTCGAAGGTGGTCTCGGCGGGCGGTGCGCGTCACGTCCGGGGGCGGACGTCACGCAGGAGGGCGGCCTTGGCCGCGGCGACGTGCGAACTCATCACCGCTCGGGCCCAGGGGCCGTCGCGGGCGCGCAGCGCGTCGACGAGTTCGCGGTGGTGGGCCGCGCTGCGAACGAGGTCCGCGGGGCCGTAGCGGTGGTAGGTGCTCATCACCAGGGGCGTGTGCACGACGGAGGCGAACAGTGCCGCGAGCCGCGGTCCGGTGGCCGCGCCGCGGACGCGGCCGTGGAATTCGGCGTTGAGCCGCGCCACGTGCTCCAGGTCCGGTCGGCGGCGCCGGACGGCCTCCTCCATCCGGGTCGCCAGTTCGGCCATCGCGCACAGGTCGGTGTGTCCCATGCGCGTGGCCGCGCGTTCGGCGGTGAACGCCTCCAGTTCGCGGCGGAGCTCGTAGATCTGTTCGAGATCCTCCGGTGTCCAACTGGCGACGCGGGCGCCCTTGTGAGGCGCGGTCTCCACCAGCCCTTCCGCCGCGAGGCGGCGCAGCGCCTCCCGGATCGGGGTCCGGCTCGCCCCCAGTTCCTCGGCGATCTCGGCTTCCGCCAGGCGGGTTCCACCGCGACGGGTGCCGTCGAGGATCGCGGTCCGCAGCGCCTCGTACGCACGATCCGCTGTGCGGGCCATGAGGCGATCCCCTCGTCAAGTTGTATGCAATCTAGGCGGGCGTGATCGCTTGACACAAGACTTGTGGCGGGTAAACCTCAAATCACCACGAGTAAGCGACCTTCATTGCATACGATCGGAGTCGGTATGGAGATCCTTGAGGTGGGTCCGCGCGACGGCCTGCAGAACGAGTCCGCGATCGTGTCGACCCCCGACAAGGTCCGGTTGATCACCCGCGCGGTACAGGCGGGTGTGCGGCGCGTGGAGGCGGTCAGCTTCGTCAATCCGCGCCTGGTGCCGCAGATGGCCGACGCCGCCGAGGTCATGGAGCGGGTGCCTCGCGTCGAGGGGGTCGCCTACGCCGGGCTGGTCCTGAACCGTCGCGGCCTCGAACGCGCCGTCGCCGCCGGGGTCGACGAGGTGAACGTGGTCGTCGTCGCGAGCGAGACGTTCAGTCGCCGCAACCAGAACTGCGGGATCGACGACATGCTCGACACGTGGGGTGCGATCGCCGCGGACGCCCGCTCCGCGGGCCTGCGCACCACGGTGACCATCGCGGCGGCCTTCGGATGCCCCTTCGAGGGCGAGGTCGCGCCCGACCGCGTCGAGGAGATCGCCCGCCGCGCCGCCGCACACGGCCCGGACGAGATCGCCCTCGCCGACACCATCGGCGTCGGCACCCCCGACCGGGTCGAGGTCCTGCTCGACGCCCTGACCCGGGCGGCGCCGGGTGCGCGCCGTCGCTGCCACTTCCACAACACGCGCAACACCGGATACGCCAACGCGCTGGCCGCGGTGGCGGCGGGCGTGGACACGCTCGACGCGAGCGTCGGCGGATTCGGCGGCTGTCCCTTCGCCCCCGCCGCGACCGGCAACATCGCCACCGAGGACCTGATCTACGCCCTCGACCGCATGGGCGTGCCCACCGGCGTCGACCTGGCGTCGATCATCGACGCGGCGAACTGGCTGGCGGTGCGCCTGGACAAGCCGGTACCCGCGCTGCTGGGCCGGGCCGGCATCTTTCCCGGGACGCCGTGACCCCGACGCCCGCGCGGCGGCGCGAGCGCGCGGCCGCGCTCGGCGCGTCAGTCCCGCTGGGCGCTCTCGTCCCGCGCCGGGGTCGCGAACGACGCCAGCAGGACCGCCTTCGCCGCCGCGACGTGGGAACGCATCACCGCCTGGGCCCACTGGCCGTCGCGGGCCCGCAGGGCGTCGACGAGCTCGCGGTGATGGCCGGCGCTGCGCACCAGGTCGTCCGGGCTGTAGCGGTGGAACGTGCTCAACACCAGGGGCATCTGCACCACGGCGTTGAGCATGGTCAACAACCGCGAACTGGCCGAGGCCGCGCGGATGACGACGTGGAACTCGGTGTTCAGTTCGGCCAGTCGCTCCAGGTTCTGTCCCGGGCCCGGACGTGCGGCGGCCTCCATGGCGTCGCACAGCTTCCGGAGGTGTTCCACGTCGGCGTCGCTCACCCTGGTGGCCGCGCGCTGTGCCGCGAAGGACTCCAGGACCAGCCGCAGGTCGTAGATCTCCTCGACGTCGGCGCGGGACCACTGGGTCACCCGGGCCCCGCGGTGCGGTGCGACCTCGACCAGGCCCTCGACCTCGAGTCGGCGCAGCGCCTCGCGCACCGGGGTGCGGCTGCCGCCGATCGTCTCGGCGAGTTCCGCCTCGCCCAGGCGCTCGCCCGGTCGGTAGTGTCCCTCGAGGATGCCTGCCCGCAACATCTCGTACGCACGGTCCGCGGCGCGTGCCCTCACTCGCCCACCTCCTACCCGCATGCTACGGACCCCGGCCGCGGTGGTCGTCGACGGGACGCGTCGATGCCGTGCGAAGGTCTCGCACGAGGGCCGGGGCCGGGGCGGTTTGCCGGATGCGACGAGCCCGAGCGCGGTCGCGCCGCTCGATCCCGCCCGTGGCCGCCGGTACCCGGGGCCGGGCCCCGCCGCGACCGCCGTCGGCGCGGTGACGGTTTCGGCAGGTCCGCCCCTCGGCCCGTGTTCCGCCTCGTGGAATGTCGTTGACACTGAAGGAACACGGGCCCGACGCTGCGGGGGCTCGGGTTCGAAGGGCTCGGCCCCGTCGGAAGGACACGCACCATGGCGCGTAAACCCCGTTCCACCGTTCGTGCGGCTCTGGCCGCTTCCGTGGCGACGCTCGCCGTCGCGGCCACACTGTCCGGCTCCGCCCAGGCGCACCCGGCGCCAGCACCGACCGATCCGGGGTCGCTGTTCGCGTCGCTCTCCGACCCGAACGCGCGACTGTTCCTGCAGACCCTGGGACGCCCCGACGGGCGGGACATGGTGTTCCGGATCAGCGGAAGCGTCCTCGACCAGGTCTCGGGCAACGCCTACGGCGCGGCCCTGCCGCACGGCGCCAAGCTGTTCGGGTTCGAGGGTTACAACATCCGGCGCCTGTACCGGCAGCCGGGTACCGACGACGTCTACCAGTTGTCCCGGGAGATCGTCTTCTACACCGACCCGGTCACCGGCAAGCGCCTGACCGAGTGGACGAATCCCCTCGACGGCCGCACCCGGCCACTGCCGCCGGTGAACAACGAGCACGTCAACGGCCATTACCGGATCAAGGGCGGCAAGCTCTACTCGGTCCTGGGTACCGCCGAGGTCCCGCTCGACACCGCGGTCGTGCCCAAAACGATCCACGACCAGCTCGTGTGGACCACCGACGCCGCGCCGCTGTACGACCTGCGTACGCGCTACCGGATCCCCGAGACGTTCGGCCTGGTCGACAACACCTATGCCTCGTGGGAACTGTTCGACTTCTACGTGGACCGCGACGAGGCGCGTGCCCGCGACAACGCCCGCCAGGTCCCCAAGGGGGCGATGGAGGTCACCAACTCCTGGACCCGCAACGGCCCCTACATCCCCGCGATGTGCATCGCGGAGACCGGCAGCCCCGGCAATCTCGTCTACCATGCCCGCAGTTGGTCGCTGGACTCGTTCGACGCGCTCGAGCCGTGGCTCAAGGACATCGTCCGCGCCGAGTACCCGCTGTACCGGCACGCCCCGGACGCGGTGGACCCGGCGCCCAACGACACCACGTGGACGTCGTTCTACCGGCAGGAGTTGGCCCCGAAGAATGTGACCTGGAAGCAGTGGTGCGACAACGGCGGCCGGTAGGCATCGCCCGCCGGCCTCGTGCCGGGGCCTGACGGAGTGACCTGGGGTGTCCGGCGGCACGAGCGGCCGGACACCCCAGGTGTGGAAGGGAAATGCCATGACGTCGACCGTCGTCCTCGCGCCGCCCCGCGCGTTGGCCTCCAGCGTGGTCACCGCTCGCGATCTGCTGTGGGCCGCGGCCCGGGGCGGGCGTGGCGGCGCGGGTCACCGGGTGCTGACCGTCAGCCTGGACGGGCGCCCCGTGGCGTGCCAGGGCGGGGTGGTCATCGACGCGGACGCCGCCCTGGTCGACGTGCGCGCGTGTGAGTTGGCGTTCGTGGCGGCGTTCACCGGGGACGCGGACGAGGCCGTCGCCGCGTGCGCGCCGATGTTGCGCCGGCTCGGCGAATTCCACCGCGACGGCACGCTGTTGGCCTCCGGCGGCACCGGGTCGATGCTGCTGGCCGCGTCCGGGGTCGTGGACGGCGGCGAGGTGACCACGTTCCCGCCGTACGCCGTCGAGTTCCGCCGGATGTTCCCGCGGGTGCGGCTGCATCCCACCCGCGCGATCGTACGCTGCGGACGCGTCGCCTCGGCGCACGGTCTGGTCTCCAGCATGGAGTTGCTGGCCGAACTGGCCGGACGGGTGTACGGCGGGCCGTCCGCCGCGCGCGTGGCGAGTCGGTTCGTGTTCGACGTGCCCGAGGAGCGGCGGGCCCTGCCGGCCGAGGCCGCGCACGTCGGCGACGGCCGCCGGGCGCCGGCGCCCGCCACCGATCCGGTGGTGGTGGCCGCGCAGTTCTGGCTGGAGGAACACCTCGCGGAGGCAGTGACGGTGTCCGAACTGTCGCGTCACCTCGGGATGACCGCCCGAACCGTCGAGCGCCGTTTCCTCGCCGCGTTGGGCATCGGTCCCCGCCGCTACCTTCGCCAGGTACGGATGGCCCAGGCGGAACTGCTATTGGCCGAATCGACGGCGAGCATCGCCGAGGTGGCCGGGCGGGTGGGCTACGGCGACGTCTCCGCGTTCCACCGCGCGTTCGCCGCCACGACCGGCCGCCGCCCCGGCGACGCGCGTCGCCGCTGAATCCCGTCGCACGCACGCAAGGGCCGCCGCGAGTGTTCGCGGCGGCCCCCGCGCGTGCGGTGTGCTCAGCCGCGGGGGACGTACCTGCCCGACGGTTCGCCGACGACCTCGCCGTCACGGTAGGCCACGCGCCCGCCGACGACGGTCGTCCGGGGCCAGCCTCGCAGTTCCACGCCCTCGAAGGGGCAGTGGTCCTGGCCGGACAGCAGCAGGTCGGTGGACACCGTCTGGCGCCGGTCGGGGTCGATCACCACGAGGTCGGCGTCCGCGCCGACCATCAGCGACCCCTTGCGGCCGAGGCCGTAGGCGCGGGCGGGGTTGGCCGAGACCAACTCGGCCACCCGCCGCAGGGACAGTCCGCGACGGTGGTGCCCCTCCGACAGCAGCACCGGATACAGCAGTGCCGTGCCGCCGAACCCGGGCAGTGCCGGCCACAGTTCGTCGCCCTTGTGCTCCTCCATGCAGCACGCGTGATCCGAGGCGATCCAGTCGACGCTGCCGTCCAGCACGCCGGCCCACAGCGCCTCGTTGTCGGCACGCGTGCGGATCGGCGGGTTGACCTTGGCGCCCAAGCCGGCGCCGGCGGCGTCCAGGGACTCGTGGTCCAGGCACAGGTGATGCAGGGTGACCTCGGCGCGGACGTCGAGTTCGGGGTGGTTGCGGCGGGCCGCGTTGGCCGCGTCCAGCGCGTCCGCGCTGGACAGGTGCAACAGGTTGACCGAGCAGCGGGCCGCCTGGGCCAGGGTCGTCGCCTCCCCGATCGCGACGCGTTCGGTCAGCGGGGGCCTGCCGCGGTGGTACGCCTCCAGGGTCTGCGGATCGCCGTTTTTGCGCACCCGGTCGATGAACAACCGCATCAGTTCGGACTGCTCGCAGTGCAGCGACAGCGAGATGCGCCGGTCCGGGTCGGCCGCGTTCGCCGCCGCGACGCCTTCCATCAGCTCGAACAGGTGGCCCAGGTCGTATTCCTGGCCGTCCTCGGCCATCCGGAACGCCTTGGTGTCGCGGGAACTGGCGGCCAGGTTGAAGCCCTTGTAGAACATGTAGTACTTGAACGAGGTGACGCCGTGGTCGGCGATCAGCGCCGGGATCTCGCCGATCTGGTCGGTCGTCATCGGGGCCAGGTGGAATCCGTAGTCGGTGAACGCGCGCCCGGCCACTGCGTTCAGGACCTCCGGGAAGATCTTCTCGTACGGACCGGTGCGGTTGAGGTAGTGCTCGCCGGTGCGGAAGTAGGACAGCACCGTGGTGACGCCGCCGACGAGCGAGGAGCGGGTCTCCTCGTAGGCGTCCAGGGCCAGGTCGCGGTAGATGCCGAGGTGGTAGTGGGCGTCCACGGCGCCGGGCAGGACCACCTGTCCGGCGGCGTCGAGGACTTCGTCGGCGTCGGCGGCCGGCAGGTTCTCGCCCAGGGCCGCGATGACGCCGTCCTTGACGGCGAGGTCGGCGCGGATCTCGCCGACGTAGGGCTGTACGAGTGTGCCGTTCTTGACGATCAGGTCGTAGCGTGCCATGTGTTCGGGCCGCCGTACGGAGGCCCGCACCCCCTTCGGTGCGTGGTTCGGGAGAATCGGTCGGGGCGCCCTCGACAAGGGCTCAGCGATGGGACGGCGTGGGGGAACGCGCGGGCGGCGCACCCATACATTCGGACAGGCGCCGGCCGGCGCGCAGCAGGTGTGCCAGGCAGTCTTCGGCGACCCCGGAGAAACGTTCGGCGGGCCCGCACACGCTGATCACGGCGATGGGCCGGCCCTCGTGGTCGAACACGGGGACGGCGACCGAGCCCGCCCCCGCCTGGCGTTCGCCCGACGAGCGCGCCCATCCGCGGGCGCGGATCTCGGCCAGTTCCTCGGTCATCCGGCGCACCGCGGGGCCGGGTTCGGCCGGTGCCGCCCGACCGCGTCCCTCGCCCGCGCGGGCCGGGCCGTCCGCCAGCAGGCGGGCCAGGGCACGGACGTCCCGCGCCTCCGGCAGGAAGGCCAGGAGCGCCTTGGAGGAGGCGCCCACGCACAGCGGGTAGGGCGCGCCGAGCGTCACGGACATGATCACCTCGCGGTGGGGGGTGACCTGGTCGACGTAGACGCGGGTGTCGCCCACGCGCACCGACAAGGTGGCCGTCTCCCCGGTGTCCGCGGACAACCCGTGCAGTTCGGGTGCCGCGGCGACGCGCACGTCGAGCCGGTCCAGGTAGGCCAGTCCCAGGCGCATCGCCCCCGGCCCCAGGCGGTAGCGCCGGGTGTCGGGGTCGAGGTCGACCAGGCCGCGGGTGCGCAGCGAGGCCAGCAGTCGGTGCACCACGGCCTTCGACATGCCCAGGGCTTCGGAGATCTCGGTGATGCCCAGGTCGGGTCGGTGCGCGTCGCAGAAGTACATCAGGACGTCGGCGGCGCGTTCCACCGTGGCGACGGTCTGTCCGCCCGGCGGGCTCGCGCGCGCCGTGGGGACGGGAGCCTCGGACGGCACGGCGTCAGTCGGCACGGCGCAGTCCCACGCGCACCGGTGGATCGGCGACGATGCGGGTGTCCAGGAACTCCCACCAGTCGTCCTGCGACACGCGCCGATGCTCCCAGTCGCGGTCGCCCTTGAGGCCGGCCAGTGCCTTGCGGTAGGCGCCCCACGCGGCCTCGTCCTCGAAGGCCGCCCAGTTCTCCAGGGTGTACACGTCGCCGATCACGCTGTAGTACCAGCGCACTTCCCGGACCATCGGCAGGTCGCGGTAGAACCAACTCTCGCGGTCCTCGAGCCACGTCCAGAACGCCTTCTGGTCGCGTCGGGAGCGCTCGGTGAGTTTCATGCGGTAGACGAGGTAGATCACGGGATTCCTCTCGAACGACGCGAGGCGATCGCGGTGTCCGGCACGCCGGCCGACACCGCCCCGGCCCCCGGAAGACTGTTCCACAGGAACAAACAATGTTTCACTTCCGAGCGGGGATGCCTCATGCTAACTTCCGGGATCGTGTTCCACAACGAGGAACAACATTTCATCCCGTGGAATCGAGAGGCGGCATCATGCCCGACGAACCCCTACGGGGCGTCACCGTGCTCGACTGCGCGACACTCTTCGCCGGCCCCCTGGCCGCGACCATCCTCGGCGACTTCGGCGCCGAGGTCGTCAAGATCGAACACCCTCGCAAACCCGACCCGGCGCGCACCCACGGCCCCGCCAAGGACGGCGTCGGCCTGTGGTGGAAGATGCTCGGCCGCAACAAGCACACCGTCACCGCCGACCTCGGCCGGCCCGGCGGGGCGGACCTGCTGCTGCGCATGGTCGAGGAAGCCGACGTGCTCATCGAGAACTTCCGCCCCGGCACGCTGGAGCGCTGGGGCCTGGGTCCGGAGGTGCTGCATCGGGTCAACCCGCGACTGGTGCTCGCCCGCGTCACCGGATTCGGCCAGTTCGGCCCGTACGCCAACCGGCCCGGGTTCGGCACCCTCGCCGAGTCGATGAGCGGCTTCGCGGCGGTCACGGGCGAACCCGACGGCCCGCCCACACTGCCCCCGTTCGGCCTCGCCGACGGCGTCGCCGCACTCACCCTGGCCGGCGCCGTACAGACCGCGCTCTACCACCGCGACGTGCACGGCGCGCCCGGCCAGGTCGTGGACCTGGCCATCATCGAACCGCTGCTGACCCTGCTCGGCCCCCAGGCCACCGCCTACGACCAGTTGGGCCTGGTACCCGAGCGCACCGGGAACCGCTCGGTCAACAACGCCCCGCGCAACACCTACCGCACCCGGGACGGCAGATGGCTGGCCGTCAGCACCTCCGCCCAGTCCGTCGCCGAGCGTGTCATGACCCTCGTCGGCCGGCCCGAGGTGATCGACGAACCCTGGTTCGCCACCGGATCGGGCCGGGCCGAGCACGCCGACCTCCTCGACGAGCAGGTCGGCGGTTGGATCGCGGCCCGCGACCATGCCGAGGTGATCCGGGAGTTCGAGAACGCCCAGGCCGCCGTCGCCCCCGTGTACGACATCCGCGACATCTTCGCCGACCCCCAGTACCGGGCCCTCGACTCGCTCACCACCGTCGAGGACGCCGACCTGGGCCCCATCCGCATGCAGAACGTCCTCTTCCGCCTCTCCGGCTCCCCCGGCGCGATCCGTTGGACCGGACGCGCCCACGGCGCGGACACCGAGGCGATCCTGTCCGGTCGTTTCGGCCTGAGCGCCGACGACCTGGCCGCACTCCGCGAGGAAGGTGCCATTTGACCAGCCCCCTGTGGGAGACGACCGCCCGCGCCGACGTGTTCGACCTGGCGCAGCCGATGCGACGCGGCATGCCGCAATCGCCCAACCACCCCCGTACCGCATGCTGTTGGAACGCCGCCACGGCGACATGGTCCGCGCCGACGGCGGCTCGGCGGCCAACGAACTCATCGTCACCGGCGGCCACGTCGGCACGCACGTCGATGCCCTCGCCCACGTGTCCCACGACGGGCGCGTGCACGGGGGCGCTCCGGCCGCGTCCCTGCAGAGCCACAACGGGTTCAGTGCCCTGGGCATCGACACGTTCACGCCCTACGTGGGGCGGGCCGTCCTGCTCGACGTCGCCCGACTGCACGGCGTCGCAACGCTGCCGGCCGGACACGAGGTCACCGCCGACGAACTGCGCGCGGCCGAACGCGACTCCGCCCCGGTGCGCGCCGGCGACGCCGTCCTCGTCGGCACCGGCTGGTCCCGCCACTGGCACGACCCCGACACCTTCGTCGGGGCCACCGACGGAGCACCCGGACCGGGTGAGGACGCCGCACACTGGCTGGTCGAACGCGGCGTACGCGTCGCCGGCGGCGAGACCATCGCCTTCGAGCGCATCGCACCCGGGCGGGGCCACGCCACCCTGCCCGTACACCGCATCCTCCTGGTCGAGGAGGGCATCCACATCGTCGAGACGATGCGCCTGAACGAACTCGCCGACGCGGGTGCCACCGAGTTCCTGCTCGTCCTCGCCCCGCTGCCGCTGGTGGGCGCCACCGGCGCCCCCGCCCGACCGCTCGCGGTGGTGGACCGTGGCTGAACCGCCCGGCACCGACGCCCCCTACGCACACCGACTCGCGGCGTTCGCCGCGGCGTGCCGCGACCGCCCCCTGCCCGAGGTCGTCCTCGACGACGTCACCGGCCGGATCCTGGACACCGTCGGCAACTGCCTCGCGGCCCTCGACCTCGACGACCCCGCCGAGCCGCATGTCGCGATCGCCCGCATCGCACACCGCTCGGGCGGGGCCCGCGAGGCGTCCATTCCGGGATCCGCCGACCGGCTGCCGGCCGATCGCGCCGCGCTGATCACCGGGACGCTCGCGCACGCCCTGGACTTCGACGACACCCACCTGCCGTCGGTGCTCCACCCCTCGGCGTCCGTCGTGCCCGCCGCGCTCGCCGCCGGCGAGGCCGCCGGCGCCGACGGCGCGGCCCTGCTGGCGGCGGTGGCGGCGGGCAACGAGGTGTGCGTGCGGTTGGGCGCCGCCTCGTACGACCCGGCGCTGCGCAATTCGGTCTTCTTCGAGAAGGGTTTCCACGCCACCTCGATCTGCGGCACCGTCGGCTCCGCCGTCGCCGCGGGGATCCTGTACGGCCTGACCGAGCGGCAACTCGCCGATGCGATCGGAATCGCCTGCTCCATGGGCGCCGGCGTCATCGAGGCGAACCGCACCGGGGGAACCGTCAAACGTATCCACTGCGGATGGGCGGCCCACGCCGGGATCTCCGCCGCCCAGCTCGCCGCCGAGGGCGTCACCGGGCCCCCGACGGTCCTCGAAGGCAGGTTCGGATTCCTGCGCGCCTACCTGGACGACGCCTGGCACGCCGACCCGCTGCTGGCGGGCCTCGACCGCATGGACGACCCGGACCACTGGGAACTGCTGCGGACCGTCTACAAGCCGTACCCCTCCAACCACTTCACCCACCCCGGGATCGACTGCGCCCTCGCCCTGCGGGCCGACGGACTCGACCCCGACACCGTGGAATCCGCGGAACTGGGCGTGGCGGCCGCGCCGCTGCGCACCATCGGCGAACCGCGCGAGCACAAGATCAGACCCACGACGCCCTATCACGCGAAGTTCTCCGGGCCCTACACGGTGGCCTCCGCGCTGCTGGGCGGCGGCGGCCTGGGGCTGCACCTGGACGACTTCTCCCCGACGGCGTTCGCCGACCCGCGGCGCCTGGCCCTGGCCGCCAGGGTCACCGTCGTGCCGGACGCGGTGTGCGACGACGAATTCCCCCGCGCGTTCAGCGCGGTCCTGCGGGTGCGGACCCGGGACGGCGCACGGCTGGAGCATCGGGTCCACTCGTCCAGGGGCGGCCCGGGACGGCCCCTGAGTCTGGAGGAGTTGGAGACCAAGTACCGGCTCAACGCGACCCGGGTCCTGTCCGGCGCCGACGCCGACGCCCTCGCCGCGCGCATCCGGGGCCTGCGCGACCGCCCCGCGCTCACCGGGCTGCTGCCCGGTATCCGGTAGCCGATCGGGTGCGGCCCGCCCTCGGGGAGCGGGCCCCACCCCTGTCACGACGCGCCGCCCCTACACGCGGCGAACGGCCGGTGGCCGGCTCAGGTCGCGCCGGCCGCGGCCAGGATCCGGCGGGCGTTGCGGACCACCGCCTCGTCGATCATCCTGCCGTCCTCGTCGGTGCCCACCGCCTGTCCCGCGGCCAGCCCCGCCTCGAAGCGCGCGACCAGCCGTCGGGCACGCTCGACGGACGCCGCCGACGGCGTGAAGACGTCGTGCACGACATCGAGTTGATCGGGATGGATGCACGCGCGCGAGCGATAGCCCAGGCGGCGCAACCGCTCCGTGGAACGCCGCAGCGACACCTGATCACGGTAGTCGGTACACACCGGCCCCACGGGGGGATCCAGGCCGGCGGCCGCCGACGCCAGTACCAACCGGGTGCGGATCGCCAGGAGTTCCGTCTCGTCGTCGCCGGGTTCGATGCCCAGTTCCGCGCACAGGTCCGCCTCGCCGATCTGGAGCTGCACCACCCGGGGCGCTCGCGCGATGGCGGGTGCGTCGAGGATGGCGGCCGCGCTTTCCAACAGCGGGGACACGCGGGTGTGCCCCACCTCGACTCCGGCCTCCTGTTCCCGCTCGGTGAGCACGCCGTGCAGGGTGAGCAGGTCGTCGGGGCCCTCGCACTTGGCCCGGCACACCCCGCGCAGGGCGGGCGCGACGACGGCGCGGGCGTCCGCCAGGCCCGGTGCGCCCGGGTTGACGCGGACCCAGATGGCGCAGTCGCCGTCCGGATCCTGCCCGGCCACCCATCGTGCGACCCGGTCCCGGGCGGCGGATTTGGCCGCCATCGGCACGGCGTCCTCGAGGTCCACGATGACGGCGTCCGCGCCGCGGGACAGCGCCTTGTCGAGCATCGCGGGCCGGTCGCCGGGAACGTACAGCCAGGAGCGGGCGCTCACGCGTGCCCCCGGTCCGCGCGTGCGGCGCCCCGCTCGCGACGATCCGTGGCCGGGACGACGCCACGGGTTGCCGGGATGGTGCCGATGACTTCCATGTGACTCCTCGATGCGCCCGTCGCGGGCGCGGTGCGCGGTCGTGGGGCGGGATGCCTCGTCACCCTAGGCGCGGCCGCCGGCGGGATCAAGATTTCGTTTCGCTGTGCGTACCCACGTTTCGTTTCGAGCGCTCTTCGGCGCGGCAGATATGGCCGAACGCGACAACGACGAGGTCGGAACGTCGCGTTCGGCACCTGCACCAACCCGGGGAACGCTGTTAATTTCCTGGGGCGGAACGCCGTTCCGACTGATGGCGCCGGATGGCCCGAGGAACCGGGAGAGCGGATGAACCGAGACGAACAGGCGCCCGCCTACCGGGCGTTGGCCCTGCAAACCGCGTGCCGGGCGGTCAACGCGCTGAACGACACCGACGCGCGGACCGCGATCATGGGCGCGATCGACCGCATCGACGCGCAGATCGGCGCAAGCATCGCGTTCCTGGGGCCGGACGTGCGCCTGGTCGTGCTGCCCGAGTACGTCCTCACCGGATTCCCGATGGGCGAACCGGTCGACGCCTGGGCCCGCAAAGCGGCACTCGCGCCCGACGGCGCCGAATACACCGCGCTCGCGGCCGTCGCCTCCCGCCACGGGATCTTCCTGGCGGCCAGCGCCTACGAGAGCGACCCGCACTTCCCCGGCCTGTACTTCCAGGCGAGCACCGTGCACGACCCGTCGGGAACGTGCGTGCTGCGCTACCGCCGACTCCACTCGCTGTACTCCCCCACCCCGTACGACGTATGGGACCGCTATCTGGAGGTCCACGGACCGGACGCCGTCCTGCCCGTGGCCCGCACCGCCATCGGCGCCCTCGCCGCGATCGCCTCCGAGGAGATCCTGTACCCGGAACTCGCCCGCGCGCTCGCCCTGCGCGGGGCCGAGGTCTTCGTACACTCCTCCGCGGAGGCCGGCAGTCCCCTGGCCACGCCCAAGGACATCGCCAAATCCGCCCGCGCGATCGAGAACCTCGCCTACGTCGTCTCGGCGAACACCGGCGGCCACACCGGAACCGCGATCCCGGCCGCCTCCACGGACGGCCTGTCCAAGATCGTCGCGTTCACCGGGCAGGTCCTGGCCGCCGCCGGGCCGGGCGAATCGATGGTCGCCAACGCCGAGATCGACCTCGCCGCGCTGCGCCGATACCGGGCACGCCCGGGCATGGGAAACCTGCTCGCCCGCGTCAAGTGCGGCCTGTGGGCCGCCGAGTACGCACGCCACGACGTCGAACGCCCGCGCGACCTGGGCGGCGCGATCCCCGACCGCGGGTACTTCGCCGAGCGCCATCGCGAGAGCCTGGACCGCCTGCGCGAGGCGGGAGTCGTGCCCCGATGACGCCCACCCCGCGCGGCGCGGACAACCGGGTCCCGCTCGATGCCGCCGCACCCGTACGCAACCCGCGCACCGGCGAGTTCGACCACGTCCTCGCCGCCCCGACGCACGACGAACTCGCCGCGTCCTGTGCGCGTCTGCGCACGGCCCAGCCGGCCTGGCTGGCACGCGGCCCGGCCGGACGGGCATCGGTCCTCGAACGCTTCGCCGACCGGCTCGAAGCACACCGCGACTCGATCGTCGACGCGCTCACCGTCGACACCGGCCGGGTCGTGGAGTCCCGCCTCGAAGTCGAGATCACCGTCGCCGGACTGCGGCGGTGGGCGGCCCAGGCCCCGGCACTCCTGGAGCCGGGTCCTTCGCGCCGTTCGCAGGTCCCGTGGATCGCCATCCGCCCCGCCCACCGGCCCCATCCGCTCGTGGGTGTGATCAGCCCCTGGAACTTTCCGCTGCTGCTCGCGCTCATCGACGCGATCCCGGCGCTGGCGGCCGGCTGCGCCGTGCTCGTCAAACCCAGTGAGGTCACCCCTCGGTTCGTCGCCGCCACCCGCGCCGTGCTGAGCCTGGAACCGGAACTGGCGAGCGTCCTGGAGATCGTCGAGGGCGCCGCCGGAACCGGTCAGGCAGTCATCGCACAGGTCGACGCCGTCGCGTTCACCGGCAGCGTGCCCACCGGACGCGTCGTCGCCCACGCCGCGGCGGAGCGGCTGATCCCCGCGTTCCTCGAACTCGGCGGCAAGGACGCGGCGGTGGTCTGCGCCGACGCGGACCTCGACCACGCCACGTCCGCGATCCTGTGGGGCGGGACGGCGAACGCCGGGCAGTCGTGCCTGTCCATCGAACGCGTCTACGTCCAGCGTGGGGTCTTCGACGCGTTCACCGCGCTGCTCGCCGACAAGGCCCGCCGGGTGGGACTGGCCCACCCGGACCCGTCCGCCGGCGGCCTCGGGCCGATCATCGACCCCGCGCAGGCCGACATCATCGACGCCCACCTCGCGGACGCCTACGCCAGGGGCGCCACGGCCCTGACCGGCGGGGCGTTCGAAACCCACGACGGAGGCACCTACCTCCGCGCGACCGTGCTGACCGACGTGGATCACCGCATGCGCGTGATGACCGAGGAGACCTTCGGCCCCGTCCTGCCGGTGATGCCGTTCGACACCGTCGAGGACGCCGTGGCCCTCGCCGACGACAGCCCCTACGGCCTGTCGGCCGCCGTGTTCGCCGCCGACGTCGACGCCGCCGCGGCCCTGGGCGGCCGACTCGCGGCGGGAGCGATCAGCGTCAACGACGCCGCGCTCACCGCCGTGCTGCACGAAGGCGAGAAAAACGCGTTCAAGCAGTCCGGCGTGGGCGGCTCGCGCATGGGACCGGCCTCCATCGACCGTTTCCTGCGCCGCCAGTCACTGCTCGTGCACGAACCCACGACGGTCGATCCCTGGTGGCACTCCCTCTGATCGGCAGGCGACGCTCCGCGGTCCGCGGCGCCGTACCACGTACCCGCAACTCATCCAGCTCCGAGAAAGGACCACGTTCGCATGGGAATCCGCGAAGAGATGACCACCCTCGTCCGACACGAGGGCGAGTGGGAAGGCACCTACGTCTACATCGACGAGGACGGCACCGTGACCGACCGGCATCACGCGCACCTGACGTGCGCGTTCCCCGGGGAAGGGGCCTACCCGTACATGCAGACGAACCGCTATCGCTGGGACGACGGCCGTCGAGAGGAGTTCCGGTTCCCGGCCTCCTACGCGGACGGGCGGATCCTGTTCGACACGGAACGCATGAGCGGCCACGCGTGGGACGTGGACGAGCGGATCACCGTGCTGACGTGGACGTACAAGCACGACCCCTCGGGCTACTTCTACGAGATGATCCACCTCTCCGAGGACGGCAACGCGCGTTGTCGCACCTGGCACTTCATCCAGGACGGTCGATGCACCCGACGCGTCGTCATCAACGAACGCCGCGTGCCCGCCTGAACGACGGCGATCCATCCACCTCCCGGCGCGGGCCCGGGCGACGGGGCGGCCGGCGATGAGTGCGACCGCTTCGAGCACTGCGATGGTGCGGCCGGCATCGACGGTATGGAAGTAACTGCCCCTGCTCAAAAGGTGGTTCTCCTTCTCGGCTGCGAAGGCGGCGGACGCGCGCTGCCGTTCGCACGCGAAGAAGGCGGTGGTCGCGGCACTACGTGTGGTCGGGGGCTTGGGCGACGTCGACGGTGGTCTCCTCGCGCGGGACGACGCGGCGGCGCACGAGTACGCCGAACACACACGCGGCCAGTCCGAACGATCCGACGAGGGCGAAGGGCGCCGCCGGACGCCAGTGGTCGTACAGGTAGCCGCCCGCGAGGGACACGACCAGGATTCCGGAGCTGCCGCAGAACGCGAAGACGCCGTAGGCCGAACCGCGTACGTCGCGCGGCGCCTGTTGGGCGAGCAGAGGGCCGCTCGCGGTGATGCCGGCGACCTCGCCCAGGCCGATGGCGATCGCGACGGGGATCATGCCGGGTCCGAGCGGGTCGTGGATCGACAGGGCGCTCAGATAGGCGGTACCGGACATCCCCAACGCCAGGATCACGGCGTCCTGGCGGCGCAGGCGGTCGCTGACGCGGCCGAACACCGGGGCGCCGATCAGCGCGGCGGTCTGCGCGATGGCCACGACCAGGCCCGCTCGTGCCACCGCGTCCGCGCTGCTCATCCCGCGAGCCTGCTCGGCGTGGTCGCTCACCCACAGGGCCAGGAAACTTCCGACGATCGCCAGGTCGGCCCGGGAGACGAAGGCGGCCGCGTAGGCGAGCGCGACTCCCGGGTCCCTGCCCGCCTTCACCCCTTCGCGGATGAGAACCGTCAGGGGCACATGCCTGCCGACGCGGCTGACCCGCCGTGGCGACAGTCGACGGTGCAAGACCGCGGCCAAGGCGAGGATGAGACCCGCGACGAGCGCGAAGGCGACGCGGGTGGCGGCGACGGGGGAAAGACCGGTGTGCTCGAGGATGCTCGGAAGACGGACCAGCAGCAGCACCGAGCACAGGGCGCCGAGACCGTTCATGACGCCGTTGAGCCCTCCCGCCCGGCCGCGGAACGCCGGCGCCGCGTAGTCCGCGACGATGATGCCGATCATCCCGGTGAGCCCCGCGGCGCCGAGCGCGAACACGATGCGAAACGCCAGCAGTACGCCGAACGATCCGGCGAAGGGCATCAGGACCAGTCCGACCGCGCACACGACGAATCCGGCCACCAGGACGGGGCGCCGACCCCGGCGATCGGCGACTGCTCCGTAGACGGTCATCGTGGCGAGCAGCACCGCTTCGGCGGCGACGTTCAGCCAACCGACGACCGAGCCGCGGTCGTCGTCCGCGTATCCCAGCAACTCGGTGAGCAGGTGGGGGGTGATCGCGGGCACGAAGGTGAGGGTGGCCACGACCGCCAACGAGGCCAGGAAGCAGGCGGCCATGTGGGCGCGGGTGATGCCTTCGGCGAGGACCAGGCCCCCGTATCGGGGTGGGCGGGTGTCGTGGTCGTCGGCGGGGGGCGCTGGTTCCATGGACACGATGCCTCCGATGGGTGGGCGGAGTCGCCGCGGGGCGGCCCGCGGCGACGGGGTCAACCGCCGTGCTGGAGACGGACGTTCGCATCGACGAGGTCGCCGACCACGTAGACGTAGAAACCGGCCGCGGCGTCGCCGAGGCGGGCGCGCAGCCACATGGCGCTCCACTTGGCGGCCGTGTCGACGGACACCTCCTGGGGCAGGGTGGGGATGTTGGCGTCCGGCAGCGCGCCGACGGGGTTCTGCGTGTCGGTCACGCCGTAGTGGTTCGCGCCGTCGAGCACGATCAACGCCTTGCCTCCGCCGCTCATCGCGTCGTAGGTGGCCTGCCCGGCCGCGAGGGAGGCGCGTCCGTCCAGGGAACCCTGGATCAGGGCGACGGGTACGCCGGCGGTCTCGATCGGGTCCGCGCCGGGCACACCCGGGGCGGCGGAGTTGGTCCCGTACAACGCGGCCGCGCGCAGTTGCGGGGGCCTAGCGTCGGTGGGGTCGACGCAGAACGGCGGTTTGCACGTGCCCTCGACGGCGTACAGCGCGGCGACGCCGCCCGCCGAGTGGCCCAGCAGAACCAGATTCGCGGTGTCGACGCCGCCGGCGACGGGTGAGCCCGCCCGCCCGTCCTCCGCCGCCATCCACGCCGCCGCGTCGTCGACCTGCCTCTCCTCGGCGAACAGCATCGGTCGGCCGAAGACGATGCGTTCGTGGTCGGGCACGACCACGATGAAGCCGTACGAGGCCACGGTTCTCGCATAGCGGGCGTATGCGGCGCGCGGGACGTCGGCGCCCTGCAGCAGCAGGGCGACCGGATATCGGCGGCCTCGGGTGTGCTGCGGGTGGTAGACCGTGGCGGGGTCGCCCGCCACGGTCGCCTCGTATTCCCCGACGACGTCGACGCGTTCCACGACGGCGGCGGGTGGGTTCGCGGCCCGGGCGGGCGCGACGCCGGCGGTGGCCGGAGCGGCGGCGAGCGCGCCGGCGGTGACGACGGAGGCGAGACAGACGACGAGCGCGTGTCTCGCGCGAAGACGCAGTGCCATGGAGTCCTCCCGGCGACGGCGGAACGAGGCCACGACGAGCGGGCCATGATGTTTCCCCTATGGAGACATTGTTCCGCTTTCAATCAGGAGTATTAAGCGCCCGTCGACGGCGTGCGTCAAGGCCGCCGGCCGGGAATCGACAGTGCCGACTCTTGTTTCGGCATGTACCACACAGTAAAACTGTGTTTCCCTCTCGGGAATACGTGAGGCGCAGGCGGAGCTGCCGAACCAGCAGTGCCGGAAGGGCGGTTGGTCATGATCCATCCCGTCGAACCCCCGCACGACCCCATGCACGACGACGCCGGGCGGCCGGGACCGCCTGCAGTCGAGACCGGGCCGGCCGTCGAGACCGCGGGGACGGTCGCCGCACCGGTGATCGCCGCGTTCGCCGCGGGGCTGCCCGTCGGTGCCCTGGTCCTGCTGGGCGACGCCCTGGGCGGTGTCGTCGGCATGCCCGTCAAGGCGGTGCGCTACATGCTGCTGACGACCGTGCTGCTCACGGCGCTCGCCGCGGCGGCATCCCACCGTTGGCCGCGTGCCGGGGATGCGCGCCGTCCCGGCACGGTCTCCGGCGTCCTCGCGTGCGCCCTCCTGGTCGTCGCGGCGCTGGTGCCCACCGTGACCGTGTTCGGTGCGGCGCTGCTCGCGGTCGGACTGCCGGCCGGCCGCGCGGTGGCCGCGGCTCGGCGATCCCCCGTTCTCGGCGGGCGGGCCGCGACGTGGTGGTACGTGGCCGTCCTGTCGGGTCTCGCGTCCGCCGGTGTGGTGTGCGCGCTGTTGCCCGACGATCCCGAGAGCGCGCTCGCGATCTGCGCGGGCGTCGCGGGAGCGCTGCACCTGCTCGTCGCCGTCGGCGGAACCGGGCGGCGGACGACATCGACGCTCGCCGCCGGCGTGGTGTCCCCTCGTCGGAGGGCGGCCGTCCCCCGCACGCTTGCGGCCGGCTACGCGGGCGCGGCGTTCGCGTTCGTCGGGGCGAGCGTCGTCCTGACGGACCTGCTCCTGTTTCGATGGACGATCCTGGGACCGGGCGTTCCGTGGCGGTA
Source organism: Embleya scabrispora (assembly GCF_002024165.1). Lineage (NCBI taxonomy): Bacteria > Bacillati > Actinomycetota > Actinomycetes > Kitasatosporales > Streptomycetaceae > Embleya > Embleya scabrispora. Next base: position 146,565 of record NZ_MWQN01000001.1, read on the forward strand.
CACGGCAGCCCTGACCGCCGCCGCCCTCGTGCTCGCCCTGTCGACCGTGGGCGCTCGCCGCCCATCCGCCGCGGGGAGCGCGCCGGTTCTCCTGATGGCGGCCTCGACCGGCCCCGTCCTGGTCGCCACCGCCCCCGGGGACCTGACGTCGGTGGCGGGCCTGACCGTCGCGGCCGCGGCGAGCGCGCTCGCGGCGATCGGCCTCGACTCTCGGATCCGGGCACTCGATCCCGACATGCGCGGAGCCGGTCCCATCTCCTGGGCGTTCCTCGGCGCGGTCGCCGCCGTCGTCTGCCGTTGGGGACTGAGCCGCCTGCTGTCCGCCGAGGACGCCTCGGTGCTGCTCGCCGCGCCCGTCGCGATGGCGGCCGTGGCCACCGCGTACGGCATGCGCTCCACTCGCGGGCGGACGGCCGCCGTCGGTATCCGCGCGTCCGGGAAGAGCGCGGCGATCGTGGTCGGCGCCGCCGTACTCGCAACCGGCCTCCTCGGCCCGGGAAGTGCCCCGATCGCCCACGCGGCCGAGGTACCCACCGTCGAGGTCACCGCGACCAACGCGCTGAGCGCGGGGCAGAAGGTGACCGTCACCGGACACGGATTCCGGGCCGGTCTCAGGGCCGTCGCGGTCGGGCAGTGCTCCGAGGGCTACACCGGTCCCCACCAGTGCGCCCTGACCGCGGGCGCGACCTTCGTCAACGTCGACTCGCACGGCCGGCTGCCCAAGGTCGTGCTGACGATGGTGACTTCCGTACACGAGGTCGACTGCCTCACCCGCCAGTGCGTGATCGGCGTGGGCCCCCTGCCCGGTTCGAATCCGCGGGCACTGGTGGACGCCAACACGGTCGACGTCCGTCTCGGGTTCACCGGCGGCGCCGTCCAGGGCGACACCCGCACGAGCATCCCCTCCGCCGGCGGCACCGCCGCGACCGAACCTGCGGGCACCGGCGACATCTCTCCCCTGCTCTGGTCACTCACGCTCGGGTTCCTCGTCGTGTGCCTCGGAGTCGTCCTGCGGCTCCACCACGCCCGACCCACCCGGTCCACCGACACCGCGTGACCACCGTCCGTCCACCGCACGACACGGCCGCCGGCGCGGCCGGAAAGGGATCGAATCCATGGGTTCTCACGAACACGGCTGGTGGATCCTCCTGCACGTGGTGCTGTTCGTCTTCTGGCTCGGCGGTGACCTGGGAGTGTTCTGGTCGAGCCGCTACGTCCTGCGATCGGAGCTGACCCCCGCGGCGCGGCACACCGCGCTGCAGATCATGCTCGGCCTCGACCTCGCCCCACGCGTCTGCCTCGTCCTGTTCCTGCCGAGCGGAGTCACCCTCATGGCGCTGGAACCGCACGGGGCGGACGTGTTCACGTGGTGGAACGTCACGCTCGTGTGGTTGTTCGCCCTCTTGTGGCTAGCGCTCACCGTGCACGAGCACGTACGCCACGGCAGCCGGCCCCTCGTCCCGCGCGTCGACCGCTGGATCAGATTCGCCGTCGTGGGCGCCATGTTCGCCGCCGGTCTGTACACCGTCGCCGCGCACGAACCCTTCGGCGTCACCACCGATCCGCGCTGGCTCGGCGCCAAGGTCATGCTGTACGCCACCGCGATCGCCTGCGGCCTCGGCATCCGGATGCGACTGCGCCCCTTCGGCCCCGCCTTCGCGGAACTGATGTCCAAGGGTTCGAACATCGACGTCGAACGACGCCTCGAACGATCGATCGAGGGCTGCCTGCCGTTCGTGTTCGGCATCTGGATCTCGATCCTGGCCGCCGCGGCCCTCGGCATCCTCAAGCCGGGTGCACACCTCTGACGCGCGAGCCCGCATGGGCGCCCGTACCCGGATCCGAGCCGACACCCGGTTCGGATCACCCGCCCACGCGTCGTTTCAGGCGCCGGGGTCGTAGCCGAACTCGGCCGACAGGCGTGTGGCGGCGGCCACGACCGCGGGGGCGCAGTCGCCCAGTCGGGTGCGGAAGCGGGTTTGCGGACCGGCGACGCTCAGGGAGGCGATGACGACCCCGTCGTGGTCGAGCACGGGGGCGGCCACGGCCACCGCGCCGTCCTGGCGTTCGCCCACCGACATCGCGTATCCGCGCTTGCGGATCGCGGCAAGCTCCCTGCGGAGTTTGTCCACCTGCGTGATGGTCTTGGCGGTCAGTGCCTCGAGTTCGCGCTGTGCGAGGTATCCGTCGATCTCGCCGTCGCTCAGGAACGCCAGCATCGCCTTGGAGGAGGCTCCCGCGTGCAGCGGGTAAGGGGTGCCCAGGATGACCTCGATGCGCAACTCCTGTGCGGGAACCACCTGATCGACGTACAACCGCGCGTCGCCTCGACGCACCGACAGCGTCGCGGTCTCGCCGCACTCGTCCGCCAGGCCGCGGAGTTCGGGGGCGGCGAGCAGGCGCAGGTCGGTGCGGGCCAGATAGGCGCGGCCCAGCGCGACCGCCGCGGGCCCGAGGGCGTAGCGCCGGGTGGTGGGGTCGGCGCTGATCAGGCGACGGGTGCGCAGGGCGGTGAGGATCCGATGGACGGCGGCCTTCGTCAGGTTGAGTTCGGTGGCGATCTCCGTGATGCCGAGGTCGGGCCTTCCGCTGCGCCCGAACAGGAGCAGGACGTCCATCGCGCGTTCGACGGCGGCGATGGATCTGCTGCTCGCTTCCTCGACGTCCAGGGTTGTCGTCGAACGGCCGTCCACGCTTTCCTCCTTCGAACCGGATGTCGAGTGTACCGCGTGGCGTCGCATGGTTTCCCCATGTGGAACGCCGTACGTATTCGGGGGCGATTCGTCCCGGGGCAGGCGAATGCCCCGCTCCGGCGGAGCGGGGCACGGCGTCAGGATGTGGCGTGGGTGCGTCGTCGTCGCCATGCCAGGAACCCGGCGCCCGTGACGACCACCACGGCACCCGCCGCGCCCAGCACGATCGCCGTCGTGTGGCCGGTGCCGTCGCCTTGCGCCTCGGTGTTCGTGCCGCCCAGGACGAGGACCGTGGCCGGGTCGCGGGGTTCGCACGGCACCTGGATCGTGCGTCCCTTGTAGGCGACGTCGAGGACGAAACGCCCGGGGGTGACGGTGGTGCGTCCGGTGGCGGTGAGGGTGGTCCTGCCGGTCATCTCGCCGATGGGCACGGGACTGCCGGGCGCGACGGCGGGGTTCTTGCGGGGGCTGGTCATGGTGACCGTGCCGTTGTGGGCTCCGGCGAGGGCGAGGGTGCCGGTGGTCTGCATGGAGTCGGTGTCGTAGGGGGCCGGTCCGGCGAGTTGCGGTACGGGTTCGGAGGTCCAGGTGAACGTCACCTCCTGTCCGGTGGCGGGTGCCTCGGGGGTGGCGGTGAGGGAGAGGGTCACCGGGGCGGGCGTGTCGCCGGCGAAGGGGACCTGGCAGGTGTATTGGACGGTGCCGTGGGCGGCGTGGGCGGAGGGTGCGGTCGCGAGTGTGATCCCGAGGCCGGCGAGGGCGCACAGTGTCGTGGCGGCGAGGGTGGGTCGAGGTCTCATGGCGGCTCCCGGGGAGCGGCCGGCCGGTGGGCCGGGCGTGGGGACGTCGAGGGCGCGAGCTGGTGTCGGGGTTCAGTGGTCGCGCAGGAGGCTTCCGGCGCCGTGGACGGTGTCGGTGATGCCGTTGCTGCGCAGGGCCAGCCACCAGGTGGCGGCGTTGATGGCGATGACGGGTTTGCCGAGCCAACGTTCGGCTTCGTCGGCGAGGCGGATCATGGACAGGTTGGTGCCGCATTGCACGATGGCGTCCACGTCCGGGGCGTTCACCGTGATGAGGGCGGTGCGCAGGGTGTCCTCGTCCACGTGGGCGATGGATACGGCGGTGGGACAGCGCAGGCCGTGGACGCCGACCACGTCGAAGCCGAGTTCGGTGAAGAACTGGTACACGTTCGCGTCGCCGACCGGCTGGTACGGGGTGACGACGGCGATGCGCTTGGCTTCGTGGAGTTCCAGTGCCCGCCGGCAGGCCTCGGCGCCGGTGGTGACCGGCAGGCCGGTGATCCGGGAGATGTGGTCGACGAAGGCGCGGTTGCCTTCGACGCCGCCCCAGAACGTCTCGGCGGACATGCCCATAACGACGGCGTCCGGCTCGCAGGTGAGGACACGTTCGCAGGCCGCGGCGATGCCGGCGCGGATCTGTTCGAGGAGGTGGTTCATGCCCTCGTCGCCGTTCATGTCCTGGTCGTGGATGTGGATGCGGCCGAAGTGCGCGGTGACACCGGGCACGGACATGGCGTGGAAGTCGGGTTCCACGATGGTGTTGGTACTCGGGGCGATCACCGCCAGTTTGCGGCGCCAACCGAGCGCGTCGGTCATGTCGTCGACTTCCTCTCGGTGCGCGTGCCGGTGCGGCGGGACGATCCTGCGAAGGGCGCCTTCGGATGCGCGTCGGTGCGGCGGTGTCGGCGGGCCAGGCGCGCGCAGGCCCAGGCGAAGGCCGCCTGCGTGAGGGTGTTGCAGGACTGTTCGATCCATTGGAGGGTCACGGACTGGTCCGGCCGGGAGGCCAGGGGGCCGAGGGCGAACATGCCCAGGAGCCAGGTGCCCAGGAGGGCCGCCGAGGGGATGTCGTCGTCGGCACGGGCCAGGATGATCAGGCGCACGGCCGTCAGCGCGCTCATGGCCACCGTCAGCAGCAGGAGCGGCCAGGTGCCGCGCACGGCGGCCGCGGCCGCGCCGGCGACTGCGGCCGGGGCGAGGAACGCCCACAGTGGCGGCGGCCGGGAGGCGACCTCCTCGGTGCGGGTGGACGGTGTTCCCGGGTTGGCCCGTGCCGTGAGCGCGGCATGCGCGAGCAGGGCGAATCCGACGCCCAGGCAGGGGAACAACGCCTTCTCCAGCCAGCGCAGATCCGGGCCGTCGAGGGCGACGGTCAGTTTCCAGCCGGCCTTGGCCAGCCCGCCCGCGAAGATCAGGCACGTCCCCGTCGCGGCGCGTTGGGCGGCCCGGGGTGCGCGGTGCGCGAGGTAGGGCACCAGGAGCGCCGCTCCGCCCGCGGTCAGCAGTACCGGGACGAAGTCCTCCACGGCGAGCGAGAGGGGGTAGTCGGTCATGGGCGGCCTCCGGTGCCGGCGTCGACGCCGGCGGCCGGCGCGGTGAAGGGGTCGCGCCGGCGGATCGGTGCCAGGGCGAATCGGCCGAGCGCCTTGCGGCGGGTCAGCCAGGCGACCCGGCCGCCGTTGGGGACGTCGGCGAGCACACGGTCGGCCAGCCAGGGGGCGACGGTCTCCACGCGGTCGGCGAGCAGCGACAAGACCTTGCGTGAGCGGGCGAGTTCGCGGTCGGTGTAGCCGTGGGTGAGGAGGTCGGTGACGACCATGCCGGGTGACAGGTGGGCCACGCGGACGTCGCCGAGATCGGCGGCGGCCACTTCCTCGGCGAGTGCGTCGGTGAGGTAGGTGACGGCGCGTTTGCTCGCCCCGTAGCCGCTCAGGCCCGGCATGCGGCGGCCGTCGGAGCCGAAGCCCTCCATGTTCCACAGCCGGCCCGACCGCTGTTCGGCGAAGCCCGCCAGGGCGACGGCGGATCCGTGCGCGACGCCGAGGAGGTTGACGGTGACGACCGTGTCGATCTCGGCGGCGGGCAGGTCCCACAGCGGTCGACGGTGGGTCGTGGTGCCCGCGTTGTTGATCCACACGTCGACGGTGCCGAAGGTGTCGGCCGTGCGGTCCCACAGGCCCTGGATCCGGGTACGGTCGGCCACGTCCGCGGTCACGGCGAGCAGGCGTTCGGGAGGCGCGGACAGGGCCCGCGCGGCGTCGGCGGTGGATGCGGTGCCGCGCCCGCACAGCGCCACGCGGCAGCCCCGGTCCAGGAATGCGCGGGCGAGTCCGAGGCCGATGCCCCGGGTGCCGCCGGTCACGACGACGACCGGCCCCGCGGGGCCTGATGTCACGGGGTGTCCTCGCGGGTGAGGGTGCCGTGCAGGACGCCGGTGAGTCGGTTGCCGTCGAAGAGTTCGTAGGCGACGGCGAGGACGCGGCCGGCGTTCATGCCGGGTCGGGTGTCGATGACGAACTCGCGGCCCTTGACCTCGGTCGCGCTGTGGGTGAAGTGCCAGCGGGAGAAGCTCGCCCGGCCGAACGCCTGGGCGTTGCCCCAGGCGTCGGGACCCTCGATGAAGGAGCGGGTGCCGTCGCGGCGGCGTTCGACGGTGAACCGCCGGTCCACCGCCCCGGACCACGTGGTGTGCAGGCGGCTGCGCAGCAGGTCCAGCGGTTCGACGTCGATGCCCACCCGCACGTCGCCGACGAACTCCTGCCGCGCCGACCACAGTTGGCACTCGCCGGCGTAGCGGGTGGCCTCCTTGGTGGGCAGGATGAAGGACACCGGGCCGTTGGTGGTCTCCTCGTCGAGGAAGGCGGCGACGGCGGTACGCGTCACGCTGTTGGTGTCGAAGTCGTCGGTGCGCCGGTAGACGCCGTTGAAGCAGCCGACCACGGCCCAGCCCTGGTAGAGGACCGAGGAGTAGACCTGGGTGTCGCCGTCGGCCAGGACCTGGTTCCAGGTGTTGAGCGCGACCTGCCAGCCGGGTCCGTAGTAGCGGGCGTCGACGAAGGATCCGTACGGTTGACCGCTGCCGTGGAAGTCGGGTCCGGTGTAGAGGCGGTCGGCGTCGGAGTCGACGACGCCGAACGCGAAGGGGGCGCCCAGGCGCAGGCGGCCGGCCAGCGGGCCGCCCGCGGTGAGGCTGCCGTCCATGAGGTAGGTGGTGGTGCCGTCCTCGTGGACGGAGGAGCGTCGGGTGTCCTCGTAGCCGCACCAGGTTCCGTCTGCGTCGAACAGGGAGGGGCGGCCGTGCCATTCGCCGGTGATCCGGCGTTGCCACACGCTCGGGCCGGGGGTGTCGGCGGTCGTGGGTGCGGTGTCGGTGGTGGTCATGGGCGGGGGTCCTCCGCTCGGTGGGGTGGCTCGTGGTCGGGTCCGTACCGGAGCAGGCGGCGCACGAGGTGGGCGTCGTGGTCGCCGACGAGTCGGGCGACCTGGTGCCATACGGGGTCGACGTCGGGGTCGAACAGGGCGGCGCGCAGCGCGTGGTCGCGGGCGATCGGGTCGGTGTCGGCGAGGGTGGCCGCCACGGGGGCGGGCAGGTCGGCGTCGACGAGGTGCAGCCAGTGGTCGAGGTACGCGTGGACGATCGGGTCCAGGGCGCGGAAGGCGTCCTCGGTGGCGCGGTGGACGAGCATCCACGGGGACATCAGGGCGCGTTGACGCGGTCCGATGGCGGCCTCGCTCAGGCCGGGGATGGCGCGGCCGCGTTCGAACCATGGCATCAGCGGCGCGTGGGTGTGGTCCATGTAGGTCAGGTGCGCGGCCAGGTCGACGCGCGGGACGAGGTCGAGGTGGAAGGCGTACCTGCCCTCTGCGGCGACGGAATCCAGGGTGAAATGCGGCAGGGCGGTCGCGGCCGGGCCGAACGCGAAGACCATGTGGCTGTCCAGGCCGATCGCCGGGGCGGTGAGGCCGATGTAGACGGCGTGCGCCACACGGGTGCCGCGGAACACGCGTACGGTGCCCACCGGTTCGGGGAAGGCGGGGCTGTACAGGATGTGCGGGGGGTGCCCCGGCGTGGTGTCGGGTGTCGTGGCTTCGGTGAGGTCGGTGGCCTCGACCAGGCGCCGCAGCACGTCCAGGCACAGGCGGGCGGTGAGTGTGGGCGCGGTGGCGGTGTGGCGGTCGGCGCTCATGTGCGCTCCGTGAGGTGGTCGGAGTCCGGGGTGCGCGGCGCGTCGGCCGTCGCCGGCGGGTCGGCGGGGCCGGTCTCGTCGCCGGTCGCCGGCAGGGCGTCGGGGCGTTTGCGGGCCCATGCGCGGCCCAACTCCGGGACCTGTCGGCGTCCGGGTGAGGGGATGACGGTGGCCGTGGTGCGCGCGTGGTCGTCGCCGACGACGGTGTCCTCGGGACCGACGAGCCAACCCTTGGCGGCGAGTTCGCGGCGTCTGCGTCGGTAGGCGACGGAGACCAGGTCGGATTTGAGGTGGAGTTCGGCGCCGAGGTCGGCGGGCAGCAGTTCGGGGCGGACGGCGTCGACGACGGGCGCGTCCTCGCCGAAGATGCGCATGACGCGTTTGCGGGCGTTGTTGTCCGCCCACGTGCCGGTGAAGAAGTCCCGCAGGGCGATGAACTTCACCAGGGTGGTGGTCTCGTCCACGGGGATGTTGGTGTCGTAGATGATCATGTTGCCGAGCGGCAGTCGCACGTGGAGCTTGATCAGGTTGGGCAGCATCCAGCCGGCGGTGACCGCGACGGGCGGTCGTTCGGCGAGGTCGGCGGAGCGTTTGTACAGCCGCGACCACAGGCCCTTGGCGGCGGGCGGGTGCAGGTTCACGGTGGCGAACGCGGACCATTCGTCGGGTTCTTCGAGGGTGTACTCCTCGACGTCCGGGCGTTGCGGGTTGCCGAAGGACCCGGCGTGCACGAAGGGGGTGTGGGCGATGTCGCAGCCGTTTTCGAGGATCCGCTCGTAGTTGCTGTGCCACAGGAACTCGCCGTGGACGGCGCGGAATCGTCCGCCGCCCTGGACGAGGTCGTCGAATTCGGGCCAGTGCGGGATGGGCGGGCGCTCCTGCTCGGGGAGGTCGCCGAGGAAGACCCACAGCAGTCCGTAGCGTTCGACGGTGGGGTACGCGTCGACGCGCGCCTTGGGCGGGATGCCGCGGCCGGGCTGGTTCGCGGGGATCCTGGTGGTGGCGCCGTCGGGTCGGTACTCCCAGCCGTGGTAGGGGCAGACCACGCAGTCCCCCGCGAGCCATCCGCCGGACAGGGCGGCGCCGCGGTGTGCGCACAGGTCGGACAGGCATACCGGCCGGCCGGCCGTGTCGCGGTAGATCACCAGGCGCTGGCCCAGGCACACGATCCGTCGTGGTGCGCGGTCGACGCGGTCGGTGAACTCGACCGCGTACCAGAAGTTCTTGAACACCGGTTGCCTCCTCGGCTCGGGTGCGGTCGCGGGGCCGCGCGGCGGCCTTTTCCGTCGTGTGTGGTGGGGGGTTCAGCGGCGGCCGGCCACGCGGACGTGGGCGTGCCACGCGGGATCGGCGGGCGCGTGGAGGCGGGCCCGCGCCCGGGCGTCGTCGCGCAGGTGTGCCAGACAGAAGGTGCCGATCAGGGCGGCGAGCGGGGCGCGGATCGCGGCGGGGTCGACGTCGGTTCGCGGGGTTTCCAGGAAGCCCCGTGCGGTGGTGTCGTCGTCCGAGTCGGTGATGGCGAAGTGTCCGGCGCCGCGCACGACCGCGTACATGTGCTCGCCGGCGGCGTCGGTCAGGGAGTGGGCGAAGGTGGCGGCCACCGGGTCGGGCAGCGACCCGGCGTAGCGGTCCGCGCTGGCGGCGATGACGTCGTCGTGTTCGCCGGCGATCAGCAGGACCGGGGCGTCGGTGTGCGCGGGCAGGAGCGTGTCGGGGGGCCAACCCAGGATCGCGGCGGGCCGCAGGTGTGCGCCGTAGGCGACGACCGCGCGTATCCCGGGCAGGAACCGCGCGGATTGCAGGGCCAGCGTGCCTCCGGCGGAGTGTCCCGCCAGGGCGATGCGGTCGAGGTCGAGGCGGCCGGCCAGTGGGGTGGCGGAGTCCGCCGCCGCGATCTTGCGCAGCGCGTGCAGCAGTGCGCCGGGCAGCGGGGTGGTGGGGCCGTGGCCGTAGCCGCCGGGCACGATCGACGCGGGGTCGAGGCCGGGCCCGGTGCCGTGGCTTCCTCCGGGTAACACGCCGACGAAGTCGGCGGTCACCGCGACGAGTCCGTCCTGTGCCAGGCGGGTCGCGAGCCATCGGTAGGCGTCCTGGGCGACGTTGACGCCGGACAGGAGGATCACGACCGGGTACGGGGCGCCGGCGGGGTCGGCGGGGAGGATGTTGGTGCGGCGTTCGGTGTCGTCGTCGCGCGGCGACGCGGGGTAGTAGACGCGCAGGTGTGCGGTGTCCAGGGGCGGGGTCGCGCCCGGCACCCGGACGGCGTCCCACAGCGACCGCACCGGGCCGGGGGTCGGCGGTGCGTCGGAGGTGTTCATGTGCCGGGCCGGCGCAGTCGGCGATCCCCGCCCCACAGGGCGCGGACCAGGCGGTCGGTGGTGTCCTGGCCGAAGTAGCGCACTCCCATGACGTTGGCGGGGTCGCGCTCGGCGATGTTGCGGCGCATGGCCAGGTCCCGGGCGGCGAGTTCGGCGCGTTCGCCGTCGGGTACGCGCGGTGCCCGGTCCACCCAGCCGAGCCAGCGGTCGACGTGTGCGTGGGTGAGTCGGGACACCAGGTCGATGTGCTCGGGGGTGGTGGGCATCGAGTAGCAGTAGGCGGTGGGCGACAGGCTCGTGCGGATGAATCCGGCGCGGCTGGTGAACCAGCTCAGGTGCGCGTACTCGTCGCGGACCTTGAGCCACTCGTCCTCGAGCGGGGCGTAGTAGCGGTCGAAGTAGTCGCCGTCGGCGACGAGTTGGGTGCGCGGGAGGGAGTCGAGGTAGAACCAGCCCTGGGGCCAGACCAGCAGCGCGATGCCCAGGTGGGGGACGCGGATGTGGGGTCCGAGCCATACGGTCAGGTGCAGGTTGGCGAATCCCTGGGTCGGGTTGCCGAGCCACGAGTGCACCATCCAGTCCACGTAGGGGCCGGTGTAGGCGGCGATGCTGCCACCGGGCCCGTCGGGGGGATTCCCGTAGGTTTCCAGGTCGAGGGTGGAGGGGTCGCGGACGAGGGTGAAGCGGGCGTCGATCTTGGCCTTGAGTTCGTCCAGGAGTGCCTTCCACACCAGGAACGTCTCCGTCACGTCCACGACGGGCGAGTCGTCCAGCATGTCCTCGACGCGGCGTACCGTCTCGGGCGTCATCGCGGGGATCCTTTCTCGACGCGTGCGGGGTGTGCGTTCGACGGCGGGGTCACCAGCGCGTTCAGGAGGTGTCGGGGGCGGCCGTCGACCAGGTCGGTGCCGCGGGAGACCAGGCGGTGGGCGGCGAGCGCGGGCCGGATCTCGGCGGTGGTGGCTCGCCCGGTCTGCGGCGTGACGACGGGGTGGCTGATCCGGCCGGTGAACGGTTCGGTGCGGGTGGTCCACAGGCCGAAGTCGGGTGGGAGGGCGAAGATTGCGCCGGGTGGCGTCGGCAGGGCGGGTCGCTCGCGTCCGGCGGCGACGAGGTTGATCCGGTTCTCGGCGGCGCGTTCGGGCAGGCCGAGGGTGAACTCCCAGGGCAGCGCGGGCGTGTACGGCGCGGCGACGACCTCGGCGCCGGCGATGGCGGCCAGGCGGGCGGTCTCGGGGTAGAGCAGGTCGTCCCCGACGAGTACGGCCAGTCGGCCGAACGGAAGGTCGACGACGCCGAGGGTGTCGCCGGGCTCGCGGGTGGTCCAGGTCCGGTGGCGGGCGCTGTGGTGCAACCGGGGTTGGATGTGGACGCTCCCCTCGGGGCCGATGACGTGACCCAGGTGTGCGTCGCCCTCGGGTGCGGGGAGGCTGAGGACGGCGTGCGTACGGCCCCCGCGCAGGGCCCGGGTGACGGTCGTGCGGGCGAACGCCGCGAGGGCCGTGGCGCGGGCGGGCGTGCCGGTCGCGACGGGGTCGTCGTCGGGTGGGGGAAGGAAGAAGAGTTCGGGCAGGACCACCAGGTCGATGCCGTCGGCGACGGCTTCGCGCAGCAGTTCGGCGGCGTCGGTCACGGCTTCGCGGCCGGTGCCGGCCGGGTGGATGATCCGGGCGAGCGCGCGGTCGGCACCGGGCGTTCGGTGAGTGTGGGGGCCGCCGGCGGCGAGCGGGGCGTACACCCGGGGCCGCCGGGTGGCGAACACGTCGGTGCCGTCGGGGCGGCGCTTGTCGTCGGCCAGGGCGAGGTCGATGTGCGCGACGATCACCGCGGCGCCGGTCGCGGGGGCGCGGGCCACCACGCTCCCGTCGGGTGCCACGATCCGGCTCTCGCCGGCGCCGTGGAGGCGGTCGCGGGGGATGCCGAGTCCGGCGGCGACGGCGGCGGCCGTGTCGGCGGGGACGAGCGGGCCGATCTTGTTGGCGGCGACCACCCACACGCGGTTCTCCGCGGCGCGCACGGGCACGTGCAGCGATGCCTCGTCGGTGGCGAAGGAGTTGAGGCTGTTGAGGAGCAGGCGGGCTCCGCGCACGGCGAGGCAGCGGGCGGGTTCGGTGATGACGCCTTCCATGCAGGCGTACAGGCCCACCGGCCCGTAGGGGGTGGGGACGACGGGGGACGGGGTGACGGCGGGGTCGAGGAAGTCGTTCTCGGAGCCCATGAGGATCTGCTTGTCCGCGAGGGCCAGGACGCGGCCGTCCGGTCCGTGCAGGACGCCGGTTCCGCAGGTGCGGCCGTCGGGGTGCGCGTAGGTGACACCGGTCTTGACGTACATGGCGTGGCGGGCGGCGCGTTCGGCGAGCGCGGTGAGGAACGCGTCTCCTTCGCGGCAGGCGAGTCGCCGGGCCGCGGCCCGGTCGGGGTACCAGGACAGGTGGTTGCAGAACTCGGGGAGCACGACGATGCGCGCGCCTCGCCCGGCGGCCTCGTCGATGGCGCGCAGGCAGGCTTTCAGGTTCTCCTCCCGGTCCGTGCCGACCGCGAACTGGGCGGCCGCGACGGTGACCGTGGATGCCGTGCCGTGCTCGTGCATGGAGCCCCCTGGCTGGCGTTCCGAACCGGATCCGGCCGGTTCCTCTGGCGAAACAGTGTTTCCCGAAGTTTTCCGAACATACACTCGCGGCCGTCCGGCGCAACAGACCGCCGGGGACTTGCGAGAAGGAATCGCGAGGATCGTCCACACCGTGCCGATCCGGCTCGCCGACCCACAGGACGCCGAAGCCGACCGGCAGTTGCTCGTGGACATGGCCGGGCGCGTCGAGCCCATCGACGCGATGAGGGTCGCCGTGAACCGCTCGACCCGCGACGGCGCGGACGCGCCGCCGCCCACCCATCTGCGGATGACCCTCACCGCGGGGGCCGACCGGCTACCGCGAGGACCTGGCGCACCGCGTCGTCGGTGCGTGGCCGTGTGGCCGTGGGGCCGCGCCCGAGGTCGACCGACCGCGCGGTCGTCGCGGCGCGAACGCTGACGCGCCCTCAGCCGGCCGGCGTCGCCGATGTCGGCGGATACGCGTTCGCCGGCGCGCCGCAGCCCCCCGGGCGAAACGCGGCGGCCGCGTACACGGCGCACGTCCGGGTGTACTCGACCAGGCCCTCGTCGCCGTACTCCCGGCCGTGGCCGCTGCGTTTGACGCCGCCGAACGGCACCGACAGCGACAGCCCGGTGCGATTGTGCGTGTTGACGAAGACGAATCCGGCCTCGAGACGGCGACCGAACGCGAACGCCCGCTCCTCGTCCGCGCTCCACACCGACGCGCCCAGCCCCAACTCCCCCGCGTTCGCCCGCGCGAGGACCTCCTCCTCCCCGTCGTACGCCAGCACCGGAACCGTCGGTCCGAACTGCTCCTCGACCACCACCGGCGCCCGCTCCCCGGCGCCCGAGACCAGGGTGGGGGTCACGAAGTAGCCCGCGTCCGGGTCCGCGTCCGGATGCACGCGGCCCAGCGGGAGCACCTCGGCGCCGCCGCGTCGGGCGTCGCGGACCAGGCTCTCGATCCGGTCCCGGGCGGCGGCGGTGGCCACCGGGCCGAGGGTGACGCCGGCCGTCAGCGGATCTCCGAGCACCAGGGTGCGCCGGGCGGCGTCGACGTAGGCCGCGGTGAACTCCGCGAGTCGCGCCCGGGGCACGTACAGGCGCTTGGCGGCCATGCAGACCTGCCCGGACGTGGCGAAACTCGCCATGACGAGCCGGTTGAAGTCGGCCGGGGCGAGCGCGGCGTCGTCGAGCAGGACCACGGGGTCGTTGCCGCCCAGTTCCATCAGGGTCGGCGTCAACGCGCCGCCGGCCGCCCGACCGACCGCGCGGCCGGCGGCGTCTCCCCCGGTGAACGCCACCTTGGCGACGAGGGGGTGGGAGACGAGACACGCGGTGGTGTCCGCGCCGCCGTGCAGCACCCCGAGCACGTGCGCGGGCAGATGGGACGCGAGAGACGCGACCCACCCGTCCACGACCGCCGGCGCCAGCGGCGAGGGTTTCACCAGCACGGTATTGCCCGCGACCAGCGCCGGGGCGACCTTGAGGGCGGCGAGCACCACGGGGGCGTTCCACGGTGTGACCGCCGCCACCACCCCGAAGGGCGCGCGGCGCAGCAGCAGTCGCCCCTCGACATCGTCGCGGCCGGCGTCCGCGAGCACGACCGGCGCGCGGTCGGCGTACCACCGCAACACGGCCGCCGCGAAGCCCAGTTCGCCGTGGGCGTCGGCGAGGACCTTGCCGGTCTCGCGGCTGAGCAGCACGGCGAGGGCCTGGTGTTCGGCCTCGACGGCGTCGGCCGCACGGCGCAGCGCCGCGCACCGGTCCGCGACCGGGACGAGCCGCCAGTGCCGCCAGGCGTCGTGGGCCCGACGGGCGGCGGCGTCGACGGACGCGGCGTCGGCGGCGGGGACCCGGGAGACGATCTCGCGATGGCGCGCCGGATTCTCCCGCACGATCTCCGCGCGCCGGGCGCTCACGCCGACTCCCTCAGTGACGCGATCATGGACGTGTGCAGGAGGTGGGCGCGGGCGCGTTCGGGATCGGCCGCCAGGGCACGCAGCTCGGCGTGGTGTTCGGCCCGCCGCAACGGGTCGGTGGTGCGCAGTCGTTCGCGGTTGCGGTGCGCGCTCTCGCCCACGAATCGGGTCGCGATGATGCGGCGGCGTTCGGCCGCCCGGTCCAGCACCGTTTCCGGTTCGCCGTCGAGCAGCCGGGTCAGTGCCGACGTCAGGGCGATGGCATCGTGGATGCCGCTGTTCATGCCCAGGCCGCCCAGGGGGTTGTTGACGTGGGCGGCGTCGCCCGCGAACAGGACGCGATCGGCGCGAAATCGCGACGCGACGCGTTGGTGGACCGGGTACACACCGGTGTCCACGACGCGCCACTCGCGGCCGAGGTCCGCGACGCCGCGCAGGCGTTCCCGGACCCATGCCGCGTCCGGATCGGGCCGCCCCCGCGGGTGGTCGGTGGTGCCGGGGAGGGGGACGAGCACCCGCCAGTGGTCGGGGGTGCGCAGGAGGACGAGCCATTCGACCGGGTCCATGACGTAGGTGACGCACGCGAGGTCGGGCAGGGCGGCGGTGAGGTCCTCGTCGACCGAGACCACCAGGAACCGCTCGGGATAGGTGCGGCCCTCGAACGGCAGGCGCAGGGAGTGTCGGACGGCGGAGTGCGCGCCGTCGGCGGCGATCAGCCAGTCGGCGCTCACGCGTGCGCCGTCGGCCAGGTGGACGTGTACGCCGCCGGGCACGGGTGTGACGCCGGTGACGCGGTGGTCGAAGCGCATATCCGTGCCCGGGAGTCGGCCGAGCGCGTCGAGCAGGAGTGGGGTGAGCTTGCTCTGTTCGCACTGGAGTCGGTACGGGTAGGGCGTGTCGTCGGCGAGCAGGCCGAGGTCGAGGTTCGCGACCATTCCCTCGGTCCGGTCCCGGTATTGGAACACCGGTGCCCGCAGGCCGCGTTCGTGCAGGGCGTCGGCGACGCCGAGGTCGGCGAGCATCTCCAGGGTCGGCGGGTGGAAGGTGGACGCGCGGGACTGGGCGGACAGCGTCGGTCCGGCCTCCAGCACGGTGACGGGTATGCCGCGTCGGGCCAGCGCGAGCGCCGCGGTGAGCCCGACGGGGCCGGCCCCGACGATCGAGATCGGCCTCATGGTCGCCCTCCCGTGGTCGGGCCGCGCCGGTGCAGCGCGTGGCCGCCCTCGACGCCGACGACCTGTGCGCCGGTGAAGAACAGCAGGGTCTCGTCGGTGCCCTCGTCGCCGAGTCCGGACCGGCCCCACGCCGGGCGCGGGGCGTCGGGGTGCAGGCTCAGCACGCTCGATCCGTTGACCTTGGTCTCGCCGGTGCGGATCTCGCGAGCCGCGGACAGCGCCCATGGTTCGTCGGTGCCCCACACATACCCTTCAAGCCCGTAAGGCCCGGCGTCGGCCAGCGCGATGCCGTGTGCCGTCGACGCGCGGTCCCCCGGGCCCGTGCAGGGATAGGTGTGGACGGTGGCGACCGGACCGAAGACCTCCCGGAGTGCGGCTTCGGACGGCACGCCGGTGATCAGCGTCGGCGCCAGGTGGTTGCCGTGCTCGGGCACCTCGGTCCAGCTGTGCGCGGTGCCGCCGGCGTCGGTCAGCCCCGCGATGGCGGCGCGGAGCCGGTCGCGGTGGGCGCTGTGCACGAGCGGTCCGAAGTCGGTGTCCGTGTCGAGCGGCGCGCCGACACGCAGGCCCGCGAGTTCGTCGGCCACGGCCCGCATCAGGGGCCCGTCCAGGTGGCTGGGCACGATCAGGCGCCCCAGGGCCCGGCACCACTGGCCGTTGAGCGTCGTCAACAGGTCGACGACCGCGCGGGCGGCGGCGTCGACGTCGGCGTCCGGCATGATCAACAGCGGGTTGCAGCCGCCCAGTTCGAGCTGGGCGGGGGCAAAGCGGCCCGCGCACGCGGTGGCGACGCTGCGCCCGGCGGCCGTGCCGCCGGTGAAGGACACGGCGGCGACGCGCGCGTCCTCGGCCAGGGCGGCGCCGGTGCGCGCGTCGCCGTGCAGCAGTTGGAACGTCGCGGGCGGCGCGCCGTGGTCGGCGAGGACACCGGCCAGCACCTCGGCGAGCAACTGGGTCCCGTACGGCGCGAATTCGCTCGGTTTCACCATCACGGGGCAGCCCGCCCCGAGCGCGCTCGCGGCCTTGTGGGCCGCCATCGGCGCGGGCGCGTTCCACGGCACCAGGCACAGCGCCGGCCCCCGGGGTCTGCGGTGGATCTCGACGGCGCGCCCGGCGGGCCCGGGGTGTTCGCCGCGCAGGACGCCCGCGCGCAGGCGGGCGGCGGCCAGCCGGAAGGAGCCGGTGACGATCATGCCCAGCGGCGTGGTCTGGGTGATGGGCACGCCGGTGGCGAACGCCTCAAGGGCCGTGATCTCGGGCAGCGCCGGCTCCAGCGCGTCGGCGACGGCGTCCAGGATGTCCGCTCGTGTCCCGGCGGCGGCCCACTCCCCCGTCGAGGCGAGCGCGGCGGCAGCGGCGAGCGCGTCCTCGACGCGTTCGGGGCTGCTGCCGCGCGCCGGCCGCAGCGGTCGCCCGGTCGCCGGGTCCTCCAGTACGAGGTCGATGTCGCCGGTGCAGGCGCGCCAGGCTCCGGCGACCAGGTCACGTGTCGGCGCGGGGGTCGACCCGAGGTCGGATGCGCCGTGGCCGGGGCCGGTCACGGGGCGACCACTGCGAACAGGTCGTTCTCCGCCGCGGTGGTCACCATTCGGGCCGCCTCCAGGCGTCCGCGTTCGGCGGGGAAGGTCATGACCAGGCCCATGGCCAGGTCGCGGAAGGTGCGGCCGATGACGCCGTCGAGGGTGGCGCCGGAGGTTCCGCACGCCTTGAGCGCGCCCAGCGCGACCGCGAACGCGGACTCGCACACGGTGCCCTTGCCGAGTCGCCATTGGCGGTGCTCCTCGGCCTTGGTGCGCAGCGGTGGTTCGGAGGTCTCCAGTTCGAGTTGGCGGCGCACCCACAGGTAGGCGGTCTCCAGGTGCTGCGTCATGTCGCCGATGATCACCTGGTGCATGGGGCTGGAGGCGACCGGGCGGCCGCTGTCGGCGAAGGTCTTGGTCGTGGTGCGGCGCAGCGTCTCGTCGTAGACGCTCTGGGCGGCGCCCACGTAGACGGCGGAGATGGCGAGTTGGTTGCCGACGAAGCTGCCTCGGCCGACGCGCAGCATGCGGGTGAACGCGCCGGGGACGGTGAGGGCTTCGTCGGCGGGCACGAACGCGTCGCGCAGGGTGATGCCGTGGTTGGCCGAGCCGCGCATGCCCAGGCCGTTCCACGGGGGGCGGGCACTGACGCCGGGGGTGTCGCGGGGGACGAGGAACAGGGCGAGGCCGTCGGCGGTTTCGTCGCCGGCGATGCGCGCGGTGACCAGGTAGGTGTCGGCGACGCCGGTGGCGCAGCCGAAGGACTTCTCGCCGCTCAACTGCCAACCGCCGGCGACGGGACGGGCGGTGGTGGCGATGGCGATGTTGGCGCCGGCGCTCTTGGCGGACTCGCTGGCGAAATTGGCCAGCCAGGTGCCGGCGGCCATGCGGGTGAGGATCTTGCCGGCGAACGCCGCGACGGCGGGCGCCTCGTCGTCGGTGAAGTGGCCCGCGTCGATGGCCGCCAGCGGCAACAGGCCGCGCGAGGCGCTGGTGTTGTGGAAGAAGAACGCGAGTGCGGTGGCCGGGCAGGCGGTACCCATGGCGAAGGTGGCGGCGGCCAGGTCGCGCAGTGTTCCGCCGAGGCCGCCGTGGGCGCGCGGCACGACCAGGCCGAGCAGTCCGGCGTCGCGCAGGAAGTCGACGTGCCCGACGGGGAAGGCGCCGGTGGCGTCGGCGCGGGCCGCCGCGTCCCGCAGCGCGGGCAGGACGGCCTCGACGCGGGTGGCGCGTTCACGTTCGTCGGGCGAGAGGGTGTCGATCAGGAGTTCGGCGGTCAGTACGGGCGGCGAGGCCTGCGAAATCTGCGAGGTCTGCGGGGTCTGCGCGGCCTGCGACACGGGGGGCGTCTGTGGGTGGGACATCGCGTGGGGTTCCTTCCGTGGGCGGGCGCGCGGTCAGCAGGCGGTGCGGTAGGTGCGTGCGGGTAGCTCCGTGCCCCACACCCGCTCCAGGTCGGCGGCGGCCTCCAGCAGCGCGGGCCGGTCGGCCGGGGCGGGTACGTCCAGGCGGTGTGCCAGGTAGAGGAGGTCTTCGGCGGACAGCCGTCCGTCGATGCCGCCCAGGGTGGTGTCGAACAGGCGGACGCCGCTCTTCATCGCGGTCAGGGCGTTGACCAGTCCGAGCCCGTGCTGTTCGCGCAGCCCCACCCGCACGGCGGCCGGGCCCGCCGCACCGAGCGCCTCCTGGAGGAGCAGGCGCACGACCACGGGAGAGGCGGGGTGCCGGCCCTCGTCGAGGCACACCTCCTCGCAGCCCAGCGACGCGGCGCGCGCCACGTGGGCCAGGACGGCGCCGCGCGCCGAGGGAGCGAACGCGTCGGCGGCACGCAGGGCCACCGCCAGTCCCCGCGTGTGGGCGGCGTCGGCGATGTCCGCGAGGGTGCGGTCGCTCTCGCGCGGGGTTTCCCGTCCTCGGAACGGCACTTCGACGGTCCCGGCGTCGCGTCGCGCGGCGGCGGCGACCTGGTCGGGGGCGTCGACCAGGACGGACGTGGTCTCGCGCAGGCGTGCCGCCGCATCGCTCGCCCGGGGTCCGCCCGGGGTCGTGCGTCGGCCGTCGGGCGGATGCGGCGCGAGCCGGACCCGCACCCCCGCCTCGCACAGGGCGCGGGTGAGGCGGGTGATGTCCGCCTCGCCGGTACCACTCGCCGCCAGTCGGTCGGCGAGGCCGACGTCCGCGAGTTCGATCCGCTCGGGCAGGCGGTCCGCCAACTGGCCCCAGTCCCGGGAGTGGTACAGCAGCGGAGGGACGGGGCGCGGTGTGGCGCACGCGTGGATCCGGCCGACGAAGATCGTGTGGTCCCCGCCGGGATAGGCGTGTTCGATGGTGCAGTCGAGCCAGGCGACGCAGTCGGCCAGCACCGGCGCGCCGGTGGCGGCGACCACCCAGTCCGCGCCGAGGAAGCGATCCGCGACGCGCCGTCCCATACCGGCGAAGCGTCTCCCGAGCAGCACCTGGTCACGGCCGAGCACGTTGACCGCGAACACGCCGCCGGCGCGGACCATGTGATGGCTGTGCAACGCGGTGCCCAGACACACCGACACCAGCGGGGGATCCAGGCTCACGCTCGTGACCGAACTGGCGGTCATGCCGTGGCGTGCCCCGTCGACGACGGTGGTGACCACGGCGACCCCACTGGGCCACTGGGCGAACACCCGCCGCAGTTCCTCGATCTCGACGCCGTGCACAAGGCCCCCTCATGCGGTCCGACGAACCGATCCGACTCTTCGATAGGTGTTTCATGGAAGGAAACTTCGTTTCGTTGAATGTAACGACGCGGTCGAAGTGATGTCAACGGCGCACGACGACGCGGGCCCCCGGATCCCGGCGAATCGGCCGCCCCCATCCTCTTGACGCCGGGACCTCGTGGACCCATCAATATGCGTAGACGAAACTCCGTTCGCTCCAGAGAAACTCGATCGACCGACTCCTCCGGTACGTGCGCAGCCCTCAGTCGCCTCCCGGCGCCCGCCGCCCCACCAGGAGCCCCAGTGAACATCACCGCACGGTTGCGCACCCGCGTCCTCCACACCGTCACCGCCGCCGCCGTCGCGGCGACCGCGGGAGTCCTCGCCGCGCCGCACGCCGCCGCCGACGACCTGCCCCCGGGTGTCACCAAGGTCGCCAACAGCGTCGACGTACGATGCGCCGCGTTCGTCTACCACCGCAGCAGCGACTGGTACTTCCCCACCGGCGCCGCCAAGGGCCTGGTCTGGCTCCAACACGGCTTCAGCCGCTCCAACGGCCAACTGGGCGACCTCGCCGGGCGATACGCCGCGGCGGGCTTCTTGGTCTTCGCCCCCACCCTGCCCTCGGCCGACCTGTTCGGCTGTACCGTCTCCAACCTCGGCAACAACACCGCGTTCCTGGACCACGTCGCCGACCTGTTCGGCAAGGCGAGCGACCCCGCCGACAAGCTCGCCCGCAGCTTCGCCGACGCCCGCACCCGCGCGGGCCGCCCCGATCTGGCGCTGCCGGAGGGATTCGTCTTCGCCGGCCACTCCGCGGGCGGCGAGGCCGTCGCCTACACGGCCAACCGCCTGCGCACCACCTATCCCGCCGCGTTCGCGAGGCTGCGCGGACTCGTACTGCTCGACCCCGTCAACTCCTTCACCGGCCTGAACATGGCCAACGCCCTCAACGGCCTCGCCCCCACCCCCCTGCCCATGACGGCGATCTCCTCGCCCCCCTACACCGCGAACGGCAACGCCTCGGGGACCGTCGAACTGACCACCGACGTACACCGCCCCTTCCTCGGCGTGCGCCTGACCACCGGCTCGCACTGCGACGCCGAGGGCGGCAGCACCGACAGTCTGTGCACGCTGCTCAACGGCACGCCGCAGGCACGCAACGTCGCCACGCTGCAGACCCTCGCCGTGCGGTGGGCCCTCGACGACGTCGACGGCACACACACCGCGTCCCACTACCCCGGCGGCTCCGTCTACGAGGCGCTCCGCACGGACGGGGTCGTCCAAACGCTGACCGGAAGCTGAAAGCACGTCGATCGACCCACGTCCCCCGGGGAGGCGAGACAACGATGCGGATACGGGGAGCGGTACTGACGACGACGGGCGGCCCGGTGCCGTACCGCGACCGCGAGCCGCGGGTGGTCGAAGAGCTCGAACTCGCCGAGCCCGGGCCGACCGAGCTGCTGGTACGGATCGAGGCGGCGGGCGTCTGTCACTCGGACCTGTCGGTCGTCGACGGGAGCCGCCCGCGCCCGCTCCCGATGCTGCTCGGACACGAGGCCACCGGCCGGGTCCTGGCCGGCGGCGACGCCGAGGGCCGGGCGCTCGTCGGACACCGCGTGGTGACGACGTTCCTGCCGCGGTGCGGGCGGTGTCCGGCGTGTGCCACCGACGGCCGGCTGCCGTGCGCGCGGGGCTCGGCCGCCAACACGGCGGGCGAACTGCTGTCCGGTGCCGGCAGGCTCTCCCGAGCCGACGTCGAAGTCGCCCACCACCTGGGCGTGTCGGCGTTCGCCACCCACGCGGTCGTCGACCGCCGCTCGGTCGTACCCATGGGCGACGACGTACCCGCCGACGTCGCGGCCCTGCTCGGCTGTGCGGTCCTCACCGGCGGCGGGGCGGTGCTGAACGCCGCACGTCCCACCGCAGGCCAGACCCTCGCGATCGTCGGTCTCGGCGGTGTCGGAATGGCGGCCCTCCTCGTCGCCGGGAGCGTCCCGGACGTACCCGGCGGATCGACTCGGCGTCGCACGCCGGGTACGACGCCGACTCCGGCACACGACCGGCCGCCTCGGCGCCGTCCCGGGGGTCAGCGGCGGTCGCCCTTCTCCTCGATCCAACCGTGGTCGAGCGATTCGGCGTCGTCGAAGACGACGAACTCCCGCTCGATCGAGACGATGTGCCGCCCGCTCGCCGTCAACGCCTCGGTGAGCGAGGCGAGTTCGCGGGCGGCCGTGCCGTCGCCGACGCCGCGGCAGCGCTGGGTGACGAAGCGCTCCAGTCGGCCGTCGTCCCGGCGCCGGCGCGCGTTGTGCGACAGGTGCGCGTCGTGCCGCGTGGCAAGGGCGACGAGGCCGGCCGGCGCTGCGCCGTCGGGGCCCGGATCGAGCAGGAGCTTGACGTGGTGCTCGAAGTAGTAGGTATCGCCCAGTGCGGCGGCGGCCGCGTCGGTGCTCGGCACGGCGTCGTGCCACGGCGCCGCCTCGATCTTGACGCGCACGGCCCGGAAGCCGCGTGCTCCCGCCGCCGTCGCGAGCCGCGCGGCCGCCGTGCGGGCGGCGCCGAGCGTCGTACGGGCGCTCAGCGTCAACATCGGCTGCGAGGGCGTACGCCCGCGGCCGAGCACGATGTGCGTCATGCCGGCACCGCGCTCGCGGCCCCAGGCCGTCAACGCGTCGATGTCGGCATCGGCGCAGCGGAAGGTCACGTGCGTCTCGAAGTCCCCGGGGGCATCCTCGGGGAAGTGGACATGGGGGGTGGTCGTCGGCACACGCCGAGCGTTCCAGACGACGCCGACAGCCCGGATCCCGGGTCCCGCGTACGCGCGGTGTGCGGCCCGGCAGTGCGGTGGCCGCCGCCCGGCCGCGTTCGCGATTGCGACGACCAGGTGCCGGCCCCATGGGTCGCGAACAGTGCGGATCGGGCCGGAAACATCTCATACCGGATGGATGAGTGACATGTGAGACTCGGGTCAAGGCATGCGGGGCAGTTCGCCCTCATGGGTACCGAGGCCGGATACAGGGGGCGAATGGTGACCAGCGACGGCGGACCGGCACGGTGCGTTCGCCGAGTACGTGGCGGTTCCCGCCGGCGTGGTGCACCGACTGCCGGATCGGCTGTCGTTCCGGGCCGGAGCCCGGCGTCACCTACAGCGCCAACTGAAGTAGCACAACGCCAACCGCCCCACGGATTGCCGGAGGCCATATCGCCGACGGCTCGCGGGGCTCGGGCAAACGAGTCCCCGCCGAGGGTGTTCCGGCCTCGGGGCACCGCGGGAGGGGTCAGACGCCGAACGCGGCGGGGTACCGGATGGTGCCGGCGGGGACCGTGCGGGTGTTGTCGAGGGCCAGGGCCATCATGGCCTCGTCCGGTACCTCGAAGGGTGCGCGGATATCGAAGCGGGAGGCCGGCGTGAAGCCGAACCGCGGGTAGTAGTCGGCGTGTCCCAGGACGAGGACGAGGTTTTCGGCCATGGCCCGGGCGGCGTCGAGTGCCGCGCGGATGGCGGCGGAACCGGCGCCGGTGCGCTGGGCCGAAGGCAGCACCGCGCAGGGTGCCAGGGCGAGGGCGGGTGCGCCGTCGACGTGACAGCGGGTGAGCAGCGCATAGCCGGTCGCGGTGCCGTCCTCGGGGGCCGCGGCGACCATGGACAGTCCGTCGATCCACGCCTTCGGGTCGGCGCGCAGGGCGTCGACGATGTCGGCCTCCAGGGCGGTGGGAAAGGCCGCGAGGAGGATGTCACGGATGGCGGGGATGTCCTCGGAGGTCTCGGAACCGACGGTCCAGGTGTTCATGGTGGTCATGCTTCCGTTCTCGGTGGCGTCGGGGGTGGGGTCGTGGGGGGTGTAGACGGTATCGAGAAGACGCCGGCCCCGGACGACGTGGGCCACACGAGATCGCCATGACGGGTAGCCCTGGAAGCGCCTCCGCGTGGTAGGTGACCCGGGCGCCGGTCGTGCTCACACCGCCCTCGGTGCCGAAGTGGCCGACCCCTTCGTCGCCACGGCCCGCGTCATGTGCGCAGGGCGGGCAGGACGTGGTGTCGGTAGGCGTCGAAGAAGACCTCGTGTTGTGCCCCGATCTGGCCCACGTAGACCTCGTCGAAGCCCGCCTCGGCGTAGGCCCGCACGGTTCGTACGTGCTCGTTCGCGTCGTCGCCGCAGGTGACGGCGTCGGCGACCATGTCGCGGGTGACGAGTTCGGCGGCCTGCTCGAAGTGGGCGGGCGTGGGCAGGATCTGGGCGAGTTCGCCCGGCAGCAGTTCGCTGGGCCACAGGCGGTGCACCGTGTCGACGGCCTTGTCCCGGTCGGCGTCCCAGCACACCTTGACGCCGCCGATCACCGGCTTGCCGGCGCCGCCGCCGGAGCGGAACGCGCGCACCAGGTCGACGTCGGGGGTCATGGTCACGAAGCCGTCCCCGATCCGCCCGGCGAGTTCGGCCGCGTTCGGCCCGAACCCGGACACGTAGATCGGCAGGGGCGCCCGGGGCGGGGTGTACAGGCGGGCGTTGTCGACCGTGTAGTGCCGACCCCGGTGGTTGACGAGGCGACCGGTGAACAATTCCCGCATGACCTCGACGGCTTCCTCCAGCATGTCGGCCCGTTCCGCGAAGGCGGGCCAGGGGTCGCCGTTGACGTGCTCGTTCAACGCCTCCCCCGTGCCGACGCCGAGCACGAAGCGCCCGCCGAGCAGGACGGCGGAGGTGGCGGCGGCCTGCGCGGTGACGGTGGGATGCAGACGGACGGTGGGGCAGGTGACCAGGGTGGTCACCGGCAGGTCGGTGGCCTGCGACAGCGCGCCGATCATCGACCACACGAACGGGCTGCTGCCCTGGGCGTCGTTCCACGGATGGTAGTGGTCGGAGATGGCCAGTCGGGTGAAGCCCGCGCGCTCGGCCCGCCGGGCCTGGTCGAGCAACTCCTCGGGCGTGAACTCCTCGCAGGACAGGAAATAGCCGTATTCGGTCATCGTCTCGCACTCCCTCGTGGCTGGTCCGACTCTCGGGACGCCGGTACCCGACCACGCTCCGCGAATGCGCCCACACGACTCGACGGGCGAGCGGGTGTTCGTGCACGGGCCGACCGGGGTGCCCATACCGGCTTCGCCCTGGTGGGGTGTTCGCGCGGTGCGGAATGTCGACCCCGACACAGGCACGCGTGGGTTGCGACCCGACGGGCAGAGGTAGCAGCCGATCACGTGTCGTCCCCGACGGAGGTAGCACCCATGCCGGATTCCCTCGGCTCCACAGCCCGTTCGATTCGGCTTCCGCAGTCGAAACCGCCGAGTCGTCGCCGGGCCCGGGCGGTGGATACGGCGCGGGTGTGTGCCGAGGTGTTCGCGCCGATCGTCGCGCAGGGCGTGATCGTGCGCCGGCCGGGCATGCTGAAGCTCGCCGGCCGGTACGACGTCGCACGGCGTGGGAATGCCCTGATGACACGATTGCGCGCCGAGTACGGGCCGGAACCGCTGGAGGTGAACGTCTTCGGGCGGCGCGTCGTACTACCGCTCACCGCCGCGGACGCGCGCGAGGTATTGGAACGGTCACCGAACCCGTTCACTCCCGCCAACAAGGAGAAGACCGCCGCACTCGCGCATTTCGAGCCGCAGGCCTCCCTGATCACGCGCGGCCCCCGGCGCGCCGCACGCCGACGGTTCAGCGAGGACGTCCTGGAGACACCCCAGGCGGCCCACCACCTGTCCGGGGTCTTTCTGGACGTGATCCGGCAGGACATCCGCGCCCTGCTCGCGAACGCGAACGGAAACACGAACGGAAGCACGAACACGAACACGACACTGGACTGGGACACCTTCCACGGTCGGTTCCTGCGGAGCGTACGCCGGATCGTCCTCGGCGAGGGCGCCGCGGACGACACCGCCCTGACCGGACAGCTGGACGCGCTGCGCGCCGACGCCAACTGGGCCTTCGCCCACCGCCGGCGCGGCGGCGTCCACGACCGGTTCACCAGCCGCCTGAACGCCCACCTGGCCCGCGCCGAGCCGGGCAGCCTGGCCGCGTGCGCGGCGAACACCGCGCGCGCCGACGGTGTGGATCCGGCCGGGCAGGTACCACACTGGCTGTTCGCCTACGACGCGGCGGCCATCGCCGCCTACAACGCGCTGACCCTGCTCGCCGCGCATCCCGCATACGCCGACCGCGCCCGGAACGAGCAGGCCCGCCGGGACCCGGCGGACCCGCAGGGCATCGCCGCCGCACAGGAACTGCGCGCGTGCGTACTGGAGTCGCTCCGCCTGTGGCCGACAACGCTGGTGATCCTGCGCGACGCCACGCACGGCGACCGGCTCGCCCCCGGAGGCGCGGCGGTGGCCGTGATCAGCTCCTTCTTCCATCGGGACGCGCAAACCCTGGAGTTCGCCGACCGTTTCGCCCCCGAGGCGTGGTCGAACGGCCTGGCCGAACCGGCCCGCGGCATCGTCCCCTTCAGCGCCGGGCCGGCGGCCTGCCCGGGACGCAACCTGGTGCTGTTCACGGTGAGCGCCGTACTGGACACCGTACTGCGGGAAACAACCGAACTGCGTCCGGCCGGCCACACCGCGCTCGACCCCGGCCGCCCGCTGCCGCACACGTGGAATCACACCGAGGTACGGCTCACGGCAGGCCGCTGACCCGATCGCGCCGTCGGCCGAGCGCGGGCAGTGGGCCCGCTCCGATCATTCCGGCGGCGCGGACAGGGGGCGGGCGTCGAGGGCTCGGGCGACGCCGACCAGGTTGGCGGCCATCGCGCGGCCGGTCTTGTGGGCCCAGGCGTGCCCCCGGTCGTCGTCGAGGTAGTCGGCCCCCGGTCCGGGGCCCAGATGCCAGTAGGTCCATGCCTGACCGGGAATCGTGTACCCGATGTCGCCGAGGGCGCCGGTGATTTCGCTGATGACGTGGTGGGCGCCGTCCTCGTTGCCGGTCACCACCACGCCCGCGACGCGGTTGTACGCGATCGGTACGCCGTCGTCGTCGGTCTGCGCGATCAGCGCGTCCAGGCGTTCCAGGACGCGCTGCGCGACCGAGGAGGGTCGCCCCAGCCAGGTCGGCGACGCCACCACGAGGATCCGCGCGGCGAGGACCTTTTCCAGGATCGGCGGCCACTGGTCTCCGGGACCCATGTCCGATTCCACGCCGGGTTTGATGTCGAAGTCCACGGCCCGGACCTCGTCCACCTCCACGCCGTGTCCGCGGAGCGCGTCGAGCACCACGGACGCGAGGGCGTGGGTGTTGGAATCCTGCGGGGACGGCTTCAGGGTGCAATTGATCACGAGTGCGCGCATTCCGAACCGGTACCCGGTGCACGGCAATCCATGGCGCTTTTGATCAAGCGCCTGGCGAGCCGGCGGCCACGGTCTCCCCACCGGCCGCATCCGGGCGCCCTGGCGCCCCGGGTGCGGCTGCGCGGGTCGACGTGACGGCGCAGCGTCGGCAATCCCCGGACGGCGGTACGGGCCACGCGTTTCGGGCCGGGCCGGCCGGGCAACGGCAGTGCGTTCGCCGTTGACGAATCCCCGGTGCGACGCTTCGTCGGGTCGCGACCGAATGCCCGGCGCCGGGCACCAGGGAGGCAGACGTGACACGCAGGGATCGCATCGCCGAACCGTGGGGAGCCCGCACTCCGTACGGGCCGGGGCAAACCTGGCCGACTCGCGTCGACTCCTTCCTCGCCGAGGGCGTCACCGCGGACGGCGTCGACCGCTGGGTGCCGAGCGCCTCGATCCTGCACTCCAACGGCGACGCGATGGACATCGCCGTCAAGGACGGCCGGATCGTGGGGGTGCGCGGGCGGGCCGGCGACCGGGTCAACCACGGACGGTTGGGGCCGAAGGATCTGTTCGGCTGGCAGGCCAACGGCTCGGTCGACCGGCTGACCCGCCCGCTGGTGCGCTCGGGCGGGCGTCTGGTGGAGTGCGACTGGGACACCGCGATGGACACGATCGTTCGGCGCACCCGCGAACTTCTCGCCGAACAGGGCCCCAGCGCGCTGGGTTTCTACACCACCGGTCAACTCTTCGCCGAGGAGTACTACACACTCGGTGTGATCGCCCGCGGCGGCTTGGGCACCAATCACCTGGACGGCAACACCCGGTTGTGCACGGCCACGGCGGCGGCCGCCCTGAAGGAGTCCTTCGGCTGCGACGGCCAGCCCGGTTCCTACACCGACATCGACCACGCCGACACGATCGCCCTGTTCGGCCACAACATGGCCGAGACCCAGACCGTGCTGTGGGCGCGGGTACTGGATCGCCTGGCGGGTCCCGACGCGCCCCGCATCGTGTGCGTCGACCCCCGGCCCACACCGGTCGCACGCGCCGCCACCGTCCACTTGGCGCCACGCCCGGGCACCAACGTCGCGCTGATGAACGCGCTGCTGCACGAGGTACTCGACAACGACTGGATCGATCACGACTACCTCGACGCACACGCGGTCGGCTTCGACCAGTTGGAAAAGCGCGTCGCCGAGTATCCGCCCGAACTCGTCGCGCGGATCTGCGATGTCCCCGCGGAGCGCATCCGCTCCGCCGCCGAGATCCTCGGCACCGCCGACCGACTGGTGTCCACGGTCTTGCAGGGCTTCTACCAATCCCACCAGGCCACGGCGGCGTCCGTACAGGTGAACAACCTGCACCTGGTCCGAGGCATGCTCGGCAGGCCCGGATGCGGCGTCCTGCAGATGAACGGCCAACCCAGCGCGCAGAACACCCGGGAATGCGGCGCCGACGGCGATCTGCCGGGATTTCGCAACTGGGCCAACGACGCGCACGTGGCCGATCTCGCGCGACTGTGGAACGTCGAGCCGCAACGGATTCCGCACTACGCGCCGCCCACCCACGCGATGCAGATGTTGCGCTACGTCGAGGAAGGCTCGATCCGGCTGCTGTGGGTCAGCGGCACCAATCCCGCCGTGTCCCTGCCCGAACTCGCGCGCGTACGATCGGTGTTGGCTCAGGACCGCTTGTTTCTTGTGGTGCAGGACCTCTTCCTCACCGAGACCGCGGACCTCGCCGACGTCGTCCTGCCGGCCGCGACCTGGGGCGAGAAGACCGGCACGTTCACCAACGCCGACCGCACCGTCCATCTCTCCGAGAAAGCCGTCGACCCGCCCGGAGCGGCGCGCCCCGACCTCGACATCTTCCTCGACTACGCCCGACGCCTGGAACTGGCCGACAAGGACGGGCGACCCCTGATCACCTGGCACGATCCCGAGTCGGCGTTCGAGGCGTGGAAGGAATGCAGCCGGGGCCGCCCGTGCGACTACACCGGCATCGACTACGCCATGCTCCGCGAGCGCGGCGGCGTCCAGTGGCCGTGCACCGACGAACACCCGCACGGCACCGAACGCCTCTACGTCAACGGCGAGTTCCGAAGCGCCCCGGACGACTGCGAAAGCTACGGACGCGACCTGAGCACGGGCGCGCCGGTCGAGCCGGTGGAATACCGAGCCCTGAATCCTTCCGGGAAAGCGGTGATCAAGGCGGCGGAATACCTGCCGCCCCACGAACAACCCGACGACGACCACCCGTATTCGCTGATCACCGGACGCACTCTCTACCACTTCCACACCCGCACCAAGACCGCCCGCGCGCCCCAACTCCGGGACGCCGCTCCCCGGGTCTGGGTGGAGTTGTCCCCTCACGACGCGTCCGCCGAGGACATCCACGAAGGCGACTCGGTCGAGATCCGCACGCCGCGCGGCACCGTTCGCGCCGCCGCACGCGTCACCGACATCCGTCGGGGGGTGATCTTCCTGCCGTTCCACTACGGCTACTGGGACACCGAGACCCACACCGAACCGGGCACCGACGGCGGTCGGGCGGCCAACGAACTCACCCCCACCGACTGGGATCCCGCCTCCAAACAACCGATCTTCAAAACCGCCGCCGCCGCGCTGCGTCGGATCGCGCGGGGCACCGGCCCGGCCCCCGCCCCCACCGTCGGCGCCTGCGCTCCGGTCGGGCCCGATGTCGCCCCCACCCGAGGAGGACGTGCGGCCGAGGCGGAGGAGGATCCCGAATCCGGAATCGAGGAGAGGCAGCCGTGAGGATCGGCCTCGTGTTGCGCGAACTCCAGCACGACGAGCAGAAGTTGGCGTACGAGCTGCTGCGCGCGTCCGAACGCCACCGCGTCGACCACGAGATCCACCACCTCGGCCGCGACCTGGCCCGCTGGTCCCAGCGCCACGTCCGGGACATTGCCGACATCGGCGACCGATTCGGCGTCGATCTCGATCCGCGGCCCACCGGCGAACCCGCCCTGTCGAAGCTGGTCCGGGAGAAGGCGGGCGGGTTGGTCGGCCGGCACACCGACGCGAGCCTGCTGATGCTGCGCGACCTGCGCGGGATCCACGTCCAGGCGTCCGGGGTGTCCGTCGACTGGGTGATGATCGCCCAAGCCGCCCAGGCACTCCGGGACACCGAACTGTTGGACCTCGCCCAACGCTGCCACCCCGACACGTTGCGGCAACTGCGCTGGGCCAACGCCAAACTCGAGGAATCCTGCACCCAGATCCTCGTCACCTGACCCCACCCGCGCGAACCCCCGCCGGGGCGGCATCGGGCGACGCCGGTGCGGGTCACCGCAGTTGCCGCCGGCCGCGCCTTCGGCGACGAGAGCCGCCGGTCAGCCGCCGAAGCGCAGGCGGAAATCGGACAGCGACAGCGACATCAGGGGACGACGGCCGGACAGGAAGGCCAAGGGGCCGTCGGGCGGGAAATCCCAGCGGGCGGAGGCGACCCACAGGTCGGCGTGCATCCGGGCACGGCTCGTTTTGGGCCGGCCGTCGAGGGTCTGGACGATGCGGCCGGTGAGGGACCACCGTCCGGGTATCCGCATGCGTGGGGTGAACCGGGCGCGGGCGATGTGGTGTGTGGTTTTCGCCGTCGCGTTCACCCGTGCGTTCGTATCCCGCCGGATGTCGATGCCGGCCATCTCCTTGGGGATGCCCCACAGCGCGCGGCCACCGTCGCGGGCGACGGGATGGTCCACCCAGATGTCGCTGATGTGGGCCCTCGGACGCGGCCCTTCGCGCACCGGCGACACGACGAGGAGTTCGCGGTATGCGAGCACACCCCCGGGCTCGTAGACGACCCACGCCACCCCGACCGGGTATCGTCCCGCAATCACGACCGGCCGGATCCCCGTCGGCAAAACGGCGGAGAACCTGCGCCTGGGAACGGCGAACAGCGACAGGTGGAGATGCCCGCGCAGTTCCCACGGCTCGGGGGGATGGACCGTCATGCGCAGTCCCCTCTCATCACGAATGGACGGCCGAACCCGCGCCCTCGAACAACACACGCGGGCCGAGCACCGTCACCGGTACCCGTCCACCGTGCCATCGTCACCCACGCGGACTCGGCGCCTGCGGCGGATCCACGACCCGATCGGCGTAGCCCGAGGCGTCGCGCGGACCGCCCACACCGCTCGGCATGCACCTCGATCGATGCGCAGGGCCACGGCCAGGTGTCTCGCGGGATGCGAGCGCGAGGATCCGAGGTCGGGGCGCCGTGTCGCCGAGAATTGCTGATTTGTCTGTGTTTACCTTGACTTGTCCCTTGTGTTCACTCGGTCGATCGGGCAACGTGACACGGCGGCGCCCTGCCGGGTGTCGACGTGTATGGGCCCGTTCCCGCCGGTCGCGTGGCGCCGGACGCCGCCCATCCACCCCCGAACAAAGGTGTGGGTGGGCCTCGATGTGGAAGGGATCCGTGCACGGCCCCGCCCCGGGCCCGCAGCGCCCGCCCATACCCAGGGCCCCCGGCGTCCGACGCACCCCCGTTCGGAGGCCCGTTCCACCATGACCGCCCCTCACACCAAATCTCCCGACGCCCTCGCCCGTCTGCGCGCGAAGACCGACGCCGACCTCACCCGCCTCGCGACCCTGGAGCCGGGCACCCACGCCCACGCCGCGCTGCGCAACGAGATCGTCGAGGACAATCTCAACCTCGCCATCGGCGCCTGCACCCGCTACGCACACCGCGCCGACCTGAGAGAAGACCTGCGCCAGGTCGCCGCGATCGGGCTGATCAAGGCCGTCGACGGCTACCGCCCCGAACGCAGCACCGACGCCGGATTCCTCTCCTACGCCATCCCCACCATCACCGGCGAACTCAAACGCTACTTCCGCGACCACACCTGGGCCGTCCACGTCAACAGGGGCGAACAGGAGCACTACCTGCGTCTCGTGCGCGCCCGCGACGACCTCGGCACCACGCTCGGCCGCCAACCCACCGACGCCGAACTCGCCCGCCGGCTCGACACCGACGAGGACACGGTCCGCACCGGGTTGGCGGCGGGCGCGGCGCTGCGGACGGATTCCCTGGACGCGCCCGCCCCCGAGACCGAGCGCGGCGCCGAGCGCGGCTCGCGGCTCGACCGACGAGGCGCTCCCGACCCCGGACTCGACCTGGTCGTCGACCGCGAATCGCTGCGCCCGCTGATCGCCGGACTCGGCGAGCGCGATCAGCGGGTCCTCAAGCTGCGGTTCTGGGACGACCTCACCCAGTCCGAGATCGGCGACGTGCTGGGCCTGTCCCAGATGCACGTCTCCCGCCTGCTGACGCGCGCCTTCACCACCCTGCGAGCGGGCATGCTCGCCACCACGTGATCCGCACACCCGTACACCCCCTCCGCGTCCTTCACACGGCCCGCAGCCGGCAAAGCGCCCCGGTGTTCGAAGGGGCACCGCCCCCGGACGGAGGCCGGTCGCGGGCGGCTCGGGGCCATGGCGGAAGATGGCGGCATGCCGCTCAGTGCGTACGAGGTCGACCTGTTCGAGAGCTCCAGGGGCCGGTTGGAGGCCATCGCCTACCGACTCCTGGGGTCCGCGGGCGACGCCGAGGACGCGGTGCAGGACACCTATCTGCGGTGGCACGCGGCGGACCGGTCGCACATCGAGAAGCCCGTGGCATGGCTGACGAAGGTGCTGACCAACCTGTGCCTCAACCAGCTCACATCGGCGCGCGCCCGGCGCGAGACGTACATCGGCCAGTGGCTCCCGGAGCCGCTCCTGGCGGGAGACCCGATGCTGGGTCCGGCCGACACGTTCGAGCAGCGCGAGTCGGTGTCCATCGCGCTCCTGACCCTCATGGAGCGCCTGTCGCCCAATGAGCGCGTGGTGTACGTGCTGCGCGAGGCATTCGGGTACGCGCATCGCGAGATCGCCGAGATGCTCGACCTCACCGAGTCGAACTGCCAGCAGATCCACCGGCGCGCCCGGCAACACGTCGCCTCCGAGCGAACCCGGACCGAAGTCGACGCGGTCACCGCGGCGCGAATCGTCGAACAGTTCCTGGCCGCGGCTCTCAGCGGCGACACCGAGCCGCTGATCCGCCTGCTCGCCGACGACGCGGTCACCGTGCCCGACGGCGGCGGCCGGATCGCGGCCCGCCGGACGCCGGTCCACGGCGCGCTCGCCATCGCCCGCTACCTACGCGGACTGTTCCGGCCGAACGAGCACAAGCGGGCCCTCATCGGCGGCGCGCCCGCCTTCCACGCCGACCTCGTCAACGGTGCCCCGTCCGTCCTGATCGAGGTCGACGGCCGGATCGTCGGCATCCTCTCCCTCGATGTGACCCCGGACGGCATCTCGGCCATCCACGTCCTGGTCAACCCCGACAAGCTGCGGCACATCACCGGCACATGGGCCGCCACCGGCCCCCACGCGCCGCTCGCCGTGGAGTGGTGACCCAGGTCACATTCGAATTCCGTCAGGGATCGCGCGGCTGTCCGGTTCAGGAGGTGCAAGCAACCGGAGCCGGACAGGAGCACCCCATGAACCGCACCAGCCGTACCAGCACCAAGCACCGCGTCGTCGTCCTCGGAGCGGGGTACGCGGGCGCCATCACCGCCGGCCGCCTCGCCAAGCGCGTGCACGGCGACGACGTCGAGATCACCCTGGTCAACGCCGAACCCGACTTCGTCGAACGTATCCGCCTGCACCAACTCGCCGCAGGCCAGGACCTCCCCCGTCGCCCCCTGCGGGACATCTACGCGAACACCGACGTGCGCGTCCGCATAGCGCGGGTCGCCTCCGTCGACGCGGACCGCAAGACCGTCGAACTCATCGACGAGAACGGCACCGAGTCCCTCGGCTACGACACCCTCGTGTACGCCCTCGGCAGCACCGCCGCCGCGAGCGAGGTCCCCGGTGTCGCCGAGTACGCCCACAGCGTCTCCGGCCGGCAGGGCGCACTGCGCCTGCGAGCGCGCCTGGCCGAAGCGGCCCCCGACACCACCGTGTTGATCGTGGGCGGCGGCCTGACCGGCATCGAGGCGGCCGCCGAAATCGCCGAGGCGTACCCGACGTTGCGCGTCGCGCTCGCCACCCGAGCAGGCCTGGGCGACTGGCTGGGCGAGAAGGCCCGGCACCATCTGCGCGGCGCGTTCGCCCGGTTCGGCATCACGGTCCACGAGGACACCGACGTCACCGCCGTCGAGGAGGACCACGTCCTGACCCGCTCCGGCGAGAGGATCCCGGCCCGAATCACCGTGTGGGCCAACGGATTCGCCGTACACCCGATCGCGGCCGCCGGCACCCTCGACGTCACCGACACCGGTCGGATCGTCGTCGACGCGACGCTGCGCTCGGTCTCCCACCCCGACGTCTACGCGGTGGGCGACGCCGCCTACGCGATCGGCGCGGGCGGCAAGCCGCTGCGCATGTCCTGCGCCGCGGCGAACCCCATGGCCTGGCTCGCCGCCGACGGCCTCGCCGCCCGCCTGACCGGCCGCAAGGCCCCGCAGACCGAGATCGGCTACAGGTTCCAGTGCATCAGCCTCGGCCGCCACGACGCGATCGTCCAGCACGTCACCCCCGACGACCGGCCCAAGCCCAAGGCGATGACCGGCCGAAACGCCGCTCGCTTCAAGGAGATGATCTGCTCCGCCACCACATGGAGCCTCGGCCACCCGACCAACCTCATGCCGTCCCGCCGCCACCGCGTCACAACCCCCACCACAACACACCCCGAACCCGCCACCGCATAACCCACCACGAGGCCTCCGCCTCCCAGGATGTCTGCTCCGCGACGCTGCCCCATCGTGGCGGGGCGGGCCGGCTTCCGGAACGGCCCACCCCGACGGCACGCCGGCTCGGTCTCGCATTCGTACACATCGCGTCGGGCGGCGCGCCGACCGCCGTGGGACAGGCCCGTCGCCGGCGCGGCTCGAACATGGTGTGAAGGATGCGGTCGCGGAGTTTGGGGCGGAGCGGGCGTCGGTAGGGAAGCCGGTACGCACCTGCCACGAACACGGGAGAGACCTGCCGATGAGCACGTCGGAGCGCTACATGCGCGCCTGGGAGGGCTTTTGGGCCGAGAACACGGGCGAGCCGGGCGAGGCGTTCTGGGACGCGGACGCGGCGCTGACGGCGGCTCCGCACATCGAGTTGTTCGCGGCCCACGTCGATCCGACCCTGCCGATCGTCGACCTCGGCTGCGGCAACGGCACCCAGACCCGGTACCTGGCCGGGCGGTTTCCCCGCGCGATGGGCGTGGACCTGTCTCCGTCGGCCGTGGCACACGCCCGCCGGGCGGACCGCGACGCGGTGGCCGAGTTCGAACAACTGGATCTCACCGAACCGGCAGGCGTGCGCGGGCTCCGCGACCGGCTCGGCGAGGCGAACGTCTACCTGCGGGCCGTGCTCCACCAGAGCGATCCGGCCGACCGGGCAGCGGTCGCGGCGGCCGTCGCCCTGCTGCTCGGCAGGCGCGGACGGGGCTTCGTGGTCGAGCCGACCGCCGCTGCGAAGGAGGTGCTCCAAAAGGTCGCCGAACGGCCCGGAGGGGCACCGGAGAAGCTTCGCCGGGTTCGCGAACACGACCTGCGCCCGGCCGAGGTCGCCCCGGGGGAACTGCCCGACCTGCTGCGCGGCGCCGGACTGGAGATCCTCGACCGGGGCCGGACCGACCTCGTCATGAGTGAGCGCCATCCGGACCTCAGCCCCGTCGTGCTGCCTGCCGAATGGTTCGTGGTCGCCGTGGCCGAAGGCACCCGGTCGGTCGGCTGAGCGGGGCGGGCGGCTCCGCCCCGCAGCCGTCGACCTCCGCCCGTCAGGACCACCTCGAGAACCGGTCGTGTGCCGTGCCGGCCGTCCGTGACGGTGCCGGCCTCGATCGGGAGGTCGGGCGAGTCGTCCATGCCGCCTTCACCGCGGTCGGAAGCATCGGCGCGGCGCACCCGTTCCCTACGTGCCGTCCACGATCGACCGGACGTTGTCGATGGCTCCGCAGTCGGCCTCGAGGTACTTGCCGCGGGCCCGGACAAACGCGGTGCCCAGTTCCTCGCGGCGGCCCATCGCGACATTCTCCCGGGCGCCGTTGAGGATGGTGCGCTCCTCCTCGTCGGCATGGTGGGTGACCTTTTCGACCAGTTCCTCCAGCTTCTCGTCCCACTCGTCCGAGCCGACCCGGTCGACTTCGAGCAGGGCGAGAAGCGCCCTGTTGCCTTCTTCGTGTTCCTCCTCGCCGTGTTCGACTTCTTCGTCGTCGATGTGCTTGTAGCGCTTGAGCGCCGGGTAGACCTCGGCTTCCTCCGCGAGACCGTGCGCGATGAGCAGGTCGGCGAACTCGGCCAGGGCGGCGGCCCGGTCGGCTTCGACGCTGCGCATGCGCCGGAAGAGGTCTTCCATCCGCCGATGGTCTTCGAGAATCAGTTCGACGACGTCGCTCTTGACGGCCACGATGGGTTCCTTACCTTGCGGACGGGTTGATCCCGGTCACTCGTTGAGACAACGCAGGACTACCCGCCGAGGCGTGGCACATGCGGGGCGAATCCGGGGCGGAATCGCTTCCGAGCAGGCTGTCGCCGGGGGTGGATATGCTCCCGGCGGTGTGCCGGTCGGTGTCGGTGTCGGTTTTGCTTTCGGGGGTGTGATGAAGCGCTGGGCTGCTCGTGGTGCGGTTGCTGTCGTGGGGATACTGGCCCTGGCCGGGTGCTCCGACTCGGACGAGGCCAAGAAGGTGAGGATCGGGGAGACCGCGACTGTCGACGCCGACAAGGGTGGAAAGATCGACGTCACCGTCGTCGCGGTGGAGGCGGGCTCCGACGCCGACCTCGCCACTTTGGCGAACCCCGCGAAGTACGTCGGGAAGACGCCGTATTACCTGCGCTACCGCCTCACCAAGACCGGGGACAAGGGCGACAGCAGCACGAAGTTCGTGGTGTCCGCCGGGGATCATCGGCTCACCTCGCTGCACGTGGCTCCGTCCTTCGAGCATTCGGTGAATCCCGACGATGCGAAGAACCCGGTGTCCGTCGATGTTCGTACTTTCGAGAAGTGCACCGACAAGGGGCAGATGAGCATCGACGACTTCGCGAAGGCGCCGAAGGGGACGACGTACCAGGGCTGCACCATCTATCTCTCGAACGCGGGAGAGGGTGCCCCGTCCAGGGTCGAATGGGTGCCGGACAAGGACGCCGTCGTCGTCTGGAAGTAACCGACACGAGCGGCACGGCCCATCCCGGACACACCGCGGTGGAGGCCGTAACGCCACCCGCTCCCACCGGTCGTCCGAAGGGGCGGGTCCGGGCGCGGCCCGGACCCGCCCCTCACGGTGATCAGGCCTTCGTCGTGGACCCGCCGTCGGACGACGCATCGGACTTGCCGTCGGCACCGCCCTTGCCGCCCTGGTTCAACATGCCGCCGAGTGCGCTCAGGTTGCCGGCGCCGCCGGTCACGGCCGGTGCCACCTTGCCGGCGGCGTCGACCGCGATCCGGGCCATCTTCTGCAGGTGTTCGGTGGCGGTCTTCATGGCTTCCTGGGCACGTTCGCCGGCGGCCTTGTCGTTGCCGGCGGCGGCTTCGATGCCCTTCGTGAGCACCTGGCTCATGGTGTTGAGGCCGCTCATGTCGCGGAACAGGTTCGCGGTGGTGATGGCCTGCGCCGCTTGCAGGGCAACCGGGTCGGGCATCGCCGCGAGCGGCGTGAACTTCGCCTGGGAGGCGCCCATGCCGGCCGCCGTGGTGTCGGGGTCCTTCGCTCGCGTCCCGGTGGAGACCGGCGCGATGTCGGCCGGGGTGATCTGGATGGGCGAGTCCTTCCAGTTCCAGAAACGGGTGAGGTCGATCTTCTCGGCCGAGTTGGCCCGGCCGAGTACCGCCTCGGCGAAGACGCCCTTGGTGGCGATGGCGATGGTGTTGGTCACCGGTGCCCCGAACGTGTTGTCACCGGGCTGGCGGGCCTTGGTCCAGTCCTGTCGTTCCTGCTCGCTGCCGAAGTTCCAGCGGAACCCGAGGTAGTTGCCGGTGGCGGCGATCGGCTTCGGGTCGAGCAGCGTGCCGAGCAGGACCGGCGCGGCGTTCGAACCCGCCGGTGTGTAGGAGTAGTTGGCGAGAATGCGGCTGAGCGTCAACTCGTCGGCGTTGGCCCACACGGCCTGGCTGTAGTGCCGGCGGTTGTCGTTCAGGTGGTCCAGGACCGCCTGCGGTACGTTCCCGCCGCGCACGTGGAAACCGAGCGACGCGAGGTAGGTGCGGGTGCCGGACTTCACCGTGGAGCCGAACAGCCCGCAGATGGCCGCGCCGCCGGCGTCGGCGGTCAGGTCCGGCGCGACGGTGGTGGTCGTGGCGATCCCGAAGTTGGCCACGCCCGAGGTCATCGTCAGGCGCAGCCCGGCGAGGCTGCCGCGGGCGGCGGTACCGAACCAGGCGTCGACGGAGAGCAGCTTGTCGCCGCCCGCGAAGGTATGGGACGCGCGCTGCTGCACGCCGGAGCCGCCGGTGTCGCCGCACCGGAAGGTGTGGCCGGGGAAGACCACCTGAACGCTGCGGATTCCGAACTCGTCGTGCCAGACGTCGATCTTGGACGCGTAGGGAGAGTCGGCCTTCGAGGGGACGTCGAAGGGTATCGGCGCCTCCCGCGCCGCGGTGAGCAGCCGAAGGACGTGGCCGGTGGTCAACAGCGCCCAGTAGTCCCCACCGGTGGAGGAGACGACATCCAGGATCCCGGGGACTCCGGAGAAGTACTTGGGAGCGGTCCAGGTTGTCGCACCGGCCTCCACCACGAGGGCCTTGCCGTCGGCGGTGACACCCCAGAGTGTGCCGTCGAGGCCGGCGGACAGGCGCTTCACGTTCGGCGCCGGGGTCCGCTCGGTCCAGCCGGTGCCGCCGCGCTCGAAGGTCCGGCCGTCTCGGCAGTACCACACCTTGTCCCGGCCGACGACGGCGACGTCGTCGGCCTGGACGCCCATGTTGTCGATTGTGCCGTCCGCGGCACGCCGGCCGAGTGAGCTGTCCATGCCGACGACGTAGAGCGTGCCGTCCTGGCCGCATGCGAGGGACGTGGCCCGCCAGGTCTGCGGGTGGTTTCGCCAGACGGTCCCGTCGAAGTGCACGAGCATGTTGTCGGTCCCGAGCGCCCACACGGTGTCCCTGCCCGGTGCGATGCGGGCCAGGTCGCCGTTCAGTCCGCTGGTGGGCAGCGGATTCCACTGCCGGCCCACCGGATCGAACCGGACCGGGCTGCCGTCGTATCTGCGCACCCCGTACACACCCATGGCCGAAGCGGCGATGTCGACCAGATCGACCCCGTCGAAGACCTGGCCGGTCGACGGCGCCTCTGGTGCCGTACACGCGTCGAGCTTGCGCACGGCGGTGTCGAACGGGTTCGCGGCCCGGATCTTCGCCGCCCAGTCGGCCGGCGCCACCGACGCGAGCACCTCCTTGTACCGCTGCAGGCTGGTGTAGTTGAAGTTGAGTTCCTGCAGCGGGATGAACAGACAACGTTCCAGCTTGGTCGGCTTGGTCGTCACGTTGTAGACCTGAACGACCTCGTAGTACTGCACCGACATCGCGTGCATGTGGTTGTAGTTGGTGACGACCCGGGTGAGGACCTGCTCCTTCTCCAACTGCGTCGTCTCGCGCACGACCGTCATGTTCCGGCTGCGGGCCGAGGTCGCCAGTTGCTGCGTCCGCGCGCTGATGCGCTGCGTCGCCTCCTCCGCGACCGACTTCACGCCGGTCGAGCGCGACACCGCGGTCGCGAATCCCGAGTTCGACGACTCGCCCCAGTTGCCGCCGCCGCCGATGCCGAAGATCGCGACGCCGATGCTGCCGCCGGAGCTGGACGACTTGCTGGAGTGGGACGCCTGGGACGTGCCGAACTGCTCCTCGCGGGCGATCGCGTTCGCGACTTCGCTGATCGACCGGTTCTGGTCGGTGGTACCGGACAGGGACTCGGCCTCGGAAGCCGCCTCGGTGCCGGTGGCCTTGGTGGTGCGCTGCCAGTCCACGACCGCGACCTTGGTGCTCTCGCCGGGCGCGAGCGCGAGGCTGTGCAGCAGCCGGCCGAGCGTGACGCCCTGGGCCGACCAGCTCTGCTCCGTCGTGACGATCATGCCCTCGGCCGGGCGGTCGTAGAACGGCAGGTTCTCCTCGCCGAGGTCGATGGCGCCGGTCAACTTTCGCCCCGGTTTGGCTCCGGGGATGTCGGTGAGCACCACCGAGCGGTATCGAACGATCTCCACCGGGTAGTTGCCGGTGGTCGGAAGCAGGTCCTTCGGCGTCGCGCCGTCGAGCATGGCCTTGTCCACTTCGAATTTCGGCGTCGTGCTCGTCGAAGTCGTGGTGCTTGCCGGGGTGTTGGCAGATGTTCCGGTGCTCGGGTTGGTCATCACGGTTCCCGTCTGCGAAGGGAGCGAGGAAGAGGCCGACATGGCCGCCAGAACATGGAGCGCCTGACCCGCCGGCGAAGGACGCCCACCGGATCGCTCGAAAAGCTACACATCCTGATCAGAACAAAGGCACACTTTGCAGAACTTGGCCGGATTCAGTACCCGGACAGCGCCGGGGTCAAAGACCGGATTTCGACCGCCCGCCCGGACACGATCCGTACGGGATCACGGACGCAGTCGCAACCTGGGCACGCCCCGCAGGCGGCCGGCCCGAACCGGCTCGGCATCGTGTTGCACCACGAGGAGTCCCGGTTTGCCCCATCGGGCGAGGATCGGCTGCCCGGGGCGCAGAAAACGCACTCGTACCGGCGCCGTCGCCTCGTCCTGCACGGCGCGGCGCGTGGCCGGGTCCGGAGTGCGTGCGATCGACGTTTCGGCGGCCACCATGTCGCGGGGGACGGAGGAACGGGTGCCGTCCGTGGCCGCGTTCGCGTCGGGAAGCGGGGCACCCGTGAACCACAGCGTGGGCCCCGCCCGGCCCAGGCCCGCGAGCAGCGCGAGGTCTCGCATCGCCGTGCCCGATCCCTCGGCCTCGAAGTCGCGTCCCCCGGCGATCGCCCGGAACGCCTCCTGTTCCAGGTCGGTCGCCCGATCGCGCTTCAACGCGTGCAGCGCGGGGGCCCACTCCAGCGCGGTCGCCGCCCCGCCCGGCATCGGCCACCGTGGATAGCACGGGAGGGGCCACACATACGACAGGTCGGCAGGCAGATCCGGGCCGAATTGCCGCCGGTAGTACTCCTCGTCCTTGGCCACCAGTTTCGAGCGATGGCTGATGTGCAGGGCTTCGTCGCCCAACCACGGCGGGAGCATGCCGTCACGGTACAAACGGGGCCGGTGCGGGACGCGACCGGCGGTGAAGTCGAGCAGTTGCGCGGCAACCGTGTCCCGAAACCCCCGGCGGGTCCATTCGGAGCACATCGCAAGGCCGTAGCAGACCAGTGCGGGAACGAACCCTCGCCACATCGCCACCGCCGGATGATGCTTCCAACCATAGGTCGGCCACACCAGCGCCCGCAGGATCTGGAAGGTCTCCACCCGCTGCTTGCCGAGCCTGCGGTCGTCGAGTGATCGCGCGGTCGCCTCGAAGCCGGGGTCGGGCAGGAACGTCTGCACATCGGCTCCTTCGTGCGGATCGAGTCCGATCGGCCGTCCGGCCCGGCACTGCCATGGCCTACCGGATGCCCGTGGACGCACGCTCCGAACCACTTCGACGGCTTCGGCCGGGACGACCCCGGCCGAAGCCCGCGCGCGGTGGTCACTTCTCGAGTTCGGTCTCGGCTCCGTCCAGGATTCCGGTACCCCGCTGGGCGGCTTCGTCGATGACCGCGATTTCGGGGTGGTGAAGGTCGAACGCCGGGGATTCCGAGCGCACCCGGGGCTGTCGGATGAAGTTGTGCCGCGGCGGTGGGCAGGCGGTGGCCCACTCCAGGGAGCGGCCGTAGCCCCATGGGTCGTCCACGATCACCGTGCGGCCGTACCTGTGGGTCTTCCACACGTTGTACAGGAACGGCAGCGTGGACAGCCCGAGCAGGAACGAGCCGATGCTGGAAATCGTGTGCAGCGCGGTGAAGCCGTCGGCGTCGAGGTAGTCGGCGTAGCGGCGGGGCATGCCTTCCGCGCCGAGCCAGTGTTGCACGAGGAAGGTGGTGTGGAAGCCGACGAACAGGGTCCAGAAGTGGATCTTGCCGAGTCGTTCGTCGAGCATCTTCCCGGTGAATTTGGGCCACCAGAAGTGGAATCCGGCGAACATCGCGAAGACGACCGTGCCGAAGACGACGTAGTGGAAGTGGGCGACGACGAAGTAGGTGTCGGTGACGTGGAAGTCGAGCGGGGGCGAGGCGAGGATGACGCCGGTGAGGCCGCCGAACAGGAAGGTGACCAGGAAGCCGATGGACCACAGCATGGGTGTCTCGAAGGAGAGGGACCCGTGCCACATGGTGCCGATCCAGTTGAAGAACTTCACGCCCGTGGGCACCGCGATCAGGAAGGTCATGAAGGAGAAGAACGGCAGTGTGACGGCGCCGGTGGGGAACATGTGGTGGGCCCACACGGTGACCGAGAGGCCGGCGATGGCGATCGTGGCGGCGATCAGACCCTTGTAGCCGAACACGGGGTTGCGGGAGAAGACGGGCAGGATCTCGGTGACGATGCCGAAGAACGGCAGCGCGATGATGTAGACCTCGGGATGCCCGAAGAACCAGAACAGGTGCTGCCACAACAGGGCGCCGCCGTTGGCCGGGTCGAAGACGTGGGTGCCGAATTTGCGGTCGGCCTCCAGGGCGAACAGGGCCGCCGCCAGGACCGGGAAAGCCATGATCACCAGGACCGACGTGAGCAGCACGTTCCAGCAGAAGATGGGCAGGCGGAACATCGTCATCCCGGGCGTGCGCATGCAGATGATCGTGGTGATGAAGTTGACCGCGCCCAGGATGGTGCCGAAGCCGGACATGGCCAACCCCATGATCCACATGTCACCGCCGATCGAGGGCGAGCGCA
This sequence comes from Embleya scabrispora, assembly GCF_002024165.1. Taxonomy (NCBI): domain Bacteria; kingdom Bacillati; phylum Actinomycetota; class Actinomycetes; order Kitasatosporales; family Streptomycetaceae; genus Embleya; species Embleya scabrispora. Next base: position 189,622 of record NZ_MWQN01000001.1, read on the forward strand.
CCACTCCGCTGAGGGGGGTATAGGCGAACCAGCCGAAGTCGGCGGCGCCCTGGGGAGTGACGAAGCCGGCGACCGCGATCAGGGAGCCGAACAGGTACAGCCAGTACGCGAGCATGTTCAACCGCGGGAACGCCACGTCGGGCGCGCCGATCTGCAGCGGCATGATCCAGTTCGTGAAGCCGGCGAACAGGGGCGTGGCGAACATCAGCAGCATGATCGCGCCGTGCATGGTGAACGCCTGGTTGTACTGCTCGTTCGACAGGAACTGGGTTCCGGGACGGGCCAGTTCGAGCCGGATTGCCAGCGCGAGCACGCCGCCGAAGAGGAAGAAGAGAAACGAGGTGACGAAGTAGAGGTTGCCGATCGTCTTGTGATCGGTGGTGGTCATCCACTTCACCACGATCGTGCCTCGACGCGCCGAGCGCGGAACCGTCGCCGCCGGCATGGCGTTCGGGCTCAGCGCCCGGATATCGGTCATGTACGACTCCATGGATCGGGGTTGTCGGCCGAAGACCGCCGCGTCGGGACGACGTCGCGGTGAGCGCGCGCCACGTACCCCCGAACCGGCCCCACACACGGCCACGGGCCCGGGTTCATCCGAACGGCCCTGGACCCTGCCACGGACGCGTCAAGGCCCTTCCGAGCGGACGTGGCCGGCCCGTGCGGGTGCGGCTGCATCCAGGGCCCTGATGCGGTGTCCCGGCGAGCCGGAGCGCGGACGCTCTTCCCATACCCACTCCTCTCAATCTGTGACGATGGCCACATTCCATCCCCGAATATCTACGCAAAACGGACAAGTTTTGCTCTGTGTCATGGAAGAGCGCGTTTGCGTCGGCGAGTGCTCCATGCGGGTTTGTGAGACTTGCCGGGCACCTCGGCGGAGTACCCGGCGTTCAGCGTCCGGTCAACGCTGCCGCCGTCAGAAACCGAGGATCCCGACCGACGCCGGTCCGCCCGGTCGGGGCCCGCCTCGTTCGGGTCGACCGCGCCCTCGGCAACCGTCCGCCCTCGGGCCGGACGGAAGTCACCTGCGTCGGCGGCTACCTCACACGACCGATCAGGGTTCCTCTTTTGCTCGCCGGCACTCTCCAAGACACCGACACCGCGACTGGCACGACCGACACGACCGACACGACCGACACGACCGGTACCACCGGCACGACCGCCACCATCACGACCACCGTCACCACCGCCGTGGGCGCCGCCTCCGGCGGGCGCCGCCACGGCCGCGGAGACCGCTCTCCCTGGCGCTGCCTGCGTCACGTCCCCATGCGTTGGTGGTCTCTCGGCAACCTGGTTTCCAACCTCGGCACCTGGATGCAACTGACCGTGCAGAACCTGCTCGTTCTGCACCTCACCGGCTCTGCCGCGGCCACGGGCCTGTCGCTCTCCGTCCAGGCCGCGCCGGGATTGTTGTTCGGAGTGGTCGGCGGCCGCGCCGTGGATGCGTGGCCGCGCAAATGGACCGCCGGTGTCAGTCAGGCGGCCTTGGCCATGATCGCCTTCAGCACCGCGCTCCTGTTCACGTTCGGCCTGCTGAGCGTGCCGGCCCTGTTGATCCTGGCGGCGCTCACCGGCCTGATCGCCACCGTGGACGGCCCCGCCTGTGCGCTGCTCGGCAACGACCTGGTGCCTCGCGAGGACGTCCCGTCCGCGATCGCCCTCGGCGCCGTCGTACACAGCGTGGGCCGCCTTGCCGGCACGGCGCTCGCGGGCGTGACGGTCGCCTTCTTCGGCATGGGCGCCGCCTACGTCGCGAACGGTGTGTCGTTCCTCTTCGTGTCCGCGATCGTCCCCTTCCTCAAGCCGATCCACGTCCCGAAGCCCGGCCCCGAGTCCGTCCGAGCCCCGGGCGATCGTCCCCGCCGAGGGTCGGCCCGAAGCGCCGCCTCCGGCTCCGCCCGCGAAGGCCTGGCCTTCTTCGCCGGTCGCCCGCGCCTGGTCGCGCTGGCGGCGATCGCCGGGCTCGGCTCGACGCTCGGCCGCAACTACGGCCTGACGCTGGCGGTTCTGGTCACCGGTCCGCTCGGCGGCGGACCCGGCGCCTTCGGCGTCGTCTCCACCATGCTGGCCGTCGGCGGCATCCTCGGGGCACTTCTCGCGGGTCGCCTGCGCCGGCCCTCCGTGCGCACGGTCGCGTTCACCGCCGCCGCCGGCGGCGCGCTGCAGATCGCGGCCGGCCTCACTCCGACGCTGTTCGTCCTGGCCCTGCTCGTGGTGCCGATGGCACTGGCGGAATCGATCTCGGACACCGCCACCACCGCCATCCTCCAAACCGACCCTCCGGAGCACATGCGCGGGCGGGTCCTGGGTGTCTGGAACACCGTCGGCACCGGCTGGCAGTTGCTGGGACCACCGACACTGGGTCTGCTCCTGCAATGCGCCGGCGCCCGAGGGGCGCTGGTGCTGGGCGGCGTGGTGATCGCGGGCGTGATCGCCGCCGCCGGACTCGCCCACGACCGCCGTACGGCCCGCACCGCCCGCACCGTCGCTCTGCCCCGCGTCTCCACTTCGCCCTAGCTTCGGCGCGCGGTCGATCACGAGAGGGCGCGTCGCCCACCGGTGTCCGACGAACGGCAGGGCACGGACGGCGATGCGGGAGGGCCGGCCAAGGCTCGCCGAACGGCGCGGGCGACCTCCTCGACCTCGATCGCGGCCAGGACCGGATCCACCGTCCGCCCGTGCGGATCACCGCGATACTCGGCCGACGCGGGCCACAGGACGCGATGCCGCGGGTCGGCCGGCGGCCCCCAGTGGGCCGGCGGGGTGGGGCCGAAGAGGGTCACGGAGGGCCGGGCGAACGCCGCCGCCAGATGCGCGACGCCCGTATCCCCACTGACGACCACGCGCGCGGCGGCGATCAGCGCGGCCAACCGCGCGAGGTCGGTCCGCCCCGCGACCGTCCCCACCGCACCCGCGACCAGGGCCACCCTCGCGTCGTCGTCCGCGCCACCGGTCACCACGACCCGATGACCGTCGTCCGCGAGCACGCGGACCAGCGCCGCGAAGCGTTCCGGCGGCCACCGGCGCGCGGGCGACGCCGCCCCGGGATGCACCACGCTCGCGCCCACCAGGGCACGCGGGAGCGGGTGGTTCGGCGTGGCCAGAATCAGGTCGTGCGGGTCGGCGGGTATCCCGGACTCGGCCAACAGGCGGCACCAGCGGACCCGTTCGTGTTCGTCCGCGCGCCAGCGCGGGCCGGGGTATCCACCGCCGCCGGCCCCGCCGAAGACCACGAGCCGGCGGGGCGACAGCGCGGCCACCAGATCGTGGCTGGCGGGCCCACACCCGTGCAGGTCGACCCCCACATCCGGCGGCGCCCCCCGCCACGGCACCGGTCGCAACTCGCCCACCGGCACCAGCGCGTCGATCGCCCCCGTCAGCGGCACCAGCGGTGCCAACACCCGCGGCGCGGCCAACACCACCTCGTGCGCCGGAAACGCCCGGCGCAGAGCCCGATACGCCGGTACACCGGCCAGGAAGTCACCCAGCCCCAGCGCTCGAAGGGCCAGCACGGAGGGACGCGGCACGGAGCCGATGGCGCTCATCGGACCGCGTCCGCCGCGGCCGAGGCGATGCGCGTGGTGGACCGGCCGGCCAGATAGGGAACGGTCACGGCCTGACCGCCATAGGAGGCGACCAGCGCCGCCTCGGGCAACCGGTCGGCCGCGTAGTCACCCCCCTTGACCCACACGTCCGGGCGAAGCCTGCCGATCACCGCCTCCGGAGTGTCCTCCTCGAACACCACCACCTCGTCGACACACTCCAGCGCGGCCAAGACCTCGGAGCGGTCCTCGGCCGAGTGGAACGGGCGGGAGGGACCCTTGAGCGAGCGCACCGACGCGTCGGAGTTCAGGCAGACCACCAGGCAGTCCCCCAGGGCCCGCGCCGCGCGCAGGGTTCGGATGTGACCGGCGTGCAGCAGGTCGAAACAACCACCGGTGGCCACCACGGTTCCGCCGGCCGCGCGCACCTGTTCGCTGCGCGACGATCCCGACCCGCCGCACTCGTCCTCCCGGCGCCGACCGCCTCGACCACCGCCTCCGTCGAGGTCGCGGGCGACCTCCGTCGCGCCGCCGGCGGCCAGGAAGTCGGCCGTCGCCCGCACGGCCCCCGCGATCGCCTCGGGCACCGCACGCCCGTCGGCGAGCCCGCCGGTGACGCAGACGGCGAAGCGGTCCCCCGCCCCGCACGGATCGTTCACCCGTACCGGCGGCGCCGGCACCACAAACGGCTCGGCGCCGCGCGACAGCAGCGCGCCGCGGGAACCGAGCGTGACGCACACCGCTCGCGCCGACCACGTGCGACACAGCGCGGCGGCCGCCTCCGCGGCGACCCGCATCGCGTCCGCCGCGTCGTCGTGCCCGACGGCGATGCCCGCGGCCTGCAGGGCCTCCGCCCGGTTGGGGGTGACCAGGGTGAGATCCGGCAGCGGATCACCGCCTCGTGGATGGGGGTCCCACACCACCGGAACGCGACCCGCCCGAGCGGCGATCGCCGCGCGCAGCGCCGAACCGGCGGTGACCCCGTTGCCGTAGTCGGAGACCAGGATCGCGGCGGCCGACGCCAGCGCTTGGAGCGCGTCCGGGCCGGGCGGGCCGATCGGTCCCCGAGCGGGGCGATCCAGCCGCAGCAGGGAGCGCTCGCCCGCCAGCACCCGGGACTTCTCCGCCGGTCGGCCCCGGCACGGAAGTTCGATCACATCGAGCCGCGACCGCAGCAACGTCCGCAGCAGGTCCGCCTCGGCGCCCACGCCCAGCGCCGTGATCAGCACCACCGGACGCCCCTCCCGGGCGGCCAGCAGCGCCGCGAGACCCGCGCCTCCGGGGCGGACGTGCTCGATCGGGTCGTCCAGCACCGGCGCCGGCGCGTCCGGGCACAGCCGCCTCGCGGTGCCGACCAGATCACGGTCCAGCAGGGTGTCACCCACGACGACAAGGGGCCGCCGCACACCGTTCGCCTTCCTCGTACCGCTCACGCCAGGGCCTCCCGTACGGGTGCCAGACGCGTGCGAAGCCCGGGTGTCGCCCCGGCGCTCAGGACCGCGTCGATGCCCTCGCACAGCAGGTGGGCCGCCAACAGATGGACCTCCTGGACCGTGGCGGTGTTGTCCGCCTCCACGCACAGCGCGTCGTCGGCCAGCGAGGCCAGCTCGTTGGGCGCCGGGCCGGTCAGTGCCCAGACACGCAGTCCGAGCGCGCGGGCGCGGCGGGCCGCGCACAGGACATTGGTGCTCGATCCGCTCGTGGACAACAACAACACCGTGTCGCCGATGCGCCCGTGTGCCTCGATCTGCCGGGCGAACACCTCGTCCGCGCCGTAGTCGTTGACGATGGCGGTGACGCTGGAGGTCTCGGCGTGCAGGGCCAGCGCGGACAGTGGTCGGCGCTCGTCGCGGTAGCGCCCCACCAATTCCGCGGTCAGGTGCTGCGCCTCGGCCGCGCTGCCTCCGTTGCCCGCGACCAAAAGCCGCGCGCCCGCGGCGAGTTCCGGTGCCAGTCGGTTCCCCCACCGGGCGGCCCGGCCCGGATCGCACAGTGGATTGCGCAGGGCGCCCACCAGGGCGTCCACGTGTTCGCGGGCCAGCGCGTCCACGCCGCCGGCGACTCTCGCCCGCCGCCGGCCGGACGAGTCGTGCCGATCGTTGCCCGAAAGCTGCCCGCGGGCCGACCCGGCCGTACCGTCCCTGCCGCCGACCCGGTGTCGTCGCTCGCCGCCGGACGGCACGACGTGTCGCCATCGGCGCGTACTCATCCCGTCACCACCTTGTTCCGACCCGGAACGTCCTCGACGATCAGGCTCCGATAGATCTCCGCGGTCTCCCGGGCCACCCGTTCCCAGGAGTAGCGCGTCCCGGCCCGGCGCACGCCGGCCCGGCCCAACTCCCTTGCCCACTCGGGCCGGTCCAGGAGTTCGCGCAGCGCCCGGGTCAACGCCTCGACGTCACGCGGGGGCACGAGCAATCCATTGACGCCGTCCACGACGGTGTCCCGCAGTCCGCCGACGGCGGCGGCCACCACGGGAGTGCCGCAGGCCATGGCCTCCAGGGGAACGATGCCGAACGGTTCGTACCACGGCACGCACACCACCGCGTCCGCGCTGCGCAGCAGAGCGGGCAGTTCGTCGCGGGCCACGCTGCCGAGGAAGTCGACGCGCTCGCGCACACCGACCTCGGTCGCGACCTCGATCAGGTGCCGGACCTGGGGATCGGCTTCCACCGGCCCCTCCTGCGGACCGCCCGCGATCAGCAGTTCGGCGTCCGGCAACGCGGCCAGGGCCCGCACGACCGCGTCGATGCCCTTGCGTTCGACCAGTCGGCCCACGACCAACAGCCGCGGTCGTTCGGTGCGGCGAGCGACCGGTCCGTGGGGCACGAAGTGGGTGGTGTCCACGCCGCACGGCACGACGCTGATCCGGTCCGGGTCCAAACCCATGCGCACGAGTTCCGAGACCTCGTCGGTACACGTGGCCACGATGCGCGCGGCGCGGCGACCGACCGTCACCTCGGCGGCGATCCGCGCCGCGGGGCTGGAGTCGCCGGCTCCGAGGTGGCGCCGCTTGACCGAGCCCAGCGCGTGATACGTCTGGACCACCGGAACGCCGCACGGTTGTGCGCCGCGCAGCGCGGCGAGCCCCGACATCCAGAAGTGGCCGTGCACGACCGCCGGCCGGCGCAGCAGGAAGCGGTCGGCGAGTTTGTCGCCGAACTCGTCCATGAAGGGCAGCAGTTCGTCCTTGGGGATCGGTTCGGCGGGCCCGGCCTCGACGAGGGTCACCGTGACTCCCCGGCACAGGCGGCTGGTGGCGGGCGCGTCCTTGTTGTCTCTGCGGGTGTACACACTGACCCGGTGGCCCAGTCGGGCGAGCGCCGTGGACAACGCCGCCACGTGCACGTTCTGCCCACCGGCGTCCACGCCGCCGAGGACGGCCATCGGATTGGCGTGTTCGGACACCATGGCGATCCTCATGACACGACCTCCTTCAGTACGGCGTCCCAGTCCTGAAGGAAGCGCCTCGCTCCGTAACGGGCCAGCACGCTCTCCCGGGCGGCCAGGCCGGCGTCGCGCGCGGCGCTCGGATCGTTCGCGTAGCGGCGTACCGCCTCGCGCAGTTCGGCCGGGGACGCGCTCACCACGCCGGCGCCGGGCGGCACCGCGCGGGCGGCCTCGGTGCCGGCCACCACGACCACGGGCATGGCCAGGTGCATCGCCTCCAACAGCGCCAAACCCAGCGAGGTCCAGCGCATCGGATGGAAGTACACGGCCCGGCGCGCGAGTTCGGTGTGCATCCGGTCCTGGGGCAGGTCCTCGTGGGCACGGCAGCGTGCTTCGGGCAGACCCACGTGTGCGGCGAGCCCTTCGACCTTCATGCCGAACACGTCCAGCGGCGCCGCGTCGGCGATCCCGGGCAACAGGTCGGTGCCGGTGTATCTGCCGCGGCGCACGGGTTCGTTCACCACCACGCCGCAGCGGCGGAGTTCTCCCGTCCACCGCGCTCCCGGGTCCAGGATGCCGTGTTCGACGACGGTGGTGGAACCGCCGCCGCAGTCCCACATGAGCGCGTTGAAGTGGGTGACGTGCACGATGGGCAGGTTGGGTCGGTCGGCCATCGGGTGGCGGGTCAGCGGCACGTCGCCGTCCGGCGCGTTGTGTTCGAGGTAGACGGCGGGCACGTCCACGCCCGGGGTCGACCCCAACCACCGTTTCACCAACTCGTATTCGTGCGGGCGTTGGAGCACCACCACGTCCACTCGTCGATCGCGCAACCGCTCGGGAGCGACCTCGACCACGTTCGCCGGCCAGTCCCAGGTACGCGCCCGGCCCACGCCGTCGGGTCCGCGGTCGGGCAGGACCGGCACCACGTAGTGGTGGTCGCCCTGGACGAACGTGGTCGCCCAGGATCCGTGTACGTGCCACAACAGGATGTTCATCGTGCGCTTCCCTTCACCAGCAGTTCGTCCACGGCGACCACCACGTCCTCGGCCTCGACCGACTCCAGACACGGATGGCCGGGAACGGGGCAGTGCCGAGCCCTGGTCCCGGCGCATGCGGCGTTGCGATCGCCCAGCACGACGGTCGGCACTCCGTACGGGGCCCACCGCTCGGCCGGCACGACCGGCGCGAAAAGGCTGACCACCGGGGTGCCGACGGCCGCGGCCAAGTGCGCGGGGCCGGTGTTGGGGGCGATCACCACGCGGGCCTGTGCCAGGACCGCCGCGAGCCGGGGCAGGTCGGTACGCCCGCCCAGGTCGCCGGCTCCCCCGAGCTCGGCCACCCGGGCGGTCGTCGGGGCGTCGGCGGACGACCCGGTGACCAGGACCCGGTGCCCCGCCGCGCGCAGCGCGCGCACGATGCGGCCCCAGGTGTGGACCGAGGGGGAACGCGCGGGCACCGAGGCGACCGGATGCACCACCACGTAGGGCCCCTCCCCGGTCTGCGCCCGCACATCCGGCAGCGGTCGGCGCACGGCGAGAGCGCCGTCGTCGTCGGCCGGCAACGGGTATCCGGCGACGGCGGCCAACTCCAGGGCGCGCAGAGGCTCGGGGACGTGCCGCCGCTCGTCGACCCGGTGGCGCGCGTCGAGGAGCGAGCCGGGATAGTCGTTGCTGATCGCGCTGATCCTGCGGACGCCCGCCAGGCGCAGCAACAGGGCCGTGGGCAGCGACGATTGGTGGAAAGAGGTGAACACCACCGCCTCGTCCACCCGCAGGCCGGCCACGTGCTCGATCAACTCGCGCACCGCCTCGGCGGTGACGGGCGCGGGAGCGAAGCCGACCCACGGCGCGTCCCACTCCACCACCGCGTCGACCCCCGGCAGGAGGTTCGCGGCGCCCGACCCGGCGGGGCCCACCAGGGCGGTCACGGTACGCGCGCCCGCCGCCAGCGCCCGGATCGCGGGACCGCACACGAGCACGTCGCCCATCGCGTCCAGGCGCACGGCCAGTACATGCGGGGCGCTCATCGCAGCCCTCGCAGCACGAGCCGGACCGCGTCGCCCAGGTCGCCGGCGACCCGGGCCCCGGCCAGTTCGCCGGCTCGCGTGGTGTCGGTGGGCACCAGCACGCTGCGGGCGCCCGCGGCCCGCGCCGCGGCCACGTCGGCGCCGATGTCGCCGATCACCACACATTCGTCGGGCCGCACCCCCAGTCGCCGCGCCGCGTCCTCGATCAGGCCCGGCCGGGGCTTGCGGCACGGGCAGTCGTCCTCCGGCCGGTGCACGCAGCACTCCCACACCTCGAAGGGACCGAAGACGGCGTCGACGCGGGCGTTGACCCGCCGCAGCGCCTCGGGGGAGATCAGGCCGCGGCCGACTCCGGACTGGTTGCTGACCACGGCCGTGCGGATACCGGCGGCGCGCAGCATGCGCACGGCCTCGACCGCGCCCGGCATCGGTTCCACCTTGTCGGGTTGGTCGTTGTAGGGCACGTCGCGCACCAGCGTGCCGTCCCGGTCGAAGAGCACCGCCTTGGGACGGACGCCGGTGGGCCCGACGCCCCGGTGTCGCCACTGCCCGCGCAGCCAGTGCGCGGTCGCCGCAGGGGGGATGAGCACACTCGTGGCGATCATCGTGGTGACCTCGTGTCGGTCGCGAGGTCCGGGCCGAATGCGCGCGGCGGCGAATTCGACGGTTCCCACCAGCCAGCCCGCCGCCGCCGCGATCGCCACGCGCCGGCGCCCGGCCGGCGCCGCGACCCCCGCCACCACGGCCAGCGCGGTCAGCGCCATGTGCAGGCGGCGCCGGCCCCGGGGAGCGGCCGCCCGGCGGTACCAGTCCCCGCCGTGCAGCCGCGTCATCAGCACGTCGTCCGCGTTGCCGGCCTGGACGCGAACGCTGACCCAGCGATCGGTGGGGCGCACCGGGTGTCGGGTCCGGCGGTCGCCCCGGGTGAGGATCCACCCGGCCTCCTCGCTACGCAGCGCCAGGTCGGCGTCCTCGCGGAAGGCTCGCCGGAAGCGGGGATCGAAACCGCCGGTCTCCACCAGCACGTCCCGCCGATAGGCCATGTCGGCGGTGGCCCACGCCGCGTCCGCCAGGCCGCGCGTGCCGCGTTCCCAGTCGGTGGGCCGGCGGTCGCGGGGCAACGGCACGTCGAGCCGGCCCTGGACCGCGCCCACGTCGGGTCCGGCCGCACGCAGATCGGCGACCAGGTCCGCGCGCCATGTCGGGCTCACCTCGACGTCGTCGTCCAGGAACGCGATCCAGCCCACTGCCGGCGGCACCGCTCGCCATCCCATGTTGCGCGCACCCGCGGGCCCTCCTCCCCCGGTAGCGAGCACCAGGGTCCGCGCGGCGAGTTCGGGGGGCACGTGCAGGGGCAGCGGATCGGGCGTCCCGGGGCGGTCGTCGACCACCACGACGACCTCCGGCGCGGGGCCGGTCGCGGCGGCCAACGCCGCGACGCAGCGGTCGAGTTCGGGGCGGCCCATCGTCGGCACGACGACCGCGTACGCGAGGGCGGGTGCGGATGCCTCGTCGATGCTCACACCGACCCCGATCCGTCGCCCATGGCCGGACGACGCACCACGAAGGGGCCCAGGGCCAGCAGATCCACGGGGGCGGACCCGAAGCACTCCAAGGCGTCGCGCGGATCGTCGACCATGGGGCGACCCGCGGTGTTCAGGCTGGTGTTGACCACCACGGGCAATCCGGTGATCTGCTCGAAGATGCCGAGCATCCGGGCCAGCAGGGGCTGGTCGGCGGCCTCGACGGTCTGGATGCGGGCGGTGCCGTCGACGTGCACGACCGCCGGAATCCGCTCGCGCCAGTGCGCCGCGACGCGGTGCGTGAAGAGCATGTAGCGACTGGGCATGGGGCCCTCGAAGAGTTCGGCGGCCCGCTCGGCGAGCACCATGGGCGCCACCGGACGGAACTGCTCGCGGCCCTTGACGTCGTTGAGGCGTTCGAGGTTGGCCGCACGGCCGGGGTGGGCGAGCAGACTGCGATGGCCCAGCGCCCGGGGGCCGAACTCGCTGCGGCCCTGGAACCACGCCACCACGTTGTCCGACGCCAGCGCCTGCGCGACCACCGCCGCCAGATCGGCCGGGCGCGCGTACGGCACCCGGGCCCGAAGCAGCCACGCCTCCAGTTCGTCGTCGTCCCAGGAACGCCCCAGGTCGGCGCCGGCCATGGGTGAGGTGCGGTCGCCCATGGCCTCCGCCACGTGGAGTGCTCCGCCCAGTGCGGTACCGGCGTCGCCCGCGGCCGGTTGTACCCAGATGTGCTCGAAGGGCCCCTCGGCGGCGATCCGGGAATTGGCCACGCAGTTGAGCGCGACGCCGCCGGCCATCGACAGGTGCCGGTCGCCGGTGCGCCCGTGCAGCCAGCGCACCAGATCGAGCAGGACCTCCTCCGTGACGGCCTGGACCGAAGCGGCCAGATCCGCCTGCTCCGGGGTCCACTCCTCGTGGGGTCGACGGGCCTTGACCAGTGCGGCCAGGTCGATCGGCAGGGTCCGAAACGATCCGTCGCCCGTGGAGTGCACGGCGGTACGCAGTTCGTTCAGGAAGCGCGGTCTGCCGTAGGAGGCCAGTGCCATCACCTTGAACTCGTCACAGGAGCGGAGGAAGCCGAGGTGCGCGGTGACCTCCTCGTAGAACAGTCCCAGGGAGTGCGGCAGCGACGTACGGGCCAAGACCTCCGGCCGGCCGTCGTGGTAGCGCGCGGACAGGTGGCTGGTGGCCTCCCCGCGCCCGTCGGCGACGAGCACACTCGCGTCCCGGTAGGGCACGGGCGCGGCCAGGGCGGCCGAGGCGGCGTGCGCGATGTGGTGGGGCACGTAGCGGAACACACCGGGGTCCAGACCCGGAAGGGCCTCGGCGGCGAAGTCGGGGGCCTCGCGGGCGTACGTCTGCCGCAACTCGTCCCAGGGATCGTTCAGTCCCAGGCTCTCCTGCGGCATCGCCAGGCGCGGATCGAACGAATAGGTGACGGCGTCGAGTTCGTCGGCCCGAAGCCCGGCCTTGGCCAGGCACCAGCGCGCGGACAGTTCGGGCAGTTCCCAGGCCGAGAACGGCACCGGGCGCTTTCCGTGCTTGCGCCGGGAAAACCGCTCCTCCTCCGCCGCGGCGACCACTTCACCATCCACGACCAATGCCGCGGCGGGGTCGTGGAAGATGGCGTTGAGTCCGAGAATGCGCATGCGGAAACTCCACTCGAAGGCGAAAGGGCGGCATCGTCGGAGCCGAATCCCCAAGGGCTCAGGCCGCGTCGTGGATGCCCGGTTGAGCCGCGAACCAGTCGATGGTGGTTCGCAACCCCTCGCGCCAATGCACGCGGGGCTCCCATCCCAGCAGTTCGCGGGCCAGGGTGATGTCGGGTCGGCGGGTGGTGGGATCGTCGACCGGACGCTCGACGAACTCGATGTCGGCGTCCGAGCCGGTGAGGTCGAGAATGCGGCGAGCGAGTTCCAACACGCTCATCTCGTCCGGATTTCCGATGTTGACCGGACCCGAGTGCGCGGATGCCGCCAGCGCCAGGATCCCCGCCACCGTGTCGTCCACGTGGGAGATCGAACGGGTCTGGGAACCGTCCCCGTGTACCCGCAGCGGCTCTCCGCGCAGCGCGGCACACGTGAACGCGGGAATCGCCCGACCGTCGTCGGGACGCATCCTGGGGCCGTAGGTGTTGAAGATCCGCACGATGGCCGCGTCCAGTCCGCGCGCGTTGCGATAGGCCATCGCCAGGGCCTCGGAGAATCGTTTGGCCTCGTCGTAGACGCCTCGTGGGCCGATCGGGTTGACGTTGCCCCAGTAGTCCTCCGGTTGCGGATGCACCAGCGGGTCGCCGTACACCTCGGAGGTCGAGGCCAGCACGAACCTGGCGTTCTTCTCGCCGGCCAGTCCCAGGGCGTGCAGGGTGCCCAGGCTGCCCACCTTGAGCGTGTGGATCGGGTACTCCAGGTAGTCCAGCGGCGACGCGGGCGAGGCGAAGTGCAGCACGAGGTCCACGTCACCGGGCACGTGCACGAATTCGCTGACGTCACAGCGGACCAACCGGAACGCGGGATCGGGCAGCAGGTGCGCGACGTTGGCCGGCGCCCCGGTGAGGAAGTTGTCCAGGCACACCACCTCCGCGCCGTCGTTCAGCAGTCGCTCGCACAGATGCGAACCGAGGAAGCCGGCCCCTCCGGTGACGACCGCCCGGGCGAAGCGGCGCGCGGGCCCGTGCGCCGGCGGCTCGCCGGTGGGGTCGACGGCAATGCCCATGGGTGGGGTCGGCTCCCGGCCGGCCGCGCCGGCGGGGGCGTGGACGGGGTTCGGCTCGGACGTGCGATCATCCCGGCTCGAACGTCGCCGAACTGCTTCGGACGGCATGACAAATCCTCCGGTGGACGGCGCGGGGGAACGAGTCGCCGGTACCCGGTCGCAACTTGGACAAACGACGCGAACCCCTCGGACGTGCGTGTGTTCGATCGCTCGGGTCGGCCGGCGGACCCCGGATCGCGCGTGTCGCAAGCCGGACGGTACGACGGGGTCGACGTGACCCGGCCGGCACACGCGGGATGCCGGTGGCTCGGGTGCGGCGGCGTTCGGCACGGGTTTCGAGTCGCGTGTCCCGGGCAGCGGCCTGTGCGTTCGCCTCCGCGAATCGACGAGACGAGCGGAGCCGCCTCGGCGCGGTGAACCCACCGTCCATCGGCAAGGAGATCAACGATCATGGCCACGCATTCGGACGACGCACCCCGGCAGACTTCGGCCGACTCCACGGACGCGGGCAATGGCGCTCGCGTCGGCGGCACGCCGCCCGGGATGACGCCCGGGGATGTGGAACTGCGCAGCGAATTGGCCCGTCATCTGGGCCGGGACGTCTACCCGGCCACGCGCGACTCGCTGCTGGCCACGCTTCGGGACAACAACGCGTCCGACGATCTGGTGCGGATCGCCACGGGCCTGCCCGACGACGACACCCGCTACGCGAACATGCAGGACGTCGCCCGGGCGCTGGGGCTGGGCACGGAGGAACACCGCACCTGACCGCCGGTGTCCGATCCGCCTCGGTGCCGCCCCGAGTCTCGTTCCGAGTGCCGCTCCGATCGCCGTCTCGAATGCCGTCCCCAGTGCCGTCCCCAGTGCCGTCCCCATTGCCGTCCCCATTGCCGTCCGAGGAAGGACTGTTCGATGTCCGACGCCGACGCGGTCGTCATCGGGGCGGGGCCCAATGGTCTGGTCGCCGCCAACGTTCTCGCGGACGCCGGTTGGCGGGTCGTGGTGTTGGAGGCGCAGGACACGCCCGGCGGGGCGGTGCGCAGTGATCGGGGTGTGCGTCCCGACTTCGTCAACGACCTGTTCAGTTCGTTCCATCCGTTGGCGGTCGCGTCGCCCGCGATCGGGGCGCTGGGTCTGCACGAGTGGGGTCTGCGCTGGGCACAGGCCCCGACGGTGTTGTCCCATCCGTTGTCCGACGGCCGGGCGGCGGTGCTGCGGCGCGGATTCGAGGGCACCGCGGACGGTCTCGCGGACGACTTCGGGGCGGCGGACGCCGCGGCCTGGACACGTTTGTCGGGGCTGTGGGATCGGCTGGATCCGTACCTGGTGGACGCGTTGTTCGCGCCGTTCCCGCCCGTGCGCGCGGGGTTGGGCCTGGTCGGGCGGGTACGCGCGGGAGGCGGGCTGCGGCTCCTGCGGATGGCGGCGCTTTCGGTGCGGCGGTTGTGCGAGGAGGAGTTCGTCGATGTGGGCGCGCCGATGCTGCTCGCGGGGTGTGCGCTGCATGCGGACCTGTCCCCCGAGGCGCCCGGGAGTGCGGCGTTCGGCTGGTTGATGGCGATGCTGGGGCAGCGGTTCGGGTGGCCGGCCCCCGTCGGCGGGGCGGGCGCGTTGACCGAGGCGCTCGTGTGTCGGCTGGAATCGCTGGGCGGGCGGGTGGTGTGCGGGACACGGGTCGACGAGGTTGTGGTGCGCGGCGGCCGGGCGTTGGGGGTGGTCACCGCCGGCGGCGACGCGGTGCGGGCGACGCGGGCGGTTGTGGCGGATGTGCCCGCGCCCATGCTGTACGGGGGTCTGGTGGCGTGGGACGCGCTGCCGGCGCGGTTGCGGGACGACATGCGCCGATTCCAGTGGGACCTGGCCACCGTCAAGGTGGACTGGGCGTTGAGCGGGCCGATTCCCTGGTCGGATCCGCACAGCGCGCGAGCCGGGACGGTGCATCTGGCCGGGGACCTGACCGAACTGTCGGACTTCGCGGTGCAGGTCGCGTCCGGTCGACTGCCGCGGGACCCGTTCGTCCTGCTGGGGCAGATGACCACGACCGATGCGACCCGCTCCCCGGCGGGCACGGAATCCGCGTGGGCCTACTCGCATGTGCCGCAGCGGGTGGTGGACGACCTCGGCGCGGACGGTCGAGCCGGTTCCGGCGAGGTCCTGACCGGCCGGTGGGACGAGGGCGACGCGGCCGCGTACGCGGACCGGATCGAACGTCGGGTGGAGCGCTTCGCCCCGGGATTCCGCGATCGCGTCCTGGCCCGACGCGTACTCGGCCCGCCCGCGCTGGAGCGGCTCGACGCCAACCTCGTCGGCGGCGCGATCAACGGCGGCACGGCCGCGATCTCCCAGCAACTGGTGCTGCGTCCGGTGCCCGGTACCGGGCGGCCCGAGACACCGGTGGCTCGCCTGTACCTGGCCTCGTCCTCCGCACACCCCGGCGGCGGGGTCCACGGCGCCTGCGGCTCGAACGCCGCCCGGGCGGCGCTGCGCGGCCACCACGCCGCGTCCGGACGCCTGCTCGCCCCCGGACTGGCGGCCGCACAGCGCCTGCTCAGCGGCCCGCGACCCTAGGACCGGCTGCGGTCGCGGGATCGGCGGTGTGTCCGTCGTGCCGCACCACGTCACCGAGAAGTCGGTGTTCACCTGTGTTTATCTGTAATTGTCCCTTGCGTTCGCAACCGGCGGGCGGCACGACGTGGCGAGGCCCGCTGTACGGCGGTGCCCCGCGGCGCGGGCCGTCGTTCGCCGGCCGTGTGGCGTCGGACGCCGTCCACGCCCCGCCCTCGCGGGGTGTGGACGGGCCGTGAGGTGGAAGGGATGCGGATGGCCCCGCCCCGGGCCGCCACCCGACGTCCACCGCCCGCCGGGCCCCGGCGCCCGACACACGCACCGTTCGGAGGCCCATCCCGCGATGACCACCGCCACCGGCAACCCCGACATCACCCGTCTTCGTGCCGCCACCGACCGCAACCTCACCCGCCTGGCCACCCTGGAGGCCGGCACCCGCGCGCACGCCGCGCTGCGCAACGCCATCGTCCAGGACAACCTCAACCTCGCCACCAGCGCCTGCGCGCGCTACACCCGCCGCACCGACCTGCGCGAGGACCTGCGCCAAGTCGCCGCGATCGGATTGATCAAGGCCGTCGACGGCTACCGCCCCGACCGGGGCTCCGGGTTCCTCGCCTACGCCATACCCACCATCGCCGGCGAGCTGAAGCGCTACTTCCGCGACCACACCTGGGCCGTGCACGCCCGCAGAGGCGAACAGGAGCAGTACCTGCGCCTCGTCCGCGCCCGCGACGACCTCGCCGCCCGGCTCGGACGCGAACCCGACCACGCCGAACTCGCCGCTCGGCTCGACACCGACGAGGACACCGTCCGCGTCGGCCTGGAGGCCGGGGCGGCGCTGCGCACCGACTCCCTCGACGCGACCACCCCCGGCACCGACCGGGGCGACGGCCGAAGCTCCTGGCACGAACTGCACGGTGCCCCGGACCCGGCCCTGGACCTCGTGGTCGACCGCGAATCGCTGCGCCCACTGATCGCCGAACTCGGCGAACGCGACCGCCGCATCCTCAAACTCCGCTTCTGGGACGACCTCACCCAGTCCGAGATCGGCGACCGCCTCGGCCTGTCCCAGATGCACGTCTCGCGCCTGCTCACCCGCGCCTTCAGCACCCTGCGCGCCGGCATGCTCGCCACCACCTGACCCCCACCGCACGCACGGCGCCCGAGGCCGTCGCAGCGACCGCGGCCGGGCTATCGCGGGACCGTTCCGCCGCTTTCGGGGCCGCCGAGTCCGGGGCTTGTTCGCGGCCGGTTTCGCCGGGCCGGTTCAGGGTGCACATCCCAGCCCATCGGCAGCAGACGTTTCGCGACGCGCTCCGCCAACGGCTCCACGCCCGCGCCGAGGAGCCGCCGCCCGAGATCGATCAGCACCGCGTCCGGGCCCACCCGCAGCCGGCGCGGGCCCCGCCCGAGACGGCCCGCGATCACCGCCGCCGCACGCTCCGGAGAGGTGAGCGCGATACGGGCGCTGACGCTCGTCAACGCGTCGCCGTCCACGCTCGCCGACTTTCGGGCGGAACCGGCGAAGCCGGTACGGATGCCACCGGGCAGCACCGTCGTCACGCGCACGTTCGCCCGGGACAGCCGCATCTCGTGCCGCAACGCCTCGGTGAATCCCATGACCGCGTACTTCGAGGCGCAATAGGTGCTCATGGCCGGCACCCCGATGAGGCCGAACACGCTCGCGACGTTGACCAGGTGCGCCGCGGAGGATCGGTGCAGGTGCGGGAGGAACGCCCGGCAGCAGTACACGACCCCCCAGAAGTTGCTGCGCATCAACCATTCGAAGTTCTCCAGGCTCGTCTCCTCGAAAGGAGCGACCAGGCCCACTCCGGCGTTGTTGATCACCACATCGACGCCGCCCAGGCGCGCCGCGGTCTCGTCCGCCCACGCCCGCACCGCGTCACGGTCGGCCACGTCCAGGCCGGTGGCACGTGGTCGGTGTCCGCAGGTGGCGGCGACGCGTTCACCGGTGTCGGCCAAGGCCCCCTCGTCGGCGTCGGCCAGCGCCAGCCGGGCCCCGCGTCGGGCGAATTCCAGTGCCAACGCCCGGCCGAGCCCCGAGCCCGCCCCGGTGAGCGCCACCACCCTGTCGTCCCAGTTCCGCATCGACGCCACTCCCGCCCGGATCCGCGTAGGTACCGGTCGAAACGGCCCGGTGAACGCTGCGGATACCCTTCCGGTCCCGTTCGACTCCCGTTCCGCCGTCCCCCGCGAATCCCGTGTCCGGGGTGTGGGCGCCCGCAAGCGGGTAGTCGCCGAACATGGCGCGACGACAGCAGCTGATCAACGCGACTCCGGCACGGGTCTGGGAAGTGCTCGCCGATGCGCGGCGCTACGCCGAATGGGTGGTGGGCACCCGCCGCATCCAAGAGGCCGACGACTCATGGCCGCAGCCGGGATCGCGTCTGGTGTACGAAGTCGGCTTCGGGCCGATCACGTTCCGGGACGAATGCATCGTCCGGGTCTGCACTCCGGGCAGCCGTCTGGAACTGGAGGCCGTGGCCTCGCCGCTGGGGACGGCGCGGATCGGCATCGAACTACTGCCGTGGGACACCGACACCGTGGTCCTGGTGGACGAGCACCCGCTGCGCGGACCGGCCGCCCGTTTCCATGGGCCCCGGGCGAAGCCCTCCTGCATCTGCGCAACCGCAAGATGTTGCGCAATCTCGCCCGGGTGGCCGACCAGCGGTCGACCTGAACACCGAGCGGGCCGCCCGGCGCAGATCGTGACGACCCCGTGCGCGTCACGCCATCGCCGAGGTCTGCGACCGGCGCGGTCGTGGCCGGGAACGAGGTCCGGCCCTCGCGGGATGCTCGCGAGGGCCGGATCTGCTTGGCGCCGTGATGCTCGGACGTGGAGGAACGGCCGAATCGGTGGGGTCAGCCCCGGTGGTCGCCGTGCTGCGGCGCGTGCTGCTCGCCGTGGTGCTTGCCGTGGTCGTCGTCGCTGTCGTCGACGTTCAGGCAGACGTTGCCGAACGCCGGGTTCAGGACGGCGATCACGTCGATCGTGTTCCCGCACAGGTTGACCGGGATGTGGATCGGCACCTGGATGTTGTTGCCGGAGATCACACCGGGAGAGTCGACGGCCGCGCCGTTCGACTCGGCCTCGGCGTGGGCCGCGCCCGCGCCCGCCAGCACCACGGCCGCGCTGCCGGCCATCAACACGCTGACCTTCTTGAACGTGCTCACACACACTCCCGTTCCTCGCGGGCTCCGCCTCTCGCGAAGCCCTGCCCCCGGACCAACGACACCGATGGCCAATGGGTGCGGCCACGCGCGACGGATCATCCATTCGCCACGTCGGGACCCGCCCTGGCCGTGGATCGCCGACCGGTTCCGAAGGGGGTTCCGCCGCGGCGAGGGCCGGTTCGCACGGGCCCCGAACCGTCACCTCGTCCGCGCGCGCGGCGGCTCCCCCTTCGAAACGCCGACGATCAGCCGGCGTCGGCCGCGGCGGCGGGGAAACGCTCCCACACCCGGTGCGCGCCCAGGAGTTCGACCACGTCGGCCAGGACGCCGCCCGCTTCCTCGGCCAGGATCACTCCCGGGGAGTCGGTCGGGATGCCGGCCGCCGTCAGGCAGTCCTCGCTGCCCGCCCAGCCGCCGATGGGCTTGGCGTGGCGGTATGCCTCGGCGAGCATGAGCACGATGCGCGGGTCGGTGGCCGACGCGGGCGTGCCGTTGCCCGCCTTGGCGTCCCGCGCGCCGTACGCGTCCTTGCCCGGCGCGGGGGTGCCCGCGAGCAGGATCGCGTCGAACTCGACGGAACGCGCGGTGGTGAAGGTGCGCTGGACGGGGATGGGCGCGGCGTCGCCGTCGGCGCCGAGTTCGCCTCCGGTGGGAGCGATGACCAGCGGCACCATGCCGGCGTCGAACACCGCCTGCCGCACCGCGCGTACACCGTCCAGGTCCGCGGTGAGACCGGCGACGATGCCGATCACGCGGCCGTCGACCGGCCACGTCCCGCGGATCTGGGACAGCGCGGGGCTGGGCTGGACCGAGGGCAGCGGCTCGGAGGGCGCGGGAGCCGGCAGCCCCAGGCCCTCCGCGACCCGGGCGCACAGCACCGGGTCGATGTCGGCCAGGACGCGCAGGTTGCGCTCCTTGATCGCCGGTTCGTGGCACTTGCCGAGCTCGAACGTGTAGGCGGCGGTGACGTGTTCGCGTTCGATCGGGGTCAGGCTGAGCCAGAACAGCCGGGGCTGGCTCGTGTGGTCGGCGAAGGACGCGGGCGCCTCGCGGACCTTGGTCGCCGCCGGCAGCGGGACCGGTACCTCGACGTAGCCGCCGAGGTCGGCGCCGGCCGTGAACGGGCAGCCGCCGTCCAGCGAGTTCGGCCGGTAGGGGGCGACGCCGCTGTGTACGGCGTCCTGGTGCAGGCCGTCCCGGAGCATGTCGTTGACCGGGGCGTGCGGCCGGTTGATCGGGATCTGCGCGAAGTTGGGCCCGCCGAGCCTGCTGATCTGCGTGTCGAGGTAGGAGAACAACCGGCCCGCGAGCAGTGGGTCGTCGGTGACGTCGATGCCCGGGACGAGATGGCCGGGGTGGAACGCGACCTGTTCCGTCTCGGCGAAGTAGTTGCTCGGGTTGGCGTTGAGGGTGAGCAGGCCGATCGGCCGCACGGGCGCGAGTTCCTCGGGCACGATCTTGGTGGGGTCGAGCAGGTCGATGCCCTCGAACGTCTGGTCGGCGGTGTCGGGGAAGGTTTGGATGCCCAACTCCCACTGCGGGAACGCCCCGGCCTCGATCGCGTCGGCGAGGTCGCGCCGGTGGAAGTCGGGATCCATCCCGCTGATGAGCTGCGCCTCCTCCCACACCAGGGAGTGCACGCCCGCCTTCGGCTTCCAGTGGAACTTCACCAGCGTCGTGCCGCCGTCCGCGGCCACGAGCCGGAAGGTATGGATCCCGAAACCCTCCATCGTGCGGAACGAGCGCGGGATGGCGCGGTCGGACATGTTCCAGATGGTGTGGTGGGTGGCCTCGGTGTGCAGCGACACGAAGTCCCAGAAGGTGTCGTGGGCGCTCTGGGCCTGCGGGATCTCCCGATCGGGATGCGGCTTCCCGGCGTGGATGATGTCCGGGAACTTGATCGCGTCCTGGATGAAGAACACGGGGATGTTGTTGCCGACCAGGTCGAAGACGCCCTCGGTGGTGTAGAACTTGGTCGCGAATCCCCTCGTGTCCCGCACCGTGTCGGCGGAGCCGCGCGAGCCCAGCACGGTGGAGAAGCGCACGAACACCGGCGTCTCGACGTCCTTGTCGAGGAATGCCGCCTTGGTCACGTTCGCCGCGTTGCCGTAGCCGACGAACACGCCGTGGGCCGCGGCGCCCCTGGCGTGCACGACGCGCTCGGGGATGCGTTCGTGGTCGAAGTGGGTGATCTTCTCCCGCAGATGGTGGTCCTGGAGCAGGACCGGTCCGCGCGGGCCGGCCTTGAGCGAGTGATCGGTGTCCGGCAGGCGCAGTCCCTGGGCGGTGGTCAGGTACGCGCCACCCTGCGCCACTGTCGCCTGGTCCGCGCCCGTGGGCTGTCCGGTCGGGCTCACCGTGTCCGGGCCGCTCTGGTCCGGCTTGGGCGGAAGGGGCTCATGCGGCCGGGTCGGCTCGTCGAGCGGGGCCGGTTCGCTGCCGGGACTGCCGGGGATGACGCCGGCGGGGTCGGGCTTGCGGCTCGCGGGCTCGGACTTGGCCATGCTTCCTCCGGGGAGACGGGGTTTCCGAAGACGGGGGTTATGGGAGATCAGGAGTTCCGGAGCGGTGCACAAGTGCCGACCGGCGGAACTCCTTTCGGGCCGGATGCCTCCGACGCGGACGGGGCCGAATCGGTCGTGACCTCCGCGCTACCCGCGCGCCGCGGATCCAATCGCCCTCCTCGGCGTGGCGCCGGGCCCCGCGTCCGATCGAGGGGGAGCCCGCCGGAGTCTCGCCGCGCGCCGCGCCACGCGCGCACGCATGCTCGGCCCGCGGCCCCGCGCGTCGGGAGGGGCATGCACCCGAGAACCGCGGGTAGCGGCCCGATCCCGCACCGGCGACGGCGGTGGCCCGGCCACCGTGTCATCGACCCGCGAAAGGACCCGCGATGAGTACACCGTCCGAGGAGACTCCCCCGCCCCCGCAGCAGCAGAGTGCCCCGGGTACGACCGAGGAGATGGCGCCGCCTCCCCGGGACGAGATGGCCGACTACCGGGGCAGCGGGCTCCTCGACGGGAAACGCGCGCTGATCACCGGCGGCGACTCGGGTATCGGGCGCGCGGTGGCCGTCGCGTTCGCCAAGGAGGGCGCCGACGTCGCCATCGCGTACCTGTCCGACCAGGAGGACCGGGACGCCGCGCACACGCGCCGGCTCGTGGAGGCGGCGGGGCGCAGGTGCGTGGTCCACCGCGCCGACCTGTCGATCGAGGACAACTGCCGGGTGATGGTCGAGCACGCCGCGACCGAACTCGGCGGGCTCGACATCCTCGTCAACAACTGCGGCACGCAGAACCCGGTCGACGACCTCGAGCACCTCGACAGCGCCCAATGGGAGTACACGTTCCGGGTGAACATCCACAGCTTCTTCTGGACCACCAAGGCCGCGCTCGCGCACCTCCCGTCGGGTGGCAGCGTGATCAACACGTCGTCGATCAACGGTCTGCGCGGGAACAAGACCCTGATCGACTATTCCGCGACCAAGGGCGCGATCCTGGCGCTCACCTATTCGCTGGCCCAGTCCTTCCAGGAACGCGGCATCCGGGTCAACGCCGTCGCCCCCGGACCGGTCTGGACCCCGCTCATCCCGGCCACGTTCCCGCCGGAAAAGGTCGCCTCGTTCGGGCAGCAGACGCCCATGGGACGCGCCGCACATCCCGACGAGATCGCCCCGTCCTACGTCTTCTTCGCCTCCGGTCGCCTCTCCGGCTACTACTCGGGCGAGGTCCTGGCCCCGATCGGCGGCGAAACCCTTCCCGGCTGAGGCGGCCGACGAGGGACGGCTGCGTCCGGTGCGGTGATTGTCGGGCGCCCGCGTGGGCAGCGGTGTCGGCAGTGCCGTCGGGGGCGCACGCGTATCGGGTCCGCACGGAGCGGCCACCGCCCGAGGAAGGGACATGTCGTGACCGACACCCCACAAACCGGTACCGGAAGGCGCCTGCGGACTCGTTCGCGGGCGGATGTGTGGGGGCGAACCGTGCTGGTCACGGGGGGCTCGCGCGGTCTGGGCCTGCTGATCGCGCGCGAGTTCGCCCGGCTGGGGGCGCGGGTGACGATCTGCGCCCGGGACGAGGAGGAGCTCGTTCGCGCCGCGGCGCTCATCCGCGACGACACCGGCCGCTCGGTGGCCTGGGAACAATGCGATCTGAGCGACGCACAGGCCGTCGACGCCCTGGTCGCGGCGGTGACGAAGCGGCACGGCCCGGTGGAGGTCCTGGTCAACAACGCCGGGATCATCACCGTGGGCCCCCTCGCGACGCTGGACGTGGACGCCTTCCGCCGGGCGATCGAGGTCATGTTCATGGCACCGGTACGGCTGACCCTGGCGGTGTTGCCGGGGATGCGCGAGCGCGGCGACGGCAGGGTGATCAACGTGACCTCGATCGGCGGCCGGATCGCGGCGCCCCATCTGCTGCCCTACGACTGCGCGAAGTTCGCCGCGACGGGGTTCTCCGAGGGCCTGCGTGCCGAACTGGCCGGTTCGGGCGTCAGCGTGACCACCGCGGTGCCCGGACTCATGCGTACGGGCTCGCATCGGGCCGCGCGCTTCACGGGACGGCGTTCGCGCGAGTACGCCTGGTTCGCCGCCGCCGCGTCGCTGCCCCTGGTGTCGATGGACGCGGAGCGGGCGGCGCGGCTGATCGTCCGCGCCGGGATCCGGCGCAGGCCGGAACTGGTGTTGACGGCGGTGGCCAAGGTGGCCGTCCGCGCCCACGGACTCGCCCCGGCGACCACGACCCGGGTGCTCTCCCTCGCCGCGCGGCTGTTGCCCTCGGCGGATTCCTCGGCGACGTCGCGCGAGACGTCGGGGTCGAGCGAGCACGCGAAGGGAACCCCGTGGACCGACCGTGTCGCGGCACTGGGCGAACGGGCCGCGCACCGTTGGAACGAGCCCGGCACGTCCTGAACGACGCCGGACGCGTGCCGGGTGTGCACCCGGCGGATGCGCCGGACCGGGTTTGCGAGGGCGTCCGCCGGTAAGCGGAAGCATGCCACGCCCGCGTGGGCCGAGGCCGCCCACGCTCCGCCACCTGCGGCCCCCGCTTCGGGGGTCGCGAGGACAGGGAGCTCATCGTTATGAAGGCACTGACCTGGCACGGCCGCCGCGACGTCCGCGTGGACACCGTGCCCGACCCCGTGATCAAGGATCCGGACGATGTGATCGTCAAGGTCACCTCCTCCGGGATTTGTGGCTCGGACCTGCACCTGTACGAGGTCCTGGGGCCCTTCCTGACCGAGGGCGACATCCTGGGACACGAGCCCATGGGCATCGTCGAGGAGGTCGGCCCGGGCGTCACGGAGCTGCGGCCGGGCGATCGTGTGGTGGTTCCGTTCAATGTCTCGTGCGGCGACTGCCACACCTGCGGTCAGGGCCTGCACTCACAGTGCGAGACCACCCGGGTGCACGAGTACGGGATGGGTGGATCGTTGTTCGGCTACACCAAGTTGTACGGGCAAGTTCCCGGCGGGCAGGCGGAGTTCCTTCGGGTGCCGTTCGGCAACCGGCTCCCCGTCAAGGTTCCCGACGGGCCGCCGGACGACCGTTTCGTGTACCTGTCGGACGTACTGCCCACCGCCTGGCAGGCCGTGGAATACGCGGCCGTCCCACCCGGCGGCAGCGTGGCCGTCCTGGGCCTGGGGCCGATCGGCGACATGGCCTGCCGCATCGCCCTGCATCGCGGCGCCGGAACCGTCATCGGCATCGACCTGGTCCCCGAGCGACTGCGCCGCGCGCACGAACGCGGCGTGACCGTACTGGACTGGAACGCGCACGACGACATCGCCGAGGCCGTCCGCGACCTCACCGGCGGACGCGGCCCCGACGCGGTGATCGACGCGGTCGGGATGGAGGCGCACGGCGCGCCCGTGGCCAAGTTCGCCCAGCAGGTGACCGGACTGCTGCCGGACGCGGTCGCCGCGAAGCTGATGCGCACCACCGGCGTCGACCGGCTCAGCGCGCTCCACGCGGCCATCGCGATCGTGCGCCGCGGCGGCACGATCTCGCTGTCCGGGGTCTACGGCGGCATGGCCGACCCGATGCCCCTGCTGACCATGTTCGACAAGCAGATCCAACTGCGCATGGGGCAGGCCAACGTGCACCGCTGGGTCCCCGACCTCCTCCCCCTGCTCGGCGACGACGACCCGCTGGGTACCGACGACTTCGCCACCCACCGGATCCCCCTCGCCGACGCGCCCGGAGCCTACGAGCGCTTCCAGAAGAAGCAGGACGGCACCGTGAAGGTGCTCCTGCGCCCATAACCGGTCCCGGCCGTGTGCCGCGCGTCGGACCGCTCCGGCGCCGGCATGTGCGCATCGACGATCACCACGTCGGGAGACCGGCGCGAGGACATCCGCGCAAAGTACTACGACGGCTGTGTTCTGTGCATCGACCCACCCGATCGGCACGCATAGGTTCGAACCGATCGCGGGCGGTGACCTTGTCCGGTGTCGGTGGAAGTCGACGCCGTGGAACCGACGCGCCCGTGCCCGCCGCCGACGAGGAAGGTCGACGTGGACATCGACGACACGGACATCGACAAGCCGTACAGCGAAGGACCGGAGGACACCGCGTCGCGCGGCATCACCCGGAAGAACCTGTTGAAGGCCGCGCTCGTGGCGGCGCCGCTGCCGTTCCTGATCGGCGGCGTCCCCGCACTGGCCCGCTCGGCCCGCGACTCGGGTGCCGACCTGGAGCCGACGCCGTTCTGCCATGACGGCGACGCGCCCACCATCGAGCAGACCGAGGGGCCGTACTTCAAGCCCAATTCGCCGCTGCGCACGGTACTCGCGACGTCGAGCACCCCGGGCATCCCCCTCACCGTGACCGGCTTCGTCTTCGGCCGGCAGTGCCAACCACTGGCCAACGTGCTGCTGGACTTCTGGCAGGCGGACACCAACGGCGAGTACGACAACGTCGGATACACCTTCCGCGGCCACCAGTTCACCAACGCGCAGGGCGCGTACACGCTCACCACGATCGTGCCCGGCCTGTACCCGGGCCGCACCCGACACCTTCACGTGAAGGTCCAGGCGCCGAACAAGCCGATCCTCACCACCCAGACGTACTTCCCGAACGAACCGCGCAACAACACCGACACCATCTTCGACCCCCGCCTGCTCATGACGGTTCGTCAGGTGGGCTCGGGGCGCGAGGCGTCGTTCGACTTCGTGCTGAACATCAACGGCACGCCGCCGACGACCCCGCCCACCGGCCGCCCCTGGAAGGCCGGTACGAACTACGCCGTGGGCGACCAGGTCACCTACGGCGGCGCGACCTACCGCTGCCTCGTGGCCCACCTGTCCCGCCCCGGCTGGGAACCACCGAACTACACGTTCCTGTGGCGACGCCTCTGACCCCCGCCAAACCCGACCCCGGCCGGCCCCGGCCCACATCCCGGGACCGGCCGGCGCCGAACGGCGAAACCCCGGACGCACGGGAGCTTTTCCCCGTCGTCCACCGAGTCGTCCTCCGGCAGGTCGAAACTCGCGTGCCACTCCTCGCGGGTTTCGAACGGAGCGGGCGGCGGCTCGTCGATGTAACCCAGTGCCGTTTTCCAGAAGTCGCCGAGTAGTTTCGCGTCCGTGCAGTCCATCGGGCGGCCGGCCGTCGGGTTTTACAGGCTTTCCAATAGGTCGGTGAGGGGCGCGGGGATCCGGGTGGGGGTGAGGGCCCTGGTCAGCAGGTGGGCGTAGCGGATTTTGCGGCCCTTCTTGGTGCCGAGGAAGCGGCGCATGCGTTGGGGTGGGAGCCGGTTTTGTTGGGCGGGTTGGCGTACGAAGGTCTGCCAGGCTCGGAGGTCGCCCTCGGAGTGGATGATCTCCTCGATCCGTGGCACGCCGAGGGCGCGGACGAGTTCGTCCTCGAGGTCGGCCGTACACACGAACAGCCCGGCACGAGAGGCGTGTACGCGGTCGAAGCCGCGATCGTAGAAGGGCTTCTCGGCCTCGTCGCACAGTCCGACCAGGCGTAGGCGCAATCCCGGCGACCCCAGGAGGCCGGCGTAGCGGCCGATGCTCATTGCGCCGCCCATCGCCAGGACGCACACCCCCTCGGAGGCGAGGTCGCGGCCACCGAGCGCGGCGAGGGTTTCGACGGCCGCGACATCGCTCGGGCCTTCCAGCAGCACCGCCGTCCGCACCCCCAGTTCCTCGGCCAACTCCCCCGCCGACTCCCCGGAGCCGCCTGCCACCCAGCCTGTGACCGCATCCCGAAACGCACCCATATCCGCCATGCGGGGATTCTCCCCCGCGCGTCCTGACGCGGCACCCGGATTCCATCCGACGCACTCCGCAACCCGCCGGAGACCGAAACCGTCCGGTGAGACCCCAAACCGGATCCCGAGGCACTCGAAACACTTGTCACAGCCCTGACCTGCGGTCTTCCCTCGCACCGAGCCTCCGGCACCCCAGGCGATCCGGGTTCGTGAACCTTCGTCACCCACAACTCGTCGGGTCGTCGAAGGACTTGGGCTTCCTGGCGGGTGTCGTCGGGGAGGGCGGTGGTGACGCGTCCGGCTCCGGGGTTCGGATCGGCTGGACGACCTGCGGCGGGTTCTGGGCGGGTCAGGGGTTGTTGCGGTGGAGGGCTCGGCCGGGGAGGGCGTTGGTGGGGGTGCCGTCGCGAAGTGCCGGGATGCCGTTGATCAGGACGTGGCGCATGCCTCGGGCGTAGCTCTTGGGGTTGGCGTAGGTGGCCGTGTCGGTGACGTCGGCAAGGCGGAAGATCGCCACGTCGGCGTACGCGCCGGGGGCGAGGAGGCCGCGGTCGCGTAGGCGCAGGTTTGAGGCGGGCAGGGAGGTCATTCGGCGGATGGCCTCCTCCGGGGTGACGATGGCCTCGTCCCGGGCGTAGCGGCCGAGCACGCGGGCGAAGGTGCCGAAGGCCCGGGGGTGGACCGGGTGGTCGGCGAAACGTTCGTCGGCGGCGGGGGCGTCGGAGTCCGAGCCGACCGAGACCCAGTCGTGGGCGAACGCCAGCCGGGTGTTGTCCTCGTCGCCGATGAAGTAGGCGGCGTCGGCGTGCGGGGCGGCCACGACGATGTCGAGGAGGGTGGTGATCGGGTCGGCGTCGCCTCGGGCCTCGGCGATGTCGGCGATGGTGGATCCGGCCGGGACGTCGATGTCCGGATGGTGGGACAGGACCACGACGCCGGGGGCGCCGCCGCTCATCCGCCACAGGCTTTCCCAGTCGCCGCCGTCGCGGATCGCGGCCGTGATGGTCGCGCGATCGGCGGGGTTGCCCAGGCGCTCCCGGAGCCGGTCGGCGCCGCCGAGGTGGAACGGCGGGGGGATGGCGGAGGCCAGCAGGGTGCTGCCGGCGGCGTAGGGGTAGATGTCGGCGGTGACCTCGATGCCGGCCGCCCGGGCGGACTCGATCCGCTCCAGCACTTGGCGCATCTTGGGTCGGTTGTCCCGGCCGGCGGTCTTGAGGTGATAGATCTCGGCGCGGGCGCCGGAGTCCCGGGCGATGTCGAGGAGTTCGTCGACGGCCTCCAGGAGGCGGTCGCCCTCGTTGCGCAGGTGTGAGATGTACAGCGCGTCGTGCCGGGCCAACACCCGGGCGTAGGCGGTGAGTTCACAGGTGTCGGCGTAGGTTCCCGGCGGGTAGATCAGGGCCGAGCCGACGCCGAGCGCGCCGTCCGCCAACTCCCGGTCGAGCAGGGCGCACGCGCGGGCGAGTTCGTCGTCGTCGAGCGGGCGGCCCTCGGTGCCGGCGACGGACATCCGCAGGTTGTCGGCGCCGACGAAACTGGCGACGTTCTGGCCGACGCCCGTCGATTCGAGGTGCGTCAGGAAGTCGCGCAGGCGCGGCCAGGCGGCGCGGGCGCCCTCGGGAAGTGCCCCGAAGAGTTCGATCATGGGCTCGGTCATCGCCTCGGTCACCGGGCCGAGCGAGACGCCCTCGCCGAAGATCTGGGTGGTCACGCCCTGGTACAGGTCGGACAGGCCGCGGGGGTCCTGTTGGAGGGTGAAGTAGGCGTGGCTCAGCACGTTGACGAAGCCCGGGCACACCACACAGCCCTGTGCGTCGATCTCGTCACGCCCCGCGACGGCGCCGATGTCACCGATCGCGACGATCCGCCCGCCGTCGATCGCGAGGTCGCCGTCGTACGCGGGGGATCCGCTGCCGTCGACGAGGGAACCGGCACGCACGACGAGGTCGACGAGCCGGTCGGCGGCGTACTCGTTCACAGGTGCCGCGACGGTCGCGTCGGGTTGCGTATCGGGCTGCATGTGGAACCTCTCGGGTATGGGGAACCCGCCGCCTCCCCGAGGCTCCCCGACGTTTCCCGAGTATCGCCCGCGGTCCGGTCCGGAGCCTCGGATCCGTACACGAGTGACGTGCCGAAGATGTGTCCGTGCGGACGAAGACCCGTCACCACCCGGCGGTGCGGAGGCATCGGCGGTTTCCGGATCGGCCGGGTGGATCGATGCGATGGCCGGTCCGGCGACGGTGACCAACCTACGCACCGGCGCGCCCGCGCGGTGTGTCAGTCGGTGGGCGTGGCCGGCGTCGGGAGCAGGGCGCGGAAGGCGTCCGCCCACTCGTGCATCGGGCCCGGGTCGATGCCGTCGATCACCCGGCGGCGGGTCATCGCCGCGACCAGGGCGCCGAGCGCGTGGGGGCGCAGGTCCACGGCCGGGTCGACCCCGAGGCGGGTGGCGGCGATGGTGACGATGCGGTGGGCGACCGTGTCGATCAGGGCCACGCCGTGGTCGTGTACCGAGCGCACGCCCAAAAAGCGGCGGCGCAGCGCGTGTCGGCGGGCGGTTTGTTCGGCGTGGTCCTCGAAGTTGCCCTGGCTGACCGTCATCGCGTGTTCGAGGGCGGGGATCAGGTCGAGGTCGGCGGGGGCGGCGGCGAAGGCGTTCAGGATGAGATCGCCGAAGTCCCAGCCGAACAGCAGCGATTCCTTCGTCGGGAAGTAGCGGAAGAAGGTGCGGTGGGCCACGTCGGCGCGGCGGCAGATCATGTCGACGGTGGTCTGTTCGAAGCCCTGGTCCTCGAACAGGTCGAACGCGACCGTGGAGATCACCTGCCGGGTGCGCGCCTTCTTGCGCTCGCGCAGGCCCGTGGGTGCCTTCGTCTCCCCCGCCGGTCCGTCCATGTCGCCGCACCCCTGTCGCTCGTGGCCCGGCGCCGCCCGCCGACCCCCGGAGATGGTACGCAACCACGACCGGCCCGGGGCCGCGACGGGAGACGCACAGCCGACATCGACTGTTCGGCGGCGCGTAACACTCGCCGGTCACGACCGAGCGGGGACCGCCGACAAAACCCGCACGACCCGGGCCGGGCCCGCGCCTCGGGCGCGGGAGTGAACGCGTACGTCGCGTCCTCGCTGAACAGGTCGCCGAGTCCGGTGTAGTCGCCCGCGTCGTAGAGCAGGCTGTACGCGGCGACGAGATCCTGGTTCGCGGCCCGGTGTACCAGGAACCGCGCGTCGAGATGGTCGACGGAGTCGGGTTGCGGATATCGCGGGTCGGTCATCGTGCAGTGGTCGCCCTCCACCTCGGCGGCGGTGTGCGGGTACGGCCAGGTGGAACGCCACTCCTCGCCCGTCATCGGCTCCTCCGGCGAGCCCGGGACGCAGCGCGAGTCCCACACCACGACCCGTCGGCGAGGTCGAACGTGCCCGCTCGCGACGAACGTTCACATGTCGCGTACATCGGTCACAGGTGCAACAGGCACGGAAGCGCATCGATTCGGACGAATTTTCCTCGCCGGAGCCGGCTCGCACACCCGAAAGGGCGGCGTCGACGCGTGTCGACACCGCCCTCTCACCACCGTGGGCGCCTCAGCAGCAGCGTGTCTGCGGCCGCTCCTCCCGTCGGCGGGTCCGCCAGGACTCGTACTCGCGTCGGGTCGGCGCCGGGCGGTCCGGATGCTCCCGCAGGTGTCGCCGGCAGTGCCGCTCGTAGTCCGCGTCGCCGGAGATCTCCCGCAGGTACCACCGCACCCACCCGAACACCCGCCCGGGCGCGTGCCGAAGACCCCGCGCCCTCTGCGTCACGAGCGTCCCGCCGCGTCCCCGGCCCCGGCGCCGGCGAGGGCCCGACCCCCGGCCGCGCCGTCCGCCCCGAGGTCCAGGGTGGACTCGACCCACGGCGTCTCGGTGGTGGGCAGCGATCCCCCGGCGCGGATCGCCCGCACGCACACCACCGCCGCGTTGGCCATCACCACCGCGATCAGCACCAGGAAGATCGCGATCAGCACGCCGTCGACGGTGGAGTTCAGCACCACCGTGTGCATGTCGTCCATGTTCTTGGCCGGGCCGAGCACCTTGCCCGCGTCGATCGCGTCGGCGTAGCGGTCGCGTTGCGCGAAGAAGCCGATCCGGGGGTCGTCGGAGAAGATCTTCTCCAGGCCGGCGGTGTACGTCACCGCGACGTCCCAGGCCAGCGGGATGCCGGTGACCCAGGCCCAGCGCAGCTTCCCGGACTTGATCAGCACGGTGGTGGCGACGGTGAGCGCGACGGCCGCCAGCAGTTGGTTCGCGATGCCGAAGAGCGGGAAGAGCTGGTTGATCCCGCCGAGCGGGTCGGTGGCGCCGGCGTACAGGAAGTAGCCCCACAGGCCGACCACCGCGGCGCTGGTGATCCAGATGCCGGGCTTCCAGTCGACCCGGCCGATCGGCTTCCAGACGTTGCCGAGCATGTCCTGGAGCATGAACCGGCCGACTCGGGTGCCGGCGTCCACCGTGGTCAGGATGAACAGCGCCTCGAACATGATCGCGAAGTGGTACCAGAACGCCTTCATCCCCGAGCCGCCGAACACGTCGGCGAAGATCTCCGACATCCCGACGGCGAGCGTGGGCGCCCCGCCGGAGCGGGCGATCAGGGTCTTCTCCTCGACCGCGTGCGCCGCCGCGCGCAGGTCGTCGGGGGTGATCGTGAAGCCGAGACCGGCGACCGCGTGGGACGCGCTCTCCGCGGTGGCGCCGAGCACGCCGGCCGGCGCGTTCATCGCGTAGTACAGGCCCGGGTCGATCACACACGCGGCGATCAGCGCCATGATCGCGACGAACGACTCCATCAGCATCGCGCCGTAGCCGATCATCCGGAACTGCGACTCCTTGCGGATCAACTTCGGCGTGGTGCCGGAGGCGACCAGCGCGTGGAATCCGGAGAGCGCGCCGCAGGCGATGGTGATGAACAGGAACGGGAACATCGTCCCGGCGAACACCGGCCCGGAGCCGGAGCCGGCGAACGGGCTGACCGCGTCCGTCTTCATGGTCGGCGCGGCCACGAGCACGCCGATCGCCAGCAGCACGATCGTGCCCACCTTCATGAATGTGGACAGGTAGTCGCGCGGGGCGAGCAGCAGCCACACCGGCAGCACAGAGGCGACGAAGCCGTAGCCGATCAGGCAGAACACCAGTGTGGTCGGGCTCCAGGTGAACGCGTCGCCGAGCGCGGTGTCCTCGATCCGCCCGCCGCCGACGATCGCGGCCAGCAGCAGCGCCACCCCGATGACGCTGGTCTCCAGGACCCGCCCCGGGCGCAGGTAGCGCAGGTACACGCCCATGAACAGCGCGATCGGCACGGTCAACGTGACCGAGAAGGTCCCCCAGGGCGAGTCGGCCAGCGCGTTGACCACGACCAGGGCCAGCACCGCGAGCAGGATGATCATGATCGCGAACACCGCGATCAGCGCCGCCGCGCCGCCGACCCGGCCGATCTCCTCGCGGGCCATCTGGCCCAGGCTCTTCCCGTCCCGACGCATCGACAGGAACAGCACGACCATGTCCTGCACGGCACCGGCGAAGATCACCCCCACGACGATCCAGATGGTGCCGGGCAGGTAGCCCATCTGCGCGGCGAGCACCGGGCCCACCAGCGGGCCGGCGCCGGCGATCGCGGCGAAGTGGTGGCCGAACAGGACCCGGTGGTCGGTGGGTTGGTAGTCCACGCCGTCGTCGAGGCGTTCGGCCGGGGTGGCGCGGGTGTCGTCGGGCTCCAGGACCCGGCGGGCGATGAAGCGCGAGTAGAAGCGATAGGCGATCGCGTACGAGGCGACCGCGGCGAAGATCAGCCAGACGGCCGAGATCTCCTCGCCGCGGGCCAGCGCGACCACGCCCCAGCCGGCCGCCCCGATCAGGGCGACGACGGTCCAGATCAGGATGGTCCTGGCGTTGTATGCGGAACTGCCGGAGTCGTTGGGGTCGTCGGAGTCGTCCGGGCGGGGGCTGCGGGTCTCGGTGGCGGACACGCGTACTCCTGTTCGAGCGGGGGAGGGACGGGCGAACGAGCCGGCGGCGACGCCGGACCGGGTCAGGAGTGGTCCCGGTCGGGGCGGCGGCGGAGCAGCAGATGGGCGCAGAACATGGCGATCGCGCAGCCGGGTACCCAGACGAGCTGATACCAGTAGAAGAACGGGACACCGGCCAACTCCGGTCCCCGACGCGCGTACCAGGGCACCCACAGCAGCGCCGTGACCGGTGCCGCGAGGAGGGCGCCGGCCGCGATCCGGCGGGTCGCGCCGGTGCGTCCGACGGCGCGCGGGGGTTCTCCCCGGTCATGTCGCCTCCTGTGGTCGATACCGCGGCCGACGGATCGTCGGTCTGTGGAAGAGTTGCGCGGACCGGCCATTCGGTTGACAGCCGATGTCCGGCGGATTCGCGCGCGGTCGCCGATCCCCGGTCCGGTACGCTCGCGCAACCTGTGGGCAGGGCGCCCACGTGCCGAGGCGGACGGTGACGGATGATCGACGGGGCCACGACCGCGGCCTTCCTGATCGTCGTCGGCGGCGCGTCGCTACTGGCCGTGACCGCCCCGAGGCTGCACCGCAACGACGACCTGCCGTCACTGGAGCGGTGGGCGCTGGCCGATCGCGGCCTGGGCCCGGTGTGGACCTGGTTCCTGCTCGGCGGCACGATCTTCACCGCGTACACCTTCACCGCCGTGCCGGGCCAGGTGTACGGGCGCGGGGCGAGCGCGTTCTTCGCGCTGCCGTACACGGTGATCGTCTGCCCGCTGGCCTTCGTACTGCTGCCCCGGTTGTGGGCGGTGGCCCGGCAACACGGCTATGTGACGGTGGCGGACTTCGTCCGGGGCCGGTACGGCTCGCCGGCGTTGGCCCTGGTGGTCGCGTCGACCGGGATCCTGGCCACGATGCCGTACCTGGCCCTGCAGGTCCTGGGCATCCGCGCGGTGCTCGCGGCGGCCGGGTTGCAGGCGCGCGGGGTGGCCGGGGACGCGGCGATGGTGGCGCTGTTCGCCGGGCTGGCGATCGCCACCTACCGGCACGGTTTGCGGGCGCCGACGGTGATTTCGGCGCTGAAGGGGCCGGCCGTGTTCGTTTCCGCCGCGGTGGCGGTGGGGTTCGTGCTGGCCCGGTTCGGCGGTCCCGGGCCGATGTTCGAGGCGGCCGATCGGCGGCTGGCCCGGTCGGGTCCGGGTGATGCCTCGTTGGTGCTGAGTCCGCATCAGCAGGGCGGGTTCGCCACCCTGGCGCTCGGTTCGGCACTGGCCCTGCTGCTGTACCCGCACGTGCTGACCGCCGGTTTCGCCGCCGCCGGTCCGCGCACGCTGCGCCGGGTGTGCGTGGTGCTGCCCGCCTGGACGGCGGTGCTCGCGATGTTCGGGGTGCTGGGCATCGCCGCGCTGGCGATGGCGGTGGACGCGCCGCCGGGTGCCGCCGAGGCGGCGGTTCCGCTGCTGGTGGACCGGCTGTTGCCGGCCTTCCCGGCCGGGCTGGTCTTCGGCGCGATCATCGTGGGCGCGCTGGTGCCGGCGGCGGTGATGTCGATCGCGGCGGCGACCTCGTTCACCCGCAACGTCTACGTCGCGTACTTCCAACCCACCGCCACCCCCAAGCGGCAGACCCGGGTGGCGCAGGCGGTGTCGCTGACCGCGAAGGCGGGCGCGGTGGCGTTCGTCTTCGGGCTGCGCGACCAGGCCGCGATCAACCTGCAACTGCTCGGCGGGGTATGGATCCTGCAGATCTTCCCGGCCGTGGTGATCGGCCTGTTCACCCGGCGCCTGCATCATCGGGCGCTGCTCGTCGGCTGGGCGGTCGGCATGCTGGCCGGCACCGTCGCGGTGGTCCGGGAGGGCTTCGTCTCGCTGGTGCGCGTCGAGGTGGGCGGTCACGGCGGGCAGGTGTACGCGGGGCTCGGGGCCCTTGCGCTCAACCTCGCGGTCACCCTGGTCCTGACCGGGGTGTACGACCGGTTCGGCGCGGCGCGCGGCGCGGACACCACGGCGCTGCCCGCGCGCTTGGCCGTACGTTCGGCCCTGTGGCGGGCCCCGGGGAAGGGGGCGAACGGTTCGTGAAACGTATCCGGCGCGAGACCTCCGACGCCGCGCCGCCGGCGCACGTCCCGGCGCGGGAGGCCGCACCCTCGGCGCCTCCCGTCGCCTCGGCGCAACCGGGCGCTTCGACCCGACCGGCCCCCTCGACCCAACCGGTCGCGGATCCGGCCGGGTCGGATCGTGAGGTCCAGGTGGCGCGCCTGTTCGACCTGCACTACCCCTCGATGCTCCGGCTCGCCACGCTCCTCGGCGCGGACGACCCGGAGAACATCGTGGCCGAGGCCTACTACGAGATCTACCGCAAGTACCGGAAACTGCGCACCCCCGAAGCCGCCGCGGCCTATCTGCGGTCGGTGGTCTGCAACCTGACCCGGATGCGAATACGCCACCTCCAGGTCGTCCGCCGACACGTCGAGGACCGGATCGACACGGTGGCCTCGGCGGAGACCTCGGCCCTGCTGCGCGACGACCAGCGGGCGCTGATCCGCGCACTGCGCGCCCTGCCCGCCCGCCAGCGCGAGGCATTGGTGCTGCGCCACTGGTTGTGCCTGAAGGAGAAGGAGATCGCGGCGACCATGGGCATCTCGGTCGGCTCGGTCAAGACGCACACCGCGCGTGGGCTGGCCGCGCTCACGCACGCGATGGAGGTACGGCGATGAGCAACTCCCCCGGCGCCGACGGCCGTACGGCCGATTCGCCCGACACCGAGCACCTCCTGCGCGAGGCCCTGGAGACGCTGGCCGGCGAGGTGCGCCCGGCCCCCGACGCGTATCGCGCCGCACACGGCGACTGGCAGCGCCGCGAGCGCCGCCGTCGGCTGATCCTGGCGAGCCTGATCGTCGTCGTCTTCGCCCTGGCCGTCGTCCTGGGCCTGCTGGTCCTCAACCACGCCCCCACCGGCCCGGGGCCCGTCCCCCACCAACCGCCGTCCCCGTAGCCGGTATCCGGCGCGCGAGCAGACGATCCGTCGCCGGCTCGCGACCGACCGAAGTCTTGTTAGTAAAGTTTCCTAACAAGTATTGACGCGGCGCGCGGCACCTTGGGATCGTCGGGCCGACGGTCGGGCCGGAGCCCGCGTCGGCACCCCACGACGGCGCACCCGCGTCGTGTTCCGGCCCGAACGAGCGCACCACCCTGCCCGGTTCAGGCTCGACGACGATCGGCTCCTCACCACCGGAGGACGACGTGCACCTGCCCCAAGCCCTGCGCCCCACCCGCCGAAGGCCGCCATCCCGGGCCTTCCGACACGCCCTGCCCAGGCCCTCTCGTGCCCGCGGACTCTCCGCGATCGCGGCGGTCCTGGCCCTGCTCGCCGCCGTGCTCACGTTCGGCGAAACCGCTTCCGCCGCCGAGGTGTTGCTCTCGCGCGGCAAACCCGCCACCACCTCCTCGACGGAAAGCTCCTCCTACGGCGCGGCCAAGGCCGTCGACGGAAAGTCCGACACCCGTTGGGCGAGCAAGGAGGGATCCGGCGCCCAGTGGCTGAGCGTCGATCTCGGCTCCGACGTCCCGATCTCCCGGGTGCGGCTGAGCTGGGAGGACGCCTACGCCAAGGCCTACCGCATCGAGGTCTCGCCCGACGGCGCGTCCTGGACCAAGGTCTACTCGACCTCGGCCGGCGACGGCGGTACCGACGACGTCGGTTCCCTGGCCACCCACGGCCGCCACGTGCGTGTGTACGCCACGTCGCGCGGCACCGACTACGGCTACTCCCTCTGGGAGTTCGAGGTGTTCGGCGGCACGAGCGGCCCCGACACCACCGCACCGAGCGCACCCACCTCGCCCAAGGTCACCGGCACCACGCCCACCGGCGTCTCGCTGGGCTGGACCGCCTCCACCGACAACGTCGGCGTGACCGGATACGACATCCTGCGCGACGGCGTCGCGGTCGGCACCAGCGTCGGCACCACCTACACCGACACCGGCCTGACCACGGGCGTCTCCTACTCCTACACGATCCGCGCCAAGGACGCGGCCGGCAACCTCTCCGCGCCCAGCGCGGCGGTGATCGGCACGCCCCAGGCCGGGAGTTCGTCCTTCACCGTGGTCGCGGCCGGGGACATCTCCGACCCGGGCTGCACCGCGAGCCAGGAGTGCGGCGCCCAGCAGACCGCACGCCGGGTCGAGGCGATCAACCCGGACGAGGTGATCACCCTGGGGGACAACCAATACGACACCGGCAGCCTGTCCGACTACCGCAAGTACTACGACACCACCTGGGGCCGGTTCAAGGCCAAGACCCGGCCCTCGCCGGGCAACCACGAGGCCGACGACAGCACCCCGGAAGCCGGATACAAGGCATACTTCGGCGACCGAGCCACCCCCGACGGCACCACCTGGTACAGCTGGAACCGTGGCGGCTGGCACTTCATCGCCCTCGACACCGAACAGTCCATGTCCTCGACCTCGGCGCAGATCAAGTGGCTCAAGGCCGATTTGGCGAACAACACGCAAGGTTGCGTGGCCGCCTACTGGCACAGGCCGCTGTACAGTTCCGGCCCGCAGGCGGACAAGGTCAGCCAGACCGCGTGGCAGGTGCTCTACGACGCGCACGCCGACCTGATCCTGAACGGGCACGACCACCTGTACGAGCGCTACTCGCCGCAAAACGCCAAGGCCAAGGCCGACCCCGCCGGCGTGCGTGAACTGCTCGTCGGCACCGGCGGCGCCGATCCCTACGACTTCGAATCCCCGCAGCCCAACAGCGAGAAGCGGGTGACCGGTTCGCCCGCCGTGCTGAAGCTGACCCTCACCGACGGCACCTACTCCGGCCAACTCGTCCGCTACGACGGCACCCAACTCGACTCCTTCGGTCCGGTCACCTGCCACTGACCCATCCGCCCGGCCTCGGAGGATCGCCCGTGTACATCGCCGCCACCCGGCGCGCGGATCAGGCCGGTGGGCGCACGGCGGTCGGGACGTCGCGGGGATTCACCCGCAACGTCCCGGCCAACGTGCTCGCCCTCGGCACCGTCAGCCTGGTCACCGACATCTCCGCCGAGATGGTCACCGCCGTACTGCCCACCTACCTCGTCCTGACCCTGGGGCTGAGCCCGCTGCAATACGGCCTCCTGGACGGCGGCTGGTTCGGCGTCACCGCCATGGTCCGCCTGCTCGGCGGCCAGATCGCCGACCGCACCCGGCGCCGCAAACTGGTCGCGGGCACCGGGTACGGACTGTCCGCCGTGTGCAAACTCGGCCTGCCGCTGGTCGGTTCCTCCGTCGCCGGGCTCGGCCTGGTCCTGGCGGCGGACCGTACCGGCAAGGGTCTGCGCACCGCGCCACGCGACGCGCTGATCACGTTGAGCACGCCGACCCCGCACCTGGGCCGGGCGTTCGGCGTGCATCGCGCGATGGACACCGTCGGCGCCTTCCTCGGCCCGCTCGCCGCGTTCGCCGTGTTGTGGACCACCCACGACGCCTACGACGCGGTGTTCGTGGTCTCCTTCTGCGTCGCCACGTTCGGCGTGCTGCTGTTGATGCTGTACGTCCGCGACCATCGCGAACCGGCGCCGCCTCGGCGCTCGGCCTCGCTCCGGGCCGCGTTCGGCCTGCTGCGCCTGGCGCCGTTCCGCCGCACCTGCGTGGCCGCCGCGCTGCTCGGCCTGCTCACCGTCGGCGACACGTTCGTCTACCTCGTCCTGCAACGCGGATTCGACATCCCGCTGCGCTACTTCCCGCTGCTGCCGCTGGGCACCGCCGGGGCGTTCCTGTTGCTCGCCGTGCCGATCGGCCGGCTCGCCGACCGCGTGGGCCGCTTCCGGGTCTTCCTCGGCGGCCACCTCGCGCTGCTCGCCGCCTACCTGGTCGCCGCCGCGCCCACCGGCGGACACGCGTCCGGGACCGCGTCGCGGTGGGCGGTGCTGCTCCTCGTGCTCGGCCTTCAGGGCCTGTTCTACGCGGCCACCGACGGTGTGCTGATGGCCGCGGCCGGGCCGCTGTTGCCGGTGCATCTGCGGACCAGCGGGCTGGCCCTGCTGCAGACCGGACAGGCCGGTGCCCGGCTGTTGTCCTCGGTGGTCTTCGGCGCGGCCTGGACCCTGTGGGGCGCGGGCCCCGCGCTGTACGCCATGGGCGCCGGACTGGCCGGCTGCCTGCTCCTGGCCCGGCGGCTGCTGCCGTCGGCCCCGCTCGACCCGGAGGTGACCGGATGAAGCGCGCGCTCGCCCTGGCCCTGGGGCTGTTGGTCCTGGTCGGTGTGGCGGTCGGCTACTCGACCTTCGCGGCCGACCGCAACGAGGAGGCGACGGTCGAACGGCGACCGCTCGACCTCACCGCACGCGGACGGTTGGTGTTCGTCGACACCAACCGCGCCGGCGGACACCGCACCGTGGCCGACACCGGCCTGGACACCCCCGCCGCCGCCCGCGTCGACAGCGGCCTGCGCTGCGAACGTTTCGCCGTCGGCGCGGGCACCGGCGTCTGCCTCCAGACCCGGGGCGGCCCGCTGCCCGGCACCGACGCGTTGATCGTCGACGCGAACACCAACGTCAAGCGCCGCATCGAACTCGCCGGCACCCCCAGCCGGGCCCGGGTGTCCGCGAGCGGGAACATGGTGTCGTGGACGGTGTTCGTCACCGGCGAGTCGTACAACAAGACCGGCTTCTCCACCTGGACCGGCATCCTGGACACCCGCACCGACTACACGCTGATCAACATCGAGGCCATCCCGTTGACCGTGGACGGCAAGCCCTACCACTCCGCCGACGTCAACTATTGGGGCGTCACCTTCGCCGCCGACGACAACCGCTTCTACGCCACGGTCGGCACGAAGGGCCACACCTATCTGGTCGAGGGCGACTACGCCAACTGGGAGGCGCACACCATCCGCGACGGTGTCGAATGCCCGTCCCTGTCCCCGGACGGCACCCGCATCGCCTTCAAGAAGCGCTCCGGCAAGTCCACCTGGCGGCTGCACGTCCTGGACCTGGCCACGATGCGCGAAACCCCGTTGGCCGAACACGCGAACGTCGACGACCAGGCCGCCTGGCTCGACGACAACACCGTGATGTACGGCCGGGACCGCAACGTGTACGCCGTCCCGGCCGACGGTACGGGCGCCCCGCGCCTGCTCGTCACGAAGGGGGCGTCACCGACACTGGTGCGCTGACGGGTGGCCGGGGTCGGTCACGACGCCGGCAACACCCGCGCCCAGGTCCGGTGTTCGTCCAGGTAGGCGTCCACCATCAGGTCGGACTCGGCGAGGATCGCCACGAACTCCGGGTCCGTGAGCGGCCGGGAGCGGAACTCGTGCGCCCAGCGCATGCCGTCGAACTCGTACTCGATCCGCATCGCGTTGACCCCGTTGCCGATCGGTTCGGCGGCGAGGATGCGCACGGCGCCCCGGGGGTGTTCGTTGACCCGGGGCAACTCGTCGTGCCAGTCCCGGCCTTCGCGCTGGATCAGCACCACCCCGTCGGCCGCCACATGCCTGCGACAGGTGTCGAGCATCGCCTTGCGAGCCTCGGCCTCGGCCTGGTGCACGAGGTAGGAGCCCAGCAACACGACGTCGAAACGCTCGTCGAGTCGCAGCTCCTCGATCGTGGACAACACGGTCTCGGCGCCGCGCACCCGATCGAGCAT
The DNA here is from genome assembly GCF_002024165.1 of Embleya scabrispora. Lineage (NCBI taxonomy): Bacteria > Bacillati > Actinomycetota > Actinomycetes > Kitasatosporales > Streptomycetaceae > Embleya > Embleya scabrispora. The sequence continues at coordinate 230,424 of NZ_MWQN01000001.1, forward strand.
TTCCGGCGACTCGTCCACCGCCGTCACCTCCCACCCGCGCTCGACCATGGCATGGGTCACCCGCCCGGCCCCGCATCCGAGCTCGAGCAGTGTGCGGGCTCCGTCCCGAGCCCCGAGCGCGATCATGTCCGGCTCCTCGCGCACCGGCAGGATCCCGTACATCTCCACGGCACACCCGTCCGGCGTGAACGCCCCGGGCCCCTCGCCGCGAAATCCCTCACGAATACGCGCCACGACCGATCCCCTTCCCCGAACGGCCTTTCGGCCGCACCCGAAACGGACACCAACCCGCCCACCCAAACCGCTGTCACCCGGGGCTGTCAACGCTTTGCAGACCGTGCCGGCCGATCAACAGCGTTCCGATCGGCGTGCGTTCGTGGCGGACCGCGCGACCGATGCGGGTGGTGGTGATCAGGCCGGCGGCGCGGAGGGCCGCGGTATGTTCGGAGACGGTGGCGTTGCTCAGCCGCAGCCGGCGGGCGAGGTCGCCGGTGGTGTGTCCGGCGGCCAGCAGGCACAGGATGTCGGTTCGGGTTCGGCCTAGCACCGCCGCGAGGGCGTCGGCGGTGTCGGCCGGGCCGGTGGGAGTCGGCGGCAGGCCGGGGCCGGCGGGGTAGGTGACGGCCACCGGGCGGTCGGGCAGGTCGGAGATCAACGGATGTCCGCTCCAGTGGAAGATGGGCTGGAGCAGCAGGCCGCGCCCGCGCAGCGGGATCTCCCGGGCGGTGGGACCGGCGACTTCCCAGACGTCCTCGCGCAGCCGGCTGCCGGAGACGAGGTCGGCGAGGGTCGGGCCGAGGCCGTGTTCGGCCATGCCCAGGGCGTGGCGGGTGAACTCGGCCCGGTGCAGGTCCTGGACCACGGACCACACCGGGGCCAACACCGCCTCGTAGGCCCCGAGTTGGGCCCGACGCAGGATCCGCCAGGAGTGCTCGTCGCCGCGGTGCAGATCGCGGATCCACGCCGGGGCGGCGGTCGGGTGCGGGGCGTAGACCCGTTCCAGTTCGGCCCGCACCTCCTCGGGACGGGTGGCGCGCATCGTGTCCAGGCCCTCGGTCAGCGAGTCGGCGAACTCGTCGAGGAAATGCGGTGCCACCGGACCCGGCACCAGGTCCCCGAACGGCTCGGCCGCCGCCGGCAGGGCGCGGAGCAGGCGTTGCCGCCAGGTGCCGAGCAGGAGCGCGTCGTCCGGGCGGAACATCCGCGTCAGCGCCACGTTCAGCTCCAGCAGCGGGGCGGGTCGCGGCGCGAACCTGATCCGGCCGAAGTCCGCGGCGGTGAATCGGATCCGGAGCATTACCCCTCCTGTCGGTGCGGCGCCATCCTTTCGGCCTCGGCCGCAAACCTCGTGTGCGGCCGCCGCCGGATGCCAACCTTCGGGTCCTGCCCCGTATTCGGCCAGAAGCTCGCCGAAGCCGCAAGGGTGCGGGTCACCGGGTGCTCCGGGCGACCCGGGCGGGGCGAGACGAGGAGGATCCATGGTGCACGAAGCAGGTCCCACGATCGGTCGGCGAAGCATCCTCGGGGCGGCGATACCGGCCGCCGCGCTGCTCTTCGCGGGCGGCGTGGTCCGGGCCCGACCCGCGCGGGCACGGTCGGGCGGCGCGGACCCGTCGGTGCCCGGCCGGCTGCGACTGCCCGCGCCGACCGGCCCGCACCCGGTCGGCACCACCACGCTGTATCTGGTCGACCGGTCCCGGACCGACCCGTGGGAGCCGATCGCGGTCCGGGAGGTGATGGTCACCGTGTACTACCCGGCGCGCGGAGTGGCCGGTCGGACCCTCGCGCCGCAGCTGCCCGCGGCCGCCGCGCGGGAGTTCGCCGAGGCGGGTCCGCTGAGCCATCCGCAGTTGCCGTCGACGGGGGTGGACTGGGCGGCCACCCGCACCCACTCCCACGTCGACGCGCCCGCGCAGACCACGCGGCGTCCCGTGCTGCTGTACAGCCCCGGCGGCGGCGATCCGCGCGGGATGGGTACCGCGCTCGCCGAGGAACTGGCCGGCCGGGGCTACGTGGTGGTGGCCATGGATCATCCGGGGGACGCCGCGGTGGTCGAGTTCCCGGTCGACCTGACGGGGCGGGACCGGGTGCGGTGGACGGTGTTCCGGTTCGACCCCCGCAACGATCCCACGATCGCCGACACGATGATCGACACGCGGATCGCGGACACGAAGTTCGTCCTGGACCAGGTGACGGTGCTTGCCGCCGGCGGCAACCCGGACCCGACCGGACGCCCGCTCCCGGCGGATCTGCACCGGGTGTTGGATCCGCGACGGGTGGGTGTGTACGGCCACTCGGCGGGCGGCACCACCGCGGCCGAGACGATGGCCGAGGATCACCGCATCTCGGCCGCGATCAACATGGAGGGCTATCTGGACCACCCGCCCCGGGTGCCCGGACGGGTGGGCGAGTTGTACCCGATCGCCCGCGACGGGGCCGATCGGCCGCTGTTGCTGATCGACACCGACGGCTTCCCGGAGCACGCCGTGTTGGAGCGTTCCTGGTCGGCGCTGATCGCCCACTCCCGCCATCGGGTTTCCCGGCTGCGGATGCGGTCGGCCGCGCACGCGGTGTTCACCGACTACGCGGCCATCGCACCCCGGTTGGTGGCGTCGGGTCTGATGAGGCCGGCCGACCGCGACACGCTGATCGGCGCGATCGCCCCGACCCGCTCGATCCCCACGGTCCGCCGATACGTGCACGGGTTCTTCGCCCGACACCTGCCGACACACTGACGCCGCACGTCCACCGACGCACCGACGCACCGATGCCCGGCGCCTGCCGGCCCGCCGAGGCGTGTCGGTGCGACGACCCCGGCGCCGGATCACGCGCCGGGGTCGCCACGCCCGGGCCGGCCACACACCGGCCCGGGTCGTTCACTGCCCCGCGATCGATCGGAAGCCGTTCACGACCTGCCGGGACGGGCGTCCGACTCCTCGACCCAGTCCATCGTCCGGTCCACCGCCTTGCGCCAGTTGCGGTAGCCGCGCTCGCGCGTGGCCTCGTCCATCCGCGAGGTCCACTCCGCCGCGCGGTGCCAGTTCGCCCGCAGCGAGTCGAGGTCGGGCCAGTAGCCGACCGCGAGGCCGGCGGCGTACGCGGCGCCGAGCGCGGTGGTCTCGGCCACGAACGGGCGGGCGACGGGAGCGTCGAGCACGTCCGCGATGGTCTGCATGAGCAGGTTGTTGGCGGTCATCCCGCCGTCCACCTTGAGCGTGGCCAACTCGACGCCCGAGTCGCGCTCCATCGCGTCCACCACCTCCCGGGTCTGCCACGCGGTAGCCTCCAGGACGGCGCGGGCGATGTGCCCCTTGTTCACGTAGGCGGTCAGCCCCGCGATCACCCCGCGCGCGTCCGAGCGCCAGTACGGCGCGAACAGCCCGGAGAAGGCGGGTACGAAGTAGGCGCCGCCGTTGTCCTCCACGGTCAGCGCCAGCGTCTCGATCTCCGCCGCGGTGGCGATCAGCCCCATCTGGTCGCGCATCCACTGCACCAGAGAGCCGGTGACCGCGATCGAGCCTTCGAGCGCGTAGACGGGGGCGTCCTTGCCCAGCCGGTAGCCGACCGTGCTGAGCAGCCCGTGGTGCGACTGCACGATCCGCGGCCCCGTGTTGATCAGCAGGAAACTCCCGGTGCCGTAGGTGCTCTTGGCCTCGCCGGGTTCGAAGCAGGTCTGGCCGAACAGCGCGGCCTGCTGGTCGCCGAGCGCGGAGGCGACGGGCACGCCCTCCAGAACGCCCTTCGCGGTGCCGTACACCTCGGCGGAGGAGCGGATCTCGGCCAGCACCGAGCGCGGCACGTCCATCGCGCGCAGGATCCGGTCGTCCCAGTCCAGCGTCTCCAGGTTCATCAGCATCGTGCGCGAGGCGTTGGTGACGTCCGTGACGTGCACCCCGCCGTCCGGGCCGCCGGTGAGGTTCCACACCACCCACGACTCCATCGTGCCGAACAGGATGTCGCCGCGTTCGGCCCGCTCCCGCAGCCCCTCGACGTGGTCGAGGAGCCAGCGGATCTTGGGGCCGGCGAAGTAGCTCGCCAGCGGGAGTCCGGTCTCCACCCGGAAGCGGTCCTGGCCGACGTTGCCGCCCAGTTCGCGACACAGCGCGTCGGTGCGGGTGTCCTGCCACACGATGGCGTTGTGCACCGGGACCCCGGTATGGCGATCCCACAGCACGGTCGTCTCGCGCTGGTTGGTGATGCCGAGCGCGCGGATCTGGTCCCGCCGCAGGCCGGCCCGGTCCAGCGCGCCGGCGACGACCGCCTGCACCACGCTCCAGATCTCGGCGGCGTCGTGCTCGACCCACCCCGGGCGCGGGAAGATCTGCCGGTGCTCGCGCTGGTCGACGGCGACGATCCGGCCGTCGGCGCCGAAGATGATGCAGCGGCTGGACGTGGTGCCCTGGTCGATCGCGGCGATGTACGTGTCGGACATGGCTCCTCTTCCGAAGGATCCGAGCGTGGGAGTCGGGGTGGGGCGGGATGGGGTCGGGGTCAGAAGGCGAGACGGTACAGGCCGCCGGCCGCGAGCCCGCCCAGCGTCGGGCCGACCACCGGCACCCACGCGTAGGACCAGTCCGAGCCGCCCTTGCCGGGGATCGGCAGGAACGAGTGGGCCAGGCGCGGCCCGAGGTCGCGGACCGGGTTGATCGCGTAGCCGGTCGGGCCGCCCAGGGACAGCCCGATGCCGACCACCAGGAGCGCGGTGATCAGTACGCCGGTGCCGGACAGCGCGAGCCCGTCGGTCAGGCCCTGGGTGAGGATGACGATGACCAGCACCATGGTGGCGATCGTCTCGGTGATCACGTTCTGGATCGGGTGGCGGATCTCCGGCGAGGTGGCGAACACCCCGAGTACCGGCTCGCCGTGTTCGCGGAACTGCCCGAGGTAGGTCGCCCAGGCCAGCACGGCGCCGATCACCGCCCCGGTGAACTGCCCGGCCAGATACAGCGGCACCTTGTCCCACTCCCCCGTCTTGACCGCGATCCCGAGCGTGACCGCGGGATTGAGATGCGCACCGGACAGGGACACGCTCGCATACGCGCCGGCCAGAACCGCGAAGCCCCAGCCGAAGGTGATCGCCAACCAGCCGGCGTGCTGTGCCTTGGACCGGTTGAGCGTCACCGCGGCGCACACGCCGACGCCCAGCAGCACCAGAATGGATGTACCCAAGGTCTCGCCGACGAAGATGTCGCCGTTCGTCATTCCTGAGCCCCTTCGTGAATGACACCGGTTGGCCGGCGGCGGGATGCGACGCCGGAATGGGACGCGGCGCCGGACGGGACACGGCGCGCCTCCGGGAGCGTGCCGGTCACAGCGGATCGGCCGTCCCGGTTCGGTCTGCGGGATGACTACGACTGGTGATCGGGGCCGGTACTCGACCGGTCCTCGACGGGTATGCCACTGATATTCGACTGGTATTCGACATTGACGACCGCTGTCCGGCAGTGTTCTCTGCGGGTTGCGCCGCCGTCAAGAGTCGGTGAACATCTCGTCTCCGGCCCGAGCGACGGGTGCCGCGGCGCACGGGGCGGGCCCGGACCCGGCCGGCATGTTCACGACCGCTGTTCTACATTGCCAACCTGATCTTCGACGGAGGAGTCGGTATGCCCGGTCCCATCCAGTCGCTGGAACGCGCAGCGGCGATCCTGCGGTTGCTCGCCGGCGGCGAACGGCGCTTCGGCCTGAGCGAGGTCGCGACCACGCTGGGGCTGGCGAAGGGCACCGCGCACGGCATCCTGCGCACGCTCCACCAGGAGGGGTTCGTGGAGCAGGACCCCAAGAGCGGCAAGTACCAGCTCGGCGCCGAACTGCTGCGGCTGAGCAGTTCCTACCTGGACGTGCACGAGTTGCGCGCCCGGGCCCTGGTCTGGGCGGACGATCTGGCCCGCGGCACCGGGGAGAGTGTGCGCATCGGCGTGTTGCACAAGGGCGGCGTGCTGGTGATCCACCACGTCTTCCGGCCGGACGACAGCCGCCAGGTGCTGGAGATAGGCGCCATGCTGCCGCTGCATTCCACCGCGTGGGGCAAGGTTCTGCTCGCCCTCGATCCGGCCGCGCGCGCGGAGTTGGACGAGACCGACGCGGTCGCCTTCACCGCCCGCACGATCACCGACCCGGCCGCGATGGACGCGGAGAGCGTCACGGTGCGCGAACGCGGTTGGGCGGGCGACGTCGAGGAGTCGGTCCTGGGCCTGGCCGGCATCGCCGCCCCGATCCGCGACCGACGCGGCACCCCGGTGGGCGCGGTGGGCATCAGCGGCGCCGTCGAGCGCATCGTCGCCGACGGCGCCCCGCGACCCACCCTCGTCGCCGCGGTCCGCGACGCGGCGCGCGCCATCTCGCGCGACCTCGGCGCGTCCTTCCCCTACTGAGCCGGCGCGCACGGCCCGCGCGGCGCGACCCGGCTTCGGCGCGCCCGTTCGGTGCGCCGTTTCGGCCGGCTGTACTTGACGCTGCCCGGCCCGGCCGGAAAACTGTCGTTCGGCGTTCGACAATGCCGACCGCATAGGTTGGGTTCGGGACCCGTCCCGCCCGCACCGTAGTAGCCGGCCGAGTGGAAATGAGACGCGTGATGAGCACCGCCACGGATCCGACCGTCCCCGCACGCGCCCACAGCCGGGCCGAACTCTCGCGCGGCACCCACGACCTGCTCGTCATCGGCGGCGGCATCCTCGGCACGGCGGTGGCCTGGACCGCGGCCCAGACCGGCCTCCGAGTGGCCATGGTCGACGCCGGCGACTTCGCCGGCGCCACCTCGTCGGCGTCCTCCAAGCTGGTCCACGGCGGCCTGCGCTACCTCCAGACCGGCAACCTCAAGCTGGTCGCCGAGAACCACCGCGAACGCCGCACCCTGGCCCGCGACGTCGCCCCGCACCTGGTGCGCCCGCTGTCCTTCCTGGTCCCGGTCTACAAGGACGGCCCGCACGGCTCGGCCAAACTGGGCGCCGGCGTCTTCCTCTACTCGGCCCTGTCCGCGTTCGGCGATGGCATGGGCAAGGTGATCGGCCCCGACAACGCGCTCGAACTGGTCCCGGCCCTGCGCAAGGAGGGCCTGCGCCGCGCCGCGGTGTACGGCGACCACCAGATGAACGACAGCCGGGTCGCGGTGACCACCGTCCGCGCCGCGGTCGAGGCGGGCGCGACGGTGCTCAACCACGCCGAGGTGGTCGCCCTGCGCAAGGACGCCGGCGGCCGGGTCACCGGCGCCGAACTGCGCGACCGCCTCGACGGCGCCGAGTTCGGGGTGAACGCGCGCGTCGTGCTCAACGCCACCGGCCCGTGGGTGGACCACCTGCGCCGGATGGAGGACCCCGCCGCCGAGCCGAGCATCCGGCTGTCCAAGGGCGTACACCTCGTCCTGCGCCAACAGCAGCCGTGGCGCGCGGCGTTGACCATCCCGATCGACAAGTACCGGGTGTCCTTCGCCATCCCGTGGGAGGAGCACCTGCTGCTCGGCACCACCGACGAGGCGTACGAGGGCGATCCCGGCAAGGTCTCGCCGACCGAGGCCGACATCGCGCAGATCCTGGACGAGGCGGGCAACGCCGTCGACCCGGACCAACTGCGCCGCGAGGACATCACCTACGCCTTCGCCGGCCTGCGGGTGCTCCCGGGCGGGGCCGGCGCCACCAGCGAGGCCAAGCGCGAGACGGTGGTCAGCGAGGGGCGCGGCGGCATGCTGTCGGTGGCGGGCGGCAAGTGGACCACCTACCGGCACATCGGCCGCACCGTGATGGACAAGCTGGCCAAGGCCGGCGTGGTGGCGCTGGAGCAGGACATGGCCACTCCGCTGCGTCGGGTGGCGCTGCCGGGTTCGGCCAACCCCGAGGCGGTGGCCCACCGACTGCTCGGCGAGGCCGGCGCCGAGGACGGCGTCGATCCGGCGGTGGCCCGGCACCTGGCCTCGCACTACGGCAACCTGGCCTACGACCTGGCCGCGATGGTGCGCGCCGACCGCTCCCTCGGCGAGCGCATCCACCCGGACGGGCCGGACATCTGGGCCCAGGCCGCCTACGCCCGCGACCACGAGTGGGCGATGACGGTGGACGACGTGCTGCGCCGGCGGACCACGGTGACCATCCGCGGCCTGGACACCCCCGAGGTGCGGGCCCGGGTCGAGGACCTGTTGGCGACCAGGCCACACTGATCCGCGTCCGGGGCCGACCCCACCGTGCGCGGCAACCGCCCGCCCTCGCAGTCGATCACCGACGCCGAGGCGATGTCGCCGGAACTGCTCAACATCGAACGGGCGAAGGTCGGCCTGCCGCCGCTGCGCGCGAGCGCCGACCCGGGCGCCTTCGCCCGCACCCGGGCCGAGCACATGCGCCGCAACGGCTTCGCCCATTCAGCTCGCGGGGCCAACTCGCTGGTCACCGGCCGGCATACCGCGGTGGCCGGGAACATCGTCATGTGGGGCGACCCGGCCCCGGCCGCCCGCCGGGCGGCCGAGAAGTTCCAGGACATGCGGCGGCACAGCCCCGGCCACCACCGCAACCGGACCGACCCCGCGCACACCGAGGCGGGCATCGGCATCTTCCACGACGAGAGCGGCGGGTGGGGCGTGCACGAGTTCGCCGACGGCTGAGCCCCCGGCCCCGCGAGATCCGACCGCCCCGACTCACCCCGTCGCGGCGCGCCCCGGCCGGAAGTCCGGGTGGTCGAGGAGGTCGGCCGCCAGCGCCCGCGCGTACGCCTCGTCCGTGTGCGGGATCGAGAAGACCACCCGGAAGTACAGCGGGGCGATGATGCGATCGATGACCTGTTGCCGAGTGGGCACCACCCGGCCGCGCTCGGCCGCCTTGGCCAACAGCGCGTCGATCCGCACGGCGCATCGGTCCAGGCACCTCGCCAGCCCGGCCCGCCGGTCGTCGGGGTCGGGCGCCACCTCGGCCCGGAAGAACGCGATGCCGCCCGGCCGGGAGAAGTCGGCCAGCGCCCACGCCGCGTAGCCGGCCAGGTCCTCGTCCAGCGCGCCGGTGGGCTCGGGCGGCCGGTCGGTGTCGTGCCGGACCAGCGCCACGTCCGCCAACAGCCCGGCCACCGTGCCCCAACGCCGGTACACCGTGGTCGGGTTGACCCCCGCCCGAGCCGCGACGGCGGGCATGGTCACCCGATCGGCGCCGAGTTCGCAGACCAGTTCGGTGGCCGCCCGATGCACCGCGGCCTGCACCCGGGCGCTGCGACCGCCCGGTCGGCTGGGACCTGGTACCCGGTCCGGGGCTGCGTTCATGAGGTCATCTTAATGCAAAGAGTTTTGCTATAGGGCCATCCCTATGGTTAACCTCACCCTAAAGCCAAGTCTTTTGCTTTAGGGGATCCTCGTGACAACCGCCGCACCCGCGACCCGGTCGCACCCACAGACCGCTCCGACACCCGGGCGCATATCCCACCGCGCCGCGTTCTGGACGCTCGCCGCAATCCTGTTCGCGTTCATGTGCGCCGCGGCGGCACCGTCCCCGCTCTACGTCGTCTACCAATCCCGATGGCACTTCTCCGCGACCACCCTGACCGTGGTCTTCGCGCTCTACGCGCTGGCGCTGCTGATCGCGCTGATGGTGGTCGGCGCACTGTCCGACCACGTCGGCCGCCGCCCGGTACTGATCGCCGCGCTCGCCGCCGAGGCCGTCGCGATGGCGCTGTTCGTGGTCGCCGACGGAGTCCCGTGGCTGCTCGCCGCCCGCGCGGTACAGGGCCTGGCCACCGGCGCGGCCACGGGCGCGATCAGCGCCGGCGTGATGGACCTCCAGTCCGGCCGCCGCCCGGGTCTGGCCACCCTGGTCAACAGCGCGGGCCCCGGCATCGGGCTCGGCGCCGGCGCCCTCGGCTCGGGCCTGCTGGTGGAGTACGCCCCCGCGCCTCGCGCACTGGTCTTCGTGATCCTCGGTGTGCTGTTCCTGATCGGCATCGTCGCCGTCGCGGTGACGCCGGAGACCGCCCGGCCGCACCCCGGCGCGCTGGCCTCGCTGCGCCCCCGGGTCGGCGTCCCGGCCGGTGCCCGGGGCCGGTTCCTCGCCGTCGTCCCGACCCTGGTCGCCACCTGGGCGGTCGCCGGCCTGTACCTGTCCCTCGGCCCGTCGCTCGCCGCTGGCATCCTGGGCGTGCGCAGCCACCTGATCGGCGGCCTGGTCGTCTTCGCCCTGATGATCGCGACCGCGACCGCGTCGATCGTGCTCGGCGGCCGCGGCTCACCCGTCCTGATGACCGGCGGCTCGCTGACCCTCGCATTCGGCCTCGGGATCACCCTGGTCGCCCTGCACACCGGCTCCGTGGCGCTGTTCTTCGTCGGCACCGTGATCGCGGGCCTCGGCTTCGGCAGCGCCTTCCTCGGCGCCTTCGGAATCCTCGCCGGACTGGCCGAACCGAGCCGCCGGGCCGAGTTGTTCGCCACCGTGTACACGGTCAACTACCTGGCCTTCAGCCTCCCGGCCGTGGCCGCCGGCATGGCGGTGTCCCCGCTCGGCCTGAGCCGCACCGCCGACATCTACGCGAGCGCCGTGATCGCCATCGCCCTGGCCTCCGCGCTTGGCTCGATCATGACCCGAAAAGCCCGCGAAACGTCCTAAAATTGGACCATGGCCTCGTGCCACCGCACCCGGGGCCATGGCCCTCGGAAACTCGGGGACGAGCCGTCCGGGAGGACGCCATGCGCAAGGTCGTCGACTGCCGGGACTTCCCCAGCGAATCGAATTGCACTCTCACCATCGCCGGCAAGGAAGAAGAGGTCGTCGTGGCCGCCGCCCAGCACGCCCAGGCGGTGCACGGCCACACCGACAATCCCGAACTCCGCGAGGAGATCCGCAAGTCCCTCAAGGACGAGGAACCCGGCCGCTGACCGCCCCCGGGGAAGCGGCCCGCCGGTTTACCGCCGCCCCGCGCGGCCACAGTCCACCCATGCCCCCACACCACACGACCCCATCCGCGCCGGACCCCGTGGCCGCGCTGGATCGCATCGCCTTCCTCCTCGAACGCGACCAGGCGCCCACGTACCGGGTCAAGGCCTTCCGCACCGCGTCCGCGGTGATCGCCGAACTCGATCCGGCGGAGCTGCGCACCCGGGTCGCCCGACACACGCTGGGCGAGCTCAAGGGCATCGGCCCCAAGACGGCGGACGTGATCGAGCAGGCGCAGGCCGGCCGCGTCCCGGGCTATCTCGCCGACCTGGAGGCCCGTCCGTCGCCGCTGCCCACCGCCGGCGCCGCGCTGCTCGCCGCCCAACGCGGCGATTGCCACATGCACTCGGACTGGTCCGACGGCGGCAGCCCGATCGACGTGATGGCCCGTACCGCACGGGACCTGGGCCACGAGTGGAGCGTGCTCACCGACCACTCGCCCCGGCTGACCGTGGCCCGGGGGCTGACCGCGGACCGGCTGCGCGCGCAACTCGACGTGGTCGCCGAACTCGCCACCGAACTGGCCCCGTTCCGCCTGCTCACCGGCATCGAGTGCGACATCCTCGACGACGGTTCGCTGGACCAGGAACCCGAACTCCTGGCCCGCCTCGACGTGGTCGTCGCCTCGGTGCACTCCAAACTGCGCATGGACGCCCCCGCGATGACCCACCGCCTGCTGACCGCCGTCCGCAACCCCCGGGTGAACGTGCTGGGGCACTGTACGGGCCGGCTCATCCAGGGCAAGGGCCGCCCGGAGTCCACCTTCGACGCCGAGGCGGTGTTCGCGGCCTGTGCCGAGTCGGACACCGCCGTGGAGATCAACTGCCGCCCCGAACGCCGGGACCCCCCGACCCGACTGATCCACCGCGCGCTGGCCGCGGGCGTGTACTTCTCCATCGACACCGACGCTCACGCCCCCGGCCAACTCGACTGGCAGGCGCACGGCTGCGCCCGGGCCGAGGAGTGCGAGGTACCGGCGGAACGGGTGATCACCACATGGCCGGTGGACCGACTGCTCGCCTGGACGCGCCCGGCGGGGGACTGACCCGCTACTCCCCCGCGTCCGCGTCCGACCCGGAATCCGCGTCGCCCTGCTCCCGGGTGGCCGCCTGGCGCCGCCCGATCACCGCGGCCGCCGCCGCGGCGCTGCCGGTGAACGCGAGGCCCACCACCCACGGCCGGTCCAGCACGTGGCAGGTCGCGTGGTCGACGGAGAACCGCCCGGGCCCGGCGAGCCCGATCCCGGCCGCGACGAAGCCCAGGAAGGCCGGATACTCGAAGCCGCCCGACTGGGCGAAGAACCCGGCGGGCGCGTGCACCGAGACCGCGCCGGCCATCGCGCCGGCCGCCGCCGCCCCGGCCGCCGGGGTGGCCAGGCCGAGCGCGAGCAGTACACCGCCGCCGGCCTCGCCCAGCCCGGCCGCCAGCGCGCTCTGCCGACCCGGGCGAAAGCCCATGCCTTCCATCGCCGAGCCGGTGCCGCTCAGACCGTGACCGCCGAACCAGCCGAACAACTTCTGCGCGCCGTGCGCGAACAGGACACCGCCGGTGCCGACGCGCAGCGCCAGCAGGCCTACGTCCTTGCGAACCGACAGCCGGGTACGCCTCACCAGCCGGGCGGGGAGCGACAGGAACATGGGAAGGGCCTTTCCTGGGGGTGGGTCCCCCCAGTGTCGGCTCGCCGCCGACGCCCCCGCCGGCGCTGCTGCGCCGTCGGGGGGACGGCCGGCTTCAGTGTTCGCGTGCCCGGCTGGGCTGTACCCGAGGCGGCTCGCCCGGCATCTTGGGGTGATCCGGCGGGTACGGCAGGTCGCCGACGCCGTGGTCCCGGGCCTGGCGGTCGGCCAGTTCGAGGACCGGGCGCAGGTCGAAGGCGTGCTCCGCCATGTCCGCGTGCACGTCGCCGAGGCGGGCGTAGCGCGCCGGCATGCTGCCCAGGTCGAAGTCGTCGGGGTGCGCGTCGTCCACCTCGTCCCAGGTCAGCGGCGCGGAGACGGTCGCCCGGACGGTGGGGCGCGGCGAGTAGGCGGCGGCGATGGTGCGGTCGCGGGCCATCTGGTTGTAGTCGACGAAGATGCGCTCGCCGCGCTCCTCCTTCCACCAGGCGGTGGTCACCCGATCGGGCATCCGCGCCTCCAGTTCGCGGGCCAGCGCGATCACCGCGCGCCGTACCTCGGTGAACTGCCGGTCGGGGCGGATCGGCACGTACAGGTGCAGGCCGCGACCGCCGGAGGTCTTCGGCCAGGCGGTCAGTCCGTACTCGTCCAGCACCTCGCGCATCGCGTGTGCGGCGTGGATCGCGTCGGCGAAGTCGGTGCCGGGTTGCGGGTCCAGGTCGATGCGCAGTTCGTCGGGGTGTTCGGTGTCGGTGCGGCGGACCGGCCAGGGGTGGAAGGTCAGGGTGCCGAGGTTGGCCGCCCAGACCAGCGCGGCCACGGTGTCGGGGGCCATCTCGTCGGCGAACCGGCCGCTGGGGAAGGTGATCCGGGCGGTGGGGATCCATTCGGGCAGGTTCTTGGGCACCCGCTTCTGGAAGAACGACTCGCCCGTGACGCCGTGCACGAAGCGTTGCAACGTGGTGGGCCGGTCGCGCAGGCCCCGGAGCATGCCGCCACCGACCGCGATCAGGTAGCGGACCAGGTCGCCCTTGGTGAATCCGCGCTCGGGGTAGTAGACCTTGTCGACGCTGCTCACCCGGACGGATCTGCCGTCGATCTCGAATTCCTCGGCCTCGCTCATGCCTCAGAGTAGGCGGATTCGTACACTTTCGTCCGCTTTGACGCTGCCCGCGTCCGGCCGGGTTTCGACCCGGTGGCTCCGGTCCGCCGACCGCTGCGGAGGCGACCGCTCCGGGCCCCGCGCACACTGGGCCGCATGCGCCTTCCCGTGATGCCCCCGGTCAAGCCGATGCTCGCCAAGGCCGCCGCGCGGATTCCCCCCGGCCTGCACTACGAGGCCAAATGGGACGGGTTTCGGGCGATCGTCTTCCGGGACGGCGACGAGGTGCTGATCGGCAGCCGCAACACCAAGCCGCTGGATCGCTACTTCCCCGACGTGGTCGAGGCGGCGCTGCGGCTGCTTCCGCCGCGCTGCGTGCTGGACGGGGAGTTGGTCATCGCGCTGGACGGGCGGCTCGACTTCGATCGGCTCCAGGACCGGATCCATCCGGCCGCCTCGCGCGTTCGGCATCTGGCCGAGACCACGCCGGCCTCCTTCGTGGCGTTCGACCTGCTGGCGCTCGGCGACCAGTCGTATCTGACCCGCCCGCTGACCGAACGGCGGGCCGCTTTGGAGGCGGCGCTCGCCGACGCGGTGCCGCCGATCCACGTCGCGCCGGCCACCACCGACCCGGCCGTGGCGCGGGACTGGTTCGACCGCTTCGAGGGCGCCGGCCTGGACGGGATCGTGGCCAAGGACCCGGCCGGTCCGTACCTGCCGGACGAGCGGGCGATGGTCAAGATCAAGCACGAGCGCACCGCGGACTGCGTGGTGGCCGGATACCGCGAGCACAAGTCGGGTCCGGTGGTGGGTTCGCTGCTGCTCGGGCTGTACGACGACCGGGGTCGGCTTCAGCACGTGGGGGTGAGCGCGGCGTTCACCGCGGCCCGGCGGGCCGAGTTGGTCGAGGAGTTGGCGCCGTACCGGATGACCGACCCGACCGGGCACCCGTGGGCGCATTGGGCCGAGGCCGAGGCGCACGAGGCCGACCGGTTGCCGGGCGCGGTCACCCGCTGGTCGGGCGGCCGGCTCTCGGACTGGGTGCCGCTGCGGCCGGAGTCGGTCTGCGAGGTGGCCTACGACCACGTCCAGGGCGACCGCTTCCGGCACACCACGCGCTTTCGCCGGTGGCGTACCGACAAGGACCCGGCCGAGTGCACCTACGAACAACTCGCCGAGCCGACCCGCTACGACCTGGCCGACGTGCTCGGCGCCCGATAGCGCTCGCGTGTGGATCCCGAAGCGGCCTACCCCGCGGCCCGCTCGTCGGGGTCCTCCCGCGCGGTCGTCAGGATCGAGCGCAGGCCCTGGCGGTCGCGGACGCCCGTCTTGCGGTAGGCCCGGCCCAGCGTGTTGTCGACGGTGCGGATCGACAGGCCGCACTGCCGGGCGATCTCCCTGCTGGTGTGCCCGTCGGCGGCCATCAGCGCGATCTGGTGTTCCCGCGCGCTGAGCGCCCCGGCGGCGGACAGGGACACCAGGCCCGGAGTGGCGGCACCCTCGCACCGCGTCACCAGGAGCAGGGCTCGCGCCTGGGCACGCCGCGCCGCCGCCTCCCGGTTCGGCCGGTGCCCGGCGCGCCGCAGTCGGGCGGCCTCGGCCAGGCATTCGGCGGCGAGCAGTGTCGCGCCGAGCGCGGCCCACGCGTCGGAGGCCGCGTCCAGCGCGACGGGGTCGGCGTCGACGACCGCACGGGCGTGTGCCGTGCGGGCCGCCTCGTGGGCGCCCTGGGCCCGGTCGGTCATCGCGGCCAGTCGGCGCGCCGCGGCCGGGTCGCCCCAGCGGACCAGGTCGTGTTCGAGCACGCGGGCGCCGGTCGAGTTCCCGCGGAGGTGGGCGGTCCCGGCGGTGTCGCGCAGGAGCGCGTGGGCCTGGTCCGCGTGCCCCCGGCAGCGCAGTGCCCAGGCGTGCGCGCGCAGGGTGTCCCATCCGCACAGCGCGGGGTCGGCGGCGGCGACGGTGTCCGCGAGGTGCGCCGCCTCGGGCCCGACGTGGCCGGCGTACGCGTGGGCCAGCACCAGGCCCGCGAGGGCGCGGTGTTCGGCGAAGCCGTGACCCTGTACATGGGCCTGGGCCCGGGCCTCGGCGAACAGCGAGGCGGCCTGTCGTACCCGACCGCGTTCCAGGGCGATCCGGCCGTGCACCCACCCGAACCAGACGACCAGAGCCGGCACCGGTGCCCGCAGCAACTCGTCCAGGTTCTCCTCGAGGACCTGCTCGGCGGCGTCGAGCGGGCCCGCTTCGAGGAGCGCCCAGGCGAGCAGGTAGGCACTGCGGGCCGGATAGAACACCTCGGTGCGGTCGGTCAGTTCACGGTGCGCGGCGTGTGCGGTGCGGGCCGTGCGGATCGCGTCCAGGGGCCGTGAGGTCGCGAGTTCGACGCGCAGCCTGGCCTGGAGGTACAGCACCAGTTCCGGCGAGGCCCGGTCCTCGGCGAGGGCGACGGCGGCGAGGGCCGCGCGGGCCTGCTCGACCCGGCCGGTCGCGCCCAGGATGATCGAGGTCCACGCGGACAGCGCGGGCGAGGGGCCGGCCCGGTGCGCGGCCTCGCGCAGCACGGCCAACGCCCGGGGGAGGTCGCCGGGGCCGTAGAAGTGGTGGACGGCCAGGGTCAGGGCGACCGAGTGCACCTCCGCCCGCCCGGCCGCGGCGAACGCCTCCTCAAGCACGGGAATGCCCTCGGCGAACGCGCCCCGCTGTCCGAGCGCTTCGCCGAGCAGGACCCCGGCCCGCGCGTTCGGCCCGTGTCGCAGGGCCGCGCGGGCCAGTCGGCACATGGTGTCCACGTCGCCCGTACCCAGGGCCTCCTCGGCGCCGCGCAGCAGGAGTTCGGGGTCGGCGGTTCCGGTGGCGGCCAACTCCCAGCGGGCCAGGTCGAGATGGTCGCCGACCCGATGGGCCCCGTGCGCGCGGACCCGCGCGACCTGGCCCAACAGCAGTGCGCGAGCCCGCAGTCGGCCCACCCCGGCACGCAGCACGGGTCCGTGGGCGGGCTGCGCGAGGGCCAGGCGCTCGCGGCGGTCGTACCGGCGCAGGTCGAGCAGTCGCCGCTCCTCCAAGTCGGCCAACACCTCCGCCGTCGTCTCCGCCGGCACGTCGCGCAGCCCGATCGGACCGCACAGCGCGAGCAGTTCGAGCAGGGCGCGCCGATCGGGCGACAGCCGGTCGATGCGCGCGTCGAAGGAGACTCCGTCGAGGGTGTCGGCCAGGGGCCGCTTCAGACACCAGACCCCGTGCACCGGCCCGACGCGGTCGTCGGCGATCGCGGCGCGCAATGCCTCGCGCATGTGCAGAGGGTTGCCGTGGCCCGCGGTCCACAGCGCCCGGGCGGCCAGGCCGGCGATCGGCGCGTCCAGCGCGGCGGCGAGCAGGGCCCGGGCGCGCTCCGGGTCCAGCGCGAGCAGCGGCAGGTGTCGCACCGCGCCGCGCCGCCACCACGCGCGCAGCGGGTCGGGCCAGTCCACGCCGTCGGGCAGCGTGGCGAGCACGAAGGCCGCCTCCTCGGCCAACAACAGCGCGAGCAGGGCCGAGGAGGTCGCGTCCAGCAGGTGCACGTCGTCCACGGCGACGACGGTGCGGCGTTCGCCGGCCGCCCGGCGGGCGGCCAGGTGCTCGCGCACCAGCGCGAAGAACGCGCCGGGCGTCTCCGGGCGGGCCCCGCCGGGCAGCAGCGGGGTCAGCGCCGACAGGGCCACGGAGGTCGACGCACGCGTGGCCCGTACGCGAACGACGTGTCGGGCGCGGTCTGCGCGGGCCGCTCGCGCGGATCCACCGGGCGCCCCCTTCCCCGTCACGCCGGCCAGGAATTCCTCCACGAGTCGACTCCTGCCGATCCCGCCCGCACCGGTGACCACGACGCCGACGCAGGCCGACGCGCGTAGCGCCCGGTCGAGTTCGGCCAGTTCCGCGTCCCGACCCACGAACGGCAAACGTGCGTGCGCCGGCGCTATCCCCGGTGCGTTCCCCATCGTGCCCCCCTACGGCGATCCCGGCAGCATGCCAGTCCCGCGCCGCTGCCACGCGGGTTCGCCGGGGCGGCGGTCGACGCGGAGGTGCACGAACGCACGGCCCGATGGAGTACCGCAGGGCGCGCGATGGAGTAACGGGCCACTCTGTGCCGCCCCGCCGAGCCGGGGAAGAGTGGGCCGGGCAACGGGCGGGCCGAGGGGACGGTCCGCCCTCGGAGGGGGGACACGATCATGAACACCAGGCGGTTGCGCCGTCGACTGGCGCCGCTGGCACTGATCACCGTGCTCGCGGCCGGCACGGTCACGGTCGGCACGGCGTCGGCGGAACGGTGCCAGGACTGCGAACCGGGCGGTGGCGGTGGTGGTACCGGCGGCGGAGGCACCGGTGGCGGCACCGGCCCGAACGTGCCCACGCGGCACGTCACACTGACCGGCTCCGTCGCGATGAAGGACGCCGAGGGCATGTTCAACGACGACAAGTTCTGCTCCGACGCGTTCACCTACGAACTGGCCGCCCCCATCGGGCAGTGGACGGTGAGCCGGCGGGACAGCTTCTGCGGCGGCGAGGTGCGGGTGGAGACGTACATGGACGTCTTCCCGGCGACCGACGGGACGATGCAGGCCGTGCTGCGGGTGAAGTTGTTCGAGGGGACGGATTATCGGACCCGGGATCTCGACGGCGAGGGCAGCGCGATCCTGCCGACCCTCGCGGCGGGCGGTTCCGCCGCCAGGCAGGTCTCGGTACTCAGCGAGGAAGCGGGTGCGAGCGACTACGGCAGCTCCTCCGTCACCTTCACCAACGCATAGGGGGTCGAACACATGCGCAACACGCTGTGGCGCCGGACGCGCAGGGCCGCGACACTCGCCGCGAGCACCACGCTGGTCCTCGGCGCACTCACCGTCGGCTCCGCGTCGGCGCAGCGCTGCGAGGACTGTGAGCCGGGTGGCGGTGGCGGTGGCACGGGCGGCGGTCCGACCACTCCGGTGGTCTACCGACACGTCGCCCTGGAGGGCTGGCTGAACCTGTACGACCACGAGGGAGGCAATGGTTACACCCGTTGCGAGGGCAGCGGCGGCGACTACTTTTGGTACGACCTGCAGGCACCGGTCGGGCAGTGGACCACCAGTCGCCGGGACAGCTTCTGCGGGGGCGAGGTTCGGCTGGAGACCAGGATCGCGGTCCGGCCGAACGCGGACGGCACTCTGGACTATCGCGGCGAGCAGTTGTTGTACGAGGGCACCACCACGCACAGCGGCGACCTCGACGGCAAGGCGACCATCACGGAGAGCACGGTGGCGCCGGGAGCCACCACGGGGTTGGACGTCTCGGCGCTCAACGGCAACGAACAGGGCCACCTGGTGTTCAACTTCGGCCAGGTCGACGACACGTTCAGGGTTTCGCTCGCCTGGGTCCACGACACGAGCGACCCCACCGACTACACGATCTCCCGCTTCCGGATCCACAACGTCTGACCGATCGTGCGATCGATCGATCCCGGCACGCCGACGGCTTCCCGCGCCCACCCGCGCGGGAAGCCGTCGGGCTCAGGTGCGGGCCAGGTCCACGAACAGGGCGCTGGACCAGCCGAAGCCGGAGGTGGCCCGGCCGGCTCGGGCGCCGGTGAGCGGGTTCCAGTACTCGTACAGGCCCCCGCCCTCGGCCACCATCCGCACCGTGCGCTCGGTCAACTCGTCGGCCACGTCCGGGTATCCGGATCGGCGCAGGCCCTCGATCAGCAGGTAGTTGACGTTGAGCCAGACCGGCCCGCGCCACATCGCGTCGGGGTCGAAGTCCGGGTCGTCGAACGCGACGGTGGGCACCGGGCGTTCGCCCCAAAAGCTTGCCGAGCGCAGGTCGGCGACCAGTCGGTCGGCGATGGCGCGCGGCAGCCGGCCGGTAAGCAGCGGCAGCAGTTCCAGCGGGGTGCGGGTGGCCACCGCGCGGCCCGCCGAGACGGTGCCGAAGCGCTCGCCGTCCCAGCGGCGCGCGATCAGCAACTCGGTGTGCGCGGCGGCGCGTTCGCGCCAGTCGGCGGCCTCGTCCGCCCGGCCGAGCGCCTCGGCGATGTCGCCGAGGACGTCGAACTGGAGCGCCAGGTAGGAGTTCAGGTCCGGCGGTTCGGCACGCGGGCCGTAGTCCCAGACGGGGCTGTCGTCCAGGCCGCTGGAGTACGGGTGCAGGTATTCGGCCAGGCCGTCCCCGTCGGGGTCGGAGGAGGTGAGCCACCACTGCTGGGAGCGCGCGAGCGGCTCGTAGACCTCGGCCAGGAAGTCGAGGTCGGGGGCGGCCCGGTGGATCTTCCACACCGCCCACGCGGTCAGCGGCGGCTTGGTCACCGGGACCACCTCGCCCGCCGAGGCATTCGACGCGGCGGCGGCCTCCTCCTCCCCCAGGGCGCTGCCGACGTGCTCGGCCAGCCGGGCCCGGTCGGAGCGGGGCAGGTCGGTGGTCTCGGCCAGCACGCCCTCGTCGTGCACGACGTCGGGGATCAGCCCGTCGGGGCGCTGGTGGGCGAGCAGGATCCGGATCTGGTCACGGGCCAGTTCGGCATCACCGTGGCGCAGCGCGATGGCGTGGAAGTACGCGTCCCAGTTCCACACTCCGACGTAGCCGAAGCGGGACGGGACCAGGCCCTCGCGCCCGCCCGCGTGCCGAATCGGCAGCAGGTTGATCCCGAGCGTCCACCAGGCGAGCGCCGCCCGCTCGCGCAGGTCGGCGCGCACGGCCGGCATGCGCTCGAACCAGGTCGTCCAGCGCGCGCGGGCCGCGCCCAGGACGGTCGGCGCGTCCGGCGCGTCCTTGCCGACCAGCACCAGCCGCCCGTCGATCGCGGCGCCGTGCGCGATGCCGTCCGCGTCGAGCCATTCGGCCCGCGCGCCGGTGCCGGTGAGCACGAGGGTGTCGGCGTCGGCGAAGGCCAGGTGTACCCCGCCCGCGAAGGCGATCCGGTCCGGGCGCGCGGCCCGGATCGGCAGCGCCGCGCCGTCGGCCGCGCGGATCCGCAGCGCGGTGAGCACGGTCGTCTCGGTCAGCCGCGTCTCGTACTCGGACCGGGCGACCCACAGGTCGCCGTCGTCCGCGGCGAGTACGAGCAGGCGCGATCCCCGGTCGGTGAACGGGCGTTCACGCAGGTCCAGCGCCACCAGGTCGAGTAGGGGCGTGGGCATGTCAGCGTCCTCCCATGCCGGATGCCGCCATGCTGTTGATGATCTTCCGCTGGCCGATCACGAAGGCGATCAGCATCGGCACCACGGAGATCGTCGACGCGGCGAGCAGCAGGCCGTAGTCCAGTCCGCCGTGCTGGCCCTTGAACGAGGCGAGCAACATCGGAACGGTGAATTTGTCCTCCGAGTTCAGGAAGATCAGCGGGTAGATGAAGCTGTTCCAGCTGCCCAGGAAGACGATGATGCCCAGCGCCGCCATGCCCGGCTTGATGTTGGGCAGCACGATGCGGGTGAAGATCGTCCACCGGTTCGCACCGTCGAGGCGGGCGGCCTCCTCCAGTTCGATCGGCACCGCGCGAATGAACTGGCGCATCATGAACACCGCGAACGGGTTGGCGATGGCGGGCAGGATCAGCGCCATGTGGGTGTCGATCCAGCCGAAGTGCGACAACATCACGTACAGCGGCACCAGGGTGACCTGGGTGGGCACCATCTGGGTGAGCAGGAAGACCACGAACAGCGAACGCGAGAACGGGAAGTCGATCCGGCTGAACGCGTAGGCCGCCATCGAGGCGGTGAGCAGGGTGGCCACGACGGTGATCGCGGCGATGTAGAAGCTGTTCCAGTAGGCGCGCCCGAACGGCATCGCGTCCAGGGCGTCGGGGAAGTTGCTCGCCCGCCAGGGATCCGGGATCCAGGACAGCGGATCCTGGATCATCTGCCCCTCGCCCTTGAACGCGGTGAGCAGCATCCAGATGAACGGGAACACCATCAGCAGCCCGCCCACGACGAGCAGGGTGTGCAATGCGACGGTGCCGATACGACGGCGGATGGCCGTGACCATCACGACCCTCCTCTCCTACGACTCGTAGTGGACGAAGCGCTTTTGCGCGCGGAACTGGACGAGGGTCACCACGATCGTCATCAGCGTCAGGAGCAGGGCGGCGGCGCTGCTGGCGCCGAACTCGAACTTCTTGAAGCCCAGGTCGTAGACCTGGTACACGATCGTGCGCGCGCCCTCGTTGTGGTCGGGGTCGACGAGTACGTAGATCTGGTCGAACGCCTGGAACGAGCTGATCACCGCGACCACGAAGGAGAAGAAGATGGTCGGCGACAGCAGCGGCAGCGTCACGTGTCGGAAGATGCGCAGCGGGCCCGCGCCGTCGATCCGGGCCACCTCGGTCAGGTGTGCCGGGATGGACTGGAGGCCGGCCAGGAAGATCACCACGTTCAGCCCGAGCGAGGACCAGATGGTCACCGCCGCGATGGCGACCATCACCCAGTCGGGGTCGTTGAGCCAGTCGGGCAGGGTGATCCCGAACCAGTCGTGCACGGTGTTGTTGAGCATGCCCAGGTCGCCGCTGGCGAGGAGCATCTGCCAGATCACCGCGACCGCGACCGAACTGGTGACCACGGGCAGGAAGTAGACCACCCGGTAGAAGGTCTTGCCGCGCACGTTGTTCAGCGCCATCGCGATCAACAACGCCAGCGCCAGGCCCACGGGCACCGTGATCAGGCCCAGGGTCAGCGTGTTCAGGACCGCGTCGCGGAACGTGGGGTCGGACAGCTGGGTCTGGAAGTTGTCGAAGCCGACCCAGGACTTCTCACCCAGGCCGTCCCACTTCATGAACGCCAGTACGACCGCGAAGCCGAGCGGGATCAGGGTGAACAGCAGCAGGAAGGCCAGTTGCGGCCCGAGGAAGAGGGCGGCCCACCACCGTTCCCGGCGCCGCCGGCCCCGAAGGGACCGGCGGCGCTCGGAGGTTTCCTCGGTGGTCGGGCGCCGTGTGTCGGTGGTGCGGCTGAGCGTGGACGTGGTCACGGCGGCCCCCGGTCAGTGCAGTTTGGCGGAGACGAGCGAGCCGAGTTCGTTCATCGCCTGGTCGAAGCCGATCTTGCCGGTCCACAGCTTCAGCAGGTGGTCGTTGATCTCGGCGGTCAGCGAGGGCACGCCGGCCTCCTCGGGGTAGTTGGCGAAGCCGCCGTCACGGGCGTCGATGAAGGTCTGCGCGTGCGCGGGGTAGCCCTCCATCACCACGCTCTCCGCGCCCTTGACCGAGGGCACCGCGTTGCCGCCGCCCTTCAGGCGCAGCGTCTGACCGTCCTTGGAGACGAACTCGGACATGAACGTCCAGGCCGCCGCGGCCTTCTTGGTGTCCTTGTTCATCGCGAGGAAGGAGGTGCCCACCGTTTGCGGCATCAGCACGCCGGTCTGCGACGGGAAGGGCACGATGTCGTAGTTGTCCTGCTGCCCCTTCTTGACCGTGTCGATCATCCACCGGCCACCCGCGGCGAAGCCCACCTTGTGCTTGATGAACTGCACGTCGGCGCCGTTGCCCTCGGGCAGGACGTCGGCGACCAGGAACGTCTTGTCCTGGTAGCCGTCGGCCAGCGTCTTCAATGCCTCACGCGACTTGGGGTCGGTGTTGCCGACGAACTTGCCGCCGTCGTACACCTTGCCGCCGAAGCCGTTGATCATGCTGTAGGTCGAGCCGTACCAGTTGTAGAAGACCGAGCCGGCCTTGTCGGCGGCCTTCAGCTTGCGGTTCATGTCCAGGAACGTGGCCATCGTCCACTTGCCCTGGGCGTTCAGCGCGGCCGGGTCCTCGGTGATCCCGGCGTCCTTGAGCGTCTGCTTGTCGTACCAGAGCACTTCGGGGTTGGCGTCGTTGGGGATGCCGTAGATCTGGCCGTCCTTCTTGGCGCCGCCGTACAGACCGTCGAAGAAGTCCTCGGGCTTGGCCTTGCTGTCGGGGGCGGCCATCTTGTCGTTGAGCGGCGCGAGCACCCCGGCGGAGACGAACTTCCCGGCGAAGTCGTCGCCCACGTAGAAGACGTCGGGCGCGGTCTTGGAGGAGAGCTGGGTGAGCAGCTTGGCGTGGTAGTCGCTGTAGGACGGCACCGCCTGGAGCTTCAGGTTGATGTCCGGGTGCCGCTTGGCGAAGTCCTTCTCGAATGCCTTGAACCGGGCGAGCTCTTCCGGGTTGCCCCAGGTCGACCAGGTGATGGTGGTCTTGGAGCCGGAACCGGAACCGCTGCTGCCGCCACAACCGCTGGTGGCGACGAGCGCGGCGCCGGCGGCCAGCACGGCCACGGTCTTCGCGGCGCGGGAGATTGACACGATGTGCCTCCGGGGGGATGAGTGCGGGACGTGCACGTGCGGGGAAGGGGCCTGCCGCCCTCGGGAGCGGCGGGGCCCGGACTAGGCGAGGCCGCCGCCGTCCACGACCAGGGCGGTACCGGTGATGTAGCTCGCCGCGTCGGAGGCGAGGAACAGGACCGCGCGGGCGATCTCGTCGGGCCGGCCGGCGCGGCCCATCGGGCGGTCGGCCGCGTCGGCCTCGAACGCCGCCCACTCCTCGGACAGCTGCCGGGCCTCCTCGCGGAGCATCGGGGTGTCGGTGTCCCCGGGGTTGACCGAGTTGACCCGGATGCCCGCCGCGGCGTGGTCGATCGCCAGGGCCCGGGTCATGTTGACCACCGCGGCCTTGGACGCGCAGTAGGAGATCGCGTTGCCGCCGCCCTTGAGGCCCCAGCCGGAGCCGGTGTTGACGATCGAGCCGCCGTCGGTCATCGCGGGCACGGCGTGCTTGCACATCAGGAACACCGAGCGCACGTTGACCGCCATCACGCGGTCCCACTCGTCGACGGAGGTGCCGATCGCGTCGGCGCGCCGGATGATGCCCGCGTTGTTGAACAGCACGTGCAGTCCGCCGAAGGTCTCCACCGCCGCGGCGACCACGCCCACGCAGTCCGCCTCGGCCGAGACGTCGGCCTTGACCGCCACCGCCCGGCCGCCCTGCGCCGAGATCTCCTCGGCGACGCGGGTCGCGGCCGCGGCGTCGATGTCGGCGATCACCACGTCGGCGCCCTCCGCGCCGAACATCAGCGCGGTGGCGCGGCCGATGCCCGAGCCGCCGCCGGTGACGATGGCGACCTTGCCGTGCAGGGATCCAGTCATCCCGTTCATCCGACGCTCTCCTCACTAGCAGGAACAATTCGATAGGGGACACTCTCGCGGTAGCCCGTGACCACCCGGACATAGCCCCCGAGTCGGGCGTCGGTGGCCGGGTCCCCGGTGTCGGCCAGGAGCGGCCGGCCACCGAGCGCGGCGAGCTTCTCCCGGGTTGCCAGCACGGTCAGTTCGTCCACCCGGGCCAGGACCCGGGGGCTGATCTGCTGGTTGCCCCGGCCGAGCACGAAGCCCTGGCCGCCGATCACGGACACCACCGCGGCCACCTCGTGCCCGTCCACCAGGTCGAGCAGGGCCCGCTCGCTCACGTCGGTCCCGATCGGCACGCCGTCGGCGACCACGTCCACCCCGAGCAGGGTGCCCTCGCTGCCCAGGGCCCGGCCCACCGCGCGCGTGGTGCTGCCGGGGCCCAGGATGTAGCGCACGCCGGGACGCATCCGGGCGACCACCTCGCGGGCGATGCCCTCGACCGTGGCCGGCGCCGCCGTGGTGGAGCCGGTCTTGCGGCCGGAGAGCCGGACCCGGGCGGCCGGCACGGTGAGTGTGCCGTACAGCCGGGGGCTGACCCGGCCCTCGCGGTAGGCCTGCTCGTCCAGGTCCACCACCTCGGCCTCGGTGGTGTTCCCGGCGAACTCGACGGCCGCCAGGCCCGCCGCCGCCGGACCGACCGCGAAGCAGCCGGAGTAGACCTTGACCCCGGCCGGGATGCCGAGCACGGGCCCGCCCGGCGCGGCGTCGAGCACGTCGCGGGCGGTGCCGTCGCCACCCGCGAACAGCAGCACGTCCACCGCCGCGAGCGCGCGGACCGCGGCCCGGGTGTCGCCCGCCGAGGACGGCTCGCCCGGGGCGAAGGCGACGAGTTCGGGCTCGGCGCCGCCCGCCCGCGCGGCGGCCTCGCCCATCGGACCCGGCACGGTGACCACCGTGGCGTCCGGGCGGGCGGCGAGCAGCGCGCGCACCGCGGCCGCCGCGCGCTCGCCGGCCCGGGCGGTGGCACCTCGGGCCAGCGCCTCGCGCTGGACCTCGGTGCCGTCGCTGCCCTTGAGCCCGGCCGCGCCGCCGAGGCCGGCGACCGGGTTGACGATCAGGCCGATTCTCACGACAGGTGCTTACGGACGTAGGCCCGCCAGGTCGGCGCCCACTGCTCCGGGTCGTCGAGGCAGGTCGGGTCGATCTTGTGCACGGTCTGGTTGTAGGGCGCGCCCTTGACGAACTCCGGGTCGGTGCGCGCCTCCTCGGCGACGTGGGCGAGGATCGCGGCGTACTCGTCCAGGTCCTCCTTGGAGTACGACTCGGTGGGCTCCAGGGTGAACGGCTCGGGCACCAGGTACGGGTGGTGGCTGGTCCAGTAGTGCACGCCGAAGTCGGCCGCACGCACCCCGATGTCCTCCGAGTGCACGCCGGTCTCCTCGTACAGCTCCTCCCACGAGTAGCGCACCTGTTCGAGTCGGCGCCTGCCCCACGGCGCGGAGGCGCCGCGGATCTGCAGGATCTTGTGCTGGAGGTAGTTGTTGTTCAGCACCGCCGTCTCGGCGACCTGCCGCAGGCCCTCGGCGCCCAGCGCCATGATCCAGGCGTAGGCGCGCACCACGTTCTGGGTGACTCCCAGGTACGGCCGGACCTTGCCGATCGACTGCGGCCGGTCGGCGTCGAGGAAGTAGCGCTCGCCGTCGAACTCGACGGTGGGGCCGGGCAGGAACGGCACCAGCTTCTCCGCGACACCGCTGGCGCCCGCGGCCGGCCCGCCGCACATGTGCGGGGTGGAGAAGGTCTTGTGCAGGTTGAAGTGGCACAGGTCGAACCCGGCCTCGGCGGCCCGGGTGATGCCCAGGATGCCGTTCGCGTTGGCCTGGTCGTAGCAGGCCAACCCGCCCACGCCGTGCACGAGTTCGACGAACTCGGCGATCCGCGGGTTGTAGATCCCGGTGTCCTCCGGGTTGGTGATCATCAGCGCCGCGGTGCGCGGGCCGACCGCCGCGCGCAGTGCCTCGATGTCCGGGTGGCCGTCGGCGTCCGGCATCAGGGTGATGACCTCGTACCCGGCGAGCTTGGCGCAGGCCGCGTTCGAGGGGTGCGAGAACATCGTGGTGATCACCTGGTCGCGCTGTTCGCCCTCGCCCCGGGAGGCGTGGTAGGCGCGGATCATCGCGATGTTGGTGTAGATGGCCGCCGAGCCGGAGTTGGGCTGAAGGCTGACCCGGTGCAGACCGGAGATCTCCGCGAGCATGCGCTCCATGCGCCAGTAGATCTCCAGCACGCCCTGCACGCTGTCCTCGGGCTGGGCCGGGTGCAGTTCGGCGATCCGCGTGTCGCTGACGAAGCGGTCGTTGACCTTGGGGCTGTACTTCATCGTGCAGGTGCCCTGGCCGACGGCGATGTTGACGTCGACGCCCAGCGTCTCCTGGGACAGCCGTACGTAGTGGCGCAGCACGTGCAGCTGGGACATCTCCGGCAGCGCGGGCGGTGCCTGGCGGCGTACCGCGGCCGGCAGCTCGACGGCGGGCACGCCCGCCTCGGGCACCCCGATGCCGCGCCGGCCGGGGCTGGACAGCTCGAAGATGATCGGCTCGTCCCAGCGCGCCTGGTGGAACCGGCGCAGCGGCGGCTTGGCCTCGATCGGCAACTTCGCGAAGGATTCTCCGACGGCACCCATCAGCCCTGCACCTCTCGTACCGCTCGCACCAGCGTGTCGATGTCGTCCTTGGAGTGCCGCTCGGTCACGCAGACCAGCAGCGTGCCGGCGTCCAGGCGGACACCGGCGAAGATGCCGTGCGCGCGCAGCGCGGTGAGCAGCGCGTCGGCGTCGGCCACCTCGACGGCGAACTCGCGGAAGTGCACACCCTCGGGGTGCAGCACCCGCACGCCGGGTACGGCGCCGAGTTCGTCCATCGCGTAGCGGGTCCTGGCCAGGACGGTCTCGCCCAGCTCGCGCATGCCCTCCGGGCCCATCAGGGCCAGGTAGACGCCGGCGGTGATGCCCCACAGGGAGGCCGCGGTGCCGACCCATTCCTTGCCCTCCTCGCGCAGCGCGAAGGAGGTGCGGTCGTAGAAGACGTCGCCGAAGCCGTATTCGCCGGGCACCGCGGTGGGCGCGATGCCGAACAGGCGGGAGGGGAACTCGGCGACCAGGCGCGGTTCGTCGCGGGTGGCGATGTAGCCGGCGTGGCCGCCGCCGTAGCTCTGGTGCATGCCGAGCGACTGGATGTCGCCGCAGACGATGTCCGCGCCGAGCGTCGCGGGCGGGGCGAGCACGCCGAGCGCGATCGGGTCGGCGCTCACCACGAGCAACGCACCCTGGGCGTGCGCGAGTTCGGCGATCTCGGCCATCCGGGTCTCGACCACGCCGTACGCGTTGGGGTATTCGAGGTAGACCGCGGCGACGCTGTCGTCGACGGTGAACGCGGCGGCCTCGCCGGTCTCGGTGACCGGGATCATGGCGATCTCGATGTCGGGCGCGAGGAAGTCGTGCAGCTTGCTCAGCTTGTCCGCGCCGATCGCGGCGGTGACCAGGACGGTGGAGCGGCCGGTGTAGCGGGCGGCCATGCGCAGCGCGGTGCCGGACGCCTGGAAGCCGTCGTAGGTGGGGACGTTGACGACGTCCATTTCCAGGAGTTCGGCCATCATGCTGACGTACTCGAAGATCGCCTGGAAGCGGCCGTGGTCCTCGTACGGCTCGCCCGCGTAGGCGGTCAGGAATTCGCCGCGCGTGTTGACCTCGTCGCACACCGCGGGCACGTGGTGCGGGTAGCAGCCGCCGCCCAGGAAGCTCAGCACTTCGGTGGTGTCGGTGTTGCGTCCCAGCAACGCGCCCATGTGCCGGACGAGTTCGTGCTCCGAGGTGATCGGCGCGGGCAGGTCGAGCGGGCGGTTCAGGCGCAGCGCGGCAGGGATGTCGGCGTAGAAGTCCTCGACGGACTCGACCCCGATGGCGGCCAGCATCTCGGCCCGTACGGCCGGCTCGGCGTTGGGTATATAGGGGTGGGTCACTTCTCTCCCTCGTGTGCGGTGCGCAGCACCACGGCGTCCCTGGGTCCGATCTCGATCGAGCCGTGCAGGTCGCGCCCGGTCAGCAGGTCCGTGCCGGGGGCGCGCAGGGTCAGTGCCGCGGTGGTCGTGCCGTGGTTGAGCAGGAACAGGTAGTCGGCGTCGGGGCCGGTTCGCAGCCCGGCCTCGACGCCGGGGGGCAGGTCGGCGACCGGGCGTATGCCGGCGCGAGTCAGCGCGTCGGTGAGTACGGGAGTGACGTCCTCCAGGGCGCAGCCGACGTAGGTGACGCGGTCCAGGCGGGTGATCGCGGGTTGTCCGGCGAGGTCGCCGTCGGCGTATTCGGCGACGGTGGCGGCACCTTCGGTACGGATCCACTCGGCCCAGCGGGTCGCGGTGCCCGAGGTGCCGTCGGCGTAGCGCACGCCCTGCTCGACGCCGTCGGCCAGCGGCCAGAATTCGTCGACGCGCAGTCCGAGCAGTTCGCGCAGCGGGCCGGGGGCGCCGCCGGGGTGGATCCGGTCGGCCGCGTCGACCACGCCGCTGAACGGGCCGACGACCAGTTCGCCGGGGTAGGCGCGCAGGTGGGCCGCGCTCTCCTCGGTGCACAGGTACAGGTTGGGCGCGATCACCAGGCGGTAGTCGGACAGGTCGCGGTCGGGCGGGGTCAGGTCGACGGGAATGCCGAGCGCGTGCAGCGGTTCGTACCAGGTGCGCATCAGGCGCAGCAGGGCCAGGCGCTTGGTGGGCATCGACTCGGGGGCTTCCAGGCCCCACCACGAGTCCCAGTCCAGGACGAGCGCGACGTCGGCGCGGCCGGAGGTGCCGGCGATCTCGGCGAGCTTGCCCAGATCGCCGCCCAGGCGCAGCGTGTCCTGCCATCCTCGGGTTTGCACACCGCCGTGCGGCAGGAGCGCGGAGTGGAACTTCTCGGGACCGTAGTGGGCCTGGCGCCATTGGAAGAACATCACGCCGTCGGCGCCGTGGGCGAGTGCCTGGAGGCTGTCCAGGCGCATCTTGCCGGGCGGCTTGGGCACGTTGACCTCGCGCCAGCTGACCGCGCTCGGCGCCTGTTCGAGCAGCAGCCACGGGCGCCGCTTGAGCGAGCGCATCAGGTCGTAGCTGAGCGCGATGCCGGTGTGCGAGGTCGGGTCGGCGGGGTCGGGGTAGGCGTCGTCGCTGACGAAGTCCTCGGCGGCGGCCCACTTCCAGTAGTCCAGGCCGTGCAGGATGCTCATGAAGTTGGTGGTCACCGGGATCTCGGGGGTGACCTCGCGCAGCACGGCCTTCTCCGCCTCGAAGCACTCCAGGAGCGCGTCGGAGCAAAAGCGCCGCCAGTCGAGCACCTGGGCCGGGTTGATCGGTCCCGGCGCCACGCGCGGCGGGTTGATCTGGCCGAAGTCGGTGTAGTGCTGGCCCCAGCAGGAGGTGCCCCAGGCGGCGTTGAGGCCGTCGATGTCGGCGTACCGGTCGGTCAGCCACCGGCGGAAGTGCCGGGCCGACTCGTCGCAGAAGCACTCCAGCGTGTGGTCCGCGTACTCGTTGCCGATGTGCCACATCGCCAGCGCCGGGTGGCTGCCGTAACGCTCCGCCATCGCCCGGGCGAGCCGGACGGTGGCCGCGCGGAAGATCGGCGAGCTGGGGCAGTAGCCCTGCCGCGAGCCGAATTCGAGCCGCGTGCCGTGCGCGTCGACCGGCATCACCTCGGGGTGCTCCCGCACCAGCCAGGGCGGCGGGGTGGCGGTCGCGGTGGCCAGATCGGCGGCGATGCCGTGCTCGTGCAGCAGGTCGAGCACCCGGTCCAACCAGCCGAAGTCGTACTCCCCGGGCCGGGGTTCCAGACGTGACCAGGAGAAGACCGCGACGGTCGCCATGTTCACGCCGGCCTCGACCATCAGCTTGGCGTCCTCGGCCCAGACCTCCTCCGGCCACTGCTCGGGGTTGTAGTCACCTCCGAACAGCAATCCCGGCACTCGCGTCAACCGCACGTTGATCTCCGTTCATGTATTCTGTATTCATAATTCAAGGTGGCTACGGTGTGACATGTCAAGCACCAGATATCGGCGACGATCGACACGAGGAGTAACCGACACATGGGTATCCAGCGGCGACCTCTGCGGGAGCAGATCCGCGAGGAGTTGCTTCTGCGCCTCGACCGGGGCGACTTCGCGGCGGGCAA
The DNA here is from genome assembly GCF_002024165.1 of Embleya scabrispora. Lineage (NCBI taxonomy): Bacteria > Bacillati > Actinomycetota > Actinomycetes > Kitasatosporales > Streptomycetaceae > Embleya > Embleya scabrispora. Next base: position 261,300 of record NZ_MWQN01000001.1, read on the forward strand.
GGACATCAACGAGGTGGTGCTCGCCGCCGAGCTGGGCGTGAGCCGCACTCCCCTGCGCGAAGCCCTGATCACCCTCGCCGGCGAAGGTGTCCTGGAGAGCAATCAGGGGCGCGGCTTCCGGTTCGCGCCGGTCAGCAGCAAGGAGTTCCGCGAGCTGTGCGAGATCGTCGCGGGCCTGGAGTCACTCGCCCTGGAGCTCTCCGACCCGGAGGAACTCCGGGAGATGGCACCGGAGTTGCTGCGTCTGGCCCGGGGCTTCCCGGATCCGGTGGCGGAGCAGTCGGAGATCGAGTGGCACGACGACGAGTGGCACGACCTGCTGCTCGGCCGGTGCCCGAACGAGCGGCTGCTCGATCTGGTGACCAGCGTGAAGGCGGGAATGCGCCGCTACACCCACCTGATCGCGGGCGAGGACACCTTGCTGGAGCGCGAGGCCGAGGAGCACTGCCGGATCGCCGAACACCTGCGCGCCGGCGACGTCCCGGCGGCCACGGCGGCGCTGCGCGACAACTGGATCAGCGGGATGGAGCGCATGACGAGCCGGATCCCGGCGGCCCCGGGTACGGCCTGACCGACCCCGCTCCCCCGACGGGCCGCCTCCGGCCTGGTCGGGGCCGGGCTCGTCGGAGCCGGCCCGCCCGGGGCGGTTCCGCGAAACCCGGCCCGTCCGCACCGACGCCGCCCGCCGCCGTCGGTCGCGTCGGCATGTCCGGACGCGGCACGAGTACGCGGGCGGACGACGACGCCCCGACGACGGCGGGCGTCGTCGGGGCGTACGGAGTATGCGAAGTGCCCGGCGCGCCGGGCCCGTGGGCCCGGCCGGGAGATCGGCGGTCGCGTGCTACCCCTCGATCACTTCTCCAGGTCCGGGCGCAGCCGCAGGGTCTGCGCCGCGGTCTCGTCCAGCGTCTTGTCGTTGATCCCGTACACGACGCCCACGGTGTCCGCGTCGGCCCACACGCAGGTCGGCAGCGCCTTGCCGCCGGACTTGATGGTGGTGCAGCGCAACACGCCGCCCATCGAACCGGCGCCCATCTCGCGGACGGCCCCCAGGTCGGCCGACTTCTCGTCGGCGCCCTCCCGCATGCCGGCGATGATCTGATCCATCGTCGTCATCGGCGACTGGCCCGGGGCCGGGTTGGCCATCACCATGACCACCGCGCTCGGCGTGGTCGAGCCCGAGGCGCCGTACGCGGCGACCTTGGAGCCGGGCCTCGCCCCGTCCCGGAGCGACTTCTGCGCCGGATACGCGTCGTCGCTCATCTTGTTCAGCCCACCCGCCCTGTCGGGCGTGTCCACGGTGCGCTTGGGCGCCGACGTGGTGCTCGGCGGGCGGGTGGTGGGCAGGTCCGGCGGCGCCGGCGCGGGCGAGGTGGGCCGCGTGGTCGGCGGGCCCGAGGTCTGCGACGACGAGGTGGGCTTGGCCACCGGGTCCTTGTCGTCGGACGAGAACGCGCCGGTGGCACCCAGCACCGCGACGGTGCCCACGGCGATGACGCCCACCACGGCCGCGACGATGATCGCGACCTTGCGCTTGGGCTGCCCGGGCGGCGGCGGGCCGCCGTATCCGGGCCCGTAGCCCCACTGGCCCGGTGGCGGCGGGGCCCCGTAGGGATGATGGGCGCCGGGCTGCGCCGTGTGCGGCGGGCCGGGTGGGCCGTAGGGGCCACTGTATGGCTGACCGGGAGGCGGCGGCGCCCCGTACGGACCGGGCGGCGGACCATACGGCCCACCCGGGGGCTGCTGCGGCTGCTCGCCGCCCGGCGATTGCTGAAACGACACGGATCCACTTCCCCGTTGCGACTTACGATGCGTCGCCGACTACGGCCGACGACGCCCGGACCACATCCTCTCCCATCACGGCACCGCCGCGACGGGGGCCCGACGCCGGTCCGACGCACGTGCGGCCCGGGCGGATCCCTCGGTCGTGGCGGGTCCACCCTCGAACCGGCCCGGATTGTCGGCGGCGGGCGGCCGGGGTCGGTACGGTAATCGACGCGGCACGGGGTGAACAGGTAACGGGACACGGGGGGCACGATCGTCATGACGCAGTCATCGCCACCGCGGCGACAGGCCGCCGGACCGACGCCGACGCCGTGGGGCGCGCCGCCGGAGCCCGCTCCGGCCCGCGGGCCGGCCGCACCGCGCAAGCTCCTGGTGATCGTGGTGGGCGTACTGATCACCGCCGCCTCCGCCGCGGTGATCACCTTCCTCGTGTTGTGGCTGCACAACGTCGGCCAGTCGGTCGGACACGTGGACCGCCGCGACCTCAAGGACCTGCCGGGCCCGCACGAGGTCGGCCTCGGCGCCCCGGTGATACCCGGCACTTCGGGAGCCGCCGCGTGAGCACCCCGCAGAACCCGACCGATCCGCAGGACCCGTGGGACGAGCACCGGCGTGCCCGAGCGGCCTCGTCCGAGCAACCACCGTTCGCCCCGCCGCAGCCGACCCCGGCCGAACCACCGCCGTTCGCGCCCCCGCAGCCGACACCCTCCGGCCCGCCGCCGTTCGGGCCGCCCGGATCGAACACGTCGGGCCGCCCCGGCTTCGCCCCACCGCGGTCGACATCCCCGCAGCCGGCCTTGTCGAGCCGCCCCGGCTTCGCCCCACCCCCGGCACCCGGACCAGCGCAACCACACGGTCAGGCACCTGCGCAGCCGCACGCCCCGGCCCACGGGCACCCGCAGCCGCACGTGCCGCATCAGGCGCAGCCGCAGTCGCACACCCGCCCGGCGCCGTATCCCCCTTCCTCCGGCGGCGGCGGTTTCGTCGCGAACCCCAACCTGCCGCTGTACGAGACCCACCCCCCGGCCGGCCCGCACACCTACCCGCCGCACGGCGGCCCCGGCGGCCCGGCCGGCCCGGGTCCGTTGCCGCCCCACGGCCCCGGCGGCCCCGGCGGCCCGACACCCCCGTCGTCCCCGATGCCGCTGCAACCGGCGCCCTCGGACCACCACTTCGTCTTCGGCCCGCCGCTCGACCCCACCCGCATCCGGGTGCGGCGGGATCGCCCGGTCCTGCTCCGCAGCGCGCTCCTGGCCCTGGCCGTGCTCGCGGTGGCCGGCGTCGGCGCGGTGCGGCAGGCGGTCAAGGACGCCAACGACTACGACAACTCCGGCCAACACGTCGCGGTCTCCTGGGCGTTGAAGGAGGGCCGGGACGGTCCGAAGCCCCCGGCGAGCGCGGCCAAGGACCCCCGTACCCTCGAGGGCACCTGGTTCCAGGGCGACACCGTGGTCCGCTCGGAGCGTGCCCGCGTGGTGGCGTACCGCGTCGACAGCGGGGCCACCGCCTGGGAGAAGCCGCTTCCGGGCGGCGCCTCGATGTGCGCCGCCGGCGCCGAGACCGACGGGACGATCGCGGTGATCGTCTACGGCGTCGGCACCGCCTGCGACCGCGTCGCGGGCGTCGACGTCACCTCCGGCACCGAGGTCTGGAGCAAGCCGCGCACCGCCAGGGACACCCCGGCCCAGGAGCGGGTGGCCGTCTCGCACGGCGTGGCGGTCAGCGGCGACACCGCGTTCCGGATCCGGGACGGCGCCCAGCTCTGGACCGCGAACACCGTGGCGGCCGGCTGCCGGGTCACCGGATTCCGCGGCGGCGCGGCGCTGGTCGCCAACGGACAGTGCGCCGGCGCCGACACGGTCTGGGCCCTGGACCCCGCCACCGGCAAACCGGCCTGGACACACACCCTGCCCAAGGGCGGCCCGCCCGGCGCCTCCCCGGTCGTGGCCACCTCCCCGGTCATCGTCAACGAGCCGACCGGCTCGGGCGGCGCGATCCGACCGACGGTGCTGACCGATCGCGGCGAGCCCGCGTACCCGATCGACACCGGCAATCCCCTGGTCGGCGACGCCCGCGGCACCGCCCCGCGCCTGCTCGCCGACGAGCGCACCATCTACGTGCCCGGCAACAACGGCCGGTCCGTGCACGCCTCGTCCTCCCCCGGCGCCAACCAGATCATCGCGATCGACCGGGCGAGCGGCCGGGTGCGCTGGATCTCCGAGTTGCCCGCCGCGGTCAAGGTGGTCGGCCTGAGCGTGGACAGCAAGGCCGCCCCGATCGCGGTCGAGCCGGACGGCGCCCTGCGCGTGTGGGTCAACGCCCGGGGCAGCAAGCCGCCGCGCCTGGTCCGCTTCGACCCGGACGACGGCCACATCACCGTCCTCGACGAATACCCGCTGCGCCTGGGCGTCTCGCTCGCGGAGGCGATGCCCAAGCCCTTCGAACACGACGGCCGGCTGTTCCTCGTCGACGAAACCACCACCGGCCTGGGCTACCGCCTGATCGCCGGCGCCCGAAGAAACACCTGAAGCCGACACCCCGGGTTGCGCCGCCGCCTTGGCCGACACCGGTCGGGTGCACCCACCACGCCACCCGATGTCTCACCCACACGCGCTGCGGTGCGCAGGCACCGGGCACGACCCGACTCCGCCGCGCACGCAAGCTGCGGCAACACCTCAGTCGACTCGACCCGGTGCACCCACCGGCCCCACCCGACGCCTCACCCACACACGCACTGACGTTCGAAAGCATCGGACACGACCCACCGGGCCCCGCAGCCAACCGACATCACCACCTCGCGGCGCGTCAGCGCCCCCGACCCGGGCCGCCCACGCGATCGACGCGCGAAGCGCGGAGAGCGGCGGAGCCGCGGTTGTGTGGGTCGGATGGCCCGGAGCGAAGCGGAGGGACAGCCGACCCCGAGCGAGGGGCCGCTTTTTCTCGGAGGAGCGAAGCGGGGGAGAGAAAAAGCGGTGCCTCGCGAGCCGGCGCGAAGCGCCCAACAAAAAGCCCCCGCCGCCGACACGACACCACCACACCGACCCGCCCACCCCCCGACCCACCCCCCGACCCGACCCCCACCCCCTCACCTCACGCCCCCGCCGCCCCCCGACTCTGCGGCGACCGCGACCCCCACGGCCCGCTGCGCCACGTGATGCCGTTCCAGCGCCCCAACCGGCGGATCTCCCACACGCTCAACGCGGTGATGATCAGCGATCCGCCCACGCCCACCGGAAGTTTGATGTTGTCCGGCACGATGTCGGAGCCGGCGAACAGCGGGTTGTCCGTCTTGATCAGCAGATCGGTCAGGGTGAAGGCCCAGGCCAGCCACATCGCCATCAGCGCGGGCAACATGGGGTGGCCGTCGGCCGCCGAGAACAGGTGCTGGGCCACCTGCCAGATGGCCACCACGGCGAAGCCGAACACCCAGATGCCGACGACCATGGACACCCACGACAGGACCAGTTGCACCATGGTGCCGTCGGTGCGCAGCGTGTTGGTGTTGCTCCCCAGGCCCGCGCCCCTGCGGCAGCCCCAGGCCACCGCGACGCCGATCACCGGGACCACCAGGAACAACCCGACCGAGCGGACCGGGTGGATCAACTGACGCATGGTCAGCGAGCGCAGGTGCGGCCGGGCGAAGAGCACCAGGAGGCAGCCGATCAACACGATGCCGATCATCCCGTACACCGGCAGCAGGACCATCCGACGCACCATCGCCGACGCCACCTCGGCCACCACCTGAGCGCCCTGGATCCGGGTCGTGGTGGCCGACTGGCCGGAGCCGTGCGTGCGCTCCTGGTACAGGCCGCGCAGGAACACCGCCAGCACGATCATCAGTCCGAGCCACGCGCGCACCCGGTTGAGGTTGCCCATCAGCCCGTCGGGCTTGCCGATCCGGTGCGCAGGCCGCAACATCCGGTGCGCGAGCACGCCCGGGACCACCACGGAGGCGACGTAGGCGATCCAGCGCCGCTCGATCTGCGCGGCGGTCTCCACCGGCGCGTGACCGGGCCCGGTCCCGGGTGTGTTCGGGTGTGGACGTACGTCCGGCTGCCGGCCGACATGGGCCATCGCTCGAAACCTCCCCGCGGAACGACCACTCGAGCCGCACCACGGTAGCAACGCCCGCCGGCTGCCGCCGGGGGTCCGGGGCGGGCGAGGCGAATCCCCCGATTCAGCGCGTCGCGCCCGCGCCGATCCGGGGCGCGATGCCCACGAGTTCGGCCAGGCGCCGGGCCGAGTCCGCGCGGCCGATCCGGTCGTGGCTGCTCGTGGTGACCAGGAACTCGTCCGCGTCGGTGCGGGCGAACAGCGCCGCCAGGTCCGCCGCGACGGTCTGCGCGGTACCGGCGATCCGGTCGCGCCGCGCGGCGTCCAGGTGGTCGCGCTCGCGTGCGGTGAGCGCGGCGGCGCGGATCTCCTCGGCCGGGATCAGCGGCGGGAAGGTGCCGCGAGTGCGCGAATAGGCGGCCGCCCACGCCTCGGGCAGCAGCAGGTCGTCGGCCGCCTCGGCGGTGTCCGCGACGGCGACCGTGCCGGCGAGCACCACGTAGGGTCGCGCCGCCCAGGTGGACGGCCGGAACGCGGTCCGGTAGCGCTCGATCGCGCGCAGCATGCGCTCCTCGCCGATCGCCGCGGCCACCACCAGCGGTACGCCCGCCGCGGCCGCGTAAGCCGCGCCCGCCCCGGTGGCCAGCACGAACGGCGCCGGACGCAGCCCTTCGGCGGGGCGCGCGTGGACGCCCGGGTGCGCGTCCTGGGTGCCCAGGAAGTAGCCGAGCAGTTCGGCCAGCCGCTCCGGGAAGTCCTCCGCCGCGTCCTTGTCCCGCCCCAGCGCCGCGCGGATCCCGTCGGTGAACCCCACGGAACGCCCCACGCCCATGTCGATCCGCCCCGGGTACAGCGCCTCCAGCACCCCGAACTGCTCGGCCACCACGAGCGGTTGGTGGTTGGGCAACATCACCCCGCCGGTGCCGACCCGGATCCGCTCGGTCGCCGCCGCCACCGCGGCGGCCAGCACGGTCGGCGCCGAGCCGGCCACCCCCGGAACGCTGTGATGCTCCGCGACCCAGAAGCGGGAATACCCCAGCCGCTCCACCTCCCGGGCGAACGCCACCGCGTGCCGCAGCGCCGAGGCGGGGTGCTCGCCGCGAAGCGTCAACGATCGATCGAGGACGGAGAACCGGACCTGCGGCGAGAACACGTTCACACGAGTGGCAACACGTCGGCGCCCGAGGAATTCCCGATCGACGGGGGCGTCCACGTTCCCGGCGGGAAGCCGGCTGCCCCCGCCCCCTGGGACATCCCCGGGCCCCGGGGGGACGCGCGTCGGCGGACGCGATTCGCCCGGGGATGTCCCCCTCCCACCCGGCGCGGGGGCGGCACGCCGCCGGGTGCCGGGACCGTGGCCTCTCCGGTCCCGGAGTCGATGTCGAGGCGCGCTCCCCCGCGGGTGCGGGAGCCGCGCCCCGGCCCCTCAGCGCTCCCGCAGGTACGCCCCCGCGACCGCGCGCAGGTGGTCGTGCCGCCCCTCGTAGGCCCGCTGCCGACCCAGCGTCGCCTTCGGGAGCTTGGCCACCATCGTGTAGTTCGTGTCGCACACGTTGGCGGCCGGGGCCAGGCCGGCCTGGCTGACCAGCTGGTAGGCGTCGAGCAGGTCCAGGTCCAGCAGGCCCGCCGTCCAGTCGACCAGGTCGCGCTGGCTGATCCGGTAGGCGTCCTCCAGCGGGCGGGCCGAGCCCGTGGTCATCAGGTAGCGGTCGTTCTCCAGGCGCGGCGACACCGGTGCGCCGCCCTTGATCAGGTCGACCACGATCACCGTGCGCATCGCGGCCTCCACCGCCGTCCCGCATACCTCCCCCTCGCCCTGCCGGGCGTGGCCGTCGCCGATCGAGAGCATGCCGCCCGCGACGTTGACGCCGAAGTACGCGGTGGTGCCGGCGCGCATCTCGGGGGTGTCCATGTTGCCGCCGTGCGCCCCCGGGGTGATCGACATCAGCGTCTCGCCGCCGGCCGGTGCCACCCCGACGGTGCCGTGCATCGGGTCGAGCGGCAACTCGACCGAGAAGTCGCTCTTGCGGGCCCGGAAGCGGCAGACGCCCGCCTCGACGTCCAGGTCGTAGACCCAGACCCGCTCCTCCAGCGGCGCGTGCAGCATCGCCGTGGTGTGTGTCGCGGTCAGCGCGCCGAAGTGCGGGAAGGTGCTGGAGACACCCCAGTCCCGGGCGGGCGAGATGTCCACGAAGTGCACCGCGAGGGTGTCCCCGACCTCGGCGCCCTCGACCGCGATCGGTCCGGTGACGGGATTGAGATAGGGGAACTCGCAGACCGCGCTGGGCAGATCGTCGAAGCCCCTGACGTTGCCGCCGAAGCAGTCCTCGGTGGACAGCTCGACGATGGTGCCCGGGCGCACCGTCACCAGGGGCCGACGACCGCCGAAGGTGTAGGCGTACTGGTGGTAGGTCGGCCGTAGCGAGACGACTTCGAGCAGGGTCATACGGGTTCCTCGATCGGATCGATGGCGGAGATCTTGGGCCGGCGGCCCGCCAGGACCAGACCGGAGAGCAGGGCAAGACCGATCGCGAACCAGATCATGCCCAGGCGCTGCGCGTCGTCGTCGGCCTTGTAGACGACGTACGCCAGGATCGCGAAGCCGATCGAGGGCGCGATCAGGTGTCGCCAGTAGTCGCGGCTCTTGTGCCGGACGAGGTAGTGCACGACGACCGAGACGTGCAGGACGAGGAAGGTGGTCAGCGCGCCGATGTTGACCAGGCTGCTCAGCTTGGTGATGCCGTCGTCGCGGGTGCTGGTGTACAGGCCGAGCGCGAGCGAGACGGCGGCGGTGAGCAGCGTGGCGTTGACCGGCACCCGATGCTTGGGGTGCACCTTGGCCAGGATGGACGGCAGTTGCCGGTCGCGGGCCATCGCGTAGAGCAGGCGCGAGGTGGCCGCCTGGGCGACCAGCGAGTTGGCGAAGCCCCAGGCGACCGCGGTGGCCACGGCGGTGAGCTTGGCCAGCCAGCCGCCGGCCGCGACCCGGGCCGCGTCGTAGAACGCGGTGCCGTCCGGGTCGCCGTTGGCGATCAGCGCCTTGGGGTCCTCCACCAGGAGCGAGGCCACCCAGGTCTGCACGATGAACAGGGTGCCGGCGAGCAGCAGCGCGGCGACCATCGAGCGGCCGATGGCCTTGGCCGAGTCCTTGTTCTCCTCGGACAGCATGGAGATGCCGTCGAAGCCGAGGAAGCTCAGCGCCGCGATCGAGACGGCGCCGAAGGCCAGGCTCCAGGAGAAGGTGTCGCCGTTGTACAGCGGGGTGAAGTCGAAACCCCGGCCCTTGCCGTCCATCAGCGCGACCACGCCGACGACCACGAACAGCAGCAGGACGATCAACTCGCCGATCAGCATGATCTTGTTGACCTTGGCGGTCATCTCCACGCCCAGGTAGTTCACCGCCGTGTTCAGCAGCACGAAGCCGACCACCCACATCCACACCGGGATCGAGCCGACCAGCGAGTTCATCGCCACGGCGGCGATCAGGTAGAGCAGGCCGGGGACGAGGATGTAGTCGAGCAGGATCATCCAGCCGGCCAGGAAGCCCACGGGGGCGGCGATGCCGCGACCGGCGTAGGAGTACACGGATCCGGCCATCGGGAAGGCCTGGGACATCTGCGCGTAGGACAGCGCGGTGAACATCATCGCGACCATGCCGATGATGTACGTGAGCGCGACCATGCCGCCGGAGCCCTGGAACACGCCGCCGAAGATGCCGAACGGCGCGATCGGGACCATGAAGACCAGGCCGTAGACGAGCAGGTCGCGAAAGCTCAGCGAGCGGCGGAGCTCTTGCTTGTAGCCGTACTTCTCGATCGACTCGGCTCCACCGGTCGGGTCGGGTCTGCCGGTGGACCCGGGTCTCGCGGCGGATTCGGGCGCGGGGACTTCGCTCATGGGAATCTCTCCTCGGGACGACCCCGAGGGGTCTCGGAGAGACCCTAGATCCAGTTATTTCCAAATGGAAGTACTTTCGCGGTGCGGAAGCACGGCGAATTCCAGCCCCTCCGCCCGCGCGAGGAACACCTGCCGGCGCGGCGGGCCCAACGGCGACCGAGCCCAGGCCGCACGGGTGCCCTCCGGGTCCCCGTCGAGCAGGCGGTGTACCGCCGCCGCCAACCCGTTGGGGCCCAGCGCGTTCCACGACGCGAGTGCCGCGACCAGGTGCAGCCCGTCGTACAGCCCCTCCGCGTAGGCGTCCAGAACCGGCGCCTCCGGTCCGAACAGCGCCCGGTGCCGCTCGGCCAGCCCCAGCCGGCGATCGTCGGTCTGCGACGCGAACGACTGCATCACCGCGTACATCCCGCCGGTGTCGTCGCCGCCGTAGGCCAGCAGGCCGTTCTCCTCCAGGGATCCGGACAGCCGCACCAGGATCCGGTCCAGACCGGCGTGCCGCAGCGCCCGGTTGAAGTCCACCAGGTCCCGCCCGATCAGACTGAGCAGCAGCGCGTCGGCACCGGTCGTCCGCAGCCCCGCGAACAACTCGTCCAGCCCCTCGCGCACCGCGCCGAAGGCGACCCGCCGCTCGTACACCACACTGCTGCGCGCCTCGGCGATCAGCCGGGCCGCCGCACGGTGCGTGGCCTGCGGCCAGATGTAGTCGTTGCCGATCAACGCCCAACGGCGCAGCCGGTGTTGTCGGGTCAGCCAGCCGATCGAGTCGCGCAGCTGCCGCATCGGGTCGACCCCGGTGCACACCACGCCCGGCAGCCGGAGGCCGCCCTCGTGCGGCGGGGTGAAGATGTACGGCACCCGCCCGGTCACCACCGGCTCGATCGCGCGGTGCACGTCGCTGGTGTGGAAGCCGACCAGCGCCTCCACCGCCCCGGCGTCGGCGAGCTGTCGGACCTGCGCGGCGACCGCGGCGGGTGCGGCGCCGGCGTCCACGAGCACCAGTTCGAGCCGGCGGTCGCGCACCCCGCAGGCGGAGTTGATCTCGTGCGCCGCGAGCAGCGCGGCATCCACGGCGGAGGGGCCGATGATGCCGAGCGCACCGGACTGGGGCACCACGAGGCCCACTCGAAGCACCTGGGGATTCCGATCGGAATACAGCGCGTCGAGCGGCTCGATCAGGACTGTCTCGACGCTCATCAGGCGAGTAAGTATGCTCCTGGGAACGGTCCGGTGAAGGGGTGATCAGCATGTCCGCCGGCGAACTTGCCGAACGCGCCGTCGCACCGCCGCTTCTGGTCGAGGCGCTGACCGTCGCGCAGCGCCGACTCACCCGCACGCTGACCGTCGCCCTGACCGAGGAGGACTGCACCCTCGACCAGTGGCTGGTGTTGCGCACCCTGGGCGACGGCACCGGGCGGTCGATGGGCGAACTGGCCCGCGCGCTGGTGATCCCGCAGGCCACGCTGACCCGGATCGTGGACGCGCTGGTGGACGGCGGCCACATCTACCGCCGCCAGTCCGGGGCCGACCGCCGCCGGATCACGGTCCACGTGTCCCGGCGCGGTACGGACCGGCTCGCTCGGCTGAACGCGCTGGCCGAGGCACACGAGGCGGCCGTGCGCGCGGCGTGCGCGAGCGAGGACCCGGCGGCCCTGCTGGCGTTTCTGGCCGGCCCCGACACCGCCTGACCGCACCGGGAGCGAGCCGGCGTCCGGCCGGCCGTCGGGCCCCTCACCCCCCGCCGAGAAACCGCGCCGTCACCCCCGCCCCCCGCGCCGCCACGTCCCCCGGCACGCCGCTCGCCACGATCCGCCCGCCGTGCACGCCGCCGCCCGGACCCAGGTCGATCAGCCAGTCGGCGCCGGCGATCACGTCCAGGTCGTGCTCGACCACCACCACCGTGTTGCCGGCGTCGACCAGACCGTGCAACTGGCGCATCAGCAACTCCACATCCGCCGGATGCAGACCCGCCGTCGGCTCGTCCAGGACATAGAGGGTGTGGCCGCGCCGGGCCCGCTGCAACTCGCTCGCCAGTTTGATCCGCTGCGCCTCGCCGCCGGAGAGTTCGGTCGCGGGTTGGCCCAGGCGCAGATAGCCCAGGCCCACCTCGCGCAGCGTGGTCAGACTGCGCGCGGCGGCGGGCACGTCGGCCAGGAAGTCGGCCGCGTCGTCCACGGTCAGCCCGAGCACGTCCGCCACGTTCAGCCCGCGATAGGCGACCTCGAGGGTGGCCGGGTCGTACCGGGCGCCGTGGCAGGTCGGACACGGCGCGTACGTGCCCGGCAGGAACAACAGCTCGACCGCGACGAAGCCCTCCCCCGCACAGGTCTCGCAGCGCCCCTCGGCCACGTTGAACGAGAACCGACTCGCGGTCCACCCGCGCGCCCGGGCCGCGTCGGTCTCCGCGAACAACCGGCGCACGGTGTCGAACAGCCCGGTGTAGGTGGCCAGGTTCGAGCGCGGCGTGCGCCCGATCGGCTTCTGGTCCACCCGCACCAGGCGGTCGATCGCCGCCAGTCCCTCGACCGCGCGCACCTCGCCCGACACCGGGCCGCCGTCCTCGTCCGGCTCCGCCCCGGTGCCCAGGTGCGCCGCCGTCACCTCGGCCAGCACCCCGCCGACCAGGCTGGACTTGCCCGACCCCGACACACCGGTCACCACGGTGAACACGCCCAGCGGGAACGCCACATCCAGGTCGCGCAGATTGTGCAGGGTGACCCCGGTCAACGTCAGCCACGCGCCGGCCGGCCGCGGTTCGCGCACCGGCGGCGGGCCGGCCGGGAACAGGAAGCGGCGGGTCGCCGAGTCGGCCACCTCGCGCAGCCCCGCCGGCGGGCCGCTGTACAGGATCCGGCCGCCGCCCTCGCCCGCGCCCGGCCCCACGTCCACCAGCCACCCGGCCCGCCGGGCGACGGCCATCCGGTGTTCCACCACGAACAGCGAGTTCCCGGCCGCCCGCAGCCGGTCGAGCACCACGAGCAGCGCCTCGGTGTCCGCCGCGTGCAACCCGGCCGACGGCTCGTCGAGCACGTACACCACCCCGAACAACCCGGACCTCAACTGGGTGGCCAGGCGCAACCGCTGCAACTCGCCCGAGGACAACGTCGGCGTCTCGCGCGCCATGGCCAGATAGCCGAGCCCCAACTCGACCAGCACCGCGATCCGCGCCCCCAGGTCCGCGCAGATCGTCGCGGCCGCCTCCCCGTCCGGCTTCGCCTCCGCCAGCACCCGGGCCGCCTCGGTCAACGGCAACGCGACGAGCGCGGCGATGTCGTACCCGGCGAATGTGACCGCCAGCGAGGCCGGCCGCAACCGCCGACCGTGGCAGATCGGACACGGCCCGCTGCGCAGGAAACGCTCCACCCGCTTGCGCTGCGTCGCACTCTTGGAGGTCGCGAAGGTCTTCAGCACGATCCGCCGGGCGCTGCTGTACGTGCCCTGGTAGTCGCGTTGGATCCGGCTCGCGTCGCGCACCGGGTGCACGGTGACCACCGGCTGGTCCTCGGTGAACAGGATCCAGTCGCGCTCGGCCTTCGGCAGTTCGCGCCACGGCCGGTCCACGTCGTAGCCGAGCGTGGCCAGGATGTCCCGCAGATTCTTCCCGTACCACGCGCCCGGCCAGGCGGCGATCGCCCCGTCCCGGATCGACAGGTCCGGATCCGGGACCAGCGACGCCTCGTCGACGTCGTGCACCCTCCCGAGCCCGGAACAGTTCGGACAGGCCCCGGCGGCGGTGTTCGGGGAGAACGCGTCCGAGTCCAACCTCGGCGCGCCCGGCGGATACTCCCCGGCGCGGGAGAACAACATCCGCAGCGAGTTCGACAACGTGGTCAGCGTGCCCACCGTCGACCGCGACGTGGGTGCGGACCGCTGCTGCCGCAGGGCGATGGCCGGCGGCAATCCCTCGATCCCGTCCACGTGCGGAGCGCCGACCTGCTGGATCAACCGGCGCGCGTAGGGCGCGATCGACTCGAAGTAGCGGCGTTGCGCCTCCGCGTACAGCGTGCCGAACGCGAGCGAGGACTTGCCCGACCCGGACACCCCGGTGAACACGACGAACGTGTCGCGCGGGATGTCCACGTCCACGTCCCGCAGATTGTGCTCCCGCGCCCCCCGCACCCGGACATACGGATCGTGCTCGCTCATCCACCCGCTCCTCGCCGCACCGCTTCTGGCCACACCCACCGGAAGGTTGTCGTATGCCCGCGCCGGCGGACAGCCGAACCGGTCGGGCCGTGCCGCTGGGAATCGTTCGGGTTCGCCGCTAGCGTCGGCGCGCGCCGGGTGGCGGCGCGTGTGAGGGGGCGTCGATGGGGTTGGACGGGATCGATCCGCGCACGCCGGTGCTGGTCGGGGTCGGGGTGGCGGATCAGCGCCTGGCCGAGGCCGGGGCCGGGGTGGGCGAGTTGGAGTTGATGGCGCGGGCCGTCGAGGACGCGGCCGAGGGGCTCGGCGGGCTGCTCGGGGCCGTGCGGCGGGTCCTGGTGCCGCGCGGGACCTGGCGGCACGGCGATCCGGGGCGGTGGGTGGCCGAGCGCTTCAAGCTCGTGGACGCGCACAGCACGTTGGCCGAACTGGGTGTGCTGCAACAGTCCTTGCTCACCCGCGCGAGCGTCGACATCGCGGCCGGCCGGGTGGACGCGGTCCTGGTGGTGGGCGGCGAGGCGGCGCATCGGCGGCTGCGCGCCCGGATCGCCGGGGTCGAGGTGGCGGATCCGGTCGCGGACGGGGTGCCGGACACGGTGTGGGCGCCGGGCGCGGACATCCTGGCCCGGGTCGAGATCGATCGCCATCTGGCGGTGCCGGCCCGGCAGTACGCGGTCCTGGAGTCGGCGATCGGCGCCGCACGCGGGGTGTCGCCGGCGCGGGACGCCCGGGAGATCGCGGCGCTGTACGCGCAGTTCGCCGCCGTCGCCGCCGAGGGCGGGCGGTCGATCCGCGGCCGTGCGGTGTCCGAGGACGAGTTGCTGGCCCCGGTCGGGCGCAACGCGTGGTTGGCGAGCCCCTATACCAAGTGGCACTGCTCGCAGATGAACGTCGACCAGGCCGCCGCGCTGGTGCTGTGCTCGGTCGAGACGGCGCGGCGCTTCGGCGTCGCGCGCGAGCGGTGGGTGTTCCCGACGGTGGCGGCCGAGTCGAACACGATGGTGCCGCTGGTGGCCCGGCCGGACCCGGCCCGCTCGCCGGGCTTCGCGGCGGTCGGTGTGGCGCTCGGCCCCGGCGCGGCCGACGCGGCGCATGTGGACCTGTACAGCTGTTTCCCGGCGGCGGTCCGGATCCAGCGGCGCGAACTGGGCCTGACCGGGCGCGCCGATCGGGAGCTGACCACGACCGGGGGCATGGCCTTCGCGGGCGGTCCGCTCAACACGTACGCGCTGCACGCCACCGTCGAGGTGGCCCGGCGGGTGCGCGAGGGCGGGGACGGACTGGTCACCAGCGTGTCGGGCATGGTGACCAAGCAGGCCGGGGCACTGTGGTCGGCGCGCCCCGCCGCCGGCGGCTTTCGCGCGGTGGACGTGAGCGCCGAGTTGCCCGCCCGGCCGGTGGACCCGGACTACGCCGGCCCGGCGCGGGTGGTGGGCTGCACGGTGGCCTTCGACGGGGGCGAACCGGCGGTGGCGATCGCGGTGGTCGAGGGCGAGAGCGAGGGCGGGGCCGGCGGCGGGGTGCGCTCGGTGGCCTCCTCGACCGACGCGGACGTCCTGGCGTCGATGCGCACGGACGCGTGGGTCGGCCGGGCGGTGCGGGTGGCCGGGGCGGCGTTCGAGCCGGCGTAGGCCCGGTCCGGTGGATCCTGGTGGATCGGGCCGCGTCGTCCGGGTGTTCGCCGTGTCGGGAGATGGGATCGGTCGTGGCGGGTATCCGGGTGGCGACGCCGCGACCGCGACGTGTTGCCTGCTTGGAGGTCGCCGTGACCGACCCGTGGCCCGATCCACTGCCGCCGGTGCCGCCGATGCCCCTGCCCCACCCGCTGCCCGAACCCGGCCCGGAACCCCTGCCGCCCGACCCGGGCACACCTGCGCCCCCCGACGAGCCGGAACCGGCCCCCCGGCCGGGCCCGGCGTCCTGAACCGGCGCACGGGCGGCGCCTCGCCGGGGCCTATGGCCGACCCTCGCGCGCCGACTGTCGGCCGACCCGGCGAAGCCGGCACGCTGGGGGCATGGACTCGACGATCCCCGAACCACGCACACCCGACCTGGTGATCCGGGTCGGGGGCGGCCGGTGGCCGTCGCCGGCCGAGATCCGAGCCGAGTTGCCCGAGGACGTACGCGCCGAGTTCGAGCGGGACTTCGCCGCGGCCCTCGCCCACGCCCACGACACCGGACAGTTGGCCATGCTCGCCGACCTGCTCGCCGGGTGGCAGCGGCACCTGATCCTGCGCCGCACCGGCGACTACGAACGGATCCTCGAACGGGCGGCCCGGCTGCACGCGGGCGAGGAACTGGAAACGGTGCCCGCCGCCGAGACGAGGCGCACATGAGCTACCTCGTGGTGTACGACGCGCCCGCCGCCCGGCAGAAGGCGGGCCTGCCGCGGCCCGCGGTCGCCGCGCTCAACAATCTGGAGAGTGCGCTGGAGCGTGATCCGTGGAGCGTCGGCGGCCGGATGCACAGCGGTCTCAAGACGATGCGCGAAGCCGCGTTCGGAGCCTTCGGTTTCATCACCTTCGTGATCGAGGACAACCGCGTCCGGGTCACCGTGATGAACGTGGTCTGGACCGGCTGAGCCCGGACATCCCGACGCCCCGCCCGACAACGCGGCGCGCGGCCGCCGCGACGCGGATCAGCGAATCGGCACGTCCGCCAACGTGCGGGCGATGACCAGGCGTTGGATCTCGCTGGTGCCCTCGAAGATGGTGTAGATCGCGCTGTCGCGGTGCATGCGCTCGACCGGGTACTCGCGGGTGTAGCCGTTGCCGCCGAGGATCTGCATCGCCGCCGAGGTCACCCACTTGGCGGTCTCGCCCGCGTACAGCTTCGACATCGAGCCCTCGGCCGCGGTGAACGGCTGCTTCGTCGCGGCCATCCACGAGGCGCGCCAGGTGAGCAGGCGGGCCGCGTCGATCCGGGTGCGCATGTCGGCGATGGTGAACGCGACGCCCTGGTTGTCGATGATGGGCCGGCCGAACTGCTCGCGGACCTGGGCGTATTCCAGCGCCACCTCGTAGGCGGCGCGCGCGATGCCGACCGCCTGGGCGGCGACCGCCGGGCGGGACGACTCGAAGGTGGCCATCGCCGCGTTCGAACGCGCGGAGGTGCCGGACCTGGCCCGCGCGATCCGCTCGTCGAGCTTGTCCTTGCCGCCGAGCAGGCAGTCGCCGGGCACCCGTACGTTGTCCAGGATCACCTCGGCGGTGTGCGACGCGCGGATCCCGTGCTTCTTGAACTTCTGCCCCTGGGACAGTCCCGGCGTGTTCGGCGGGATCACGAAACTGGCCTGCCCCCGTGAGCCGAGCGCGGGGTCGGTGGTGGCGACCACGACGTGCACGTGTGCGATACCGCCGTTGGTGGCCCAGGTCTTGACCCCGTTGAGGATCCAGTCGCCGGTCGCCTCGTCGTGGTCGGCCCGGGTGCGCATCGAGGAGACGTCGGAGCCGGCGTTCGGCTCGGACGAGCAGAACGCGGCGACGCGGACGTCGTCGGGCGTGCCGAACAACTCCGGCGCCCAGGTCACGATCTGCTCCTGGGTGCCGTTGGCCACCAGGCCCGCCGCGGCGAGCGCGGTGCCGGACAGTGCCAGGCCCAACCCGGCGTCGCCCCAGAACAGTTCCTCCATGATCAGCGGAATGCTCAGGCCGGTGGGGTCGAAGGCCTGGGTGCTGAAGAAGTCCAGCGAGTAGAGTCCGATCTTGGCGGCCTCCTGGATGATCGGCCAGGGGGTCTCCTCGCGCTCGTCCCACTCCGCGGCGGCCGGCCGCATGGTCTCCGCGGCGAAGGTGTGCACCCAGTCGCGGATGGTGGTCTGGTCCTCGTTCAGGGCGAGGCTGAAGGCGGTCATGGGTGGCGGGCCCCCGGGACATCGTCGAATTGTTACCGGCTGGTAGCTTGAGTGTGTCGCCGTCGCCGTGGGGCCGTCAAGGGGCGTCGAGAGGTGTCGACGAATCCGCCCGGCCCGATGGATCCGACCGAGGTGCCCGACGGTCAGATGCCGGGCCGATAGCGGATCGGATGCTCGTCCGGGACCTGCACCACACAGATGCGTACACCGTCGGGATCGGCGATCCACATCTCGTCGAGTCCCCACTCCTCGCGGCGCGGTGCGCGCAGCACGGTGGCGCCCCGGTCCACGAGTTCGCGGTGGGTGGCCGGCAGGTCCCGCACCTGGAGCCACAGCCGCAGATCCTCGCCCCCGGGCCCGCCGCCGGTCGCGGTGCCGGAGACCTCGAGAAAGCCGCCGCCGAGGAAGAACACCGTCCCGCGATGGATCCCGGTCCCGAACTCGCGGGCGATCGCGAGGCCGAGCACGTCGCGATAGAAGACCAGCGAACGCTCGGGATCGACGGGGCGCAGCAGGATACGACCGGAAAGTACGTCCATCCTCCGAGTTTCGCCCCGATGCCCCCATTTCCAACCCTCACCCCCTCAGAACCCGTCGCCCACCCTCGCGCGGGGCGCAGGTGAGGTCGGGGCGCAGGTGAGGTCGGGGCGCTGGCGGGGGCGAGGGGCGGACGGGGTCGGGGCGCTGGCGAGGTCGGGACGCAGGCGGGGCGCCGGCGGGTCGAGGGGCGGACGGAGTCGGGACGCAGGCGGGGTCGGGACGCAGGCGGGGCGCCGGCGGGTCGAGGTCAGGCGGGCCGAGACCGGGCACGGCACCGGCGGGGCGGGGGGCGGGGGGCAGGCGGGCCGAGACCGGGCACGGCACCGGCGGGGCGGGGGGCGGGGGGCAGGCGGGCCGAGACCGGGCGCGACACCGGCGGGGCGGGGGCGGGGGGCAGGCGGGCCGAGACCGGGCGCGACACCGGCGGGGCGGGGGGCGGGGGCAGGCGGGCCGAGACCGGGCGCGACACCGCCGGGGCGGGGGGCGGGGGCAGGCGGGCCGAGACCGGGCACGGCACCGGCGGGGCGGGGGGCGGGGGGCAGGCGGGCCGAGACCGGGCACGGCACCGGCGGGGCGGGGGGCGGGGGGCAGGCGGGCCGAGACCGGGCACGGCACCGGCGGGGCGGGGGGCGGGGGCAGGCGGGCCGAGACCGGGCGCGACACCGCCGGGGCGGGGGGCGGGGGGCAGGCGGGCCGAGACCGGGCGGCACCGCGGGGCGGGGGGGGGGGCAGGCGGGCCGAGACCGGGCACGGCACCGGCGGGGCGGGGGGCGGGGGGCAGGCGGGCCGAGACCGGGCACGGCACCGGCGGGGCGGGGGCGGGGGGCAGGCGGGCCGAGACCGGGCACGGCACCGGCGGGGCGGGGGGCGGGGGGCAGGCGGGCCGAGACCGGGCGCGACACCGCCGGGGCGGGGGGCGGGGGCAGGCGGGCCGAGACCGGGCGCGACACCGCCGGGGCGGGGGGCGGGGGCAGGCGGGCCGAGACCGGGCAGGGCACCGGGGGGGGTGGGGGTGGGCGCGCCGATGGTGTTGCTTGGTCGGGCAGTTGGGTGCGCGGGTGGACAGGTGGCGGGAAATGGCCGGCTGTCGGTGTTCCGGGCCGGCAGGGTGGGCCGTCGACGAAGGGTGGCATCGCATGGTGGGGAACGCGGAGCGGGTGCGCGGGAGCATGTTCGGGTTGGCGTACGGGGACGCGTTGGGCGCGCCGACGGAGTTTCTGTCGTACGCGCAGATCGTGCGCCGGTACGACCTGCCCGGACCGATGGACCTGGAGGGCACGCCGGCCGAGGTCACCGACGACACCCAGATGGGCCTGGCGGTGGCCCGGGCGGTGATCGACGCACGCGCCGACGCCGGGGCGTTCACCGCCGAGCGGCTGACCCCGCTCCTGGTGAACCGGTTCCTGGCCTGGTGGGACTCCCCCGAGAACACCCGCGCGCCGGGCCACACATGCATGTCCGCATGCGCGGAACTGGCCGCCGGCCGAGCGTGGCCCGACGCCACCCGGCGCGGCTCCAAGGGCTGCGGCGCCAACATGCGGGTCACCCCGCTGGGCCTGCTCGACGGCGTCGACGAGGCCGACCGGTGCGGCGCGGCCCAACTCCAGGCCGCGATCACCCACGGGCACCCCACCGCGCTGGCCGCCTCGGACCTGACCGCGACCGCCGTACACGCGCTGCGCACCGGCGCGCCGATCCCCGAACTCCCCGGCCTGCTGCGCGCGCACGCCGAGGCGCAGCGCGAGGTGTACCGGGGCGACTGGCTCGGCGACGACCTGTGGCGCGGCCCGTTCGCCGACACCCCGGAGGGGTTCGTCGCGCGCGGTTGGGACGAGTGCCTGGCCGTGCTCGACCGGTTGGACCAGGCCGTGGCGGAGGGCGACCGCCGCGCCGACCCGTGTCGGATCACCGGCGCGGGGTGGATCGCCGAGGAGGCACTGGCCACGGCGGTGTTGTGCGTCCTGCTGTACCGGGACGACCCGCGCTCGGCCGTCGCCCGGGCGGCCGCCTCCTCCGGCGACTCGGACTCGATCGCCGCGTTGGCCGGCGCGATGATCGGCGCCGCACACGGCATCGACGCCTGGCCCGTCGCGTGGTCCGAGCGCATCGAATACCGCGCCGAACTCGCCGAGACGTCGGCGGCGCTGGCCGGGTAGACCCGAGCCGGCGGCGGCTTCGAACACCGAATCGGCTCCCGCCTTGCGTATCCGTCGGGATTCTTTGCGAAGATTCACGGATGGGAAAGATCCATGCCGCCGACCGGGCGGCCTTCGCGTGGGTGGCATCGCATCATGTGCCGTGGGCGAACAAGGCGTTGCCGGCCTTGTCGCGAGCGGCCAACCATTCGCGCCTGTGGGCGGTGACCGGTGCGGGGATGGCGCTTTCCGGCGGGCGCAGCGGGCGCCGGGCGGCGTTGCGCGGTCTGGGTTCGGTGGCGCTGGCGTCGACGGTGAGCAATGTGCTGCTCAAGAGCTGGGTGCGCCGGCCGCGTCCGGTGATCGACGCGGTGCCCATGGCGCGTCGGCTGAGCCGGCAGCCGTGGACCACCTCGTTCCCGTCCGGGCATGCCGCCTCGGCGGCCGCGTTCGCCACCGGCGTCGCGCTGGAGTCGCGCCCGCTGGGCGTGGCGGCCGGCGCGCTGGCCGGCTCCGTGGCCTTCTCCCGGGTGTACACGGGTGTGCACTACCCGGGTGACGTGCTCGCGGGCGCGGCGCTCGGCGCGGGCCTGGCGGCGGTGACGCTGCGCTGGTGGCCGACTCGGCCGGTGGAGGCCGCGACCGCGCCGCAACCGCGCGGCAAGGTGCCGTCGCTGGTCGACGGCGACGGCCTGGTGGTCGTGGTGAACGCCTCGGCCGGCCCCGAGGGCGACACCGCGCAGCGGCTGCGCGAACTGCTGCCCGCCGCGAAGGTGGTCGAGCGCGGTCAGGACGGCGACCTGGTCGCGCTGCTGTGCGAGGCGGCCCGGGAGGCCCAGGTGCTCGGTGTCGCGGGCGGCGACGGCAGTGTGAACTGCGCGGCGCGGATCGCGCTGGACCGCGGCATGCCGCTCGCCGTCTTCCCGGCGGGCACGCTCAACCACTTCGCGGGCGACCTGGGGCTGACCCGGCTCGACGACACCGCGCAGGCGCTCACCGCGGGCGAGGCCGTCCTGGTGGACGTCGCCGAACTCCAGCGCGACCACTCGCACCCGTTCTCCGACGACGGCGAGGAGTTGGGCCCGGAGTTGTTCCTGAACACGTTCTCGCTCGGCGTGTATCCCGATCTGGTGCGCTTCCGCGAAGAGTTGGAGCGGAAGATCGGCAAGTGGCCGGCCATGCTGGTCGGCCTGGTCCGGGTGCTGCGGGACGCGGGCCCGGTGAAGATGCGGGTCAACGGTCGGCCGAGGTCGTTGTGGCTGATCTTCCTCGGCAACGGGGAGTACGCCCCGGAGGGCTTCGCGCCCACGTATCGCCCCGACCTCACCGACGGCCTCCTCGACGTACGCATCGTCGACGCCTCCCGCCCGCTGGCCCGTACCCGACTGGTCGCCGCCGTACTGTCCGGCACACTCGGCACCTCGCGGGTCTACGAGGCGTCCACGGCGCGCACGATGCACCTGTCCGAGATCCAGGAGGGCGCCGAACTCGCGGTGGACGGCGAGGTGCGTCCCGGCGCCTCCCAACTCCGCGTCGCCAAGGGCCGCCGCCTGATGGTCTACCGCCCGGAGGGCGCCCTCCGCGACTGAGCACGACCGAGCGTGGGCCCGCGTGAGCCGCGGCCGGCCGGGCGGCCGTCGCGGCGCATCGAAGTGAGGGCCTTCCCGATAGCGGACGCGGGGGTCCGTGGGGGCTAATGGTGCGGGCGGGGGCGCCTGTGCGGGTCGCGGGGGCCTCGGTGGAAACCGGTGGGCGGGTTCCGTGCGTGGTGGGGGTGCGGGGCCCGAATCGGGGCACCGCTACGGTGTGGGCCGCCGGTCGATGGGCCGGGGGTACGGGCAGGTTTCGATCGGGGGCAGTGGTGGTGGTTTCGGGCGCGATATCCGGGTCGGCCGGACGCGTGGCGACGGTGTTGGCGGCCGGCCGAGTGGCCGCGGGGGTGGTGTCGTTGGTGGCGCCGCGCGGCGGGGTGTGGTTGCGGCCCACGGCGGCCCGGGAGGCGGCGCTGCTCGGCCGCGGTCTGGGCGCGCGCGACGTGCTGTTGGGCGCGGGTGTACTGCGGGCGCTGGCCTCCGGGCGCGGCACCGCCGAGTGGGGCTGGTTCGCGGTGGCGTCGGATCTGGTCGACGGGGCGGGCGGGGCGCTCGAATGGCGGCGTCTGACCCCGGCGGAACGCACGTGGGTGGGCGCGGTGTTCGCGCTGGCCGCGTGCGAGGCGGCGGTGGCACTGTCCCTGGCCGGCGCGGACTCCGAGGCCGCGCGGGGGATCCTCCCCGTCGTCCCCGAGTAGGCCGCCGGGCCCGACACCCGCAACCGCCCGCGTCGCGTCGACGTCCCACGTACCGCATCCACCACGCCGGGATCTCCTCCCGAACGGCCGCCGTCCACAACGCGGTCGGCCGCCCATCGGACGGATCCCGGCTCGACCCCGGGAGACCCCGCCGTGGCCGTCAGCCTCAACCACACCATCGTCCCCGCGATCGACCACCGCGCCGCGGCCCGGTTCTTCGCCACCGTGATGGGCCTGGAGGAACTGCCCCCGTCGGGCGCCGCCGGGCACTTCGCCCCTGTACGCGTCAACGAGCAGCTCACACTCGACTTCATGACCGTGCCCGCCGCCGAGGGGCACCATCTGGCCTTCGACGTCGACCCCGACACGTTCGACGCGATCCTGGCCCGCATCCGCGCGGCCGGGATCCCGTACGGCAGCAACCCTCGCGACCGGACCAACGGCCGCATCGACCACCCCCTGTGCCCGCGCGGCCTGTTCTTCGCCGACGACTCGGGCAACCTGTACGAGGTGATGTCCCCGGCCTGACCGACCGAACCGGACCGATCCGCCTCGACCCCGGCCCTTGCGGTGCGATGCAAACCTTTCGACCGGGGCGGTGGGGTCGCTAGCGTGGCGTGGGGCCGTTGCGGTTGGCCGATCGACTCGACCCGATGTGGGAGATCGCGTTCACTCTGCATCTCCCGCAGAGCCGGGAGCCGGACCTCGAATTCGCCGCGTGGCGACAGGAGGTGTGCGCCGCGCTGGAGACGGCCGGCCTGACCCGGGCGGTTCGGGAACTCGCCCGGCTCTACCCCTGCTCCGAGCCCTTTCCCGACTTCCTGGGCCCCGGGTACGGCGGGTGACCTGGACACCGGCATCGACCGGGTGCCGGCCACCCCGTCCGCCACGATCGCCGCCGAACCGGCCCGACTGACCAACGGCGACGCGACCGGTCTGCGGCTCTTCGGCCGACTGCTGCGCGCCTACCACACGGTCGCGGTCGCGCCGTACGCCTCCCGGGCCGCGACCGCGTTCGAGGCGGATCGGGCGCAGCGGGCGGAGGCGGTGCTCCAGCGGGGCCCGCGGCCTGCTCGACAGCTTCCCGCCGCAACTGATGTCCTGGCACGACGACATCCTGAGCACGCCGTGTCCGATCGACGCCGACGTCCGCGCCGACGGCCGGTCCATCGTGATGGTGCCGTCGTTCTTCTGCGGCCCGAACCTGTTCGCCGCGGTGCAGCCCGAACTCCCCATCGTGCCGTCGGTTGACCACCGCGAGCCGCCACGCGAGCGTGCTGCGCGAGGCGGCCTGGTCTCCTCCGAACGCCGCGGCCAGTCGATGGTGCACGTGCGTACCCGTCTGGGGACCGCGCTGCTCGACGGCCGGGTCCCCCGGACCTGACCGGCTCCGACGGTCGGCGGCGGCACCCGTCGCGGGCGGTCGCCCATCGGAACGTCGGCGTGCGGGTCGTGTCACCCGTTTGCCCTATGCTCAACTCCCATGGTGGCGCGGCCGTTGGGCGAAATTGTCGAGGCAGGATGGGCCAAGGCCCTGGAACCGGTGGCGGGTCGCATCGCCGCCATGGGCGACTTCCTGCGAGGAGAGATCGCCGCGGGGCGACGTTACGTACCCGCGGGCGCGAACGTACTGCGGGCGTTCATGCAGCCGTTCGCGGACGTGCGCGTGTTGATCGTCGGCCAGGATCCCTACCCGGGCCCCGGGCACGCGGTGGGCCTGAGCTTCGCCGTCGCCCCCGAGGTGTGGCCGCTGCCGCCGTCGCTGATCAACATCTTCACCGAGATGAACCGCGACCTGGACCTGCCCCTGCCGACCAACGGCGACCTGACCCCGTGGACCACGCAGGGCGTACTGCTGCTCAACCGATCCCTGACCACCGCTCCCGGGCGCTCCAACGCACACCGGGGCAAGGGCTGGGAGGAGGTCACCGAGCAGGCGATCCGGGCGCTCGCCGAGCGCGGCACGCCGCTGGTGAGCATCCTGTGGGGCCGCGAGGCGCGCAACGCCCGGCCGCTGCTCGGTCCGGGCGCGGCGGTGGTGGAGTCGACCCACCCGTCCCCGAAGTCGGCCGACTACGGCTTCTTCGGCTCGCGCCCGTTCTCCCGCACCAACGACCTCCTGGTCGCCCAGGGAGCACAGCCCATCGACTGGCGCCTGCCGTAGGGACGCCGGCGGAGCACGCGGCGGGCCGCCGGGGCCCGGCCCGAGGCGGGGCGCGCGGCCGACCGTCCGGCCGACCGTGGCGAAACACCCACCCCGCCGACCGGCCCGACCGCAACCGCGACGACCTGCCCGGGCGTCCCCTCTCATACACATCCCGTACACACCGTCGCCGGCGACGGAAGGGCGGATGATCTCGATAGGGTGGCGGCCGGTACACCCGGTCATGGGCCACCGCCGGTCGGGGCCGTCGCTTGGAGGAACCTTCTTCGATGTCAGGCAATAGCGTTCCCGGCCAGGGGGCCGCGCCGCGGCGCTCCCCCGAGGCGTTGCCGCCGCGTTCCAAATTGGCGATCACCGCGAGTCGGGTGACCGCGGCCATCTCGCGGCGCGCCGGCAAGGGCAGCGGTTCGGTCATCGGCGGCAAGCTCGCGCTGCGGCTCGCCCCGGACCTGCTCGCGCAGTTGTCGGTGGGGTTGCAGGTGGTGCTGATCTCCGGCACCAACGGCAAGACCACCACCACGCGTCTGGTCGCCGAGGCGATGCGCGCCGCGGGTCCCGTGGTGTCCAACGCGCTGGGCGCGAACATGCCCGCGGGAATCACCTCCGCGCTGGCGGGCGCGGGTGACGAGGCGCGCTACGGCGTGATCGAGGTCGACGAGAAGTACCTGGCCGGCGTCGCCCGCGACTCCGACCCGGTGGCCATCGCGCTGCTCAACCTCTCCCGCGACCAGCTCGACCGGGCCGCCGAGACCCGCATGCTCGCCGAGAAGTGGCGCGAGGGCCTGCGCGGGCGCGACGCCATCGTGGTCGCCAACGCCGACGACCCGCTGATCGTGTGGGCCGCTTCGTCCAGCAAGGACGTGCTGTGGGTCGCCGCCGGGCAGACCTGGCAGGAGGACTCCTGGTCCTGCCCGCAGTGCGGTGGCGTGATGCAGCGTCCGGGCGACGACTGGTTCTGCTCGCAGTGCGACTTCCGCCGCCCCTCCCCCACGTGGTCGCTCGCCGGGGATCAAATGGTCGACCCCGACGGGCGGATCTGGCCGCTGCACCTGCAACTGCCGGGCCGGGCCAACCGGGCCAACGCGGTCACCGCGGCGGCCATCGCGTCGTTGTTCGGCGTGCCCGTCGAGGCGGCCCTGGAGCGGATGAAGCACGTCACGGCCGTGGCCGGTCGCTACGACGTGGTCGACTACATGGGCCGCAAGCTGCGGCTGCTCCTTGCCAAGAACCCGGCCGGCTGGGTCGAGACGTTCTCCCTGATCAACCCGCCGCCGACGCCGGTCATCCTGTCCGTCAACGCGCTGGACGCGGACGGCAAGGACACCTCGTGGATCTGGGACGTCGACTTCACCCAGCTCGCCGGCCGTCCGCTGTTCGTCCTCGGTCAGCGCCGCCTCGACCTGGCGGTCCGCCTGGAGGTCGCGGGCCTGCAGTTCCAGGTCTTCGAGACGGCCGCCCAGGCGGTGGCGGCCTGCCCGCCGGGCCAGATCGAGGTCATCGCCAACTACACGGCGTTCCAACAGCTCCGCAAGACGATCAAGGAAGCGGCACAGGCATGATCGGTGAGAGCAGGCTGCGCCTGGTCTGGATCTACCCGGACCTGCTCAGCACATATGGCGACCAGGGCAACGCGTTGATCGTGGAGCGGCGCGCGCTGATGCGCGGCATCGAGGTCGAGCGCGTCGACGTACGCTCCGACCAGCCCGTGCCCACCTCCGGCGACATCTACCTGATCGGCGGCGGCGAGGACCGGCCGCAGCGCCTGGCCGCGGAGCGGCTGCGGCGTGACCCGGGCCTGGCCACCGCGGTGGGCGCGGGCGCCGCGCTGCTCGCGGTCTGCGCGGGCTACCAGATCATCGGTACCGAGTTCATCGACGACCTGGACCAGCCCGAGGCGGGCCTGGGGCTGCTCGACGTGCGCTCCGGCCGCGGTGCGCCGGGCAAACGCTGCGTCGGCGAGGTGCTGGCCGAGGTCGATCCGGCGCTCGGGCTGCCGGTGTTGTCCGGCTTCGAGAACCACCAGGGCGTCACGTACGTGGGCCCCGGCGCCAAGCCGCTGGCCAGGGTCACCCACGGCAACGGCAACGGCACGGGCGACGGCACCGAGGGTGCGTACGCGGGTCGGGTGATCGGCACGTACATGCACGGTCCGGTGATGTCCCGCAACCCGGCGCTGGCCGACCTGCTGCTCACCTGGGCCACCGGTGTGCCGCTGACCCCGCTGGGCGACCACTGGCACGAGCAGCTGCGCTCGGAGCGCCTGCGCACCGTGCGCGCCGCCGCCGCGAACTGACTCGCCTGCGCCTGCGTCGGGCCCGCATACCTCGACGGTATGCGGGCCCGACGGTGTCTCACCCTCGGCGGACGCCCGCTCAGCGCGTGTGCACCGCCCCGTGTGGGTCCTCGCAGTGGGCGCGCCTGGCGCCGATGGACAACACCGGCGGGTCGGCGTGGTCGACCTGGAGCGTGGTGTGGGTGATCGCGTACCGCTCGCGCAGCCGTTCCTGGAGCCGGTCGCGGACCCGGTGGCAGTCGTCGCCGGGCTCGACCAGGACGTGTGCGGACAGCGCCGGGAAGCCCGACGTGATGGTCCAGATGTGCAGGTCGTGGATCTCGGTGACGCCCTCGACCGAGGCCAGGTCGGCGCCGACCGCGTCCGGGTCGATGCCCGCGGGGGCGGCCTCCAGGAAGATCCGCCACGACTCGCCGACCAGCGTGATGCCGGACTTGAGCATCAGCCCCGCCACGATCAGCGACGCGATCGCGTCCGCGCGGGCGAAGCCGGTGGTGAGCACCACGATGCCGGAGACGAGGGTGGCGATGAATGCCCACAGGTCGTTGAGGATGTGCTGGTAGGCGCCCTCGACGTTGAGGCTGGAGCGGTTGGCCTTGGAGATCAGCCAGGCCGCGATGACGTTGATCACGATGCCGACCGCGGCGGTGACGATGACCAGGCCGCCCTCGACGTCGGGCGGCGCGATCAGCCGGCGCACCGCCTCGTAGGTGAACCACACCGCGAGCACCAGGAACGTGATGCCGTTGACCTGCGCGGACAGGATCTCCGCCCGCTTGAAGCCGTACGTCCACCGCCCTCGCGCGGGCCGCGCCGCGAGGCGCATCGCCACCAGCGCCAGGCCGATCGCGAACGCGTCGGTGACCATGTGGCCGGCGTCGGTGATCAGGGCCAGCGAACCGGCCAGGATGCCGACCGTGACCTCGACGACGATGAACGCGCCGATCAGGACGAGGGCGGCGGTCAGGTAGCGCCGGTCGGCGTCGGCGGCGACGCCGTGCGAGTGCCCGGCATGGCTGCCGCCGCCGTGGCCGTGCCCGGCGTGCGCCGCGTGGTCGTGGTCGCCGGAGCCGGCCACCGGGCCGCGGGCCGGCTCGGGAGTCCCGGTGCCGCCCGGGGCGCCGTGGTCGCAATCGCGGGTGGTCATCGCGCCCCTCCGGGGATCTCGGTCGCGCAGCCGATGTGGTCGGTGGCCGGGGCGTGGCCGATGTGCGCCAACGCGACGTCCAAAAGCAGACGCACGTGGGCGTCCGCGAGGCGGTAGTAGGCCAGCCGCCCCTCCCGGCGCACCGTCACCACCTGGTGTGCGCGCAGCAGCCGCAACTGGTGCGACACGGCCGATTCGCCCTGACCGCACGCGGCCGCCAGGTCGCGTACGCACAACTCGCCCTCCAGGAGCGCGACCAGCAGGGTCAACCGCCCCGGGTCGCCGAGCAGCGCGAACACGTCGGCCGTCTCGGCCAGGTGCGCGCCGTCGGGCAGTCGCGACCGCACCGAGTCCACCAGATCGGCGTTCACCGGCTGCGCCATCGGGCCACCTCCGTCGTCATTCCCATATGCCACCTCGGGTCGGCTTCGACATCGTAACGTCTGAATAGATCTTCATACGAATGCCTGAACAAAACATAGGGGTCGGGGGTATGTGCTCGCAAGCGGGACGGGGCCGATCGGGGGTTACCCCCACCCGAGAGAGACCGGCTCGCGCGATGTCGCGCCGGCCCGGAGCCGGCCGATTCTGGTGCACGCAAGGAAGCACCGATTCGATTGCCCGACCGAAGCTCGTACCGCAACCGAAGCTCGTACCGCATCGGAACAGGAACCACGATGACCAAGCTGTTCGGCACCTGTGCGACGGTGGCCGCCGCCACCCTGCTCGCGACCACCACCGGCATCGCGTCGGCCACGGCCGACACCGCGCCTCGCGAGCGCCCGTCACCCCGCCAGGACGGCGTCTGGCAGGTGGACGGCTACGGCACCGTGCTGACCATCGAGAACGGCACACTGCAGCAGTACGACACCACCGCGATCAGCTGCCTCGAGGGCTCGACCGCGACCCGCGCGACGGTGGACGGCGACACGATCGGCTACCGGGCCGACAACAGCCGCGTCCTCGCCGTACGGGTGAATCCGAACCGCAGGCAGGCCACGCTGCAGTTCACCGACGCGCCGGACCACCGCAACCTGCGCCGCGTCGCGGCCCTGCCGGCGGCCTGCTCCCGCCCCCTGCCCGGGGACCCGCGCACCACGTTCGACGTCTTTTGGCAAACCTTCGCCGAGAACTACCCGTTCTTCGCCGCCAAGGGCGTCGACTGGCGGTCCGTCGGCGATCGATACCGGCCCCGGGTCGGTCCGAACACCACCGACGACGAACTCTTCGCGATCTTCCGGGAGATGCTGGACCCGCTCGACGACGCGCACCTGTACCTGAGCGGCGGCCCGAACCGCTTCTTCGCCGAGGCCCGCCCCGGCACGACCGCCCCGACGCCCGAACTCGACGCGAGGATCAAGGCGTACATCCAGGAGCGCGACCTGGGCGCCGACCACCCGCTGACCGAATACGGCCAGGGCCGCGTCAGCTACACGGACCTGCCCGGCGGCCGGGGCTACCTGCGCGTCTCCGGGTTCCTCGGCTACGTCGAGGACCCCAAGGGCGGCTATGCCGTCAACGCCGCCGAACTCGACCGGGCGCTGGACTCCATCCTCACCACCGAACGCGTGCGGCGACTGCGCGGGTTGATCGTCGACCTGCGCGTCAACGGCGGCGGCGCGGACAACCTCGGCCTGAACCTGGCCGCGCGCCTGACCGACCGCCCCTACTTCGCCTACGCCAAGCAGGCCCGCAACGATCCCCTCGACCCCACCCGCTTCACCCGCGCCCAGCCCATCCGGGTCCGCCCGGCCCCGGGCGTGCCCCACTACACCGGCCCGCTCGCGGTCCTCACCGGCGGCTCGACGGTCAGCGCCGGCGAGACCTTCACCCAGTCCCTGATGAACCGCCCCGGCCGCACCGTCCGCATCGGCGAGGCGACCCAGGGCGTCTTCTCCGACGTGCTCGACCGGGCCCTCCCCAACGGCTGGCAGTTCGGCCTCCCCAACGAGGTCTTCCGCACCCGCGACGGCCACACCTTCGACGGCACGGGAATCCCCCCACACATCACCGAACCGGTCTTCACCGACGAGGAGTTCGCCCAGCACAAGGACTCCGCCTTCGACCGCGCGGTGGCGGAACTCCACGCCCGAACGAGCTGACCCCACCCTCCCCCTTCGGGACCTGCGCGGCGTGGCCCGCCGCGCGGGTCCCGGGGTCCGTCCGAAACTCGGGTGCGAGGGTCGGGCGTCGCGCCTACGCTGCACGTTTTGGGCTTGGGCGGGCGTCGAGGCGACGGCCGATGGATCGGAGATGCACGGAGTATGACCAGTCGACTGTTCGCCGTCTGCTTCGGCGCGACCGACCCGGCGGGCCTGGCGCGGTTCTGGTCCGAGATCCTGGGATGGGAGATCGCCGCCGACGGCAGGGGCGACGACGTCGCGATCCTGCCGCCCGATCCCGCCGGGTTTCGGGTGCGTTTCCTGCCGAGTCGGGAGCCGAGGATCGGTCGCAATCGGGTGCACTTCGACCTGACGAGCGCCTCCCCGCAGGTTCAGCGGCAGACCGTGGCCCGGGCGCTGGAGCTGGGCGGCCGGCACCTCGACGTGGGCCAACTCCCGGAGGAGACCCACGTGGTGCTCGCCGATCCGGACGGCAACGAGTTCTGCGTCATCGCGGCGGGCAACAGGTTCCTCGCCGACACCGGCCCCGGCCGCATCGGCGCACTCTCCTGCGACGGTACGCGGGAGGTCGGCTACTTCTGGAGCAAGGCGCTGGGGTGGCCGCTGGTCTGGGACCAGGACGAGGAGACGGCGATCCAATCCCCGGACGGCGGCCCGAAGATCACGTGGGGCGGCCCCCCGGTGGCGCCCAAGACGGGCCCGAACCGGCTGTACCTCGATCTGGCGCTGCCCGCCGACGCCGACCGCGAAGCGGAGATCGCCCGGCTGATCTCGCTCGGCGCGACGCGCCCGGACGCCGCCGAGGACGCTGCCGGCGGGGTGTTGTTGATCGACCCCGACGGCAACGAATTCACCCTGCGCCGGCCCCGTTGGCCGCCTGTCGTCGGCGTTCGCTAGCTTTCCGGGCATGTCGATCACCGCACATCTGCGCAACTCCGCCCGACTGTCGGGGGATGCTCCGGTCGACCACCATGCCGTGGACAAGCGTGCGAACGGATCACGCCTCCTGGTTCGGCGCGGGCACCGGCTGGACGTCCACGACGTGGACGAGTTCTTCGCGGGCACGCTCGCCCCGATGGCGACGTTCCCTGTTCCGTGTCCCGAGTGGAACAACGGCGTCGATACGCTGAGCCCCGACGCGTCGTTCGTGGTGTTCTCCGGTCAGCGTGCCGTGACGGCCGTGGGCGCCGACGGCGAGCGGTTGTGGGAGTACCGGCACAGCTGTTGGGGACCGGTGTTCGGTCACACCCACACAGGCGACGAACAGCAGGTGTGCTACGGCTTCGAAAGCGGCTCCTGCCACGTCTCCGACGACGGCCGACACGTCTGGGCCCACGTCGTGGTCGGCGGACACGACGTGGAGTGGGACGACTGGCACGAGTGCTGGGTGGTCCTGGACGCCCGCGACGGTCGGGAACTCGCCCGCATGCGGCTGGACAGCGCGGCCGGCGGCTCACACCAACTCGCCCACCCGGACGGGATCCACGTCGGCTTGTGCATCGGCATGGGTCAGGACGGCGTCCTGCTGCACTGGGCCCGGCTGGACGGCGACACGCTGACCGGGTGGGACCTGAACGACGACATGGACCGCATCCTGATGGACGTGCACGCGGGACACGCCGGCTTCCTCACCATCGAAAACGACGGCGCCGACCTGCGTCTGCACGCCCTGGACGGCACGGTGCTCGCCAAGGCGGACCCGGAGCCGAACGACGACGAGTCCCCGTCCTGGTGGGACCACACCAGCGGCTTCGTGGACGCCGACACGGTCGTCGCCACCACGATCGATGCCGACGAAGACGCGGATCGCCCGGTCCGGCACTGGCTGTTGGACGCGCGGACCCTCACCCTCCGCGGCCCGGTCACGTACCCCACCGGCCCCATCACCGCCTACCCACGCCCTCTCGGTGACGGGACCTGGCTGACCTACGACAGCGCCAACAGGACGTTCGACCGCTGGAGCGAAACACCGTCCTGACAGCGGAGGGCGGGACTTCGGCCCGGGAGGACGGCGTCAGGGCAGTCTCGGGTCGCGGTCCAGCGCGGCCCACCAGCGGGCGGCCGGGGTGTGGATCCGCCGCCACGTGGTGATGAACAGGTCGTTCGCGGTGATGCCGGGCCAGTCGACCGGGAGCAGCGCGGCCGGCAGGCGTGGGTCGCGTTCGAAGGTTTGGCGCCACGCGTGCACCATGCGGGTGCGCAGGACGAAGGCCGCTTCGTCGGAGGCGGCGCGCGCGTCGGCGAAGCGGGTCACGAAGTCGTCCAGGATCGTGCGCACCGCGGCCAGGTCCCACGCCTGTTCGACCAGCGCCCGTTCCCGGGCGGCGTCGCACACCGTCGACGTCATCCACGTCGCGTACGCGGTCAGGCCCTGCTCGGCGATCAGCGCGCGCAGTGCGTCCACCCCACCCGGGTCGGCCGCGATCCACACCCCCCGGCCCAGATCGCCGAAGCCCTCGAAGGCGAGTTGTTCCTCGACCACCGCCCGCGCCTCGCGCAGCGCCGCCGGTGGGCGGAACAGGAGTTGTTGCCACTGCCCCGACCAGGGCGTCTCCCGGGTCGCCCGGGCCAGCCGCTCGGTCCAGCCGGTCAGCAGGCGGTACAGCGACGGCGCGAGGGTCAGCCGGGTGTAGCGCCCCTCGGAGCGGGCCGACAGCCACCCCTCCCGGGTCAGCCGGGTGATCGCCCGCCGGGTCGCCGCCTCCGGCACCCCGAGCGCGTCGAGCGCGGCCACCACCGCGGGCGACCACACCCCGTCGTGCCCCGGCCAGCGCACGTACTCCCCCAGCACGGTCAGCACCAGCGTGCGCGCGCTCGGGCCGCCGTCGGCGGTGCGCCGGGTGCGCGGACCGGTCGAGGTGCCCGGGGCCGGCCCGGGCGACGTCCCGCTCGCGCCCCTTGTTTCCTCGCCATCCTCCATGTAGGACATAACTCATCCAAGCACGTTCTTGTGTCCTACGAAAGTGCGCCACACGTCCGACGAAAGGCCCGCCCGTGTCAGAGGCCGCCCCACCGACCCGCTTCGGCGCGTTCATCGCGCCCTACCACGGCATCGACGGCAACCCCGCGCTGCAACTGCGCCGCGACCTCGACCTCGTCGGGCACCTGGACGCCCTCGGCTTCGAGGAGGCGTGGATCGGCGAACACCACTCGGCCGGCTACGAAACCATCGCCTCCCCCGAGGTGTTCATCGCCGCCGCCGCCGAGCGCACCACCCGGATCCGGCTCGGCACCGGCGTCAACTCGCTGCCGTACCACCACCCGCTGGTCCTCGCCGACCGCATCGTGCAGCTCGACCAACAGTCGCGCGGGCGGGTGATGTTCGGCTCCGGGCCCGGCCAACTGGCCTCGGACGCCTTCATGATGGGCATCGACCCGATGCGTCAGCGGAGCATGATGGCCGAGGCGCTGGCCGCGATCGTCCCGCTGCTGCGCGGCGAGACGGTGACCATGAAGACCGACTGGTTCACCCTCGACCAGGCCCGGCTGCACCTGGGCCCGTACACCCGCGCGGGCATCGAGACCGTGTGCGCCTCCACCGTCTCCCCGTCGGGATCGGTCCAGGCCGGCACCCACGGCATGGGCCTGCTCTCGCTCGCCGCCGCCGACCCGTCGGGCTTCGCCGCGCTGGCGACGAACTGGGACGTGTATGCCAAGACGTGCGCCGAGCACGGCCATGTCGCCGACCGCGAACGCTGGCGCCTGGTCGTGCCGATGCACCTGGCCGAGACCGTCGAGGCGGCGCGCGAGCAGGCCGAGTACGGGGTGCACCACCTCGTCGACTACATCCAGGGCCTGTCCGGGATGACCATGCCGTGGGGGGCGACGCCCGAGGCGGCGATCGCGCAGTGGACCGGGGAGGGCTTCCCCACCTTCGGCGTCGCGATGATCGGCACTCCCGCGCAGGCGATCGAGCGCATCACCGCGATGGCGGAGCGCTCCGGCGGCTTCGGCACGTTGCTGCTGCTCGACCTGCCGATCGCCCGGCCCGCCGACAAGTGGCGCAGCTACGAGCTGTTCGCTGAGTACGTGGTGCCGCACTTCACCGGCGCCAACCGCCCCCGGCAGGCCTCGATGGCCTGGGCGAACGAGAACAGCGAACGTTTCATCGGCGCCCTGCGCCAGGCGGTGGTGGCGGCGATGACCCCGCCGGCGTCCTGACCGGTCGTCACACCCGCACCCCGGCTCCACCCGAAACCGATCCACCCGAAGCCCAGGCAGGGAGACGCCCATCATGCGAGCAGCGGTACTGCGCGGCGGCACGTTCACCGTCGAGGACATCGCGGCCCCCGAACCCGGCGAGGGTCAGGTCCTCGTGGAGACGGTGGCCTGCGGGATCTGCGGCTCGGATCTGTCCGCGTACAGGCACACCGCGGAATTCCTCCGGGCCTCGATCGACTCGGACACCCCCTCGTTCGTCTTCGACCCGGACGCCGACCTGGTCATGGGCCACGAACTCGCCGCGCGGGTGGTGCGCCCGGGCCCGGGGGTGACCGGGTTCGAGCCGGGCGAGGTGGTGGTCGGACTGCCGTGGGCGCTCGACGGCGGCGGTGTACTGCGCACCATCGGCTTCTCCAACACCTTCCCCGGCGGCTTCGGCGAGCGCATGGTGATGCAGGCCGCGGCGCTGGTCAAGGTGCCCGCACACGTGCCGCCGCACGTCGCGGCGCTGACCGAGCCGCTGGCCGTCGGCATCGGCAACGTGGCCCGTTCCGGTGCCGAACGCGGCGGCGCGGCGATCGTCATCGGCGCCGGCCCGATCGGCCTGGGCGCGATCGCCGGTCTGCTCGAACGCGGCGTCGCGCCCGTCGTGGTCTCCGAGCCCTCGCCGCGCCGGCGCGCACTCGCCCGTGCGTTCGGCGCGCACGTGGTGGTCGACCCGGCCGAGCGCGATCCGTTCGACGCGTGGCGCGAGAGCGTCGAGCCGGGGCAGCCGCTGACCATCTTCGAGTGCTCCGGCAAGGCCGGCATGTTCGACCGGATCACCTACGCCGCACCCCGCGGCGCCACGGTGCTGCTGATCGGGGTGTGCATGACCGAGGACACCTTCCGACCGGTGGTGGGGATCTACAAGGACCTCACGGTGAAGATGTGCCTGACCTATCCGCCGGAGGAGTATCCGAAGACCCTCGCCCGGATCGCCGCCGGCAGTGTCGACGCCGCATCGCTGATCACCGGTCAGGTCGGCTTCGAGGGGGTGGTGGCGGCGATCGACACCCTCGGCCGCCCCGACGAACACGTCAAGGTCCTGGTCCGCCCGCACCTGACCGGCACGGACGTTCATCCACCCACCGCGTAACGCACGCCGACCACCGGGTGCCCGGCTCGCCCCCCTTGGCCCCGGAGCGGTGGGCGCGCGAAACACGAGTCACGCGTACGGGTGGACCCGGTTCGACCGCCCCTGGCGCGCAATGTGCGCGGGCGGCGCGCTCGCCAGGGCGTTTTGCCGACGCGCGCCCCCGAACGCCCCGCCGAGGGGGTGTGGAAGTGTCGCAAACTGGACGCGGCGGGCGTCGGAATCGGTACGCTCCGAGGGAATTCCCTCGGAAGATCCGTACACCCGCCATCGGGGACATCATGAGCCACACCAGGCGCCGCAGCGGCGCCGTGTCCGTCCGTCACGTGACCGCCACCGGCTCGGGAGGCGCGGCATGACCGTGCTCAACGATGCCCATCCGGTGTGTCGATTCGACCTGCCGCCGCACGAGGCGGAGGTGTCCGCGGCCCGTCGCAAGGTGGTCGCGATCGCCGTCGAGTGGGGCATGCCCGCCCACGGCGATCTTGTGGACACCCTGCGACTGGTGGTCTCCGAATTGGTGACCAACGCGGTCCGACACGCGGGCGTACTGACCCCCGCCATCGTGGTGACCGTGCGCGGCACGGCCCAGGGGGCGCTCGAGGTCGGCGTGCACGACCGACATCCGTTCTGCCCCAAGGCCCTGGTGGAGACGGTCGACGACGACAGCGGGCGCGGCCTGCTGATCGTCAAGACCCTGGTCGCGGAGGCCGGCGGTTACGCGGGTATCCAGCCGGACGCGACCGGCGGCAAGACCGTGTGGGTGTGCCTGCCGCTGCGCTGAGCACCCGGGCCGGCCGGGGCCGCGCCGGTCGGCTCGATCGTCCGTTCCGTCACATCGCCTCGCTCCCATCGGTCATGTCCGTGACACGACACCACGGAGATGTGAGACCGATGGACGAGAACGACTTCCTTGCCGGCCGCTTCGAGGAACACCGCTCCCACCTGCGTGCGGTGGCGTACCGCATGCTCGGTTCGTTCAGCGAGGCCGACGACGCGGTCCAGGACACGTGGATCCGGCTCAGCCGTACGGACGTGCGCGACATCGACAACCTGGGCGGCTGGCTGACCACGGTGGTCGCCCGGGTGTCGCTGAACATGCTGCGTTCGCGCCGGACCCGTCGCGAGGATCCGTTGGAGGCGTTCGTCGCGGACCCCGCGGTCTGCACGGCCGAGGGAAACGATCCCGAGCACGAGGCGGTGCTGGCCGACTCGGTCGGCATGGCGCTGCTCGTCGTCCTGGAGACCCTCGCCCCGGCCGAACGGCTCGCCTTCGTGCTGCACGACATGTTCGCCCTGCCGTTCGACGAGATCGCGCCCATCGTGGACCGCACGCCCACCGCGACCCGGCAGTTGGCCAGTCGGGCACGGCGCCGGGTCCAGGGCTCGCCCGGCGACCTCGAGGTGGACCCCATCCGACAGCGGGAGGTCGTCGGCGCCTTCCTGGCCGCGTCGCGCGGCGGCGACTTCCAGGCGCTGCTGGCCCTGCTCGACCCGGACGTGGTGCTGCGCGCGGACTCGGCGGCGGTCGCGGTCGGCGCCATGGCCGAGGTACGCGGCGCGGCGGCGGTGGCGGAGACCTTCTCCGGCCGGGCCCGGGGCGCCCGGCCCGCCCTGCTCGACGGCATCGCCGGCCTGGCCTGGGCGCCGGGCGGCGAACCCAGGGTCGTGTTCGGATTCGTGATCGCGAGCGGCCGCATCGTCGGCATCGACCTGCTGTCCGACCCGGACTACCTGCGCGACACGGACGTACAACTGCTGGACGGGTAACGCCGGCGGCCCGAGCACGTGCCGGGAGTCGGTACCGAACGGAGGTCACCGCCCCCGCTCCGACCGCCCTCCGCTCACCACTTCAGATCGAACCGCTGCTCCACGACGTCGATCCCCCACGTGCGGGCGGGGCGCTCCCGAACGTGTGGAAGCCGCCTGGAAAACCTTCCTCACCGAAACCTTCCCGGCCCCCTGACCATCCCCACCTCGCCCGAGACCAAGATCCCACCCGTCCTGTCGCCACCCGGCACGGTCGCAACGGGCAGCGTCCGCGGGGTCAGATCCCGACGACCTTGAGCATGGTGACCACCAGGACGTCGCGGCTGATCTCGTACTCGGTGATCACCCCCGCGAGGCACGCCGAACGCCGGTCCTTGTTTCCTCGGATGGCGGCGCCGTGGGCATAGGGGTCGCGGGCCACGCCGACCACCGCATGGTCGAAGTGGCGGCGGGTCGCGGCGGACAGGGCGGCGTATTCGCTGCGGGCCCGGTCGGAGTACTGCACGTAGTAGCCGCTCATGGCTCCACCGGGTTCCCGTCGGTGTCGACGACGCCGGTGAGGTCGCCGGAGCGAATGCGCTCGGCGTCGGCGTCGATGCGGGCGTGCTCCTCCTGGGGGATGGCCCAGTGGACGGCAATGGCGGCCAGGTCCTTGAGGGGGGCGTTGCCGATTTCCTTGTCGAAGGCGTCGCGTCGGTCTTCGGGGAGGGCGGCGCGGATGTCGACGAGGGTGCCGGGGAGTTCGGTGGGGACGCCGTCGATGGTGGTGGTGATAGTCGGCCGGTCGGGGTCGCGGAAGTTGTCGTCCATGCCGTCAGGGTGGCATCGAGCCCGGCGTAACCGGTAGCCGGCGCACTCGAGTGAGACCCGCGCCGGGGGGTGCGCTTCGCGGCTCCGACCGCCACCGTCCTGGGCTGGTCACGCATGCTCGGACTCGACGTCACCACGGCGGCCCCCGAGCCGACCATGGCGCCCGACGTCCCGGCCGTGGTCGAACTCGTCCCGCGGCACGAGAAGTCCCTGGCCGCAGCCCGCGAACAGGTCGGCCGGCCGGCCGCGGCCTTCGCCGGCCGTGCCGCCTGAGCCATGCCGCGTGGAGGGTGTCGGTGGAGCGTGGGAAGGTGGTTGGTTCAAGATCGTTTGTTCGGCGTCCGGGAGCGCGGCGTGGGTGGAATCGGCGACGGTGTGTACGTGGTGCGCAATGTGCACAGTGGGCTCGTGCTCGAGGTCGAGGGGGGTCGAACGGGAGGCGGGGCCCGGGTGGTGCAGGGGGCCGACGACGGTACGACCGCGCAGCATTGGCGGGTCTCGGCGGTCCACGCCGGTGGGGCCGTGTATCACCTGGAGCACGTGGTCGCCGGGAAGCGACTGGACGTGATCGGGGCCTCCGTGGAGAACGGGGCCCACGTACAGCTCTGGCGGGCCAACAACTTCGGTGCGCAGGAATGGATTCTGGAGGAGCACGCGGAGGAGGCCGGGCGGGTCACGCTGATCAACTACGTCAGCGGGCTGCTGCTCGAGGTCGCCGACGGCAGTACGGAGGTCGGCGGGACCGTACGGCAGTGGGAGGACACCGACCACCCGTCGCAGTGGTGGACGCTCGAACCACGCTGAGCCGCGCCCGACACGCCCTACGCCGCGGCCACCACCTGGGCGCGTGCCAGCGCGGGCGCGGCCGGGCGGGGCCGGGCGTCGGGGCGGGCGAAGACGAACAGCCGCAGCAGCACGAAGCGGCCGATCCCGGCCAGGCCGGACGCGCCCAGGTAGACGCCCTGTTCGACCAGGACGCCCGCGCCCGGGGCCGCCGCGTGCAGGCCCAGCATCGCGGCAGTGGTGACCAGGTACGCGGCCAGCGCGCTGAGCGCGGACTGCCCGTGCGCGCGCAGCCCGGCCCGGCCGCCGCCGAAGGTGAACCGGCTGTGCAGCTCGGTGGCGGCCACCGTGGAGACCACGGTCACGAACGCGTTGGCGACCGCGATCGGCATCGTGCCGGAGAGGACGACCAGCGCACCGGAGGAGGCGATTCCGGTGCCGCCGCCGAAGAGCACGAAGCGCGCGAACGCGGCGATCGGACCGGGCTTCCCGGTCTCGCCGCCCGCCGCCTCGCCGCTGGTGTCCGCGCTGCTCTTCCCCGTGGTCTTCATAGGCTTCAGCCTAGAAACGAATGAGGCAAACGAGCTTCCTGATTCGCTCGATGCACGCGGGATTCCCGATAAAAACACGGAACCAAGCCTGGCGGAAGACACAGCCCCGACGCACCGGGTTTTTCACCGCCGACGCCACGCCCACAACACGCCCGTCGCCGGCATCCCGCCGCCCGGGTGCGCCCCGACCGCAGCCGATCGGAGCGCTCGTTCCCTGGGCGTCGCCGGCGCTAGTCGGCCGACGTGAAGACCAGCGTCGCGTTGTGTCCGCCGAAGCCGAAGGCGTTGGCCACGGCGACGTTGAGCGGGCCGACCCTGGGTTCCTTGGCGACCACGTCGAGGTCGATGTCCGGGTCCTGGGAGTCCAGGTTGATCGTGGCCGGGACGACCCCGTCGCGCAGCGCCGACACCGCCGCGACCGCGGCGATCGCGCCGGCGCCGCCGCACAGGTGGCCGAGCATCGACTTGATCGCGGTGACCGCCGCGTGTGTACCGATCGCCTCGGTGATCGACGCGGCCTCCAACACGTCGCCGGCCGGCGTCGAGGTCGCGTGCGCCTGGATGTGGTCCACGTCGGCGCCGGTGACGCCCGCCTCGGCCATGGCCAGCCGCAGTGCCCGGACCTGGCCGGGCCCGTAGCCGGCGGTGATGTGGTTCGCGTCCGAGGTGACCCCGGCGCCCGCCAGGTACGCGTGTACGAACGCACCGCGCGCCGCCGCGAATTCGGCCCGCTCCAGGACCACCAGCGCGGCCCCCTCGCTCATCACGAAGCCGTTGCGCGTGACGTCGAACGGACGCGACGCGGTGGCGGGGTCGCCGTCGTGCGTGGACAACGCGCGGGCCTGTGCGAAGCCGGCGATGGGCAGCGCGCCTATCGTCGCCTCCGCACCGCCCGCGACCACCACGTCGGCCCGGCCGAGGCGGATCAGGTCCAGGCCGTAGGCGATCGCCTCGGAGCCCGACGCGCACGCGCTCACGGGGGTGTACGCGCCGGCCCGGGCGCCCAGTTCCATGCTCACCTGCGCGGCCGGCCCGTTGGGCATCAGCATCGGCACGGTATGCGGGGACACCCGGCGCACCCCGGACTCGGCCAGCAGGTCGTGCTGCGCGAGCATCGTCATGGCGCCGCCCATGCCGGTGCCGACCACGACGGCGAACCGTTCCGGCTCGACCGCCGGCGCGCCCGCGTCGCGCCACGCCTCGCGCGCGGCCACGAGCGCGGCCTGCTGACACCGGTCCAGCCGTCGGGCCCGGACCCGGTCGAGCACCGTCTCGGGGCAGACCTTCATCCGCCCGGCGATCCGCACCGGCAGGTCGGCCGCCCAGGGATCCGTCAGCGGGCCGATTCCCGACTCGCCCGCCAGCAGGGCCGCCCACGT
Source organism: Embleya scabrispora (assembly GCF_002024165.1). NCBI lineage: Bacteria > Bacillati > Actinomycetota > Actinomycetes > Kitasatosporales > Streptomycetaceae > Embleya > Embleya scabrispora. The sequence goes on from NZ_MWQN01000001.1 coordinate 302,312, forward strand.
CGAGGGCACATCCCCGCCCAACGGCGTGGTCGCACCCATCCCCGTCACCACCACATCGGTCCTGCCGAGCGACATACAACGCACCCCAGCTCAGTCGAAGCCTTGTCAAAACGCGACACAGACGACCGGCGCACGATCATGAGCCGGTCACTTGTCTCGCAACGCTGTCAGGGATACGTCGGCACCGGGGTATCGACACCGATAAAGAGGACGTCCTAATACTTGTGGAGACTCGACAACCGACCGGTAACCGACCCAGCGCCGCAAATCCCGCACAAAGCCCCGATACCGGCATAAGTCGAATGCGCGCGGCCGGCATCTTCGGCCGATACGGGACACATATCGAGCCGGCGCCGGAGGCGAGTCCCGCCGGCGGGCATTATCGCCGAATCATGGACGGTTGACCCGATTTTCCCGAAGATCGACTAAAACCGGGCGAAGCATCGCGACCATGGCCATTCGCGACTTTCCCGCAGTCGATCCCAGGGGGACGCCATGGCCTGGTACTCCGGAGCCACCAAACGTGAACTACAACCCGAATCCGACTCCCAACCCGCCATCCGCCCCACCCAGTTGATCCTCCACTCGATCGCCGCGCCGTGGTCCGGGGAACGGATGTACGAGTACTGGCGCGACTCGACCAACCTGGAGTCGCACTTCGGCTGCGCGTACGACGGCAGCCTGTTCCAGTTCATCGGCACCGAGACCCGCGCCGACGCCAACGCCTCGGCGAACCGGCGGGCCGACGGCACCGGAGCGGTCAGCTGCGAGAGCGCGAGCAACCTGGAGCACACCGATCCGTGGACCGACGCCCAGATCGCGAGCCTGGTCCGGCTGGGCGTCTGGCTGCACGAACGGCACGGCCTGCCGCTGCGGGTGTGCCGCACCTGGGACGACCCGGGCTACGGGTACCACCGGATGTTCGCCCAGTGGTCGCTGGGCGGCACCGCCTGCCCCGGCGATGCGCGGGTGCGCCAGTTCACCGAGCTGGTCTTCCCCGGGATCGTGGCCGCCGCCACGGGTGGCCCCGCCGTCGAGATCCCGGCCCAGCGGCCCGCCGTGGACCTGGCCGAACTGATCGCGGCGGCGCGCTCGGACCCGGAGCGGGCCGGGACGCCCGTCACCTACATGGGGACACGCATGGTGGAGAACGCGCTGGTCGCGGAGGGGTTGCTGGCGGAGGGCCTGGCCGACGGGCACTACGGCACCGCGACGGTGCGGGCGTACGCGGAGTGGCAGCGCAGGCTCGGCTACAGCGGCTCCGACGCCGACGGCATCCCGGGTCGCCGCTCGCTGGCCCGGCTGGGCGACAGGCACGGGTTCACGGTGGCGTGAGCGAACCGCGAACCGCGAACCGTGAGCCGCGAACCACGGGTCCGCCCGGGCCTCGGGGCGCGGCGCCGTACCCCCCGATCGGCGTCGCTATACGCCTCGATCGGTGGCCACGAGCAGGCCGGTGACGATCGCCAGGAGCGACCACACCAGCCACGTCCACGCGACCGCTTCGTAGACCGCGCTGTACAGGCCGAGGATGGTCAGCAGCACGAGCGTGCAGACCACCATGCCGCGACTCTGCGGACCGTAGGTACGGATCATCGTCGCCTCCTCCGTCGGAGTCCGGGAACGCACCCGTGCGAGCCACGGTAGCGCAGCGCGTTCGATCACCGACAGATCACGACCGGTTCCGAACCTGCGGCATGAAGGGCCGGCATCCGAGGGATGGCCGCATCCGTCACAACACCAGGAGGTCGAACAGCCGATCCAGGTCCGCCGCCGGATTCGCGGTCAACCCGCCGTGTACCGGGCCCGGTTGCACGATCGTGCTGCGCGGCGCGGTGAGCCAGCGAAAGCGCCGGCCGAGCGGCTCCGCGCCCGGCGCGCCGGCCGACTCGCTGCCCGCGCACACCAGCTCCCACGCGGCCAGCACCGCCCGGGCCTGCGTCGGGTCGGCCTCCGGGTCGAGCGCGCACAACCGGGACTGCTCGACGTGCGTCCGCGCGCCCAGGAAGTCGAAGGCCTGGCTGTACAGGGCCACCCCGACGTTCAGGCACTCCCCGCGCTCCACGCGCGGCACCAGCCGGATGATCGAGTACTCGAAGAACTCCCGCTGCACGGCCATCGTCATCACTTCAGCCAATCCGGACGGTTCGACGGCTGCGCGGCGCCCTGGCGCGCGGACACCTCGGGCGCGATCTCCGGCAACCACGCGCGCGGGGCGGCGGCGCGGGCCAGCAGGTGCGCGATGTACGCCTCGCGCAGTGCGTCGGGGCCGTCCAGGCCGAGGGCCCGCTCCGCGTCGCCCGGTTCCAGCCACTCGTCCGGGACCAGGGCCAGCACTTCGGTCAGCAGTTCGCGGGTGATCCTCGGGGCCAGCTCGGCGTCCGCCTTGAGCAGGCCCGGACCGCCGAGCGCGGCCAACACGTGGTCGCTCGCGTCGAACGCGCGCGTGGCGGCGGACGCGGCGGCCTGCCACGCGTGGTGGAACCACAACGAGGCGCCGTGGTCGATCAGCCACAACCGGCCGTGCCAGACCAACAGGTTCGGGTTGCGCCAGGAACGGTCCACGTTCGAGGTCAGCGCGTCCAGCCACAACACGCGCGCGGCCAGGTCGGGATCCGGCTCCCAGGTGGCGGGGGTGAAGTCGGCCGAGCCCGGCAGGAAGTCCATCCCGAGGTTCAGCCCGGCACTGGCCCGCACCAGCTCCTGTACCTCCTGGTCCGGTTCGCCGCGCGCGATCACCGGATCGACCTCGACCCGCACCAGCGCCGGCACCGGCAGTCCGAGCCGACGCGCGAGTTCGCCCACCACGACCTCGGCGACCAGCACCTTGGGCCCCTGCCCGGCACTGCGGAACTTGACGACGTACGTCCCGAGGTCGTCGGCCTCGACGAGCCCGGGCAACGAGCCGCCCTCACGCATGGGCGTGACGTAACGAATGGCATGGACCAGGGGAAGCATGCCCGAAACAATGCCACGCCCTCGACGCCGAAAAACACTCGCCCCGCCGCGCCGGTTCCCGACACCCTGGGCCGATGACCCACACCGACCGCGTCCTGGTCCTGTCTCCGCGCGGCACCGACACCGACCGGGCCCTGACGAGCGCCGCCCACCGCCGCGACCTGCCGGTACGCCGCCTGCACACCTGGCAGGCGCCCGCCGACCTGATGGGCGTGCGGGCGCACCTGTACGCGGGTCCGCTGTTCGCCGACGCGACCGCGCGCGACCTGGACCTGGGCCTGTTGGAGGCGCCGGAGGACTGGTTGGCACGGCTGCCGGTCGAGTTGACCCGTCGGGAGATCACCGCGACCACGTTGGCGCACGCATGGACCCTGCGCCGGCCGATGTTCGTCAAGCCGCCGAACGACAAGTCGTTCCCGGCCCGGGTGTACCGGGACGGCACCCAACTGCCGGGCAGTGACGCGGCGGACCCGGACACCGCGGTGCTGCTCAGCGAGACCGTCGTGTTCCGGGCGGAGTACCGGCTGTTCTGCCTGGACGGGGCGGTGCACACGGCGTCGCGCTACGCCGTCGACGGCGACCTCGACGTCGCGCCGATCGCGGCGTGCCGGCGCGGTCCGGACGCGCTCGCGTTCGGCGCCGACGTGCTGGCCGCGGCCGGGGCGGACCTGCCCTCGGCGGTCGTGGTGGACGTGGGGCGCACCGACGCGGGCTGGGCGGTCGTCGAGGCCAACGCCGCCTGGGCCTCGGGGGGCTACGCGGGTGAGATCGACCGGGTGCTGGACGTGGTGCTGCGCGCCGGTGGGCCGCGTCGGGAACTCGCGGCACGGGACGCGGCGTTTGTTCGGCACGCCCCCGTCGTTCGGGACCGGGGGTGACGGTTCGGAGCCGGCGGGCGACCCGGGGATGGGGGGCCGTGCGACGGGTCCGGCGACAATGGGTGTACCCGGGTCCATCAGGATCCCCGCTCCTCGGGACGTGACACGCGTGAGCTCGCCGCAATCCAGTTCGGCGCCGATCGGCGACCTGTTCATGCGCCTGGCCAAGCGCATCCGGATCCGCGCCGGCCGCGAACTCGCCCCGTTGGGCCTGACCCCCGCCCAGGCGCACGCGATGAAGGTGCTCGCGCACGCCGGGAAGCCGCTGCGGATGGCGGACCTCGCCGCGCGCCTGGAGATCGTGCCCCGTTCGGCGACGACGGTGGTCGACGACCTGGCGGCGCGCGGATTGGTCCGGCGCAGCGCCTCGGCGGTGGATCGGCGGGCGACGCTGGTCGAGCCGACGGAGGAGGGGCGCGCCGAGGTGCGTCGGATCCGGGCGATCCGTCAGGGCGCGGGGGCGGCCGTGTTCGACCGGCTCGGCGAGGCGGACCGGGCCGAGTTGCTGCGGCTGTTGCGCCTGCTGGATCGGGAACTGGCCGAGCAGGAGTCGGTGGACCGCGACGGGGCGGGGCATCCGTGTGCGCGCGGGTCGGCGAGGTGAGTGGGTTCGGCGTCCGGGGAATTCCGCCGAGAGCAGAGGGTCCTTCCCGTGGCGGGCGTACGCGGGCAGAGTCGGATCATGAGAACTTTGATCCTGGGTGGTTCCGAATTCGTCGGCCGGGCCCTGACCGACGCCGCGCTCGCCAGGGGCTGGGACGTCACCGTGTTCAACCGCGGCCGTTACGAACTCCCGCCCGAGGCACGCCCGTTGGTCGGCGATCGCACCGTCGAGGGCGGTCTGGCGGCGCTGGCCGGCGGGGAGTGGGACGTGGTCCTGGACACCTGGAGTGCCGCGCCCAGGGCGGTGCGGGACACGGCCGATCTGCTGGCCGACCGGGTCGGGCGCTATGTGTACATCTCCTCGTGTTCGGTATACGCGGACCCGACGCCTATCGGGCTGGGCGAGGAGGCGCCGTTGGTCGAGGGTTCGCCCGACGACGACGGCGACGTGGCGTATCCCATCGCCAAGCGCGGTGCGGAGATCGCCGTCGAGCGGGCCTTCGGCGACCGATATGTGCACGCGCGCGCCGGTCTGATCCTGGGCCCGCGCGAGAACATCGGCCGCCTGCCATGGTGGCTCAACCGGATCGCCCGAGGCGGCCCGGTGGTCGCGCCCGGCCCGCGCGAGTCCCCGCTGCAGTTCATCGACGCGCGCGACCTGGCCGAGTGGTCGGTGCACGCCGCCGAGGCGGGCCTGAGCGGCCCGTACAACCTGATCTCGCCGACGGGTCACACCACGATGGGCGAACTGCTCGACCTGTGCGTGCGGGTCACCGGTTCCACCGCCGAACTGCGCTGGATCGACCCCGAGACGATCCTGGCCGCCGACGTCCAGCCGTGGATCGAACTGCCGGTGTGGGTTCCGGCGGGCGCGGACTACGACAGCATCCACCGCCGCGACGTGGGCAAGGCCCTGGCCGCCGGCCTCCGGATCCGCCCGGCGGCGGAAACCGTGGCCGATACGTGGGCCTGGCTGTGTGCCCTGGGCGGCGTGGCCCCCCAACGCCCCGACCGCCCGGTGGTCGGCCTGCCCCGGAAAAGGAAGCCGCACTGCTCAAGGCCTGACGGGGCCAGGCGCCGTCGGCCAACCCGACGGCGCCCACCGGGTACACGAGCCCACCCCGCGCCCCGAGTCCAAGCGGTGCACCGATCCGGCCCGGGCCGGATACGCAGCCCTCACCGCGAGCCGGCGGTGCGCCTTCGACGCGGACGTCGCCGCCATGGCCCGTGACCCCTACGCCTGGGGCGATCCCATCCGCGGCGACCGTGACCGCCGATCGGCCGCCCTCGGCGGCGTCATCGCCGAGTACGAGATCAGCGCGGGCATCCTCACCGTCACGATGCCGAAAGTCGTCGGGATCCGAACCCGAACGCGACTGGTCAACGATGATCAGCCGCCTGCTCGCCCACGCCCCGGGCGCATGGCCGGCGCGTGCTCCACCGTGTGCGCCGGCTACCGGGCACCACCGCGGTGATGCCACCCTGGACCGCATGAGCGATCGACCCGTCATCCGCGCCCACCACGACGGCCGGACCATCGAACTGCCGGGGACCCTTCACGACATTCGCATCGCCCTCCCCGAGCACGAACGCGCCCAGTTCGACCACGACATCGCCCACGCCCACATCGACAACCTCCCCGCCGTCGCCTCCGCGTGGGCCAAAACTCCCGAGATGCGCGCCCACGACGACGCCATCGCGGCCCGAGTCGCCGCGGGCGACAACACCGGCCTGTTCAACGCCGACGGCACACCGGCAGGTGAGACGTGACCAAATATGGGGTCCAGTACACCGACGCCGCGCTCACCGGCTACAACGCCCTGTCCCCCGGAACCCGGCAGGCTTTCGACCGGGCCGTCGACGCCATGTCCTACTCCCCGCGCACGCACGGCGATGCCATACGCAACAACCCGGACCGGCGCACCGCCGTCCTGGCCGGGTGATCACCGAGTACGAGGTCAGCTCCGGCGTCCTCGTCGTCACCATGCTCCACGTGCGCGGATACTGACCCGCACCCCGGCGTTCACCCGCCCCCGCACCCCCGCGCCCACACGTGCACGGCGTCGGGCCGGCGAGCGACCTTGCGCGGAGGCGCGACGGGTGCATGCCTCATTTGGATCCCGGGCCCGTCGCGGGCCGGGAAAGGCGCCGCCCGCTGCTCCCGGGAGCGGGCGGCGCCTGCTTCGGTGGCCGCAGCCGGGCCCGGCTACTTGCCCGTGTAGTGGACCTGGAGTTCCTTGATGCCGTTGATCCATGCGTGGCGGAGGCGCCTCGGGTCGGCGGCCTTCGTGATGTCGGGCATCGCGTCGGCGATGGCGTTGAACATCAGGTTGATCTCCATGCGCGCGAGCGAGGCGCCGAGGCAGAAGTGCGGGCCGCCGCCGCCGAAGCCCAGGTGCGGGTTGGGGCTGCGGGTGATGTCGAACTTCGTCGGGTTCTCGAACACGTCCGCGTCGAAGTTGGCCGAGCTGTAGAAGATGCCGACCCGTTGGCCCGCCTTGATCTCCTGGCCGCCGAGCACGGTGTCCTGGGTGGCGGTGCGCTGGAAGGACATCACCGGCGAGGAGTAGCGCACGATCTCGTCCGCCGTGGTCTCCGGGCGCTCCGCCTTGTACAGCTCCCACTGGTCGGGGTTGTCGAAGAACGCCAGCATCCCGTGCGTGATCGCGTTGCGCGTGGTCTCGTTGCCGGCCACGGCCAACAGCAGGACGAAGAAGCCGAATTCGTCGGAGGACAGGCTGCCGTCGGATTCGGCGGTGATCAGCCGGGTGACGATGTCCTGCGCCGGGCACGCCTTGCGCTCCTCGGCCATGCCCATCGAGTACAGCATCAGCTCGGCGGCGGCCTGCGCGCCCGCCTCCTGCGACTCCGCGTACTCGGGGTCGTCGTAGCCGAGCATCTTGTTCGACCACTCGAAGATCTTCCGGCGGTCCTCCTGCGGTACGCCGATCAGCTCCGCGATGGCCTGCAGGGGCAGTTCGCAGGCGACCTCGGTGACGAAGTCGCCCGAGCCCTTGGCCTTGGCGTCCGCCACGATCTGCGCGGCGCGTTCGGTCAGCGCGGCCTGGAGGGCGTTGATCGCCCGGGGGGTGAAGCCGCGCTGGACGATGCTGCGCAGCCGGGTGTGCTCCGGCGGGTCTATGTTGATCATGATGAGCTTCTGCGCATCGATGTTGGACATGTCCATGCCCTCGGCGAAACGGATGATCGCCGTGTTCTTGTTCGTCGAGTAGATCTCCGGCTTGGTGGAGACCTCCTTGACGTCCGCGTGCCGGGTGACCAGCCAGTAGCCGTCGTCGCCGAAGTTGGACACCTCGGGCGTCTGCGGGACCCACACCACCGGGGACGTCTTGCGCAGCAGCGCGAACTCGTCGAGCGGGATGCGCGTGGTGTACAGGTCGGGGTCGGTGGGGTCGAAGCCGTGGTCGAGGACCGGACACGTCATGGTGGAACTCCCGTTGCCGGAGGGTGTGCGAGGTCGCCGCGGGATCCGGCCGGGGACGGGTGCCGAACGTCGCGGTGGTGCGGTGGTGCGGTGAACTGTCGTGCTGGTATCGAGCCCGCGGAGGTCTTGCGGGAGGCGGGGCGGGGCGGGGCGGGGCGCGTGCTCGGTCAGACCCCGGCGACCGTGCCCGGCGCCCTGCGGCGCGGGCCCAGGAGCTTGCGGACCACACCGCGCAGGATGCGACCCAGCTCGTCGTCGGGCAGTTCGGGGAAGGCGGCGACGGCGGAGTAGATGCCACCCATCGCCACCGCCGTCGACACGCGGTAGTCGATCGAGTCGTCGACGTCGTCGAGGACCTCGCGCACCCGCGCGGTGATCGAGGCGAGTCGGGGCTGAATGGCGGGGTGGCGGCCTATCGCGACGTCTCGGTCGAGGATGACGGCGAGGGTGCGATACCGGATGAGGAAGTCGACGTAGCCCTCGAACAGCAGGCGTTGGCGAGCGGTGGTGCCGCGCCTGCTCTCGGCGACCTCCAACACCCGGTCCAGATCGTTCAGGGCCGGGCGCAGCAGGGCGTCGAGCAGTTCGTCCTTGGTCCGGAAGTGGTAGTACAGCGCCGCCTTGGTCACTCCGACGCGGTCGGCGATGGCCTGCAACGACGTGCCGGCGAAGCCGTGTTCGCCGAACAGTTCCTCTGCCGCCAGGAGCACCCGGTCGTAGGTGTCCTCCGGTGCCGGAATCGCCACGGGTCCCCCTTCCTGTTGGCCATGAACATACGTCGACCTTTGCCAATCGACAAGGCTGATGGGCCGTCAATTTTGCTCCGGGAACGGTTGTTCGCAAGGAAACCGGCTTGCCGCTCGGCCAGGGAGCAGACCCCGATGCGCTGACGATCGGGCCGGGCCGGTGAGCGCATCCGAACCGCGCCCCGAGCACGCCGGCCCGCCCGAACCGGCCCACCGCCCGCAAGGCGCCGGTAGGTTGCCGCCATGAGCGACTTCGAGGCCCGCATCGAGGCCGAGCGCCGGCGGTCGGCCGGCTCGACCCCGGCCGCGCGTCGACCCGCCGACTGGGCCGCGATCGCCGAGCGCGTCGAGGCGCTTCTGACCGCGACGGCGGCGGAGTTCGACCGCCGGGGCATCGCGGCACTGCCCGTACTCGGCTACCCGCCGCCCGGAGTGCGGTCGCGGCTCACCGGCCGTCGACCGACCGTCGTGGCGCACCGCAGACCGGTCCCGGGTCTGTTCTCGCTCGACCACGCGGGTCGCCCGTTCCTGGAGCGCGACCCGTTCCCGGCCCGGCAGATCTGGCTGCGCACGTCGCATCCGGGCCGGGCCAGGACCCTGGAGGCAGCCGTACTGCGCGCCGGCCTGACCCCGGACACCCTGATCCTCGACGAGGGCCCACCCATCCCCCTCGACCCGGACGAGGCCGCCCGCAACGGCCGACTGGGCGGCCGCTTCGACATCACGGCCGACGGCACCCTGCTGGTGTACCCGGCGGCGGACGCCCCGCCCATCCCGCTGGTCGAAGCGCTGACGGCGGCCGTGACTGGCGGCGGCGGCACGCACCCTTAGCCCGCGCTCGCCCCATTCACTCCACGCCCTCCACGTACATCCCCCCGCCACCCGCCCGCGCCCGCAGCGCCGCTCGCAGTCGTGCGGCCCGTTCCGCCGGCATCGCCGCCGCGCCCTGATCCGGCGTCAGCAGGTGCCACGCCCGCAACTCGTCGGCCTGGAGCCGGATTTGCCCGATTCGCTCGGCCGTCAACACGCCTCCGTCGAACAGCCAGCGCATACCGCCGCGATGCCCGCCGGTCGGTGCCACCCACTGCGCCACGAGCAGGTTCGGCGCACCGTCGAGCACGATCCCCAACTCCTCCCGCACCTCCCGGACGCAGCCCTCCCACGGCGACTCCCCCGGCTCCAGGATCCCCCCGGGAAACTCCAACCCCGGCTTGTAGTCCGGCTCGACCAGCAGCACCCGCCCCTCGGCATCGAAGAACAACGCCCCCGCGGCGCCGGTGATCCGCACGTCCGCCGCCTCTTCCGCACACCCATTCGCCTGGCTGTCCATGCCCGCAGTCTGGACGAGCCGACCGCACGCACGCCGAGCGGGTCACGGCGCGTACTCAGCCGCGCGTCGCCAGCCCGAAGACCACCACGTCGAGCAGCCGGGGCAACCGCTCCGGATCGTCCACCCCACGCTGCTCGTGCGCCCACGCGATCCCGTGCGCGAGGGTGAACAACCCGTCCGTGTCGATGTCGGCGCGCACCTCCCCCACCGCCTGCGCGCGGGTGAGCAGATCGGCGCCGGCCTCGCGCATCGCATGGCAGGAGGCGTACAACTCCGACGTCTCGTCGGCGAGCGTGGCCATCAGCGTCGTGCTCATCCCCTGGAACGTACCGGCCCCCTCGATCAGCAGCCGCAGCCACGTGGCCAGCGCGTCGCGCGCGGATTCGGCGTCGCGCAACGCCTCGGCCCGCGCGGTGAGACCGTCGTACCGATCCCGCACCACCGCCTCGACCAGCGCGTCGCGGGTCGGGAAATGCCGGTACAGCGTCCCGATCCCGACCCCGGCCCGCCGGGCCAACTCCTCGAGCGACGCGTCGACCCCCTGCTCGCCGAACACCACCCGGGCCTCGGCGAGCAGGCGCTCGTAGTTGCGCCGCGCATCGGCGCGCATCGGCCGGCTCATCGGCGGCACTCCCTCACGAACGACTCCATGATTGTCAAACGGAGCCTGCCTCCATATGGTGGCGGAGGCAAACCGGAGGACCCCTCCGGAACACCGGGCGGAGCCCTGCCCGTCGGCGGAGCCGTGCCCGCGGCGCACCGCCGGCCCCACCCGCACACCCCGACGAACCGAAACGGAACCCGATGACGCACGACAAGACCGCCCTCGGCCGACTCGGCCTGTGGACCTTCGCGTTCGACGGTCGACCCGCCGGCGCGGTACGCGACGCGGCGGCCGAGATCGAGGCCCTCGGCTACGGCGGCCTGTGGATCGGCGAGGGCATCGGCCGCGAGGCCACCACGCATGCCCAACTCCTGCTGTCGGCGACGCGTACGCTCCCGGTCGCCACCGGCATCGCGATCATGTCCGAGCGCACCCCGCGCCTGATGGCCGCCGCGGAGGCCACGCTCAACGAGGCGTATCCGGGCCGCTTCGTGCTGGGCCTGGGCGGCCACCGCGCGGCCGGGCAGGCGGACATCCCCGGCATGCCCAAGGCGAACACCGCCCCCGCCGTCGCGGGCGTCGGCGCGTACCTCGACGAGATGGACGCCGCCGTACTCGTCGGCGACCCGCCCGAGCGCCCCGGCCGCCGAGTGCTCGCCGCCCTCGGCCCCGGGATGCTCGCCCTCGCCGGCCGCCGGACCTGGGGCGCACACACCTACCTGGTGACGGTGGACCACACCGCGCTCGCCCGGGAGACGATGGGCCCGGACCCGTACCTGTCCGTGGCGCTGACCGTGGTCCCCTCCCCGGCCGCCGATCGGCCCCGGGCCCTGGAGGTGGCGCGCGGCTTCGTGGCCGGCTACCAGGCCGCCCGACACCAGGTGAACAACCTGCGCCGACTCGGCTTCAGCCAGGCCGAACTCGACGGCGAGGGCACGCGCCTGGTCGACTCCCTGTTCGCGATCGGCGACACCGAGACCATCGCGAAGCGCGTCCGCGAACACCTCGACGCGGGCGCCGACCACGTCTGCCTCCAGGTCCTCACCCCGGACCAGGGCCGCATCCCGCTCGACGAATGGCGCGAACTGGCGGCTTTGATACCGGAGTTCGCCTGAGAAGGCAGCCGGGCGCCGGGCGAATCGCCCCTACCGGGCGGCGTAGACCACGTGCTCGAAGGGCCACCGGGCGGCGAGCCACGCGGACACCTCGGAATGGAGCGGAGCATCGAGGTCGGCCCGGTCGGCCCGCACCCACGAGCGCACGGTGGTGATCGACGGATCGTCTCGATCGGGGTAGATGTAGACGCACCCGATGACGTCCTCGACCTTCTCGACCCCCTCGACGCCCCCGGCGTCTTCGGCACTCCCGGCGTTCTCGCCGCCCCCGGCGGCAAGCACCGTATAGGTGAAGCCCACCCGCCGAGTGAAGTCGTCCGCGTGCTTGACCAGATCGCGCAGGTTGTCCGCCGGGGCCATGCCCTCCGGCGGCGGCCAGTGGCGTCCGGCGAAACCCGGTGTGGCGCGGATGTGGTCGATGCTCGACGTCCACGCGGCGAGGTCGGCCTCGTTGTGCCGGGCCGCCAGGGGCTCCAGCCGGAAGGACGGCGTGCTCGGCGGCGAGGGGATGACGAAGTCGTCGGGGACGAAAGCGCGTTCAGCCATGATCGGAGCGTACGACGCGAAGCCGGTGGTCGCGCCCTACTCCTCTCCCGCGTCCCCGATCGCATCCGCCAACGACGCGAACCCGTACGTGCGTTCCGGATCCCAATCGGTGCTCCGCAACAACCGCTCCCGCATCCCCGCCCACCCCGCGCCGCGCCCGCCACCACCCAGGCGTCCGGCGCCTGGGCGGTCAGCCGCAGTGCCGGGCGCAGCCACGAGGCGGCCTGCTCGGGCCAGGAGACGACGCTGACCACCTCGCCCGGCCAGGCCGCCGCGAGCGCGTGCGCGGCGGCGGTGGACGCGCGGTCCCGGCCGTGTCCGATCGCCAGCGTGCGCCGACCGGCCAACTTCCGCAGCAGGTCGGCCAGTTCCGCGTCGGTGTGCGGCGCGGGCGGGCAGCCCTTCCAGCGGGCGTACTCGGCCGGCAGGCACACCGCGCAGGGCCGGAACCCCGCCGCCACCGCGTCCGCCTCGGTCGCGAAGAAGACCCGGCTCGCCACGTAGCCGCCGCGCGCGATCGCCCGCAACGCGCTGCGGCAGTCCAGCCGCCCGTACAGCCGGCCGTTCGTGGTCCCGCCCAGGGTGCCGGGGGTCCCGCTGCGGTAGGGCCGCCCGTCCGGCCCGATCAGCGTGTACCCGTCACCCGCGCCACCGGCGCCGCCGTTCACGACACCCATGTCACCCACGTCACTCACGCCGCGTCGTGGAAGACGAGGCCGAGGGTGCGGCGCCGGCCGGAGTGGACCGTGCTGACCCCGTGCCGGATCGGGGCGGCCGACCAGCCCCGCGCCGAGCGGATCGGCCGGTCCCGGGTGGTGAAGACCAGCCCGTGCCCCTGCGGCAGGCTGATCGCGGTCCCGCGCGACTGCGCCCGGAACCGCTGTTCGGCCAGCAGGAATTCGCCGCCCGTGTAGTCGACGCCGGGCTCGTCGAGGCCGATCACCACCTGGAGCGGGAAGACCAGGTCGCCGTACAGGTCGCGGTGCAACGCGTTCCAGTCCCCCGGCCCGTAGCGCAGCAGGATCGGCGTGGGCCGGGTCTGGCCCGCCGCATGACACATCGTCAGCCATTCGTCCAGGGTGTCCGGCCAGGGCGCCGGACGGCCCAGCCGCTCCGCCCACGCGCGGGCGATCGGCAGCAGGTGCGGGTAGCAGGACGCGCGCAGCGCCGCGATCGGCTCCGGGACGGGAGCGGCGAAGTAGCGGTACTGCCCGGCGCCGAACCGGTGGCGGGCCATGTCGATCGTGGCTCGGAACAGTTCGGGTCGGTCGTACAGGTCCGCGATCTCGCGGCAGGTGTCCGGGTCCAGGATCCGGTGGGTCAGCGCGTGGCCGTGCTCGTCGAGACGCGCGGCGAGGTCGGCGCCGGTCGCCGGTTCGGCGGCGAAGAGGGTGTCCACGGCGCTCACCCCAGCCGCGCGGGCAGCGCGCCCTCGTGGTCGAGCAGGTACTCCTTGCGGTCGAGCCCGCCGGCGTAGCCGCGCAGCGCGCCGTCCGCGCCGATCACCCGGTGGCACGGGCGGATCAGCAGCAGCGGGTTGGCGCCGATCGCGGTGCCCACCGCGCGCACACCCGCCCGCGAGGTGCCCACCCGTTGGGCGATCGCGCCGTACGTGGTCGTGGTGCCGTACGGGATCGCGTCGACCGCGGCCCAGATCCGCTCCTGGAAAGCCGAGCCGCGCGGGGCCAAGGGGAGGTCGAAGTCACGCAGTTCGCCCGCGAAGTAGGCGCCGAGTTGGCGCACCGGCTCGGCGAACACGGTCGCGTCGGCACGCGAGTCGGCGGGCACCCGGGCCCCGCCATTTTGACCCGGTACGGACAGCGAGGTCAGCGCGACCGTGCCGTCGGGGCGCTCCTCGCCGATCAGCAGCAGCTCGCCGAGCGGGCTGTCGAGGGTGGTGTGGACGGTCATCATGGCACCTTTCGCCAAGTCCGCGACCGCAGGCCGCGAGTACCGATCCCGGTACGACACCGGGGCTTCCACCACCCACTGTGCGCGATCCGCGGCGCACCGTCCGGCGGGAATCGGACATGGCGTTGACGGCCGAAGGGATGTCGCGCCGAGGGCCGAAGGCACGTCGCGTCGAGGGCCGAGGGAACATCGCGCGGCGGGCCGGTCCGGCCGCGTGCGGACCCGAAAACGGCACTCCCCGACCTGTCGTCGGATCATGCACGATGGTTCCATGATCGAAACCGACCGCCTCCTGCTCCGCCGCTGGCACGACGACGACCTGCCCGCCCTCACCGCGATGTACGCCGACCCCGAGGTGATGCGCTACGTCGGCGACGGGCTGCCGCGTACCTCCGAAGAGAGCGCCGCGGCTCTGGCCGGCTACGAACGCGACTGGGAGGCACGCGGGTTCGGCCTGTTCGCGATCGAACTGCGCACGTCCGACCCGGGTCCGGTCGGCACGGTCGCCGGCTGGGCGGGCCTGGCCGTACCGGAGTTCCTGCCGGAGATCCTGCCCGCCGTCGAGATCGGCTGGCGACTGGCCCGGCCGTACTGGGGTCACGGCATCGCCACCGAGGCCGCCGTCGAGGTGCTGCGCTTCGCGTTCGAGTACGCCCGCGTCCCGCGCCTGGTGAGCGTGTGCCACGTCGACAACGCCGCCTCGGCCAACGTCATGACGAAACTCGGCATGACCGAGGAGCGCCGCACCGTCGTCCCGGGCCGCGACAAACCGGTCATCGTCACCGAACTCTCCCGGGGCCGCTACCTGCGCGGCCGGACCTGACCGCCCGCCGCCCACGCCGCCCGGCCGCGGCGGTGTGGCACGCGAGCCACGCGGGCCGCCGTGCCGGGCCGGGCGTGCGCTTGGGCCAGGGCTGAAGCCGGGCGCCGCCGCGCCTACCCCGAGACGCAGAACTCGTTGCCGTCCGGGTCCTGCATGGTGGTCCAATGCAGCCCGGGCGCGCTGCGATCCCCCACCACCGTGGCGCCGAGCCCGACCAGCCGCTCGACCGCCGTGACACGATCGGGGGCGGAGAAGTCGATGTGCAGCCGGTTCTTGCCGACCCGCGGCTCCGGCACCTGCTGGAAGCCGAGGACCAGCGGCTCGGCCGCGACCATGACGAACTCGCCGAAGTCCTGAGCGATCTCCACGCCCAGCGCGTCCGCCCACCAGGCGGCGAGCCGGCCCGCGTCGGCGCAGTCGATCGTGATCATGTGAGGTGTCAGTTCCATGCGCGCACGATATGAGCCCGGTCCGACATCGCGGGCGCACCTCCGCTGCCCGGAGTGTCGCAGCCCGCGCCGACATCGGGTGCGGGCGGTGCTCGCGGCGCATTCGGCCGCGATGGCCGACACGGGGGTGTGGCGCCGGGTGACGATCGGCGCCGCGCCGGTGGGCCCGACGCCGTCCGAGGACTCGATCGCCGTCCGCAGGGGCCTGACCCCGATCCTGCGCTCGATGCTCGAGGACGTTTATACCGACCGGGCGGCGATGGAGGCCGAACTCGCCCGCAGCGACACCGACCGGACCGCGACGCGACCACCGAAGCCGACCGAGGCGGCCGCCGATACTCGCGGTCGTCGACGCCCCCCGCGATGTACCGCCAACCGGTCGGCACCGCGTACCGACCACGCGCACGCGCGTCCCGAGGGTGGGACCGCCCGGCGGCGGGGTACACGGGGGCATCCGGCACCGACCCCCATCCGGAGGCAGCTCCCATGGCCCACCGCACCATGGCCGGCGGACCCACCATCGGCGTCCGCCGCGTCTACGACCCCGTCGACCCGGACGACGGCCTGCGCGTGCTGGTCGACCGCCTGTGGCCGCGCGGCATCACCAAGGCCGACGCCCGTCTCGACGACTGGGCCAAGGAGTTGACCCCGTCCACCGAGCTGCGCCGCGCCCTGCACGGCGGCACCCTCACCGAGGCCGAGTTCCGCACCCGCTACCGGGCCGAACTCGACTCCCCGACCGCCGAATCCGCCCGCACCGCGCTACTGGCCCGGGCCGGCACCGGGCGGGTGACCCTGCTCACCGCCGTCCGCGACCCATCCCACAGCCACGTCCCGATCCTGATCGCATACCTGACCGAAAAGACCTAGGTGTATTCACCTAGGACAGGTCCGCCCAGGTCCCGCCGACCATGACCGCCGTGACGGCCGTGAGTGCCCCGATGTGCGTGACGGGGTCGCCCTCGCACAGCAGCAGGTCGGCGTCGTGGCCCGCGCGGAGGCGGCCCTTGCGGGTGCCGAGGCCGACCGCGTCGGCGGCGAGGGAGGTGGCCGATGCGAGGGCGTCGGTCGTGCTGACACCGCCGCAGACCAGGTCGGCGACGGCCGCCGGCAGGCTTCCGTGCGGTTTGGCGGCGCTGATTCCCGAGTCGGCTCCGGAGACGATGCGGACCCCGGCCCGGTGTGTGCGGACCACCAGGGCGAGCCGGGCCTCTCGGGTCGCTCCGATGCGTTCCAGCAACTCCCGTGCCGCCGGTGGCGCGGGCGCGTCGGGGTCGGTGCCGAGCGTGGGGCACACGGGAATGCCCCGTGCCGCGAGCCGGTGCAGCAGGTCGTCGGAGATCCGCACCCCCTGCTCGGTCAGGCACGTGCAGTGCTCGATGCCGTCGGCGTGCGCGGCGAGGGCCTGTTCGACGGCGGGCAGGTTGTGGGCGTGCACCGTCACCGGCAAGCCGGCGGCGTGTGCCTCGTCCACGATCAGGCGCAGCTCCGCCTCGCTGAACTGACAGCTCATCAGATCGGTGCCCGGCGTCATGGTGCCGCCGCTGCCCATCACCTTGACCACGTCCACCCCGCGCTCGGCCCGCTCCCGCACCGCCGCACGCAGCTGCTCCGGCCCGACGGCCTGGGTGGCGAATCGCCAACAGTGGCCCCCGGCACTGGTGATCGGCGGCCCCGCGGCCAGGATCGTCGGCACGGGCCGCCCGTCCGGCGCCCGATCGCGCCGCCGCAGCACCGACCAGTCGCGGTCGCCGAGATCGCGCACCACGGTCACCCCCACGGCCAGTTCGCGCCGCAGCGAGTCGTCGATCACCGCGTCGAGCTCGGCGGCGGAGTACTCGGGCAAGCGGTCCAACGCACCGTCGCGACCGTCGCCGCCGAGGTGGCTGTGCAGGTCGAACAGGCCGGGGAGGATGGTCGCCGCGGGGTGGTCGGCCACCTGCCAACCGTCCGGCACGTGGGCCTCGCCCGGCTCCACACCGACGATCCGACCGTCCGCGACGAAGACCGATACCGGCCCGGGCACCGCGTGTTCGCCGTCGAAGGCGCGTGCGGCTCGGATCACCAGCATGTCGTTCACGTCCCTTCGGGCCGGTCCCTGACACCGCAAACCCTAGCCGGGACACGGCCGGAAGAGACCGGAACGGCGACCCTGAAGGAACGAAACGGTCGCACTACCCGTGGGCGTTCTCCGGCAGCGGCAACATCGTCCTCGGGTCCTGGCCCGCGAACCACATGCCGATCACGATCGCCGCGGTCGCCTCCAGGTAGCCCGCGCGGTCCAGACCGCCGACCGGCAGCGGTACCGATCCGATGTCGGCGACCAGGGTGTGTGCCGCGGCCAGCGCCGTCGGGTCGTCACCGCACAGCGGTACGCCGAGGCCGTCGGCGTGCGGGCCCGCCCACACCTCGGCCGCGCCCAGGTGGAACGCCTTGACCACGTGCGCCCCGGGAGCCGCCGCCGCGAGCGCCGCGGCCGCCGCCGGGCCGCCGTCCGTGGTCAACATCAGGCCGCCCGGCCCCGGCACGATGGGGTTCGAGCAGTCGAGGAGGACCTTGCCGGCCAGGCTCGGCGCCAGCGGCGGGACCACCTCCCCGACCGCCGCGTGCCCGACCGCCACCAGCACCGCCTCCCCGTGCCCGGCGGCCTCGGCGAACGTGCCCGCCCGCGCCCCGATCCGCTCGGCGAGCGCCGCGGCCCGCTCCGCCGACCGGGCCCCGATCAGCACGTCGTGTCCGGCCCCGACCCACTTGGCCCCCAGCGCCGCCGCCATGTTGCCCGCGCCCAATATTCCGATTCGCATCGCGCTTCTCCCCATACGACATACGACATACGACATACGACATACGACGTGTGTCTTTCCGACGCCACGACGCTAGGCGCGTCGATCCGCACCGTTCGGTAAGTAACGGCCGGGCGAGAATGGGTGCCATGACCGAGCACGAAGGCGAATACGTCGCCGACTGCCGCGCCCGCGTCGCCTTCGACCTGCTCACCAACCGCTGGAACAGCGTGGTCGTCTACGCGCTGGCCGACGGCCCGATGCGGCCGGGCGCCCTGGCCGCGCGCATCGGCGGGATCAGCGCGAAGGTCCTTACCGAGACGCTGCGCCGACTCGAACACCACGGCCTGGTCGACCGCCGTACCTACGCCGAGGCGCCACCGCGCGTCGAGTACGCGCTGACCGACCTGGGCGAATCCCTCCTGGTCCCGTTCCGGGCGCTGGGCGAGTGGTCGCTCGAATACGGCCACCGCGTCCTGGCCGCCCAGGACGCGGCGGAGGCCGCGGCGAACACCGGATGACACCCGCCACTTGAGCTTGAGCGCGTCGACGCACACCGAGGGGCACCCCCGCGACCCCCCGACCCTCACCGACGCAGTCGCGCCGCCGGCACGGTGGTGAGCAACACCGTCGCCGCGATCCACAGCGCCGTCACCTCGCCCGCGTGGTGGAAGTCGCCACCGACCGACAGGTACAGCGTGCCGAACACGGCCACCCCGAGCACCTGCCCGAGTTGGATCATCGTCACCATCAGGCCGGACGCGTCCGACACCTGCGGCAGCGGCACCCGACGCAGCGCCAGCGTCATCACCGGGCTGTACGCCACACCCAGCCCGAAGCTGCCCGCCGCCATCGTGGCGAGCAGCACCGGCAGCGGCTGCCCGGTGCGAAACGTCCACGCGTTGGCCGCGAAGCCGAGCGCACCGATCGGCATCCCGATCATCGGCAACCGCGGATGCCACGCGGCGGGCAACACCTGCCAGCGCAGCGACACCGTCGCGAACACCAGCGAGGCCGGGATGAAGGTCAACCCCGCCTCCAGCGCCGAGTAGCCCAGGCCGCCCTGGACGTACAGCGCGGTGGAGAACATCAGCCCGCCGAACGCCGTCATCGCCAGCAGCAGCGTCACCGCCCCCGGCAGCACCCCGGGCACCCGCAACAACGCCGCCGGGATCAGCGGGTGCGACGCGCGCCGTTCGACGAACCCGAACAGCACGAACAACACGACACATCCGGCCAGGCTCACCCACCCCCAGGTCGGCCAGTCCAACTCGTGCCCCATCACCAGCGGGACGACCAGGGCCAGAAGGGCGGGGGCGAGCAGGGCCAGACCGGGCAGGTCCAGGCCGCGCGCCGAGGGGACCCCGCCGTCGGGCAACACCCGGCGGGCGAGCACGTACAGCACGATCCCGACCGGGAGGTTGATCAGGAACACCGGCCGCCAGGAAAGCCCGAACAGGTCGGCGCTGACCAGGAGTCCGCCGAGTACCTGCCCGGCGACCATGCCGCCGGCGATGGTCGCGGCGTAGCGCCCCATCGCCCGGGCCCGGTCGGCGCCGGCGTAGGTCGCCTGGATCAGATTGAGCACCTGGGGCACCATCAGCGCGGCGCCGCCGCCCTGGACGGCGCGGGCCGCGATCAGCGACGTCTCGTCCCAGGCGAGCCCGCACGCCAGCGACGCGGCGGTGAAGACGACCAGTCCGACGCCGAAGATCCGCCGGAAACCGTGCCGCCCGCCGAGCCGGGAGCCGGTGACGATGAGCATCGCGTAGACGATGGTGTAGCCGGAGACGACCAGTTGCAGACCCGCGCCGCCGGTGTCCAGATCGGTGCGGATGGTGGGGCCGGCGACGTTGACGACCGACGTGTCGAGCAGGGCCATGAACTGTGCGGTCAGCAACGCCGTCAGCAGGAGCGGATGGGCGCGCCGCGCCGTGGCCGGCGCGGCTGTTGTCGTGGTCATGCGAGGAGCGTGCGGGGCCGGCGATCCTGTTGCCGAGAGCCTGTCGATCCTGGTACCGAGAGCACCTGGCAGCCCGGCGGGAGAGCGGCGAGGATGGCCGCATGAGCACCAACACCGCCAGCCGGCGCACCGAGTTGGGCGCGTTCCTGCGCAGTCGGCGCGAGCGCCGCACTCCGGAGGAGGTCGGCCTGCCCCCGGGCCTGCGCCGACGTACGCCGGGACTGCGCCGCGAGGAGGTGGCGCTGCTCGCCGGGGTGGGGGTGACCTGGTACACCTGGCTCGAACAGGGTCGGCCGATCAACGCGAGCATCCAGGTGCTGGACGCGGTCGCGCGCACCCTGGGCCTGGATCCGGCCGAGCGCGCCCATCTGTACCGCCTCGCGCAGGTGCCCTGGGAGGTCGCTTCGCCTCCGGGGGCGACGCTGCCGGCGGAGATCCAGGAGATCCTGGACACGCTGGTCCCGCATCCGGCGGCGGTGTACAACGCCCGCTACGACGTGTTGGCGTGGAACGGCGCGTACTCCAGGTTGTTTCCGAGCCTGGCCGACATGCCGATCGAGGAACGCAACGCGATCTGGGCCACGTTCACGTCGCGCGAGACGTGCAATCCGTTCATCGACCGGGCCTATGAGGAACCGCGCATGGTCGCCGAGTTGCAGACCGCGTTCGCCCGGCACGTCGGTGAGCCGGAGTGGGAGTCGTTCGTGAGCCGACTGACCGACGCCAGCCCGGAGTTCGCCCGGCTGTGGGCCCGCCGCGAGGTCGCTTCGGGCAGTCGGCACATCAAACGGCTCCTGCACGTCACGGTGGGCCGGCTGGACCTCACGGCCACCCGGTTGCAGTTGAACGTCCCGGAGACCCGGATGATGGTCTACACCCCGGCCGACGACACGACCCGCGCCCGGATGGCCGAGTTGATGGCGATGCCCGCCACTCCATGGTGCTGCGACGAATGCCATACGAAGGCCATGCGGCGGCGCCGCGCGACGCTGCACGGCACGCCGAACGCACCCGGCACGGACTCCGGCCCGATTCCGGAGCCGGCCCGGATGTCATAGGGCCGCCCCCGCGCGGACACCGTGGAGCCGGCCCGCGCGGACACCGCGGGGACCCGCCCCCGCTCAGATGTCGTACGTCACCGTCACCGGCGCGTGATCGGACCAGCGCGTGTCGTAGCTGTCCGCACGCTCGGTCACCGCCGTGAGCGCGACGTCGGCCAGTTCCGGGGTCGCGACGTGGTAGTCGATCCGCCAGCCGGCGTCGGTGTCGAACGCCTTGCCCCGATACGACCACCACGAGTACGGACCGGGGCCTTCGGGGTGGATCCGGCGGACCACGTCGTGCCAGTCGGCCGCGCCGAACAGGTCGGTGAGCCAGGCCCGCTCCTCGGGCAGGAACCCGGACTTCTTGACGTTGCCCTTCCAGTTCTTGATGTCGTGCTCGGTGTGCGCGATGTTCCAGTCCCCGCACACCAGCGACTCGCGCCCGCCGATCGCGGCCGTCGCGCGCATCACCTTCAGGTGCGCGAGCAGGTCGGCCATGAACCGGTTCTTCTCCTCCTGCTTGGGCGTCTCCGCCTCGCCGGTGGGCAGGTACAGGCTGGCCACGGTCACCTTGGGGAGGTCGACCTCGATCCACCGCCCGGCCGCGTCGAACTCGGCCGACCCGAAGCCGATCCGGACCGCGCTCGGCCGGATCCGGCTGTACACCGCGACGCCGGCTCGGCCCTTGGCGGTGGCGGGGGCGTAGTAGGCGTACCAGCCCTCGGGGTCGCGGACCTCGTCGCTGAGCTGGTCGGGCGTGGCCCGTACCTCCTGGAGGCACACCACGTCGGCCTCGGTGGCGCCCAGCCACTCGGTGAAGCCCTTGCCGGCCGCGGCCCGCAGCCCGTTCACGTTGGCGGTGGAGACGGTGATCATCGGTGCAGATTAGCCCGTTTCGGTCCGGCGGTGCGGCGGGGGGTGGGCGGGCCCGACCGTGGGACGCGGCGCGGTGGTGGGCCCATCTCGACCGTCGCGCGCAGCCGCCCCGGTCAGCCGACCAACGTCGCGTGCAGCGGCAGCCAGGCGGCGCCCGGACACCGGGCGGCGACCTCGGCCGGCCCGACCCACTCGGCCGCCCCGCACTCCGAGCCCGGCTCGGGGCGGGAGGGCGTACCCGGGTCCGGCAGGCGCACGGCGTGGAAGGCCTGAAACGCCCGGGCCGGATACCGGTAGCCGGCCGGCGGCGGGTCCGACAGCGTGATGCGCTGGCCGCCGAGCAGCGTCAACCGGCCGGCGTCCAAGCGCAGCCCCGTCTCCTCGGCCAGCTCCCGCGCGGCCGCCACGGCCGGCGTCTCGCCCGGATCCAGGTGCCCACCCGGCACCTCCCAGCCGCGCCCCGGCCGATCCACCCGGGTGAGCAACGTACGCCCCAGCGCGTCCACGGCGAACACGAATCCGGTGGTCACGGTGTAGCCGGCGGGCACCTCGTCGCAACGCAGCAGCTCCATGCGATGCGCGACGGGGATCCATCCCACGGTGAGCGATGCCAACACGATCGACGCCATGGCCCCATCCTGGCGGACCGCCTTTCGCCCGAGGCCGGCGGCACGGCTCCGGTCCGTCCGTACCGAACTCGCCCGAACCGCACCGCGGCTCGGGAGCTGTGGCACGGTGAGGGGATGACGAAGCTCGCCAAGGGCGCGAACGTCCCGCTGTCGACCGGGAATCTGCACGCCACCCTCACCTGGCGACCGGGTCCGGGCGTGCCGGACGTCGACGTGTCGGCACTGCTCCTGAACGGCGAGCGCCGGGTGGGCGGCGACGCGGACATGGTCTTCTACAACCAGCCGGACCACCCCTCCGGCGCGGTCGGCCACCGGGGCAAGCGGCCCGGCTCCGACACCGTGGCCCTCGACCTGGACGGGCCGCCCGACGACCTGGCGGCGGTGGTTCTGGCGGCCTCGGCGGACGGCGGCGCGTTCGGCCGGGTACCGGAACTGCGGCTGGAGTTGACCGACGCGGCCACCGGCGCCCCGGTGGTCTCGTTCGACATCGACGACGCCACGACGGAGACCGCTTTCGTATTCGGCGAGGTGTACCGCCGGTCCGGCGGGTGGCGGTTTCGCGCGGTCGGGCAGGGCTACGACTCCGGACTGGCGGGCCTGGCCACGGACTTCGGGATCAGCGTGGCCGCGGAGGAGTCCGCGCCTTCGGCGCCCGTGGTCGGCCCCGAGAAGCAGCGGCTGATCTCGATGGAGAAACGGCTCGCCCGCGACGGCCACGACACACTGCTCGCGCTGACCAGGAAGGCCGCGATCGGTCTGGAGAAGCACGGTCTGGCCGAGCACACCGCGCGCGTCGCGCTGGTCTTGGACATGTCCATCTCGATGGACGAGATGTACGAAAGCGGCCGGGTGCAGGCGCTGGCCGAGCGGGTGTTGTCGCTGGCGCTGCGCTTCGACGACGACGGCGAGGTGGACGTGTTCCCGTTCGCTGCCTTCGCCCGGCGGTTCGGCGGCATGGACCCGGACAACTATCGCGGGCGGGTGGCGACGGTGTACGCCGAGGCCGACGTGGGCCCGTGGACCGACTACGGCGAGGCGATGCGCGCGGTGCGGGAGTACTACTTCGGCTCCGGCGACCCACGATCGACGCCGCTGCCCGCGGCCGTGCCGCCCGAGCCGCCGGTGTTCGTGATGTTCGTGACCGACGGCGCGACGAGCGAGGAGGACGCGGCCCGCGAGCACATCCGCTCCTCCGGATACGAGCCGGTGTTCTGGCAGTTCATGGCCATCGGCGAACCGGACGAGTTCGAGTTCCTGGCCGAGTTGGACGACCTGTCCGGCCGCTTCCTCGACAACACGGCCTATTTCACCGTCGCCGACCTGAACAGCCTCGGCGACGACGAACTCTTCGAGCGACTCGTGGGCCAGTACCCGCAATGGCTCGCCGCGGCCCGGAACCGGGGCCTCGTCCGCTGACTCCGGCCGAGAATCTTGCCCGCCTCGCGTTTGCCCAGGTCGGGGCGTCGTCGCGGGTTCCTCGACGGGCCCGCCTCAGTGGGCCTCAGAAGATCTTGGACCGCCTTACGGCGGCTTAGGCCGACTCCGAACGGCTTAGGTACCCGTAGGGCGACGGATCCCCGGATAGATGCGGCATCCGCCTCATGCCCCGACCCCCACTGGGGCGCGAAGCTGTTACCACGAGCCGGGGAGACCGGGTCGAAGTAGCAGAAGGTGGACACAGTGATCGAGTACGAGCTTTACAAGAACCGTCAGCAGGAGCTTCTCACCGTCGCCCGTCGGGACCGGATGGTCGTGGCGGCCCTGCGCAGTCGGCGCGCCGCCGCCAAGGCCCGTCGGGTCGAGCGGGTGCGGCAGGAGGCGGTACAGAGCGCCGCGGCGATCGAGTCGCTGCGCATGCGTCGGAACCTGCAACTGCTCACCCGGTGACGGCGGCGATGACCCCCGACCCGCAGGCCGGTCCGACCGCACGATGTCGAATCCGGCCCGACGAACGGCACCGTCGCACGACGGCACCGAAAAGCGCCTGGCGACCCCGAGTGGACATACGTCCCTCGGGGTCGTTTCACGTGTGCCCTCGATCGCCGAGACCTCCGCCGACGGGTGGTCCGGCGGTGCCGTGCCGTGCGGGCGGGGCGGGTCCTCGGATCGGGCGGATACCGTGTCCGGGTCCATCGCAGTGATCCACGGGAAGGTCCGACCGATGCACGTCGCGCTGTTCACGCTCGGGGGCACGATCGCCATGGCGGGCAGCGACGGGTCCGCCACCGGCCCGGTGGTGAACCGGCTCACCGGCGCCGACCTGACGGCCGCAGTCCCCGGCCTGACCGAGTCGGGCGTGCGGTTGCGCGTACAGGACGTCCGGGCCGTACCAAGCGCGGACCTGACCTTCGCCCGGATCCTCGACGTGGTCGCCGCCGGATCGCGCGCGGTCGCCGAGGGCGCTGCGGGCGTCGTGGTCACCCAGGGCACCGACACCCTGGAGGAGACCGCCTACCTGGTCGACCTCGTGTGGCCGCACCCGGAGCCGTTCGTCCTCACCGGGGCGATGCGCAACCCGACCCTGGCGGGCCCCGACGGGCCGGCGAACCTGCTCGCCGCGGTGCGGGTCGCGGCGGCCGAACCGGCGCGCGGGCTCGGCGCGTTGGTGGTCCTGGGCGACGAGATCCACGCCGCGCGCCGGGTCCGCAAGACGCACAGCAGCAGCACGAGCGCGTTCGCCTCGCCCGACACCGGGCCGCTGGGCCGGGTGGTCGAGGAGCGGGTCCGGATCCTGACCGCTCCCCCGCGACACACCCCGCTGCCGACGCCCTCGACCGCCGCACTGGCCGAGGCCCGAGTGGCGCTGTATCCGGCCACGTTCGACGACGATGGCGCGCTGCTCGCGGGCCTCCCGGGCGGCCATCGGGGGCTGGTGGTGGCCGGGTTCGGCGTCGGCCACGTCTCGTCGGCGCTCGCCCCGACCCTGGGTGCGCTCGCCGAACGCATCCCGGTCGTGCTGACCTCGCGCACGGGGGCCGGACCCGTGCTGCGCCACACCTACGGCGCGATCGGTTCGGAAACCGACCTGCAACGCCGCGGCCTGCTGGGCGGCGGCCTGCTCGACCCGTACAAGGCCCGCGTACTGCTGCGCCTGCTCCTCGCGTCGGGCGCGGACCGCGCGACGATCACGGCGGCCTTCGCCGAACACGGGTGAGCGGGGCGGGCGGGCACGGCGGTGCGTTCGGCGCGGGCGCGGCAGGCGCGGCGCCGTCACCCTTCCGCGCCGGCGAGGAAGTGCCTGACATCGGCCGCCAGCACCGACAACTGCTCCCCCGCCGCCAACACCGTCGTCGCCGAGGCGGTCCACCGGCCGTCGGCGGTACGCCACGGCCGCAGTTCCCAGGTGAGTTCGACCCGGCCCCCCGACCGGAACACCGCCTTGACGGTCAGGTCCCGATCGTCCGTACGCCAGGTCCGCTCACCGTCCCACCCGCCGAAGTCCCGGGCGAGGTCCGTCAAGAAGCCGTCGATCTCGGTCGCCTCACCGCTCCAGCCCACCACCCGATCCAGGCGCGCGGCCAGCCCGCGCCCGCACAACTCGACCGTGTAGTTCACCAGTCGCGACGCCGGGGAGTGCGCGACGGCGACCTCGTCGTCCGGACTGAACGCGTCCCGAAGACATATTCGGGTATCCCGGTCGTCGGCACACCGAACAACCACGTCGCGCGCGGCGCTCGACTCGTCCGGCTCGTTCGTTTCATTCGCCGCGTCGAAGTGGGGATGCATCCGCCGAACCGTAGGGCAGAGCAGCCTCCCCCGTCATTCCGGTTACCCCGAAGCCCGCCCCGGGCGGGGGACCTCACCGCCGTGCCGCGTGGGCGCGGCGGCCCCGACGAGCGGACCGCCGCGCCCACGCGGATTACCGGGGTTGTGCATCACCTGCCGACGTGGGGCCAGGGGTCCCGGGCAACGTCAGTGCGACGCGGCGACGGACCGGGTCCATGTCCAGGATCTCGACCCGCAACACGTCGCCTTCGCGACGGATGGAATCCGGCGCATCGGCCGCGTGTTCCGGGAGTTCCACGTTGTGCAGCAGACCCTCGATGCCGTCGGCGATGCGGACGAACGCGCCGAACGGGACCACCTTGGTCACCAACCCCGACAGGGTCCGGCCTCGGGTATGGGTTGCCGCGAACTCTTGCCATGGATCGGGCAGGAGTGCCTTCAGCGACAGGGAGACGCGTTGCCGGTCGAGGTCGACGTCCAGGATTTCGACGCTGAGTTCGTCGCCGACCGAGGCGATCTCCGAGGGATGGGAAACGTGTTTCCAGGTGAGTTCGGCGACGCTGATCACGCCGTCCACTCCGCCGATGTCGACGAAGACGCCGAAGTTCACGATCGCGGAAACGATGCCGGTCCTGATCTCGCCCCGGCGCAGACCGCGCAGGACGTGGAGCCGGGTTGCCTCACTGATTTCTTCTCGGTTGTGGCCCGTCATCTACCGGGCTCGCAGGGAATCATCACGTCGGGGACCGTACCCCGAGCAGTCACGATTCGTCCACCGTCGACCGGGGCGGGCCGGCAACTCCGTTGCCCGCCCCGGGACTTGGCATATCCGTCGGCTCAGGTTCGGGCGCGGTCCACTCGGCCCTCGTCCCATACCGGGCCGTCCGTTTCGCGGACGTGGCCGTCCTGGCCGAAGACCATGAAGCGGTCGAACGACGAGGCGAACCAGCGGTCGTGGGTGACTGCCAGGACCGTGCCGTCGAAGGCCTCCAGCGCGTCCTGAAGGGCCTCCGCCGAGACCAGGTCCAGGTTGTCCGTCGGCTCGTCGAGCAGCAGTAGGTTGGCGCCGGAGAGTTCGAGCAACAGCACCTGGAATCGGGCCTGTTGGCCGCCGGACAGGGTGTCGAACGGCTGCTCCGCGCCGTAGGCCAGCTCGTACCGGTCGAGCACCCTGGCCGCACCCTCCCGGCCCAGGCCGCTGCGATGTTCGTCGCCCCGGCCGAGGATGTCGACCAGGGTCTTGCCCGCGAACTCCGGATGGTCGTGCGTCTGCGCGAACCACCCGGGCCGCACCCGCGCGCCGAGCCGGGCCCGGCCCGTGTGCGCGACCGGCGCGATCACCGTGTCGCCGACCGGCTCGTGCTCGGCCTCGGGATCCGTGCCGCCGGCCGCCAGCAGCCGCAGGAAGTGCGACTTGCCCGAGCCGTTGGAGCCCAGCACCGCCACCCGGTCGCCGTACCAGATCTCCGTGTCGAACGGCTTCATCAGACCGCTCAGTTCCAGCGCTTCCGCGACCACCGCCCGCTTGCCGGTGCGCGACCCGCGCAACCGCATCTTCACGTCCTGCTCACGCGGGATGTTCTGCGGCGGGCCGATCTCCTCGAACTTGCGCAGTCGGGTCCGGGCGGCCTGCAACCGCGAGGCCAGGCCGTCGTTGTACGCCGCCTTGGTCTTGTACATCAGGACCAAGGCCTTGAGCTTGGCGTGCTCTTCGTCCCACCGGCGGCCCAACTCCTCGAAGCGCTCGAACCGCGCGCGCCGGGCCTCGTGGTAGGTGGCGAACGAACCCCCGTGGATCCAGACCGTATTGCCCGCCGCGCCGAGTTCGATCGTGACGATGCGGTCGGCCGCGCGCGCGAGCAGTTCGCGGTCGTGCGAGACCAGCAGGACCGACTTCTGGCTCTCCCGCAGCGACTGCTCCAACCAGCGTTTGCCGGGTACGTCGAGGTAGTTGTCCGGCTCGTCGAGGATCAGCACCTCGTCCGGCCCGCGCAGCAGCGCCTCCAGGGCCAGCCGCTTCTGCTCGCCGCCGGACAGCGTGCGCACCTCGCGCCACTTGGCGATGTCGTAGGTGGTGCCGAGCGCCGCCTGGCAACACTGGTCCCACGCCGGCTCGATGTCGTAGCCGCCGGCATCCCCGAACTCGGCCAGCGCACCGGCGTAGCGCATCTGGTGCTTCTCGTCGTCGTGCTCCATCAGCGCGAGTTCGGCGTCGTCGACCGCGCGCATCGCGTCGCGGATCCGCGGCGGGGCCAGCGAGACCAGCAGGTCGCGCACGGTGGACGCGTCCCGGATCCGGCCGACGAACTGCGGCATGATGCCGAGCCCGCCCGTGCGGGCCACCGCGCCGCTGTCCGGTTTCAACTCGCCCGTGATGATCCGCAGCAGCGTGGTCTTGCCCGCGCCGTTCGCGCCGATCAGCGCCACGGTACTGCCGTCACCGACCCGAAAGCTCACGTCATCGAGCAACAAACGTCCATCCGGCAGGGTCAATGAGATGGCGTTGACATCGATGTAGCCCATGGTGTGCGCGCGTCCTTCGTCCTGCGGTCGGGGTGGAGCGATCGGAGGTGAGCGGTCGGGAGTGGATCCGAGGGTGACATCCCTTACTACCGGCTCGGCGCCGGACGGGCCAACATATTTCGGGCTCCGTCACCACCGTGGCGCCTCGATGCCGCGCTCCGTACCCGATCGAGCGACCCGCCCGCCCGCCGACCGACCCCGCCAACCGGCGGCCGACCCACGACACCCCTTTTCGCATAGTGCGTCTCTTGCTTCGCGCATCGCGCCATGGAACGTTGACGGCCGATCGGTTTCCGGCCGGTCGTCCGCTCCCATGCCGTCCCATCAAGGAGTCGCAGTGGCGCACACGGAAGCGCAGCACATCGCCCGGCAGGTGGCCCTCGGCGAGCGCGATCCGCTGAGGTTCGGGGTGTTCCTGGCCCCGTTCCATCAGGCGGGGCGCAATCCGACCCTGCTGCTCGAACAGGACCTCGCCCTGGTCGAACATCTGGACCGGCTCGGCTACGCCGAGGCGTGGATCGGCGAGCACCACTCGGGCGGCTGGGAGATCGTCGCCTCCCCCGAACTGTTCATCGCGAGCGCCGCGGCCCGAACCCGGCACATCCGCCTCGGCACCGGCGTGGTCTCGCTGCCGTACCATCACCCGCTGCACGTCGCGGACCGCATGGTCCTGCTCGACCACCTCACCCGCGGCCGGGTCATGCTCGGCGTCGGCCCGGGCCAACTCGCCTCCGACGCGCACATGCTCGGCATCGACACCGCGCGCCAGCGGGCCATGATGGAGGAATCCCTCGAAGCGATCGTGGCCCTGCTCGCGGGCCGCGAGCCGGTGACCAGGGAGAGCGACTGGTTCACCCTGCGCGACGCCCGGCTACAACTGCGGCCCTATACACACCCGTCGTTCGAGATCGCCGTCGCCGCGACCTTCTCCCCCGCCGGACCGCGCACCGCCGGCCGGTTCGGCGCCGGCATGCTCTCGATCGCCGCGAGCCAGGAGGGCGGCTTCGACGCACTCGGTTCGCACTGGGGCATCGCGAACGAGGTGGCCGCGCGCCACGGGCGGACCATGGACCGGTCCGCGTGGCGGCTGATGGGCATGATGCACATCGCCGAGACCGAGGAGCAGGCGCGCCGCGAGGTCGCGTACGGCCTCGAAGGCATCCAGAACTATCAGGCGAAGGTGCTGCCGATCCCGCTCGACGCGGACGCCCCGCTCGCGCAGCGCATCGATCGGGGCAATGCGACCGGTTCGTTCATCTGCGGCACGCCGGAGATGGCGATTCGACAGATCGAGCGGTTGTGGCAGAAGTCCGGCGGTTTCGGCACCTACCTGTTCATGGGTGCCGACTTCGCCGATCCGGCGGCTACCAGGCGGTCGTACGAACTGATCGCGCGCGAGGTGATCCCGTACTTCACCGGCGCCGCACACGGCCCGATCGCGTCCCAGGACTGGCAGGTCGGCCTGTCCGAGACCTGGCGGGACCGGACCGCGCAGGCGGTCGGCGGGGCCGTGAAGGACTACGAGAGCACGAAGGGGGCCTCGACGTGAGCGGGCGGGCGAACGCGGCCGGGTCGGCCGGTGCGGGTCGGATCGAGGGCAGGGTCGCGCTGGTGACCGGCGCCGCGGCGGGCATCGGGCGTGCCGTCGCGCGCCGGTTCGTGACCGAGGGCGCCGTGGTGGTGGCCGGGGACGTGGATGCGGACGGACTGGCCGCGCTCGCCGAGGAGTTGGGCCCGGAGCGCTGCCGCACCCGGTTGTGCGACGTGACGGTCGAGGACGACGTGGCCGCGCTGGTACGGGCCGCCGTGGACGACTTCGGCGGCCTGGACATCGCCGTGGCCAACGCGGGCGGCGGCACCGCGGCCGAACTGGCCGACCACGACTACGCGGCCTGGCGCCGGGTCGTCGACCTGTGCCTGAACGGCGCGTTCCTGACCGTCAAGCACGCCGGCCGCGCGATGCGCGCGCGGCCTGACGGGGGCGGCTCGATCGTCACCATGGCCTCGCTCAACGCGGTCCAGCCCGGTCGGGGTATGGCCGCGTACTGCGCGGCCAAGGCCGGCGTGGTCGCGCTGACCGAGGTGGCGGCGCTGGAGTTGGGGCCGGCGGGCATCCGGGTGAACGCGGTGGCGCCGGGCCTGGTCCGCACGCAGGCCACCGCCGGCATGTGGCATGTCCCGGGCGTGGTCGAGGAGTACGTGGCCAACGCCCCGCTGGGCCGCTTCGCCGAACCGGAGGAGGTGGCCGCCGTGGTCCTGTTCCTGGCCTCCGACGAGGCGGGCTTCGTCTCGGGCAGCACGTACGGGGTGGACGGCGGCGCCCGGACCCGCCGCTACCCGGACCTGATCGCGGCATTGGAGCGGCTGTCGGGGACGTGAGCCGGGACGAGGGCGGGCCGAGGACCGGCCCAGGCCGAGCGAGCGCCGACCGGGCGCCCATGGAGGGCGATCCGACCGGCGCGCACCCTCCCCGCCGTTCCGTGATCAAGCGGCTGATCAGGGATGAAACGAATCCCGGGGTTCCCGTTCCGGTTGCTGACGCAGCGTCAAGTTTCTGATCGGTAATGGCGCTATCGCCTTCGAATGGTCGTCCGCGCGATCGGTTGGCGGCCTGGTCCGGCCGGGTTCGACCTCTTCGATCGGAGGCGGTTTTCCGGCCTCGAACCCGGGCAACCCATGGGCACCGAACGGGAACGGGAGGGGACCTGACACCCCCGATGCGCGACGGCGCACCCCCCATCCCGTGGGTATGAAGGGCGCCGACGGCCGGGTCCACTCCCCCGTGCCCGGCCGTCGGCCGCCGGCTCTCGACGAAACGCCCACGCGGCGTCACGGCCCCGACGATTCGGTCCGCGTGGCGGTCGGCACACGGCCGGTCACCGCTACCGTCCGGGAGCCGGCCGCGCCGCGCCGACGATGCAGGGCGGCGAGCACGGCGACCCCCAGGCCGAACAGCACCAGGACCCCGACGCTCCCGCGGAAGGCGATCTCCCAACGGGCGTCCGCCCGTTCGTCGCCGAGCAGGGCGAAGAAGACCGAGGTCGCGGACGCACCGCCGAGCACGCCGCCCATCTCCTGCGCCGTACCGATCACCCCGGACGCGGCGGCCACCCGCCCCGGACCGACTCCCACGAGTACCGCCGAGGTCAACGGAGCCAACACCAGGCCCATCCCGGCACCGGCGACCAGCAGGCCCATCGACAACACCGCGACCGTCCCCGTCGCGGTCGCGCACCCGGCGGCCCCGATCCCCGCCGCCAGCAACAGCGCCCCGGCGGTCGGCAGTCGATCGCCGAACCGGCCACAGCACCGCCCGGTCCCGGCCGCCGCGCCCAAAAAGCCGACGTTGATCGACGCGGCCACCGCACCGGATGCCAACGGCCCGTATCCACACCCGAGTTGGAGGTACAGCGGCAGGATCGTGGACAACGCCGCCGAAGTCCCGAACAACAACCCGAGCGCGGCCACCCCCGCCGGAAACCCCCGCTGCCGAAACACCGTCGGGTCCACCAGTGGCCGCCGCCCCGCCCGTACCCGCCCCCGCTGCTGTCGCGCCAAAACCACCGCCGCACCGATCGCCCCCAGGATGCACGGCAGTTGCCCCGACACCGCGCCGCCGCGCAGCAACGCCCAAGCGGCGCAACCCAGTCCCACCGCGATCAGCAACGCACCCACGGGGTCGAGCGCCCCTCGACTGCGGACGGCCGGCCCCGGCGCCGGAACCGAACGCGGCGTCGACACCAGAGCCGCCACCCCGAGCGGCAGATTGACCAGGAAGCAGGCCCGCCACCCGAGTCCGACCGGATCGGCGGCGATCAGCAGCCCGCCCACCACCTGACCGCTGACCCCCGCCAGCCCGACGGTCGCCCCGTATCTCCCGAACGCCCGCGCCCGTTCGGCGCCCGCCGGGTACAACACACCGATCAGCACCAGCACCTGGGGCGCCATCAACGCCGCCGCCCCACCCTGCGCAACCCGGAAGCCGACCAGCCACGCCGCGTCCGCGGCCAGCCCACAACCCGCCGAGGCGGCCGTGAACAGGGCCACGCCGACCAGGAACACCCGCCGCTGACCGTAGAGTTCGCCCAGTCGCGCGGCGGTGATCAGCCCGGCGGCGTAGGCCAGTCCGTACCCGGCGACGACCATCCTCAGCGCACCGGCCCCCGCGTCGAGGTCGCGTTCGATCGCGGGCAGCGCCGCGTTCACCACGAAGAAGTCGAGCGTGGTGACGAGTACCGCGCTCAGCAGCACCGGCAGCGCCCACCGCGAACGCCCCGGCGCAGGCGGATGAGGGTTCCCCGGGCCGGGGACGACGGTAGACACGAGAGGCTCCACTTTCGACGTGCACGCACGGCACGAGCGACACCGGCTGCACGGGCGGTAGGACGACGGCGATCGCGTGACGCAACCGCGCACCTCGATGCAACCGCTCGGCACGCCCCCGTGCCGGCGCATATCGGCCATCACGTTGCCACCCCGGCCGATCCGGCCCGACCCCCCGAACTCCGGGCCTCGCCGCCCGACCGCCCTCAGTGCACGTCGATCCCCCGGAGGTGCCGCATGTCGTTGTAGCGGATCCCCCGCAGCCGCCCGTCCCGGACCCGCCAGCGGGAAATGGACGCGTTGCCCACCGGGTCGGTCCGCACCAGCCGGTCGACGTCGGTCTCGGTCAGCCCCTCCAGGACATAACGCAACATCAGGACGGTCGCGTCGTGCCCCACGATCAGCACATGCGCACCCGGCGCCTCGTGCCGGAGGTCGGTCAGCAGCGTGCGCAGCCGCAGCGCGACATCGGCCAACGATTCGCCGCCGGGCGGACGGTAGTAGAGGTCGCCGACGCGCCGCCGCCGCTCGGCCTCCTCCGGGTACAGCCGTTCGATGGCGGCGGCCGTACGCAGTTCCAGCACGCCCATCTCCCGGTCGCGCAACCGCTCGTCGCGTCGGGGTGGGGGCAACAGCAGGCCCATCCGGGCGGCTTCGCGGGCGATGATCCGCATCGTCGAACGGGCCCGGCGGTACGGCGAGACCAGGACCACGTCCGGGGTCTCCCCCCTGAGCGCCAGCCGCCGCCCGACCGCGCCGGCCTGATCCTCGCCGCGCGCGCTGAGCGCGATGTCGGCGTCGCGGCCGACCACCGACGGATCGAACTCGCCGGCCCCGTCCGGCTCCTCCGCCTCCCACCCGTCCACCGAATCCGCCGCGCCGCCGCCGGACCCGGCGGCGGCGGAGCGGGCGGCGGCGGAGCGGGCGGCGGAGCGGGCCGCCGCCGCGGCGAAGGCGGCGTTCGCCGTGCTTTCACCGTGACGTACGGCGACGATTTCGGCCGGCCCGAAGGGCGCGGTGTCCGATGTGCCGACCACGGTGCCCCCTGAGCCTCGTCCCTGTCATCGTTCTCACCGCCGGGGCGGCCCCGAAACGCGCCGGCCCGTCAAACGACCACGCCGCGGGGCCGATCACCCCCGACTCCCGCTCCCATCCGCCCCGACCGCACGCCCGGTCGGGTCATCCCATGTGACACCGCCCGACTTATGTGATCATCAATCCGGGTGTCCGGATAATCTGACGCCATGATCGAACCCCGCGTCGCCCTCGTCACCTGCGCCGAGCTGCCCGATCTCGACCCGGACGACCGTCTGCTCATCGCCCCGCTGGCCGCGCACGGCATCCGCGCCGAGAGCGCCGTATGGAGCGACCCGGCGGTGGACTGGGACGCGTACGACCTCGTGGTGCTGCGCTCGGTGTGGGACTACCCGCCGCACCGCAAGGAGTTCGTCGAGTGGGCCGCGCGTGTGCCGCGCCTGGCCAACCCGGCGGCGATCGTGACCTGGAACACCGACAAGACCTACCTGCGCGACCTCACCCGGGCCGGCCTGCCCGTGGTCGAGACGATGTGGCTGGAGCCCGACTCGACCGTGACGCTCCCCACCTCCGGGGTGCACGTGGTCAAGCCGGCCATAAGCGCCGGGTCGCGCGACACCGAGCGGTACGACCTGGCCTCCCCCGAGGAACGCGCGCTCGCCGCCGGGCACGCCACCGCCCTGCTCGCCGACGGCCGCACCGTCATGGTCCAGCCGTACCTGGAGGCCGTCGACACCGTCGGGGAGACCGCGCTCGTCTACTTCGACGGCGTCTTCAGCCATGCCGTCCGCAAGGGCCCCATCCTCGACGGCACCGGCGAGTTGATCGACGGCCTGTACAGGGCGGAGACGATCGAGCCGCGCGAGCCCTCCGCCGCCGAACTCGCGGTCGGGGCCCGGGTCCTGACCGAGATCCCGATCTCCCCGCCGCTCTACGCGCGCGTCGACCTGATCCCCGCCGCCGACGGCACGCCGACCCTGCTGGAACTGGAGTTGACCGAGCCGTCGCTGTTCCTGTCCCACGCCGAGGGTGCCGCCGACCGCCTGGCCGCCGCGATCGTGGCCGCGCTGCACACAGACGCGTAGCCCCGCACCGGCCGCACGTACCCGCGGGCCCGATCACGCCGGTCGGGCCCGCCGAAAATCCGTCGCCGCCCGCCCCCGACCTGCGTAGCGTCGGGATCGGCGGTCGAGGTCACCGCCCGAAACCGACGTACGCGGCGACGGAAAGGCGACGTGATGGATCGGCGGACTCCGCAGGAGCGCAAGCGCCTGAGCTATCTCAAGGACCGGCGCAACAGCTACGGCGAGAACGACAAAAGCTCCCGCCGCAACATCCGCCGCAACAAGGCGGCGGTCCACAGCGCCAACCGCCGCCACGAACACCTGGTGCTCGCCGCCCTGGTCGGCGCACGCGACACCGGCGGGGCCGAGGCCATCGCGGATCGCCTCTACGTCAAGCGCCCCAAGCGGTGGAGCAAGGCGGCGGACCAACCACTCGCCGAGGCCGTCGAGTACGTCCTGGAACGCCGCGTCCGCCTCGGCATCGACGACGCCGCCCGGGCCCGGCAGCGCATCCACCGCATCCACCGCCGCCTGACCCGCCCGCACTGAGCAGAACCCCGGACCGCGCAGCCGCGCCGTCCCCGGCCTGTCGAAACCGGTACGCCCGCGTCGGCCGAGGGACGATGGGGCCATGAAGCACGACATTTCCCTTGAATGGGACAGTGACCCGCGCGCCGACCTGCGGGCCGCGACCGAGGTGTACGCCGCCGTCGGCCTCCCGGCCCCGACGGCGTCCGCCGATGCCGCCACCCCCGCCGATCCCGGCCACCGCATCGGCACGGTCCGCGCCCGCCGCGACGGGCGGCTGCTCGGCTGGGTGAGCCTGTACGGGAACGGCGAGGCGGGTGTCACCGCCCAGGGCGAGCGCGCGGACCGGCTCGCCCGCCGCCTGGTCCACGGCTCCTACGGCGCGAATCCCGGCGTCACCACCGAGGAGCGGGCCGCATTCGTGTCGATGTACCGGCGAGCCGCCGAGCGGGCCCGCGCCGGCGGCGCGTCCATGCTGCACTGGAGCGGTACCGACACCGGCCCGGAAGGCGACGCCGCCCGCGCCCTCGGAGCCCGCGCCACCGGCGAGATCGCCCGGATCTGGACCGTGGACCCGCGCGGCTGGTGGGCCCCGGGCGGCCTGCCCGCGATCCGCGTCCGCACCCTCTCGCCGCCGCTCGTGGGGCTGATCGGCGAGGGCGCCGAACTCACCGTCGACGTCGCCGACGACCTGGCCTATCTCAACGCCGGCGAGGCGATCACCGCCCCCGGCGTCGCCCCCGACATCCTCGGCGCACTGGTGGCCGCGCTGGTGGACCTGCTGCGCCGGGAGCGGCCCGACGTCCGCGAGTTGGCCGTGTTCGAATTCGACGGCGACACCGAGGGCGCGGTCCGCCTGGCCCTGCCCCTCGCCGGCCTGCGCATCGCGCACCGCGTGGTGGACTTCGAACTCCCGCTCACGTAGCTCCCGTCCGCCCGAGGATCGAACCGCGCCCGGCCGCCTCCACCGTCACGTGCGACGGTACGTCGCCACCGACGTCCCTCCGGCAAGCACCGTCCCACCCGTGTGGGTGAACGCGTGTGCCCCGAACACACCCGACATCATGGGGATTCCACTGCCGATCAGGACCGGGTAGGTCTTGATCACCAACTCGTCGATCTCGTCGATCAGGCTGCCCGCCAGACGCCCCCCGCCGGCCAGCCAGATGCCCTTGCCGCCCGGTTCGGCCTTCAACTCGCGCACCTTGGCGATCGGGTCGCCGGCGATCAGGGTCACCGCGGGGTCGGGGCTTTCGGTGATCGTCTCGGTGACCACATAGCTCCGGAGATGGCCGTACGGGTTGGCGAAGCCCTCCCGCATGCCCGGCTCGTAGGTGGCCCGACCCATCACGACCGTGTCGAAGTGCCGGAACTCCGTGTCCGGGCCGACCCCCATGTGCGGAGCGAGGTGCGTCGGCAACGTCTCCGGATATTCGGCGACCAGGTGTGCCACCACATCCTCCCCGACCGGGAAGAAGTCGTAGCCGCCGTCCCGGTCGGCGATGAAGCCGTCGATGGTGGCGCCGATGAAGTAGGTGAGCTTTCGCATGCGGTCTCTTTCCATGGTGCGTTCCGAGCCGGGCGACGGCTCAGCAAGATGACTACAGTTATAGTACTTCACCTGTAGTGGTGCAACCCTCGAGCCGGGAAAGTTCTCTCACCAGGGGCGTGAGTCCGGCCCCGGCAGCGGACGCAGTCCCGGCCAGGACGCCAGCAGACGTCCGCGCAACTCCCGTGCCAAAAGCCCCAGTTCGTGCAACGGCTCGGTCGCGGTGTCGGCGACCACGCCGAGCCGGTGCACCAGCCGCTCACGGGCCGAGATGTAGCCCCACTCGAAGTCCTGCACCGGCACCCGGTCCAGGTGGTCCACGCTGTCCCGGTGCGCCCGCTCGACCAGCGCGTCGCCCCGGATCAGCCAGCCCGCGCAGGCATCGGCGACGGACGCCCGCGGGTCGAGGTCGCGGCCGGTCTGCGCCCGCCAGGTCGCCGCGTAGACCGCCTCCGCCTCGGCCGACTGCGGTCCGGGCAGCGACATCGCACACCAACAGGTGGGGAATCCGATCCGCAGATAGGCCAATTCGATCAACCCGTCGCCCAGGGCGGCCTGCTCGAAGTCGACGAACCGCACCCCGTCGCCGGTCCGCAGGTCGTTGCCCGGACACGGATCGCCGTGCAACAGCGCGTACGAGCCGGCCGGGTCGAGCCGGGTCAGCAGGGCGGCCAACTCGGCGGCCACGCCCGCCGGGATCGGTACCTCCAAGGTCGCGGCCAACCGCAGGAACGACTCGGCGTCGGCGGCGGTCGGCGCCCGCCAGGCCGGCAGCGCGTCCGCGTCCTCCGG
Source organism: Embleya scabrispora (assembly GCF_002024165.1). NCBI lineage: Bacteria > Bacillati > Actinomycetota > Actinomycetes > Kitasatosporales > Streptomycetaceae > Embleya > Embleya scabrispora. The sequence continues at coordinate 340,554 of NZ_MWQN01000001.1, forward strand.
CCCGGTGAGCGCATGCAGCCGGGCCAACGACTCCGCGTAGCCGGGCAACCAGTCGTCGGTGGGCCCGAGATCGTCCAGATACTCCAGCACCATCACGCACGCGTCGGGATCGGCGGCCAGTACCCGAGGTCCCAGCGGCCCCCGCTCGGCCAACCGCAACCCGGCCACCTCACGGGCGAAGCGCTCCGACGCGCCGTCCCGGTTGTCGCCTCCGTCGGTGATCCGCTTGACGATCGCCCGCTCGCCGCCGAACTCCACCCGCCACACCCGCGAACGCGGGCTGCTGTCCAACAACTTCACCCGCTTCGGCGCACCCAGGCTCGCCCGCAATTCGTCACCGATCGGCACCCTGAATCTCATGAGTCACACCCTTACCCAGGCAACACCCCACCTCACCCGACCCGACCGAGGGGCCGGCGCCCTCACGGGTAGTCGAAGAACCGGATCCACCAGGTCGGCGCGTCCTCGACCGTGTAGTGGTCGGCGAGCCGGCTCGCCCCGTCGTACGTGGTCCGCAGCAGGTCCTCCGGCACGACGGTGTAGCCGAGGTCGTCGAGCGCGGCGGCGACCCGTTCCGTCTCCTCCGGCGCCACGTACGCGGGCGCCGCGCCGACGGGGTGGTCGTCCGGCGCGTCGACCCCGATCACCGCCAGGTCGCCGAAGTTGCTCACCACCAGGGTGATCCGCCCGGTGCCGGACAGCGCCGCCGCGGGCACCACGATCGCCCCGTGCCGACTCGCCGCCCCCGCCTCGCCCTCGACCGGACACCGGCAATCGAAGTCCGCGTCCAGACGCGCCACGAGCCGGTCGAACCGCTCGCGCGCGGCGTCGGGGTCGTAGTCCGCCGGGGCGGTCAGGTGGTCCGGGTCGTCCAGGGCACGCAACAGCGCCCAGGCGTGCTCGTCGTCCAGTGTCATCCTCAGCCGATCCGTATCCGATGCGCGGCGCCTGCCCGTACCCGACTCCCGGATCCCGCACACCCGGGCCCGTCCGACCGCTCGGTCGCCGCCCATACCCACGCGGGAGCGCCGGTGCGATGATCTTCCTCCGCAGCGGTATACACCCCGCCCGAACCGGTTCGCGAGCGCCCTGCCCGGGGCGGGCCGGGCTCGTGCGGCACGCTGTGGGTCCGTGCACCTCGTCCGCTCTCCGATCTGGTGGTGAATCCGGCATGACCGCCCTGGACCCGGCCATACCCGAGTCGGCCGGCCCCGAGTCCGCCGACCCCGCGCGAGTCGACCGCTCGGATCTGCAACGGCGGACCGTTCGTACCCTGATCGCCGCGCAGGTCGTCGGCGGCGTGGGCATGGGTTCGGCGCTGACCGTCGGCGGACTGCTGGCCGAGGACCTGTCCGGGTCCAAGAGTTGGTCCGGCGTGGCCACCACCGCGATCACCCTGGGCGCGGCGTTGTTCGCGCTGCCGATGTCGCGCGCCGCGACCCGGTACGGACGTCGCTTCGCGCTCACCGCCGGCTGGGCGGTCGCGGCGATCGCGGCCGGCGGGGTGATCCTGGCGGCGGTGCTCGGGTGGTTCCCGCTGCTGATCGCCGCGCTGCTCGTGTTCGGCGCCGGGACCGCCGCCAACCTCCAGTCGCGCTACGCCGCGACCGACCTCGCCGACGACGCCGGCCGGGCGCGGGCACTGTCGGTCGTGGTCTGGTCGACCACCGTCGGCGCGGTCCTGGGCCCCAACCTGAACGAGCCGGGCGCCGTGGTCGGCCGCGCCCTCGGCCTGCCGGAGTTGGCCGGTCCGTTCCTGTTCTCGATCGCCTCGTTCGCCGGTGCCGGGATCATCCTGTGGGTGGCGCTGCGCCCGGACCCGCTGCTCGTCGCGCGCGCCGACCTGGGCGACCGGGTGCCGCCCCGGGCCGGCCTGCGCGGGGCGTTCGCGGTGATCCGCCGGGCGCCGCGCGCGCTGCTCGGCCTGGCGACTGTGGCGTTCGGACACGTGGTGATGGTGTCGGTGATGGCGATGACACCCGTACACATGAAGGACCACGGCACCGCGTTGACCCTGGTCGGGCTGACCATCAGTCTGCACATCGCGGGGATGTACGCGCTGTCCCCCGTGGTCGGCTGGGCGGCCGACCGGTTCGGCCGGATCCCGGTGATCCTGGGCGGCCAGCTCGTGCTGCTGCTCGCGGTGTTCACGGCCGGTACCTCGGGCCACTCCACGTGGCGCACCATGGTCGGCCTGGTCCTGCTCGGCCTCGGCTGGTCGTGCTGCCTGGTCGCCGGCTCGGCGCTGCTCGCCGAGTCGGTGCCGGCGGGTGAGCGGCCCGGCGTGCAGGGAGTGTCGGACCTGCTGATGAACCTGGCCGGCGCGGCGGGCGGCGCGGTCTCCGGATCGGTCCTGGGCATGGCCGGCTACGGCGGCCTCAACCTGGTCGCGGGCCTGCTCACCGCCCCGGTCCTGTGTGTCGCGGCCGGCTTCGCGCTCGGTCGCGGTCGCCGCCGAACCGCCTGAGCCCGCATCCGCCCGAGGCCACACCCGCCGGCGCCCGCCGGCGCTCTCGCGCACCCGCCGCTGTTCCGCCCCCGGATGGCCCGTCCCGCTCGTGGCCTCCCCCGCTCGGCCATATGTTTGGACAAAATGTGCCAAATGGTCGCGGGTTTCCTGCCCGGGCCTTCCCGGAAGGGGCAGCCATGGTGCAGCGGGTGGTGGTCGTCGGAGCAGGGTTCGCGGGGTTCGAGACGGTGCGCAGGTTGGAACGGTCCCTCGGTCCCCGCGAGGCCGAGCTGGTGCTGGTCAGTCCGATGGACTACATGGTGTACCGCCCGCTGCTGCCGCAGGTCGCGGCCGGGGTGTTGTCCTCGCGCACGACGGCGGTGCCGCTGCACCGGATGTTCGACCGCACGCACGTGCTCCCCGGTGGCGTGATCGGCGTGGACCTGGCCGCGAAGGTCTGCGTGGTGCGCAAGATCTCCGGCGACATCGGCAACGAGCACTACGACAAGCTGGTCCTGGCCCCGGGCAGCGTCACCCGCACCTTCGACATCCCCGGCCTGACCACCTACGGCCACGGAATGAAGAACCTGGCCGAGGCGGTGTACCTGCGCGACCACGTGATCGCCCAGTTGGAGATCGCCAACTCCAGCACCGATCCGGCCGAGCGCGCCTCGCGCTGCCAGTTCATCGTGGTCGGCGGCGGCTACGCGGGCGTGGAGACCGCCGCGTGCCTGGAGATGTTGACCACCAAGGCGCTGCGGCACTTCCCGCGCCTGGACCCGGCGCAGGTGCGCTGGATGATCGTCGACATCGCGCCGCGCCTGCTGCCCGAACTCGGCGAGAACCTGGGCAAGGCCACCTTGCAGATGCTGGCCAAGCGCGGCGTGGACGTACGGCTCGGGGTCAGCGTGCAGGAGATCACCGAGGACTCGGTCACCCTGACCACCGGCGAGAAGTTGCCGTGCCGCACCCTGGTCTGGACGGCGGGCGTCACCGCGAGCCCGCTGGTCGGCACGCTGGGCACCGAGTTGGTGCGCGGCCGGTTGGCGGTCGCCGCCGATCTGGCCGTACCCGGGCATCCCGACGTGTTCGCGCTCGGCGACGCCGCGGCGGTACCGGACCTGGCCAAGGGCGACGGCGCGATCTGCCCGCCCACCGCGCAGTACGCGCACCGCCAGGCGAAGGTCGCCGCCGCCAACGTGGTGGCCGCGCTGCGCGGCCAACCGCTGAGCCCGTTCCGGCACAAGGACCTGGGCCTGGTCGTCGACCTCGGGGGCACCCAGGCGGTGGCCCGCCCGCTCGGTTACGAGATGCGCGGCCTGCCCGCCCAGGCCATCACGCGCGGCTACCACCTGCTGACGGTGCCGTCGATCCGGGCCCGCACCCGGGTGTTGTCCAACTGGATCCAGCACGCCTTCGCCGGCGACGACCTGGTCCGGCTCGGCTTCATGTCGGACCAGGACGGCCGGATGGGCAATCTGGAGAAGACCGACGCGTATCTGTCCGGCGACGAGATCACCGCCCGCACCGGCTCCCGCGCCGCGCACCCGTAGGCGGGGCGCGGCAGGCGGCGCCCGCCGCGGCCCCGGTCAGGTGTCGCGTTCGGCCCGCTCCTTCAGACCCTCCGCCTCCATCCGCAGATAGCGCCGGGTCAGATTGCCCGCGACCAGGCCGATCAGCGGAGTGAGCAGGCCGCTCTGGCGCAGGATCAGCTCCACCGTGACGCCCTCGTCGACCCGGATGCGGTGGTCGGCGAGGGACGTCACCCCGCCGCCGCGCGACGTCCAGGTGAACGATCGTCCCGGTTCGCATTCGGTGACCACCCATTGCGTGGTGGGCAGCCGGGGCTGCTTGACCCGGACCCGGCTGCCGACGCCGAACGGCTCCCGGTCCAGCCGGCGCACCTCGCTCATGGACGCGGTCCAAGTGGGCCAGCGCTCGACGTCCGTCAGGATCTCCCAGATCCGCTCGGCCGTCGCCTCGATGCGAATGCTCTCGTGGTACGTCACCGTGTCCCCATTCCGCCGGCGAACGCGCCGGTCACCGTCGGCCCATGGTCCCCACGAGGGGGAGGTGGGACAAGAGGGAGGCGTGTGGCTTCGAAGGGGGCGCGCATCGAGCGGACCGGGCACCGTGCGGGGTGCCGAGGGGTGCCGAGGTGGGTACACGGGGGCCATGAACGACGAGCGCACGGCGGCCCGGCTGCGCAACGCGCTGGTGGAGCGATTGCGGCTGGGCGGGAGTGTCCGCACCGAGGCGGTCGCGAGTGCGATGGCCGAGGTGCCGCGCGAGGTGTTCATGCCCGGCGGCACCTCGTCGGCGCGTGCGTACGAGGACCGGGTGGTGGTGTTGTCCATCGACGCGCGCGGGTTGCCGGACAGTACGGTCAGCCAGCCGGCGATGATCGCGCTGATGCTCGAACAGCTGGCCGTGCGGCCCGGGATGCGGGTGCTGGAGATCGGCACGGGCAGCGGCTACAACGCGGCGCTGCTGGCGCATCTGGTCGGGGCGACGGGCGAGGTGGTCAGCGTCGAGGTGTCCGCCGAGTTGGCGAGCGCGGCGGCGCGGCGGTTGGCCGGGCTCGGCACGCATGTGGACGTGCGGGCCGGGGACGGCTGGGCCGGCGTCGCGGACCGGGCGCCGTTCGACCGGATCGAGGCCACGGTGGGTGTGCCGGATCTGCCACCGGCGTGGGTGGAGCAGTTGGCCCCGGGCGGGGTGCTGGTCGCGCCGATGTGGTTGCGGCCCGGGTTGGAGTTGGCGGTCGCCTGGGAGCGGACCGAGGGTGCGGTGCTGACCAGCGTGTCGGTCGCGCGCTGCGGATTCCTGCAGTTGCGCGGACCGCACGCCGGGCCGGGGCGCACCCACGCGCTGACCGGCGATCTCGCGGTGATCGGCGAGGATCTGCCGCCGGCCGCGTTGGACGTGTTGCGCGACCTGATCGATCACGGCGCGGTGGACGCGGGTCCGGTGCTCGGCCCGGTGGACTCGCGGCTGACCGGGTTCGCGCTGGCGGAGCCGCGCTCGGTGTTGTTCCTGGGGCATCCGGGTGACGGCACGACGTGGGGGCTGTTCGACCCGGATCGGCCGGCGCTGGCCGTGTTGGTGCGCGATCGCATTCTGGTCTACGGCGATCGGGACGCGGCGGTCGAGTTGTACTACGGGGTGGCGGGCGCGCCGGTGGTGGACGCCGAGCGACTGCGGATCGAGGCGGTTCCGGCGGGTACCGCCTTCCCGCCCGCACCGCACCCGGACGGGCGGTCGTGGACGGTGGAGCGGGAGCGGTACCACTATCGGCTGACCGAGGTGTAGGCCCGCGCGCCGGGCGGCACGGGCGATGTGCGCGGCTACTGCTGCGGAAGCGCGCGAACGACCTGGCCGAAGCGGGCGGATCCGGTCAGGCTCGCGTGTTCGGGGCCCTTCCACTCGACCTCGAGTTCTTCCAGGATGCCCTCGTGCCACCAGAACATCCCGGCGGACAGGGGCTGTTGGTCCCGGGTCAGGGCCTGGGCGGTCTTCAGTACGAATCCGGCCATGCCCACCGTGCGCTGCGAGTTGAGCGGCAGCGCGAGCAGACAGTTGTCCACCGGCGCGCACACCAGGGCGCCGGCGCGCAGCGGGTCGCCGATCGCCTCGCCGAGGCGGAACAGTTGCGACGAGCCGGGCCAGCTCTGGCCGAGCAGCGAGTGCAGCGTGGCGCCCGGGGAGATCTCCATCGGCGTGCCGCCGAAGCCCTCCATGCGCAGGTTGGTCGCGGCCTGGAGCCACACGTCCTCGAGGGCCATCCCCCACTGCTGCAGCATCGGCGTCTCGATCGTGACCGCGGTGTCGTCCGGTCCCTTCACGCACGCCACGGCGACGATCTCGCCGCGCACACCCAGCGGCCACACCACGCTCCGCGCATCGAGGTGCGGGCCGGGGCGGCCGATCATCAGCCGCAGATTCTGCCTGATCCGCTCCGGCGGCGTGCTCATCAGGACACCGCGCACATCCTGTCCCCAGGCGGTGTTCTGCTGGCTGCGCGACTGGCGACGAAACAACGCCACGAAAAACTCCTAGCAAGGGGGTGCCGACCGGCCCTGACAAGTCATAGTCAACACCCGCCCCTCGACGCAACATCACCCGCACGCCCCCGCCTGTCGGCCATCGGCCCTGTACAGGGGACGCGACGGGTGACGGCCGGCCTACGGGGTGGGCGGCGCGCGGCGGGCGGCGGCGTGGCGGCGGCCGGTGGCCGGGCGGCGTGGCCGTGGTGTTGCCCGCGAGGCGGGTGGGGCGTGGGGGCCGGTGGGTCAGGCCTGGTGGGTGGGGAGGATGACCAGGTGGCGCAGGTTGACGTGGCGGGGGCGGGAGGTGGTGTAGACGATCAGGTCGGCCACGTCGGTCGGGGACAGGGCGCCGATCGTGTCGAACATGGTGCCGAGTTGGCCGGCCTCGCCCAGGGCGGCGTTGTCGATGTGCGAGCCGAGTTCGGTGTCGGTCAGTCCGGGCTCGATGTTGGTGACCCGGACGTCGCGCGGGCCCAGTTCGCTGCGCAGGGACGCCGACAGGTGGGTGAGCGCGGCCTTGGTCGCGCCGTAGACGGCGTAGTTCGGGAAGGTCACGTGCGCGCCGATCGAGGACACGTCGACCAGGTCCGCGGTGCCGCCGGCGGCCGCCGCGGCGACCAGGTCGGCGGTGAACGCCCGGATGATCCGCAGCGCGCCGGTGACGTTGGTGTCGATCATCCGGGTCCATTCGTCGATCCGGCCGTCGTCGAGCGGGTTGGGCAACATCACCCCGGCCGCGTTGACGACCAGGTCGACGCGGCCCAGCTCGGCCCGGATCCGGGCCGCGCCGGCGTCCACCGAGTCCTGGTCGGTGACGTCGACCGCGACGGCGAGCGCCGTACCGCCGCCGGCCTCGATCTCGGCGGCGAGGTCCTTCAACCGGTCCGCTCGGCGGGCGAGCAGGGCGACCCGCGCGCCGTTCGCGGCGAGCCGCCGGGCGGTCTCGGCGCCGATGCCGCTGGCGGCCCCGGTGACGACGGCGGTGCGGCCGGTGAGTGCGGTGTGGTTCATGAGGGGGTCTCCCGGGTTGATCCGTACTGCGTGACCTGCTGACTCGGACCACTGTGCCGCCGGCCCGCACGCACACCCAGAGCACTCGTTTACCTGGGTCCGGCCGTACCACCTTCGCGCCCGGTCGCCGCGTCGGCCGAGGGCCCGGCAGTAGAGTCCGATCATGAACGCCACGTCCACCGACACGTCCTTCGAGCAGCTGGGCGGGTTTCTGCGTGCCTGCCGCGCCCGGGTCGGGCCCGAGGAGGTCGGCCTGCCCGTGTTCGGCCGCAAGCGCCGGGTCGCGGGCCTGCGGCGCGAGGAGGTGGCGCAGCTCGCCGGTGTGAGCGTGGACTACTACGTGCGCCTGGAACAGGGCCGCGGACAGCACGTCTCGGACGCCGTGCTGGACGCGATCGGGCGGGTGCTGCGGCTGGATCCGACCGAGTACGCGCACATGTGGGATCTGGCCCGGCCGACCCGGGTGAGCGTGCGCCGGCCCGCGCCCTCGACCGCGCGGCCGGGCGTACAGGTGCTCCTGGACCGGATCGACGCGCCGACGTTCGTACTGGGCCGCTGCATGGACGTGGTGGCGTGGAACGCGCTCGCCGACGCGTTGATGGGGTTGAGCGCGATGGCACCGCACGCGCGCAACATGGCGCGGCACGCGTTCCTGGCCCCCGACGCGCACACCTTCTACCCCGAGTGGGAGGAGGTCGCCGCCGACACCGTCGGGTATCTGCGGCTGGACGCCGCGCGGCATCCCGGGGACACCCGAATGGCCGCCTTCGTCGAGGAGTTGTCCGCCGGCAACCCGCGTTTCCGCCCACTGTGGGACGCCCATCAGGTGGCCGAGAAGACGCACGGCACCAAGCGCCTGCGCCCCGCCGGCGGCGACCCCGTGGACATCACCTACGAGACGTTGTCCCTGCCCGGGGATCCGGATCTGCTGCTCGTCGTCTACACCACCGGGCCGCGCGCCGAGCCGGTCCACGCGAAGGCCGGCGCGGCGCTCGGGCGGGTCTGACCGCCGGCCCCGGCCCCGGCCCCGGCCCCGCCCGCCTCGGCGCGACCTACGCGCTCAATGCGCGATCCAGCGGGACGCGGAACCTCGGGGTGATGTGGGTGCCCTCCAACCACGAGGCGTGCCGGGCCACTTCCGCCTCGATCGCCTTGGTCGCCTCCGGGTCGAGGTCGACCAGGGCACGCCAGGCGAGGTCGCCGTCGGGGCGGGTGGACCAGCCGCCCACCACGCGGCCGTTCCACCAGACGGTCGGGCCGATGTTGCCCATGCGGTCGAACAGGTGCTCGCGCAGGGCGGGGGTGATGTACCAGTCGCGGGCCTTCCAGCCCATGGGGGTGGAGTCGAGTGCGGGCAGCAGGGCCGCCCAGGGCTCCGGGGCCGGTTCGGGCTCCTCGTCGCCGGGCAGCACCCAGCCGGTCGTGCCGTCGTCGAGCCCCACCTCGACGGCTCGGACCGCGGCCAGGGCATGCCGTACGTCGGCGGCCGTCCAACCCGTCCACCATTTGAGGTCGTCGGCCGTGCCGGGCCCGAACACGGCCAGCCAGCCGCGCACCAACTCGGCCTTCGCCTCGGTTTTTCCGATCTCGGGCAGCGGCGGCATGGTCGTGTAGCGGAAGCGGCTGGAGAGCCACGATCCCTGCGGCTCGGCCCGGACGATCCGGCCCTCGCAGGAGAGGGTGAACAACAACCGCGTGGACACCCCCTGGTTCGCCTCGTACGGCTTGCCCACCGCGACCCGGATCTGGGTGCGCAACAGCGGTACGCGCGCGCCCATTTCGATCGCCGTGGCCTCTCCCGCCTCGGCCAGCGCGGCCACCGTGTCCGCCTCGACCCGCTCCAGCCACGCCTCGTCGTAGCCGCCGGACGCGAGGAATTGCAGCAGCACCCGGCGCTGTGTGACCGCGACCGCGTCGGTGCTGGAGCGCTGGACCACGTGGACGAGTTCGCGCGGGACCACATAGACGGTGCGCCGCATGCCGGGCATCCGCACCAGGCTGCGGTCGGTGTACAACGCCCGCCGGACCTCGGCGACGGACGGTTCGGCCAGGCGCGCACAGGTGGACACGTACACCGTCGCCGGGTCGGTGGCGTGCAGCAGGAGCACGGACCGGACCGCGTCCTCCGCGTGCGCGGCGCGCGCGCCGGCCGCCAGTCGGTGCCGAGTGCCCAAACGCGCTCGTCGCTGGTCGTCGGTGATCCGTGGCAACGCAGAGGTCATGCGCCGACCATAGGGGTCCGGCATGACATGTGGCCGGGAATCGTACGGCGCGGCGATTCCCGATCGCCTTACCGTGACGGGGTCGGGACACGAAAGAATCAGGCGTCGAGTTTTTCCGGTATCACCGCACGTCCGTGTGAAGGAGTCACCATGCCGTCTGCGGGGTCGTCCCGATTCGATTGGCGTCGTCTGACGCTCGCCCGTCGGGCATCGAGCGCGGGAGGTCCGCCCCCACCGAAATCCGGGAACGGTCTGGTGATCGGGGCGGTGATCGTCGGGGTGATCGTGATCCTGGTGTGGTGGGTGGTCTCCAGCGGCGGCGACGACAAGAACGACAAGAAGAAGAACGCGTCGAGCACCGTGTCGCCCGGCGCGTCCGGGTCGGCGAACCCGTCGGCGAGCGGGACTGCCGTGCCCTCGCCCACCTCGACGGTGAAGATGGCGGTGATCGCGCGCCAGGCGATCGGGCTGGAAATACGCGAGAGGCCGGGCAAGGGCAAGACCGTCACCGAGGTGACCGCCGGCACCCAACTGACCGCGACCTGCCGGGCCAAGGGCGTGGCCACCGTCTACGGCTGGCGCGGTGGCAAGAGCGACCAGTGGGTGCTGGTGACCACGAGCCAGGGCGCGGGTTACGCGCCCGAGGCGTGGTTGGAGACCACGGGGTCGGTGAAGGACCTGCTGCCCATGTGCTGACCGTCGGGGCGCCGGTGTGGGCCGGCCGGTGTCGACCGCCGTATGGTCACCGATGCCGGCCGGCCACCGCGCATACGCTCGCGGCCGATCACCCAGGGGGCGACCGGGGTTCGCGCGACCAGCCAGGCGAACCCGGCCGACCCGGTGGCGACCACCGCCACGAGCACGATGGTGTCCACCGCCGGCGACCACGGCAACGCGGCGGCGAATCCGCTCAGTTCCAGCAGTCGCAGGATCATCGGGTGCGCGAGGTAGACGCCGAAGGCCAGTTGCGCCCCCAGCGCGGCGGCCCGACGGCCGGGCACGGGTCGGCGGGCCCGTTCCCAGCGGGTGGCCAGGGCGTACAGCGCGATCACCGCGACCGGGCCCCACAGCAGGCTCACCGGCTGGGTGGCCATCGACGCGGTCGCGGTGTCCCGGCCGCCGGCGACGGTGTGCCGGTACCACAGCCAGGTCAGGGCGAGCATGCCGAGCGTGCCGGCCCAGACCGTCCGGGTGTGCCCGACGATCCACGCGTGGAAGGCGTCCGGGTGCACCGCGGCCAGCGCGCCGGACAGGACGAAGAACCCGTAGGTCGGCAGCATCATCCCGCCGTGCGTCCGGTACCACTCCAGCGGACCGCTCAGCGGCGTGGGATGGAACAGCACCACCAGCGCCGCGAGTTGCACCGCGGCGGCGACCACGAGCAGCGGCAGGTGCCGGCCGGCGGTGACGCGGACCAGCTTGAGGAGGAGCGGGAACAGCACCGCGATCTGGAGCGAGACGAGCAGGAAGTACAGGTGGTACCAGGACCCGCCCCAGACGATGCCGCCGCGCAGATCGCCCAGCGCGCCGGGCAGGTCGTCGCGGATCCGCGCGTGGTCGCCCAGCGCCCAGTAGGCGGTGGACCACAGCAGATACGGCACGCCGAGCAGCTTGAACCGCCGGCGGAGGAAGGCGCCCACGCGCAGCGGCCGGTGGTACGCGCTGTGGAAGAGCACAAAGGTGCTGACGAAGAAGAACACCGCGCGGGTCGCGTGCAGGACCAGTTGGGTGAAGGCGGGGCCCTCGCCGGGGAACGGGTAGGTCACGCCGATGACATGCACCACGATCACGCACAGGAAGGCGATGTCGCGGATCAGGTCGACCCGGTGCAGGTGGGGTCGGCGGCCGGTCGCGGGGGCCTCGGTCGGGCCGGCCGGGTCGGCTGCCGGCCGCGCGTCCGGAGTCGGGCGGTCCGGGGTCGGGTGGTCCGGGGTCGGGTGGTCCGGGACGCACGTCGGCCGGGCGGGTCGGGTGCGCTTGTCGAAGGTGCCGAAGGAGACCGACATCACCGGACACCCGCCCCGACCACGCCCATCCGCTCACCGCCTGCCCGACGTTTGCCCCGGGGCGCGACCGGCGGTCGCGCCCTCCCCACCGGGTGCGAGCCGGATCGAACCGCAGGACGCGGGGTGCCACTACGCGGAAAGTCCATGTAGGCAGCATGGACGTGCTTCATGAGTGAATGATTAAAGCCGTCCGAGGGCGGCCTTGACTTTGCGTCAGGTTCGGGCAAAGCCGCCGACGCGCCGCGAGGACGATCCGCGGCGCGCCGGGATACTCGGCGATGCGTTCGGGCCGTCTCCGGTCAACCGCCCGGGGTCGGATCCGGGACGAACACGGCCCGGTCCCGGTGGAAGGTCATGGTGCCGGCGGTGGAGCCGTCCCAGCCCAGGCCGCCGGGTTCGTAGCGCTTGCTGACGGTGGCCCACCACAGGTTGGACGTCATCACGTGCCCGACCTCGTCGAGATACGCGCGCATCCCCGGCTCCCCGCCGTGCGGGCCGGCCATGATCCGGTCGCGCAGGTCGAGGAACTTGCGTTCGGTGGCGTCGATCAGGCCGCAGATCTTGTTCATCGCCCCTTCGAGATCGAGCCCTTCGGCCTCGCCGAGGTAGTAGACCAGGTTCACCCGGTCGTCCATGACCAGTTCCTTGCGATAGGAGACCAGGTCGTTGATCAGCGTGTAGCCGTCGATCGCGGTGTCGTGGATGGCCACCATGTCGGCGGTCCGGAACGCCTCCTGGGACAGCGCCACGCCGGGCACGCCCTCCTCGGCAAAGCCGAACAACCAGCGCACTCCCAGGCTGTGCCGGCGGTCGTCCATGTACGTGTCGTAGTCGGATATCCCGGCGTCGCGCCAGTTCTCCAACTCGGTGGTGAACCCGTGTGCGAAGTCCTCCATGTAGGAGACGAATCGGATCCAACGCGCGGGCGGCATGCGCTCGCGCAACCAGGAGAAGTCCTCGCGCAGGGGGGTCGAGCCGTCCCCCCAGCCGAGCAGGTCGGCCATGAAGCGGCCGAAGACGTTGCGGGTCGCGAACGAACTGCCGCCCAGGCCCGCCTTGTCCACGAGGCTGTTCTCGATGCCGATCAGATAGTTCATCACCTTGGCGGTGGTCAACGCGAGTTCGTAGTCGGCGTGCGGAACGGACAACGACACCAGCAGTGTTCCGTCCACGTTCTTGTCGATCCGGGCGGCGTCGCCCGCGTATGCGAAGCCGAGGTGGCGGTGGGCCCACCAGCGGGACTCGCGCATCAGCCGGTCCGTTTCCGGATGGAACGTCATCGGCAACAGGTTCGCGAGCTTCGGCAGGTGGAAGCTGATCGGGAGGTCGACGACGGTCGGTGTGCTCACGCCGGGCTCCTTTCGCCGGACTGCGTCGGGGTGTTCCTGCCCCCACCGCGCGATCCGGTGGAACCGGGCGCGGGGGCACGCAGGGCTGAGGGGTACGCCGACCGCGCGCCGGGGGCCCGCGGGCCGCTCGGGCGGCGCGTCCGGGCGGCCAGCCGATTGCCCAGGTGGCCGAGGGCGAGCAGGGTGAAGTGATCGGCCAGGCTGGGGATCACGTACAGGAACGGCCGGGTGCCCAGCATGTCCGGCACCGAGTCGATCCCGCCGTCGGCGCGTTGTGCGCTCAGCAGATACTCGAGGCCACGCGCCGCGGGGCGGGGGTCGCCCTGGCGGCACAGCGCCATCAGCGCGTACGCGGTGCTGATCGCGTCGCTGGGGTCGCCGGGTTGTTGGCCCCAGCCGCCGTCGCGGTTCTGCCCCTCGCGCACCGCGGTCAGTGCCCGCTTGACGGTGGCCCGGTAGGCGTCGGGGCCGCACGCGTCGGTGGCGAGCAGGGCGCGGAAGATCGCGTGGTAGCGGCTGCGGCTCCAGTCCGGGTCGAAGGTGCCGTCGACGTGCTGCGCGGAGGCCAGGAATCGGCGTGCGGCGGTGATGCGTTGCACGTGCCGGGGCGCGCGTACGCTCAGCGCGTTGACCGCGGCCGCGGTCATGCACGCCTCCGAGGGCGCACCCGCGATGTACGTGGGGAACCCGCCGTCGGCACCCTGGTAGGACCACAGGGCGCGTAGGCCGCAGTCGATCGTGCGCCGGTAGCGCAGCGGGTCGGTGGCGTGCAGGAACTCGATCGCCACCGAGGTGTCGTCGACGTCGGCGAGCGCCGCGGCGTCGGTGTACGACCAGCCGCCGTCCATCCCTTGGCGGGCCGCGAGGTGGTCGCCGATGCGGCGGCGGACCTCCATCGGGGCGCCCGACGCGTCCAGCGCGACGCCCGCGGTGACCGCGCACCAGGTGTCCGTGTCGGTCACGAACGGCACCCCGCCGTCCACTCGTTGGTGGGCCAGCGCCTTGGCCACGCCGTTGACCAGCACACCGTCCAGGTGCGGCCGACCGACCAGCGCGTGCAGCACCAGGAGGTGCACGAGCAGATTGCCCTCCCAGACCCCCGACGCCTGCTGGGTGTCCACCAGCATGCCCACCTCGGACGCGTCGATCTTGTCGCCGTGACCGGTCAGATCGGCCGACGCGACCTTGAGCGCGATGGTCTGTACGTGTGCCCACGGGTGCAGGTTCCCGGTGTCGAACGCGCTCGGATCGAACGGACGCCGGAGCGCGCGCCGGGGCGGCCCGAGCAGAGCCAGCACCGTTTCGAGCAGGACCCGCTTGCGCGCGTTCAGGAACGCCGGCGCCTGCTGCAGGAAACGGTCGAGCAGGACGCCCGTATCGTGTTCGGCAACGTCGTCGGGGTGGCGTAAAGCGATCGTCGCGAGCAGCCGATCGAGCGGTTCGGCGCGATCGAGGCGATCGGCGAGGAACCGGGCGACCCGGCGGTGGTGGTCGGATTCGATCCCGGTGCGCTCCAGCAGGCGCAGCAGCAGCGCCGATTCGAGCACGCGGCTGCGGCACGGGCTGCGCACCGCCCCGTCGGGTTGCACCGACTCCGCGACCCTGCGACGCAGCCGCGCGGTGGCCACGGGGAGCTCCGGCACGAACATGTCCGCAGGCCAGCCCGGCATCCGGGTATCTCGCACGCGCATCGGTCAGCGCCTCCCCCATACGTCCTGTCGCAAGCTGTGCCGTTGTGTCGGTAGGGCGCCGAGCGGGGGTTGGGGTGACGCGATCGGGGTACTCGGCGCGGAATGCACGCCCCGGCGGATGAGCGCCCCCCATCGCCCGGTCCGGGTGTGTTCCCAACACGAAATCACCCGAAGGTGTGAATGCGGAAGCCTGTACTCGTTTGTTGTCTGAATTGGTGAGTAATCGCCATCAAATGTGCTGGAAATGAACGGGTATTGACGGCACTTCAGGTGGCCGGGAGCAGTCCCTCGAGCCCGGGAGCGGTCCGGGAGGGTGCGAATTCGACAACGTCGTAGCCGGCCGCGCCCGCCTTGTGGAACGGGTCCTCCGCGAGCACCGCGTCGAGCGCGGCCCGGTCGTCGGCGCGGGCCAGGATCACCCCGCCGGTGCGCGGGACGCGGCGCCCGGAGGCGAGCAGGGTGCCGTCCGCGTAGTACCGGTCGAGCCATTCGAGGTGGCCGGGCATGAGCGCGTCGATGTCCTCGACGGGGACGACGTAGGTCAGCGTGATCACGAACATGGCTCGATCGTAGGGCGTGGCGAGAGGCCGGGTGCGGGCTACCGCGGAAGAGGGTGGCGCGGGATTCGAACGGACGCGGGAGGGGATGTCGGGGCGAGGAGGGGCATATTGCGGGCCATTCCGGGGTGTTTCGACACGGTGGCACCGACTCGGGACGCGGGGTGGAAGTTCCGCGCGGGGAAGGGAATGCCGGGCGGGGGGCGCGGGTTGTAGGGGGCGGTCGGTGAGATCGGTGCCCCCGGGCCCACTCATAGCCACTGCGGACTACCGTTCGGCTGGAGCCGCAGTGAGCCTTTCGCCGCGAGGCGGCCCGTCTCACCGACCGTTGACGCGAGGGCCCCCGTCGGCGTACCGACGGGGGCCCGGGTGTGTTTTCCGGGGCGGTCGACGGGGGCGCACTCGAACTCGGATCCGGGCTCCGGTTCGGTCGGCGCGACGAAGGTCGCGGCCCTCGGCGCCCGGGGCTCGACTTTGGTCGATCGGGATTGGCCGCTCGGCCGTTTCGAAGATCAGGAGGCGTCGATAATGTGACGGTCATGCGCAAGTTCCTGGACATTTTCGGATTGTTCCTGGTCCTCCAGGGCGTCGGTGGGATCGTTCACCACTTCGTCGGTTGGTTCCGGGCCTGGGGGCTACTCGCCCGGCAAGCCTTTTTGCACGGCTATCAGTTGCCGGCGAGCTTCGCCCTGATCGTGCTCGGGTTCGTGGTGTGGGTGCTCGGTGAAACGCTTTTGCCCACCGAGAAGGAGAAGCAGAAAAAGGCATCCTCGAAATCCGCCGTCACGGATGTAGGGCGGAAGAAGGACTGATAAAGGGATCGACTCGCGGGGCGGGTGTGATGCGGTGGGCCGGATGCGGCGGTGTGCGCCGAGGTCGCGGGCGCGGGGACTTCGGGGGAAACGCCTTGTTGGGGCGGGGGTGCGTGGGCCATCCTCGGCGCATGATCATTCCCGAGACCAAGAGTTGGACGTGGGTACTGGACACGTCCTGTCCCGACTGCGGCCTGGACACCCCGGCCGTTCCGCTCGCCCGGATCCCCGCGCTCACCCGCGCGAACGCCGCCGCGTGGCACGAAGTGCTCGTCTCCGGCGGCGACGAGCTGCGGAGCCGGCCGAATCCGGACACATGGTCCCCGCTCGAATACGCGTGCCACGTCCGCGACGTCTTCGTCCTGTTCGACGAGCGGCTGCGGCTGATGTTGACCCGGGACGCCCCGGACTTCGCGAACTGGGACCAGGACGCGACGGCGGTCGAGTCGCGCTACGCCGAGCAGGACCCCGTACGGGTGGCGGCCGATCTCGCGGCGGCGGGCGGCACCTTGGCCGACGCGTTCGCGGCGGTGGCCGACGACCAGTGGTCGCGTACCGGCAACCGCAGCGACGGCACCGTCTTCACGGTGGAGTCCTTCGCCCGCTACTTCATCCACGACCCGGTGCATCACCTGTGGGACGTCACGGGCGTGCGGGCGGATTGAGCGGCCGCTGTCCGCGCGGGCTGTCCGCCTGCGTGCGCGGGGTGGACGGGTTCGCGGGGAGTCGGCGGGTGAGTTCGCGGAGCAGGGCGTCGGCCACCGCGTCGCGGACCGCCGCCTCGGTCGGGGCGGGGCGACCGGCCTCGGCGGCGAGTCGGGCCAGTGAGGTCATCGTCGTGTCCGGGAGCGCACACGCCGTGAAGGTGGTGAACGCGCTCAGGTCGGGGTCGATGTTGAGCGCGAAGCCGTGGCTGCTGACGCCCCGTCGGATCCGCATGCCGATCGACGCGATCTTGCGGTGGTCCGGCGTCCAGATCCCGACCAGGCTCGGCGCACCCGCCGGGGTCTCGCGCCGCACCGCCGGGAAGCCCAGCGCGTCGAGCGCGGCGAGCAGGCCGTTCTCCACCCGGCGCACCAGGTCGCCCGGGCCCAGCGCGCGCACGTTCACCACCAGGTAGCCGATCAGCTGGCCCGGCCCGTGGTAGGTGGCGTGTCCGCCCCGGTCCACCTCGACCAGCGGAATCGGCGAGGCCGAATCCGGCAGGTCCGCGGCGGGGGTGCGGGCGCCGTAGGTGATCACCGGCGGGTGGGTGAGCAGGAACAGCCGGTCCGGCGCGGCGCCCCGCTGCCGCTCGGCGACCCAGCGCGCCATCTCGGTCTGCGCGAACGGGTAGGCGAGTCGACCCAGGTCGACGCGCACCGGTGCGCCGTCCTCGTGTGCCTGCGGCGACGTCGGCATGCGATCCGCCGTATCGATCGACATCCGTGGTCTCCGATCGTTACCGGGTGTGGGCGGGCCGGTCGTCGGCCCGCCGGCGCCAGCGCATCGCGGTCGCGTCGGCCAGGTCGATGAAGTCGGCGTCCGGGAAGACCTCGGTGTAGCGGGCGCGGTACTGCGCGCGGGTGAGGTAGTGGTCGGACATCAGGTGGTCCAGCCAGGCCCTGCCGGTGCGGAAGCGGTACAGCCACCAGGCGTCCCGGACGCGCAGCCGGCGCAGGTCCCGGGCCAGTTCGCGGACCGCGAAGAGCACGTGCTGCCGGCGCGTCGCGGCCGGCTCGGTGGCCACGTCGTCGACCAGGACGAGTTCGCCGCCGGGTCGGACCAGCGACCCGAGATGGGTGAGCGCGGCGGTCAGGTCCGGAAGATGGTGCAGTGTGCCGATGCTCAGGACCAGGTCGAAGCCCTCGGTGTGGTGTACGTCCAGCAGCGAGGCGACTTCGTAGCGGACCCGCTCGTGCGGCCGGCGGACCCGCGCGACCTCGATCAGCGGCGCGCTGACATCGGCGGCCACCACCTCGGTGTAGGAGCCGGCCAGGGCGAGCGCGTGCCGGCCGGAGCCGCACCCGGCGTCCAGGGCACGCTCTCCGGCGAGTTCGAGATCGGCCAGCCACTCGCCGAGGGGGTCGCACAATCCGGCATATCGGTCGTAGTCGCCCGCGAACGCGTCGAACGACCGGGGGTCGGCCTTGAGCAGTTTCGTTGACTTGGTCAAGAATGGCTTGCGTGTCCCGAACCACGTACGGGTTCCGAACCATCCGTGGGCCCCGATCCGATCGCGCACCGCCGACCGGATCCGCGCCCCGAACCACCGACGCGCCGGCGGACGTTCCTCCGCGACCGGTGGGCGCCCGCCCGCCCGATCGGCGACCGGACGCGCCACGCCGATCGTCGGCGCCGGAATCGGATCAGCGCTCTCGGCTACCCCGGTCGCCCGGTCGGACGCCGTGCGACTCGCAGTGCTTCGCCCCTCCATCATGCCGAGGATGACGCCCCCATGTCTTTCGTACTTGTCGACAAGCCCCGCCCCCACGTCACGCTCATCACCCTCAATCGACCGGACCGCATGAACGCCATGGCCTTCGACGTCATGGTCCCCTTCCGTGAGGCTCTGGAAGCGGTGAGTTCCGACAACGATACGCGTGTCGTCATATTGACCGGCGCGGGGAGGGGGTTCTGTTCCGGTGCGGACCTGGAGAATTCCGGACGCATCCCCGGGATCAAGGGTCTGACCCGGACGAGCATCGCGCGCCGCTCGATGGAGATCCTGGACGACGTGATCCTCGGACTGCGCCGGCTGCACCAGCCCGTGATCGGTGCGATCAACGGCCCCGCGATCGGCGGCGGTTTCTGCCTCGCCACCGCCACCGACATCCGAATCGCCTCCGACACGGCGTACTTCAGGGCCGCCGGCATCAACAACGGCCTGACCGCGAGCGAGCTCGGAATCAGCTATTTGCTCCCCCGGGCGATCGGGTCGTCTCGGGCATTCGAGATCATGTTGTCCGGGCGGGACGTGGACGCGACCGAGGCCGAGCGGATCGGACTGGTGTCGCGCGTGGTGCCGGGCGAGAAGTTGCTCGACGACGCGTACCGACTCGCCGAGCGCATCATCGGGTTCAGTCGAGTGGGGGTGGAGGTGACGAAACGGTTGCTGTGGTCGGGCCTGGAGGCCGGCAGCATGCACTCGCACATGGACCACGAGGGGCATGCCCAG
The DNA here is from genome assembly GCF_002024165.1 of Embleya scabrispora. Classification (NCBI taxonomy): domain Bacteria; kingdom Bacillati; phylum Actinomycetota; class Actinomycetes; order Kitasatosporales; family Streptomycetaceae; genus Embleya; species Embleya scabrispora. The sequence continues at coordinate 359,857 of NZ_MWQN01000001.1, forward strand.
TTGTACGTCCGGCTGACGACCGAGAACTTCGAGGAGGCCATCCGGGCTCGCCGGGACGGACGGCGACCGGAGTACCGGGATTGAGGCGGGAGTCGAGGCGGGATCGAGCGCCGAAACGGCGATCCAACCGAGAAGTCGGAGGATGTTCGGCCCAGCGCGGGCGTGTGGTCGACCCCATGTCGATGTCACATGTCGGTAATTGGATGGTGCGGACTTCACACGTTGAGTGAATGTTGAACATGTGTTGACCGGGAACGGGCAAGCTCAGGCTCATAGTGCGGCGGCCCGGTCGGATCCGGCGGGGCCGCCGGGCACACCACGGGGGTGTGAGCGAGAAGCGAGGAGATTTTCCGTGCCACACGGAAGGAACGACGAACTGGCCGCCGTCACGGCACTGCTGCAACGGACGCGCGCCGGTGACGGCGGAGCCGTCGTGCTGCGCGGGGCCGCGGGGACGGGCAAGACGACGCTCCTGGCCGAGGCGGTGTGGGCGGCCAAGGGGATGACCGTTCTGCGTACGAGCGGCCCGCGCGGCGGCGGCGCCCTCCCCTACACCGGACTGCGCCAACTCCTCGCCACGCTGCACCCGCGCATCGGCCGCCTGCCGCACACCAGGGCCCAGGCGCTGCGCACCGCGCTCGGCCTGGCCCCCGGCGCCGCCGACCGCACCGTGGTCGCCGCCGCCGCATGCTCCCTGATCGCCATCGCGGCCCGCGAACAACCGATCCTGGTCCTGGTCGACGACGCCCACTGGCTCGACACGGCCTCGGCCGCGGTGGTGGCGTACATCGCGGCCCGCGCGGAGGGGCTGCCGATCGCGGTGCTGCGCGCCACGCGGGAAGGGGCGGGCGCCGCAACGGAGGGTGCCGAGCCGGGTACGGGAGTCGCCGGGGCGGACGATGCCGCGCGGGCCGGGCTCGCCGAAGCGGACGGACAGCGGTCGGAGCGGGCCGAAGCGGGGGCGCCCGGTGGGGCGTTCCGAATGGGTGCAGCCGAGTGGGTGATCGGCTCGGAGGCACGCGGCGCGGAGAAGGCCGTCGGCGACGACCTCGCCACCACACGAGCGGCCGAGCACGTGGCCGCCGCCGAGTCCGCGGCCGGCCCGGCCGATGCGCGGGATGCGAGCACGGACGAGGCGACTCGTCCGGCCGAGCGGGCGACCGACGACGAATCCACGACCACCCACGACGGGGCCGCCCGGGCCACGTGTGACGCGGGTAGCACGTCCCGAGTGGCGGCGGAGGCCACCCGGGACGAACTGCGCGAGGACGTTCGGCAGTCGAGCCGGGCGGGGCGGGGCGACAGCGTCGGGGCGCGGACCCGTGACCGGGAGGGTGACGCCGAGGCGGGGAACGCGGCCCGGGGGCGCGGCGACGTCCTGACGGGCGCGGGCGACGGGGCGGCGGCGGCCACGGATGGTCGACGGGGCGAATCGGCCGAGGCCGTCGACGGTGATGTGCGGACGGGTCGTCGTACACGGGTCGGGGCCGGCGGTGGGGACGGCGTGTTCGCGGCGTCGTCCGCGCGGCGTACGACGGACGGGTCCCGTCCGGGTGCCGGCTTCGGGGCGAACGAGGCCGCCGAACGGGAGACTTCGCGCTCGGGTTCCGGCGTCGCCGGCCGGTCGGGGCGGGCCACCGGTACCGACGTCTTCTGGGGCGGCGGCCTCGGGGCCGGCACCGACGCGGACGCCCGGAGCACGGGTGGCGGCACCGGTCCCGGGGTCGGGAACGACCACCGGCCCGATTCCGCGCGGGCCACCCGATCCGGCGGCGACCGCGACCACGATCGCGTGACGGCGGGTACCTCTTCCGGGGCGACTGCCCGCAGCGGCGACCGATCGGATGCCGGCCGCGTCGCGAACGGCGGCGGGCCGTCGGCCGGCCTGCCCGAGCAGGCGCGTCGGTTGCTCGCCCTGGCGGCGCTCGAACCGGCCGCCGACCTCGACCAGTTGGCCGTCGCCGGACGGCGCATCGGTATCGGGCGCGGCGCGCGACTCGCACTCCTGCGGGCCGACCTCGTCGACACCACCGAGCACCGGGTGCGCTTTCGCAACGCGTCGGCGCGCGAGGAGGTACGCCGTTCGCTCAGCGCGGCCGAGCGCCGCTCCCTGCACGGAGCACTGGTCTACGCCGCGAGCGGCGCCCTCGCGTACCGGCGGCCCTGGCACCTGGCCGCGCTCGCCACCGGGCCCGACGCCGAGCTCGCCGCGGCTCTGGAGGCCGGCGCGGGCCGTACCCGCCGCGAACTCGGCGCCGGCGCCGCCGCGGCGACGTGGGAGCAGGCCGCTCGGCTCACCGCCGACCGCCCGACCGCCCGCCGCCGCTTCGTCGCCGCCGCGTACGCCGCGTGGGAGGCCGGCTTCCCGGTCCGCGCCCGCACCCTGCTCGACACCGCCGACGCCACCGACGTCGAGGGCGTCGCCGACGAGGGCTCGTCGGCGCACTCCTCCGGTACCGCGATCCGGCTCCGCGCGGCCCTGCGGCATGCGGAAGGGCATCGCTCCGAGGCGGGCGCGCTGCTCCTGGACGCGGCCCACGGTCGCGCCGCGCTTCTGCTCGCCGCCACCGGCGCCGCGTGGGAGGCGGGCGACCGCGCCCGCACCACCGAGGCCCGGACCGCCCTGGCCGCTCTCCCGCTCGCCTCCGACGACCCGCTGCGCACCGTGGTCGCCGCGCTCGGCGCCGACGGCGTCTCCCCCGCGATGGTCGCCCCGGCCACTCGGGCCCGGCTGTACGGCCTGGGCATCGCGCTCTGGGAGGTGACCCCGCTCGCGGTCCACGCCGCGGCGACCGACCAGGCGGCGTACGAGGTCCTGCTGGACGAGGCCGCCGTGCTGCGCACCCACGGCGCCCGGGGCGCACTCGCCGCGGCGCTGATGCCGCTCGCGGTCGCGGGCGCGCTGTCCGGCCGGGCCGTCGAGGCCGAGACCCACGCCGCCGAGGGCCTGCGGCTGGCCCGCTCCACCGGCCAGGGCACGCTGGCCGCCTGGTTCCTGGCCGCGCTGTCCATGGCCGCGACCACCCAGGGCCGCATCGCCGAGGCCCGCGACGGCGCCTGGCAGGCCCTGCGCCTGACCGGCACCCAGGGCCTGACCCCGGTCGGCGCCTACGCCCTGTACGCCCTCGCCGTCGTCGAACGCGCCGAGGGGCGCACCGAGGCCGCCTGCGAACTCCTGGCCACCGCCCTGGCCGCTCCCGCCGGCGCCCTGATGGAGGTCCGCATCCGGGCCGAGTTGGCCACCGCCGGTCCCAACCGCACCGGCCTCGCCGCCCTGCCGCCCCGCCCCGCCCACCCCCAGCTCCCGGGCCTGACCCTGACCGGCCGCATCCCCAGAACCCCGCAACTGGCCGCCGGCAACGGCGCCTGACCCCGCCCCGAACCCGCCCGGCCACCCGGCGGTTCGGCCGGCTCCCGACGCGGGGCCCGTCTAGAGGTGGGCGCTCACGGGCACGCACCGCATCGCGGGGGCACCGCCGGCGCGGGTGATCGAGCGGCACCGGCTCCGGGGCCGCCGGCCGGTGCGGATGTGCGCCGAGGCGGCAGCCCGACCGCGAACAGGGCGCGTCTTCGTCCTCGAAGGCGCTCGGGTCGGCACCCGGAACACCGGCACCGACCGGGCGGGCGGGCGAACGGCCGATGCGGGTCGTCAAGGGGATCGTCGGTCACCGCGCCGCCCTCGGCGCATCCGGTGCGACCACGGGCCGACCGTCCCGCGGCGGCGCGTCCGATGGGCGACCGCCGCCGCTCGGCGACCCGCCGCGCCGACCTCCCACCACGCGGGCGATCCGCTCGTAGGGTGGGGGCGCAGCGATTTCGCGCGACCTCGATTGCGCCCGGTCCCCGAGGAGAGCGAGAACCAGGCATGCGCGACGCGACAGCGACGTCTCGTCGGATTTCGTGGCGAGTTCCGTCCGCCGGGTGCGGCCGGGCGGACTTGTTCGCCGGCCACGTGGGTAGATCGTCGGCGTGACCGAACGAGGCGCGATCGAGGACTGGGACACCCGGCTGGGTTGGATGAGCGCGCTCGTTTCGGACGACGAGGTCGCCCATCGCCGCGCACTGGACCGGTATCTGCGCGTGACGCGCGACATGCGCGAGGCGCGCGAGGCCTACGACACCATCGTGTTGCGGGTCCCGCGCTCGGTCTCCGCCGAGGAGGGCGCGTGGCGGCGATTTCGCGAAGCGTGGCTGCTCACCCCCGACGCCGCGCTGCTCGCCGGGTCGCCCCCGCCGGCCGAGGTGCCGGACTGGGGCGGGTTGCCGTACGCGCTGACCTATCTCGAATGGGAGGCCCGATTCCCCGCCGAGTGGACCCGGCACGCCAAGGTCTGGAGCACCAAGCAGCGCTTGATCCGGCTGCTCGCCGTCCCCGGCCACCACGGCCCGGCCCGGGCCCGGCTGCTCGACCTGGTCGAACTCGTCGTCTACCGGCGACACCGCTGCAAGGACCGCGACTACTCCCGGATCGCCCGCGTGGTCGACGGTGACGACCTCCGCGCCCGACTGGAGAAGGCCCGCGTCTCGGGTGAGTCGTGGACCCGCGACCAGGCGGGCCACGTGTTGTGGCTGCTGCGCAATCCGCAGGTCCCGATCAACCGGACGAACTGGTTCCGGTGGTTGTCCGCGAAGGCCGGCGCGGGCGACCCGCTCGACATCGGGGCGGAGGGCTTCATCGGACACCCGGAACAATCGCGGCCCCGCGAACACCCGGAGCACCCCGGACACGCGCAAGGCCCCGAACACCCGGACACCCCGCCCCCGAACGCACCTTCGGACCTCCCGTCGAACACGCCTTCGGACCCGACCACGAACCCGCCCGACGCCCCACCGAATCCCCCGCCCACCACCCTTCCCCCCACGCACAGCTGACGAGCCGTCATTCTCGGTACACGGAGCGGCTTCCCGCCATAGGTTGTGCTGCAACATCGGCAACAACCATTCGGGGGCGACATGGGTCGAGCCGACCCACGCGCGACGCGCCGCGTCGTGATCCACGACGAAGGTGCGTCCACCGAGACCACCGCGCGAACACCGATTCCGGGCAACCCCCCTTATTCGCACCCGAATTCGTCCCCCCATCCGTACCCGGAGCCCCGCGAATCGGGGACTCCCGAAACGGAGGCCGCGATCCGGTGACCGAGGCTCCCGCAACCCCCACCCCGACCCCCACCCCACCCCACGTCCTGGTCGTCGACGACGACCCCTCCATCCGCCGAGCCCTGGAACGCGGCCTGCGCCTGGCCGGATATCACGTCACCCTCGCCGCCGACGGCACCCGCGCACTGGACCTGATCGAGCCGGCCGTGCCCGCCGCCGCCCCCCAGGTCGTGGTCCTGGACGTGGCCATGCCGGGGATCAGCGGCATCGAGGTCTGCGCCGAACTGCGCGCCCGGGGCACCGCGACCCCCGTGCTGATGTTGTCCGCCCGCGACGAGACCGCCGATCGCATCGCGGGCCTGGAGAGCGGCGCGGACGACTACCTGGTGAAACCCTTCGATCTGCGCGAACTCGACCTGCGGCTGCGGGCGTTGCTGCGGCGCAGACCCCCCGGTGCGGTGGGCGAGGCGCCGCTGCGGGTCGGTCCGGTCGCGGTGGACGTGTCCGCGCACATCGCCACCTGCGCCGGCGTCCCGCTCGACCTGACCCGTCGCGAGTTCGCCCTCCTGGAGGTCTTCACCCGCAATCCCGGCCTGGTGCTGACCCGCGATCAACTCCTCGACCGCGTCTGGGGTTACGACTTCGACGTACGCACCGACGTGGTCGACACCTTCGTCAGCTACCTGCGCCGCAAGCTGGAGGCGGACGGCCGGCCGCGCGTGCTGCACACCGTTCGCGGCGTGGGCTTCGTCCTGCGGGCCGGCGGCGGTCCCGGATGAAGCTCTCCACGCGCGTCGCACTGTCGGTCGCCGTCCTGGTGCCGCTGCTCGTGCTGGGCGCAGGCACCCTCGTGGTGCACTGGGTCCGCGCCGACCTGTTGGCACGTCAGGATCAGCAACTCCAGCAACGTGCCGAGCGGTTGACCCCGCCCGCCCGCGCGCTGCTGCGGACCGACCTGGATGTGCGCCAACAGGCCCTGCGCACCCGGCAGTACCGCGTGCTCAGCATGGCGCTCGACGTCGGCGTGCGGGTGGACACCCCGGACGGGCCGCTGATGGTCGGCCCGCAACCACCGCAGACCACGACGCTGCCCGCCCGCGCGCCGAATCCGGTGACCGTACACGCCGGTCGGCTCTCGTGGCGGATGGTCACCCGGCCGCTGCCGACCGGGCCGATGTACGTGTTCCTGCCCTCGGGCGAACCCGAGGCGCAGGCCGCGCTGTTGCGTCGGCGGGTCTATGTGGTGACGGTGTTCACCGTACCGCTGTCCGCACTCGCCGGGCTGGCCGCCGGGACCGCGGCCACCCGGTCGCTGCGCGCGCTGCGCCGGCGCGCGGCCCGGCTGGATCCGGACGACGGCACGCACGAGGCGGTACACGTACCGTCGGGCGTGGTCGAGGTGGACGAACTCGGCCGCACCCTCGACGACGTGCTCGGCCGGTACGCCGAGCAGACCGCGCGCACCCGTGAAGCCCTGGAGACCGCGCGCTCGTTCGCGGCGACCGTCGACCACGAACTGCGCGGCCCGCTGACCGGGATGCGCACCGACCTGGAGGTGCTGACCACCTATCCGGACCTGGCCGCGGCCGAGCGTGAGGACGTGCTCGCCGACCTGTGGGTGGGCCACGAGCGGGTGTTGTCCGTCCTGGCCGCGCTGCGCGCCCTCGCGCAGGGCGACCTGGCGGACGCGACGGCGTTCGAGGCGGTGGAACTCGGCGAGGTGGCGCACGCGTCCGCCCGGGGCGCGCCCGCCCACCGGCCCGGCGTCGAACTCCCGGTGGAGATAAGGGTGGAGGCGCCGCACGAGGTGGTCGTGTACGGACTCGCCGCGGGACTGCGGCTGTTGGTGGACAACCTGGTGTGCAACGCACTGGTGCACGGCGCGAGTCGGGTCCTGGTGAAGGTGCTTCCCGGGCTGGACTGCGGCGTGGTGTGCGTGGACGACGACGGGCCCGGGATCGCACCGGAGTTGCGCGACGTCGTGTTCGAGCGTTTCCATCGCGGCCCCGGCAGCGGTGGTGCCGGACTGGGTCTGACCCTGGTCGCACAACAGGTGGCGCTGCACGGCGGACGGGTCACGGTGGGCGTCCCGCCGACCGGCCGAGGCACCCGGATCGAGGTCGTGCTGCCCCTGCGCGCCGACCCGGCCGCCGCCCGCGAACGCGCCTGGCTCGGCGTCCTGGGCCGCATGCGCGACGAAAGCCGAACGGCGGACCGGGAGAAACCCGAATCCGCGAGCCCGCCCCGCGCCGCTCTCACCGCCCCCGCCGTGCCGCAAACCCGATCCGCATCCGCATCCGCCGGAAATTCCCGCTCCCCGACGGCCCGTTCACAGGAAACCCACAAGGAACGCCCCTAGCCTCCTGCTACGCCGTGCCCGCCCGGGGTGGGGCGGGCCCGGCGTTTCGGGGAGGCCGCGGATGCCTGAACCCCACCGCAGGCGAGGAACCTTCCTCGCCGCCTCGACAACCTCGGGGGCGTTGTGCACCTCGCCCCCCGCGTATGCGGCAACGCCCGGTGGCGGCGGCCACCGGACGACCGCGCAGCCCTCGTGGCACCCGTGCGAGACCGACCTCGGGGCGGTCTCGACACGGTGTGCCGAACGAGCGGTGAGTCCGGCCGGGTGAGTCGCGGCCTGGCGCTGCCCGGGACGGCGGCGTGCATGCTCGCGGCAGTGATCCTGACCGTCATCGGACTGACCGCGTGTGGCGACGCGACCAAAGGTGGTCCGGGCACGCTCGAGTTGGGGACCACGGGGCCCGCGGCCGCCCCCCGATCCGTCCTGCCGTCCACGTTCGCCTCGCTCGTGTCCGGCCCACGGTACGTCGTCCGCCCCGCACCCGCGGCGGCGGAGATCCCGACGCCCTGAACCTACGGACGGTCCCGTGGGCCGGTGTGGGAACGCGCGGATCCCGGAGGGGGAGATCCGCCCGTCCCGCACCGGCCCTGCCCGTCTCAGACCGGCCCTGCCCGTCCGGCGACGGTCACAGCTGCAGGTAGCGCAATACCGCCATCACCCTTCGGTGATCGGTGTCCGAGGGCGGCAGGTCCAGTTTGGTGAAGATGTTCCCGACGTGCTTCTCCACCGCCCGCTCGGTCACCACCAGCTTCTTCGCGATCGCCGCGTTGGTGCGCCCCTCGGCCATCAGGCCCAGGACCTCGTGCTCGCGCGGGGTCAGCGTGTTCAGCCCGCCGCTGCGCAGGCCCGCGCCGAACAACTGGGTGACCACCTCGGGGTCGAGCGCGGTGCCACCGGCCGCGACCCGCTCCAGCGCGTCGGTGAAGTCGCGGGTGTCCACCACCCGTTCCTTGAGCAGATAGCCCACCCCCGCCGCGTTGCCGCCGAGCAGTTGGGCGGCGTAGCGGGTCTCGATGTACTGCGAGAAGACCAGCACGCCGATTCCGGGATGCTCGCGCCGGATGTCGATCGCGGCCCGCAGTCCCTCGTCGGTGTGCGTGGGCGGCATCCGGATGTCGACCACGCACACATCGGGTTTGTGCTCGGCCACCGCCGCCCGCAGCGCGTCGGCGTCGGGGACGGCCGCGGCCACCTCGTGGTCGCGGTCGAGAAGCAGTTGGACGAGGCCGTCCCGCAGGATGGCGGCGTCCTCGGCGATGACGATGCGCATGGGCTCGATCGTCCCATGCCCGGGCCGGTCCTCCGGCGGCCGGCTCAGCTGCGGATCGGCAGGTCCACCGTCACCTGGGTCGGCCCGCCGATCGGACTGTCGATGCGCAGTACCCCGTCCACCGTGCGGGCCCGCTCGACCAGTCCGGTGAGGCCACTGCCCTTGCCCGCGTGCGCGCCGCCGCGCCCGTTGTCGGTGACCGACAACCGCAGCAGGCCGTCGCGCACACTCACGTCGACGATCGCGGCGGTCGCGCCCGAGTGGTGCGCGACGTTGGTGAGCAGTTCGGCGGCGCAGAAGTACGCGATGGTCTCGATCGTGGCGGGCGGCCGGACCGGGATGTCGGTGCGCACCTCCACGGGCACCGCGCTGCACGCCGCCAGGGTGGCCAGCGCGGCGTCCAGGCCCTGGTCGAGCACCGGCGGGTGGATCCCCCGGGCGAGGTCGCGCAGTTCCACGATCGCCTCCCGGGCGTTGCCGAGCGCGGTGTCCACGAGGGTGCGGGCGCGGTCCACGTCCATCGGGCGCTCGGTGTCCTCGGCGTCGAGCTTCTCCCTGGCCAGGCTCAGGTTCATCGCGAGGGCGACGAGTCGGGCCTGGGCGCCGTCGTGCAGGTCGCGCTCGATCCGGCGCAGCGTGGCGGCCGAGTCGTCGACGGCGATCGCGCGGGTCTCCTCCAGGTCGGCCATGCGCTGGGCGGCCTTGCTGGGTCCGAGCAGGGCGGGGATGAGCAGGCGGTCGAGCAGTACGACGCCTCGGACCGCCCACGGCGCGAGCAGCAGGATCAGTACGCCCGCCACGGACACGACCAGTTGCAGCGGCAGGGTGTCGAAGTACAGGTCGTTGATCTGGATCCCCGAGTGGTGCACGACGCCGTCGGAGTCGGTGACGTGCGGGTCGAAGGCGGCCATGAGCAGCGGATAGACCAGCAGGACCAGCCCGTTGCCCCAGAACATGCCGGTGACCATCACGATGACCACGCCCAGCGGGAGCTTGAGCACGGTGTACGCGACCGCCCGCCAGCCCTCGGTGTTGCCGAGCGCGGATCCGAGCAGCCCGAGCGGGCCGGGCCGGCGCCGGAAGCGGCGCAGCGGCGGTACCTGGACGCCGAGCATGGCCCGGGCCAGGCCGCGGTGCACGCCGCCCCACGCGCGGGCGCCCATCACGAGCAGGGCGAGGAGGGGCAGGCCGATCAGGGTGACGGTCAGGAGGATCCCGAACGCGGCGAGCATGAAGGCGACGCCGAAACCGAACACCGCGAGCGGGAAGGTGAGGATGGCGTAGCCGAACTCGGCCCATGTTCGTCGGGTGAACGGGGCCTTCAGGAAGGTGGGCATCGGCATCCTCGGGGTGCTGCGGACGTGACGGTGGAGTGTGCCCATGCTCTCCGGCACGGGGACGCGGATGCGAGGGTGACAGCCCCCGACGTCACGGTTCGGTTTGCCCCACCTCCCATCACGGACATTGTGCCGCGCACTCCGGCGGCGACCGGTCGCCGCGTCCCCGAGGGCCGCGCCGTGCCGGGTTTCGTTCACCGCCCGGCGCGGGCCGCTCCCGTGCGTACCGCCTCGGCGACCGCGTCGGCCAGGGGGCCGGTCTCCTCGGCGGTGAGGGTGGCCACGGTGATCCGAAGGCCGGGCGGCGAGGTGATCCGGTAGCGCGCGCCGGGGGCCACGACCCACCCTCGGGCGAGCAGGCCGGCGACGGCGGCGGTCTCGTCCCGGACCTCGATCCACACGTTGAACCCGGTGTCGCCCACCGCCCGCACGCCCCGCTCGCGCAGCGCCTCGATCAGCCCGGTCCGGCGCGTCCGGTACGCCTCCCGGGCCGCGCGGATGTGTGCGGCGACCTCGGCGGAGGTCCACGCGTGGGCGACCGCGTGCTGGAGCGCGTGGCTGACCCAGCCGGGGCCGAGCCGCTGCCGGCCGATGATCCGGTCGATCGTGATCGCGTCGCCGGCCACCGCGGCGCAGCGCAGGTCCGGCCCGTACGCCTTGGAGGCGGAGCGGATGTGCGCCCAGTGGGTGGTGATGCCGGCGAGGGTGTGCAGGTCGCGGCCGCAGATGTCGTTGCCGTGGTCGTCCTCCAGGAGCACGACTCGCGGGTGCGCGGCCAGGATCGGGCGCAGCGCGGCGGCGCGTTCGGCGGACACGGAGGTGCCGGTGGGGTTGTGCGCGCGGGCGGTGACCACGAACGCGCGGGCACCGGCGCGCAGCGCGTCCTCGGTCGCGGCGGGATCGGGCCCCTGGTCGTCGACGGGGATCGGGCGCGGGGTCAGGTTGAGTGCGCCGAGCAGGTCGAGCAGGTTGCCCCAGCTCGGGTCCTCGACCGCGACCAGGTCGCCGGGGCGCAGGTGTGCGGTGAGCGAACGCTCCATGCCGTCGAGCGCGCCGGAGGTGGCGGCCAGGTGGTCGGTGGGCACGCCCACCGCGTCGAGCACGGTGCGGGCGGCGTCCTCGAACGGCGGGTACAGCGCGCCGTGGACGTACAGGGGTCGCCAGTGGCCGGGCTCGGGGAAGACCGGCGAGGGCAGCAGCGCGGGGTCGGGCTCGCCGCTTGCCAGGTCGCGCGCGCCGGGCGGCACGCTCGGGCCCAGGGTGGTGCGCTGCGTGGTGGCCGGGCGGGCCCGGATGCGGGTGCCGGCTCGGCCGTGGGTCTCCACGATGCCGCGTTCGCGCAGGGTCCGGTAGGCGGCGGCGACGGTGTTGGCGTTCACGCCGAGTTCGGCCGCGAGCGTGCGTACGGGTGGCAGCGCGTCGCCGGGGGCGATCTCGCGCGCGTGCAGGTCGCGCTCGACGGATGCGGCGATGTCGGCGGCGGTACGACCGGTGGTGGCCATGCTTCTCCTGCGTCCTGGGCACATTCCGGGAGGAGGTTATGCCGTTGACAGCCTCCCCAGGTCCGGCTTTATTGTACTACTCCAAAGAGGGTTTTGAACTAGTACAAAGGATCTTCGCGATGGCCGAGTATCCCGTCACCGCCGCCACCTCCCCGAAGCGTCACCGCGACCGCATGCGCTACGACGCCGACACGGTGCACGCGATCCTGGACGCCGGCTTCATGGCGCACGTCTCGTTCACCGTCGGCGGCCGGCCCCAGTTGATCCCGCTCGCGTTCGGACGCGACGGGGAGCGCCTGTACCTGCACACCTCCAGCGGCGGGCAACTCGCCCTCGCGGCCCGGGCGAGCGGCGCCGAGGGTGTGCCGGTGGCGATCTCGGTCACCCACATCGACTCGGTGGTGCTCTCCCGCTCGGCGATGCACCACTCGGTGGACTACCGCTGCGTGATCGCGCACGGCCCGCTCGTGCACGTCACCGACCCCGACGAACAGCTGCACGCCTACCGGGTGATCATCGACCACCTGGTCCCCGGCCGCGCCGACGACGTACGCGCGCCGAGCCCGAAGGAGAACGCGCAGACCACGGTGTTGCGCCTGGACCTGGACCAGGTGGCCGCGAAGGTCCGCGACCACGGCCTGGCCGAGGACCCCGACGACCTCGACCTCCCGCACTACGCGGGCGTGGTCCCCCTCACCACCACCCGGGGCCCCATCCGCCCCGACCGCGCCGACCAGGACGTCCCGCCCTACCTGGCCACCTGGCTCGGAGCCTCCTGACCGGTGCGCGGTGCGGGCCGACGCCGCCGTCGGCGCCCCGTCAGTCGTGTTCCACCCGGGCGGCGATGCGGCAGGTCAGGGCGATGGCGACGACGAACACACCTGCGGTGACCGCGAGTTGCGTGGTGGGAAGGTCGATCCTGTCGTGGCGGGCGGCGTCGGTGAGCACCTTCAGCACGCGTGCCGCCGGGCTGCCGGGGGTGACCAGGGCGGCGAGGGTGAGCAGCGCCGCGATCGGGACGGCGTACGCGGCTCGGCGCAGCACCGGACGGTTCGTCAGCGCGCCGATCGCGACGCCCGCCAGGATGGTGACGAACTGGGCCATCGCGCCGGCGGCGAGCGCCTCGCCCCGGCTGACGCCGTGCGTGGCACGGTTGGCGATGTCGTTGGTGCCGGCGGCGAGCGCGCCGGTGCAGATCGCGGCGAGCAGGCAGGTCAGGGTCAACGCGACGAGCAGCCCGGCCAGGTGCGCGCGCCCGGGCCCGACCGCCGCCGAGGCGGTGTGCCGGGCCGCCGCGGGCTCGACCGTGACGGCCACGCGCGTCAGCCACACCGCGACCGGCATGATCGCGGCCGCCGCCCACGCGAACGAGGACAGCAGCGGATCGCCGCCCGCCACGCCGATGCCCATCACGGCGGCGTAGAGCAGGACCGGCGGCACCCACCGATACGAGAGCAGCAGCAGCGCCGCCTGATAGCGCACCACGGCGGAGATCACGCGCCGTCTCCTTCCCGATGGACCGCCCGGACGCTGATCCCGGGCACGGCGGTGAGCAGATGCCGCAGCAGCGCGTCGGAGTGCGCGGTACTGCTGTGCAACCGCACCACGCCGGGCCTGCTCTGCTCGCGGACGGGATCGCCCGGGAGTCGGTCCAGTTCGGGGCTCGGCCCGGTGTCGATGTCGATCAGCACCCGGATCGCCTGGGCCTCGGGAATCGCCGCGACGACCGCGCCCGCCTCGACCCGATAGGTCTCGTACACCTCGTCGGCGAGCCGTCGGGGGTCGTGGTCGACGAAGACCACGGTGGCGCCCGCTTCGACGCGTTCGACCACGCAGCCGTCCAGGACGTCGCGCGAGGGCTGGTCGAGCCCGGTCCACGCCTCGTCCAGGACCAGCAGATCCGGTTCGGCCAGGAACGCCTGAGCCACCGCCACCTTTTGGCAGGTGCCCTTGGACAACCCGCGCAGCGGCGCGCGTATCTTGTCGGCGAAGCCGAGGCGTTCGGCCCACTCGTCCGCGCGGCGCCGGCTCTCCCGGCCGGTGAGGCCGTGCAGTCGGCCCAGGTGGGTCAGGTATCGCCGGGCGGTGAACGGCAGTTCGGGCGGGAAGCGCTCGGGGACGTAGGCGGCCGTGCCGCGTTCGGTGACGCTGCCCGTGGTCGGCTCGCACACGCCGGCCACCACCCGCAGGAGAGTGGACTTGCCGCCGCCGTTGCCGCCTTCGACCCGGATCAGCGCGCCGCGCGGCAGCTGCAGGTCCACCGCGCGCAACACCCACGGGCCGCGCAGGCCGTATCGCTTGCCGACACCCGTCAGGTGCACCGCCGTCCCCCTTCGCCGAACCTCGGCAGCAGACCTTACGGCAGCACGGGGGCCGGCACACCCCGCGGCCGGCCGGGCAAGGGAGCCAACTGCCTTGGCCGGCAGGGGCCGACGCGCGAACGGGCCCGTCGCCGAGGCGACGGGCCCGTTCTGGTGAACTCCGGTGCGCGGTGCCCTACAGGTCGGTCTTGGAGACCTTCGGGGCCTCCGCCTTCAGCTTGGCCCCGGCCGCGTTGGGGACCGGGTCGGGCTGCTTTTGGCAGACCGCGTCGGCCGGCCCGTGGCCGTTGCCCTTCGGGGTCTTCCCGGTGATCAGGTACTCGTTCAGGTAGTTGTCCAGGCAGGTGCTGCCGCTGAGCGAGATGCCGTGGTTGCGCCCGCCCTGCTCGACCACGAGGGCCGAGTCGCGCAGCAGGCGGTGCATGGTGACGCCACCCTCGTACGGGGTCGCGGCGTCGTTGGTCGCCTGGAACAGCAGCGTCTTGGGCAGCTTGTCGTTGGCGACGTTCACCGGCTTGAGGCTGCTGGTGGGCCAGAACGCGCACGCCGCGTTGAACCAGACGTTGTTCCAGGTCAGGAACGGCGCCTTGGCGTAGGTCTTGACCGCGTCCCGGTGCCAGGTGGCCCAGTCCTTGGGCCACGCCGCGTCCCGGCACTGGGTGGCCAGGTAGCCGCTGTTGATGTTGTCGTTGCCGGGACTGGCCGCCGCCAGGTCCTCGTAGGCGGTACGCAGCGGACCGGTGACGTGGTCGACCGCGTAGCCCGAGAAGCCCTCGGCCAACTCGGCCCAGAAGGCGTCGTTGTAACCGCCCTGCGCGAACGCGTCCTCGAGTTCGGAGGCGCCGACGACACCCTCGGCCGGCGTCTTCTCCAGTGACGCGCGCATCGCGTACCAGGCCTTCTCGACCTGGGCCGGGTCGGTGCCCAGGCGGTAGTTCGCGTCGTACTTGGCGACCCAGGCGAAGAACGCCTTCATGTTGGCGTCGAACGCCACGTCCTGGGTCAACTGGCCGCCGTACCAGACGCTGTCCCTGCTCGGGTCGACGATGCTGTCCAGTACCAGGCGCTTGACCCGGCTCGGGAACAGCTTGGCGTAGACCGAGCCGAGGTAGGTGCCGTACGAGTAACCGAAGTAGCTGATCTGCTTGGCCCCGAGCGCGGCGCGGATCGAGTCCATGTCCGCGGCCTGGGCCGGCGTGTTCATGTACTTCAGGAAGTCGCCGTACTTCTCACCGCACGCCTTGGCGAAGGTGTACACCCGCTTGATGTTGGCGAATTCGTCGCCGAAGTCGTTCGGGACGGTGCTCGGACGGACCGGGTTGTTGAAGCCGGGGACGCAGTCCAGGTGCGGTTCGCTCGCGCCGGCGCCGCGGGGATCGAAGCCGATCACGTCGAACTGCGCGGCCACCTCGGGACGCAGGTTCTTCGCGACGTAGCCGGCCAGACCGCGGCCGGGCGCGCCGGGACCGCCGGGGTTGACCAGGAGCGGGCCGAGCGACTTGGCGGCGGTGTGCGGAATCCGCGACACCGCGATCGTGATCTTCTGCCCGCCGGGACGACTGTGGTCCATCGGGACCTGCAACGAACCGCATTCCAGCGTCGGATAATTCGAGCTGCCGCAGCTCTTCCAGGCGATGGGGGTGGACGCGGACTCCGCCGAGGGTGCCGGGGAGTCGTCCGCCAGGGCCGGTGGGGCGAGGGTCAGGAGCCCGCCCACCAGTGTCGTGGCGGCTGCGAACGCGACGAGAGTGTGTCTCTTCACGTGGGTGTTCCTCCATGTGACGGAGCTGTCACGAGTGACATCGACGCCGCAGATGCTGCCGTGCGGAGGACCGATGCGACGAGGGGACGGTCGGTACGGAACGGAAATCCTTGCCAAGGAGAGTGGTTACCGTTACCCAAATTTTGGGTTTGAACCGCGATACGTCCGTTTGGCCGCTTATATCGGCTACCTGACGGGCAGTCAGCCGCGTGCGGACCGTATCCGACGCGCGTAGCGGCGCCGGTGGTCGGCTCCCGTCCGGGCGCGGGACGGGCCCTCGTCGGGCCCGACCCGCGATCCGCCGGCCGTGCGGGTGAATCAGCCCCGATACGGCGGCGTCTGGCCCCAGTCCCAGCGCGGCATGGGTGTTTCGGGCAGGGGCGGCGGGTTGGGGCCGGAGTAGATGATCGCCATCCGGGTGCCCCACTCGAGGTAGTAGGCCAGCACCCCCCGGAACTCCGGGTCGGCGGGCAACTCCACGTCGTCGGCCGTCTCCAGGAGCAGCGCCACCCAGCGTCGCCGCTGTGTCTCGTCGATCCCCCGGCCCAGGTGCTTCGAGGCCATGTGCCGGTGCCCGCCCGACTCGGTGCTGTAGCGCGCCGGGCCGCCGAACACCTCGGCCAGCCACGACGCCACGTGCTCGGCGTGGTGCGCGTCCATGCCGGCGAACACCGGGGCCAGGATCTCGTCCTTCGCCACCCGCTCGTAGAACGTGGTGAACAACTTCTCGAACGCGGGCGCGCCGCCCGCCCATTCGTACAGCGTCGGCGTCGACCCGCCCCGGCCGGCCACCTCGGTCACCGCGTAGTGCCGCATCTCCTCGATCGCGGCCACGTACGGCCGGATCGCGGCGAGGAAGGCGGCGAAGTGCGGGCCCTCGCGGAAGCCGTTCAGGTGCTCGTCGGTCGAGGTCCAGCGGATGCGCAGGATGTACGCGGACGGCTCCTCCGCGCATCGGCTCAACTCGTAGTCCACACACTCCGGCGCGGCCGCCAGCGACTCGGCCGCGCGGGCGTAGGCGGCCTCGAATGCCCCGGCCTCCGCCTCGGCGATCGTGTAGCGGATGTATTCGACGATCATGAACGGTCCCCCATGCCACGCGCTGGTTCGATCGCGTCAACCATAGGCAGGATCACCGGCGCGGTGATCATCGACGCGACCCGATTTCGCGGACCGCGTATGGGTGCAGCACGCACGCCGGGCACCGTGAAGCGCCGAAACCCGTCCCCCGGTCCCGCCGGGCGCGACGCGGCGGGATCGGGACGGACGGGTCCCGGGCCGGCCCGGGTTGGCGGGCCGACTGCGGGGTGCGGCGGATCGGACGATGCGCCCCGCAGAGTTCGGCGACGATCTTTTCATACTTACTCGACGCTGCGCCGGTTGCTCCCGCACCGGGTTTGCGGCACCGGCCCGCGGGTGCCGTGGCGCGGTCGATATCGGCACAGCCACCGCAAAGGATGCACTATCCGAAACGCCCCATCCAACCGGTGTGATCGAAGGGATGGTCATCCGCGCGCCGACGTCTCCCGCAGCAGTGCCATCGTCCGCGACCACGCGTCGGCCGCCGCCTCCGGCCGGTACGTGTCGCGCTCGTCGCGGAAGAACCCGTGCGGGGTGTCCGGGTACAGCACCACCTCGTGCCGCGTGCCCGACTCGGCCGACTCGCGGGCGATCCCGGCGCGGTCCTCGCCCGTGTACAGGTGGTCGCCCTCGCCGTTCAGCACCAACACCGGCGTACCGTGCCCCGCGACGCGCGGCGTCAGCCCGATCGTCGGCTCCGGCCGGCCCAGCGCGATCTCGCCCGTGGTCAACCACCCCGGATAGAACGCCACGAGCGCCGCCAACGGCATCTCCGTCGCCGCGTAGTACGCGATGTGCCCGCCCGCGCTCAACCCCACCATCGCCGTGGGCACATCCCCCTCCGGGCCGAACCGTCGGCCCGGATGCGCAATCGCCGCCTCGACATCGGCCCGCACCCCGCCCCGGCCGAGCCCTCCGACCAGCGCGAGCCCGCGGGCCCGTCCCTCTCGCGGCCCGACGGCAGGGGCCGTCCTACCCCCGAACACCCGCTCCCCACCCACAAACGTCTCCGCCACCCGCGTCGACCCGATCTCCCCCACCGCCCCCGCGAACGGATCCCGGTCCAGCACCACCAGGTCCGCGTGGTTTCCCACCACGATGCTCCCGGTGTCGTCGAGGTGGTTCACGTACGCGCTGCCCGCCGTATACGCCGCCAGCGCCGCGTGCAGATCCAACCGCTGCTCCGGGAGGAACGCCGGGGCGTCCGACCCGAGCACCCGCCGGTTCACCGCCACGTGGATCCCGTGCAGCGGATCGGGGCTGGACACCGGCCAGTCGCTGCCGGCGGCCAAGGTCGCGCCGCTGCGCGCCAGTTCGCCGAACGGGTACTGCCACGCGGCCCGCTCCGCGCCCAGGAACGGAATGGTCAGCGTGTCCATCTGCGGCTCGTGCGCGGCCCACAGCGGCTGCATGTTGGCGCTCGCCCCGAGTGCGCGAAAGCGCGGGATGTCGTCCGGGTGCACCACCTGGAGGTGGGCGAGGTGCGGCCGGGTGTCCTTCCAGCCGTTCGCCGCCCGCATCGCCGCGACCGCGTCCAGCGCCTCCCGCACCGCGCGGTCGCCCAGCGCGTGGAAGTGCACCTGGAAGTCGTGCGCGTCCAGGGCCGTGACGTAGCCGCGCAGCGCCCGCGGATCGATGAAGCTGATCCCGCTGTTGTCCGAGGCGCAGCCGCACGAGGTGAGGTAGGGACTGAGCATCGCGGCGGTGAAGTTCTCCGCGATCCCGTCCTGCATGATCTTGACCGTCCGGCAGGACAACCGCCCCCGGGTACCCGCCGCACGCCGCGCGAGCAGGTCCTCGATCTGCTCGGCCCCACGATCGCGCTCCCACCACAGCGCGCCGACCACCCGGGCGGTGAGTTGCCCTCGGTCCACGGCCGTCAGGTACGCGGCGCTCGCGTCGGTGACGTTGGCGTGTGCGCCCAGGAGCGCGTCCTGCCACGCGGTGATGCCGAGCGAGTGCAGGACCGCCTGCGCCCGCAGCAGCCCGGCGACCTGGTCCTCGGTGGTCGGCGGGGGCAGCAGTCGGCCGACCAGGTTCGCCGCCCCCTCCTGGAGCACGCCGGTCGGCTCGCCGTCGGCATCGCGCTCGATCCGCCCGTCGACCGGATCGGCGGTGTCGCGGGTGATGCCCGCGAGGCGCAGTGCGAGGTTGTTCGCCCAGGCGCCGTGGTGGTCGCGGTTGGGCAGGTACACCGGCCGGTCGGGGACGATGTCGTCGAGCATCGACCGGTGCGGCAGCCCGCCGGGGAATGCCTCCATCGACCAGCCGCCGCCGGTGATCCACTCGACCCCGGGATTGCTCTCGGCGTACTCCCGGATCACCCGCCGGTAGTCGGCGACCGTCTCGTGCTCGGACAGGTCGCACTGCCCCATCTCGATGCCGCCGCCCACGGGGTGCACGTGCGCGTCCTGGAAGCCGGGGATCAGCAGCCGGCCCGCGAGGTCCACCACCTCGGTCGCGGCTCCGATCAGTTCGCGCACCTCGTCGTGCCCGACCGCGACGATGCGCCCCTCCCGCACGGCGACCGAACTCGCCCGTCCCCGCGCGCCGTCGACGACGTACACCGGCCCACCGGTGAAGACCAGGTCGGCGGCCACCGAGGCCGACGCCGGACGAGTGTTGACGGTGGTGGTGGTGGTGCTCATGCGTTTCCCCTGGTCTTGAATGCGTCGAAATCGGCGGCGTCGTGGTAGCGGTCCATCGGCAGTTCGATCGCGTCGGCGTCGGTGCCGCGACCGGTCTCGAAGTAGGGCGACTTGCGGACGTATTTGGCGTAGGCCGCGAAGCCCAGCCCGGCGAGGATCACCGCCATCGGTACGGAGAACATGAACCAGCCGTTGTCGGGGCTGAGTTCGAAGCCGTCGCTCATGGTCAGATAGTCGTAGGAGAGGTATGCCCCGACCCCGAGCAGCGCGAGGCCGCTGAGCGCGGGGATGACCACCGCCCGCACTCCCTCGCGCGGATCGGTGCGCAGCGTCGGCCCGAAGCGCACGGCGCACGCGATGGCGGTGAGGCCGTAGTAGAAGGCGACGATCAGGCCGATCGAGTTGACCGCGGCCAGGATCATGTCGTTGAGCTTGGGGATGCCGATCGCCAGGACGGCGGTGCCGGCGGCGATCGCCATGATCAGCACCGTGCCGATCGCGGGCGAGCCGTAGGTCGGGTGGATGCGGGTCCACACCTTGCCGAGCGTCTGGTCCCGGCCCATCGCCAGCATGCCGCGCGCGGTCGGGATGACCCCGGACTGGAGCGAGGCGATCGCGGAGAAGATCAGCGCCAGCAGCGGCAGGCTCGCCCACGGGTCGGCGGCGAGGTGGGCGCCGAGGAAGGTCAGGCCCTGCGGGCCGTTCTCGGTCATCTCGGGCACGGTCATCACCCGCTGGAAGGCGATCGCGCCGAGCAGGAACATGCCGAGCATCACGAACAGCGCGATCAGTCCGCCCCGGGCCGAGTCCTCGGGGTTCTTGGTCTCCTCGGTGACGCTGAAGGCCGCGTCCCAGCCCCAGAAGAAGAAGACCGCGAGCACCAGGCCCTGCGCGAAGTGCGGCGCCGAGTCGATCTCGAAGGGGTCGAACCAGGAGAACGAGAACGGCTGCTCGCCGACCGCGATGGCCCAGCAGCAGAAGACCAGCAGCACGCTGTACTCGAAGACGAGCAGGAAGGTCTGGAGCCGGGTGGCCTGGTGCACGCCGGTGACCGCGAGCACGGTGACCACCACGAGTACGACCAGCCCCAGCACCGTGCTCAGCTTGGTCGAGTTCGGATCCAGGGCCGGCCCGACGAACTCGTGCCACCCGGCCTTGTTGGCGAACTGGAGCAGCACCGAGCCGGTGATCGCGCTGGTGTAGGCGAGGAAGATGATCGACCCGGCCAGGGCGACCCAGCCGGTGAGGAAGCCGGACCACGGGCCGATCGACTTGCCGACCCAGACATAGCCGCTGCCGCAGTTGGGCTCGACCCGGTTCAGGCGGGCGTACGCGCCGGCGATACCGAGCATGGGCAGGAACGCGATCAGGATGATCACCGGGGTGCTCGACCCGACGGTGGCGGCCAGGCTGCCCATGCCGACGCCGATGCTGGTGGTGGCGGCCGTGCTGGACGCGGCGACCGCGACACCGTCGACGACACCGAGCGACTTGCGCAGCGCGGGTGGGCCGTCGTCCCGGGGCGGGTTCGTTGACATCGGCGCTCCAAGGAGGGCGAAAGCTGGTGGAGGGGTGGACGCCGATGAAACAGCTTGCGTCAGAATTACGTCAATGGTGTTGACGTAAGGTGGATCCCGAATGGCGGGCGCGGCTTCGGAGGAGCGAATGGACCGGACAGCCGAGACGAATGCATCGAACAGGGCAAAGCAAACACAATCGAACACGACAGGGCAACCAACTCGGACAAATCGCGTCGCGGGCGAGCGCCGTCGCCGCAGGCCGACCAAGTCCGGGAGCATTTTGTCCGAGGATGTCATCGTCGAGTGCGCCGTACGGCTGATCGGTCACCACGGCGCGGAGGCCCTGACCGTCCGCAGGCTCGGCGCCGCCCTCGGGTGCGACCCGACCGCCGTCTACCGTTATTTCCGCAACACCGACGATCTGCTCCTGGCCATCGCCGACTTCCTGATCGGCGAGACCTTGACCGGCTACCGACCCGGCCCCGACTGGGTGGCGTCACTGCGCGAACTGGGCCTGCGGGTCCGGGACGGCCACCTGCGTCATCCGCGCGTGGCCATCGTCGCCGCGGCGCGGGTCACCCGGCGGCACAACGAGTTCCGGGCGGTGGAACTGGGCGTCTCCCTGTTGCTCTCGGCCGGCTTCTCCCCCGCCGACGCGGCCCGCTACTACCACGTGTTCATCGACACCGTGTTGGCCCACGCGGCGTTGGAGGCGTCCTATGCCGCGCTGGCCCCCGAGGTGCGCGAGGCCGACGACCGGTCGTGGGAGGAGACGTACCGGATGTTGCCCGCCGCCGACTACCCGGCCATCGGCGCGGTACGTCCGCACCTGGCGGCGGGGATGTCGGGCAGCCCCTTCGAGGACGTCCTGGACCTGCTGCTCGAATCGCTCGCCCGCCGGGTGTGAATCGGCCCGCGCCGACCCGGCCGCCCGCGCCGCAGGCTGCGCCGCTCGGCGACAACGGCGGCGGGAAGTGCCACCACCCGTACCGTGATCACCAGCAGACCCTGTGTCAACAGCACAGGCGGGTACACGCGTCGTGGGGGTGCCGCAGACTCGATAAGGTGGCGCGTGTTTTCAGACTTCACCACTCCCACGGGGGATCCGTGCTGATCGAGAAGTTCATGCATGGCGTCGTGGCGCCCACCGCGAAGGCGATCTACCGCCCGCGCACCGAGGGCCGCGAGAATGTACCGATGACCGGCCCGGTCATCATCGCCAGCAACCACCTGTCGTTCGTCGACAGCGTCGCGATCCCCGTGGTGATGCCACGCAAGGTGTCGTTCCTCGCCAAGGCCGAATACTTCGACGGCCCAGGACTCAAGGGCCGGGTCAGCAAGGCCTTCTTCACCGGCATCGGCGCCGTCCCCGTGCCCCGAGGCGCACACACCGCGGCGAAGGCCGCCCTGGAGACGGCCCTTTCGGTACTGGAGCGCGGTGACGCGTTCGGCATCTACCCCGAGGGCACCCGCTCGCGCGACGGCCGGCTGTACCGGGGCCGGACCGGCGTCGCGTGGCTGGCCCTGGCCGCGCGGTGCCCGGTGGTCCCGGTCGGGATCATCGGCACCGACCGGGTCCAGCCGATCGGCTCGAACATCCCCAAGCTGTCCCCGCGCGTGCTCGCCCGCTTCGGCGAACCGCTCGACTTCTCCCGCCACTACGGGCGGACCGACGTGGCCCGGGCCCGGCGCGAGATCACCGACGAGATCATGGAGGCGATCCAGAAGTTGTCGGGGCAGGACTACGCGGGCGTCTACAACGAGACGGCCGCCGAGGTCTGAGCCGCCGGGCGCCCCGTGCCCACCCGGACCGGGAGGCGCGGGGCGTTGCGGACCAAAGCGCCGACCGGGTCCGCGGGCGGCTCAGCGCACGCGGCCGTCCCAGCTCCACGCACCGGCCGACACCCGTGGCCTGCCGGGCAGTTCGCCCCGGCCCGTGCACCACAGCAGGGTCGCCGCCGGCGCCGCCCCCGGCGGGGCGTCGGGGAACAACCGGGTCAGCGCGGGGCCGGCGATGTCGTCCGGGGGCGTCCAGGCGATCCCGAGGGCCCGGGTGATGTCGTGTGTGTGCATCAGCAGTTCGACCACACCCATCGCGGCGAAGCCGGTGCGATCCGCGTGTCCCCACGGGTGCCACGCGCGCGCCTCGGGCGGGGCCTCGCGCACCGTCGTGGCGAGCAGGGTGCCGGCGATCCGCAGTCCGTCCAGGCACGCGCCGATCGGCGCCCGCGGGTCGAGCGACGCGAACAGCGTGATGTAGCGGTCGGTCGGTCGGGCGATCAACAGGCCGGTATAGCCGACCAGACCGAGTGCGAGGTGGTCGAGCAGTTGCCGGGACGAGCGTTGCTCGTCCGCGGGGCGATGCCAGGCGGACGGGTCGGCGGTGGGTGTGGTCGCGGCCGCTCGGGCCAGTACGTCGAGGCAGGTCGCGGTGGCCCGGGTGACCGCGTCGGACCAGGTGGGCGCCTCGGTCGCGGGCACCCCACGCCCCGCGTCTTGCGTCGCGGAGGCCGTCGTCGCGACCGCCGTCGTCCCGGGGCTCACCCGCGCAGCCCTTCGATCACCCGCGCGTATCCGTCGGCGCCGTGCCCGGCGGTGATCGCCCGCTCGGTGTAGGCGCGGTACAACTCCGGCAGCGCCGTGTCGACGCCGCGGTCCCGGCTCGCGTGGACCAGGTGGTCCATCGTGGCCAGGTGCACGTCCAAGGTGGCGTCGTCGCCGGGGTAGGCGCCGGCGTCCACCTGGGCGGCGTAGTGCCCGATGAAGCCGGTCACCGCGTGTGCCGGCCAGCGGTTGGCGATCGGCGTGAAGTCCGCCGCCTTCACCCCGTCGGCGCCGACCACGGCCGAACCGTGCAGCCAGCCGGTCAGGGTCGCCCACATCACGCCGAGCAGGGCGGTGTCGTACAGGCTCGCCACGCCCGCGTCCGGCCCCAGGTCGAGCGGGTCGCCGAGGGCCCGGAGCGTGTCGACGTGCCGGGCGAACGCGGCGGCGTCGCCGCTGTACAGCAGCATCGACTCGGGCCGGCCGATCCCGGGCGGCGTGGACATGATCGCGCCGTCGACGTAGGCGGCTCCGAGTCGGGCCGCCCACACCGCGGCCTCGCGGGCCTGTTCGGGCGAGCCGGAGCCGAGGTTGACGACGGTCCGGCCCGCGAGCGCGGCCTCGTCCGCGGCCAGGGTCGTGTACATCGCGTCGTGGTCGAGCACGCAGACCACGATCAGCGGGCTCGCCGCGATCGCGTCGGCCACGGTCTCGGCCCGAACCGCACCCCGCGCGACCAGGTCCGCGGCCTTCGCCGGGGAGCGGTTCCACACCGTGGTGGGGTGCCCCGCCGCCCGGAATGCCTCGGCGAGCGCCCGGCCCATCGATCCCATCCCGATGACCGTCACGGCTTCGTGGTTCATGTGCGTCCTTCGTGCTTCGTCGTTCGGCAGTCGTCGTCGTCGATCGGTCGGTGGGTGGGTCGGTCATCAGGTCCATGCGCGGCCCCGATCCGCCCCCCGTTCGCCCGATCCGGACCACCCTCGCAGCGCCGAAACCGCGCCGACAGTGGCAGGAATGCCTACGATCGCAAAATTCCTGCCGCCGACGGGCTAGGCTGTCCCGTCATGAACGACGACCGTCCGCCGACCCCCGCCCGCCCCGTGAAGCGGGGGTCGGGTCCGGGATCCGTGGCCGTCGCGGTGGTCGACGACGCCGCCATCCCGACCTGGGACGTCTACGAACTCGCGATCGCCTGCGCCGTGTTCGGCACCCCGCAGCCGGAACTCACGGACACCTGGTACGACTTCCGCGTCTGCGCGGAGAGCCCCGATCCCGCGCCCGAGGCATCGGTGACCGAGGCGCCCGGCTTCTCCTTCGGCATCCGCACGCCCTACGGCTGGGATGCCCTGGCCGGCGCGGACACCGTGATCGTGGCGGCCGTCCCGCAGGAGTGCGTCGACCACGACGTCGACCTGCCCGCCCCGTTCCTGACCGCACTGCGGGCCGCCGCCGACGCCGGCGCGCGCATGGTCTCGCTGTGCACCGGCGCCTTCGCCCTCGCCGCCGCCGGCATCCTGGACGGCCGCCGGGCCACCGCACACTGGGCGCACACCGAGCAACTGGCCCGGCGCCACCCGGAGGTCACCGTCGACGACAGCGTCCTGTACGTGGACGACGGCTCGGTGCTGACCAGCGCCGGCATGACCGCCGGCCTCGACCTGTGCCTGCACATCGTGCGCACCGACCTGGGCGCGCACATCGCCAACCAGCTCGCCCGCCGCCTGGTGGTGCAGGCGCACCGTCCGGGCGGACAGGCCCAGTTCGTGGACCTGTCCGTCCCGGCCGGCGACGACGAGGGCTTGGCCCCGGTACTGCACTGGGCCGGCAGGCACCTCGACCGCCCGCTCACCGTCGACGACCTCGCCCGCCGGGCCCGGATGAGCCCCCGCACCTTCTTCCGCCGGCTCCAGGCCGCCACCGGCACCACCCCGCTGCAATGGCTGCTCAACCAGCGCCTCGCCCGCGCCCAGTCCCTCCTGGAGACCACCGACCTCCCGATCGAACAGATCGGCGAGCACAGTGGCCTCGGCACCGCCGCCAATCTCCGCCACCACTTCGCCGCGCGCCTCGGCACGTCCCCCGCGGACTACCGCCGAGCCTTCCGACCGTGAACCGCGCCCGCGACGGACGCCTTCCGGGCGCGATCACCTCCCGCGCCGATGTCCGCGCCAAACCCGTCACCCGATGCGAAACGTCCCCCCGGGCGGCGCCGGCGATACCGTGGCCGTCTCGTCGGTGACCGGCGCCCCGTCCCGCGAGAACACCCGCGCCTCGATGCCGGACAACACCCGGGCCGGCATCTCGTCGCCCGCGGTCCGCCGGGCCAGCGAGGACACCGGCAGCGGCGCCGTGGACGCGACCACGACGAGGTTGCCGAAGCGCCTGCCGCGCAGCACACCCGGCTCGGCCATCAGCGCCACCTCGGGGAACACCGAGCGCAGGGTGGCCACTTGCGCCCGGGCGAAGTCGAGCTCGCCACCGTCGGCGATATTGGCCGCGTACACCCCACCCTGCCGCAGCACCCGGGCCACCTCGACGGCGAACTCGCGCGAGGTGAGGTGCGCGGGCACCTGCGCGCCGCCGAAGACGTCGGCGATGATCAGATCGGCCGAGTCCTCGGGGCGCGCGGTCAACTCCTCGCGGGCGTCGCCCGTGCGTACGTCCACCGCCGCCCCGGCCGGCAGTGGCAGGTGTTCCAGGACCAGCGCGACGAGTTCGCCGTCGAGTTCGGCCACCGTCTGCAACGAGCCGGGCCGGGTGGCCGCGACGTAGCGGGGCAGGGTCAGGCCGCCGCCGCCCAGGTGCAGCGCGGCGAGCGGTTCGCCCGGCGCGGCGGCGAGGTCGACGACGTGCCCGAGCCGTCGGGTGTACTCGAATTCCAGGTGCTCGGGCCGGTCGAGATCCACGTACGACTGCGGCGAATCGTTCAGCGTGAGCAACCACGCGCGAGGCCGGTCGATGTCGGGCATCAGCAACGCCGCGCCGAGATCGGTCGCCCGCCCCACCGGGATCGACTCCGGGGCTTCCTGCTGGTCCTGATCGTCGTACATGGATCGATTCTCTCGCAGCCGGGACACCCCACCCGCCGCACGCGGGCGCCGTACTTGGCATGATCGAGGAAGGCCGCGGCACGAAGCGTCGGGGACGTATCGCGGCGCCGACCGTGCGACCCGCGGCAGGCCCACCGACCCGGGAGAGCAGAGCCATGCAATTCACCAAGCTCGGTCACGCGTGTGTACGCCTGGTCACGCCGCACGGCACCGTCGTGATCGACCCGGGGGCGCTCAGCGACCCCGACGCGATGGTCGGCGCGGACGTGGTACTGGTCACCCACGAGCACTTCGACCACGTCGTCCCCGAAACGCTACGGGCGGCCGCGGCGGCGAACCCGGACCTGGAAGTGTGGACCAACCCGGCCGTGGCCGCGCAGTTCCCCGACCTGGCCGGTCGGATCCACGCGGTCACCCACGGCGACACGTTCGAGATCGGCGGCGCGCAGGGCGTGTCGGTGCACGTGTACGGCGAGCGGCACGCGGTGATCCACCGCGACATCGAGGTCATCGACAACGTCGGCTTCCTGATCGCGGGCGAGGTCTTCCACCCGGGCGACGCGCTCACCATTCCGGAGGAGAGCACGCCCACCCTCCTGGTCCCGGCCGGCGGCCCCTGGCTCGCGCTGCGCGACGCGGCCGACTTCATCCGGGAGGTGGATCCCGCCCGTGCCCTGCTGATCCACGACGGCGTGTTCAACGACACCGGGCTCGCCATGACCGAGCGCCTGCTGGGCCAACTCGCGGGGACCGACAGCCGCTCCGTACGGCGCCCGGTCGACGGCGAGGGCATCGAGCTCGCGACGGGCTGATCCGGGCGCGATCGGTGTATCCGCTTCGTCGCGGTGCCGTCACACTCTGGTACCCGCCCGGGCCCGCCACTACCGTGACGAACATGACCGCCGACGACGGCAGACCCGAGAACCAATGGCCGGTACCCCCGCCGTGGATGTGGGGTTGCCCGGAGTGTGTGCGCCTGTACCGCCGGATGAAACGGGTCCAGGAGGAGACCGACGAGCGGCGCCGGAGCGGCGATCGCGGCGTCGATCACGACCCGCTGGACAGCATGATCGGATCCCGGATCCGCCTGGCCCGGCACCTGGTCACGGGCCACCGCGAGCATCTGCCGGACTGGACTCCGGGCTGCGAGCGTTGCGCCTGGCACCATCGCATCCTGGACACGAGCCCCGAACCGCGCCATCCGGGCGGCGCCGCCGCGATGGTGGCCGCGGAGCATCGGGCCTTCCACCTGTTCGTCCCGCCCCGGGTGGTCGGACTGATGTAGGCACCCGTCACCGCGCCGTCCGCCGTGTCCGCCGTAGGGTCGTGGGGTCACGGTGGGCGGGTCGCGGGTGGGGAGAGATCGACGGAGCACGGGGGCGTGGATCAGGGACACCCTGTCGGGGTCCGGGCCGAGGTGGAATCGGACCTGCCCGGCGGGCATTTCGGGCCGGCGGGGCCCGGGCGGCGGCAGGACGCCGCCGAGGCGTGGCGGTTGCGGGAGCACACCG
Organism: Embleya scabrispora; assembly: GCF_002024165.1. Taxonomy (NCBI): domain Bacteria; kingdom Bacillati; phylum Actinomycetota; class Actinomycetes; order Kitasatosporales; family Streptomycetaceae; genus Embleya; species Embleya scabrispora. The sequence continues at coordinate 387,864 of NZ_MWQN01000001.1, forward strand.
CGCGACTGGTCGCCCTGGACACCCGGTTCGGCGCCGGTGAGCTGCTCGGGCCGGCCGTCCGCGCGGCCGACGCGGCGGGGCGGGCCGTCCTGGGCGCGGCCCCGTCCCGGGACCGGCTCGCCGCCGTGGCGGAGGCGGATCAGCTCGCCGGGTGGCTGGCGTACGACGCCGACCGGCAGCCGCTCGCCCGGCGGCTCACCGCACGGGCGGTGCGGATCGCGCGCCTGGCGGGCGACCGCTCCGCCGAGCACTTCGCGCTGTCCCAGCTCGCCATGCAGGCCATCCACCTGCGCCGGCCCGACGTGGCGCTGCGCATCTGCGACGACGTATTGCGGGACGAACTGCCGCCAGGCGTGCGGGCGTTGTTCGGAATGCGCCGGGCCCGCGCGGTCAACCAGTACGGCGAACACGCCGCGGCCCGCCGGCTGATCGCCGAGACGTACAGCCGCCATCTCCAGGGCCCCGGAACCCGCGATCCGGCCTGGGCGTGGTGGCTGGACGCCGCCGAGATCACCTGGCACCACGCGATGCTGCATGCCGACAACGGGGACTGGACGCGCGCGATCCCCCTGTTCGAACAGGCCGCGGCGGGGCGGATCCCGGGCAGTCGCACCGCGCACAACGACCACGCGTACCTGCTGCACGCCTTTGCCCACACCCGCGCCTGGTCCGACGCCGCCGACCTGCTGACCACGCGTGTACTGCCGGCGCAGCCGGGCGTCTCATCGGCCCGGATCACCCACCTCCTGGCCGACTCCGCCCGGCTGTTGCACGTCCCGGGTCGCCGTACGGCCGGCCGCGACCTGGCCCACGAGCTGCGGGCCGGGCTCACCCGAAGCGCACCTCGGACGGGTGGGGGGTGACGAACGTGAGCAACCGGGCCGCCTCCGCCTCCAGCGCCTCGCGCGAGGCGGCGTCGATCGGCCGGAACGGTTGCAGTTCGAGGACCAGCGGCGTTCCCGACGTGGCGCCCGCGGCGGCCGAACCGGCCGTCACCGGCTTGCCGCCCCGGGTGAGCCGCCACATGCCCGCGACGAAACCGTCCACCAGGAACGTGGCGCGGACGATGCCGTTGACCGTGAACAGCCGCTTGCGATCCGGCTCCGAGACGATCCGCGTACGTTCCGCGTGGGACAGCAGCACGTTGTCGAACTCCGGCAGGAAGCGCGGCGGCGCGGGCGTGTCCTCGGCCGGCAGCGGCGCGTCCGGGATGTCGTACAACACCCGGCCGGCCTCATCGCGGTGGGCCACCAGGTTCGGCAGCAGCCGCTCGACCACCTCGCGCAACCGGCCGAGCCCGGACCAGGCCTGTACGTCGGCGACGGTGGCCGGACCGAACGCCGCCAGGTAGCGCAACACCATCGCGTCGGGCGCGGTGTCCGTACCGAGCGGGCGGCCGAGCCAGTGCTCGGCGGTGGTGCACGCGGACTGCCCGCTGCGCCCCCACAGGGCGCGCGGCGGCACCTGGACCAGCGCCGCCCGACTGCGCAGCGCATGCGCCAGCGCCGCCGGGTTCTCGTCGGGGAACCGTTCGCCGAGCGCGAGCCCGAGTTCCTTGGCGGTGAGCGCTCGCTCGACCATCAACTCGCGGCCGGCGGCGACGAGTCGACCGACGTCGATGGTGGACTCGCCCAGCCCGTGGAGGGGTTTCCGGTACAGGTCCGCGTCGTAGATCGGCTGCACCACCGGCCGCAGTGCCAGGCAGTCGGCGGCCGTCACGAGGTGCACCGTGCCGCGCATCAGACCGACCCGGACCACCCGGCGATCGGTCAGCGCGTCGGCCAGGTCGGCGGGGTAGAACTCGGCGAGCCGGGTCCACAGTCCGACGTAGGGCGGATGTGGGGCCTGCGCCTGCATGCCGACCAGGTGGGTGATCGCCGCCTCGGCCGAGATCGGATGCCGCCGCGCCAACAACTGGCGCTCCAGCAGGGCGCGGTTGAGCCGACGGACGCTGAGCGTGGTGATCTCCATGCCCGCAGACTAGAAGCGAATGCGGACGAAAGCCTGCCGCAATGTCCTCACTACCGAGGGCCGCCGAGCCGATCTTTCTTGACTGATCATTCTCGAACGTCCTAGAGTCACATCCGTGGCCAGGACCAAGGAATTCGATCCCGACGCCGCCTTGCAGTCCGCGCTCGAACTGTTCTGGGAGCGCGGCTACGAGGCGACCTCCATGGCGGACCTCGTGGCGCGCCTGGGCATCGCCCGGGCGAGCATCTACGCGACGTTCGGCAACAAACACGACCTCTACCTCGCGGCTCTCGACCGCTACCGCGAGGCGCGCAATCCCGAGCTGTTCGAGGAGTTGTCCCGGCCCGGTCCGGTGTTGCCGGCCGTACGGGCGCTGGTCGAGCGGTTCGCCCGCCAGGCGTCCGAGGAGCCGACCCGGCTGCGGGGTTGCTTCCTGACCAACACCGCCGCCGAACTGGGCGCGCACGACCCGGGCGCGGCGCGGATCGTCGAGCACGGCTGGAGTCAGATGGAGACCAATCTGACCCTGGCGCTCACCCGGGCGAGGGCCCAGGGCGAGCTCGGCCCGGATCGGGATCCGCAGGCCCTGGCCCGCTTCCTGCTGGTGGTTCTCCAGGGGATGCGCGTGGTCGGCAAGGCCGGCCCCGACGCGCACCGCCTGCGCGACGCGACCCGGCAGGCGCTGAGCCTGCTCGGCTGATCCGGGCGGGGCGCGGGGAGTCCTGTCGGCCCCCGCCCGAGTCCTGCCCGCCGCCAGAACTCCGTCATGCGCCGCACCCTGCTCTCAATCAAGAACGATCGATCCGAAAATACTGTCGGCAGTGAGGGGGACGCGACATGACGAGCACCGGGATCGGCACCGAACCCGACCGCGCGCTCGGCGGCTCGACCGACCGAGCGCCCGGCGCCGGGGGCGGCGGGGCCTCGGCCGCCGGGGCCTTCGCGCTGCTCGGCACCGTGCAGGCCACGCTGATCTTCACGATCACCATCATCGGCGTGCCGCTGCCCGACATAGGCCGCGAGTTCGGTCTCGGTTCGGCCGATCTGGTGTTGCTCAGCGCCGCCTACGGGCTGCCGTTCAGCGGGTTGTTGCTGTTCGGCGGGCGGCTCGCGGACCGGTACGGCGGGCGCCCGATGTTCACCGCCGGCCTGGTCGTCTTCGGTCTGACCTCGGCGGTCGCCGCGTTCGCGCCGGACTTCGCGGTTCTGGTCGCGGTGCGCTTCGGGCAGGGGCTCGGGGCGGCGCTCACCGCGCCCGCCGCGATGACCGTGCTGCGCGCGGTACATCCCGAACCGATCGCGTACCGGCGGGCGATGGCGACCTGGGGCGGCCTGTCCGTCCTCGGCGCCGCCACCGGCAACCTGGCCTCGGGCGTGCTCACCACGTGGGTGTCCTGGCGCTGGATGTTCGCCGTACCGGTCGCCGTCGCCGCGCTCGGTCTGCTCCTCGCACCCTCGCGGCTGCCCCGCGCGTCCGCGCCGGCGTCGCGACGCCGCCCCGGCCTCGATCCGCTCGGCGCGGTCCTGGCCACGATCGGCATCACGCTCGCGGGCTACGGGCTGACCGTCACGGGCGACCACGCCTGGACGTCGACCGTCGTCCTCGCCCCGCTCGGCGCGGGCGTGGTCCTGCTCGCCGCGTTCCTCGCGGTGGAGCGCCGGGTGGCCGATCCGCTGCTGCCCCCGGGGTTCGTCCGGGATCGGCGTCGGATCCTCGGTCTGGTCGGGGTGTTGCTCGCGGCCACGAGCACGGGTTTGCTCAGCTTCCTGATCTCGCTCTACCTCCAGCAGCAACACGGCTGGTCACCGCTCGCGACGGCCGGCGCGTTCGTCCCGTTCACCCTCGCCCTGATCGGGGCGGGCCGGGCGGCCGGACCGCTGATCGGGCGGTACGGTCCGGTCCGCGCCACCGTGGCCGGGCTGGTCGTGGGCGCCGCCGGGTTGCTCCTGCTCGCCCGGATCGACCATCCGAGCCGCTACGCCGTCGACCTGCTGCCGGGCCTGGTACTGCTCCCGATCGGCGCCGCGCTCGTCTTCGCGGGCACCGCCGTGCTGACCACCAGGGACGTACCCGCCCACCGGGCGGGGCTGGCCGGCGGCGTCCTCAACACCGCGATGGAACTCGGCCCCACCGTCGGCCTGGCCGCGCTGATGTCGGTGGCCGCCACGCGAACCGACCCGATCCGCGGCTATGCCTGGGCCTTCGGCACCGCCGGAGTCGCCTTTGTGCTGACCGCGGTGGCGGCGGCGGTCCTGGTCCGGGACGGGGGTCCGGACCGGGACCGAGACCGTGACCGGGACGGCGAGCAGGCCCGAATCCCCGACCGCGCACCGTAGTTCACCACCGAACCGACCATCCCCACCGACCCACCGTCACCACACCACCACACACCTCGGGAGACACCCCATGTCCGCACGTTTCACCGCCAAGACCGTCCTCGTCACCGGCGCCGGCTCGGGTGCCGGTCGGGCGATCGCGCTCGCCTTCGCCCGCGAGGGTGCCGCGGTCGTGGTCGCGGGCCGCGGCGCCGCGCCGCTGGAGGAGACCGTCCGGCTGATCGAGGCGGACGGCGGACGCGGTGCGGCCGTCACCGCCGACGTGACCGACGCGGCGAGCGTGGCCGCGCTCGTCGCCCGCACCGTCGAACTCTTCGGCGGCCTCGACGTCGCGGTCAACAACGCCGGCGCGATCGTCGGCGTGGGTCCGGTCGCCGACCTCGACGAGGCCGACTTCCGGGCCACCCTGGACATCAACGTGACCGGCACGTGGTTGTCCATGAAGCACGAGATCGGCCACATGCGGGCCAACGGCGGCGGCGCGATCGTCAACATCGCGTCCAACCTCGGCGCGCACGGCCGGCTGGCCAACCTCGGCGCCTACGTCACGTCGAAGGCCGCGGTCAGCGCGCTCACCCGCAACGCCGCGCTGGACCACATCGGCGACGGCGTCCGGATCAACGCGGTCAGCCCCGGCCCGCTGGCCACCACGATGTCGCTGCGCAGCGGCGAGACCGAGGCCGAGCGGTCGGACCGGATGAAGGAGCAGAACCCGTCCGGCCGGGTCGGCGACCTCGCCGAGCTTGCCGCCGCCGTGCTGTACCTGGCCTCGGACGAGGCGGGCTTCGCGGTGGGCACCGACCTGGTCCTCGACGGCGGCGCCACCGCCTGACCGGCGGAGTTGCCCCACCCCCCGGCCCGGCCGCCGTCCTTCGACGTGCGCCCGGGCCGGCTCGGCGCGGTGACGCCCGACGATCGCGCCGGGTTCAGGCCGGGGAGGTCGGGATCACCAGTTCCAGACTCGCGGGGATCGCCGCGAAGGCCCGCTCCAGATGCCCGGCCAGCCCCGGCCCGGCGCCCCGCGCGGTCCACTCCCGCTGCGCCCAGTGCCACGCCGCGAGCATCGTGTCGAGCGGCAGATGCAACAGGATCCGGTCCGGCGCGCCCGGACCGAGCCGGTCGGCGAGCGTATCCACCACCGCATCGGTGGTGTCCGCGCAGAACCGCAGGCTGAGCGCGTTCAGCGCGGGGGTGGCGTCGGCGATCCGCCGACTGGCGGCGAAACGGTCCGCCCAGTCCGCCGGCATGGCTCCGAGGGTCTCCGTCAGGGCGTCCTGATAGATCGTCAGGACACGTCCGGCCAACGGGCGTTCGGCCAGGTCGACGAGATAGGCGGTCCACAGCTCGCGCTCGGGGGCGAGGGCCACGTCCTCCTTGGACGCGAAGGTGCGAAAGAACGTGCGCTTGGAGACCTCCACCGCGCCGACGATCTCGTCGAGCGTCGTCGCGTCGAAGCCCTTGGTCGTGAACAACTCCAGGGCGGCCGCGGCCAACGCCTGCCGCGTGCGCAGCTTCTTGCGTTCCCGCAGCGGCAGTTCGGTGGTCATGATCCCACTCTACCCACACGTGCCCATCAGCCGCCAAAGCCCCTTGTAAGCAAATGCCACTCAGTGGCACAGTGGTCGCGGCGAGCCCCACACTCGGGCTCGACAATCCAGCCGCACCAGCCCGGAGCTCCCATGCGTGCCCTTGTCATCGACCACGCCGTCGCGTCCCACCTCACCCTCGCCGAGGTGCCCGACCCCGATCCCGCGCCGGACGAGGCACTGGTCCGGGTCCGGGCGATCTCGATCAACGCGGGTGAGGTGCACTTCGCGGTGCCGTCCGGGGCGAACGGCACGATCCCCGGCTGGGACGCGGCCGGCGTCGTGGAGCGCGCCGCCGCGGACGGGTCGGGCCCCCCGGCGGGCACCCCCGTGACCACGCTCGGCGGGGACGGCGCCTGGGCCGAACTGCGTGCCGTGCCGACCCGGCAGCTGGGCGTGGTGCCCGCCGGCCTGCCCATGGCATCGGCCGCGGCACTGCCCGTGGCGGCCCTGTCCGCCCTGCGCGCCCTGCGTCGGATCGGCCCGATCCTGGGTCGGCGCGTGCTGATCACCGGCGCGGGCGGCGGGGTGGGCCGGTTCGCCGTACAACTGGCCGCGCGCGGCGGCGCCGAGGTGGTCGCGGCCACCGGGGATCCCGCCCGGGTCGACGAACTGCGGGCGCTGGGCGCGACCGAGGTGCTGACGGACGGCCCGCCGTACGAAACCGCCCCCGTGTTCGGCGTCCTGGACAACGTCGGCGGCCCGCATCTGCCCGCCGCCCACGACCTGTTGGCCCCCGGCGGCACGCTCGTCGCACTCGGCCATTCCGCGGGCGTGGGCGAGCGGTTCGCGTTCGGCGCGCTGTTCGGCGACGCGGGCCGGCACAACCGCTCGATCGTCACCTATTTCCTGCTCGACGACCTGGCGGGCATCGACACCGACCTCACCTGGCTCGCCACCCGAACCGCGCACGGCGACCTCGACCCACAGATCGCGTGGCGCGGCTCGTGGACCGACATCGCCGAAGCCGCCGCCCTGCTGAGCGACCGCAAACTCGGCGGCAAGGCGGTGTTGACCGTCACCGACGACCCGACGAAGGCGTGAACAGCCGCACATCGAGCGGCCCCCGCCCGGGCGAAACGAACCGTGTGGTCCTTTGCCCGGGCAGGGCCCACTCCCGTCCCGGTCGGGCCGCTACGCCACGTCCAGGACCTCGAACAACGCGTCGGCGAATTCGTCCGGCCGCATGATGTGGCCCACGTGGTCGGCCGGGAATTCGGCGAGGGAGAGATCCAGGCGCTCGGCGAGCACCGCGGCGGTGCGGTACAGCGGGGTGTGTGCTCCCTCGTCGCCGGCCACCAGGCGCAGCGGCGCGCCGCGCAGTGCGGCGAGGTCGGGTTCGTAACGGCTGAAGGACCGTATTTCGTAGGCCAGGTTGAAGTCCACGTTGGCGAACACCCGGTCGAGCATCTCGCGCGCCGAGTCGGACAGTTCGGCCGGCTCCACGGTCGGGACGGACACGTCGAACAGCCGGATCAACTCCTCCGTCGCGGCCTCCCGTCCGCTGCGCAGGAAGAGGTCGTGGATCTCGTCGAAGGTCTCGCGCCAGTACTTCGCATCGGGCAGCACGCCCGGCAGGAACGGCTCGTGGGCGACCAACAGGCGGACCTGTCGGGGGTGTCGGGCCAGCAGATCGAGCCCGATCGTGGCCCCGGTCCCGTTGCCGAAGACGGTCGCCGGTTCGTCGGTGAGGGCGGCAAGGAGGCGGTGCGCGTCGTCGGCGTGCTCCTCGATCCGCTGCTCGGTGGGCGGTTCGGTGAGTCGGCTGTGCGAGTTGCCGCGCCGGTCGTAGGTGACGACGGTGTGATGGGCCGCGAGTCGTTCGGCCAGGGTCGTGTACAGGCCGGTGTCGGCATTGCCGCCGCTGATCAGCAGCAGCACGGGGCCCGACCCGTGCACCTGGTAGTACAACTCGGCCCCGGGTACGGCCAGGGTGGCGGAATCCATGAGTTTCTGCCTTCCCGTCGGAAGTCGCTACTCCTCCACGCTACGGACCCCGAGGACGTCGTGTCCGCCGAATCCGGCTTCCGTTCCCGCCCGGCCGGCCATGTGCGCGATCGTCTCGGCGTCGACGGGCGTGCCCACCAGCACGGTCGCGTCCGGCGCCGCCGCGGGGGTCAGCAGGGACACCGCGAACCGCGGCGACACGCCTCGCATCGGCCGGGTCGCCACCGTCCTGGGCGCGAACACCGCGACCGCCCGGCACTGCCACCACGCCGCCAAGTCGGGCCGTGCCAACCGCAGTTCGGCGGCGATCTCGACGCCGCGCGGGTGGTCGGCGCGGGTGCGCAGGTGGCGCACCAGGTCGAGGGCGATCGCCTCGTGCGCGGGGAAGTGCGCACGGTACGCGGGGTCGGTCAGCAACATCGACAGCAGGTTGCGGCGCTCGGCCGGCACCTCGGCCGGGTCCGGCGCGATCACCCGCCAGGCGTGGTTCCAGGCCACCAGGTCCATCGCGGGATCCAACACCAGGGCCGGGCTGATCGGCCAGCCATCGACCAGCGCCCGCAGTGCGTCGACCGGCATCGGGCCCGACGCGGCCGGTACGTGGAAGCCGGCCAGTTCCAGGAGGTGCCGGTGGGCGTCGGCGTCCAGGCGCAGCGTGCGCGCGACCGCTTCGAGCACCTGCCGCGAGGTGTCCACCCGGCCCTGCTCCAGCCACGTGTACCAGGCCACACCCACCCCGGACAGCGCGGCGACCTCCTCGCGGCGCAGCCCGGGGGTGCGGCGGCGCGGCGAGCGGGGCAGCCCGATGTCCTCGGGGGCGAGCAGTTCGCGATGCGCGCGCAGGAACGCGCCCAACTCGTGCCGGTGGTCGTGCTCGTCGCGAATGCCCATCGGCCCAGCCTATGACCGCCGCTCACCGTATGAGCCGGAGCCTGGCTCGACGCCGGCGGCGGGGCGAGGGTGGCGGATGTACCGACGAACACCGCCGGCGGCGCCGCCGAGGGCCGCCGGCCGGCCGCAAAGGAACCCGTTCCCGATGACCGAGACACCCGTCACCACTCCCGCATGGGCCCAGGGCGCGCCCACCGACCCCGCCGCGGACATCATGTGGCGCCGCAGCAACGACTCGTCCACGCTTGCCACACCCCGCGCTTTCATTCGCGTGTTCGTCGAGCCCGGTGGCCTGGAGGCGGCCGCCGGGTTCTACGAGGAGCTCCAGGGTGTGGAGCGCGACATGTGGTTCACCTTCCGCGAGTTCGGCATCGCCCTCGCCGCGGTGGGCGGCTTCCTGCTGATCGAGGGCGAGCCGGCCACGGTGGAGCGGTTCCGATCCACCACCGGCACGCTCCTGGTGCCCGAACTGGCGCCCTACCTCGACCGCCTGGCCTCGGCCGGGGCCGAGATCACCGAGCCGCCGCGCCGCGTCCCGACCGGATCCGGGTTCACCGCGCGGCATGCCGACGGCACCGTGGTGGAGTACGTCGAGCACCGCCCGACGGCGGAAGGCCGCTGACGCGTCCGCTAGCCGGTGTGCGCGGCGCGGTCGCCGAGCACCCGCTCGCACTCGTCCCGGGCGGCGGTGCTGAGCAGGGGGCGAAAGCCCGCCAGCAGGTCCCGGAGGCCCGCGCCGTAGCGGTCGCGGGCCTCCGGACTGACCCGGACGATGTCGAGTTCGTTGGCCGCGGTCAGTTCGGCGAAGTCGCGGCGTTCGGTCTCGGCGGGCAGGTAGGTCCGGCCGGTGAAGCGGTCCCGGAAGGGGCCGTCGACCAGGGTGGGATAGGTGGCGGCCCGGTCGCAGCCGGCGTAGAAGTAGACGATGCGCTCGGCGTCCACGCCGATCCGGCCGGCCAGTTCCGCGCGGCGGTCCAGCGGGAGCAACCGGGGGGCGAAGCCGTCCGTGCCGTAGAACGCGTGACACAGGCCGGCCGTACGCAGTTCCGGTCGCGCGCCCCAGGAGTCGAGCAGCGCCTCGACCCGGGTCAGGTGGGCCAGCAGGGTTCCGCCGGGATGTTCGATGCGGTCCGCGCCGAGCATCCGGATGTAGTCGACGATCATGTGCACCCCTTGCCATGTAATGGGTCGGCGCCGGCTGTCCGGTGGCCGCCCGATGACGTCGGGGAAACGATAGCGCTGACGGACCGTCAGATCACAGCACCTCGGTCATACACCTTGCGAGGGAGCGCCCGGGCCGCGTCCCACGACCCCACGAACGATCGACCTGCCGGGAATGCCTGCGCGGGCGTGCGCTTTGTGGATAGGGATGGATCGCAAGCGGTAACGAACGAGTACGGAGATCTGCATCGTGGGACCCGATCAGTTCTGTCTGGTGTTGTTGCGGCGCATGGGCGATTACCAGCCCGATCTGGTCGCCGACGCCATCCGCGAGTTGGAGTTCACCCGGACCCGGATGCGCGAGGTGAACGCGCAATGGCAGCGCATGGTGCGCAGCCGGGCGATCGGCGGCCCCGGGCGCGCCTATCGGGCCGCACTGGGCGAACCGCACGGGCGCACCCAACGCGCGATCGGGGATCTCACCGCCGAGGCGCGGTGGTGGACGTTGCCGCTGTGGCCGGAGCTGCGTTTCGAGGTCCTGACCGGCCCCGACGGACGGGTCTGGCAGGAGTGGCTGGTCCGCGCCGATCCGACCACGACCCCGCCCGCCGAGACGGTGGCGGACCTGCGCCCCTGGCACTTCGTGGTCGCCGACGTCGCCGCGGCCTTCCCGACCCTGCGCCACACCGAGGGCTCCGCCCCCGGTCGCTGGGCGAGCGTGGTCACCGAGAACGGCATCGAGCACCGCGTCGACTTCACCTGGGGCCTGCTCCAGAACGTCACCCGCCTCGACTGAGCGGACGCACGGCACGCCGGCGGCGCGCACCGCCCCCGCGCTACAGGCGCGGGAGGCGCATCCGGGTGAGGCGGCCGCCCTCCACGGGGGCGTCGTCGGTGGTGCGCACGGCCAGGCAGCGGTAGGTGCCGGGGACCGTGGCCACCCAGAAGCGGTCGGCGAAGATCGTCGCGGGCGCCTGGAGCACGAAGCGGCCCCGGCGGAACTCGACCCGCGGCGGCACACCGTCGTCGGGCAGCACGCCCCACGCCAGGGCCCAGGCCGGCTCGCGACGGGCCGAGCGCAGCGCGCCGCGCAGCAGGGTCGGCGCCAGGGTGGAACCGGCCACGGCCACGTCGATCAGGCGGTAGCCCGCGTACACCTCCAGCGCCGGGCGGCCCCGCGAGCCCCTGCCCACGCGCATCGTGCAGTCGCTCAACCGCAGATACAGTTCGGCGGTCGTGTGCTGCATAACGTCGCTCATGGCGCCCCCGTTCGAAGCCCCCGACGGGTCAGTCCCCTCGGGCCACACCAGGATTCGCCTTCGGGGTACTTCGCCGCATCGGCTGTACGAACCGTTTCCGCACCACCGCATACTCCCCCTGTAGGACGGAGATCTTGCTCGCCACTCCCTCGAACGAGCGAGGCGCGAGGTTCAGGCGGCGCCCGGCACGGCCAGCCCGGTCTCGTAGGCGCAGATCACCGCATGCACCCGGTCGCGCAGGCCGAGCTTGCCCAGGATGCTGCTGACGTGCGTCTTCACCGTATGTTCGCTGACCACCAGGGCCTCGGCGATCTCGGCGTTGGACATCCCGAGCGCCAGACAGCGCATCGTCTCCCGCTCGCGCGTGGTCAACACGGCCAATCGCTCGGAGGGTTGGGCGGGCTGCTCCGTACGTGGTAGTCGACGCGTGTAATCGGCGATCAGTCGCCGGGTCACCGACGGCGCGAGCAGCGCCTCGCCGCTCGCCACCATGCGCACCGCGTGCACCAGGTCGTCGCGTCGTACGTCCTTGAGCAGGAACCCGGCCGCGCCCGCGTAGAGCGCGTCGTAGACGTACTCGTCGACGTCGAACGTGGTCAGCATGACGATCCGACACGCCGGCGCCTCGGCGGACACCACCCGGGCCGCCTCGATGCCGTCCATCCTCGGCATCCGGATGTCCAGGAGCAGTACGTCGGGCCGGTGCGCGCGCACCGCCTCGATCGCCGCCACTCCGTCGCCGGCCTCGGCCACCACCGAGATGTCCGCCTGCGCGTCCAGGATCATCGCGAAGCCGCTGCGTACCAGGCCCTGATCGTCGGCGACCACCACCTTGATCGTCATCGGACCACCCGCGTCGCGTCGAGCGGGATGCGCAGCGCGACCTCGAATCCGGGCCCGGTCACCCGCGGTCCGACCACCACACTGCCCCCGCACGCGCTGGCCCGCTCCCGGATGCCGATCAACCCGTGGCCCCCGCCCGGACGCGGCCGACCGCCCCGCCCGTCGTCGGTGATGGTGATCCCCATCGTGTCCTCGCCCCATTCGAGTCGTACGGTCACCGTCGTGGCCTGCGCGTGCCTGACCGCGTTGGTCAGCGCCTCCTGGACCACACGGTACGCGGCGATTTCCGCGTCGGAGCGCAGCGGTCGGCGCTCGCCGACGCTCTCGTACACCACCTTCAGATCCGTCCGCCCGACCTCGGCGACCAGGTCGGCGATATTGGCCACGGTGGGCTGCGGCGCCCGGGCCCCGGCCTCCGCGTCGTCCTTGAGCGTGCCCAGGATGCGCCGGAGTTGCACCATCGCGTCGCGCCCGGCGTCGGCGATCGCGTCGAAGGCCGCCTCCGCGCGGGCCGGATCGCTGCGCACCACCACCGGCCCGGCCTCCGCCTGTACGGTCATCAGGCTCACCGCGTGCGCCAGGATGTCGTGCATGTCGCGGGCGATCCGGGCCCGTTCGCGGGCGGCGGCCCGGGCCACCTCGGCGTCGGCGCGGCGGATCTCCAGGTCGCGCTCGTGCTCCAGCCGCCGGGTGCGCTCCTCGATCTCGGCGATGTAGGCGGTGCGGTGCCGGGTGGCCAGTCCGAAGGCGGCCGCGGCGGTCAGCGTCAGGATGTCCAGGGTCGCCTGTTGCGGCGGCTGGTCCTTGGCGAACTCCACCATCAGCGTGATCGGCAGGGCCAGCACCGCGACGGCGATCCGCTCCCAGCGCCGACCGAGCGAGAAGACCGTGTAGATGGCGATCGTCATGCCGAACTGGAAGGACTGGCCGGGCCGATGGTGCAGCGAGGCCGGTACCGCGAAGAGCGCGACCACACACGCGACCGCGAACGGCTGCCGACGCCGCCAGATCAGCGGGATCGCGGTCCCGCTGAGCAGGAGGAACCCGAGCCGGTACGGCGACCGCAGGTAGATCAGGAACGGCAGCGACACCAGGAACTGCACCAGCAGCGCGATCATGACGTCGAGGAGTCGCGGATCGATCCGCCGCATCAGGTCGCGGGTGTGCCGGGCGCGGTCGCGGACGTGGCGGTCCGCGTCGTGCGCGGCGTGGTGATCGGCGCAGCGGTCGGCGTCGCGCGCGGCGAGGTGGTCGGACATACGGCGTACTCCTGGGTGGGCGTCCCCGACAGTGTCGCGGTTGCGCGTTCGGCGGCGCTTCGCTCTCGCGGGGGATCCGCCCACCCGGGGTGGGGTGGCGCGGTGGGGCGTGGGGCCGCTCGGGTCACGATCGAATCCGTGCGCCGGCGGCGAACGCGCGCCCTGTTGGCGATTCGGGTGCCGTCGCGTCTGGTACGACTGGTGGCATGGCTACCGGCAACCGCTTCGTCCCCGACCGCGACCGTTCGACGCCGGCGGCCCGGTGCGGCCGGCCGGCGGGTGCGGTCGCGCGCACATTCGGCCGCCGAAAAGGAGCGGGGGCGCAGCCGTGCGGCCACTGAGGCGGGGCCAGGTGTGGACGATCCCCACCGTCGGCCGCGAACGCACCTTCATGATCGTGCAGAACGACTCCGTCGCCGCGCTGCATCCGGGCGCGGCGTTGTGCGCGCTGGTGGACACCATCGGCGACCGCCGCGAGTCGCTGGTCACGGTCCGGATCACCAGCCCGGTCGAGGGTGTGGTGCTCGCTCCGGACCTGTACACGTCGCGGCATCACCGGTTCGAGCAGGGGAGGTATCTGGGCGACGTCGACCCGGAGGAAATGGAGCGGGTGGACGTGGCGTTGCGGGCCGTGCTGGGGTTGTGAGCAGGCGGGCGCGTGGGCCGGTCGGGGAACCGCACGGTCGGGGTCGGCCGGGTCGCCCGGTCCGGCGCCGACGCCGAGTTTCCCGTGCTCAGTCGGACCCGGACGCCGGACCCGGTCGTGACGGGGTCGGGCCGGCGGCCGACAGACGCTGCGCGGCGGCGCGCAACTCGGTGATGTAGTCGTGGCGTTCGCTCGGGCCGACGGCCGACCTGAGCGGACCGATCTGGAGTTCGTGGGTGGGCCGACCACGCGAGTCCCATACCGGCGCGGCCAGATGGCTCAGTGGCAGGGTGCGATCCGAGGTCAATTCGGCGTCGGTGTAGGCGTGCGCGCTGATCGCGGCGAGCTGGTCGAGCACCCGGGCGCGCAGCTCGGCCCGTCCGGGGTGTTCGTCCAACAGGCCCACCACGTCCCGCAGTACCGGCAACAACTCGGCCGAGTCGCGGCGCGGTCGCCACGCGGCCACGCCGTGCGCGCGGATCGTGTCCAGCACCGGGGCCGACTCGGGTGCGTGGGCGAGCCAGGCGGCGCGTTCGGCGGCCGGCCGCCAGGGCATCACCGCGGCGCCGGCGGGCGGACGCAGCGGCAATCGGGTGCCCACCCCGATCCCGGCCGGCACCCGACCCGGTCCCGGCTCGACCGCGACGAACACCAGCTGATCGACGCCGACGAGCGACAGGGCCACCCCGCATCCGACCCGCGCCGCGAGTTCGGCCAACACCTCCGCCGCGGCGGCCGGCAGCCGTACCCGGGCCCGGACCGCATCGGCGACGGCCAGCAGCCCGGCGCCGAGCGTGTACAGCCGATCCGGCCCGCGCAACACCCAGCCGGGTGCCTCCAGCGCGGCGAGCACCGCGGTCGCGGTGGACCGGTTCAGATCGAGCCGGGCCGCCACCTCGGACACGCTCAACCCGCGCGGCGCGGCGGCCAGCAACTCGACGACGGCCACGACCCGTTCGGTGGGCGGTGACGCGACCATGGGCACCCCTTGCTCCGGTCGGACGGCATCCCTAGAGTCAACGAATATACGTCACTTCGACGACGAATATTCGTCACCTGGTCGCATCGATGGGGTGTCGTCGTCGGAGCTTCGGCCGAGGAGGCTGTATGACCCGAGGAATCGAGGCCGACGAGACGGCGGAGCCGGCGGCCGCCGCGCCCGACGCCTCCGCACGGCCGCACACCCCCGCGCCCCTCGACCCGTTCGACCCCCGCGCGCCCTTCGACATCGAAGGCCACGACTTCGCCTTCGACGACATCCCCGACCTGCACGACGTGCTCGCCGCCGCACGGGCGCGCAAGCCGTACGCCGTCGTGCCGTTCCTGGGGACCAGGGCGCTGCTGTTCCTGACCCACGACCTGGTGACCGCCGCGTTCAAGGACGAGGAGGCCTTTCCCGCGTCCGCGATCTACGCCGCCACCACCGAACCCGTGCTCGGGCACACCATCCAGTGCATGCGCGGCGCGGAGCACCGGATCAACCGCAAGCTCGTGGTGCCGGCCTTCCGGCGTCGGGTGGTCACCGAGCAGGTCGAGGCGATCCTGGAACCGCTCGCCCACGAGTTGGTCGACGGCTTCGCGGCGCGCGGTGAGACCGACCTGGTCGCCGAGTTCACCCACGTCTACCCGGTCCGGGTGATCACCCGGCTGCTCGGGCTGCCGATGGACGACGAGGATCGATTCCGGCGCTGGGCGGTCGACCTGTTCCACTTCCCGATGGCGCCGGAGGCGGCCGAGCGCGCGTCCCGCGAGTTCACCGAGTATGTGACGCCGATCGTCGCACGTCGTCGCCGGGATCCCGGCCACGACCTGCTCTCCTCCCTCGCGCACACCGAGGCGGAGGGGCGTCGGCTCACCGACGAGGAGATCCTGTCCTTCCTGCGGCTGCTCTTCCCCGCGGGCGCCGACACCACCTATCTGGGCCTGGGCAACGCCCTGTTCGCCCTGCTCACCCATTCCGAACAGTTGTCCCAAGCGCTGGCGGACCCGGATACCGAACTCGAGTGGGTGGTCGAGGAGGCGCTGCGCTGGGAGCCTCCGGTGGGCCTGCTGCCGAGGATGTGCCCCGCTCCGGTATCCGACTGGCAGGGACTCGGCCTCGACATCCCGGCGGAGACCCCGCTGATCTTCGCGATCACCGCCGCGAATCGGGACCCGGCCCGGTATCCCGATCCCGACGTGTTCGACATCGGCCGCCGGGCGCGCGCGACGCTCGCCTTCGGCGACGGCCCGCACGTGTGCCCGGGCACGTGGTTGGCGCTCGCCGAGATCCGGGCCGCGCTGAAGGTCCTGCTCGAACGCCTGCCGGAGCTGCGACTGAGCGCTCCCGCCCGGGTACGCGGCCTGCTCGGCACCGCGCTGCGCGGCCCGGAGTCCCTACCGGTCCGATTCGGACTCCGAGCCGGCGACGTGACGAAGCCGGCCCGCCCTAGCGCGGCAGGGTGATCCGGAAGGTGGTGCGGCCCGGTTCGGAGTCCACGGTGAGCGTGCCGTCGTGGCGCTGCACGATGATGCGGTACGAGATGTCGAGGCCCAGGCCGGTGCCCTCGCCCAGGGCCTTGGTGGTGAAGAACGGCTCGAAGATCCGGTCCTGGATGTCGGGCGCTATGCCGGGGCCGCTGTCCTCGATCTCGACCAGGACCGACGCGGCATCGGCGCGGGCGCGCAGGGTCAGCGTGCCCTTGCCGCCCATCGCGTCGGCCGCGTTGTCGATCAGGTTGGTCCACACCTGGTTCAACTCGGCCGGATAGGCCTGGATCTTCGGCAGGTCCTCGGCGTACTCGCGCTCGATCCGGATGTCACGCAGCGGGCCGGCCAGCATGGCCACCGTGCTGTCCAGGCCCTTGCGCAGGTCGGTCTCCTGGTAGGGGGCCCGGTCCATCTGGGTGTACTGCCCGGCGGCGGCGAGCAGATCGGTGATCCGGCCCAGCGCGTCGGCGACCTCGTCGAGCAGCGCCTCGCCCTCGAGGTTGGCCGCGAGCCAGGTCAATCCGGGGCGCGCCGCCGCGCCGAGGGCCGCGCCCGCGTCCCGGGCCCAGTCCTCGTACAGGCCGACGTTGACGAACGAGGGCGCCGTCTCGTACGCGTCCGGCAGGTCCAAGTCCTCGAAGATCTCGGCCACTTCGTCGGTGCGGTCGGCGAACTCCAGCGGGCGCAACCGGGGCGGCTCCACCTCCCGCCGGGCCAACACCTCGGCCTGGAGCCGGTCCAGCGCCTCCAACGCGCCGGCACCGGCGCCGCAGCGGGCCAGTTCGGCCCGGGCCCGGCGCAACTCCCCCAGCCGGGAGCGCAGGTTCGCCGCGGCCCGCTCGGCCGCCGCGGCCGGGTTGCCCAGTTCGTGGGTGAGCCCGGCGGTGAGCGTGCCGAGCGCCACCATGCGCTCGCGCTGCCCGACCGCCGAACCGGTCCGGCGCCCGCCCAGGAACATGCCCGCGACCAGGTGTGCGGCCATCGGGAACCACTCGGTGAAGGCCTGCGCCAACTGGGCGGCCGGCAGCACGAAGAAGGTCGAATCGACGTGCGTGCGTGCGGTGTTGCCGTACGCGTGCACCGCCGGGGTCGCGCCCTCGCCGTCCAGGGCCAGTGCCGCGCCGACGTAGGCGCCGCGCATCGACGAGCGGTGCACCTCCAACTCGCCGCCGCGCACCGTGCGGTTCATCGTGACCTCGCCGGTGAGCAGCACGAAGAAGCACTCGCCGGGATCGCCCTCGTGGTAGAGCGTGGTGTTCGCCGGGAACGCCTTGACCTTGCCGTGCGCGCACAGCCAGTTCAGGTGTTCGTCGGGCAACTTCTCGAACAGGAACAGGGTGCGCAGTTCCTCCGGCGGCAACACGTCGCACACGCTCATCGCGATCCCTCCGTCGCCGGGGTGCGGGTGTCGGCCGGGGTCCGCGCATCGCCCGGCCCGCCCGGATCGTCGCCCGGCTTCCGGGTGTCCAGGGTGTCCAGATAGCGGTGCACGAGCATCACCGTCATCGCGCCCTCCCCGACCGCCGAGGCGACCCGCTTGACCGAGGCCGCGCGCGAGTCGCCCGCGGCGAACACCCCGGGCACCGCCGTCTCCTGGACGAACGGCGGGCGGCTCCAGCCGTCGAGTTCGCCGTCGCAGTCGTCCAGCAGTTCACCGCCGGTGAGGATGTAGCCGTCGCGGTCGCGCCGCACGCCGCTGCCGTCCAGCCACGCGGTGCGCGGGCTGGCGCCGATGAAGACGAACAACCACGACGCGGGTACCGTCTCCTCCGTGCCCGAGTCCCGATCGCGCAGGGTGAGTTCGCGCAGTCGCCCGGTGCCGTGCGCCCCGGAGACCTCGGTGCGGACGCGGACCTCGACGTTGGGGATCTGCTCCAACTGCTCGATCAGGTAGTGCGACATGGACGCCTCCAGGCCCGCGCCGCGCACCAGGATGATCACCCGGCGGGCGTAGCGGGAGAAGAACACCGCCGCCTGCCCGGCCGAGTTGGCCGCGCCGACGATGTACACGTCCTGGTCGCGGGTGTCGGGCCCGGTGGTCAGCGCGGCGCCGTAGTACACACCGCGGTCGGTCAGCTCGGCCAGTCCCGGCGCGTCCAGGGTGCGGTAGGACACACCGGTGGCGAGCACGACCGCGTGTCCCCGGGCGACGATGTCGCCGTCGCAGGAGATGGTGCGTACGTCGCCGTCCACGTGCAGGCCGGTCACGTCGCGCGTACTGACTATCTCCGCGCCGAACTTGAGCGCCTGGCGGCGGGCGCGGCCGATGAACTGCGAGCCGGAGATGCCGTCGGGGAAGCCGAGGTAGTTCTCGATCCGCGAACTCTGCCCGGCCTGCCCGCCGGTGGCCTGCCGCTCCACGAGCAGTGTGCGCAGCCCCTCGCTGGCCGCGTACACCGCGGCCCCCAGGCCGGCCGGGCCGCCGCCGACGATCACCACGTCGTACAGGTCGTCGGACGCGGTCACTGACAGGCCGACGTACTCGGCCAGTTCGCCCTTGGACGGGCCGCGCAGCACGGTCGAGTCGGGGGCGATCACCACCGGCACGTCGGCCTCGGTGGTGCCGGTCTCGCGCAGCAGCCGGCGCGCCTCGGCCTGACCGACGTCGTACCAGCGATACGGCACGCCGTTGTTGGCGAGGAAGTCGCGCAGCTCGAACGACGGCGCGGAAAAACGCGCGCCGATCACCGTGGCCCAGCTCTCGTCCGGCACCGGCGCGGTCTCCCACGCGGTGATCAGCGAGTCGAGCACGGGGTAGAGCCGTTCCTCCGGTGGATCCCACGGCTTGAGCAGGTAGTGGTCGATGTCCACGTCGTTGATCGCCCGGATCGCGGCCCCGGTGTCCGCGTAGGCGGTGAGCAGCACCCGTTTCGCGCGTGGGTACCGGTGCGCGGCCTGTTCCAGGAAGGCCACGCCGTCCATCTGTGGCATGCGCTGGTCGGCGATCAGCACCGCGACCTGCTCGCCGCGCTCGTGCAGCTCGGCCAGCGCCTCCAGGGCCTGCGCGCCGGATTCGGCGCGGACCACCCGGTGCCGGTCGCCGTACTGTCGCCGCAGGTCGCGGGCGACCGCACGGGAAACGGCCGGGTCGTCGTCGACGGTCAGCAGGACGGGCTTGTCCACGGTTTTCCTCACGGGCCTGGAGTGGTGCACAGAAGGGGACGACTGCCCGGTACCGGCCTCCACCATGCGCCGGGCAGCGCGTGCGCCACGTTATCCCGTCTCCGAAATCCGCAGCCGGGGAGTTCGGGGCCGGCCCCGGCGGCGACACCTTCGGCGAAGTCGGGCACTTTGCCTGTCGGACTCCCGCGAACATGCCTAACGTGGCGCTATGTCCGAGAATCGACGCCGTCCGCAGCGCGAGACCGTGCAGGCCCTCGTCGGGGTGACGGTGATCGTGATCGGCCTGCTGGTGACCCTCGTCCTGCACCTGACCCACGACGGGCACAACCCCGAGCCGAGCCCGAGCCCGCTCCGGACCGCCACCGCGCAACCGGTGTCCCCGTCGGCGGCGGCGGCCGGAGGTTAGGCGCGACACTCGGGGAAACAGGCGGGACAGATTTCGCAGAGACTTCTCTGCAAAGAATGCAGAGAACTCTTTGCAGAGAACTCTCTGCGTAATACGGTGGGGGATGTGACCCACTCCCGCCGGCGGATCAACGCCCGCAGCCTCCGCGCTCTCGCCCACCCCCTACGCATGCGTCTACTCGAGATGCTGCGCCTCGACGGCCCCTCGACGGGCACCCTCCTGGCCGCCCGCGTCGGCGAGAGCACCGGGACGGTCAGCTGGCACCTGCGCCACCTCGCCGAGCACGGTTTCATCGAGGACGTGCCCGACCGCGGCACCCGCCGCGAGCGCTGGTGGCGCGCCGAGGTCGACCCGAGCGACCTGCGCACCAGCGATTTCCGCGAGGACCCGGAGACCCGGGGCGCACTCGACGTCTACATGCGCGAGTCCTTCCGCCAACAGGGCGAGCGCCTGATGGAGTCGTTCACCGACGCCGACGAGATGGGCCCGGAGTGGGTGAACGCCCGCACCGCCTCGGACTGGAGCGGTGCGCGGCTGA
This sequence comes from Embleya scabrispora, assembly GCF_002024165.1. Lineage (NCBI taxonomy): Bacteria > Bacillati > Actinomycetota > Actinomycetes > Kitasatosporales > Streptomycetaceae > Embleya > Embleya scabrispora. The sequence continues at coordinate 408,300 of NZ_MWQN01000001.1, forward strand.
CCGCCGAGCAGCTGGCCGAGCTCAATCGCCGGGTCGTCGACCTGATCTCCCAGGCCACCCGCGGTCCGGAACAACCGGGCGCCGCCACGATCGTGCTCCAGTTCCACTCGTTCCCGCATCTCCCGAAGAACGCGGCGGACCCGGCGAAGTCGGCCGGATCGCCGAGGACACCGAGGCCGGCGGAGCCGACCGAGACCACCGCCCCGGATCACCCCACCGAACCCGACGAGGACTCCTCATGAGCGGCCTGCTGCACCGCCACCGCGACTTCCGCCTGCTGTGGTTCGGCGAGACCACCGGCAAGTTCGGCGCCTCCGTGACCGGCGTGGCGATGCCGCTGATCGCGATCTCGACCCTGGACGCGAGCACGTTCGAGATCGGCCTGCTCGGCGCGGCGGCCTGGCTGCCGTGGTTGCTGATCGGTCTGCCGGTCGGCGTCTGGGTGGACCGGATGGCCCGCCGCCCGATCATGCTCGCCGCCGCCGCCACCTCGTGTGCCCTGTTCCTGGCGGTACCGCTGGCACACCGGGCGGGCCTGCTGAGTATCGGTCTGCTGCTGACCGTCACGCTGGCGACGGGGGTGTCCGCGGTGTTCTTCCAGACCGCGTACACCGCCTACCTGCCCGGCATCCTGCTTCCCGCCGACCAGGCCGAGGGCAACAGCAAGCTGCACGGCAGCGCGTCCGCGGCGCAGATCGCCGGGGTCGGTGCGGGCGGCTTGATCGCACAGCTCGCCGGCGCCGTGAACGGCATGTTCGTCAACGCCGGCACGTTCTTGACCTCGTTCGTCTGCCTGTTCCGCATCCGCCACCGCGAGCCCGAGTCGCGGCCCGCGCCCGAGGAGCGCGCCGAGCGCTCGCTGATCGGCGAGATCGGCGAGGGCCTGCGGCTGGTCGCGCACGACCCCTGGCTGCGGGCGTTCGCCCTCTTCGGCGGGGCGTCCAACCTCGGCCTGGTCGGCCTCCAGTCGCTGCAACTGGTGTTCCTGATCCGCACGGTCGGCGTCGACGAGGGCCTGGCCGGCGCACTGATCGCGGGCGGCGCCGTCGGCGGCGTGGCGGGTGCGTTCGTTTCCCGCCGGGTGTCCTCCCGGATCGGCACCGCGCGCGCGTTCCTCCTCTTCGAGCCCGGCGTGTCGAGCCTGGTCCTGCTCATCCCCCTGACCACCGCCGGTCCGGGTCTGTCGGTGTTCGTCTGCGGTTCGTTCGCGATGTCGGCGGGAGTGGTGGCGAGCAATGTGATCAAGTCGAGCTTCCAACAGCGATACTGCCCACCGCAGTTGCTCGGCCGGATCACCGCGAGCATGCAGTTCGTCAACTACGGCACCATCCCGCTCGGCGCGGTCCTGGCCGGCGCGCTGGGTTCGGCGTTCGGGGTCCGCCCGGCCCTGTGGGTGATGGCCGCGGCCATTTCGGCCTCCGGCCTGATCCTGATCCTGTCCCCGGTGGGCCGCTGCCGCGACCTGCCGACCACCGTGCGACCCGTCGCCGTGTCCAGGGCACCGCGCACGGTGGCCTGAGCCGCCGGCGCCGGCCCGACGAGGCGGCCGACACCGGGAGTTCCCGGCGTTCGGCCGCCCGCGGCCGCCCGGGATCCGGGTCAGATCCGCGCCGACCGACGCGCCGCCGACCGCAGATACACCGCCCACGTGAGCACCAGGCAAAACGCGTAGTAACCCAGGAACGCCAGATAGGCGGCGTCCCCGCGGCCGGAATCGAGAAACGACTCGCGAAACGCGATGTTGACCAGAACCCCGCCCAACGCGCCGACCGCTCCCGCGATACCCATCAGCGCCCCCGAAGCCCGCCGCGCGGCCGGTCCCGGGCCGAGCCTGACCGCGAATATCGCGGGGATCATCTTGTACGCCGAGCCGTTGCCCAAACCGCTGAACACGAACAACAGCACGAATCCGAACAGGAACAGACCGAGCGATTCCTGCCGCGAGGCGAGATAGACCACGAACGCGGCGCCGGCCATCGCGACGAAATTCCAGAACGTCACCCGCGCCCCGCCCCACCGGTCGGCCAGCAACCCGCCGACCGGACGCACCAGCGACCCGAGCAGCGGTCCGAGAAAGGTCAGATAGGCGGCCTTGACCGGCGTCGCGAACTCGGCGTGGAACTGCACCTGCAATACCTGCCCGAAGGCGAACCCGAATCCGATGAACGACCCGAACGTGCCGATATACAGCAGCGACATCACCCAGGTGTGCGGATCCCGGGTCACCTCCCGCATCGCGCCCTTGTCGTTGCGCAACGACGGGAGGTTGTCCATGTACCGCGCGGAGAGCACCGCGGCGACCACGATCAGCGGGATGTACACCGCGAGCAGCAGTCGAGGATGCTCGGCGCCGGCCGTCGCCAGCACGGCCAGGCCGACCAGTTGCACGGCGGGCACGCCGAGATTGCCGCCACCGGCGTTGACGCCCAGCGCCCACCCCTTCAACCGCTGCGGATAGAACGCGTTGATATTGGCCATCGACGAGGCGAAGTTGCCGCCCCCGACCCCGGCCACCGCCGCGACCAGGAGCAGCGTGTGATAGGAGACACCGGGCTCCAGCACGATGGCGATCGACGTCGTCGGCGCCAGCAACAACAGGGCGCTGACCACGGTCCAGTTCCGCCCGCCGAAGCGAGCGACCGCGAAGGTGTAGGGAATCCGCATCGCCGCGCCGACGAGCGTGGGTACGGCGGTCAGCGTGAACTTCTGCGCGGGGTCGAAGCCGTACTCGGGCCCGAGGAAGAGCACGATGACCGACCACAAACTCCATACGGAAAAGCCGATATGCTCCGACAGCACCGAGAACACCAGGTTGCGCCGGGCGATTCGAGCGCCCACCCGATCCCAGAATTCCCCGTCCTCGGGCCGCCAGTCGTCGAGCGGCCGATCGCCCCGGGCCGGCGCACTCACCGTTGTCGCCGTTGTCGCCGCCGTCGTCGTCGTTGTCGTCACGGGAACCTACCTGTCCGAAAGGGCATGAGAACCGACGTCCCGTGACGGTAGAAACCCCAGGTTTCCGCACAGCGCGCCCACCGCCTCAACGAGGCTACATCTCGCTCAAGACCCCGATCCCGGGCTGTGAGAATCCTTTCGAGCAACCCTTGCGGATCGGCCGGCGTCCACCGCCCGCACCCGCCTACCTGACACTCACCCGACTACTTGACGGTCACTCGGCCGGTTTCGGGAGAGAGTGGGACGCGCATCGGCCGCCCGAGATCAGGAGTTCCCCGTGACCGCGACCAACGCCCCCTCCCCCGCCCCCGAGCACGACCCGGAGTTCGGCGTCGCGGTCAAGGCCCTGAACACGCACCTGTCCGGAACCGCGCTCACCCCCGAGGATCCCGGCTACGACACCGAACGCACCGGATTCCAGACGGCCTTCCGACAGCGACCGGCCCTGATCGTGGCCGCCGACTCCGCCGAGGACGTGCGGCTCGCCGTCGAGTTCGCCCGCGCACACGCGCTGCGCGTGTCGGTCCAAGCCACCGGACACGCGCCCGCCGACGCCGCACCCGGGGGCCTGCTGATCTCCACCCGCCGGATGGCCGAGGTACACGTCGACCCGACCGCCCGGACCGCCCGGGCCCAGGCCGGCGCGCGCTGGGAGGCGGTGGTGGCCGCGAGCACCCCGCACGGGCTGGCCCCGCTCAACGGCTCGGCGCCGCACGTCGGCGTCGTCGCCTACACCCTCGGCGGCGGCCTGAGCCTGCTCGCCCGGAAGTACGGTTACGCGGCCGACCACGTCCGCGCCATCGACGTCGTCACCGCCGACGCCACGCTGCGCCACGTCACCGCCGAGAGCGACCCGGACCTGTTCTGGGCGCTGCGCGGCGGGCGGGACAACTTCGGCGTCGTCACCTCGATCGAGGTGGACCTGGTGCCCGTGGCGCGGGTGTACGGCGGCTCGCTGATCTTCGACGCCGACCTGGTCGAGGCGGCGACCGCGGCGTATCTGGCCTGGACCGAGACCGTCCCGGAGGAGATGACCTCCTCGATCCTGTTCATCGGCCTGCCCGACATCGAGCAGGTGCCGCCGCCGCTGCGGGGCCGGCACACCGCGGCGATCAAGATCGTGTACAGCGGCGACGCCGCCGACGGGGAGCGCCTGGTGGCCCCGCTGCGGGCGATCGGCCCGCGCCTGGTGGACAACCTGGCCGACCTGCCGTACGCCGACTCGCACACGATCCACGCCGACCCGACCCACCCGCACGCCTACCTCGGCGACAACGCCCTGGTCCGCGACCTGGACGCCGCCGTGGTGGGCAAGGTGTACGCACTGACCGGTCCCAACGCGCCGATGATGGTCGTGCACGAGGTGCGCCACCTCGGCGGCGCGCTGTCCCGGCAGCCCGCGGTACCCAACGCGGTCGGCGGGCGGGACGCGGGCTACCTCGTGCGCGTGGTGGCGATGGTCGAGGGCCCGGGCCCGGACGCCGCACGCGCGCTGCTGGCCGACGTACACGCCGTCCTCGACCCGCTGTCCGTCGGGCGCAACCTCAACTTCGTCTACGGCGACGGCGTGCCCAGCGACCCGGACCGGGTCACGTCGATGTACGACCCGCGGAGCTGGGCACGGCTGCGCGACCTCAAGGCGGCGCACGACCCGGGCAACCTGTTCACCGGCAACCACAACATCGCGCCCGCCGACGGGTCGTGACCTCGGGCCGCCGGGCGAGGGCGCGACGCTGCGGCCCTCGCCCGGCGGCGGTTCAGGAGCGGGCCCGCACCCGCCAGGTCGGCAGCGCCGCAGGCGTCCCGTCCGGCGTGGTCGCCTCGTCCAGGCACTCGCCCGTGCGCAGGTCGAACGCCTGCTGGTACATCGGCGACGTGACGATCGGCACCTCGCCGCGCCGCCCCACGATGCCGCGCGACATGACGTAGGCGCCGCTGAACGGGTCGCGGTTGCCCAGCGCGTACAACTCGCCCGCACGCGTGCGGAAGACGGCGACCTGCTCGCCCTCGATCAGCGCCGCCACGCCCCGCCCTGGGGTCAGCCGGTCGTACGGGCAGATCGTGACCCACCCCGTCCCGGTGGCGATCTCCACCGTCGTCTCGACGGCGGTCCCGGTCGTACTCGTCACGCGCACACCTCCCCTGTCTCGAACACCACGGATCCGACCCGCTTCCGCTCGGCCGCGCACCACACGTTTCCGGGCCCGCTCATCGCCCACGCACCTCCAACCTCTCGAACAACACCGGCTTGATCTGCTCGCGCTCCGCGGTGAACCGCACGGTCGGGTCCGGCACGCCCGGCGCGTTGGCGAACGACACGAAGCGGCGCACCCGTTCGGGATCGGCCAGGGTCGCGGCCCATTCGTCCTCGTAGGTCTCCACGTGCCGGCCCATCAACTCGTCCAGGTCGGCGCAGATCCCCAGCGCGTCGTCCATGACCACCGCGCGCACGTGGTCGAGGCCGCCCTCGATCCGGGTCAGCCACGTCGCGGTGCGCTCCAGGCGGTCGGCGGTGCGGATGTAGAGCATCAGGAAGCGGTCGATGGTGCGGATCAGCGTGTCGTGGTCGAGGTCGCTCGCGAGCAGTTCGGCGTGGCGGGGGGTGGTGCCGCCGTTGCCGCCGACGTACAGGTTCCAGCCCTCGGCGGTGGCGATCACCCCGAAGTCCTTGCTCTGCGCCTCCGCGCACTCCCGGGTGCAGCCGCTCACCGCCGACTTGAGCTTGTGCGGCGAGCGCAGGCCCCGGTAGCGCAGTTCCAACTCGATCGCGAGCGCCACGGAGTCCTGCACGCCGTAGCGGCACCAGGTCTGCCCCACACACGACTTCACCGTGCGCAGCGCCTTGCCGTACGCGTGGCCCGACTCGAATCCGGCCGCCACCAGGCGCTGCCAGATGCTCGGGAGCTGGTCGACGGTGGCGCCGAACATGTCGATGCGCTGGCCGCCGGTGATCTTGGTGTAGAGGCCGAAGTCGCGGGCGATCTCACCGATGGTGATCAGCCCCTCGGGAGTGACCTCGCCGCCGGGGATGCGCGGCACCACCGAATAGGAGCCGTTGCGCTGGAGGTTGGCGAGGAAGTGGTCGTTGGTGTCCTGGAGCGCGGCCTGTTCACCGTCCAGGATGTGCCCGCCGGACAGGCTCGCCAGGATCGAGCCGACGGCGGGCTTGCAGACCTCGCAGCCGTCCGCGTCGGGCCCCTCGGCGCTGCCGTGTTCGTCGATCAGCCGGGCGAAGCTGCCGATTCCCTTGACCCGGACGATCTCGTACAGCTCGGCCCGGGTGTAGCGGGCGAAGTGCTCGCACAGGCCGCGCCGGGTCTCGATGCCCGCCGCGGCAAGTTCCTCGGTGACGATCTTGCCGATCAGCTTCACACAACCGCCGCAGCCGGTACCGGCCTTGGTGCAGCGTTTGACGCCGGGTACGTCGACCACGTCGTGCTCGGTGACCGCGGCCCGGATGGTGCCCTTGGCGACCCCGTGGCAGGAGCAGACCACGGCCGTGTCGGGCAGCGCGAGTTGCCCGCGCGGGCCGGCGGCGGCGGGCAGCACCAGCTGTTCGGGCGGGACGGGCAGCGGGCTGCCGGTGAGCGGGCGCAGTTGGGCGTACGCTTCGGCGTCGCCGACCAGGACGCCGCCGAGCAGCCGGCCGTCGGCGCCGATCACCAGCTTCTTGTAGACGCCGGCGAGCGGGTCCGAGTACAGCACCTCCACGCAGTCCTCGGCGACCCCGTGCGCGTCGCCGAAGCCGGCCACGTCCACGCCGAGCAGTTTGAGGCTGGTGGACAGGTCGGCGCCGGTGAACGTGCGGTCCGGGTCGGGCGGGCCGGCGACGAGTTGCCGGGCGGCCACCTCGGCCATCGCGTAGCCGGGCGCGACCAGGCCGTACACCCGCCCGTCGACGGCCAGCGCGCATTCCCCGATGGCCAGCACGTGCGGGTCGTCGGTGCGGCAGTACTCGTCCACCACGATCCCGCCGCGTTCGCCGACCGCCAGGCCGGCCGCGCGGGCGAGTCGGTCGCGGGGGCGTACCCCGGCGGAGAAGACCACCAGGTCGGTGGCCAGTTCGGTGCCGTCGGACAGCACCATGCCGGCGACCCGGCCGGCGCGGTCCACGATCGCCCGGGTACCGGCGTCGGTGTGTACCGTCACGCCCAGGTCCTGGATCTTGCGGCGCAGCACCCGGCCGCCGCCGTCGTCGATCTGCAACGCCATCAGGCGTGGCGCGAACTCGACCACGTGGGTGTCCAGGCCCATCGCGGTCAGTGCCCCGGCGGCCTCCAGGCCGAGCAGCCCGCCGCCGACCACCACGCCGACGCGGGCCCGCTCGGCGGCGGCCTTGATCGCCTCCAGGTCCTCGATCGTGCGGTAGACGAAGCAGCCGGGGGTGTCGTGGCCGGGCACCGGCGGTACGAACGGGTAGGAGCCGGTGGCCAGGACGAGCGTGTCGTAGCCGACGGTGTGGCCGGCCCGGGTGGTCACGGTGCGGGCGGCGCGGTCGATCGTCTCGACCGGGTCGCCGAGGCGGATGTCGATCCCGTGCTCGGCGGCGAACGCGTCGTCGCACAGGGACAGCTCCTCGGCCGTGGTGCCGGAGAACCACGAGGTCAGGTGCACCCGGTCGTAGGCGCGCCGGGGCTCCTCGGCCAACACCGTGATGCGCAGGCCCGGCGGTCGCGGCTCGGCCTCGGTCAGCGCTTCGAGGAAGCGCTGACCGACCATGCCGTGGCCGACCAGGACCACGTGCGTCTGTTGGGCGTCGGTCACGGATGGACTCCTTCGGGGCGGGGGCGGGGCGGGCGACTGCTGCTCACCGAAGCGTCCCGAGTCGCTGTTACGGGTCCTGGTCCCCGATGTTGCGCGAGCGGTACGGCCGGCTCACCCGGGGCGCCGGCGACGGTGAGAAGGCCGACACGATCGGGTGCCTTTCGGGCACGAGCCCTTACGCCCGGGTGATCGCCCGGCAATACGTCCGTAACACCGGTCCGTCAATCTCACGACATGGTTACTCGTACAGGTGCGGCCGAACCCCTCGTCGGGCTCACGGTCGGCGTCACGGCGGCCCGGCGGCGCGACGAACTCGTCGCGCTCCTGGAGCGCCGGGGCGCGAAGGTCGTGGGCACGCCGACGATGAGCATCGTGCCGCTGCGGGAGGACCGGGAGCTGCGGCGGGCGACCGAGCGCTGCCTGGTCGAGCCGCTGGACTACGTGGTGGCCACCACCGGGGTCGGTTGGCGCGGGTGGATGAACGCCGCGGAGGGGTGGGGGCGTTCCGCCGAGGTGCGGCGGGTGTGCGCGGCGGCGACGGTGATCAGCCGAGGGCCCAAGGCCACCGGCGCGGTGCGCGCGTCCGGGTTGCGCGAGATGTACTCGCCGGGTTCGGAGGCCAACGACGAGCTGCTGCACTGGTTGTTGGCGCGCGATCTGCGCGGGAGGCGGATCGCGGTGCAGGAACACGGCGCGCCGCTGGAGGGCTTCGCGACCGCGCTGCGCGAGCGCGGTGCCGAGGTGATCGAGCTGCCGGTGTATCGGTGGGGGCCGCCGGAGGATCCGGCGGCCGTGCGACGTCTGGTCGAGCAGGTGGTCCGGGGCGAGGTGCACGCGATGACGTTCACCAGCGCGCCGGCGATCGACGCGTTCTTGGCGGCGGCGGGCGAGGCGGGACGGCGCGAACAGGTACTGGCCGCGCTGCGCGCCGACGTGTTGCCGGTGTGCATCGGCGCGATCTGCGCGAAGCCGCTCGGGGAGGAGGGCGTGCCGGCGTTGTGGCCGGAGCGCGGACGGCTGGGGTCGATGGTGCGCACGGTCACCGAGACGCTGCCGGCCCGGGTGCGGCGCGAACTGGACACCGGGACGGACCGGCTGGTGCTGCAGGGCAACGCGGTGCTGGTCCGGGGCGGGGTGATCGCACTGTCCCCGGTGCCGGCCGCGGTGTTGCGCGCGCTGGCGGAAAAGCCGGGATGGGTGCTGAGCCGCGCCGAACTGCTGCGCCGGGTCTGGCAGGGCGCGAGCGCGGACGAACACGCGGTCGAGGCGGCGGTGGCCCGGCTGCGGAGCGCCCTGGGGCCGCACAAGGGGCTGGTCAAGACGGTGACGAAGCGGGGATATCGGTTGGCCGTGCCGGTGTGATCGGGTGCGGGGCCGGCGTGTCGCGGGGGCGGAATTCGGCCATCGCCTGGAGTGGGCGCAGTCGTCGACGACACGCCGCATGACCTCGGAGGCACGGCCACGAGCGGTACGAGAACCGCCTGCCGTCCCCGCCGAGGCAGCCGTCGGCATCGGCCGGATCCGGCCGAAGGGTGGAACGTCCCTATCCGGAGCGCCGCGTGTTCATACGATCATTCGAACGATATGGACGACGGGCTTGGGGGCACGGCGGTGCGGGTCGAGGATTTGTTGGGCATGCCCGAGCTGCGACTGGCCCTGCTGGCGGGTACGGGGCGGCTCGGCCGCGAGGTGCGACGCGTGTCGGCGTACGATCCGACCGGCCCGGGCCGGGATCTGGCCGGCGGCGAACTCGTGGTGGCCGGCGAAGTGCCCGCGTCCCCCGCCGAGTCGGCACACCTCGTCCGCGCCCTCACCACGCACGGCGCGGCGGCCCTGGTGCTCTCGCCCCGGCCGCCGGTGGCCGAGCCCGATCCCGACGATGTGCCCTATCCCCTGGTCGAGGCCTGTGGCCGGGCCGGCCTGCCGCTGCTCCTGGCACCGCACTCGATCCCGGCGGTCCGCATCGCCGAGGTGGTCGCCCACCGCATGGCCAGGGAGACCGACCCCACCACCGAGCACTCCCCCAGCCGCCACACCCGCCTGCTCACAGCCCTGACCAACGGCGCCGACACCCAGGCCCTACTCACCGAACTGGCCACCGAGCTGGCGTGCCCCTGCCACGTGATCACCCCGGCAGGCCGCCTCATGGCGACCGCGACCCCGACACGGGAGGGGGCGGCGGAGTGGGGCGGGGCCGGCGCGGAGGTGGGGGTGCGCGTGGTGGGTTGCCCGGGTGCGGCTGCTCGGTCGGAGGGGGCGGTGCCCGGTGATGGGCCGTCAGGCGGCCGTTCCGGCGGGTCGAATTGCGGAAAGGTGGCTCGGGTCATGGCTCGGGGAGGTGACCGGTTGCCGCTTCTGGTGGGCGGGGACACGGTGTTCGCCGTGGGGCGCGGGGCCGGCCTGGTCGGGTATCTGGTCTGCGGTGGGGATCGCCGGACCGACGAGGCGCTGGCGCGCGTGGCCGACCTGTTCGTACTCGGCGACGCGCGGCGCGCCGAGCGGGCAGCCGTGGAGCGGGCCCACGCGTGGGAGTTGGTCGACCTCGTCGAGTCGGATGCGGCCCCGGACACGGTTCGGGCCCGCCTGGGCGCGGCCGGCCTCCCACCCGACGCGGCGCCGATCGTCTGCTCCGCCGCGGGCCACGGCGCCGACGCGGCGACCGCACGCCTGGTTGTCGACCTGATCGAGCACGCACTGGACGAGGAGCCGACGGCACGGTGGGTGGTGGCCGTCGGCAAGGCCGAGGTGGTCGTGTTCGCCTCGGCCGGAACCGGACCCGGCGGCGCGACGCGCGTCGCTCGCGCGCTGGAGCGGGCGGCCGAGTGGTGGGAGCCGCTCCTCGGGGCCGAGCGCCTGGCGATCGGCATTGCCGGGACGTCACCCACGTGGGCTACGGCATTGGCCGAGGCCAGGGGCGCGCGGGACCTCGCTTGGACGCGCCCCGGCCGGCTCACCGTGGCCGAAGGCCCCGAGATCGACGCATATCCGGCACTGCTCACCGCGGTCCCCCCGCCCGTACGCGCCGCGTTCGCGGAACGGGTACTGGGCGGGCTGCGGGCGTACGACGCCGAACACGGCACCGACCTGATCGACACCCTGGCCGCGTTCCTGGCCGCCAACGGCGCCTGGCAGCGCTGCGCCGGGACGCTCGGCGTACACGTCAGCGCATTGCACCAACGCATGGGCCGGGTACGGGATCTGACGGGCCGTGACCTGTTCTCCGCCCGGGACCGGGTGGATCTGCTCCTGGCCCTGGAAACCGACCCGGCCGGTTGACCCCCGGTCCGAGCGGCCGCGCCCGGCGGCTACTTGGCGCCGCTGTCCTGGAGGTCGGCGAGCGACGCGGCCCAGCGGAAGTACTTGTTGCGGCCCAGGTCGCCGATCGTGGTGATCTTCAGCGACGCCAGGTGCTCGGCGTGCGCGTCGGTGATCCCGGCCAGTCCGGCGACCGGCGCGGCCAGGACCTCGCTGAGCGTCTTGTTCTCGTAGGCCTTGTCGAGCAGCTTGTCGAGGTCGGCGGTCACGGGCATGAGTACTCCCTGCGGGTTCGTAGCGGCCGTTCGCCGCGATTCGCCCCCATGTTCCGTCGGAATTGTCGATGATTCCGACATTTGCCCGATCACGCGTGTCGCACATCGAGCACCGGACCGGGTAGCGGATCGAGCGCCCGCTCGCGCGCCCGACCGCATGGCGCCACATGGCACGGCGGACCGGACAGCGGCCGGCGCGACCTCCCGACCGGCGAGTCGATCGGCGCGACGCTGCGCGATCTCCCGCTGCCGACGCCACCGTTCCAACGGCGCGAGGGCCGCCAGGATCAGTACCGCGCACAGCAGCGGCGTCGGCACCGGATGCGGTAACGGCCAGACGCCGCCGGACACTTCGGGTGCGGCCCACATGAGCTGTCCTCTCCGCTGCGTGCTTCGGACGTCAGGACCGACGGATCACGATGTCGCCCGAAAGCGTGCGGGCCCGCACGTCGACCGTGTCGTCGCTCGGCGCCGGGCCGTCGACCGAGGGCAACGAGGTATGCACCTTGCCGGCCATGGAGTTCAGGTCGAGCCAGGCGGCGGTACCCTCCCGGATCCCCACCTCCAGCTCGCCGGACGCGGTCTCCAGCCGGATCGCGCCGTGCACCACCTCGCCGATCCGGACGCTGCCGGACACGGTCTTGGCGCCGACGGTGGTCAGCGCCCGATCCACGGTGATGTCGCCGAGCGTGCTGTTCAGGCGCAGGTCGCCGCTGACCGCGCCGAGCGAGATGCCGCCGGCGGTGTTGCGGACCACCGCCGTACCGTCGATCTTGCCGACCCGGATCTCGCCCGCCGCCGCGCTGATGTCGGTGTGGCCCACCGAGTGCGCCACCGAGACGTCACCGGAGGTGGAGTTCAGCCGCAGCGCGCCGGTGCGATCCAGTCGGATGTCGCCCGAGGCGACCGAGAGCCGGGTCTCGCCGACCCGCCCCTCGACGTGGATGTCCGCGGCGGCCGCCTGTCCCTCGATCCGGGAGCCGGTGGGCAACTCGATCGTCACGTCCACCGAGGCACTGCGCCCGAAGAACGAACGGCTCCTGTTCCTGGGCACGCGCACCGACAGCCGCCCCGAGGAGCAGGTGACCGACGTCTGCTCGGCGGCCTGCACGGACGCGGTGTGCGACGGGTCGGTGGGACGCACCTCGACGACCGTGTCGACGCGGTCGCTCGCGCTGATCCGAAGGCTGCCGACGACCAGATCGACGGTGGCGAAGATCGGCTTGGGGGTTTCGAAAGTAGGCATGACATCCCGTCCTGGGAGGTGAGGGTCGTACTACTACGTAGGGGCGTACTCCGTCGCGCACCCACACGCCGCCCGCGGGCCACGCATGCGGCGCGGGCCGATCGCGCGCGTCTCGCTACAGCCGCCGAAGGCTCGGGTGCCGCGCTCCGAGTTCGCTCGGATTCCGCCGCCGGGTGCTCCCTGCCGGCGCATCCCGGGTTCGCCGGCCGCGCACCGGGTCACCGCACCCAGCCGGTGTACCGCTGCCTGCCGCGCGACGTGCCGCGCCGTTCGCGCCCGCGCTCCTCGACGGGGTCGAGCGCGGCGGCCACCGTACGGGTCAGCCAGGCGTTGACGGACAGGCCCGCCCGACCGGCGGCCTGTTCGATCCGAGGCTTGATGTGCTCGGCGAGCCGGAGCGTGATCCGCGCCGTACCGCCCTCCTCGGGCTCCGGCACGGACGCGGCGGGCGGCGGCCCGGGGCGCTCGTCCGGCTCGTCGTCGAAGGCACCTCCGCCGCCCTCCTCGAACGAGCGAGCGGCCGCCGACGACACCACGAAGTCCGGGTCGAGCCCCCGCAGCCGCATGTCGACCGACCCCGGCGCCAGGTCGCGGCTGATCTCGTCGGCGGCGGCGGACAACGCACTCAGCAGCGCAAGCCTGGTCGCCGATTCGAGCGGCCCGATCAACCGCTCGGCAAGCGCCCGCGCCTCCGCACCATTCGCCTCGGCGGCAACCGCCAGTTCACGACAGAGCTTGTCGACATACGGCGTGAGGTCCATGACGTCATCATGACGCCACAATGACGTCATGGCAAGCCCAACACCCCCACCCTTCGACGCCACATGACGTCACCCAACAGGAACCAGCGCCACGACAACCCAAAACCCCCGCCCCGCTCACCGCACCCCCAACCCGGCCCACCCCACAACTCCGACGCACCACCCCACCGACGACCGCGAAGCCACGATCACCTCACCAGCGGCGGGCAGGGGGCAGGTTGGGCCGGGTTCCCGAGGGACCTTCCCGAGTGGCCCGGATGTCCCCGACGAACGTCGCGCTTGTGGTTGCGGGTGGCCGGTGCGGGGCCGGTCCGAGTCGGTGGTGGGCCGCCGCCAGCGTTCGGGGCTCCAAGACTTGAAGCCCCCGACGAGACGTGCGTGTTGCTCGGCGAAAACCGGCTGGCAACGGGGGCAGGCAGGGCGGCCGGGTCGAGTCCCCCGGGGCGCCTTCCCGAGTGGGTCGGGCGTTTTCGCCGGGCGGTGCGCTTGTGGTTGCGGGTGGCCGGTGCGGGGTGTGTCCGAGTCGGTGATGGGCCGCCGCCGGCGTTCGGGGCTCCGAGATGTGGGGCTCCCGACGAGACGGACGTGTTGGTCGGCGAAAACCGGCTGGCAGCGGGGGGCAGGGAGGGCGCTCGGGTCGAGTCCTCCGAGGAGCCTTCCCGGCTGGGTCGGGTGGTTTCGGGAGTGCGGTGGGCGTGTGGGTGACGAGGGTTCACGAACCCGGACCGCGTGAAGAGCTGTTGCCTCGGCGTGAGGGAAAACCGCAGGTCAGTGCCATCGGGTGGCTGCTTCGGGCGCCTCGCGATCCGGTTTCGGCGCCTACTGGGCGCTTTTGGTCTTCGCGACGGCCTATGAGGGGTCGGAGCACCCGAAGCCGGCTCCGAACGGGCGGTTTCAGTCTCCGCACGGGCGTCGAGGGGTCAGAGCATACGAAACCGGCACTCGACGCCTGACTTTCCGCCCCGGCCACGCAAAATCGCAGGTCACCGAAGCTCGAAGCCCACATCCACCCATCGCGATCGGTTTCGAACCTCAGCCCCTCCCAACGGCCCCCGAAACCACCCGACCCACTCGGGAAGGCTCTCCGGAGGACTCGACCCGGCCGCCCTCCCTGCCCCCCGCTGCCAGCCGGTTTTCGCCGAGCAACACGCCCGTCTCGTCGGGAACTCCATGTCTAGGAGCCCCGAACGCTGGCGGCGGCCCATCACCGACTCGGACAAGCCCCGCACCGGCCACCCGCAACCACAAGCACACCGCCCGGCGAAAGCACCCGACCCACCCGGAAAGGCGCCCCGGAGGACTCGACCCGAGCGCCCTCCCTGCCCCCGTTGCCAGCCGGTTTTCGGTGAGCAACACGTCCGCCTCGTCGGGAACCCCACATCTCGGAGCCCCGAACGCCGGCGGCGGCCCACCACCGACTCGGACACACCCCGCACCGGCCACCCGCAACCACAAGCACACCGCCCGGCGAAAACGCCCGACCCACTCGGGAAGGCGCCCCTGACAAACTCGACGACTCCAACGCCCTTACCGGCTCATCGCCGTCTCGACCGCCCGACCCCGCCTCGCCTGCCCACCGCACAACTCCGACGCACCACACCGCTCGACCTCACGACTCCGGCACCCGACTCCCTTGCTCCCTCGCTCGCTTACCTTGCTCGCTTCGCCACGGCACCCGCGCCCCGACCGACTCACCGCCACCCCGAGCCTGCCTCCACTCACCCCGCAACTCCCGTGCACAACACCCCCGTCCGATCTCGCCGCGGCCCCGCCCGTCCCACGCGACCCACCGCGCGCCCCAGTCCCACCCCGCGAGCGGTCGGCGACGAGCGGCGGTCGGTCCGGTGTCGGGGCGGCTTAGACTTCGGGCCGTGAGTGAGAACGAGCTTGGTGGCTTCCTCCGTGACCGGCGCGCGGCGGTCACGCCTGCCGAAGTCGGGCTGCCCGACGGGCCCCGGCGCCGTGGCCCGGGGCTGCGGCGGTCCGAGTTGGCGGGCCTGGCGGGGGTCAGCGTGGAATACCTGGCGCGGTTGGAGCAGGGGCGCGACCGACGTCCCTCCGGCCAGGTACTGGCGGCGCTCGCCGACGCGCTCCGGTTGACCCCGGAGGAGCGGGTCCACGTGCGTCTGCTCGCCAGGGCCGCCACCGGCAACGCGTTCTCGTACGCGGCGGTCGAGCCGCCCACGCGCGGAATCCGGCCCACCGTTCGCGCCCTGCTCGACCGGCTCGAACCGGCCCCCGCGCTGCTGGTCGACCGGCTCGGCGACGTCCTGGCGTTCACCAACGGCTACGAGCGGCTGGCCCGCCCCCTCGGCATCCTCGACCCGGACCAACCCAACCTGGCGCGCTACGTGTTCACCGATCCCCGGGCCCGCGCCGCCTACCCAGACTGGGAGCAAATAGCCGACGAACACGCCGCGATCCTGCGCACGGCCGCCTCGTTCGCCGATCCCTACGTCCAGGACTTCCTGGACGGCCTCGCGATCATCGCCGGCACGGTGTTCAGCCGCCGGCTTGCCGCGCCGGCCACCCCGCCGCGCCGGGTCGGCGTGGAGCGGCTGGCCCACCCGGAGGCGGGCGAACTGCGCCTGGAACGCGAGATCCTGGACCTCGCCGACGTCGACCAGACGCTGGTCGTCTACCTCCCCTGCGACGAACCCACCTCCGCCGCACTCGACCACCTCACCGGCCGCCACCCGGGCGCGCTGCGCGCGGTCTGACCGTCGCCGCCTTCCCCGCCGACGCCCGGGGGTGGCGCAACTCGGCGATCAGGTGCCGGACTTGCGGCCGTACACGTACACCTCGTCGCCGGTGTGCAGCAGATCCCAGTAGGCCTTCGCGTCCGCCGGCCGCATGTTGACGCAGCCGTGCGAGCCGGGCGGCGAGGTGACCGAGCCGTCGATCGCGTGGAACGCGATGCCGCCGTCGAAGAACTGGCTGTACGGCATCGCCACGTCGTAGAGCGTCGACCAGTGGTTCAGCGCCCGGTAGTAGACCTTGTGCAGCCCGGTGCGGGTGGCGAAGTCGGCCCGCCCCGAACGGATCTGCACCGGCCCGTACACCCGCTTCGCGCCGTCCTGGATCCAGCTGACCTGCCGGCCGAGGTCCACACACGCGATTCGTCCGACATCGGTCGGACATCCGCCCTCCCCGCCGGCGGACCGCCGCTTGAGCGCCGCATACGTGACCGGGCCGGCGTAACCGGCCGCCGGGCGAATGCCGTTGTCGGCCTGGTACGTGCGGATGGCCCGGCAGTCGGCCGCGGACTCCCGCCCGTCCACCGGCAGTCCGAGGGCCGCCTCCACCTGCCGCTGATAGGGCCCGGTCCGCGAGGTACAGGCCGCAGGCGCCGCACTCGTCGGCGCCGCGACCACCACCCCCAGCGGCACCACGACCCCGGCCGCGACCACCACCGTCCCCACCCGCCGACACACCCGCCCGAGCACACCCATCGCCGCCCCCTTCGCAGTCGACTCCGCGCGCCCGCACCGCCGTTGGACCCACGGACGCCCCGTTACCGGCAGGTACGCGACCTGCCACACTCCGTCAATCCTGCCCGCGCCCGACGGTTCCGCACACCCACCAACGGGTCTTTTCCCCACGACGCGGCACGACCGCGCAACCCGACGACCCGGCCCGAAGCCCCAAGCCCCCTATGTCACTGCTGACTTCGTCGGCACCAGCAGCACCGCGACGACCGCTGCGACCAGCAACAACCCACCCGCCGCACCGAGCGATACCGCGTAGCCGTGGGCGAGTTCCCGCTTCGACGCGCCCTCCTCGGGTCCGGTCACCGAGGCGGCCAGGGTGACCAGCGCGGCCAGGCCGATCGAACCGCCGATCTGGCGCGAGCTGTTGATCAATCCGCCGGCCATGCCCGCCTCGTGCGCGGCCACGCCGGAGGTGGCCGCGGTGCCCAGCGGAACGAAGCACAGGCCCGCGCCGATGCTCGCGACCAGCGACGGTCCCAGGATCGAGCGCAGGAACGTACCGTCCACGTCGAAGGCCAGCCCGAACCACCCGAAACCGGCCCCCACCAGCACCCCGCCCAGCGCGAGCAACCGCCCGAGCCCGACCCGGGCCACCACCTTGGTGGCCAGCACCGAGCCGATCAACACCCCGAGCGAGAAGGGCAGGAACGCCACCCCGGCGGCGGCCGGACCGTAGCCGAGCACCTGCTGGAGGTACAGCGAGGTGAAGTAGAACGCGGCGAACTGCCCGGAGAACAACAACATCATGAACAGGTTCGCGCCGACCACCGGCCGCCGGCGCAGCAGTCCCATCCGCAACAGCGGTGTGGCAACCCGCAGTTCGACCAGAACGAAGGCGACAAGCAACACCACCGCGGCGGTGAGCGTACCGATCGTGACCGCCGAGCCCCAGCCCTGCCGTTCGGCCCGCACCACGCCGAGGACCAGCGTGGTCGCCCCGGCGGTGACCAGCAGCGCACCCGCCGGATCGAGCCCGCCGCCGGTGCCCCGCGCGGGCCGGTCGCCGGGCAGTCGCCGGGCGGCGAGCAGCGCGAAGGCCACGATCGGCACATTGATCAACATCACCGCCTGCCACCCCGCCGACTCGGTCAGCAGTCCGCCGACCAGCACCCCGCACGCACCTCCGGCCGCCGCCGTCGCACCCCACAGGCCGAGCGCCCGGGAGCGGGCCGGCCCGGCCGGGAAGGTCACCGTGATCAGCGCGAACGCCACCGGCGCCAGCGCCGCGGCCCCGACCCCCTGTACCGCGCGGGCCGCGATCAGCGCCCCGGGCGACGAGGCGAAGCCGCCCGCCAGCCCGGCCAGGCCGAACACGGTGAGGCCGCCGATCAGCGTGCGCCGCCGACCCACCAGGTCGCCGACGCGCCCGCCGAGCATCAACAACCCGCCGAAGCTCAGCGCATACGCGTTGACCACCCACGGCAACCCGTCGACGCCGAAGCCCAGGTCGTCACGGATGTCCGGGAGTGCCACATTGACCACCGACATGTCCAACGCGACGGTGAACTGCACGGTCAACACGACCAGCAGCAACAGTCGAGTACCCGGCCGCCCCCGGCCCGCCTCAACCGAAGCCGCGATCGTCCCGGTCGGCCCGGTCATCCCGGCCGTCCCCGCCGCCCCGGCCGTCGTCCCGCCCCTCGTCCCGGTCATCCCCGCACCCCGACCCCGTCGGCGCGCGGCTCCAGGTGTGTGCCGGTGCGCACCCCGATGGACATCACCTCGACGGGCCCGTCCGCCTCGAGCCGGTGCCACCGCCCACGGGGCACCACGAACGCCCCGCCGGGCCCGAGCGCCACCGGCGGCCCCTCGCCGTCACCGACCGCATCGCGCAGCACGATCCGCAGACCTCCCGACCACACGCACACCACCTCGTCGGAGGACGGGTGCATCTCCCAGAGATCGGCATGCAATTCGGCGTCGGTCTCCACCCGGAAGACGGCCACCTGCCAGCCCGGCGCGTCCCCGACCATCCGGCGCTCCCCGACCTCGATCCGGCCACCGACTTCGGCCAATCGCACCGCGGATTGGAACAGGTCGACATACGTCATCGAAAAACTCCTTGCCACAGGAAAAAGCACGCCGGGAGACACACCGGCAGCGCGTTGACGTACTCTGTACGTGAACAGCTTCAGTCGAACACGTACGCCGTACGTACGTCAAGGAGGAGCAGCATGCCCGCGCCCCGAAAGTTCAGCCGCGAACAACTGCGCACCGCGGCGCTGACCCTGGTCGACACGCACGGCCTGGCCGCACTGACCATGCGCAGCCTCGCGGCGGCGCTCGGCACCGGGGCGATGACCATCTACAACTACGTGGACGGGCGCGAGGGCCTGGAGGGACTGCTCGTCGAGGCCGTCCTGGCCGACGCGCTCCCCGCGACCGGACCCGGCACCGAGGCGGGCGACTGGCAGGCCGAGGTGCGTCGGCTCGCCGAGGCGAACTGGCGTGCCATCCGCGCCCACCCGGACGTGATTCCGCTGATCCTCACCCGCCGGATCACCGACGAGGCGACCCTCGTACACGGCGAGGCGCTGCTGCGCGCCCTGGCCCGAAGCGGTCGCCGCGGTGTCGAGCTGCTGTACGCCTTCCGCACCGTGACCGGCTTCGTCACCGGCTTCGCCCAGGCCGAACTCGCCGGCCCGCTCTCGATCGCCCCCGACGAGGACGTGCGGTCCATCACCGACCGGGCCCGGGCGCTGCCCGCCGACCGCTTCCCGTACCTGATCGAGATCGCCGGCGCGGCGGCCGAGAGCTCACCGTCCGACGAGTTCCGGGCGGGCCTCGACCTGCTGCTCGCCGGCTTGGAGCAACTCCCGACCGGACCGGGCGCCGGCCGACCCGGCCCCGGCGCCGCCTCGGGCTTCGGCACCCCATAGGGCATCGGCACCGCACAGGGCCTCGGCCTCGCCGCCGAATACGCGCCGAAATCGCCGGGAATGACCCCGGCGGCTCGTTCGTTGTACGGAGCAGTCGGTGAGCGGGTGTCCCCGGGCCCAATCATTGCCGCCGCGAATTACCGTTCGGCTGGAATCGCGGCGTGCCACCCGCCGAGAGGTGATCCCGTTCACCGACCCGAAGACGACGGCGTCGCCCCCTCCCCCGAGGGCGGCGCCGTCCCTCGTCTTTTCGCCCCTCGCCACCGGCGCCCGGGCCGACCCCCGGCATCCGGGACAATCCGCACTGCAACCGTCCCGCGCCGGAGACCGTCCGTCTTCCCGAAGGCCGCCGGCGCAATGATCCGCGTCCGGTACATGTACGGTCCGTTCCGGCCGCCCGATACGGTGTCGAGCCAGTCCGCGCCAACGCGACGTCGGTCCGACGACAGCACTCTCGGGGGTTGGTTTGAATTCCGTTCCGGAGCACGGCGGGCGCCGCCGGCGTACTCCCGGGTCCGCCTCCCCCGACCTGGCCCCACCCACCGATCTCCCGGTCGAGGGCGGCCCCGAGGCGGCCGGGGGCGACGACACCGGCGTGGGCGTACCGCGCCCCCGACGCGCCGACGGCCGGGGCCGCTCCCGCTCCGGACGCAGGGCCAAGCCCACCGGCCACGGCAAGCCGCGCCGCTTCCGCAAGCTCAAGATCACCGCGATGGTGTTGTCGTTGGCGCTGGTCGCGATCGGGATCACCGGCTTCGTGATCTATCGGAAGCTGAACGGCAACATAAGGCACAGCAAGCTCAACATCAGCGATGTGGACGTGCCCAAGGAGGGCCCCGACGCGTTCGGCCGCACCCCGATGAACATCCTGATGCTCGGCTCGGACGGCCGCGACAACCCGACCGACTGCAAACTCGGCGGCGCGTGCGACGGCGGACCTCCGCGCGCGGACGTGCAGATGTTGCTGCACGTGTCCGCGGACCGGAGCAACGCGTCGGTGATCAGCATCCCGCGCGACACCCGGGTCCAGATCCCGACCTGCGTCGACCCGAAGACCAAGCAGAAGTTCAACCCGATCAACACCACGATCAACGAGGCGCTGGGCCGCGGCGGGCCCGGCTGCGTGGTCGGGGCCTGGCAGTTGCTCACCAAGATCCACATCGATCACTTCATGATGGTGACCTTCTCCGGCGTGGTCTCGATGGCCGACGCGGTCGGCGGGGTCGAGGTGTGCGTGCAGTCCAACATCCAGGACGAGCAGATCGAGTACCGCGACGGTGTGCGGCACGAGATCGGCTCGCACCTGAAGTTGACCGCCGGCAAGCACAACATCCAGGGCGAGGACGCGCTGAAGTGGCTGCGCACCCGGCACGCCTTCGAGGACGGCGGCGACGTCGGCCGCACGCACGCGCAGCACATGTACCTCAACTCGATGGTGCGCACGCTCAAGTCCAACAGCACGATCACCAACCCGATCAAGCTGTTCAAGGTCGCCGAGGCGGCCACCAAGGCGCTGACCGTGGACGACGGGCTCAACGGCATCCCGAAGCTGACCTCGCTCGCGACCACGCTGAACAAGGTGAACACCAACCGGATCACCATGACGACGATGCCGAACGTGCCGGACCCGCAGGCGCCGAACGAGCACCTGGTCCCGGCCACGTCCGCGGAAACCCTGTTCAAGATGGTGCGTTCCGACGTCGCCTTCGACAAGAACGGCCCGCCGCCCGGTACCGAGACCAACCCGCCGACCACACCCGATCCGCCGGCCGCCCCGCCCCTGGACAAGGCCGCGGTCCGGGTCACGGTGGCCAACGGCACGACCAGGACGAGCCTGCCGGGCCTGGTCACCGACCGGCTGATCGCGCAGGGCTTCACCAAGGCCGTCCGGGACTCGGCCCCGCTCAAGCGGCAGACCACTACGGTGATCCACCCGGCCGACGCCAAGGACCAGGCCCAAGCCGTCGCGGACTCGCTCGGCCTGCCGGCGAGCGCGCTGTCCGCGCAGCCGAACGCGACGCACATCACCGTCCAGATCGGCACCGACTGGGGCTCGGAGGCGACCTTCAAGGGCGGCAAGGGCAGCACCACCTCCGCGCCTCCGTCCGCCCCGCCGCCTCCGCCGGCGGGCGAACTCCCCAAGGATTCGGCCGCCTTGAACGGCGCCGACGACGGCGCGTGCATGAAGGTCTACACCGAGGCCAAGGACCGCAACGGAAAGCCGATCTACACCTGGTGATCCGGCGACCCCGGTAACCCGACGGGCCGGCGGCGAACCGCCGCCGGCCCGATCACGAGTCCCCGAACCGCCCGGTCACGAGCGGCCATCCGGCCAGGCCCGGCCCCACCCCCGCCCGCCCCGGCCGCAGTCCCGGCCCGGCCGGCCCACCGGCCCGATCGCGCCACTTCTTCGTTCGCCATCCCGAACACGGCGGGAAATAAAGCCGGTTCGGGATGATATGTACCGACGCCATGTCGGCCTCCCGTCGAAATGACGGTAAGGTGGCTGTACCGAAGACATTCCATACGTCGGCTTCCTTGTCGACGCCGTCCTCGGTGGGCGACGACGCCGGTCATGCCGGCGGGTCCGAAGGCGAGTGCACCGGCTGTCCGTGCAGCCCGCCTTGCGTCCGCCGATCAGCGCACAGCGCCATCACCCGGCGCGGGCCCGGCCGCCCGCA
This sequence comes from Embleya scabrispora, assembly GCF_002024165.1. Taxonomy (NCBI): domain Bacteria; kingdom Bacillati; phylum Actinomycetota; class Actinomycetes; order Kitasatosporales; family Streptomycetaceae; genus Embleya; species Embleya scabrispora. Next base: position 430,604 of record NZ_MWQN01000001.1, read on the forward strand.
TCGAGCCCCGTAATCTCGCCGCCTCTTCGGCCCCGCGCGCCATCGCGCGGCCGCGCGACGAAACACGGGCCCGGGTGCCCCGCCACCCGACTCCGGTTCCACCGGACGACTCGAAACCAGGTGCATACCCGATGACCAACCTTCCTCACCATCCCCCACCGTCGCCGACGCCATGCGCCCTGCCGAGGTGCGGATCGACGCGAACACGATGGTCGACAAGGCGATCGACCTCGTCCACGCGGCCGACGCCGACCACGCGATCCTGCACGCCGAGGACGGCCGCTGCCTGGGCATCGTGCGTCGGGCGCAATTCGCGCCGTACCAGAACCGTTCCTGGTACACCGCCCGTACGCCGATCCGGAACATCACCCACGAACGCGGCCCCTTCGCCCGGCCCACGACACCGGCCGCCGAGGCGTTGGCCACCATGCGCGCCCGCGGCCTGCGGGTATGGGCGGTGACCGACCCGGCGGGCCGAGCCGTCGGCGTACTGACCCTCGAGTCCCTGCGCGCCGTGCTCGTCGACACCGCACGCCCGCTCGGCGCTGCGGCGTAACTCCCCCGCACCCGAAGACGGTTCGTTCGATACGGGTCCGGTACCGGCCGAACCCCCGGCCCGCCGCACCGCGATCCGCCATCGACGCGCGCATCGCTCCCGCGCAATTCGCCGTTGCGGACCCCGAACCGGACCCGACCCGCCGGCCGAACCCCGAACCCGGCCCTAGGGCCTGTCTGACAAACGATCATGGTTGTGGTTCGCGGAGCCACAGGATCAGTGAGGCCAGGACGACGCCCGCCGTGTAGCGGGCGGCGAGCTTGTCAAAGCGCGTGGCGATCGCCCGGAACTGCTTCAGGCGGGCGAAACACCGCTCGACGACGTTGCGTTCGCGGTACGCCTCCCGGTCGAACGCCGGTGGGCGCCCGCCGGCTCGACCCCGACGGCGACGATTCGCCCGCTGATCGGCCCGTTCGGGGATCACCACCCGCACCCCCGCCGCCCGCAACCGGGCACGGATCGCCCGCGAGGAGTACGCCCGATCCGCGATCAGCCGGGTCGGCCGCACCCGCGGCCGACCCGGACCCGGCCGCGGCACACGAATCCCGGCGAGCACCGCGTCCAACGCCGGCGCGTCCCCCGCCTGCCCCGGGGTGACCACGATCGACAACGGCAACCCCCGCCCGTCCACCGCGAGATGCAGCTTCGTCGTCAACCCGCCCCGTGAACGGCCGAGACCCTCGCGGCCCGCAGGCGTCGGGCCCGGCGCCGCACGCCCCACGCCGCCCGGTTCGTCCCCGTCCGCAACCCCCTTTTCCGCGCCCCGGCCGCGTGTTGATGCGCGCGGACGATGGTGGAGTCCACCGACACCGACCAGTCGACCCGACCGACCGCGTCGTCCCGCACCCGCACGTGTTCGAGCAGTGCGGCCCACGTCCCGTCCGCCTCCCACCGCACGAACCGCTCGTACACCGTCTGCCAAGGTCCGTACCGCGCCGGAACGTCCCGCCACGGAGCACCGGTCCGCAACCGCCACAACACCCCGTCGATCACCTGCCGATGATCACGCCACGGCCGACCACGACCATCCACCACCGGCAACAAGGGCTCGATCCGAACCCACGCCGCATCCGTCAACCCACCCCGAGACACCACAAGATCATTATCAGACAGGCCTTAGACCCGCTCCGGGACGGTGATCGCCGGATAGTCCACGTAGCCGCGCGCACCGCCGCCGTACACATCCGCCACCGGCGGCGGGGCCGGCGGCAATCCCCGGGCGATCCGCTCCGGCAGGTCGGGGTTGGTGATGAACAACCGGCCGAACGCCACCACGTCGGCGAGGCCGTCGGCGATCAGTCGCTCGCCGGTGGCCGGATCGACCGGGGTCGGGCCGTTGTGGTTCGCGATCAACATGCCGGACCAGCGCGGCCGCAGGTCGGCGAGCGCCGCGTACGCGCCGCGTTCGAGGACGTGCAGGTAGGCCAGGCCGATCGGGTCGAGCGTGTCGACCAGCGCCCGGTAGGTGCCACGCGCGTCCGGCTCCACGAGTTGGTTCTCCGGGTTGTCCGGCGAGATCCGCAGCCCCACCCGGTCCGCGCCGATCTCCGCCGCCACCGCCTCCACCACCTCGAACACGAAACGCAGCCGGTTCTCCCGCGAACCGCCGTAGCGGTCGGTGCGCAGGTTGCTGTTCTCGGCCAGGAACTGCTGGAAAAGGTAGCCGTTGGCGCCGTGGATCTCGACGCCGTCGAACCCGGCCTCGATCGCGCGGCGCGCGGCGCGGGCGAACGCGGCGACCACCCCGGCGATTTCGGCGACGGTGAGCGCACGCGGGACGACGTGCGGGAGCAGGCCGTCGCGGGTGTGGATGGGCGCCTCGGTGATCCGCACCGCCGACGGCGCGGTGGGCGTCTCGCCGTCCAGGGTCACCGGATGGGTCATCCGCCCGACGTGCCACAGCTGGGCGAAGATCCGCCCGCCCACGTCGTGCACGGCGGTGGTGATCTCGCGCCACCGCACCACCTGTTCGTCCGTGCGCAGTGCCGGAATGCCCGGTCCGGCCTTGCCGAGCGGGTGCACCGAGATGCCCTCGGTGATCAACAGCCCGGCGCCCGCCCGCTGTCGGTAGTAGGTGGCGGCGAAATCGCTCGGCACGCCGGTGGCGTCGTCGGCGCGACCTCGGGTCATCGGGGCCATCGCGATCCGGTTGGGCAGATCCAGACGGCCGTGGCGATAGGGGGCGAGCAGCGGATTGGCGGTGCGGGTCGGGGAAGTCAACACGGTATCCATCCCTGTGGTGGTCGGGGTCGGGCGCGCCGGTGGCGACGGTTTCGCGGACTCAGCGGTCCAGCGCGGTGACCTCGACCTCGATCAGCCAGTCGGGCCGGGCCAGGGAGGAGACCTCGACGAGGGTGTCCGCCGGGTACGGCAGGGACAGGAACTCCTCGCGCAGCCGGATCACGTCGTCCAGGTTCTCGGCCATGTTCCGGACGTAGATGCCGACCTTGACCACGTCGGCGAAGGTCGCCCCCGCCTCGGCGAGCACCCGCTCCACGTTGCGGAAGGCCTGCCGGCCCTGGGCGAGAAAGCCGCCGTCGACGGTGCCTCCGCCCTCGTCGAACCCGGCCTGCCCGGAGACGAAGATCAGGCCGCCGGCCCGGATGGCCTGGGAGATCCGGTACGGCTCGTACCAGTCGGGGGTGGTCGCGACGCGCTCGATCCGGGCACGGGCGGTGTCGGTGGTGGTGTCGGTGGCAGCGGCGTTGGTGGTGGTGACGGTCATCGGATGCTCCCGGGTCAAAAGAATCTGCATGCACATGCATGATTTGCTTGCGCATGCATAATCTGGCACTGCATGTAATCTGCTGTCAACAGCGGATCGATCCGCGCTCGGTCCACCAACGGCCGGACACGGGTTCGACCGGGCCGGAGAAAGGACGGGGTCATGGACGCGAAGCTCTGGGAGCAGGTCGTCGTGCTGCACGCGCGCGTCGAGCACGACCTCGGCCGGACACTTCAGCGGCGACACGGGATCGGCCTGTCCGAGTACCGCGCACTGTCCCGACTCGCGGTGGCTCCCGACGGCGAATTGCGTATGCAGGAGCTGGCCGACTCGATCGGGCTCAACCAGAGTTCGGTCAGCCGCCTCGCGGTCCGCCTGGAGACCGACGGCCTCACCCGACGCGACCTGTGTCCCAAGGACCGCCGAGGGGTGTACACGGTCATCACCGACGACGGCCGCGCCCGGCTCACCGAGGCGGCCCGAACCTACGACCAGGCCCTGACCACGGCACTGGAAAAGGCCGCCGGCGACCCCCAACTGGCAGAGGTGGCAACGGCACTGGGCGCCATCCCGACCCCGGTGGGCTGAGCAGCGTACGACACGGGTCCCAAAGCGCGGCCGAAGCACGAGCCGATCACCGGCCGACCCACCTCCACGCTCGGCCCGGCGGCCCGCTCAGCGTCCGGCCAGGAATCGCCGCTGGTCGGCGAGATAGCCGTCGACGAACAGGTCGCGCGGTGCGAAGACCGCGGTGAAGAAGGTCTTCGTCTCCGAACCCTCGATGTCCGCGTCGACCATCGAGTGCGCCGCGTCCGGGTAGTGACGTACCGTCAGTTCGGCTCGTCCGGCGAGTAGTTTGCGATACTCCGCCTCGGTCTCGACCACGTCCACGTTCACGTCGTGCCCCCCGAGCATCAGCAGCACCGGCACCCGCACCTCGGCCAGATCCGCGCTCGCGTCGGCCCCGGCGTTCTTGCGCACGAAGTTCCACCGGTCCGCCGACATCGTCGCCGCCGAACCCAACGCGGCGCGGTACTGCTCGTACCCGGCGCCCTGCGCGATCAGCCGCCGAACCTCGTCGCTGCGCCGGACCTCGGTGTCGATCCGGGCCTGCGACGCGTGTTCCGCGCGCAGTTCGGCGAGCAGGTTGAACCGGCCCTGGCGCAGCCAGTTGATCGCCGGCGACACGGCGATCACGAACTTCACGTCGGGCGTGCGCGCGGCCACTCTCGGAAGCACCCAGCCCGCCTGGCTGGCACCCCAGAGCCCGACCCGCGCATGGTCCACGTCCGGCCGGGACCGGCTCCAGGCGATCGCCGCCTCGGTCTCCCGGGCCCGATCCTCCATGCTCTGGTCGAGCCAGTTGCCCGGCGACCCCGACACGCCCGGCTTGTTCCAGGACAGCGTGGCGTAGCCGGCCCGGGCGTACGCCTCCATCTGCGGCCGATAGAAGCCGTCGTTGGTGGCGTTCCGGGCTCCGTCGCCGTGCACGAGGAGCACCAGGCCGTACGGTCCCCGCCCGTGCGTGGGCTTGGCCAGCACGCCGTCCAGCCGCCGCGCGCCGTCGTGGAACACGATCCGCTCCTCCTTCAGGTCGTAGGTGTTGGCGTGGTCCGCGTACAGCAGCGCACCCAGTCCCGCCGTGAGCAGCAGGGCGAGGACCGCCCCGCAGATGGTCAGCACCCGATGGCGTCGAACGAACCCGCGGATCCCCATGTGGTCATCTCCCTTGGAACATCGTTTGCGATATCGAATCTATCAAACTGAAATCGCTCGTAGCTCTAACGAACGTTTTTACTTCTGCATATACTGGCCTCGGACGGCCCGGCCGCAGTTCCCCGCGCCCGCCGGGCGCCACCCACCGGCCACGGAGGCGGCAATGGACCAGGAACAGGCACCACACCCCCACGACAGCCCGCAGTCCCCCGACCCCGACCGCCGACGCCCCGGCCCCCCGGCAATCGGCCGCGGGCTGCCGGAAGGCACACGGCGGCGGGCCGCCGAGCTGTACTGGGAGGCGTTCGGTCGCAAGTTGGGCGCCGGCCTGGGCCCCGCCGAGGCCGGGATCGCATTCCTGGCCGAACACCTGCACCCGGACCGCGCCGTGGTCGCGACCCGGGACGGCGAACTGGTCGGCCTGGCCGGCTACGCCCACGGTGGCCGCGGGCTGACCGGCGGAACCGCGGGCGACGTGCTGCGCGCCTATGGCGGAATCCGCGCGCTGCCCCGGCTGGCCGTCCTGGCCCTGTTCGAACGTCGCCCGGGGCATGGGGAGTTGGTGATGGACGGCATCTGCGTCGATGCCGCGCAGCGCGGCACGGGCGTCGGCGGCCTGCTGCTCGACGAGGTCGCCGCCGTGGCCCGCGAGCTCGGCTGTCGGCGGATCCGGCTCGATGTGATCGACGTCAACCCGCGGGCCCGGGCGCTCTACGAGCGGCACGGCTTCGTGACGACCTCGACCCAGCGAACCCCCTTTCTGCGCGGGCTGATGGGCTTCGGCGCGGTGACCACGATGGTCCGCCGGGTCGAGCCCGCGCGTCCGGGCGGGCACGGGTGAACGCGGGGGCACGGGTACGGCGCTCGTATGCTCGGGACATGCCAGGAACGCCGGACACGGCCCGCGTCGAGATCCCCACCCGCACCCTCGTACACGCGCTCGTGCACGGCGACGGCAGCGTCGACACCGGGGAGTTGTACACCGTCGCGGGCGCGCTCGGCATGTCCGACCAGCAGGTGCGGCTGTGCGTCAAGCGCCTGGTCGCCGAGGGCCGCTTCACCCACGAGGGGCGCGGACGCAAGGCGGTGCTCAGGGCGACCGAGGACGCCCGACGCACGCTCGAACCCAACGTCGAATTCGTACGGCACGCGTTTCGCCAGGACCGGGGCGAGGCGCCGTGGGACGGCGCATGGCGGCTGGTGGCGTTCGCGATCCCGGAATCCGCACGATCGGCACGCGACGCGCTGCGCGACACGATCGTGTGGCTGGGCGGGGCGGCACTACACGGCGGGTTGTACGCGTGTGCCAACGACTGGACGGAGCTGATCTCGGCCGAGGCACACCGCCTCGGCGTCTCCGCCGCGGTCACCCAGCTCACCAGCCGCGACCTGCGCATCGGCGCGATCGACCAACCACGCGCGCTGGCCGCCAAGTTGTGGCCACTGGACGAAATCGCCGGGCGCTACGCCCGGTTGCTCGAAGTCGTCCGCCCCCGGTTGACCCGCCTGGAGTCCGGCACCGACTTCACCGATGTCGAACTACTCACCATCGGCGTCGAGTTGGGTGTCGAATTCAGCCGCGCGATCGAACCGGATCCCCTCCTCCCCCCGGAACTCCTACCCACCCCATGGCCCGGCCGCCAGGCCCGCGCCCTACTCACCCGGACCTGGTCGACACTGTCCAAGCAGGATCGAACCAACACGACGAACCGGCTCTACCGCCTGTACGAGAACCTGTCCCACCCCTGACGCACCACGCGCTTCGTGGTCGTCGAGTCCATGTCCGGCAACGGCCCCCCGGGGGCGGATATTCGGGGTCTGTGCGTCTCGTGAGGACGCAAGATGATGCGCATGACTTTGGCCACCCCCGTACTGCATACCGCTCGCCTGCGGCTGCGTCCGTTCACCGACGCCGACACCGACTCCCTCTTCGCGCTGCACAGCAGCACCCACGTGATGCGCTACTGGGACTCCCCGCCGTGGACCGAACGGGCCCGCGCCCGGCGATTCGTCGAGATGTGCCGAACGATGGCGGACGACGGCACCGGGGCCCGGGTGGCCATCGACCGGGCTTTCGACGGGGCCTTCGTCGGCTGGTGCGGTCTGACCGCATGGGACGAGGAGCGTCGCAGCGCGTCGTTGGGCTACTGTCTCGGCGATGCGATGTGGGGCCACGGCTTCGCGACGGAGGCCGCGCACGCCGTGCTGCGGTGGGCGTTCGACACGCTGGACCTGAATCGGGTGCAGGCCGAGACCGATACGCGCAACGTGGCATCCGCCCGGGTCCTGGAGAAGATGGGATTCGTGCGGGAAGGGACGCTGCGGGAGGACTGCGTCGTGAACGGCGAGGTGTCCGACTCGTGGATATTCGGGCTGCTCAGGCGAGAGTGGCAACCGTCGGCCGTGCAACCATCGAGGCCGTGAGGCCCCGGTGCAGAGGGAGTAGTGGTCGTGGACGTCGAGCAGTTCGCCGTGGTGCTCGGGGAGCGGATGGGGCGTCCACGACGCAACGAGCGCCGGTCCCGTGGTGAACGGCTGTCCGACGCGCTGCGCGACCTGGTCGAGGGCGGCGAGTTGCTGGCCGACACCCGCCTGCCGTCCGAGCGTGCGCTCGCCGACGCCCTCGGGTTCAGCCGAGGCACCGTCGCGACCGCCTACCTCTCGCTGCACCGGATCGGCCTGGTCGAGCGCCGCCACGGCAGCGGGTCCTACGTACGTGCCGGCGACCGGCCGACCTTCGCCCGCTGGCTGCGCGAGGGCACCATCGTCGTCGACCTGGCCAAGGCGGTCGTACCCGACACCACGCTTCTGCCGCACACCGCGCTGCGCGTCGAGGACCTGCTCGACTCGCGTCCCCCGGACGGCTACGGGCCGACCGGCGACCCGCGGCTGCGCGAGCTGATCGCGGCGCACGAATTGCCCGCCGGCCTCACCGCCGACGACGTCGTGGTGACTTCGGGAGCGCAGCAGGCGATCCACCTGGTCGCCGACGCGCTGCTCGTGCCCGGCGACCGGGTCCTGGTCGAGCCGACCACGTATCCCGGGATGCTCGCGGCGGTGTACCGCTTCGGCGCCGAGGCGATCCCGGTCCCGGTCGACCGCCACGGCTTCGACCCGGAGGCGCTGCGCGCGGCGATCCGCCGGTACCGGCCCGCCTACGTGTTCTCGCTGCCGGTGCACAACCCGACCGGCGCGGTGGTCTCGGCCCGACGGGCGAAGGCGATCGCCCGGGTCGCCGCCGAGGAGGGCGGGCTCCTGGTCGAGGACCGCACGCTCGCGAGCCTGGCCGACGGGCCGGTGGCCTCGGCGATCGAGCACGTGGCGGACCGTACGATCTGCCTGGGCTCGTTGTCCAAGACCACGTGGGGCGGCCTGCGCCTGGGCTGGATCGCCGCGCCCCCGGGCGTGCGCTCGCTCCTCGTCGAGGCCAAACAACGTACCGACCTGGCCACGTCGACCCTGGACCAGCAACTGGCGATCCACCTGCTGCGCGATCCGGGCCGTCCGGCCCGGGTCGGCGAGTGGTTCGCCGATCTGACCCGGCGCCGCGACCACTTCACCGCCGAACTCGCCGCGCGCCTGCCCGAATGGGAGTGGACGATGCCCCGCGGCGGCCTGTCGTTGTGGGCCCGACTGCCCGGCGTGGACGGCGAGGACTTCGTCGCCACCGCCCTGCGCCACGGCGTCGCGGTCTCCCCCGGCGCGGTCTTCGCCCCCGCACCGCACACCGCCGGCGACCGCATCCGCCTCGGCTACGCCTGGCCCGAGCCGGTCCTGTCCCAGGCGGTGGACCTCCTCGAAGCCGCCTGGCGCGAGACCCCGAAGAACGCCTGACCCGCTCGCCCACCCCGGTGCAAACCACGAACGCCCCCACCCCCGGGGTTTCTTCGGCCTGCCCCGAGCCGAATCGGCGCCCACCCGTCCGATCCGTGAACACCCCCTAGTGGACCAATATCGATGCGGCTAATGTGCCACTCGGCAAGTGGCACATCGACACACTCGCCAATGATCCACTTTCTCGACATCGCATCGAACGCATCGAGTCGATCCGAGTCGAGCGACCACGGTGGGAGCAGCCATGGCACTGATCGAAGCGGACCGGATCTGGATGAACGGCGCGCTCGTGCCGTGGGCCGACGCCAAGGTGCACGTACTCAGCAACGGTCTGCACTACGGCACGGGCGTGCTCGAGGGCACCCGCGCGCACGCCACCGCGCGCGGCCCCGCCGTGTTCCGCCTGGACGATCACCTGCGCCGGTTCCGCGAAAGCGCGCACATCCTGGGCTTCGAACTGCCCTACGACCCGGCCGCGTTGCGCACCGCGACGCTGGAACTGATCGCGGCCAACGGGCACGACGAGTGCTATCTGCGCCACCTCGCGCACCTGGGCTACGGCGAGATGGGTCCGGGCTTTCGCCCCGGGCTGCCGGTCGAGGTGAGCATCGCGGGCTGGGAGTGGCACACCTACCTCGGCGACGGCGCCGAGCGCGGCATCCGGCTCGCCACCAGTTCGTGGCGGCGCAACGATCCCAACGCGATGCCGCCGGCGGCCAAGGCCACGGCCGGCTACCTCAACTCGGCACTGGCCAAGACCGCCGCACTGCGCGCCGGTTACGACGAGGCGCTGCTGTTGAACGCGGACGGGTACGTCAGCGAGTGCAGCGCGGCCAACGTGTTCGCGGTGCGCGAGGGCGTGCTCTGCACTCCGCCGCCGAGCGCCGGCGCGCTGCGCGGGATCACCCAGGACACAGTGCTCACCCTGGCCGGCGACCTGGGCCTCGAGGTGCGGGTGCAAAACCTGCTGCGAACCGATCTGTACACCGCGGAGGAGGTGTTGGTCACCGGCACCGCCGCCGGCGTGATCCCGGTGGCGTCGCTGGACGACCGCGAGGTGGGCAGCGGCCCGATCACCCGCAAGCTCCAGGCCGCGTACACCGCCGCGGTCACCGGACGGGACGAGCGATACGCACACTGGCTCACCCTCGTGGACCAGTGACGGCGGCCGAACGGGTCGCACCCGACGGCCGACACACCCCCAAACAGGCGAAATCTCCCATGATGTGCAGTTTTCCGGATATTCGTAGCTCGTCCTGCTCACGCACACTCCATGGGAGATGACATGCGCATCCGTGCCACCCTGGTCGCCGTCGCCGGCGCCACCGTCTTCGCCTTCGCCGGTGCCGGTACCGCCCAGGCCCACGAAGGCGGCGTCGAGGTCGACCACACCACCGCCTCCGGCGTGCTCATCGCACACGGCCACGGTTGCCATGGCGGCAAGCTCGCCGCGTTCCACCTCTCGCGCACCCACGTCTCGATCCGCTGACGTACGCCGGCAGCGAACGCGGAAGGCGGCCCGTCCACCCCCGGGGTGGGCGGGCCGCTTTGCTGTGTACCGTGCACAAGGGCCGGCGACGACCCCAGGGCATCGACGCATCCCGGTCGCCCGCGCCTTGACTTCAAGTCGACTTGAAGTCCTACGGTTCGAACCGAAGTCTCCACGGTTTCGACGTGTCGCCCGGGCACCGTCGCCGGCCCGCGTCCGGCACCTTGGACCACTCACGGGGAGATCCGCCATGCACAGCCCGCCGTCCACCGACGTCCGCCCGCGCCGCCACCCGGCCGGCCCGCACAATCCGATCGACCGTGCCGGCCGCGAGCACTACCGTCGGGAGCAGGACCCGCCCCGACGACGCGCGCCCGACCCGCGCCCCGGACCGGCGCCCCGCACGAGCCCCGGCCCGAGGCCGCTCCCGGCCGGCGCCTCCTGTCGGCCGCGCTCCTCCGACCCGAAGAGGACATCGTGCTGATCCGACTGCTGCGCGCACATCTGCGCCCCTACGCCAAGCCGATCGGCCTGGTGGTGGTGCTGCAACTGATCCAGACCCTCGCCACCCTGTATCTGCCGACCCTCAACGCCGATCTGATCAACCACGGCGTGATCGAGGGCGACACCGGCTACATCCTGCGCGTCGGCGGCACGATGATCGGCGTCACCCTGGTCCAGATCGTCTGCGCCGCGTTCGCCGTGTACTTCGGTGCCCGTATCGCCATGGGCGTGGGCCGCGACATCCGCTCCGCCGTGTTCGACCGGGTGCAGACCTTCTCCGCCCGCGAGGTCGGCCGGTTCGGCGCCCCGTCGTTGATCACCCGCACCACCAACGACGTGCAACAGGTCCAGATGCTGGCGCTGTTGACGCTGACCCTGATGGTGTCCGCGCCGATCATGTGCTTCGGCGGCATCCTGATGGCGGTCAACCAGGACGTCCCGATGTCCCTGCTGTTCCTGCTGATCGTGCCCGCGCTGATCCTGGCCGTGGGTTGGATCGTCCGGGCGATGCCGCCGCTGTTTCGCACGCTCCAGGGCCGGATCGACAACGTGAACCGGATCATGCGCGAGCAGATCACCGGGATCCGGGTGATCCGCGCGTTCGGCCGCGACGGCCACGAACAGGCCCGCTACGCGGACGCCAACGCGGACATCCGCGACGTGTCGCTCTCCGTCGGCCGACTGATGGCGTTCATGTACCCGTCGGTCCTGCTGGTGTGGGAGACCTCGGCGATCGTCATCGTGTGGATCGGCGGGCACCGGATCGGCGACGGGTCGATGGACATCGGCGCCCTGGTCGCCTTCCTCAGCTACCTGATGCAGATCCTGACCTCGGTCATGATGGCCACCTTCATGACCATGATGATCCCGCGTGCGGCGGTGTGCGCCGACCGGATCACCGAGGTCCTGGACACCGAGACGAGCCTGACCGTGTCGAAGGCACCGGTGACCGCGCTGCACGCGCACGGCCGGCTCGAGCTGCGCGACGTGAGCTTTTGCTATCCGGGCGCGGAGGAGCCGGTCCTGCGCGGGATCGACCTGATCGCCCGGCCCGGCGAGACCACCGCGGTGATCGGCAGCACCGGTGCGGGCAAGACCACGCTGCTGGGCCTGATTCCGCGCCTGCTGGACGTGACCGGCGGCTCGGTGCTGATCGGCGGCGTGGACACCCGCGAGATCGAGGCCGGGCTGCTGTCGCGCACGGTGGGCCTGGTCCCGCAGAAGCCGTACCTGTTCTCCGGCACCGTCGCCTCCAACCTGCGCTACGGCAATCCGGACGCCACCGACGAGGAGTTGTGGCGGGCCCTGGAGATCGCCCAGGCCCGCGACTTCGTCGAGGCCCTGCCCGAGAAGCTGGACGCGCCGATCGCCCAGGGCGGCGGCAACGTCTCCGGCGGCCAGCGGCAGCGCCTGGCGATCGCCCGGCTACTGGTGGTCAAACCGGAGATCTACCTGTTCGACGACTCGTTCTCCGCGCTGGACTACGCCACCGACGCGGCACTGCGCGCGGCGCTGCTCGCGGAGACCGCCGAGGCCACCGTGGTGATCGTGGCGCAGCGGGTGGCCACCATCCGGCACGCGGACCGGATCGTGGTGCTGGACGAGGGCCGTGTCGTCGGCACCGGCACACACACCGAGTTGATGGCCGGCAACGACACCTACCGCGAGATCGTGCTGTCCCAGCTCACCGAGGAGGAGGCGGCGTGACCACCACCGACGAGGGCGCCGGCCCGCGCGAGACCGAGACCGGGAACGATACCGAGACCGAGGCCGCCGTCCCCGCCCGCCGCCCGGGACCGCCGGCCGGCGGTGGACCGATGACGCGGATGATCGGCGGCCCGCCCGTCGAGAAGTCGATGCACTTCAAGGCCAGCAGTCGGCGACTGCTGCGCATGATGGCCCCCGAGCGCACCCGGCTGTACGCCCTGCTGTTCTGCGGCATCGCGGGTGTCGGCCTGTCGGTGCTCACCCCCCGGCTGCTCGGCAAGGCCACCGACGCGATCTTCACCGGCGTGGGCGGCGGCGGGAGTATCGACTACGACCACGTCCGCGACATCCTGCTCGTCACCTTCGCGGTGGTGGCCGGCTCGGTGCTGTTCGCCTTCGTCCAGGGTCGCCTGACCGCGACCATCGTGCAGCGCACCACCTACCGGCTGCGCGAGCAGGCCGAGACCAAGCTGTCCCGGCTGCCGCTGAACTACTTCGACAAGCAGCCCCGGGGCGAGGTGCTCTCGCGCACCACCAACGACATCGACAACATCGCCCAGACCCTCCAGCAGGCGATGGGCCAGATCGTGCGCTCGCTGCTGACCATCGTCGGCGTGCTGGTGATGATGTTCTGGATCTCCCCGCTGCTCGCGCTGGTCGCACTGATCAGCGTGCCCACCTCGATCCTGGTCACCGTGGTTATCGGCAAGCGCGCCCAGCCGCAGTTCGTCAAGCAGTGGTCGAGCACCGGCAAGCTCAACGCGCACATCGAGGAGATGTACACCGGTCACGCGCTGGTCAAGGTGTTCGGTCGGCAGAAGGAGTCCGCCGAGGTCTTCGACAAGCACAACGAGGCGCTGTACACGGCCGGGTTCAAGGCCCAGTTCATCTCCGGCCTGATCCAGCCGGCGATGTCCTTCGTGGGCAACCTCAACTACGTGCTGGTCGCGGTGATCGGCGGGCTGCGGGTGTCCTCGGGCGCGATGACGCTCGGCGACATCCAGGCGTTCATCCAGTACTCGTACGAGTTCAACGGACCCGTCACCCAGGTCGCCGCGATGTCCAACCTGCTCCAGTCCGGGGTGGCCTCGGCGGAGCGGGTGTTCGCGCTGCTCGACGCCAAGGAGCAGTCCCCGGACCCGGAGCCGGCCGTACGCCTGGACAAGGTGACCGGGCACGTCGCCTTCGAGGGCGTCACCTTCCGCTACGAGCCGACCAAGCCGCTGATCGAGAACCTGGACCTGGAGGTGCACCCGGGCCAGACGGTGGCCATCGTCGGCCCGACCGGCGCGGGCAAGACCACGCTGGTGAACCTGCTGATGCGGTTCTACGAGGTCACCGAGGGGCGAATCACCGTCGACGGTGTGGACATCGCCACGATGACCCGCGAGGACCTGCGCGCGCCGATCGGGATGGTGCTCCAGGACACGTGGCTGATCGGCGGCACGATCGCGGACAACATCGCGTACGGCGTCGGCGACGTCTCGCGCGAGCGCGTCGTCGCGGCGGCCCGGGCCACCCACGCCGACCGCTTCGTGCGCACCCTGCCCGACGGATACGACACCGTGCTCGACGACGAGGCCGGCAACCTCAGCGCCGGCGAGAAGCAACTGCTCACCATCGCCCGGGCGTTCCTGACCGAGCCGCAGATCCTGGTGCTCGACGAGGCGACCAGTTCGGTGGACACCCGTACCGAGGTGCTGATCCAGAAGGCGATGAACTCGCTGCGCAAGGGCCGGACCAGCTTCGTGATCGCGCACCGGTTGTCCACGATCCGCGACGCGGATGTGATCCTGGTGATGGAGTCCGGTTCGATCGTCGAACAGGGCACGCACGAGGCGCTGTTGGCCTCGGACGGTGCCTATGCCCGGCTGTACGCCTCGCAGTTCGCCCAGCCGGCGGCGGAAGTCCTGTAGCCCGATGGGCGGTCCGGCGTCCGGGGGTCAGGCGCCGGGCCGCCGGGCGGGTTCGGGGGCGGCGTCGGGTTCGGCGGCCCCGGCCGCGCCGCGGCCGCCGGACAGCACCAGGCCGACCAGGAGTTGGCCGACGGCGGTGACCACGAGGGCGGCCATCGGCACCGTCCACCCGCCGGTGGCACCGTGCATCAGGCCCAGCGCGAACGGGCCGGTCGCGGCGACCCCGTAGCCGAGCGACTGGGCCAGCGTGGACAGCGCGGTCGTCTCGGCGGCGCCGGCACCACTGCCGCCGATCACCGAGAGCACCAGCGGGAACGAGCAAAAGCCCACGCCGACCGCCACCGCCCACAGCACCGGCGCCGCGACCGGCGCGACCAGCAGTCCGGTGAAGCCGATCAGCATGCTCACCGAGACCAGGACGAACGCCGGCCGCAGTCGCCCGGTGGCCCGCACGAACGCGAGCAGCGCGAACGTGGCCGGGATACCCGCACCCTGGGTGATCGCCAGCATCGCGCCCGCGCCGCCGTGGCTCATCCCCCGGTCCGACAGCAGCGTGGGCAACCACCCCACCAGCGCGTAGCAGTTCAACGCCTGAAGCGCGAAGTAGGCGGTGACCAGGCGGCCCAGGCGGGTGCGCGCCATCGCCCACGGCGACACGTGCCCCGCGGCGCCGGTGCCGCCGGCCGCCGCGTGCGGGGCCCGGACCAGCGACCACACGAGCAGCGCCGCCACCGCCGGGATCGCCCACACGGCCAGGCCCAGCGAGGGCGAGTCGAACCCGTCGGCCACCGGCACGGCCACCGCCGCGGCCAGCGTCGCGCCCAGCGCCATCACCGTGGTGTACACCCCGGTCAGCACCGACACGCGGTGCGGGAAGTGCCCGCGCAGCAGGGCGGGCAGCAGCACGTTGCCCACCGCCAGCCCCGACATGCCCACGACGGTGCCGGTCAGCAGCGCCCAGGTGGCCGGCACCATCCGCAGGCCCAGCCCGGCGGCGAGCGCGACCAGCGCCACCAGAACCGCACGCTCGGTGCCGAACCGGCGGGCCAGCGGCGAGGCGGTCAGCCCGGCGGCGGCGAAGCACAGGGTCGGCAGGGTGGGCAGCAGCGACGCGGTCACCGAGCCGAAGCCCAGCGTGTCGCGCAGCGCCTCCAGGAGCGCCGCCGCGCTGCTGATGCCGAGCCGCAGGTTGAACGCGATCAGCACGATGCCCACACCGGCCAACCACGCGGCCCGCCGGCGGGCGGCCGGATCGGCGACGGTCGGCACCGCGGGCGAGGTGGGGGCGGGGGCGGCGGAAGTCATGGATAAAAGGTAAGACGTCTGATGAATCCTGTCCAGATGACGTCCGATCATCGGACGTGTGCGGAGGTATCCTGAGATCCCGCGACGGTTCCGGGGCCCGTCGTTCGAATTCCGCGGCCGCTCCGGCCGCCCCGACGTCCCAGGTCAGGAGCCCGCGCGCGATGAGCAGCCTCGAATCCGTGCGCCGGCCGGCGCTGTCCGCCGAGGTGATCGCCCGGCTGCGCGAGCGGATCACCTCCGGCGACTGGCCGGTGGGCGGCCGCATCCCGCCGGAGCCCGAACTGATGACACAGCTCCAGGTGGCCCGGGGCACGCTGCGCGAGGCGGTGCGCGCGCTCGCCCACGCGGGCCTGCTCGATGTGCGCCAGGGCGACGGCACCTACGTCCGCGCGGTCAGCGAACTCTCCGGCGCGGTGGAACGCCTCTACGGCGGCAGCGACATCGGCCAGGTCCTGGAGGTCCGCCAGGCACTCGACCTCCAGGCCGCCCGGCTCGCCGCGATCCGCGCCGAGGAGAGCGACCTGGCCGCGCTCGACGACGCGCTGCGCCGGCGCCGGGCGGCGTGGGACGCGCGGGACTTCGACGCGTGGATCGCCGCCGACTGGGAGTTCCACCTGGGCGTCGCCGACGCGGCGCACAATCCGCTGCTGGCCGAGCTGTACCGCAACCTGTCCGGCCCGGTGCGGGCCTCGGTGGCCGACTCCTGGACCGATCCGGGCTACCAGGGCGCGGCACCCGCGGGCCACGAGGACCTGCTCCGCGCGCTGCGCGAGCGCGACCCGGCCGAGGCCGCGCGCCAGGCCGATGCCAACCTGACCGACACGCACGACTGGCACGCGGTGCGCTCGGCGAACCACCCGGCGCCGCAGGCGAGTCGCCCGAAAGGGGAGCCGCGGCGTTAGGCTCGGCGGTCATGATCTCCGAAGACTCCTCGCCCGCGTCGAACCCGTCCGGCCCGGGGGAATCGCTGGCCACGGTGCAGCGTTCGCTGGGCGATCCCAGTGTCGAGTTTCCGCTGTGGCCGCCGCTGGTGTCCGGGTGTCCGGTGACGAGCACCGACGAGGTCGCCTATCCGGTCGAGGTGGACTACGCCTACGACCGGGTCGAGCCGGAAGTGTTCGCGCCGGGTCGGCCGCGCACCGGACCGGCCCGCTGGGCGCCGCTGTTGCCACCGCTGCTCGGGCCGGGTCTGGGCGAGGGCGACACGCCGCTGATCGAGTTCGGCGGCGGGGTGTACATCAAGGACGAGTCGCGCAACCCCACCTGGAGCCACAAGGACCGGATCAACCGGGTCACGGTCTCCGCCGCGCTCGCGGTGGGCGCGCCCGGCGTCGTGGTGTCCTCCTCCGGCAACCACGGGGCGTCGGCGGCGGCCTTCGCCGCCCGGGCCGGGCTGCCGGCGGTGGTGTTGGCGTCCTCGGACGCGCCGCCGGCGGTGCACTCGTTCCTGGAGGCGTACGGCGCGACCGTGCTGCCCGTACCGGCCGAGGCGCGGTGGGCGCTGATGCGCGAGATCGTCGACCGGCTCGGCTTCCACCCGCTGAGCAACCTCACCCCCACGCACACCGGCCACGCCTTCGGCCCCGAGGGCTACAAGACCATCGCGTACGAGATCCACGCCGAACTCGGCGTCCCGGCCGCGGTGTTCGTCCCCACCGGCTACGGCGAGCTGCTGTTCGGGGTGTGGAAGGGCTTCGCCGAACTGCGCCGCCTCGGCCTGACCGACCGCGTCCCGCGGCTGTTCTCGTGCGAGCCGGCTGCCGGCGGACCCCTGGCCGCGGCGGTGCGCGCGGGTCGGCCGGCCGCACACGTCCCGGTCGGCCGGACCACCGCGTACGCGATCGATTGCCCCGTCGGCGGCTACCGGGGCGTCCTCGCCCTGGAGCGCGACGAACGCCGGGCGCTGCTCCTGACCGACGCCCAACTGGCGGCGGCCCGCGCCGAGTTGAGCCGCCAGGGCATCTGGGTGGAAACCTCGGCCGCGGCGGGCCTGGCGGGCCTGCGCGCACACGGGCCGATCGAGGGCCCGGTGGTCTGCGTGGCCACGTCCAGCGGCTTCAAGGACCTCGACGTCGGCACCCACCGGCCGAAACCGGTCGAGCCGACGTGGGCGGGGGTCGAGGCGCGCCTGCGGGCGGCGGGCATCGCGGCGTAGCGGCGGCGTTGCCGGCGCCCGATCAGCCCGTCGTCACGCGCTCCCCCGCGCGCAGGACCCCGAACACGTGTTCCACGGTGGACTGCTTCTCGCCGACCGGCGCCACGTAGTCGATCGCCGCCCGGGCCGCCGCCTCGCCCAATGTGCGGGTGATCGTCCAGGCGGCCAGATACTGCGAGGCCATGCAGCCGCCGGCCGTGGCGATCGGGCCGGACGCGTGGAACGGGGCGTCCAGGACCTCGACCCCGGCCGCCTCGACCCACGGCCGGGAGGTGGCGTCGGTACAGGCGGGCAGGTGGGCCAGCAGGCCGAGTCGGGCCAGGACCAGGGCGCCGGAGCACTGGGAGCCGACGAGTTGCCGGCCGGGGTCGAGCGGCAGGCTCGCGAGCAGCGTGTCGTCGGCGACCACGTCGCGGGTCCTGATGCCGCTGCCGATCAACACCACGTCGGCCTCGGGGATGAAGTCGAGCCCGCGTTGTCCGGTGATCTCCACGCCGTTCATCGAGGTGACGGTCGGCGTGGGCGTGGTGATGTACGCCGTCAGACCGTCGCGCCGACAGCGGTTGACGATGGCCGCCGCCACGAAGCTGTCCAGTTCGTTGAAGCCGTCGAAGGTGACCACGGCAACCTGCGTCATCGACCCATCCCCGTTCGAATCGGTGTATTCACACTTTCCCGGCAGGCTACGCCTCGGCGGCGCGGACGATCTCACGACCCCACGGCAGTCGGGCGCGGCCCCGCCCCTACACCGTCCCCATCCGCCGCGTCACCGCGATCTCGATCACCACCCGCTCCGGGTTCACCCTCGGCTCGCGGTAGCGCTCGGTGTATCGCCGCACCGCCTCGGCGACGGCCTGCGGATCGCGGTTGACCGTCGCGATCCCCTCCAGCGTGGACCAGCGCCGCCCGGCCACCTGGGACAGTGCGACGCGGGCGCCCGGAGCCGCCGCGAGCACGTTGCGGACCTTCTTGCTCGCACCGTGCGAGATGACCCGGGCGATCCCGGACACGTCGTCGTACGTGGCGCCGACGGGCACCTGGTGCGGCGTGCCGTCCGGGCGGTGGGTGACCAGCAGGCACAGGTGCCGTTCCTGCCAGAAGTCCCGGAAGTCCGCGGTGATGGTCGGCGGAACGTGCAACGTCATCGAGATCAGGTCTTTCACGATCGAGCCGGCCGAATCCGGCGAAGCCGTCCCGGCCCCGCCGCTCAGCAGTATGCCGCCCGCCGGGCGGGCCCGCGCCGAGGGTTGGGCCCGTACGGCCACGCCTCGGCCTCAGTCCGCCCAGTAGACCTCCGACATCGCCTGCGCCTGCGCATACGTCGGCACGTCGCCCGCCGTCGCCTCGCCGTCGTGCGCGACCGCCCACGCCAGGTCCACCGCGCTCTGCACCGCGACCCGGAACAGCAGCGACCCCGTGCTGATCCGGCGCACGCCCAGTTGCGCGAGGCGGGCCCGGGACAGTCCGGTGGGGCTGTACAGGATGTTCAGCGGCGCGTCGGTGGCGTCCACCAGCGTCTCGATCGCGGTCTCGTCCTGGACGCCCGGTACGAACACGCCGTCGGCCCCCGCCGCCCGGTAGGCCCGGATCCGCCGCACCGTCTCGTCGAGCGAGGCGCCCGCCCCGCCCGCCCAGTACGTGTCCGTGCGCGCGTTGACGAACAGCGTCGGCGCGGCCTCCTTGATCGCGGCGATCACCGCGACCTGGTGGTCCGCGTCGGTCAGCGTCCCGTCGGCCCGCCCGTCCTCGATGTTGATCCCCGCCACCCCGGCCCGCGCCAATTCGGCGCCCAACGCCGCGACGTCCCGCGGGCGCTCGGCGAAACCGCCCTCGACGTCGACGCTGATCGGCACCGGCAGCCGCGCGATCCCGACCCCCAGGCGCACCGTCTCCTCGCGCGTGCCGCCGACCCCGTCCGGCTTGCCCACCGCGATCGCGACGCCGAGGCTCGTGGTCCCGATCGCCGGGAACCCGCGCTCGACCAGCGCCGCAGCCGAGGCGTGATCCCACGCGTTCGGCAACACCAGTGGCGTCCCGGCCCGATGCAGGGCCAGGAATTCCGCGAAACGATCGGCGTTGGCGGCCTGGTTCACAGTACTCATCGAGCATGCCCTCCGGATCGACGGCGACCGCCCGATCGCGGCCGGCCCCGACGATCCTCCCCCACCGCCACCGGTCCCGACAGCCGAAATCCCGGCGGCCCCTCGAAGATCCGAGACCGCGCCCCTTCGGCGCGACCGGCAGCGGGCTCCCCCCTCGAAGAGCCCGCCGCCCACCTGCGGTAGCGTCCGGGCGAGAAGGTCGGAGGCCCCATGCTGCTGCACGAGATCCTGGTCGCCGCGGCTCGGGAGGTACCCGACCGCACCGCGCTGATCGTCCCCGGACACCCGTTCCGCACCCGACCGGCCGCAGCGGTCGCCGACCCGTCCTCCGGGCCCGCCGACCCGTCCACGACGTCGTGGACGTTCGCCGAATTGGCCGCCCGCTCCCGAGCCCTGGCCGCGACCGTGGCCGAGCGCACCTCGCCCGGCGCCCGGGTCGGGATCCTCGCGCACAATCGGGCCGAGTACGTCGCCGCCTACTACGGCGTCCCGTGGGCCGGGCGCGTCCTGGTCCCGCTCAACCCCCGGCTGCACCCGCGCGAGTGGGCGGACCAACTCGCCCGCTCCGGCGCGGAACTGCTCCTCGGCGACACCGACCTGCTCGGCGCGCTCGCCTGGCCGGGCGGCCCGAGCCTGGAACTGGGCGCGGCCGTCACCGCCGAGCACACCGACGCCGGGTGGAGCGCCGACGATCCGTGGTCCGGCACCACCTTCGACCCCGCCGCCGACGAATCCGCCCTGACCTGGCTGCTGTTCACCTCCGGCACCACCGGCCGGCCCAAGGGTGTCCGGCTCACCCACCGCAGCCTGACCGCGGCCATGCGCGCCTCGCTGGCCTGCCGCCCGGTCGACCCGGACACCGTCGTACTGACCCCCTTCCCGCTCGCGCACGTGGCCGGCTACCAGGTGTTGGCACACCATCTGGCCCGCCGCCCGGTGGTCGTGCTGCGCCGCTATCTCCCGTCCGAACTGGCGGCCGTGGCCCGCGAGTACGAGGTGACCAGCCTGTCCCTGGCGCCGACCATGATCGACGCGCTCCTCGACCACGTGCGCGAGGGCGACGGGTTGCGCGAGCGCATCCGCTCGATCAGCTACGGCGCCTCGCCGATCACCCCCGAGTTGATCCGCCGGGTCGACGGGCTGCTCGGCTGCGGCCTCGGCCAGGGCTACGGGATGACCGAGTTGTCGGGCAACGCGGTGTTCCTGACCGCCGCCGACCACCGCAACGCCGCGACCGATCGCCCGCACCTGTACTCCGCCGCCGGGCGCCCCGGCCCGGGGGTGGAGATCCGGATCGTCGACGACGCGGGCCGGCCGCTGCCCGTCGGCGCCGCCGGCGAGATCGCGGTCCGGTCCGAACAGGTCGCGGACGGCTACTGGCAGGTGGACACCGGCGAGTTCGCGACGGGCTGGTTCCGCACGGGCGACCTGGGCCGACTCGACGCCGAGGGCTATCTGTACGTCCTGGATCGCAAGAAGGACGTGATCATCACCGGCGGCGAGAACGTCAGCGCCCGCGAGGTGGAGGCGGTCCTGCGCGAACACCCCGGCGTACGCGAGGTCGCGGTGGTCGGCGAACCCGACACCCGGTGGGGCGAGCGGGTGGTCGCCGTGGTGGTCCCCACCGCCGGACACACCCTCGACCCGGACGAGTTGGTCACGCTGTGCCGCGCGCACCTGGCCGGCTTCAAGGTCCCGCGCCGCGTGGTGTTCACCGACGCGCTGCCGGTCACCGGCACCGGCAAGGTCAGCAAGCCCGCCCTCCGCGAACGCGTTGTGGAATCGAGCCGCGCCGACTCCGGGGACGCACGCACGCGCTCCTGAACTACTCCGCGTCCGGCAACCCCGCGTCGGCCGGCGTCGACCCCGGCTCGGGCCGGGTCCCGCGCGGCCGGATCTCGTACGCGCAGTGCGGCGCGCCGGCCACCATGTGGCTCACCCGCCGCACCTCGGTGTCCGGCAACGCCTCGCGCAGGAACGCCAGTTCCGAAGAGCACGCGGTGCCGCAGCGGATCGCCACATCGAAGATCGCGCAGTTCTGCTCGACGATCAGCCAGCCGCCGCCGTCGGCCAGCGGTCGCGCGGCGGCCAGGTAGCCGTCCTCGTCGAGGATGGCGGCGATCGCGGCCACCCGATCGGCGAGGTCGGGTGCGGTGGTCCGGGTCCGGGCGCGCTCCAGCCGCCGTTCCCGGCGCCGGTCGAACAGGCGGTCCACGAAGCCGGGTTCCTCGGCCTGCGCGGTCTCCAGGAGGTCCCCGACCAGGTCGCCGTAGCGCCGGGGGAACAGGTTCTCGCCGGCCGTGGTCAGCCGGTACACGTGCTTGGGCCGGCCCGGCCCCAATCGGGCCTGCCGGTGGGTCACATACCCCTCGGCGACCAGCCCGGCCAACTGCTGGCGCATGCCGCTCGCGGTCATCCCGACCGCCTCGGCCAACTCCTCCGCCCGCAGTTCGCCCGCGCCCTTGAGGCGCCGCAATATCTCCCGCCGGGTCTCGGGCAACAGTGCGAACGCGTCCTGCTCGCTCACCCCGCTCGCCTCCCTCGTTCGTCCCGAGTACCCCGAGTGCGTGTCCACACCCACCGGACAGGGCCGCACGGGGAGCCCCCGCGCGGCCCTGGACCGGACGTCGTTGCTCAGGCGCCCTTGGCGGCCGAGAGGCGCGCGGCGACGTCGTCCCAGTTGAAGACGTTCCACACGGCCTTGAAGAAGTCCGCCTTGACGTTCTTGTACTGGAGGTAGAACGCGTGCTCCCACGCGTCGATCGCAAGCAGCGGCACGGTGCCCTGCGGGATGTTGCCCTGGTGGTCGTAGACCTGGGTGACCACGATGCGCTGGGACAGCGGCTCCCACGCGGCGACGGACCAGCCCGACCCCTGCACGGTCATCGCGGTCTGCGTCATGTGCGCGCGGAACTGCTCGAAGCCGCCGAAGTCGACGCCGATCTGCTCGGCCAGGTCGCCGGTGGGCTCGCCGTTGCCGGTCGGGCCCAGGTTGGTCCAGAACAGGCTGTGCAGCACGTGGCCCGAGACGTGGAAGGCCAGGTCCTTCTCCAGCTTGGAGATGGTGCCGTAGGCCTCCTTGTCGCGGGCGTCGGCGAGCTGCTCGAGGGCGGTGTTGGCACCGGCCACGTACGCCGCGTGGTGCTTGTCGTGGTGCAGCTCCATGATGGCGCCGCTGATGTGCGGCTCCAGGGCGGCGTAGTCGTAGGTCAGGTCGGGGAGCGTGTAGACCTTGTCGGCCACGGGAGTTCCTCCTGCGCAGTGGTTGCGGTGACAGAGCCGACCCTATGCTTCTCCCGGGAATACCGGCAAGTTAGGCAAGACTTAACTGTCCCAACCGGAAGTCCCCGGTCCACACTCGGCACACGAAGGAAACGAACGATGCGACAACAAGCCGCCGAAGCCTTGGACGAAGCATTCGCACGTCTGCACCGCACCGGCTCCGAATTCGACGACAAGCTGTCCAATCACGGACCGATGGCCGTCGAAGCCCTCGTGCACGCGGGCCAGTGGGAAGCCGTGCCCGCTTGGCTCGACTCCTACACCCGCCGGCTCGAACCGGTTCTGCGCCCCACCGAGCGCATCGGCCGCGACGCGTGGCGCGAGGCGCTGGGCGACCGCGCCCGGGACGGCGACTGGATCGCCCTGTTCACCGACGAGATCGCCGAACGGCCGTGGCGCGAGGTGCTCGCGCTGTGGTGGCCCAGGCTGCTCCCGGGACTGCCCGGCGGCGCCACCCACGGGGTGATCCGGGTCGGACACGCGGTCCGCGCCCTGCTGGACCTCGGCGAGAGCCCGGTCCGGCTCGCCGAGTTCGCCCACGCGATGGCCTACTTCGCGTCGAGCAACCAGGCCCTGCCCGAACTGCCGCGGCTCGCGGGGGGCCGCACGCCGTTCGAGGCACTGGACGCGGTCCCACCCCTGCCGATCGACGAGAAGGACCACATCAGCCGCCGGCTGGACTTCCTGGCCGGGTGGGACGCGTGGCTGACCCCGACCCTGTCGGTGCAGGAGGCCACGACTCCCGAGCGGGCACAGGCGCTGCTCGCCGACACGGTGCATGCGGCCACCCTGCGCTACCTGCGCCGCGGACACGGCAGCGGGGTGATGAACGTGCACGCGGTGACCGCCCCGAGCGCGGTGTTGCGGGTGTTGCCGGCGCTGCCGCGCGAGCAGTGGATCCCCTCGTACACCACGGCCTGGGCCACCAGCAGCGCGGTCTTCGCGGTCTACTCGGGCCGCGAGGACGCGACCGGGACGCCCGCTCCCGCGCCCGATCCCGTCGAGGCCGGACTGCGCGCCCTCGCCCACGGCGACGAACACGTGATCAAGCTCGTGGACACCGCGGTGGACGTGTTCGCCCGCTCCGGCGACACCCGCGCACTGGCCGCCGGCACGCTCGCGGCGGAGTTGATCGCGCCGGAGCACTGACCGGTCGCGCCGGGCAAGGCGACACGCCCTCGAACGGGTGAGATTCCCCCACTCGGCGCAGCCGATCGCGTTCGCTGGTGCCGCGCACACGCCGTGCGGCACCAGCGAACCATCCAGTGAACGGAGCCCCCATGCGCATCGCCCCGCTGCTCACCGCCGCGACGGTCGGCGCCCTGCTCGCGCTGACCCCGGCCGCCCCCGCGCTCGCCGACGGCAACGCGGACACCATCACGAGCGAGACCGATCAGGTCGGCCCGGTCGGCCAGGTCGGCATGATCAGCGAGGACGACGTGCTCCACGACCTGCGTCCCGCCGTGGTGGGTGTGCACCAGGGCATCTCCGGCGGCTTCGTGGAGGTGCCCCCGCCGGTGGTCCGGGCCCCGCAGATGCCGCCCATGCCCTCCTTCTGACACCGGCCCGCCTTCCCGTCTGCGGACCACCGCCCTCACCCGGGCCGCGGCAGGCCGGCACACCACGGCCCGGGGCGGGCGCACCCGCTCGGTCGGCGCGGTCGACAATGGCCGCATGACCGCACCGAACGCCTCCCGCCCGGCCCGCCGATGGTGAACGTGCGACCGATCACCCCGACCGCCCTGGTGGACGAACTGGTCGAGGCGATCGTCCGACGCGCCGCCGACCGGCCGTGGACCCGGGTGGCCCTCGACGGCGCGGACGCCGCCGAACCGGGCGCGCTCGCCGACGCGTTGGTGGCGCCGCTGCGCCTGCGCGGGCATCCGGTGGTGCGGGTGCGGGCCCGCGACTTCCTGCGGCCGGCGTCGGTGCGCCTGGAGTACGGGCACACCGACGCCGAGTCGTACCTGTGGGGCTGGCTGGACGACGCGGGGCTGCGCCGCGAGGTGTTGGAACCGCTGGCGGCCGGCGGCACCGGGCGGGTGTTGCCGAGCCTGTGGGACGCGGCCCGGGACCGGGCCACCCGCGCCGACTACACCGTGCTGCCCGAGGGCGGAGTGCTGCTCCTGGACGGGCCGCTGCTGCTCGGCAAGGGCCTGCCGCTGGAGCTGACGGTGCATCTGTGGTTGTCCCCGGGGGCGCTGCGCCGGCGCACTCCGGCCGAAGACGCCTGGACCATCGAGGCGCTGACCCGCTACGCCGAGGAGATCGGGCCCACGACCGAGGCGGACCTGACCGTGCGCTACGACCATCCCGCGCATCCTGCGCTGGTCGAGCCGCAAGGCCGCTGACCGTCGGCTCGGTCGGTCCCGGCCGGCCTCAGTCGACCTCGTCCGGGTCCGGGCCGAGCCGCTCGCCCCGGTCGAGCCGGCCGATCGCGTCCAGCTCGGCCGCCTCCAGGTCGAAGTCGAACACCTCGAAGTTCTCCCGGATCCGCGCGGGTGTGACCGACTTGGGGATGACGATGTTCCCCAGGTGCAGGTGCCAGCGCAGCACCACCTGGGCGGGCGACCTGCCGTGCGCGCGGGCCACCTCGGTGATCACCGGGTCCGCCAGCAGCGCGCCGCCCTTGCCCAGCGGGCTCCACGCCTCGGTCGCGATCGCGTGCGCCCGGTCGAAGGCGCGGACCCGGCCCTGCTGGAGGTAGGGGTGCAGTTCGACCTGGTTGACCGAGGGCACCACGGCGGTGTGTTCGAGCAGTCGGGTCAGGTGCTCGGGCTGGAAGTTGGACACCCCGATCGTGCGCACCCGGCCGTCCGCGAGCAGCTTCTCGAACGCGCGCCAGGTGTCCAGGTAGCGGTCCCGGCTCGCCGCCGGCCAGTGGATCAGGTACATGTCCACGTAGTCCAGGCCGAGCAGCCGCGCGCTCTCGTCGAACGCGGCGAGCGTCGAGTCGTAGCCCTGTTCGGTGTTCCACAACTTCGTGGTGACGAACAGTTCCTCGCGCGGGACGGAGGAGGCGGCCAGGGCTCGGCCCACACCCGCCTCGTTGCCGTAGATCGCGGCGGTGTCGATGCTGCGATATCCCACCTCGATGGCGTTCGTCACGGCGGCGGTGGCCTCGTCGTCGCCGACCTGGAAGACCCCGAAGCCGAGCTGCGGGATGGTGACGCCGTTGTTGAGGGCGACGTCGGGTACGGGGGTGGAACTCATGGGGGGACGGTCCTTCGTGGTGAGGGGTCGGATGGGGGATGGCGGTCTCGGGGTCAGCCGGGAAGCCGGACGGGCCGAGGGGTCGCCGACTCCGGCACGCCGGAGTCACCCTGCCCGCTCTGCCCGCCGACGGCCTCGGCCACACCGGGGAGGTGTCCGGCGACCATGCGCGAACGGGTGGGCGTACGCCGCTCCAGCGCCAGGGCCAGCGCCGCGAGGGCCAGTGCGCCGAGCGCCAGCCCGGCGCCGACCCAGTTCGCCGACGCGTAGCCGTGGCCCGCGTCGATCACCAGCCCGCCCAGCCAGGCCGCGACCGCGTTGCCCAGGTTGAACGCGCCGATGTTGACCGCGGAGGCCAGGGTCGGCGCGCCGGCGGCGTTGTCCATCACCCGCTTTTGCAGCGGCGGCACGGTGGCGAAGCCGAGTGCGCCGATCAGGAACAGGGTGAGCACCGATCCGACCCGGTCGTGCGCCGTCACGGTGAACAGCGCCAGGACGCCGGCGAGGGCGATCAGCGAGGCGAACAGCAGCGGCATCGGGTACCGGTCGGCCAGCCGGCCGCCGACCGCGTTGCCGACCATCATGCCCAGGCCGACCACCACGAGCAGCCAGGTGACGGCGCCCTCCGAGAAGCCCGCGACGTCGGTCATCATCGGCTTGACGTAGGTGAGCGCGGCGAAGACCCCGCCGAAGCCGAGCACGGTCATGCCCATCGCGAGCAGCACCTGGACGTTGCGGAACACCGCGAGTTCGTGCCGCAGGTGTACGCCCTCGGGCCGGGGCCGTTCGGGTACCAGGCGGGCGATGCCCGCGGCGCCGAGCACACCGATCGCGGCGACCAGGACGAAGGTCAGCCGCCAGCTCACCGACTGCCCGACCAGCGTGCCCAGCGGCACGCCCACCACGTTGGCCAGCGTCAGTCCGGTGAACATGGTGGACAGCGCCGCCGCCTTGCGATCCGGGGCGACCAGGTCGGCGGCGACCACCGAGCCGATCCCGAAGAACGCGCCGTGGGTGAAGGACGCGACCACCCGGCCGAGCAGGATCACCCCGAAGGCCGGGGCGAGCGCGGTCAGCACGTTGCCGAGCACGAACAGGCCCATCAGCAGGATCAGCATGCGTTTGCGGGAGACGCGGGTGCCCAGGACGGTCATCAGCGGAGCACCCAGGAGTACGCCGATCGCGTATCCGCTGACCAGGAGTCCCGCGGTGGGAATCGAGACCTCGAAGGCGCCGGCGACCTCGGGCAGCAGGCCCAGGATGACGAACTCGGTGGTTCCGATGCCGAAGGCTCCGATGGCCAGGGCCAACAGTGCGAGTGGCACGACGTACCCCTTTCCGGGGAGGGCTTGCCGGAGCAGACCGGCGGCGAACGTTTGCAGAGACGACTTACAGGCGTCGACAATATTTGCAGACGCCGATCAATGCAAACGCGGGCTATTTCGTTTCGGAGGTACCCTCGGGCCATGGGACAACAGAGGCAGGCGATCCAACCGAGACTGGCGCAGGGCTGGTGCGCGCTCGCCGCGCTGCACAATCGACTCGAAGCGCACATCGAGCGCGCGCTGCAGAGCGAACACGACCTGAGCGTGCGGGAGTTCTCGGTCCTGGACGTGCTCGACCGGCAGGACGGCTTCCACCTGCGGATGAACGAGCTCTCGGACGCGGTGGTACTGAGCCAGAGCGCGACCACGCGCCTGGTCACCCGGCTCGAGGAGCGCGGCCTGCTCTCGCGCTACCTGTGCGACACCGACCGTCGGGGCATCTACACCGAGGTCACTCCCGCGGGCTGCACACTGCTCACCGCCGCCCGCCCCACCCACGACCGAGCCCTGCGCGAAGCCCTCGCCAGGGCCGAGGAACACACCGAACTGGCCCCGCTGGTCGACGTGGTCAAGTCACTCGGCGCATAGGGCGTGCAGACCGGGCGCGGCGCGGAACCCAGGGCATCCGGCCGCCGCCGGACGGATCGAGGCGACCCGTCCGGCGGGCAGGCGGGCCCGGGAGCGGCTACGCGAGCACGCTGGTCGGGCTCCCGGTCGCGAGCGCGACGCCGAGGGCGGTGAGCCGGCCGGAGCCCGGGTCGCAGCGGAATCCGGTGATCGTGTCGCCGCGCTGGTTGGCCACGTACAACACTTCGCCGACCAGGGCCAGATCACGCGGCCAGGCCCCGCCCGTCGCAATCTCCTCGACCAGGGACAACTCCGCGCCGTCGACGGCGAGCACCGAGATCGTGTCCGGTCCCCGGTTGGCCGCGTACACGAAGCGTCCGTCCGCCGAGGCCACGATCCCCGACGGGGCGCCCTCGCCGCCGGACAACACGAACGGCTTGCCCGCCACGGTCAGCGCCCCCGTACGCGGGTCGCCGCGCAGCGGGGTGACCGTCGCGTTCAACTCCCCCGCCAGCCAGGCCAGGTCCTTCGGCCCGTACGCGATGTGCCGCGGCCCCGTCCCCGGCGGCAGGGTCACCTTCGGCCCCTCGGCGATGGTCCCCGCCTCGGCGTCGAAGTTCAGGTGGTACACGGTGTCCGAACCCAGGTCGCACACCACCAGCCACCCGCCGCCGGCGGCGAACGTCACCTGGTGCGCGTGCGAGGCCG
Organism: Embleya scabrispora; assembly: GCF_002024165.1. Taxonomy (NCBI): domain Bacteria; kingdom Bacillati; phylum Actinomycetota; class Actinomycetes; order Kitasatosporales; family Streptomycetaceae; genus Embleya; species Embleya scabrispora. The sequence goes on from NZ_MWQN01000001.1 coordinate 459,708, forward strand.
CCTGCCGGTCCGCCACCGGCCCGGACCCGGTCAGCCGTACGTGCGTGGCGGCCTCGCCGAGCGTGCCGTCGTCGGCGATCGGGTGCACGGTCACACTGCCGCCGCCGTAATTGGCCACCACCACGAACCGCCCCGTGGGATCGGCCGCCAGATGACACGGTCCGGCGCCGAGCGTGGAGACCTCGCCCAGCGGCACGAGCCGTTCGTCCTGCACCGAGTACGCGCCGACCGCGCCCTCGCCGGCCCGCTCGCTGACCGCGTACAGGAAGCGGCCCGAGGGGTGCCGGGTCAGATACGACGGCGAGATCGCGGGGATGGCCGCGGACGGCGTACCGAGCAGGCCGCTGTCCGGGTCCTGCCGGCACACGGTGATGCCGGTGCCGTGACCCTCCATGTCGGGGGTGTACGAGCCCACGTACACCAGCGGTCCGCGTCGGTCGGAAGCATTTGGTGAGGTCACACGGTTCTCCTGTGGTCCGGCCGGTGACGGCCGATCATCGGTCGACTCCTGATCCATCGACCGAGCCGGCGACGCCGACCACGCAGATCATCGCGGATCGAACGCGCCGCCGCGGCCGATGTCATGCTCCTCCCCGACCCCGCCGCCGGCACACCCCGCCGAAGCGCCGGGGCCGGCTCACTCGGACCCGCGGATCGCGTAGCCCAGCACCTCGGCGCTCAACAACGTTTCGACCGCGTCCAGTTGCTCCAACGCACGGTCGGCCGTCTCGCCCGGATCGACGCCGTCGGCCAGGCGGCGGCCGATCCCCCGGAAGACGGCCTGCTGGATTCCGGCGAGCTGGCCGGCGATCAACTCCGGTACCGGGTCGGTGGGCGCCACCCCGGCCTCCTCGGCGAGGGTCCGCGCCAACGCGTCGGCGCCGGCCTGCTGCATCCGCCACAACCGGCCCACCAGCGCCGGCGACTCCAGCATCACCCGCGCCCAGCGCTCGTAGCCCGGGACCAGACCGGAGTACGGCGACCGCTCCTCCACGTCGCGGCGCAGCACCGCCAGCACCGCGCCCGTCGCCGACTCGCCCACCGCGCGCTCGCGCACGATCCGGGACAGGCGGTCCACCAGCTCCGATTCGCGGTCGAAGAACAGGTCCTCCTTGGTCGGGAAGTAGTTGTAGACGGTGTTCACCGAGACCTCGGCCAGTTCGGCGATCTGCGCGATGGTGACCGCGTCGAACCCGCGTTCCATGAACATCCCCGTCGCGATGTCCGAGATGTGCGTCCGGGTGCGGCGCTTCTTGCGCTCGCGCAGACCCTCGGCGGGTGCGATCTCCGTCATGTCGCCATTGTAGTCAACTTGGGGTCACTTAAACTTTGGGGTCGTTGCAAAAATTAAGCGACTGTGTTTCGGTGGTCCCATGACACCGGTCATCCACACCACCGGGCTCGCCCGGACCTTCCACACCAAGCGCGGCACGGTCGAGGCCGTCCGCGGCATCGACCTGACCGTCCCCGCCGGCGAGATCCTGGGTTTCCTCGGGCCCAACGGCGCCGGCAAGACCACCACGCTGCGCATGCTCACCACGCTGCTCGCCCCCACCGGCGGCAGCGCCACGGTGGCCGGGCACGACCTGCTGCGCGATCCGGCGGGCGTGCGCCGACGGATCGGCTACGTCGCCCAGTCCGGCGGCCTCGACCCGGGCGTGTCCATGCGCGAGGAACTCACCACCCAGGCCCGGCTGTACCGCCTCGACCGGGCCGCCGCCCGGGCGCGCACCGCCGAACTGGCCGCCGAACTGGGCCTGGCCGACCTGCTGGACCGCCCGTGCGCCGCGCTCTCCGGCGGCCAGCGGCGCCGACTCGACATCGCGATGGGGCTGCTCCACCGCCCCGACGTGCTGTTCCTGGACGAGCCGACCACCGGCCTGGACCCGGGCAGCCGGGTCGACCTGTGGGACCTGGTCCGGCGGATCCGCGACGAGTGGGGCACCACGGTCTTCCTGACCACGCACTATCTCGACGAGGCGGACGCGCTCGCCGACCGCCTCGTGGTCGTCGACTCCGGCCGGGTCGTCGCCGAGGGCACCGCACACGCGCTCAAGACCGAGTACGCCGGCTCCCCCGACGCCTCGCTCCAGGACGCCTTCATCGCCATCACCGGCCGGCGCGCCCCCGCGCCCGCCGGGACTCCGATCGCCGTCTGACCGGCCGAGGTGACCATGTCCACGCCATCCGCGCCCTCCGCGGCGTCCACGCCGGCGGCGCCGGCCACTCCCGCCCCGAGCACCCCGTCCGCGTCGGCCACGCTCCTGACCGACACCCTGCTGATCTTCGGCCGCTACCTGCGCCAGACCCTGGCCGCCCGGATCGGGTTGGTGTTCGGGCTGCTGCAACCCCTGCTGTTCCTGGTCCTGTTCGGGCCGCTCCTGCGCGAGGTCCCGCTCGGCGGGAGGGGCGACTCCTGGCAGACCCTCGTCCCCGGCCTGCTGGTGCAACTCGGGCTGTTCAGCGCCGCGTTCGCCGGTTTCGGCATCCTGATCGAAAAGCAGCAGGGCATCCTGGAGCGGATGCGGGTGACCCCGGTGAGCCGCGTGGCGCTGCTGCTCGGCCGGGTGCTCAAGGACATCGTGCAACTGCTGGTCCAGTCGCTGCTGCTGGTCCTGGTCGGGGTGGCCTTCGGGCTGCGCGCGCCGATCCCGGGGATGCTGGTCGGATTCGGCTTCGTCGCACTGATGACCGCGTCGATCGCGTCGCTGTCCTACGCGTTGGCGATGCGGGTGGACTCCCCGCAGGAGTTCGCCCCGGTGGTGAACTCGGTCAACCTGCCGGTGATGCTGCTGTCCGGGATCCTGCTGCCGATGTCGCTCGCCCCGGACTGGCTGGACGGGCTCTCCCGGGCCAACCCGCTGCGGTACGTGGTCCTGGCGGTGCGCTCGGCGTTCGTCGGGGACTACGGGGCGACGGTCGGCACGGGGGCGACGGCGGCCCTCGGCCTGACCGCGGTGTCGATCCTGGCGGCGGTACGGCTGTTCCGGCGGGCCGGGGCATAGCCGTCGGCCGGCCCGGGGGCCTCGGCGGCGCGGCGCGGGTGCCTACCCGTACCGCGCCGCCGTCGCGCGTGCGGTGGCGGCGATCGCGGCGCGCAGTTCGGGCGGGCCCAGGACCTCCACCCCCGGCCCCAGTCGCAGCAGTTCGGCCACCCCCACCTCGACCGTCTCGATCGGGAGCCGGGCCCGCACCCGACCGTCGGGCCGCGGCTCCCCCGCGCTCGCCTCCACGACGTCGGCGACGTGCGCGCCGAACATGGGCCGCACCAGCCGCCGCGCGTCCTCGGTCAGCAACACCTCGGTGTCGATGGGGCGCAACTGCTCGGCGAACTCCCGCGACCAGTCCTCCCAGTAGGCCGCCAGATCGAAGTCCGGATCACGCTCGAACACCTCGTCGAGCACGTGCAGCTCCTCGATCCGCACCACCCGATAGGTGCGGTCGCGACGCTCCCCCGCCCCGGCGATGCGCGCCACCAGGTACCACTGCCCCGCCTTGAGCACGAGGCCGTACGGTTCCACCTCGCGGGTGACCTCGCCGGCCCAGCGCCGGTAGTGCACCCGGATCCGCCGGTCGGTCCACACCGCGCCCGCGATCCGGGACAGCTCGGGCGAGCGGTCCGCCTCCCGGTACCACCCCGGCGCGTCCAGGTGGAAGCGCGGTCGGGCCCGCTCGATGCGCTCGCGCAGTTCGGCGGGCAGTCCGGCCCGAACCTTGAGCTGCGCGGACGCGACCACCGCGCCCAGACCCAGTTCCGCCGCCGGGCCCGGCAGCCCGGCCAGGGACAGTGCGTCGGCCTCGTCGTTGGTCAGCCCGTTGATCCGGGTCCGAAAGCCCTCCAGGAGCCGATAGCCGCCCGCCGGCCCGCGCTCGGCGAGGACCGGCACCCCGGCCGCCGCCAACGCCTCCACGTCCCGGTAGACGGTCCGGACGGACACCTCCAACTGCTCGGCCAACTCGGTCGCGGTGACGAGCCCCCGGTTCTGCAGGGTCAGCAGGATGGTCAACAACCGACTCGCGCGCATGATCGCCAGTGTGGCGGAGCGGGCCCGGCGGCGCCGAACGGGTGAAATGCCCGGCCGAACCGGTGCACTCGGCTTCGGGATCCTCGTTCGCGCGCCGTTCGTTGATCGAATATCGAGGGGACTCTGCACAAGGGAATCTCGGGGCCGGAACGAAACGGAGAACGGCGCCATGAGCGGCTTCCTCGACAAGGCCAGGAAGATGGCCGAGGACACGATGAACACCGGCAAGCAGAAGGTCGAAGAGGTCCAGGTCGGCCGGGACGCGTCGGCACTGCTGAAGAAGTTGGGCGCCGCGTACTGGAAGGAGCAGCGCGGCGGCGGTCCGCACGAGGAGGTCACCAGGGCCTTGGCCGCGCTCGACGAGCACGTGGCCAAGCACGGCGACGCGGCGCTGCGCGACTGAACCGCCGCCCCGACCGGGCCCGGGCACAGCAAAGCGGGCCGGGTCCACGACCCCGCCCCCGCATCTTTGTCGCGCAGGCCCGCCGGGCGATCAGGCGACGCTGTCCTCCCGGGTCGCCGACGTGGCCCCCGCGAAGTCGCGGCGCGCCGCGTCACCCGACGCGGCGTCGGCGTTGGGGTCCGCGAACGCCGAGGAGCCGTCCTCCTCGGCCTTGCGCCGCCGCCGGCGCCGAATGAGGGTGACCGTCCCGGCGACGATCCCGATCGCCACGATCGCGGCCCCTATCCAACCGGGCACGCTCGCCGCCGACGGGTAGGCGCTGCCCGCGAGCCGGCCCAGCATGATCGAGCCCGGCACCCACACCAGGATGCCGACCGCGTTCCACGGGGCGAACCGTCGATAGGGCATCCCCGCCGCCCCGGCCAGTCGCGGCAGCAGCGTGCGGGCGAAAGCGACCCACCGACCGAGCATCACCGTCACGCCGCCGGCGCCCCGCCCGCGGGTGAACATCTCCTCCGCCCGTTCCCACCGATGCTCGCCCACCGTGCGCCCGAGGCGCCCGGTTCGTATCCGTTCGCTGCGATGTCTGCCGGAGAGGTAACCGAGAGTGTCCCCGGCGAGCGCGGCCGAGGTCGCGATGATCAGTACCGGCACCAGCGCCAGGTGTCCGGTCGAGGTGAGCAGTCCCCCGAGCAGGAGCACCGGTTCCGCGGGGGCGAAGACGCCGAGCAGCAGACCCGTCTCGATGATGGCGACCAGTGCGATCACGACATAGGCGTATAGCGGCGGGAGATCTCCCAGCCGGTCCACCCACTCGTGCACGGCATCCACGTGGAACCTCCCCGTTAGGCCGCTTGCCATGTGGCTTGACAAGCATCCGCCTTCAATGGTGTCAACGGATCCTGCGCGCGGCCGAATTCCCGCCTACTCCCCTGGCGGTATGGACCTGACAAAAGTCATCCGGCCCCGCGCGGGGACCGGAGAGATGGCTTCCGACCGTCGCCGTCTACGTTGGGCACCATGAACGACATCCAAATCCGGCCGGCGAACCGCGACGACCTCGCCGCCATAGTCGGCCTCCTGATGGACGACGCCCTGGGTTCGGGACGGGAGTCGCAGGAGGACATGACCCCCTACCTGGCCGCCTTCGACCGCCTGTCGGCCGATCCGAACCAGGAACTGGTGGTGATGACCCGCCCGGACCCGGAAACCGGCGCTCCGAAGGTGATCGGCACTCTCCAACTCACCATCGTCCCGGGCCTGTCCCAACGCGGCACGACCCGGGCCCTGGTGGAGGCGGTCCGCATCCGAAGCACCGAACGCGGCAACGGCCTCGGCACGACCTTGATGCACTGGACCATCCAACGCGCCCGAGAACGAGGCGCCACCCTGATCCAACTAACCTCCAACAACACCCGAGAAAACGCCCACCGCTTCTACCGCACCCTGGGCTTCACAGACTCCCACGTAGGCTTCAAACTCACCCTGCAATAACCCCCACAAAACCCAACACAACCCCCACCCCGACCGCCACCCGAAGCCCCTCACCCTGCCCCACCCTCAAGCCCAAGCAGCCCAACCCACACACGAGCCCAAGCAACCCGACCAACACCAGAAGCCAAACAGCCCAACCGACCCACGAAGCCACCCGACCCGACCAACGCATGAGCCCAAGCAGCCCGGCCGGCGCTTGAGGCCACCCAGCCCGACCGACGCATGAGCCCAAGCAGCCCGGCCGGCGCTTGAGGCCAAGCAGCCCGGCCAACGCCAGAAGCCAAACAGCCCAACCGGCACATGAAGCCACCCGGCCCGACCAACGCATGAGCCCAAGCAGCCCGGCCGGCGCTTGAGGCCACCCAGCCTGGCCGGCGCTTGAGGCCAAATAGCCCGGCCGGCGCTTGAGGCCAAATAGCCCGGCCGGCGCTTGAGGCCAAGCAGCCCGGCCGGCGCTTGAGGCCACCCAGCCTGGCCGGCGCTTGAGGCCAACCAGCCCGGCCGGCGCTTGAGGCCACCCAGCCTGGCCGGCGCTTGAGGCCAACCAGCCCGGCCGGCGCTTGAGGCCACCCAGCCTGGCCGGCGCATGAGGCCAACCAGCCCGGCCGGCGCATGAGGCCAAGCAGCCCGGCCGGCGCTTGAGGCCACCCAGCCCGGCCGGCGCATGAGGCCAAATAGCCCGGCCGGCGCATGAGGCCAAGCAGCCCGGCCGGCGCTTGAGGCCAAGCAGCCCGGCCGGCGCTTGAGGCCACCCAGCCTGGCCGGCGCATGAGGCCAACCCGGGTGCCACCAGGCTCGGGCGCTACCCGCGCTCCCCAAGCACAACCCGCACACCCACCGTCCCCCCAACCCCCCGCCGCACCCGGCTCCCCAGCAGCGTCACCCACCCCACCACGCCGAACTTGCGCCGAATCAACCCCCGATACCGCTCCGTCCCGGCCGCATCCAACACCGACGCGACCCCCGGCACCGCCACCCCCCGCACACGCCCCCGCGCATCACACTCGGCGACCGTGACCCGCCCGCTGTTACGAATCCGCTTCACCTTCCCGGACGACCGCGCCGTCCACACCCCGAGCGCATCGCCGTCGCGGAACACCCACACCGGCGTGCCCACCGCCCGCCCGTCCCGGCGAAACGTGGTCAGCAGGACGTATTTGCCCGCCGCGAGTCGATCCAGATCCTCGGGCGTCCCGGGCGAAGTCATGCGCGCGAGTCTAGGGCGCACGCGCGGCGCGGAGGCGGCGCACACGAAGCCGTGATCAAGATCGTCCGCCGCCCGACCTGCCCGGCGCGCCGTCGTGGATGGGACGATGATCGGATGTCGCGCACATCGGAGGAAACCCGCGTCCAGGTCCGCCCCGCCGTCGAGGCCGACGGGACCAGTCTTGCCGAGATAGACCACCTCACGTGGTCCCCCGACGTCACCCCCGCCCCCCGCTGGGCGGTCGACAAGGTCTTCTTCCGCGACGCCGACCACGTGCGCGACACCCTCGTCGCCCACGAGGACGACCTCGTCGTCGGCTATCTGCAACTCGAACGCTCGACCCTGTGCCCGGCCTCCGGCCACGTACAGATCATCAACGGCCTCGCGGTGCACCCCGACCACCAGGGCCGCCGGATCGGCCGACTGCTGCTGACCGCGGCCGAGGCCGAGGCGCGCCGGCGCGGTGCCCGCCGCATCACCCTGCGGGTGCTCGGCGGCAACACGTCCGCGCGCGCCCTGTACGCGGCCTGCGGCTATCGGATCGAGGGGGTCCTGGAGGGGGAGTTCCTGCTCGCCGGGCGCTATGTCGACGACGTGCTGATGGCGCTCGATCTCACGAACGAGACCTAGCCGCCGCGTACTTGACCGCCTCGGCGACCGGCACGTCACCGCCGACCACCTCAAGGGTACGACCGATCGTGCCGGGTTCGGCGATCAGTTCGGCCAGGATCGCCGCCACGTCGTCCCGGCGGATCGCGCCGCCGCCCTCGCGTTCGGACAGCGCGATCAGTCCGGTGCCCGGATCGTCGGTGAGCCGGCCCGGACGCAGGATGGTCAGGTCCAGCGCGCCGCGCGAGCGCAGGTCCTCGTCGGCCTCGCCCTTGGCGGTCAGGTAGAGCGCGAAGTCCGGGTCGGTATCGGCCGGCGGCGCGGTCGAGGCGCCCATCGACGAGACGATCACGTAGCGCCGCACCCCCGCGTCCTCGGCCGCGTCCGCCAGCAGGACCGCGCCGCCGTAGTCGACGGTCATGGTGCGCTCACGGGTGCTGCCCGGGCCCGCGCCGGCCGCGAACACCACCGCGTCCGCGCCCGCCAGGTGCTCGGCGACCTCCTCCACCGAGGCCCGCTCCAGATCGCACACGACGGGCTCGGCACCGGCCGCGACCAGGTCGTTCGCGTGATCGGGGTTGCGAATGAACCCGACCACCGTGTGTCCGCGATCGGCGAGCAGGCGCTCCAGCCGAAGGGCGATCTTTCCGTGTCCACCCGCGATGACAATGCGCATGTATGACACGTTAAATTCACGAACCGGGACATCGGCGCCCGCCGACCCGCGACACGTCCAGGTTCCACTGATCGGCCGCGCCCCTACAGTCACATGGCATGACGATCACCCCGGGCCCGACCATCGACACCGACCTTGCGCACACCCGCGACCTGCTCTTCGCGTACTACAACGCGACCGCCGAGGAGGTCGGCCACGCCGGCTGGGCGTCCCCCGACCTGTTGCCCGAGTGGTGCCGCACCGACCACGACGACCCGGCCGACTACTACGCGCACCCCGGCGCCTACTTCACCGCGCATCTGGCCGGCCGGCCCGCGGGCGGCGTCGGCGTACACCTGCTCGACCCGGGCACGGCGGAGGTCAAGCGCCTGTACGTGCTCCCGCACGCCCGGGGCCACGGCACGGCCCGTGCGCTGATGACCCGCCTGCACGCACACGCCCGCGCCGTCGGCGCCGACCGCTGCGTCCTGGACTGCCTCCCGCAGCGCACCGGCGCGATCGCCCTGTACGAAGCGCTCGGCTACCGCCCCATCCCGCCGTACCGGGAATACACCGGCCACGCGCCGCTGTCCTGCTTCGAACTGCGCCTCGACACGATCTAACCACCGGCATCCAAAGCCGCACGATCATGCGAGGGCACGGCCGGCCGCCGGCGAGACTCATGGTGAACCCGACTTCACATCGACGCACGGACGCTGCCGAAGTCGCCCATGATCCCCCATTTGCCGTAACCTGCCACGTCGCTTCCCCGCACGATCGGGCGCATTTCGCCCTTTGGCCTCCCCCGCGCCTCGCAGCCGTTCTATCGTCGCCCCGTTCGGTGTCACCCGTACGGAAGGGGCCGGTCGTGACCCGAGGAGGCATCGGTGCGGCGCGCGTCGGCAAGGCACTGGGGCTCGTCCCCCGCCAGGTCCGCCTCGCCGCCCGGACAGGACTGCTCGCCCAACACCAGGACGGCACCTTCGACGCGGACGCCGTCGCCCGTGCCGCCGCCGACCCGGGCCCCTTCCTCACCGCCCTGCAACGCGAGGAACCGCTCACCGCCACCGAGGCCGCGCATCGCCTCGGCATCAGCCGCGAGCGTTTTCGCCGGGTCGCCCGGGCCGCCGGGCTGGCCGTCGTCGACCGGGTGCGGGTCTCGCGCTACGGCCGCGACCTGGAGGTGCGCTACTACCGCACGGCCGACGTGGACACCCTGCACCCGCACATCGCCGCCGACCGCGAACTGCGCGAGGCGGCCCGTACCGTGTCCCGCTCGCTGGCCGCCACCAAGGCCGCCGCCACCCGCGCCCACAATCGCGAACGGGCGGCCAACGCGCGCCGCTACCTGGCCACGCTGGCCCCCGACCGGCAGACCGACCCGGCCGACGTGATCGCCTTCGCGTGCGCGCTGGCCCGCCTGCACGGCACCGCGCCCGCCCGGCTGCGCCGCTTCATGGCCGACCCGCGCGTGCGCGACATCGCCGAGATCGCCGACCAGTGCCGCTACAAACCGGACGAGATCGCGGACCTGCTCACCACCTCCACCCCGCGCGCGATCGCCGCGCTGCGTGCCCTCGCCCGACCGCACCGGGTCTGGGCCACGCTCGGCGTGCCCGCCGAGGACATCGCCCACCGGGTCCCCTCGATCGACCACCACATCAGCACCGACCTGCTGCACGAACTGGCCACCGACCCCCCGCGCTGGCTGCTCGAACTGCACGCCGACCGCGAGCTCGAACACGCCTCCGCGGCGGTCACCCGCTGGTTGGACCGGGAGTGGCACGCCCAACAGCGGCGCGCCGAGGCGGTGTGTCGGGCGGCCGAGGCGGTGATCGACCAGCTCGCCGACGACGCGGTCGCCGAACTGTTCGCGCTGCCGGTGGAGGTGGTCGTGGAACTGCGCCCGCGCAGCAACAAGTGGACGACCGCGTACGTCGAGGAGCTGCTGCACACCCGCCCGCTGTGGTTGCGCAGCCTGGCCCTGGCCCGTGCCGAGATCGCCCGCCGCGCCGCCGCCCGCACACGCCGCGAGACGGCGCGCAGCCAACGCCGCCTCAACTGGCGCCGCACCTGGGCCAGGGCCCTGTCGGTCCCGCTGGACACCGTGCCCGACACGGTGGAACGCCCCACACCGGCGGCCCTGCACACCGCGCAGACCGACCCCCCGCCCTGGGCCCGCCCCCACTGACCGACCCGGAGCCGGGCCGGACCGTCGCGAGCCGTCGCGGTTCAGGCGGGGGCCAGGCCCAGCGCGGTGCGGGCCTCGCCGACCAGTTTGTGCGAGCCCAAAACCACCACCAGGCCGCCCTCCCCGGCCAGCTTCCCGGCGCGGCCCAGCGCCGCCGTCACGTCCGGCTCGACGCAGTCGGAGCGCGTCGAGCCGGCCTCCGCACGCAGCGCGAACAGCGCCGCCGGATCGGCCGCGTCGCCGGACCCGCTCCGGGTCATCACCACGGGCCACTCGACCGGCAGCGCGGCCAACATCCGCGCCGCGGGCTTCTCGCGCATGACGCCGAAGACGACCACCGGCGGCACCCGATCCGCGGCCCGTGCGTGCCGGGCGATCTCCGGCGCGACGGTGGCCAGCCCCTGGACGTTCGTCGCCCCGTCCAGCAACACCCGCCCCGACCAGTGCCCCACGCGCGCCGACGCGACCAGTTCGAGCCGCCCGGGCCAGCGGGTCGTGGCCAACCCCGCCCGCAAGCGCTCGTCGTGGTACGCGGGCACATGGCCGCGCTGTACGAGGGCGTCCACGCCGGCCACCGCGAGCGCGAGATTGTCGTACTGGTGCGCGCCCGGCAACGTGCACACCAGGTCGCGATGCACCCCCAGGGGCGTCCGTACCTCGAGGAGCGGCGTGCCGCCCGGGCCGCCGTCCCGTGCCTGGACCAGGATCTCCCGCCCCAGCCGCCACACGGTCAGCCCCGCATGCCCGGCCAATACCTCCTCGGCCGCCTCGGCCGCCTCCGCCGACAGGCGGCCGAGCAGCACATGGTCCCCGTCCGCGGCCGCGCCGACCTTGGCCCGGGCGATCTCCGCCTCGCTCCCGCCCAGCCGCTCGGTGTGGTCCAGGCCGACTCCGGTGAGCACCTTCACATCGAGTCCGAACTTGCGCACCACCGTCCGCTGTCCGCCGATGTTGGCCTCGGCCGCGACCAGTTCGACCTCCGCCCGCCGAAAGTGCGCCGCCGCCGCGGCGGCGTGCAACGACGAGGCGTTGTAGGCCAGTCCGGTCGCCCGGATCGCGTCCAGCACCTCCGTACAGGCGGCCGCGTACTGCTCTTCGGACACCGGCACCCCGTCGACCCGGATCCGCTCGCGCGGCTCCTGCAGATGCGGACTCGGCATGCTCCCCACCCGCAGCCCCATCCCGTTCAACGCCGCGACCGCGAACGCGCACGTGGACCCCTTGCCGTTGGTCCCCACCACCTGCATCCCGCGCAACGCCCGCTCCGGATGCCCCAACGCCGCCAACAACTCCGGAAAGTGCCGCCCGTTCCCCCGCACGCGGTGATACTCCTCGACCACGTGCACACATTCGCGATAGTCCATGACCCCCGATCGTGTCACCCCGAGCCACCTTTCGACCACCCACCGTCGCGGCACTCGCCCGAACCGCAACGGCCGGTGCCCGTGCGACGGTTGCCCACGGCTCGCGGCCCGGTGCGCGCGTTTTCGCGTGCGCTCGTGGCGTGACGCCGGGTGAGCGGCCGGCCGGACCGCCGCGCGCTTCCGGGGCTCCTCGTCGGCGTGGCGACGGAGGGAGGCCGCTCGCGTGGTGGGGCCTCGTACGTGTACAACTCCTACAGCACCCCCCTGCGACCCGCGCGCACGACACGCCGCGCCTCGGGACGAGCGCGGCGCCGCGCCGCAACGCGTCGAAGCGGTGTCGTCGGCGGGGGCGAAATGGTGCGACGCGACCCATTGGGGGAACGATTGCGCCACCCGGCGGGCGCACACCACCCACACCCGTGCCGCACCACCCCGGGCCTGACCTGCACCGATACCACGTTTGCCCAGGTCAGTGCGTTGTTGACACCGCGCCCGCATCGCCCAGTACGTTCGACCCGGTCCACCGCAGGACGACCGGCAGGAGAACACCCTCCCCGAGCACGCGCACGCCTCCGGGCCACAGGTGGCACAGCCACCGGGCGCCAGGTCCGGAACCGACGTGACACGCGCCCGGGAGGCCGCCCCACGCGGCCACGAACGGCAGAGCGGCACCCGTGCAGCCGCCCCGCCGGACGCGAGCACACCCCACGCCGGAAGGTGAGACCGCGGCAGAGCCCGGTCGCCCAGTAGACAACGACCACCGCGACCGACAGCCAGCCGGTCCGGGGCCGGCCCGAAGGGTGACCGGGTTCCCGCTGCCGTCCACCCGCACCGTCGAGCGGGCCGCGGGTCCGTCGCCAGGGCGAAACCGAATGGCCGGCTCGTCCGTTGTACCGTCACTGCATCACCCGCCCGGCGCATACACCGTGTCGAGCGCGACCGCAGCGATCCACGACGACCCGGCGAGGGGGCCACACGGTGCCGCAGTTCGACCGCGACGCGGCGCCCCGCGCCGGCCACGCGGTCGGCCGCACCCGCGTGTTCCGCCCGCGTACCCCGCTTCCCGCCACCGCGCCGCGCGCCGGGCGCACCCGCGCAGGCCGGCTCGGTTCGGCTCCCGGGGCGATCCTGACTATCGTCGGACACCGCGCCCGCGCCGATGCCGGACCCGGAGCCCACACCATCGACAACGCCATCGAAGCCAACGCCATCAAGGAGATGATGTGACCGACCGCGAGCAGACCAGCTTCGCCGATCTCGGCAAGGTGCTCGTCATCATCCCCACCTACAACGAATCGGAGAACATCGAGCCGATCGTTGCGCGCCTGCGCGCCGCGGTGCCCGACGTCGACGTGCTCATCGCCGACGACAACAGCCCCGACGGCACCGGCGACATCGCCGACACCCTCGCCGAGCACGACCCGCACGTCCAGGTCATGCACCGCGCGGGCAAGGAGGGGTTGGGCGCCGCCTACATCGCCGGCTTCCGCTGGGGCATCGATCGCGGTTACGACGTCCTGGTGGAGATGGACGCCGACGGGTCGCACCAGCCCGAGCAGTTGCCCCGACTGCTCGAAGCGGTCCGGGACGCGGACCTGGTGCTCGGCTCGCGCTGGGTGCCGGGCGGCGGCGCGGTCAACTGGCCCGGCCACCGCAAGCTGATCTCCCGGGGCGGCAGCACCTACTCGCGGTTGATGCTCGGCGTCGACATCCACGACGTCACCGGCGGCTTCCGGGCGTTTCGCCGGGACACCCTGCTGGGCATCGGCCTGGACGAGGTCGCCTCGCAGGGCTACTGCTTCCAGGTCGACCTGGCCTGGCGCGCGATCCGCAAGGGCTACCGCGTGCTCGAGGTGCCGATCACCTTCATCGAGCGCGAACGCGGCAACAGCAAGATGAGCAACACCATCGTCGCCGAGGCGCTGTGGCGGGTCACCGCGTGGGGCGTCGGCCGCCGGGTCGGCAAGTACGCGGACAAGCCCACCCCGGAACTCGCCCCGAGCAAGCCCGCCGATCGGACCCCGGACGCCGCCCCCGCCCCGGGCGACGCCGACCCCACCGCCACCTCCGGCACCACCACCGGTGCCACCCCGCCGAGGACGTGATCTCGTGAGTACCGCGCTGCGCCGGGCGGTCAAGCTCCTGCCGATCGTCGCTCTGCCGCTGGCCGAGATCTACGTGATCACCCTGGTGGGCGGCGCCATCGGCGCGGGCGAGACCTTCCTGCTGATCCTGGCCGGCATCGTGGCGGGCTCGCTGGTGATCCGGTACGAGGGCCGCCGGGTGCTGAACCGGCTGCGCGCGCTGGGCGAACGGGCGCAGCGCGAGGGCCGGTCCGACCCGGTCGAGATCGCGGCCCAGGGCAAGGAGGCGACCAAGGCCGCCGCCGACGCGGGTGTGGTCATCCTGGGCGGCGTGCTGCTGATCATCCCCGGCTTCATCAGCGACGCGCTCGGGTTGTTGTGCGTCCTGCCGTTCACCCGGCCGCTGGTGCGCCGGTTGATCGGCACCGTGGTGGCGGCGAAGGTGGCGGGCAGCGCCCGGTTGAGCGGCATGACCCGGCAGGCCCGGATCCATCGCCCCGACGGCAAGGTCATCCAGGGCGAGGTGATCGACCCGGACCCGCGGCGGGACGACGAACCACCGCCACCGCCACGCCCGCTGCCCTGAGCGTGCCCCGGGCGGTCGGCCGTCGATCGTGCCCAGCACGACGCCCGGGGCGCCACGACCGTGAAGGTCGTCGACGCCCCGGGCGTCGGTGCCACCTGTCGACGGGATCCGCACGGGCCCGGAGCGGGCTCGCGCGGTGATCGCTCAGGCGCTCTTGCGGTTGTCGCGTGGGTCGTGGTGGAGGTTGATCCCACCCGACCGCAATACGGCGAGGCGCTCGGCGAGCACCTCTTCCAGCTCTTCCCTGGTCCGCCGCTCCATGAGCATGTCCCAGTGCGTGCGAGTCGCTTTGTTCTTCTTCTCCTCGGGCGGCGCGCCGTCCACCAGCTGCGCCACGGCGCCGCAGCTGCGGCACTCCCAGTTCGACGGGATCTCCGCCTCGACGGAGAACGGCATCTCGAAGCGGTGCCCCCGGGGGCATTCGTATTCCACGGTACGACGCGGCGCCAGATCGATACCGCGATCGGTCTCGTAGCTGGTGGCGCCAAGGCGTGTGCCGCGGAGAGCTCGCTCACTCATGAATCGTGCCTCCTGGCTGGTAACCCACATCGACAGGTCTTGCTGTCTCGTCCGATTGCAGAACGCGTGACGGGCCCCGAAGATTCCCGACCGAGCGGTCGACGGGGACGGCTCGGGGTCCGTGACGGTGAGTAGCTACCCGAAAACGGATGATTCATCCCATCCCGGGGAGAAAGTGACATAGAACTCGCCCGATCAACCGGAATCGTCCCGAAGACGAGCCGTCGACGCCGTGTGCCGCCACGCGGCGAAACCCCCGCGGGGCGTCACCGGTCGCGGATTTCCGCCCAGACGATCTTCCCGGTGTCGGTGGGCCGCACTCCCCAATCGGTGGTGAGGCCGGCCACGATGCTCAACCCGCGGTGCCGTTCGTCGTGACCGGGAGAGGCGATCTCCTTGGGCAGTCGCCCGTCGTGGTCGACCACCTCCACGATCAGCCGGCCCGGATGGTGGCGCAGCCGCAACTCCATGGGCGTGCGGGCGTGTTCGGCGGCGTTGGAGACGAGTTCGGTGACCACCGAGCAGGTGGTGTCGCTGTGGTCGACCAGGTTCCAGCGGGCCAGCGTGGCGCGGACGAAGTCGCGGGCCTCGCGGGCCGAGCGCGGGGTGGGCGGCAGGTCGAGGCCGGCGGTGCGCTCGACGCTGTGCCGGGCGCGCACAAGGAGCAGCGCGACGTCGTCGGGCTCCTGGCCGGTGAGCATCGTCTTGGCCAGCAGGTCGGCCACGTCGGCGACGGTGCAGGTGCCGCCGGTGGTGCCGTCGATGTGCTCGGTGAGTTCCTGGAGCCGGTCGGTGAGCGAGGCGTCGTGCGATTCGACCAGGCCGTCGGTGTACAGCAGCAGCTGATCACCGGCGTCGAAGCCGACCATCGCGTCCTCGAAGGTGGTGCCGTCCAGCCCCAGCGGGACGCCGAGGTCGTCCTCCAGGAGTTCGACCTTGCCGTCCGCGCTGATCAGCGCGGGCGGCAGGTGTCCGGCGTTGGACCAGTGCACGGTGGCGTCGCCGGGGTCGTAGACGGCGTAGACGCAGGTGATGATCTGGTCCTCGCCGCCGAGCCCGGTCACCAGCCGGTTCAGATGCCGCATCACCCGCGCCGGCGGCAGGTCCATGACCGCGTACGCCCGGACCGCGGCACGCAGTTGGCCCATCACGGCGGCGGCCTGCAGACCCCGGCCCATCACGTCGCCGACCACCAGGGCGATCCGCCCGGCGGACAGCGGGATCACGTCGAACCAGTCGCCGCCGACCTGCTGGCCCTTGGCCCCGGGCAGGTAGCGAAAGGCGATGTCCAACTCGTCCAGGTCGGGCGGGACCTGCGGGAGCAGGCTGCGCTGGAGTTCCACGGCGGTGTCGCGGACGCTGCGGAACAACCGGGCGTTCTCGATCGCGGTGGCGGCTTGGGCGGCGATGCCGAGGGCGAGTTGTTCGTCGCGTTCGGTGAACACGTCGGCTCGGGTGTGGCAGAAGGAGAACGCGCCCAGGTCCTCGCCGGTGGCGGTGGTCACCGGGATGGTCAGCAGGCTGCGGACCGGCGGTTGCCCGGCGGTGCTGACCCGGTAGGGCAGCAGTTCGGCCGCGCCCGGCTCCTCGGTGAGGTCGCCGCGACGCACGGTGGTCGGCGGGACGACGGTGGTCTGCGGGCGGGTCCGCGCCGCGAAGGTGGGGCGCGGGCGCGGAAGGCGGTCGATCAGGGTGGGGTCGGCGCTGGTGACGGCGTAGCGGGTGTCGGCGACGCCGCCGGTGTCGTAGTCGATGTAGCGGAAGATGCCGTGCTCGGCGGCGATCACCGAGGTGGCGGCGTCGGTGGCGGCCTGGACCAGGCGTTCGAGGTTGAGTTCGCGGGTGAGCTTTTGGCCGACGCGGTAGAGCGTCTCGACGATCCGGGTCTCCTGGTCGAGCCGGCGCTGTTTGTAGGCGAGTTGTTCCTGCTGCGAGCGCACCCGGTCGCGGGCGTCGGCGGCGACCAGGGCCGCCTGCGCGGAGGTGCCCTCGTGGGCGGCCAGGAGTTGTTCGAGCGCGTCCAGGCGGGCTGCGGCGAGGTGCCTGACGGGGGTGTGCCGTCCCGGGCCGCCGGCGAACAGGGGCGCGGTGTTGAGCGGGAGCAGGGCCAACCGGGTGGAGACGGCGACGGTGCGGAAGAGTTCGGCGATCCGGGCCGGGACGTACACGCGGGTGAACATCAGGACGGTGAACAGTTCGCCGTCGGGAAGCTTGCCGGCGTAGCCGATCACGGATTTTATGCCGTGGGCCCGGATGAACTCCTTGTCCGGGACGGCGCTGCCGGCGAGCGCGTCGGGGATGTGGGTGATGTCGTGCCGGTCCCACTCGGTGTCCCCGCTCAGCGGCCCGGCCACGATCTCCTCGGCGGTGACCCCGAGTTGGTCCAGCATGGCGCTGATCATCGGCGCTCGGCGGACCGCCTGGACGCTGGGGAAGGCGACCACCTGGTGCCGGCGCGAGCGGGTGCGGTCGCGCCAGTCGGGGTGGTCGCCGGTGGTGGCGAGGAGGGTGAGGCAGCGCAGGTCGGGGTGCGGGACGAGGTCGGGTTGCCGACGCAGGGCGCACTGTTCCAGGTCCGGGGTGAGGTTGCGCCAGGGCATGGTCTGGAACAGGCGGGTGAGGACGAGTTGCGACCGTCCGGTGTCCGGGTCGCGAAAGGTGGTGCGCAGGTGCTGCACGATCGCACGGGCGGCGTCCTCGGTGGTGGCCGATTCGGCGGTGACCCGGCGCAGTTCGGAACTGCACACCACCATGTCGCTGACGGTGAAGTTGGCGAGGTCGAACACAGGGCGTCCACGTCCTCCGTGGGGGTGCGGGGCACCATCATGGCGCGCCGGTGCGGGTGAAGTGATGCGTTTTGTGTATTTGGTGGCATGCCGGGCGAGGACCGGGCACACGTCGAGGCCCTCCGAGTGCGGTGGCTCGGAGGGCCTTCGAGGGCGTGGGGGCGGCGGGGGCGCGCCGTGCGGTCAGGCGGTCGGTTCGGGCTCTCGCCGGCGCTCCTTGGCGAGCGAGATGGTGGGGTCCTCGACGGCGAGCGCGTCGGTGTGGTGCGGCAGCAGGGCGAGCAGGCGCCGGCGTTCCGCCTCGGGGGTGTCCTCTTCGAGCGGATCCGGGGTGTGCGGGATCTGGATGCGCACCACCGGGCCGTTGCCGATCCGTACGTAGCCGCGCCCGGGCGGCATGTCCTCGCCGCCGGAGACGCCGGGGCCGGTGCCCAGGACGGTCCGGATGGTCTCGGGCTCCAGCGGACCGAGGACGACGCGCGTGTGCGTGTCGGCGATCAGCGCGGGGCGCAGCCGGTCCAGGTGGGTGGGGCGGGTGCTGGTGATCACGCCGATGTGGGCGGCGCGCCCCAGGCGCAGGGGCAGGTCGAGCAGTTCCTGGGGGTCGGTGGTGCCCTGGCCGGCGGCGAGGTCGGTCAGTTCGGTGATCTCGTCCAGGATCACCCACAGCGGACGGCGGGCGTTGTCCGGAACCGGCGTGCCGTGTTGTTTGGCGTGGGTGACGGCGGCGATCCGGCGCTCCGTCTCGTGCCGCAGCCAGGTCAGCGTCTCCAGGGCGCCGTGGTAGCCGGTCTCGACGCGCAGGATGTTGCGGCGCCCGGCCAGGCAGGCGTAGTCGCCGGAGCCGCTGCCGTCGATCACCACGATGTCGCCGTCGCGGGCGGCCTGGAGGGCGATGGTGCGCAGCAGGTTCGACTTGCCCGCGCCGGGGGCGGCGACGGCGAGCAGGTGCGGGTCGGTGCTGCGGTTGCCGGTGCGCCAGATGACCGGCGGGAGTTGGTGGGTGGCCCCGTCGACCCGGATCGGGGTGCGGCGGTTGGTGCTGTCGGCGTCGGTGATGCCGAGCAGGATCTCGCACGGCGCGGTGACGAACTGCTGGGCCGGGACGGCGGCGGGCAGCGGGGGCAGTGCGGCGACGGTGAGGCGGTTGTGCTCGGTGTCCCAGTCGTGGAAGTACTCGCGGCCGCGGCCGATCTTGGCCTGGAGCACCCGTTCGATCCGGGCTCGGGCGCCGGGGTCGTCGTCGGTGAAGTAGGGGCTGTAGGTGAGTTCGAGGCGGGTGATCCGGTCGCCGTCGAGTTCCCAGTCGCGGAAGGCGTCGCGGTAGGTGCCGCCCGGATGGAAGAGCCTGGCCGGGTCGTGGTCGTCGGCGAGGTGCGGTACGAGGCCGTTGTAGACGGCCTGGAGCCGCAGTTCCGTGGGGTCGGGGCCGGGCTCGGGGGCGGGGGGCTTCTCCGCGCGGCCGAGCCAGGCGGCGGCGGCCAGGATCAGCAGCAGGGCGATCAGCGGGGCGTACGGCAGGAAGTACAGGGCGAGCAGCGCGCCGGCGACGACCGCGGCCCCGATCTTGCGCTTGTCCGCGGAGGCGTTCTTCCACCAGGCCCGGGCCCAGGCGAGTTGCCGGTTCAGGCCGCGGCCGAGGGTGAGCACGGGCGAGAAGGTGTCGCGCGTGTGCTGCTGGATCCGCGTGGCGCGCGAGCGGGTGTTGCCGAGGCCGTCCTTGGCGCGCTGGGCGATGGCGGCGAGGGATGCGGGGCCGGGGGACATGCGGTCTCCGTGGGGGGTCGGCGCGGGTAGGCGGGAGGCCCCGGTTCGGGGGACGATCCGGGGCCTGTGCGTGAGATTCGAGGAGCGCACCGCCCGCCGCGCTCGCCTCGGCGCACCGGTGAGGTACTCGAAGGCAACGCCTGTGCGAGGACTTCGCCGGTACGCCGAGGCGGGGCGCCGAGGGTGCGGGCGCGGCGGCGTGACGGGGCGGCGGGGCGGCGGTTCAGAAGGTGATGCCGCTGAGGAGGTTGGCGATGCTGTTGCTGCTCGCGGTGATGTGGGGGGCGATCGAACTGCCCGCCAGGTAGAAGCCGAAGAGGGCGCAGACGAGGGCGTGCGGGATGCGCAGACCGTCCTTGCGGAACAGGACGTAGGCGATGACGCCGAGCAACAGGACGCCGGAGATGGACAGAACCATGGGTACTCCTTCGGGCGGTGCACTCAGTGCGTGGGGGGTGGGGTGAGGATCCCGGTCCGGGCGATCCCGTAGAGGACCAGAACGGTGACGCCGAGGCGGCCGGGGGTGGACAACGCCCAGAGGGCGAGGTGCAACGCGATCACCAGCGGAAGCGTGGCGATCGCGTAGACGGTGTGGAACGCGCGGGTCTGCGTGTTCGTGGCCTGGACGGCCGGGGCGAGCGTGCGGCGGACGACCGAGACGAGGGTGGGCGCCGCGGGCGCGGCGGGGACGGGCGGGGGGACGGGGATGGGAGCCGGCCCGGGGGTGTGGCCGGCGGTCTCGGGCGTTGGGTCGGCGGGGGGCTTGGTGCGGGGGTCGGGCAGTAGTCGTTGCCGCAGGGGGGTGAGGCGCATGTGGGTGGTTTCTCCCCGAGGTGGCGGGCGGTTGGCCTATCTACGTATTACTTAAAGTGCTCTTATCGTCACAAATGGTGCGTATGTGTCAAAGCATCAAACGGGTGGAATCGCCATCTTTTCCTTGATGGATCACCCGTATGGAGGACGCGCGGAAGCACTGGACGCGGGGACGCGGCGGCACGCGGCGCGGGGCATGCCCGCCGGCGCGGCCCACTTCTGGCAGCGTGAGG
Organism: Embleya scabrispora; assembly: GCF_002024165.1. Lineage (NCBI taxonomy): Bacteria > Bacillati > Actinomycetota > Actinomycetes > Kitasatosporales > Streptomycetaceae > Embleya > Embleya scabrispora. The sequence goes on from NZ_MWQN01000001.1 coordinate 480,444, forward strand.
CCATGGCCATCCTGCTCGTGGTGCACCACACGCCCTCCCCCACGCTCGCCGAGATGCTGGAGGCGACCCTCGCGGGCGCCCGGGATCCGGAGATCGAGGGGGTGGAGGTACGGGTGCGGGCCGCCCTCACCTGCTCGCCGGTGGAGGTCCTGGAGGCGGACGGCTACCTGCTCGGCACACCCGCGAACCTGGGCTACATGTCGGGGGCACTCAAGCACTTCTTTGACCTGAGTTGTCGTTAGTCACCACTCACGGCGGGTTGTACGAACCCCACAACGAGAAGCGCGGCCCGGCCCTGGGTGGGGACCGGGCCGCGTGCCCGCCGCCCGAGGGCGGACACAACCGGGCAACCCGGCTGTCGGCAGCATGAACGGTTGGGCTGACACGACAACGGCCCCGAACCGGTGACGAACCGGATACGGGGCCATATACCGCCGGCAAGCCGTAGCCTGGCCGGGACAGAACTCACAGACAGGGTACCGCTCCCGCCCCGCTCCACAGGGAGCACCGCCCACTGCACAGGCAGGGGACAACACAGTGGCTGACGACCACGACATCCGCAGCATCGGCCAGAGAATCCACGACATCCGCCGCCGGGAGGGCATCTCCCGCGCCGACCTCGCCGCCGTTGCCGACCGCAGCACCGACTGGCTCAAGTCGGTGGAGTTGGGCCGCCGGCAGCTCGACCGCATCGGCCCGCTCATGGCCATCGCCGACCGGCTCGGCGTCGACCTCGCCGAGCTGATCGGCGTGGCGCCGCGGGACGACCGCAGCCCGCGCACCGGCTACGACGCCGTGCCCCAGATCCGCCGGTCGCTGCTGCGGCACCAGCTCGGGCAGCCCACCGGCCACCCGCGGCCGCTCGCCGACCTGCGTCTCGACGCGCACACCGCTCACCGCCACCGGCAGGCCGCGCGGTTCGGCGATCTCGGCGCGCTCCTCCCTGGGCTGATCGATGACGCGTCGACCGCCGCCGCTGCCCACGACGGCGACGAGCAGCAGCAGACCCACGGGCTGCTGTCGGCGGTGCTGTGCGATACGGCGATGCTGGTCAAACGGCTCGGGCAGATCGACCTGGCGACCGTCTCGGCTCGGCAGGCCGTTGATGCAGCCGTGGCCGCTGGTGATCCCCTGCTGGAGATCGCTGCGATGTGGACCCAGGCGGAGGTGTGCGTGTCCGCCGGTGCGCGGGTCGAGGGTCTGGGCATCGTGCGGGCCGGACTCGATCGACTCGACACGCTGCTGAGCGACGACGACATGCCCGCCTGGAGTCTGTGGGGGACCATGCACCTGGTTGCGGCGGTCCAGGCCGCGCAGTGGTCGGACCGGGCGACTGTCGAGGACCACATCCGGGAGGCCACAGCCGCGGCCGAGCGGACCGGTGATCGCAACGACCACGGGACCTGCTTCGGTCCGGCGAACGCGGCGTTGATGGAGCTGTCGTCCCGCCTCGAACTCGGAGACGGGCGGGCAGCCCTGGAGGCGACTCAGGGCGTCGACCTGTCTGCACTCCCCACGGAGCGGCGCGCTCGGCATCTCATCGACGTTGGCCGGGCCCACGCCCAGGCCCGCGACGACGCCGCGTCGATGCGGTCGCTGCTGGAGGCCGATCGTCTGGCGCCGGAGTATGTGCACTCGCATGCGATGGTGCGCGACATGGTCGTGACCGCGCGCCGACGGGACCTGCTGACGTCGCGTGAACCAGTGCACCGCATGGCCCGCCGCATCGGCGTGAGTTAGCCGCTGACCTCTTCGCTTTACCTTCTCTTGACGGACCGGGTACACCCTGTACCCGGTCCGTTGCTATGCGGCCATCACGCTGGATGCATGGCCGATGACACCGTGCGCGTAGAGAGCAGCGGCGATCCCGACGAACAGGTGCGGATACACCTCCCTGGACGCACCATCCCGGACATCACCCGTGACGAGGCCGCCGCCCTGTACCGGCAGCTCGGCGCATACCTGATCCGGACCATCCCCGCCCAGCCGCTGCGCGCTCCGACCAGCCGCGGCTGACCCACGATCCGGGCGGGCCCGGCTGGGGTGCTGGCCACCCTCCGTCCCCCACGCCGTACCGAGCGGCGCCGGGCCCGCCCGTTCTACCCACCTGTGCTCACACCTGCTGGAGCCCGCATGACCGACGTCGAGGCGGTCCCTACGACCGTCGTGTCCCTGGCCGCCTGGAGCATTCACCTCGAATTCGTCGACCACCCCCGGCCATGGCGCCTGGACGCGTTCGCCGCCGTCCCCGCCAGCCCGACGGCCGCCGTTGCGGTGGCGGTCCCCGCCTACGAGCGTGCAGAGTTCCACCTCACTGACGCCGATGTCGCGGTGCTCGCTGCCACGCTCCTCCGGCCGCCGCGCCCGCAGGACCGCCCGCCGGGCCGAGCCCGGCTACTCCGGGAGGGCACCGCCCTCCGGTTGCGGCTGTACATCTCCGCCATCGACGGCGACCAGCCCGAGCCACGCGGGGTGATCAACCTCCAGGAACATCATCGCCAGGTCCTGCTGGACGACATCGCCCGGCACCGCCTCGACCTCATCCCCACAGTCGACGTGCCCGAGCCGCGGTTGCACCTCGACCCGATGCCCGTCACCGGCCTCGGCATCGACCAGGTCGCCCAGCTGCGCGACCGGTGCAACCGGTGGCTCGACAGCGAGGGCATCCGGGCCGCCCTCGCCGACCGCGAGATCGCGCGGCACATCGCGACCCGGACAACCGGCCCGTGAAGGACACCACTGTGAGCACCGACAAACCCGAACCCGCGTCGTCCGATGCCCCAACCCTGGAACCCCTGCGCGCCGCGGCTGCCGAGCGCGACCGGCTCCGGGCGATCCCGCGCCACGCCACGCCGACCGTCGCCGAACAGCTCGCCCACCGGCGCCGGCTCCGGGCCGCCCGATACGCAGTCCACGCCGAGGTCATGGCCGCCTACACCGCCGGCGTCGACATCGAGACCATCGCCCGGGCCGCCGGCCTCAGCCCCAAGTACACGCGGACCGTCCTCCGCCAAGAGGGAGCCACCGGGCTGCCGTCCCGGCCCGCCGGTCCGCGCCCGTACGCTGCCCAACCGCCGCCGCCCCAGCACGCCGCCGCGCTCGCGGCCATCACTGCCGAGGTCCGGCGGTCGGACCGGCAGTCGGGCCCGCTCGGCGACGCCACCCGGGCGGCGGTGGTCGAGGCCGCCCGGGTCGGCGTGCCCCGGATCGCCATCGCCGACGCGGCCGGGGTCACGCCACAGACCATCAGGGTCGTACTGCGCGCCGCAGGTACCCCCATGCGGCGCGACGCGCAGCCGTCGCCCGCCGAGGTGGGTGCGATGCGCGACGCGCTGCTCGACGCGGTCCACGCCGGAGCGGCCGACGGCGAAGCCGCTGAACGCAGGGCCTACCGGCGCCTGGTCGAAGCCGACGACCAGGCGCCGGACCTGTAGCCGGACACGACGAAGCCGGCCCGCCCCCGATGTGGGGGGCGGGCCGTTGGTCGTTCATCGCCGCCGGGTCGCCGGCTCGGTGCTCGGCGGCAGCGTCGGCGGCGTGGTCGGTGCGGGCGCGCCGTCGCGGCGGCACACCAGCGCCGCCGGATCCCACGCCGGCGCCGCCAGGGTGTAGCCGGTCGGGCATGTCGGGCCGGGCGCGCCGTCCCGGCCGTCCGCTCCTGCAGGACCCGCCGGACCGGCCTCACCTGCAGGGCCCGCCGGACCGGCAGGACCCGCAGGCCCTGCAGCGCCGTCGACCCCCGGAGCACCGGCAGCGCCGTCGACACCTGCCGGACCGGCCGGACCGGCAACCGATTCACCCGGCGCACCCGGCTGCCCGCCCGGCCCGGCCGGCCCCGGGATCGAGTCGCCGTCCCGGCCGGGCGGCCCTGCAGGACCAGGCGGACCGGCCGGGCCGCGTTCGCCCGCACGCGCCGGCAGGTCCGGCACCGACGCGCCCGGGTCCGGCACCACCGGCGTGCCGCCGGTCGCCTGCACCTGGGCGCGCATCGCCCGGACGTCGTCCGCCAGCACGGCGACCGCGGCCGCCCGGCGCCCGGACTCCGCCGCGATCCGGTCCGCGCGGCCCGACTCGGCCGACACCCGGATCCACACCAGCAGCATTGCGCCGGCCAGGGTCAACAGCACGGCGACGAGCGCCCACCACCGCCACTGGCGTGCGAGCACGCGCTGTGTCCGGGTCACTGTGCACCGCCCAACGCCGCCAGCTGCGCGCGCAACAGCGAGCACTCTGCCTCGAGGGCGGCCTTCGCCGACCGCTCGGCGGCCAGCTCGCGCCGCAGATCCTGGACCTGCTGGCGGAGATCACCGCGCTCCTCTTGGAGCTGATCCGTGAGGCTGTTGTAACCGCCGATCACTCCGCCCTCCCGTTGCGCGCGCCCGGACTGCCGCGATCCGTACATGGCCGCCGCCGCAGCCAACGGCGCGCCCACCAGTGCGGCGATCGCCGTGACCATGGCAGCGTCCATGCACGTACCTCCATCACGCTGGCATGCCGATCAGGCGTCGCGGTCGAGCGCGGGCCGTATGTCGGCGCGCGGGTCGACCGCCCGCAGCCACGACGGCAGCAGCCGATCGACCGCCGGCAGCGCCATGACCCGGGTCAGGCCGGCGGCCACCGCCAGGCCGAGCGCGAGGCCCGGCGTTGCCTCCGGCAGGCCGGACGCGCCGACGATCAACGGCGCTGCGGCAGCCGCGCTGACCACCCACTGCACCGTCGAACGGATCGTCCGGCGGGCGCCGTCGGACATCACTTCGCACCGCCCGCGCGCAGCTGCTTGACCTCGGCCGCGAGCGCGGCGACCGCGTCGGCGAGCTGCTGCACGGTGGCGTCGGTGTCCATGACGACCTGGTAGACGTCGCGGTCGGACATGGCCTCGTTGCGGTAGCTCCACAGGTCGATGGCACTGGGCATGTCGTTCTCCTCATGACTGGTAGGGATGCCGCCGCCCTCGATCGCGGCGACGATGCCGGGGAACAGCACCTCGCGGAACTGCTTCACGCGGGCGTCGCCGGGGCAGGCGGTGCCGCCCAGGGACCACTCGGGGAACATCCGGTGGTAGCCGTAGCCCGGGTCGTCCCAGGTGCGGCAGATCCGCAGCGGCAGGCCGTGCCGTTCGTGCAGCCAGACGCCCAGCCGGATCAGGCTCGCGATCTGGGCGTCGGTCCACGGGTCGGTGTGCTCCAGGTTGCTCGCGCTCTCGCAGCTGACTGCTCCGGTGCCGTCGGCTCGCCGGTTCGCCGAGGCGTTGGCGTCGGCGCGGGTCTCGGTGCCGATGAACTGCATCAGCCCGCCGTCGTATTGGCAGCCGAAGTGCGAGTCCAGGTTGGTCGAGTCGCGCCAGTACTCGTACATCCTTTGGTTGGTCCACGGCGCGGCGATCGAGTGGAAGATCAGTTGAGTGGGGCGGATGGCGGGCTGGGAGTCGGATTCGGGTTGCAGCTCGCGTTTCGTAGCGCCGGAATACCAGGCCATTGGGGTGCCTCCAGTACGGAGTCGGGGGGATCGGACGCCGAGGGAACCTCGGGCGTGTCCAGTGGCGCGCCGCAGCCGGCGCGGGGATCGGGATGCGCGGTCGGTACAGCGCGCGGGACAGCCGGCCGAGGATCGATATCCGGCTCGGGCTCTGTGGTCACGAGTTCACTCCGTACAGTTCGGACAGGTGGGCGTACACCGAGCCGCCGCCGCCGGTGCGCTGGCACTGGACCTCGATCGTGAGCAGATCGCCCCAGGCGCCCGCGCCGAGCGGGCCGCGCCAATCCAGCGACCCGAACCCGCCGCTGGGCACCGCCACGGTGGGTCCGTATTGGCTGCCGTTGATGACCAGTCGCATCTGGCCGGTCGTACCGGCATCGGCGTAGGCACTCCCGAACACGACGATGTGTGAGTGCTGCCGGGGCGCGTACGACCTGGACACCGCCCCCCACGAACCGCCCGTAGTGGACGGCCAGTCGGTCGCGAACACGCTCGTCGGCAGCGGGTACGGGATCCACGGCCGGCCCAGCCACCCGTCATCGAACGCGTCGTCCATCACGATCGCCTCGTGACCCGCCGGCCGGGGAAAGATGCGGATCATCTGCCGGACCTCGGCATCCTCGCCGCCGATCACCAGGGCCGCCCCGCTGCCGTCGGATCGGCCCGCATACACGCCGTATTTGCCGGCCGCATACAGGCCCGTGGCCAATACGGGCTCGCCGCTGGGTGCCTCCACCCACAGCGTGCCGCCCTCGCCGATCCGGACCCGGCCGGCCAGGATCTCGTCCAACGCCGGCCTGATGTTCGCTCGGCCGGCCAGCAGGCGGAGGCCTTCCTCGATGCGCCTCAGCCTGTCCTCGGTGTTCTGCGGTAGCGCCGGCATCAGGCCGCCTCCAGGGTCAGGCGCGCAGTGACGGGGGCGCCCTGCGCGCTGGTCGACACGGACACACCGACGACGCGGTGCCGCACGGTCATCACGTCCGGCCACACGTCCCGGATCCGGATCCGCACCCACGACCCGAGCGGCGGCAGAGCCCGAGCAGCGAGCGAGATCGTCACCTCCGGGATGACCTCCGGCTCCCGGGCCCGGGCGATGTCGGCGGCGGCGTGCGAGTCGAGGACGTCGAGCGTCTCGACGGTCGAGTGGTCCGACGAGCCGTCGAGCAGCGGCCACCCGTCGGCCACCCGGTCGGGATAGGTCATCAGCGACGACATCAGCGGAGTCGACGCCTCAGCCTGGTTGCGGTTGGTCGCCGCGCCGCGGCTCTGCCACCTGTTCGCCTCGGTGGTGCCGTCCTCCGGCAGCGCGTAGTCGGTGATCACGCCCGGGTAGTCGAGGACCACGTCCGTCGACCCCGCGCTGATCCTGGGGTGGCCGAGCACCAGCGCTTTGGCGCGGCTGCCGTCGCCGTCCCGGTAGCTGCCGATTCGCCACTCGAACCCGTCGATCACGTTCGAGAGTTGGTCGAGCAGCGTCCGCACTTTGGGGAGGTCGTACCGGCTGTACGTCCGATCACGCACCACCCCGGACGTCTGGGACCAGTCGAGGCGGATCCCGATGTCCCCGCCCGTCTCGGCCTGGGCGATGTCGACGAGCTGGCGGGCGATGTCGAGCTGATCCACGCCGCCCGGCCCGGTCTCCCACGTGGAGAACAGGATCCGGTGGTCGAGGTAGCTCTCCCAGCCGGCGCACTGGATCGCCATCGACGCGCCACCGCTGTCCCGCGCGCGGACCCGCGTCCACATGATCCCGCCCCACTCGATCACCCGGTCCCGCTCCAGCCACACCGCGGTCCGGGCCGGCAGCATCCGAGACGCACGCGCCGCCATGTCCGCATCGACCACCGGGATGGTCCCGCGCAGAGTCCCCGTTTTGCCGATCCAGTCGTCCCACGCGAGGTTGGTCAGCGGCAGCACGTCGAGCAGCTGGTCGCTGCGGAGGTCGCAGAACAGCACGCGGTACGGCGTCACGACGCGGCCTCGTAGGCGTACGACAGCCACAGGCTGTCCGTCGTGCCGGGCGTGGTGCTCGGGAACGGCGTGTTGAGCGTGGTCCCCCAGTTGAAGCCGCTGCCCCCCTCGATCACGGACACCTTGCTCGTCGCGGGGTTCAGCAACACGGTGCCGCCGTAATACGCGGCCCCGCTCCGGATCGCGCCGGCTGAGCCGGCCGCGTACTCGGCGCTGTCCGGCGTCGTCGCGGCGGGCACCGGAATGGACCACGTCCACTGCGAGTTCGTCGAGCCCGAGCTGGTGGTCGAGCCGAACTTCAGCCTGACTCGGACCTGGATCAGGCGCCCGATCCGGCACCACCGCTGGTACAGCGTGCCGTTGCCGATGGTGCACGCCGCGCCGTCGGCCTGCCACGTCGGCGTGCTCTGCGTCCACGCCCCCCAGGTGCTCGGCGAGATCGTCGACGGCAACGAGAACTCCGACCAGGCGGTGCCGTCCCACTGGACCAGGCGGCCGGACACAATCCGCACCTGGCCCACGTAGGACCCGGCGGCATTGCCCGCGTCGACCGGCAGGACACCACCGGCAGCAATCGTGTACACCCTCAGATCGGTGACCGCTGTACCCCAGTTGATCGGGCTGCCCGCGCTCGCCCCAGCCGGCACCAACACCCGCGCCAGCGGCAGCCACACCGCGCCGACCGGCGGCGTCGGGTCGACCGGCGACGGCGCCGGGGTACCCGCCAGACGCTCGACCTTCGCGATCGTCTGCCCCGACGCGTCGATCGGGTTGTTGTAGACGCGGATACCGATCAGGTCCCGACGCGGGTTGGCCGCGTCGCCGTTGGGGATCGTCACCGGCTCGGCCGCCGTCACCGCTACCGCGTACGCGCCGGCCGCCGCCGACCCCTGGAGGATCGCCCGGCCGACCGCGACCGACGCCGTCATGCCCGTGCCGGTCACCAGGCACGGGGACCCGCCCGGGATCAGGCCGGACCGCGAGGTGAGTTCGGCCGTCGGCCACCAGGTGCCAATCGGCGTGAGACGGGTGGCGGCGCGGGTCTGCCCGCCGGCAGCGTCGCCCCTGTTGGTCAGCCATGCGGCTACGACTGTCACGATCTCTGTCCTCTCACCACATGGCCGATCGCCAGCGCACCGTCACGGTGCCGCCGGTCGGGCCGGAGTCGTCGCCCCTGAAGGCAAGGTCTGATGTGCCGGGCGGCAGCGTGAACGCGGACTCCGGCACGCTCCGCGCGGTGATCGTGTACAGCCGGTCCTGCCCACCGAGGCGCACCGTCCCGGCCGCCGTGTCGACGACCAGGACGTCACCGGCCGCGAGCAGGAGGTCGTACTCCAGGACGTCACCGGTCGCGAGGTTCGTCAGGCTCGGCCGGGCGACCGGGCCGGCGAACTCGATCGTCGGATGCGTCGCGGCGTCGCCGCTGTTGGCCACCGAGATGCCGCCGGTCGACCCGGCCGCCCCCCAGTCCAGGCCCTCCGGCGCGGTGCCCCAATCCAGGCCCTCCGGTGACGACCCCCAGTCGATGCCCGGCTCGTTCACCGGCAGCCCCGTGCTCGCGGACTGCTCGACCACGTCGTACACACGCGGGTCCGGACACACCCACTCCAGCGCGGCCGTACCGATCCGCCACAGCGCCCCGGCCTCATACGGGATCGAGCGGCGCCGCAGCCGGGCGGTCACCTGGACACCCCAGTCGACGAACACCAGCGGCCCGGTAGCGCCAACACCCGTCGCCCGCTTGAGCGCCTGGACCAGGCCGCGGAGCCCGTCCGGGTCGTCGCCCCGCAGGCCGAGGGACAGCGTCGGGTGCCGCGGCTCGGCATAGTCGGTGCCGAGGTAGTCGCCGTGGTCGCCGACCCGCGCGACGTCCTGCAGGCGGAGCGCCGGCAGGTCGTCGACACCGGCTACCTCGGTCACGTGATACCTCGACCCGGGTCCGAACTGGAGCCCGCCCCAGGTGATGCGGCCGATGCGCTGCTGATCGAACATCGGGTCAGCCGACCTTTCCGGCCCACGCCAGCTCGCGCGAGATCCCGCCGACGGTGGCGTCCGACCCGTAGAGGTTGATGGTTGGCGCGATCGTCCGGGCCGGGGCCGCGCTGCCCGCGTACGCCGACGTGAGCGAGGCCGCCGACGGCACCGCCGCCGCGACGTTCAGCCCGGACATCGCGCCCTGCGCACCGGCCAGCGCCGCCGACGCGGCGGCCCGCACCGCTGGCGCTCCCGCGCGCATCCCCGCTGCGAGGCCGGTCATGATCGCCTCACCCGAGTACGTCGTCCAGCCCCGGCCGGAGAACGGACCTTCCTTCGCGGGCGAACTCGGGAACAGATTGCGGGCCTTGGACAGGATCCCGCCGACGCTGTCGACCATCGACTGCGCCTTCGACTTGAGGCCGTCAATCAGGCCCTGCACGATCGACGCCCCCGCGTTGTACAGCATCCGGCCGGTGTCGCCGAGCGCGCCGACGATCCGCCCCGGGATGCCGCCGGTCCACGAGATCAGGTCGCCGACCTTGTCGGATGCGGCGTCCTTCATCGACTGGAACCCGTCGCGCGCCCGGCCGGCCAGCGACGAGCCCAGGTCGGACAGGGCGTCACCCGCCCGACCGGGCAGGCCGGACAGCCACAGGGTCAGCTCGATCGCCTTGCCGATCGCGGCGTCCTTCATCTCGCCGAACCAGCCGCCGACCAGGCCCGGCAGCCCGGCGAACCAGTTGATCGAGGCTTTGATCGCGTCGACCGAAGTCGAGATCGCGGACTGCACCCACGCCCACACGGCCTGGACGATCTCGCGGAACGTCTCGGACTCGCGGTACGCGATGACGACCGCAGCGACCAGGGCGATGATCGCCAGCGTGACCAGCACAATGGGGTTGGCGCCCATCACCACGTTGAACACAGCCTGGATCGCGGTCCACGTGGCGGTCGCGGTAGCGGCGATTGCGGTGTAGATGCCCCACAGTTTCATCCCGACGCCGATGGTCGTGAGCACCGCCGCAATAGCGGTCAGGACCGGCGTCGGGATCGCCACGATCAGCCGCGCGAACGCATCGGCGAGCAAGGCCGTGGTGTTGAACAGCGGGGCGAGCGCAACCAACAGCGCCACCAGAGCGCGGCCCAGGTTCCCCAACATCCCGGCGCCGTCGCGCGCAGTCGCCAGGAACCGGGCGAACCCCTCGCTGCCCTTGAGACTCTGGCCCCAGTCGCCGAACGCGTCGGTCATGCGGACCAGGCCGCCGGTCACCCCGCCGCTCACGGGCAAGAACGCCTGCAGCAGGCCCATGAACCCGCGGCCCAAGTTGCCGATCACGGTGATGAAGTTGGTCAGCGCCGGGCCGGCGGCGGCGGTCATGTCCGCCATCCAGCTCTTGAACCCGGCGCCCTTGATGCCGGCCGAGAGCTTGTCGAACATGCCGGAGAACGCGCCGGCGGCGGCCCGAACCAGCGGCGTCAGCGACGGCAGCAGGTCGCGCATGAACTGGATGCCCTTGGTCGCGATGGGCATCGTGTCGCCGGCCAACGACTTCGACCACGACGTGTAGTCGTCCTTGAGTCCGCGCAGCGCAATAGCGGTCTGGCGGCTCGCGGGCGGCATGCCGGCGAGCTGGGCCTGATACGCGGCGTCGGCCTCCGACGCGGCCTCGGTGGCGGACTTCGCTTCGGACAGCGCCTTCTTGTAGTCGTCGCCGCCCTTCTTCGCGAGGGCTTTGGCTTCGGCCGTCTTCTTGGTCGCGACCTCGTGCGCGGTCTCTGCAGCCGAGGCGGCGTCGATCGCCTTGGTGACCTCGGTGAACTGTGGCTTGATCGCCGCGCCGAACGCGCCCGCCGCCAACCCGGCCGCGACCGCCCCGGCGGCGAGACCGCCGAGCGCGGTGGTGGCCGCTGCGATTGCGGGGAGACCGGCCGCGATCTTGGTCAACCCGAGTGCGAGCCCGCCCAGTTCGCGTTTCCCGGTTTCGCCGGCGTTGCGCAGTGCCGTGCGGGCGGCGGCCAAATCGGCCTGGAACTGGGCCGTGTTGAGCTGGAGGCTGCTCACTAGGTTCGGCAGGTTGATGTTCACGATCGGTCACCCCCTCTCATCCGAGATCGGCCGCCAGCGTCACCAGGTCCGCCGGGCTGCTGTACTGCCGGGCCGGCGCTGCGGCGGGCTGGTCGCCGCGGTCCGTGCTGGTCGCGATCCGGTGCTGTTCGGCCAGCGACATCAGCTGAGCCAGCGTCAGCAGCCAGAACTCGCGATCAGATCGGCCAAAGGCGACGAGCCCGAGGTAGTGAAGTTCGCTCCAGGGGATGAGGGAAGGTTCAGCGTCGATGCCAAAGGGCTCGGCTGGGCACCTCCCGCCGCGACCGCGGGCGCCGGCATCGCCTCCGACAGAGCCTCCGACATGAGCATCGCCACCGCCTCGAAGGTGTGCATGTCCAACAGGCTCGCCAGCTCGCGGCGGTCGCGCTGTCGCACGTACGTCACCTCGACGACCTCGCGTTCGTCGCGCTGCTCGATCGCGCCGTCCGGCGACGTGCGGCGCACGACCGTCACGCGCTCGCGGGCGTGCGGTACGAACCCGTCGTCCAGCAGACCCGCGCCGAGGATGTCGATGATGGGCGCGATCATCGGCCGGTCCATGCTCGCCGACGCCTGTTGGATCTGGTCGAACACCTCCTGCATCTGGGCGAGGGACCCGTACCGCGCCTCCAGGTGGGCCATCGACCGGAGCGAGTACCGCACGTGGGCGGTCGACCCGTCGGTGAGGGGAATGGTGCGGCCGAGCGCCGTGATGCGGGCGCCGTCGGTGGGGGTGCTCATCGGTGCTCCAGGTGGTCGGGGCCGGGTTTCGGCTCCTGCCGGGCGGTCCGGAGCAGGACGCTCCAGACCTGGGGGTCTGGGCGTCAGGGGGTTGGGGTGGTGACGATCGCCGTGGCGGTCTTGTTGATGCGGGCGCTCAGCTGCTTATTGGTCGAGATGAGCGGTACCGCGCGTGCCTCGTTCTCGATCGTGCGGTAGTCCTCCTCGGCCAACCCCAACCCGGGGAACTTGGAGAGGATGCACTTCCACGCGGTGAAGTGGACGTCGCCGCCGATGATGTCGCCGCCCGACGCGGGCGTGACGCCCTCGATCTTGAAAGCCGGCGGCTTCGAGTCGCCGGTCAGAGTCCACTCGGACGCCTCGGTCGAGCCCGTACCCGAGTCCGTGACTGCGCCGCTGGCGATGACGGTGAGCACGTCCAGGGAGAGCTTCGCGTGGGGGAACGAGACGGACACGTTCGTGAACACCGAGTCCGCGTCCAGGAGTTGGTTGTCGCCGCGGAGTTCCTTCGTTTCGACGTCGCCGGAGATCTCCATCGACTTGATCCCGGGTACGTCAACGCCGGCCCCGTAGGACGGCGTGCCGCCGGCCGGGTCGTCGAGCAGGGGGAACACCTTTGCGTCCCTGACCGCGAACAGCTTGGTCACTCGGGAGATGGGCATGTCACGTCCTTGTCGTTCGGGTCAGGTGGCGGGCAGCAGGTCGCGGTCGAGCTGGAGTTGCAACACGTGGCGGACCACGTTGTCGACGATCGGATCCCGGCCCATGGAGAGAACTCGGACGCCGTACACGTGGCCGGGTGCCTGCGTCAGCTGCGCGCCGTGCAGCCCTCGGTAGAGCAGTCCGGGCAGGTCGTACCGCTCCGTGTTGCGGCCGGCACTGTCCCGGGCCTGCTGGATCAGGTCGACCTGTACCTGCTCGGTCACGACGACCTCCGCATCCGGGTCCCCGAAGTCACCGCGACTGGACAGGGGTTGGGCGATCGAGATGCCCTCGGTCACGACTCCGTACGGCAGGGGTTGTCCAGGGCGGGGGCCGTCCCGGAACATGGGCAGGCTGAGACCGAGTGCCTCGACGTGCGCCTTGATCGCCCCGGCCGTGGTCGCCGCCATCAGCCTCTCGCCGCCCTCGGTGCCTCTTCCGCCCAGATCGCAGGCGCGCGGGCGATCGCCGGCCGCATAAACGGCTGCGGTTTGGTCCCGGGGTGGTGCACGACCGCGACCGGGTGCAGCGCGCCCGGCCAGAACAGCGCCTTCTTGTTCTTGGGCCTGATGACGTGCGGCCTCGTCCCGAATTCGACGTGAGCCGCGTAGTTCACGTTCGTACCGATCGTCACAGTCCACGACCGGCGCGATCCGGACACCGAGTGCCGGATAGAGGACCGCAGCCGGCCTGTGTCAACCGGGCACAACTCCTGTGCCTCGGAGACCATCCGCGTGCCGGTCCGGGTCATTGCGTCGCGGGCGCCGTCGGAGATGCGGCCGATCCACCGACGTAGGCCACGCTCGTACGCGCGGCCGTCAATCTGGAAATTCATGCTCATGCCGGGCACGTCACACCCCTTCCAGTCGAGGGCCGGACCGCAGGTACGGACGCAGCAGAGCGTCGGCCGCCGGGCTGCCGGTGGGCGGCCGGAGACCTGGGGCGTCGCCGTCCTCGGTGCTGGGTTTGGCCGCTGTGATCCGCACGTTGTTGCCCTCGTCGTCCACGTCCAGGCCCGGCGATCCGGCGGGCGCCTCCGGGTCGACCTGACCAGTCCGTGCCTGCTGCTGGATCCACGCCGCGACCAGCGCCGTAGCCTCGGCGACCGCCGACGGCGGCGACACCCAGCCCCACGTGCCGGTCACCTCGACCCGCTCGGCCGACCACCTGCCGAGCAGTCCGGCCCACCCGCCGTTCCACGATTCGGCGCCCGCGACCAGGTCGTCCCAGCCGCCGTGCGCACCGCACCCGAGGTGCAGCGCGTCGACATGCCCGAGGACCGCCGACGAGGTGACCCGGTACGCGGTCGCCGGGATCGGCGTGTCCGGCGTGTGGTCGAGCAGCGCGACCACTGCGGTGACCGTCTGCACCCGGCGCGGCAGCAGGGTCAGGCCATCGGCCAGCACCGACGCGGCGACCGTCGCCGACCGGGTCTCCCACCACTCCCGCGTATGGCGGTCGACCCGGTCGGCGGCCGCGGTGATGGCGGCGATCACCTCGGCGTCGCTACCGGTGGCGCCGGCGGCTCGGGCCTGGTCGACGGTGCAGTACACGTCAGTCCTCGGCCGGCTCGGTGTCGTCGTCCGGCGGGACGTCCAACAGCCGCGCCGCGTGCGGGCTGATCTGCGCGCCCTCGGCAACGATGAGCGTGCCTCGGCCGGCCGGCGCCTCGTACAGCACCGGCCCGACCGGCACGCCGTCGGTGTCGGTCGCCCGGTACGCGTTGCTCGGCGCGCGGTCGCCGACCTCCCAGCCGACGCCGCGGGCGTACTCCTGCGGCCGGATCGCCTGGTGCGGCATGTCGGCGTCGGCCGCGCGGGTTCTGGGCTGCCGGGCCATCAGGCACCCCCGATGACGCCGCGGGTCCGCAGCGCGGCGAGCAGTGCGTTGTACGCGGTGGTCGCCGCTGCGAGGTCGGCGAACGTCGCGCTGTTGTTGATCGTCGGCTTGGCGCCGGTCATCAGCGCGGCGGCCGGGACAGCGGCGGCGACGTTGCCGCGCAGGACCAGGGCGGGTGTACCCGGGTCGGCGGCGGCAGGGTCGAATGTGACGTTGATGGGCTGCATGACGCTCCCTGGTCAGGCCGCGAACGTGCCGAGCACGAACGCCCGCGGGGTGTGCACGGCGACGTTCGCGCGCATCTCGGCCAGCACAACGAGGGTGTTCGCGATGAACAGGCTGGCGTGGGAGTCGGTCATGAGGATGGTGATCCCCTGCCGCTCCCAGAGGGTGGCGCCCATACGGAACCCACCGACCAGGAAGGTCCCGGCGGTCATCGCCACGGTGCTCACCACGGCGAGGCCCCACAGCCGCGCGGGCGCCAGACCCTGAATGTTCGCCACCACCCGGAACTGCCCGGTGCCGTCCTCGTCGAGCTCCACGTCCTCCCAGTCGGACGGGTGCATCACGACACCGTCCGGCGGATACATCGCCAGCTCGGCGACGGTGCGCGCGCGGCGGATGCTGATCAGCTTCGACTCGGATGCGGCCGCGGTGTAGGTGCCGATACCGGAGGTCGTGGTGATCCCCTGCATCTGCGTGGTGCCGTTGCCGGTGAGGATCTCCCTGTCTTCTTTGTACCGCAGGCCGTAGCTCAGCCGGCCTTCGATGTAGCCCTGCAACTGGCCCTCGTCGTCGGCGGCCTGCCGCGTGATCGCGACCCAGTGCGCCAGGGTCTTCATCGACGTGGAGACCAGCTCGAACGCGAAATCCGACTGAGGCTTGTCGTTGCCCTCGGGCACGACCGCCGCCGCGTTCCATCCGCCGGCCGGCGCGGTCGCCGGGCCGGAGATGTCCCTCACGTACTCCAGGGTCTGGCCGGTCGACGTCTGCCGGTCGAGCAGGTCGGCGACGAGCAGCGGCAGATCGGGCTGCGCGGTCAGGACGCCCGGGACGCGCTGGGTCTGCGACGGGTAGGTCCCGGTGACGATCGTGCCGGCGGGTGCCGCGCGGTGGTCGAAGTCGGGGATGTCGTACCGCGTGGTGCCGGACATGCCGGCGGCGCGGTACTGCGCGAGGGCTTCGGACTGGAGGAACCGGCGGCCGATGGAGAGAGCCCGCGCGCTGTCGACCTGCGGGGCGCCCTGGACCGCGCCGGGCTGCGGGCCGGTCGGCCGCTGCGGCTCGGGCGGAGCCTGGGTGAGGAGCCGACTCCGAGCCGCGGCGCGCTCGTTGGTCTGCTGGATCTGCCCGGCGATTTCGTCGGCCTCGGCGATCAGGCGGTCGACGTCGCCGTCGAACTCCGGGTCGTCGAGCTGGGCGAGCAGCGCCGCGCGGCGCTCGGTCAGGGTGAGGGTGGGCACGGGTGGCCTCCGGCGTGAACGGGTCGGTAGCGCAGCGATGACGCGTGCGCGGTGACGAGTCCCCGTTGTTCACGGCCGGAGGGAGGCCGGCGGGTGGTGCGCCCCTTTGTTGACGACCGGCGGGCATCCGGTGCCATACACCGTAAGTCTGTGATCGTCGAC
This sequence comes from Embleya scabrispora, assembly GCF_002024165.1. Classification (NCBI taxonomy): domain Bacteria; kingdom Bacillati; phylum Actinomycetota; class Actinomycetes; order Kitasatosporales; family Streptomycetaceae; genus Embleya; species Embleya scabrispora. The sequence goes on from NZ_MWQN01000001.1 coordinate 496,860, forward strand.
CTGTCCAGCGGGAACGCCGCAGGCAGGTCAGCCGAGAGGCACCGCCATGGTCAGCCGAGCCCGCGCGGCGAGCAACTCCCGCCGCCGACTGGGCACCTGTGCGCCGGTGCGGCGTGCGCGCTCGGCCTCGACCGCCAGCAGGTCGGGTGTGTCGTCGGCGCCGTACAGATCATCCAGCGCGGACCGCACCGTCGTGAGCTTGCTGCCGGGCACCGACGCCATGCGGGCGGTGATCTGGGACACCTCGACCAGCCGGGCGCCGCGGATGTTGTCCATCACGTCTCGGTAGGCTTCCTCGCTCATCTCGACCAGCTTGTCGACGGGTGGCAGGTCGGTCCGCACGAACCCTACGGACAGTTCGGCGGCCGAGCCGGACCGGGCGCGGGTGCGGCCGGTCGCTCCGTCGGGGGTGTCGTCGTACCGGCCGCCGATCCAGAGGCCGACGTCGTCACGCTCCTCCGCGCGGAACGTGCCGAGCGGCGTGTACGGGTCGTGCATGAACAGCAGGGCGAACGAGTCGCGAGCCTTGAGCCCGCCTTTGCGGAATGCCTTCGGGTGGAACGTGGTGCCGTAGCTGTCGACCACGCCGAACCGGCAGCCCCAGCCTTCGAATGTGCCGTCCTCGCCGTCGTCGATGCGGGACTCGATGACCTCGACGGTGCGGTACTCGATCACGATGCTGACCCTCTCGTTCGGATGTGGACCGCGACGCGGACCGGGTAGCCCCGGCCGCACCGGCGGCAGTGGACACGCGTGCTCACGCCGTGCGCTGGCCGAGTGCGTGCTTGGCTCGCTCCTCGGCGACGACCTGCATCAGTCGCGGGTGCATGGGCGACAGGAGCGGCGCGTACCGGTACGTGGCGACCCTGACCCGGCGGCGGCCGGTCCCGTGCTCGGCGACCTGGTCGAGCTGGTAGACGATCTGCCCGCCCTCAAACGTCAGCACGGGCGGCGGGCTGCCGTCGGAAGTCACGCGGGTGGCGCCGCGTGCGCCGTCGTGCGGGCCGCGGCGGGCTTCGTGCAGGGGCACGCCGACCGGCAGGGCCAAGCCGCGCACCTGCCGCGGCCCGGCGGCCTGCAAAACGGTGCGGACCTCGCCGCGCAACAGGGTGGTCATGAGTCCTCCGTGGGCTCGAACTCGAACGAGAGGTAACACCTGCACTGGATCGACTGGTTCGGCGGTCCGTGCGGGTCGGCCGGGTGCTGGCACTGGGTCAGCCTGAACCGGGCGTCGATCTCCGCGCGGCTGCCGCTGGCGGCCCGGTGGCTGGGACGGGTGCGCTGGTCGTTGGTGGCGTGCCACACCTTGTGGGTGGCGCCGTTGGCGCGGGCGGCCTGGAGCGCGGCGGCCGAGTACCCGCCGACGGTCTCGGTCCTCGCCACCCTGTTCGCGCGCCAGTCCTCCAGGTCGGTGAACACCTGCTGGATCCGGGCGCGCAGCTCGGGGATGGACTCGCCCTCGGCCACGCCGTGTTGCAGGAGCCGGGCCTCCAGGATCTGGCGGGTCGTGTGCGTGACCCGCTCGGCGAGGATGCCGAGCCGGCGGTCCATCTCGACGATCACCGGGTCGTCCTCGACGAGGTCGGCCGCCGGGTCGATGCCCTGGACGGCTTCCTCGACGGTCCGCTTGAACCAGCGGCGGAACAGCTCGCCGGTCCGGCGCTTCCACCGCTTCGCGTCGAAGATCTCGGCGATCTTGATCCGGACGTCGTAGTCGTCCCACTCGGCGCCCTCGGTCGACCACCGGATCACCTCCAACGCGGTCGAGCAACGCGGGTCGGTGGACTCGTCGTCGGGTACCTCCAGGGTCAGCGCGCCCTCCCGGGCGAGCGTGACCGCCGCGGTGCGGATCTCGTCGAGCCACGCCGCCGACCGCTGGGGCTTGCTCATCAACCGGTCGAAGTCCCGGAGCACGATCTCGCGTTGCTCGCGCGCGAGCCGCCGGACGGCTGCCTCGCCGATCGCCTCCAGGTCGTCGTATGCCGCCAGGATGTCGGCGGCTGTCGGCTGGCGGCGGGTGGCGATGGCGGCGACTGGCGGCACGCTGGCGACAGCGGGCGCCGGCGCTGTCGGCAGTTGGCGATGCAGCCACACGGCGTCCCATGCGCGGTCACCGCCGGCGGCGGCGGGCCCGGCCTCGGCCGCGAACTGGGCGCGGTACGGCGTCAGCGTCATCGCGCCCTGACCGCCCGGCAGCGGGTCAAGGCCGACCTCCGCCCGGGCCTCGTCGATCATCATGATGTCGGCGTAGGTGTGCGCCCGCACCCGGTTGGCCACGCTGTCCTGCGAGTCCTGCAGCGCGTCGACAGCGGCGAGGTTCCAACCGGCGTCCTCGCTGTCGGACGGCAGCAGGACGCGGTCGATCTCGCTGGCGATGACCGTCAACTTCGGCAGGATCGTGTCGGACCAGAGAGTGCTCTTGCTGGCGGTCCGGTTCTCGTAGGTTGCCCCGCCAAGCAGGTAGTCCTTTGGGACACCGAACGCCAACATCACCTCCTGGGCGTTGGCGCCGCGCGATTCCAGGTAGTCCATCTCGGCGGGCGACAGCCCCAGCTGCAGGTACTCGGGCCGGTTGCCCTCGCCGCCGCCGGGCGGCGTGCTGACGAGCAGGTGCTTGCCGGCGTTGCGCGGGCCCTCGACGCCGGCGCGGAACGCCGCGACGGTCTTGTTGTGGGTGTCCTCGTCCATGTCGCCGAGGTAGATCACGCCGCCCGGACGCGCCCCGTTGCGGTACGACGAGGACTGCCACTCGCGGGCGTGCGCGTCCATCTCGACCGCGTGCATCGCGGCCCGCCACGGGGCCAGCGCCTCCAGCGGGCGGAACGGGTGCGGGTACCTGATCCACAACACCTCGTCCGGCAGCAGCGGCACGCGCTCGCCACTCGGCGACGTCGCGATGAACCCGACCACGTCGGCCGGGGTGGGCCGGTCGCTGGAGGCCCGGTCAACCACCGGCTGTACCTGGCCGAACAGGAGGTGCATCGCGCCCGGGTCACCGAGGCCGGTCTCCCCGCGGTCGAGGAACGCGAAGGTTTGGCCGCCGAGTTCGAGCTGTCCGAGCAGCAGGTACTTGAGCATGACCGCGCTCATGGTTGGGTTCGGCCGCTTGTTGAACAGCTCGCTGCACCAGTGCCCTTCGATCACGCCGCCGTCGGGGCGGGTGACCTGGAGGTCGACGCTGGCGCCGTTGCTGGCGATGGCTTCGATGCAGCGGTAGGCGACTGCGCTGGCGGCGTACCCGCGGGTCTCGGCGTCGAGCGCCAGCATGGACGCGCCGCCGGACAGGTACGTCGCGCTCGGGCTGTACGTCATGCCGCTCATGGCGCGCTGCTCGGGCGGGGCCTGGTCGGCGCGTCCGGCTCGGGCGGCGTCGGCGAACGTGGCGACCACCGCGCCGGCGGTGCGGGCGGCGGCGGTCAGGACGGTGGCGAGTCCCACGGGCGTACCTCCTATGCGACGGCGGCGACGTTGCCGACGGCGCGGATCATCAGGTGGGTGATCGCCCACACCAGGGCGTCGAGCCGGTCGGGGCTGTCGGTCTCGCCCGGGACCCAGGTGGTGAGCTGGTCCTCCAGATCGGGCAGCGACGAGACCAGGTGCACGGCCTGCTGCTCGAACAGCGCGGACACCGGTTCGGCGCGGGTGAGCTTGCCGCGGGTGGCGTGGACCACGCGGACCGGGACGGTGCGGTCGACCTGCCGGATCGTCGAGGCGACCATGTCGCCGCCCTGGTTGACCTCGGCGACGATGCAGTCGGCGCGGTGCAGGTGGTAGGCGTCGACCGCCCGCCGGGCCCAGTCGGTCGGCGAGTACCGGCCGGACAGGTCGTCGAGGACGTAGCCGTGCGCGCGCAGGTGCCCGGTCGTGTCGGGGGTGCGCACGCGGGCGGTGCCAGCCACCACGATGCCGGTCAGGTCCGACTCGGGGGTGTTGCTGGTCGCCGGGTCGATCGCCACGCATACCCGCGCGAGCGGCGGTGCGGCGGCCACCCGGGTGAGGTCGAGCAGGTCCCACGACCACAGCGCGCCCTCGACGGTGTCGAGGACCAGGCCGTCGAGTTCCTGGGCCTCCATGCGGGTGCCGGCGTACCGCGCGATCAGCTTGTCCCGCATGACCTGGGGCAGGTGGTGGGCGTCGCGGGTGCGGCCTCGGGTCTGGATCACATCCGGCCGGGCGATCAGGTCGCGGATCTCGCTCCGGGGCTTGGGTGTCGTGCTGGCGATGTAGTGCGGGTTCGGGCCGATGCGCAGGCCCATGGCCGAGTGGGTGAGCGCCTCGGCCAACCGCCGCATGGCCGCTGCCTCCTCCATCCACACCAGGCAGCGGTTGCCGCCGGCCCGCAGCCGCTCGACGTCGTCCGGGCCGTGCGCGCCGAACACCTTGGCTTCGGCGCCGCTCGGCCAGCGGACGTGTGTGCCGCCGGTGGTGGTCCGCAGGACGACCCGCGGGTCGTGGGCGCGCAGTCCGCTCGGGCCGTTCACGCATGCCTCGACGGCGTCGCCCTGGGTCGGCGCGACGATCGCCATCCGGTGGCCGCCGGGGATGCGCCGGTCGCACGGTGGGCCGTTGACGTGCTCGACCATGTAGCGGGCGCAGCCGTCCGTCTTGCCGGTGCCTCGTCCGCCCATCATGAGCCACATGCCGTGGGTCTCGATCTCGGCGGGCGGGACCTGCCACGGGTAGGGGGTCCAGGAGTCCCAGCGTCGGGCCCACAGTCGGGCGGCGAGTTCGTCGCGCAGCAGCGCCAGCGCGGCGGGCGGGAGCGCGGCGACGCGGTCGAGCAGGGCGGCGCGGGTCACGTGTCCCGCTCGGCGGCGGCCTGGTCGGCCTGCTCGGCGAGTTCGTCCGCGAGCTGCATCACCTGGGCGGTCAGCTCGTCGGTCACCCTCACGTCGGCTCGCACGGGCTCGTCCAGGCCGAGGAGACGGGCACGGCGCTCGCTCGCCTTCAGTGCGACCTCGATTGCCCGCGGCACCCCGGAGTGGATGCCGGCCGCTAGCCCGCGGATGCAGTGGTCGATCAGGTCCAGCTCGCGCTGGCGGAGCATGGCCCGGTCGTCCTGCTGTTCGGCGGCCCGGCGGACCAGGGCCCGGTCGACGGCCTTCTTCGCGCCGGACGCGTCGTAGTAGCCCAGCTCGTCGGCGATGGCCTCGTACGAGCGGCCGAGCACGCGCAGGTCCACGGCCCGGATCTCTCGGGCTTGGGCTGCGTTGCGTTGCCGCGCGTTCTGGGGCATGACGGCAGTGTAAGACGTCTGTCTAAAGAGTGCTATTAACTCGCCGACGTGCGGTGATGCCGACCTTGGGGTGTGCTGGAGGGATGACCGACCACCCGCTGATCCGGCTCACTGACCGACTGGTCGAGGCGTCGGGTCTGTCGCAGGCCGAGGCGTCCGCGCTGTTGCGTGAGGCGTGGGACGAGGGCGTCGCGGAGGGCACGCGGCGGATGATGCGTGATCTTGCGGCGTGCCAGCGGGAGGCGGCGGACCTGCGCCGCCAACTCGGCGAGGACTGACCGAGGCCCGCCATGTTGGGGAACGAGGGCGGGCCTCGGGAGTGCCACGTACGGGGGGACACGGACACGGTGGACTCAACGAGCGGCCGGCCGGTCGGTCACCCGGCGGTGTTGGGCTCCACGCTCAGGAACAGAACGGCCGCTCCGTCGGGCGCATCGGCAGTGTCCGCAGCGCGGGTGAGTACGGCCGTCACGACCTGGGCTCGGGTCGCGCGCGGCGCGGCCACGTACGTCCCGTCGACGGTCGTGACCCGCGTGCCGCTGGCGCTGGTCCATTGCAGGGTCACCAGCCAGTGGTACTCGCACGCGAGCGCGGCCTGGTCGGTCAGCTCGTACGTGCGGTCGGGCTGCGCGGCGAGGATGCCCTCCGCCGCGATGCTGTCGAGCATGCGTCGGGTGCGCTGGGTGTTCGGTACCCGGTCGGTGTCCGCGAACACGTCGACGGCCCGGCGCGGTGTCCAGGTGCCGCCCTCGGCGAGGATGGCCTCGCGGAGGGCGTCGAGAGGCAGGATGCGCGGCGTCGTCATGGGGTGATCCTCTCGTAGGTCGCTGCGTTCCCGGGCCGCACGGGTTCGTCGTCGAGCGCGCGGCGCCGGGCCTTGCCCGGTGAGGGGTGAGGGTCAGATCGCGGCGGGCAAGCCGCGCAGTGCGGTGTCCTGCTCGACGAGCGCGCGGAGGTTCTTCGCGGTCGACTCGGACAGGCCGGGCCAACCGGCGGCGTGGAGCGCGGCGACCATGCGGGGTGCGCTGGGCCTGGTGCCGTCGGCGTACATGGCGTGGATGACGGCGCATCGCGGGTCGGCGTAGGTCGGCGCTGCAGGCGGAGCGGGAGGCTCGGCGGGCGCGGGTGTCGGTGGTGCGACGGTCGGCCGGGCGGGCGCCGACAGCGGCGGTGGCGGCGGCAGTTCGGCGGCGGTCAGCGGCGCGCTGGCGGGCATGGCCAGGGTGGCGCCGGCGGCGGCAGCGCGGCGGCCGACCCAGCCATGGATCTGCCACATCAGGCAGCCGAAGGCCAGCAGCGACGCCACTGGCGGGACCGCCGCCACGGTGTAGTCCATCGGGCTGGCGCCGCCGCCGACTCCCGCCACGTTGAGGGCGATCGACCCGCCAGCGCCGGCGATCGTGAGGGCAACCGCCAGGGCGACGCCGCGGCGGGCGAGGCTCGCGCGGAGGATGAGGATCTCGCCGAGCACGATGAACAGATCGATCGTGGCCGGCCACGCCCAGGCGCGGGCTGTGGAGCGGCCGAGGCCGTGTGCGACGGCCACGTCGTGGAGGTGCTCGTACGACAGCCACATGGTGGCGGCGGTCAGCACGATGGTGACGGCGGCGGCCAGTAGGGCGAGGGCAAGAAGCGGGTCGCCCGCGCCGCCGGCGTGTGCCGGTGGGGGCGACGTAAGGTGTGCGTCAGCCATGTGGAGGTGATCTCTCCGTGTGGTGAGGGCCCGGTCCTGGGGGTGTGAGAGTCCCTGGAGCCGGGCCCGTTTCAGTTGTTGGCGGCTGCTGGCGGTGCTGCTGGCCGGCGAGCCGTGAGCAGCCTATCGGATGGGGCCAGCGCTGGCGGTAGTTGTCGGCGTGTCGCCAGCGCTGGCGGTGCCGCTGGCGTCAGATGTAGATGCTGACGATGGCGGCGCGCGGGATGATCGCGCGCACGCGGTCGCTGCTGCCGTCCGCGCGTTCGCCGTTGATCACGAGCTGCCCGTCCCGGGCGAGTTCGTCGGCGATGCGGCGCAGTACGTCGTCCGGCTCGGCGGGGTCAAAGTACATGAGCATCTCGGTCTTGTTGCCCGGGTCTGCGATGCAGACCGTGACCGTCGTGGTGCGAGCGGGCATGCTGGTTCTCCTTGGTTCGATGGAGGGTTCGGGTCGGGTCAGCCGAGCAGCCGGCTCTTGGCGGCGGTGAACTCGGCATCGGTCAGGACGCCAGCGGCGTGGAGTTCGCCGAGTTGCCGCAACTGCGTTGCCATGTCGGCGGGCGCCGCCGCCGGCGCGGCCTGGGCGGGCGCCTGGTGCTGCTCGGCGATGGCCTTGTCGACGGCGTCGCGGATGGCGGTGAACGCCTCTCCGCCCTTCATGAACACCACGGCGTTCTCGTTCTTGCTGTTGTCCGTGGATTGCCGTGCCGCCCGTGAGCCGCGCTCCAGGCCGCCGGCGATGGTGAACTCGATGTAGCCCAGGGTGAATCCGCTGCCCTTGAGCTGGACGGCGCTGACCTGGCCGATGTGGATCCGCTTCTCGCTCTTGCCGAACGTGCTGCGGGCGACGAAGCCTTCGCGGGTGATGGTGACGAACTCGCCGTCGAAGTGGAGTTGCCCGTTGTGCCCTTTGGCGTAGAGCGGTGGATCGATGCGCATGTGCCCCCCTGGCTGCGTTGGTTGGTGGGTGCAGCCTCGTTGATCAGGGCGGCGGGTGTCTCGGAAACGCCGCAGGTAGAGGGGTGATCACGGTCGTGTCTCGAAACGATTTGTGTGGTGCTTTTTGGACAGGTCGGGCGTAGCGTCCCTGGTCCGGCATTGGACCCCCCCAAGGCGGTGTCGGCGAGGCTCGCGCTCACCTGCCTGGCGCTCTGCGCGGGCGCGGGCCTCGTGCAGGGCGCAACCCCCAGGGCCGCGGGCCCGCGCTGATCCTCCACCGGCGCGGGCCCTCGGCATGTCAGGTACCGGTGGTGTGCGGGTTGCCATCGCTGTCGCCAGTGGTTGGCGGGTTGGCGGTGGCGTTGTCGGCGGGCTGGCGGGCGCTGGCGACGAGGGCCGCGATCTGCTCCGCGTCGAGCACCAGCCGTGGGTCGGGTGTGGGCATGGTCAGGCCGAGCGGCTGCGGGCCGGGGTCCTGGTCGGTGGTCGGCTCGGCCACAGCGGCGGCGGCGCGGACCTGGTCGTGGGCGGCGGCGAGGTGGGCGCGTGCCTCGGCGTGCGCCGCATCGCTGGTCTGGGCAATGCCGTCGCCGGGGCAGCGCCGGGTACTCGTGTCACCCCTGATGGCGGTGGCGGGGATGGTGTGGTGGCACGACCAGCGCCAGGGATAGGAACGGCTGTGGGAGTTGGTGGCGACGGTGTAGGCCGGGTCGGTCATCGGTTGGTCTCCCAGGTGTGTGCTCCGTCGTGTCCGGTGTCGTGGGTGCACGGCCACCCGGTGGCGGTGTCGGGTTCGGCCCGGCAGATGTGGGTGCCGCGGGCCTCGGCGGCGCGGGCCGCCCGGAGGTACGCCCGGAACTGGTCGACGACGGCGCGGTCTTCGGGCGTGGTGGGCGCACAGATCGGGCGGCGGCGCGGCGCGGTCACGGCTGTTCGCCGAGGATGCGATGGGCGAACGCGAGGACCAGGGCGTCGCCGCCAGCGGCCTGCGCGTCGAGGACATCGGCGAGGGTGAGGCCGGCGGCGGGGTCCAGGGTGGCGATGTAGCGGCCGTGGCGGGTGTCGATGCATGGGCCGGCTGTGCGGTGGATCGGCCCGTGCAGGAGGTTGCCGCCGCCGACCGTGGCCAGTGTGCCGGTGGTGCCGAGACGGGCGGGGTCGTCTTCGTCGAAGAGGTCGGCGAGGTCGGCGTCGTCCTGGTGGAACTCCCATTCCCCGCCGCCTTGGGCGGCGGCGTTGGCGAGGGCGCGGAGGTGGGTGGCTGCGCGGCGGATGGTGTCGGCCGGCTGCTCGGGCTCGGCCGGGCTGCGGCCGTGTGTGGTGGGCGTGGCGGCGGCGCGGACCATGCGGGCGGCGTCGTGGTAGGCGTCGCGGATCTCGCGGCTGGACAGTTCGCCGCCGGACTCGCGGAGTTCGTCGCCCCGGGCCTGGATCGCGGCGGCAATGTGCTCCCAGGTGGTGCGGCTCTCGCGGACCGGGCTGGCGGCGTCGATCGCCTCGTCGACGGGGACCCACTGCATGGCGGTGACGGGCCGCTGCTCGACCTCGACGGCGACGACGGGGTCGGTGAGCCACAGGTCGCATTCCTGGCGCTCGGTGGCGGGCATCTGCCAGCGGATGCGGTAGTGGCGGCCGTCGGCGGGGTGGCGGAAGACGCCTTCGTGGGTGGTGTGCCAGCGGTGGCTGGTGTCGGTGACGTGCTCCTCGACCATGTGCTCGAAGGGCACGTCGAGTTCGTCGAGTTCGTCGTGGGTGAACGTGCGGGTGATCTCGGTCATGGGTCCTCTGTCCTGGGGTGTGGTGTCCGGGTGTCGGCGGGGCTGTGTGGCCGCGTGTGGGGCTGGTGTGGCGTGGGTGGTGCCGGTGGGTCAGGCCGGGCGTGCGCGGCGCCTGGGGGTGCCGAGGACGGCGCGGGTGAGGTCACGGTCGCGGCGGTCGGTGAGGTGTTCGGGTGCGACGCAGCCGGGGTGGTCGCAGTCGGCGCGGACGTTGCCGTCGGGTGGGCGGGTGCGGGTGGTGGCCCAGGCGAGGCGCATGCCGGTCCAGGCGGTGCCGGCGACTTGGTAGCGGGGGCGGCCGTCGCGGTCGCGGAAGCCGGTCCAGTCGAGGTGGCCGTTGCCGGCGTCCTGGGTGCGTTGGGCGAATGCTTCGGCGAGGGTGCGGGCGTGGGGCCGTGTGATGCGGGTGAGTTCCCATCCGGCGTTGGTGAGTCGGGTGAGGATGTCGGCGGCGTGGGTGGGGGTGGTGTCGAGGGCGGCGGCGACGGCGTCGGCGAGGTCGTCCATGGGGGTGCTCCCTGGGGGTCCGGAACCCTGCCCCCCTCCCTCTCTCTAAAGAGAGAGGGGGGCGTGGTTTTAGGTGCGTGGTTTTTTGACCTGCGGTTTTGTGTCGAGCGTGGTTTCGCGTGGTTTTCCGCGTGGTTTTCGGCGTGGTTTTGTCATTTGGGCGCTGACCTGCGGCGATGTTTCCAAAAACCACGTTGGCTCGGTGAGCGTGGTTTTCCGCGTGGTTTTCCACGAACTAGGGCGAGGCAGGCATCCCGGGCGTGTTGGCGGCTGATCGCGCGGAACAGGCCTCCGTCGGGCCCGTGGTTTCCCGCGTGGTTTTCTGACCAGCGCAAACGCGCGTCGCGTGGTTTCCGTGGTTTCCGCGTGGTTTTCACAGGTGGATCTCGCCGTTCTCGTCGACCAGCGACCGGAATCGGGCCTCGTTCCCCCGCCCCTTGCCGCCGCCGAACCGCTCCGCGAGACCCGCGTCAACGAGGCTGTCGAGCTTGCGGCGGGCCTTCTGCATCTCCGCGTCGGTCGGCTTGCCTTGGGACGCCGGGAACATCGCGACGGCGAGCTGAGCCGCCGTCAGGCCCTGATGGCCGGTCTGCCGCATGAGGATGACCGCGTCGACCTGGTGCCAGATCTCGGTCTCGCCGTGCACGTGGTCGTGCCGCAGCCGGTACGGGCCGACTTCGGCGGCGGGCTGCTTGAGGTGCTTGAGGCTGACGATGAGGTCGCCCGCGGCTCCCCACAGGCTGAGGACCGACCCGGCGCCGGCGGTGATCCAGGTGGACCCGAACAGCTCGTCCAGCGACGAGGGTTCCTTGCCCTTGGACTCGTTGCCCTGCTTGCGGTGGTGGTGGAGCGCGAACACCTCGACCCCGTCGACCAGGGTCCGCTGGATCGCCGAGTTGATGCCCGATCCGATCTCCGGGTCCGCGAGGTTGCCGGCCATGTCCTTGAGCGAGTCGAGGACGACCATGTCCGCCCCGGCCCGGCGGCAGAGCTGGACCAGGGTGTCGGGGAACCGCGCGAGGTCCGCCGGCGGCGGGCCCTTCCAGATGACCAGACGCTCGGCCAGTTGCTCGCGGTGCTCGGGTCCGACCATGCGCCGGAGGGACCGGGCGGCCTGCGGTGGGCGGTCGCTGGCCAGGTACAGCACACGCTTCGCCTCACGGACGGGCATGCCCAGCGCGTGCGGGCGGATACCGATCGCCGCGAGGACGACCTGCTGGCACAGCGTCGTCTTGCCGACGCCGGATGGGCCGGCCAGGATCAGCGCCTCCCCTTCGGCCCACAGGACTTCGTCGCCGTGGCCCCAGACGACGGGGGCCTGGTCGGGGATGTCGAGGATGAACGAGGCGCCGTCGATGAGCCGGTCGTGGATGGCGCCGGTGGTCGTGCGCGCCGTGCGATCGGCAGTGAACGCCTCGATCAGGCGCGGCGCGGTCTCCGGGTCGTGGTCCGGTGCGTAGCCGTCCTGCAGCAGCCGCATGCCGAGCATGATCTGGTCGCGGGCCCGCGAGTGCCGGGTGATGATCTCGGCGTAGTACTCGACTTGCCCCCGGACGGCGGCGGCGGCCTGGACCGTGTGGAGGTAGGGCGCTCCGCCGACCCGCTGGAGGTCACCGGAGCGGGTCAGTTCGTCGGCGAGGGCGATGCCGTCGGTCGGCTTGCCCTGGGCATGGAGGGCGCACAGGGTGCGCCAGATGGTGGTGTGGCCCGGGCGATAGAAGTCGCCGCCGCCGAGCAGGCCGGCGGCGGTGGCGTGTTCGGCGGGCTCGTACATGCAGAGTCCGAGCAGCGCGAGTTCGGCGCCGATGTCGTGCGGCGGCTCGCGCGTGTAGGCCCCGTCGTCGCCGCTCGGGGGCGGCAGGTGCCTGACGTTGTCCACGGGACTCCTACGGGTCAGATCAGGGTGAGCTGTTCGGCAGTGCGGGGCGGGCACTGGTGCGCGCGGTGGCCTGCGGCTGTCCCTGCGGCGAGGGCTTCGAGGGCCTGCCGTGGGGTGAGGGTTCCGCCGCCCGGGAGGTACGGGCCGTACTGGTGTGGGGTGGCGTCGAGGTCGCCGTCTGTGGGGCTGGTGACGATGTCGGCGCCGCACCGGGGGCAGGTGTGGACCCGGCCCCCGGTGCTGTCCTGGCGCACCGTCAGCTACGCGCCGGGGTCGCCGGCTTGCGGATGTACGCCCGGTACTCCTCTTCCGTCGGGTGGCCCGCGAACGCTTCCTCGAGGAGGACGGCCGGATCGTCGGGGCCGTCGCCCAGCTCGTCGATGGTTCCGGCCATCCACCGACGCCGGTACATCGCGGCCATGACCTTGCGGAGGGTCTCCTGTTCGGCCCGGTCGAAGGCGGCCTCGGCCTGGACGATCCGCAAAGTCACGCTGGCGGGCTTCTTGTCGTTCTCGACGTCCTCGTCACGGCGGTAGGCGCGAACCTCGGCGACGATGAGCGTGCTGGTGGTCAGGTAGGTGAACAGTCCTCGTGCCTGTGCGTCGGTGAGTCCTTCGGCGATGGCGGCGGCGCTCGCGGTGTCGAGCTTGATGGCGGGCACCATGCCCTTGGGGAGGACGTGCGGCTTGCTCATGGGGCGTGGACTCCTTCGAGGGTGGCTCGGGCGCCCGCGTAGACGTGCGGGCTGGACCGGCGCTTGCCGGACGCGATGTGTCGGAGGTCGATCACGGACAGAGGGACATGGGTGTCGGTGGGCGGCGGCGTCCACCACGGGCAGGCGCCGCAGTAGCAGCGGCGGGCCGGGCAGTACCGGCCGTCGCCGGGCTCGGCCTGGTCGGCGACGGCGGCGGGGGTGTGGTCGGGGCAGCGGTAGCCGTCGGCGTAGGGGCGGGTGTCGGCCGCGCCGCAGCGGCCGCAGGGGCGTGTGCGGCGCGGGGCGGTCACGACGGCAGCTCGATCAGCGTGATGACGAGCTGGCCGCCCCTGACCACCTCGGGTGCGAGGCGCATGTCCGGGCCGATGACCCGGGTGTGGTCGTCGTCGTCGAGGACGCCCGCGTCGACCAGGCCGTCCACACACGCCTTTGCCGACGGGTACCAGTTGCCGGGGTCGCGGCGGGCGCGGTTGGTGGCGCGCAGGTGGCAGTAGATGTGTGCGCGGTTCAGGTGCGGCAGGTCGGCGAGCATCGCCATCTCGCGGGCCGCCTCCCGCAGGGCCTTGGTGCGGAGCGCCCGCACGCGCGGATGCGGTCGCTCGTTGCTGTTCATCAGCCGCAATCCAGTCGGCATGACGATGACGTGGGCGGTGGTCCGGAGCGCGCGGTCGAGCTGAGCATGGGCCCGGGCGATGTCGTCGATCGTCACGCGTCGTACCCCCCAGCCGCGCCACACGCCGTGCTGTCGGTGCAGATCCACGCGCCGGGGGTCTCGCGGATCTGCTGGCCGGCCCGGCCGCAGATGTCGCACGTGCCGATGCACGCGAGGTCGGCGGGCGGCGTGCCGCGCTGGGCTCGGTCGAGGCGAATGGTCAGCGCGACGTGCCGCGCGGTCCACTCCGGCGGCACGGGCTGGATCGACCGCAGCCGCCTCAACACGTCCTCGCCGGCCGCGAGTTCGGCGGAGGTGAGGGACGAGACGATCGCCTCGGCCCGGCGGTCGCGGTTCGCGATGCTGTCCTGCTGGACGATCGGGTCGACCACCGGGTCGTACGTCTCGGCGCCGGTCTCGGCGACCAGAGCGGCGATTCGCTCCCACTCGGCAACGGAGCACCGGGCGCCGACGGCGCTGTAGCTGGTCGTGTCCTTGGGGTTGACGCCGTTCCGGTTCCAGGCGCGGACGCCCCGGAGCCGGTGGGTGATCTGCTCGGGTGTGAGGCCGACGGCCTGGCGGCGGACGTGCCGCTGCCACTTGGCCCGGGTACTCGGGTCGGTCACTTGGTCCTCCAGGCGATGGGGATGGCGCGCAGGGCGCGGTAGCGGTCGGCCATCTGCGCGGCGGTGGGCTGGGCCCACGTGTGCCAGCCGGCGGCGGTGGTCCACCGCTGGGCGTGGTCGCGCCGGTTGATGCCGCAGTGGCCGCAGGCGGACGGCTCGGGCAGGGGGCGGGTCATCGGACGCTCCGGGCGGTGGCGCCGGGCCGGTCGTGGGCCTGGTCGAGGTGGATGGTGGGCGGGTACGCCGGGCGGGCCGGCGGTCGCGGCGCGGCCGAGGCGAACGGCTGGGCGTCCGCCGCGCGTTCGGCCCGGCCGCGGCGCTTGGCGGACCGCATGATCACGACCATGGACACGAGGAACAGCACGTAGCCGGCGGGGATCAGCCAGGGCAGGACGATCACGTGGCCTCCCTGCGGTGTCGCCCGGTCGGCGCCGGCTGCTCGACCGAGGGATCCTCGGCGGGCGTCCACGGGACGAGCAGGTCGTCGGCGGGCGGCCCGGGCCGGCGGTGCCTCGGGCGCGGGATGCGGGTGATGACGTGGGTGTCGTCGTCGACCGGCGCGGGGACGGCGGGACCCTGCCCGGCCGGGGCGACCCGGCCGAGCAGGAGCGTGCGCAACGACTTCACTGGGCACCGCCGGTGCGGTCCGTGTACATCCGGCCGCCGATCGAGTCCAAAGTCTCCTGGTCGCCGGTTTCGTTCATGACCCGCGCGTTGAGCATGCCGAGGCTGCGCAACTCCATCCGGATCTGATCCAGCCGCTCGGGCGAGGTCTTCGGATCGAGCTGCTCGTCCCGGTAGGACTCGGCCGACCGGGCCGCCGCCTCGCCGCGCTCGATGTAGGAGCTGTCCGGGTCCGCATCGTGCGTCGGCACCAGCCCGCCTTTGGTCAGCAGCTCGCGCATCGCGACGGACTGGGCCTTGGCTGTGGCTTTGTCAGCGGCATCCAACGCCTCGCCGCAGGTCTGGAGCGGAGGCAGGCAGTCGCCCATCGGGCCCATCACGCACCAGGTGACCGTGACGGTGCACTCGTGCATGCGGGTGTTGCGGCTGCTGGTGGTGTCGCGGTATTCGGCGGCGACGTGCACCGGGAAGATGCTCACGCCGTGCTTGAGGGTGACAGGCCCGTACACGTTCACGACGGTGTCGAAGCCTCGGAAGTTGAAGCGCGTGCCGCCGCCGCTGTACAGCTCGCCCTTGCCGATGGCTCCCACGTCGCGGCGCACGCGCAGCCACGCGAGGTGAACGGGGACCATCTCCGGGTCCTGGTCCCCGACTTCGTACGTGCTCATGTCGACGTCGGCAGCCGGGCTGTCGAACTGCGGGGCCTCCTGGGGGGTTTCGGCCGGGGTGTCGCCGGCACCGGCAGCAGCCGCCGCCGCGCGTTCGGTCAGGCTCATGCTCATGCCACGTGCTCCCTGCGCACCGATTGCGGGATGTTGATCCGGTCCTGCGGTCGGTCCGTCACGCACGCCGCCCAGGCGTCGGGGAACTCGCGCAGCACGTCCATGTCGACGTGCTCCTTGGAGCTGGACTCGACGGAGTAATAGAGGTTGTCGTTTACAACCGCCGCCTGCGCGCCGCCGAGGGTGGCCAGCATCCGCGCCAGCGCGCGCTTGCGGTTCCTCTCGGCGGCGGCCTTGGCGGCGACCGCGTCGAGGTAGTCGCCCACCACGTCCTGGGCGTCGAGGTCGCGGTCCAGCCGCACCACGCCGGACCGGTCCGGGTGGAGCCGCTGGTACAGCTCGACCAGGCCGTCCGGGTCGTCGTCCTCCGACGCGGCCGGCGGGTGGCCAGCCTGGATGTGGTCGTGCCACAGCGCCGCGGCCTCACGCTGGATGTACTCGACGAGCTGCGCGTGATCCGCCCGACGGACGGTGTACAAGCGCGGGTCGTTGCCGCCGATCAGGCACATCACGTGGACGTGGTCCAGGCCGGTGACAAGGATCTGCCACAGGGTTTGCGCGAGGACGTCGTCCGGCGGCCCCTTGCGCCACAGCTTCGCGACGAACGCGTTGCGGCACTTCACTTCGAGTGCGCACAGCGAGCGTTGCTCGCGGTTGTCGGGGCATTCGCGGCACAGCCGGTCCAGGGTCGCGAGCATCCACGGTTCGGACGTGTTCGCGATCAGGCCGACGCGCTCGACGACGGTGCGCTTGCGGCGGGCCCAGTCCAGCGCGAGGGGCTGTTCGAAGATCGTGCCGAAGTGGGCGGGCTCGCTGAACTCGGTGTCGTGGGGCAGGAGTCCGCGCTTGTCGTAGTAGAGCCTCAGCGGGGATTTCTTCTTGTATCCGACGCGGAGGACGGCCGGGATGTCGCTGGACCCCAGCCCGGCCCGGCGGGCGTCGAGCCACGTTTCGCGGTCGGCGTCGGCGTCGAGGACCAGGCGCCCGGTCGGGGTGACCAGCGTGGCGGTCATGACTTTCTCCGGCGCGCGGACGGCGCGGACTCGACCAGGCCGAGCATCCGCAGCAGTTCGGCGGCGTCGGTCGCGTCGGTGGCCATGGACGCGACGACCCGGCGGGCCTGGTCGCGGTCGCTGGTGGTCACCGCCACGGCGCGCACTTTGGCGAGGCCGGCTTCGTATCCGGGCATCAGTCGCACACCTCCTCGTCGTCGAGGTCGGGATCGATCCAGCCGTCGACGCAGGTGCACGCCGTCGGCCGGAGGGAGCGGTACGGGTCGCCGGGGCGGGGGGCGATCCAGCCGTCGCGGCAGCCGGGCCGGTCGCACCGGACCAGGCGCCGCTGGGCGATCTCCCAGCGGGCGGCGATGCGGGCGACGCGCTGGGCGCGGGTCGGCCGCTCGTATCCGCGCGGGTATCGGGGCGCCGCCGGGCAGGTGGGGCCGTGGGTGGCGGCGACGCGTCCGCACCAGCGGCACCCGTCGGCGGGCGGCGGGTTGTCAGCGGTCCAGAGGATGGGGGCCGCCGCCCCTGTGGTGGGGGCGGCGGCCTTCAGCGGCGCGGTCACTCGACGGCCCGCCGAGCCTCAACGAGGACCGCGTCGTACATGTCCACGTGTCCGCACGGGTTCTTCCAGCGGTCGCAGGACAGCCATTCGCCGTCCGCGTTGAAGCGGTGGTGTTGGGCCTCGCCGCGCGGGCCGCCGCACTGCGGGCACACCGCCGCGATGGTCACGGTCCGGATCGCCGGGTACGGCGCGGACGTACCCCACCGAGAGTGGTCGATTACGCGCACGGTCATGGTCGGTGTCGTCACAGCGCACCGCCCGTCTCGACGTCGTCGAGCGGCAGACGCGGACCCGGCACCCGTTCGGCGGCGGCCTCGGCCGCGTAGTGCTCACGGATCACCCGCGACGCGGTGTCCGCCGCCGGCGCGATGACCTCACCCATCCACACACCGAGCGCGTACGGCTCGGGCCCGTACAGGTACCAGCCCGGGCGGTCGTCGGCCGGGCCGATCTCGACGTCGTCGCAGTGGTCGAGCCCCCACATGACGTCACCCACGACCAGCTCGTACCGGTCGTCTCTGATCCGTGTCCACGACGGGATCCCGCACGCGCAGTCGTCCGGCTCGGCCGCCGGCTCGTCCTCGACCGGGTCGCACGGGTCCGGCTGCCGAACCTGCAGTGCCTCGACCAGTTCACGCGCCATGCCCAGCCCGTCGTGCGCACCGCGCAGCGTCCACGCCAGCGCCGGCAGCAGACTCGACAGCGCGCTCCGGTCGATCGTCGCCATCCGCGCGGTGATCGCGTGCTCCACCTCCGCCAGCGCCTCGGCCCGCGCAGCCGCCGTGATCTCCGCGAGCACCACGGGCGTCAGCAACTGCCCGCGATCGGCAAGCGCCACCGCCGCTGCCCGGCACGAGTCGCCGGTGACGTTCGCCAGTTGCGCGCCGGCGATGACGTGGGCTGCGGCCTCGATCGCCGCACGCGTCGCCGTCATGCCGACACCGCCACACCGGCCAGCAACGCCAGCACGCGAGACGCGACCTGCTCGGCCAACGCGAACCGGTCCTCCGGCTCGACCATCTCGACGGCCTGGTCCAGCGCCTCGCTCACCAGCGTCAGCACCTGGTCGGCCCCGGTCAGCCACGGCGCCGCCGCCCGCGGCGCGTCGCCCGCCCGGTACAGCGCCTCCATCGCCTGCCGCGCCCGCCACTCCGCGCTGTACTGCACCAGGCCCGCGAGCCGCAGGTCGCACGGCGCCGGCACGTCCGCGATGTCGCTGCCGGGGAACCCGAACCTCCTGCAGGTGACGATCGACGAGGCGAGGACACCCCGCCGGCCGTGCGGGTGCCGCAGGACCGCGACCTGGCCGGTGACGCCGATCGGCATGCGCGCGACGACGGTGACCGGGCCCAGCTCCGGGGCGGCGGTCTCGACGGCGATGCGGATGGTCCGCTCGGCGGCGTCGCGGCGGTCGCGGATCGCCGCCTGGATCTCCTCGTCGGACTGGTGGTGTCGGGCGCTACGGGCCCGGGGCTTAAGCTGCTTCACGTCTGTGCCACCTCTATCTGTGATGGGTGTGGTGGTGCGGGCACTGGGGCTGGTCCGGGCGCTATCCGGGTCGGCCCCGCTCGCGTCTGGGGTAGAAATCAAGCCGCGGTGGCGGCGCGTTCGGCGCGTGCGCGGCGCTGGATCGGCCGCTGGAACAGCCGCCGGAGCATCGCCACTTCGTCGGGATGCGGGTCCGGGGACGCGGCGGCGAGCTGGTCCAAGTGGGCCATGACCTCGACGCCGAGCTGTGCGGTCAGCGCCGCCCGGGAGTAGTCGCGGGGCGCGGCCATCAGGCGGACACTTCCGCAATGACGGCGGCGCAGACGACGCACATCGGACCGGCCTTGCTGGCCTTCAGGGTGTCGACGTCGACGGACGCGATGGCCGCGATGCGCTCGAGGACCGCAGGTTGCGCGGATCGGTGACCGTTCTCGATGTCGTTCATGAGCTGACGGCTGATACCGAGCTGTGCGGCCATCTCACGCTGGTTGAGGCCGGTCGCCTCTCGCGCCAACCGGACCGCGTGGGGTGCCTGGTGAAGGGGCGCACCGCTCTTTCGCGGGACCCTGTGTGCGCTGGTCATGAGAATGACACTAGTGCGTACCTACGCGTCTTGCAAGGGATACACGCGTACCTACGCACAGAGGTACGCGCGAGATGCGTCAACGCTTCGCAGCACTGCGCGACTAGGCCAGAACTTGACTGGACGCCGCGTACCTACGCGTCCCATGCTGTCGATATGACGACGCCGCCGCCGCAACTCCCGGAGGGTGCCCTCATCGAGCGCGCCCAGGGCAGACACACCCCGCGCCTGTCCAACCGGAAGGCGGCCGAATTGGCCGGCATTTCTGAGGGACGCTGGCGCCACATCGTGAAGGGCTACCAGACGGTTCAGGCCGGCATGCATGCCAGAGTCGTCGCGCCAGCCGAGACCCTCGCGCGCATGGCACACGCCGCAGGCGCTACGCCAGCGGAGCTGCGTGCAGCCAACCGGAGCGATGCAGCCGAGGCGTACGAACGGCTGCTCGGTCTCGGGGAACATTCACCACCGATCGAGATCCATCCATTGGCAGACGATCCGGCCTGGCGGGAGTTCGAGCTACTCGTTCAAGGCACCCCGCCGACCATGCGCGCTGCGGCGTTGCGGATCGCCACCGCCGCCGTTGAGGCAGCGAAGGCCGAACTCACTCACTCGAATGGCCCAACCGACGAGCCGCAATAACGGCAAACGGAAACCGGGCCTCCCCTTTTGGAGTGATCTATGCCACCCTCGATGATTCGGCGGGGTGGCGCCGCGAATGGGGGAGGTTGCATGGCCACAATCCCGATCCCGCTAGTTCTCCCACTGGGAGTCCCCGGGAGGGCGATTCGGGATGACGTTACTGGAGACACCTACTGCGTGGCGGATCCGTGCCAGCTCGGTACGGTCGCCCGGCGTGAGCAGGCACGACGCCTGATCATCGGCACCGGCGGAGACTGCGCCGCGTGTTTGTTGAACTGCCCGTTCGGCCTGAGCGGACCACCCGCATAACGGCCGAGGCCGGCGTTCAACCCTGGGTAATCAACCCCAGGATTGAACGCCGGCCTCGAATTCTGCAACGACTCGTGAATTCATTCACGCGCCCAGACGCCACCGAATTTCCACGCGTTTCGGCAACGAACGTACGCCACCGTACCCCGGGCCGATCGGTAGAACCCTGATATCCATAACCGCCCGGTAGATCGCCCGCCGCTCCACCACATCGTCGATCTCCGCCCACCGTGCCCGTGCATCCGGACCCAGCACCCGAGCCAGCCCCGGATGCGGAACGCAGGCACTCAGCCGTGCGCGGGCCTGACCCAGCGCAGGCAGGATGCCCGCCTCGGCCGCCGCCAGGGAGACCACCGACAGAGTCCGCGCCGTGGCCATCGCTCGGGCCTGCGCCAACTCGGCCTCCAGCCTGGCAATCTCCGCGAGGATCCCTACTGACGCATCCTCCGACGTCACCTTCAGTACCTGCTCGGCTCGACCCGGAACCTCCAGCCACGCCAACAACGCCGCTGTTGCGTACGTGTCCAAGAGGTCCATATTGATCGCCACCCTGTGGCACGTCCGGCAGCCGTATTGGTGGGCGCGTCCCGGCCGCGTCGCCGGGATTCGGTACAGGTACCCCCCACAGACCCTGTCCTCAGAGTCATCGGCGCTCGCACTGACCCGCGCTCCGCACGTCGGGATACCCGTGAACTCGTACACCGCCGCCGTCCCCCGCTGGGTCCGCCTGGACGGGTCCGCCAGGACAGCCACAGCCGCCCAGAACGTAGCCTCGAATGTGGGATCGTCGGTGATCGGCGGCCACTGCGCCGGACCCACGACCTGCCCTCGATGCACCCGCCGACCGATGTAGGCCACGTTCCGCGCGATATTGCGGATGGTGGCCAGGTTCCACCGTTCGGACACACCCGGCGTCTCCAGGCGGCGGGCATCCAGATCCATCCCGATCGAGCGCACCGACTCCCGCGCGGCCACACGAGTGATGATCTCGACGACGATGTCTGCCTTCGACGCCTCGGTCCCCTGGGGCTCCGTGTCCGGTACCTGCCCCAGCAGATCGCCCGTATCCGGGTCGTATTCGCGGCGGTACCCGTACAGGATCCGACCGTGCACAGCTCCGACGGCGGCGCCTTGCCTGGCAGTTCGCGCGTTCCTGGCCTGGGTTTTATCCGCCTCGGTCTCAGAGTCCAGGATCTCGCGGGTGAGCCGCTGCCGCTGCGTGGCGATGCGCATGTCGTACATCTCGCCGTCGAGGCAGACGAGGGTCCCGGTGTTCTGGAGGGCGCGCCGCAGTACGAACCAACTCTCCGTATCGCGGCTGAGCCTGGACGGTTCCCACGCAACGATGACGCTGGCCTCGCCCGCCGCGACTCGGCCAACCATCTCGTCATAGTTGTCGCGCGCACGTTTGGCGTACGGACTCGCAGAACGATCGTCGTCACGGAACTCCGCAACGATGGCCCAGTTCTGCTCGTTGCAGATCGAACGGTTGTCCAGCATCTGCGCGTTGACCGATCGACCCTTGCGGCGCGGGTCGACGGATGCTCGGCCATAGAGGAAGGCAATCCACTGACCATCGGCGGCAGTGGTCCCTGGGTTCGTCATCAATCGAGAGTACTGTCTAACGGCAATTCAGGGACACTGTCTACTACGTCTGTCAGCACGAGACGACGCGCCGTCCGTACGGCCTGTACGTCCACGGCGGCAGCGACACCACGGGCGCGGTGCGCTCGGTGGAGGCGGCGGCGACCGGCCTGCGATGGCGCCGGATCCGCCCGCCGGTGGAGGTGGCGGGCCCGCCCACGCGGGAGTCCCTGGCGGCGTGTACGGAGATGGGCGCGGTCGTGGCGGCCGAGTTGATGTCGCAGGGATAGCGCGTCCCGGCCCGGGAGGCGCCCGGCCGATCGTGGACCGTCCCGGACACCTGTCGTGGCCCTCGACGACCGGGCGTGATCAGCGCATTCGATCCACGCGCTGATCGGGGGATGACTCGTCGGCGAGCCGGTTGCTGTGATCGATCTCCGCCATGTGCGTCTCGGCCCAGACCCGTAGGGCGCGGAGCGGTCCTTCGAGGGACAGGCCGAGCTCGGTGAGCCGGTAGTGGACGGCGGGCGGCACGACCGGTTCCACGCGGCGCGCGACCAGACCGTCGCGGACCAGGCTGCGCAGGGTCACCGACAGCATCTTCTGTGAGATGCCCGGGATGCGGCGCCGCAGTTCCGCGAACCGCAGCTCACCCGGAGCCTCCTCGGCCAGCACCTTGACCGCCATCGACGTCCACTTGGTGCCGATGCGGTCGAGCAACCGGCGGGTCGGGCAGCGCGGATCCAGCAGGTCCCCGCGCTCACCGGGTCGCCGGTCACGTCCGCCGGGGCTCGACGTGGTCACCCGGGGCTCACCACCTGAAGGGAAAGTGCGGTCTTGGGCAGACCAGCGTAGTTCCCTACCGTGACCTGGTCACCATCACTCACCACATACCCGGAGCCCCGCCATGCCCGAACTGCGACGCGTCCTCGCCAACGGTGTCGAACTGAACGTCGCCCTCTCCGGATCGGGCCCGGCCGTGCTGCTGCTGCACGGCTTCCCGCACACCTGGGAGCTGTGGACGGACGTCATGGCCGATCTGTCCGACCGTTACCGCGTCATCGCACCGGACCTGCGCGGGTTCGGCGCGAGCGGCCCGGCCGCCTCCGGGTACGACGCGGGCACCCTGGCCGAGGACGCCGCGGCGCTTCTCACCGTGCTCGGCGTGTCCTCGGCCGCGGTGGTGGGCATCGACGCGGGCACCCCGCCGGCCTTCCTCCTCGCCATGCGCCGCCCCGACCTCGTCCGGCGCCTGGTCGTCATGGAGTCCCTTCTGGGCAGGCTGCCCGGCGCCGAGGACTTCCTCGCCGGCGGGCCGCCGTGGTGGTTCGGCTTCCACTCCGCCGCGCCCGGCCTCGCCGAAACCGTCTTGGCGGGCCGCGAAGCCGCCTACGTCGACTGGTTCTTGAACGCCGGCACGCTCGGCGACGGTGTGCGCCCCGCCCTGCGGGACGCGTTCGTCCGCGCGTACACCGGCCGCGAGGCGTTGAGCCGCGCGTTCTCGTACTACCGGGCCCTGCCCGAGAGCGCGGTACAGATCGAGCAGGCGGTCGCCGCCGCCCGCCTGACGGTGCCGACGATGGCGCTGGGCGCCCGGCCCGTCGGTCCTGCGCTGGAGCGCCAACTCCGCCCGATCGCCGACGATCTCACCGGACATGTCATCGAGGACTGCGGCCACATCATCCCGCTGCACCGGCCGCACGCCCTGCTCACCCTGCTGCGTCCGTTCCTGGCCGGCGAGGACACGCAGGCAGCGTGACCGGGGCGGGGCCGACGTGCCGCCCTGACAGGCGTCCCAGCGCCAGGTGCCGGCCTCCCGGGACCACGGCTGTGCGGTGCGCTCCAGCGCCGGCACGCCGACTCCGTAGCCGACGCGGGCGAGGTCGCCGGAGAGCTGGTCGACCGTCGGATTCTTGATGGTGCGCGCGCCGTACGTCGGTCGTGGTCGAGGTGCCTGTCGATATCCGGCCGCCGGGGTCGGCGATGACCGGTGCCGTCGGCGCCTCCCGCATGACCCCTCCCGAGGCGCGGAACCGGGTGTTCCGCCGGTGTGGGCCTGCTCAGGCCATGATGGCCGCGCCCGAGAAGCCCGCGTAGGTGGCGGGGCGGGTGCGTTCGGTTTCGGCCACCGCGGCGGACAGGCGGCGGATGGCTTCGGTCAGCGTGGCCGGATCGTGGGCGTAGGGCAGGCGGACGTGGTGTTCGAAGGCACCGTCGGTGCCGAAGTGGGTTCCCGCCGCTACCCGTACACCGTGTCGGGCGGCGGTTTCGGCCAGGGTCAGGCTGGAGGTGCCGTCGGTGCGCACCCACAACGACAGGCCGCCCAGGGGCATCGAGAACGTCCAGTCGGGCAGGTGCTCGGTCAGCGCGTCGGCCAGCGCCGCCCGGGCGGCGCGCAGCGCGGGCAGTCGCGTCTCCAGGATGGCGTCCTCGTGGTCGGTGATCAGGTGGTGGGTGACCAGCTGGTCCAGCACCGGGGCACCCACGTCGAAGGACGCACGGGTGGCCGCGATGCGCCGGACCAGGTCCGGGGTGGCCCGGATCCAGCCGATCCGCAGGCCGCCCCAGAAGGTCTTCGACGTGGACCCGATGGTGACCACGTTGTTGGTCCGGTCGAACGCGGCCATCGGCAGCGGCCGGTCCACCGGGTCCAGGTCCAGGGCGAGGTCGTGGCAGGTCTCGTCGACGATCAGCGTGGTGCCGGTGTTGCGGGCCAGGTCCGCCAGCGTGCGCCGGATCCCGGGGTCGGCGAGGTGGCCGGTGGGGTTCTGGTAGTCCGGGATCAGGTAGGCCAGTCGCGGCGCCGCGGTGCGCAGCGTGTCGCGCCAGGTCTCCACGTCCCAGCCGGTGTCCGTCATCGGCACCGGGACCGGGCGGTTCCCGGCCTGCCGGATCGCGTCCAACACATTGGCGTAGGTGGGTGATTCGACCGCGACCCGGTCGCCGGGGCCGGCCAGCGTACGCAGCACCAGGGTCACCGCGGCGAGGGCGCCGGGGGTGACCAGGATCTGTTCGGATGTGGTGGGCACGCCGCGGCGGGTGTAGCGCTGGGCGAGCGTTTCGCGCAGCACCGGCAGGCCGCCGGGCAGGTAGCCGTGGCCGGTGGTGTAGGTGGGCAGCGAGTCGGTGGCGTCGGCGACCGCCTGGTGCAGCGCGCGGCCGGGACCGGGCAGCGCCGCCACGCCGAGGTCGATCACGCCGGTGGTCGTGCTGGGGCTGAGCCCGCGGGTGGGGATCTCGGTGTGCGTCCCGGGCAGGGTGGTCCAGCTGCCGGAGCCGCGACGGCTGGTCAGGTAGCCGTCGGTGCGCAGCAGCTCGTACGCGGCGGCGACGGTGGTCCGGCTGATCCCGAGCCGGTCGGCGAGGCCGCGTTCCGCGGGCAGGCGCGCGGTCAGCGGGATCCGACCGTCCAGGAGCAGGGCGCGGATGCGGTCGGCGAGCGTGCGGTACGCCGGGCCGGTGCGCGCGGCGGACTGGGTTGCGGTGGTCCAAGGGTGCAGGAGGTCGGCGAGGCGGGTGCTGCTGACGGTCAGGTGAGGCGCACTCATCAGTCCACTCCTGTCGAATTGGCTATGGATACGGAATCCGGTGTCCGCGATTCTTTCACCGTTGGCTCTTTTTTGGCAGTCAGGCGCGAAACAGGGGTGCACGGTGGCTTGGTCGTGGGTCCGACGTTTGGTCCAGTTGTACGCGGGGCTCACGCTGTACGGGTTCAGCATGGCGTTGATGATTCGGGCCGAGTTGGGCCTGGATCCGTGGGACGTGTTCCATCAGGGCCTCGCCGAGCGCACCGGGTGGAGCTTCGGCGTGGTGACGATCGTGGTGGGCGCCGCGGTCCTGCTGCTGTGGTTGCCGATGCGGCAGCGTCCGGGGCTCGGCACGGTGAGCAACGTGGTGGTGATCGGCCTCGCGGTGGACGCCTCGCTGCGGTGGTTGCCCGCCCCCGACGCGTGGGCTTGGCGCGCGGCCTTCCTGGTCTCGGGTGTGGTGCTGAACGCGGTGGCCGGCGGCGCGTACATCGGTGCCCGGCTCGGGCCGGGGCCGCGCGACGGCCTGATGACGGGGATGGTGCGGCGGACCGGGCGTTCGGTGCGGTTGATCCGGACGAGCATCGAGGTCGCGGTCCTGGCGGTGGGCTTCGTGCTCGGCGGCTCGGTCGGGTTGGGCACGGTCTTGTACGCGCTCACGATCGGCCCGTTGGTGCAGGTCTTCCTGCCGCTGCTGACCGTGCCGGAGCGCGCGACGGGTCGCACGGTCGCGGCGGGCGGATCCGATTCGGGCGAACCGGCCGAGCGGGCGCCGGGGTCGTCGGGGACCCCGGCGCCGACGCCGGCCGGCTGACCTCGGTGGCGCCGGTGCTCGCTCACGCCGGGTCGAGCGCTCCCTCGGCCGCGTACACCGTGGTGCCTCGTACGGCGGTGCGCAGGCAGCGCGGCAGCGGCAGCCCGGGATCCAGGTCGGGCAGGCCCGGGGTGCCCGAGCGCGGGTCGGTGGACCAGCCGGAGAGTCGGGTGTCGGGGGCTTGGACGACCAGTTCGGTGGTGTCCCACACCGCGTAGGTGGCGGGCGCGCCGGGCACGAGCACGCCCGCGTCGTCGCGACCGGCGGCCCGGTGGCCGCCGCGGGTGTGGGCGGCGAACGCGGCGCGCACGCTGATCCGTTGCCCGGGCGTGCGGTGGAAGGCGGCGGCGCGGATCGTGCCCCACGGGTCGAGCGGGGTCACCGGCGCGTCGGAGCCGAACGCGAGCGGGACGCCGGCGGCGCTGAGCGCGGCCAGCGGGTTCATCAGCGCGGCGCGTTCGGCGCCGAGGCGGCGCACGTACATGCCGTCCGGGCCGCCCCACGCGGCGTCGAAGGCGGGCTGTACGGACGCGGTCAGGCCGAGTTCGGCAAAGGCCTGCACCGCGTCGGCGTCGAGGAGTTCGGCGTGTTCGACCCGGTGTCGCAGGGCCCGGAACGCGGCCGCGTGCGGTCCGGCGATCAGATCGCGCGCGGCGGCCAGGATCGCGCCGATCGCGGCGTCGCCGATGGCGTGGAAGCCGGCCTGGATCCCGGCCCGGGTGCACGCGGCGAGGTGCGTGGCCACCTGCTCGGCGTCCAGATGGGTCAACCCGGTGCCGGGGTCGTCGGCATAGGGCGCGTGCAGGCACGCGGTGTGCGAGCCGAGCGAGCCGTCGATGAACAGGTCGCCGCCGAGGCCGTGCGCGCCCAGATCGGCCCGCAGCGCGCGGGCGTGCTCGGCGTCGTGCGCGAGCGCGCCCCAATAGCCCAAAACGTCCGGACCGGCCTCCTCGGCGGCGAGCACGGCCAGCGCGCGAAAGTCGGCCTCGCCGGCGATCTCCGGCCCACCGCACTCGTGCAGCGTCCCGATGCCCAGCGCGGCGGCCCGCTCCCGCGTGACGCGCTGCGCGGCGAGCCGGTCGGCCGGAGTCAGCGCGGCGTAGGCGGCGGCCCGCGCGACGTGGTGCGCGGCACCGGCGAGCGGCGTGTCGCCGTGCTCGCCCGGGACCAGCGCGAGCAGCGCGGGCGAGCAGGCGGCGGAGTGCACGTCGGTTCGGGACAGGTACACGGTCGCGCCGCCGGTGGCGCGGTCCAACTCGGCGGGAGTGGGCGGGCGTCCCTCGGGCCAGCCGGTGTCGTCCCAGCCGTGCCCGAGCACGACGCGGCCCGGCCCGGACAGTCCGCGCGCCTTCGTGTGCTCCTCCAGCGCGGTCAGCGCGTGGGCCAACGACGGCGCGCCGGTCAGGTCGAGCCCGGTCGCGGCGAGGCCGGTCGCGGTGGCGTGCACGTGCGCGTCGACGAACGCCGGGGTGACCAGCGCGCCGCCGAGGTCGAGCACCGCGTCGACGGCGTCGACGTGCGCCGCGGCCGCCCCCTCGGCGCCGATCCAGGCGATGGTGTCGTTCTCGACGACCATGGCGGTCGCGAAGGGATCGGCCGGACTGTGCACGGCGCCGTTGCGCAGGAGGAGCGTGGTCATGCCTCCAGTGTGGCCCGCGCCGGGGCAACGCCGAGCCGGAGGTCACCCCTTCGAGCGGCGCGGGCTCGCCACGAACCGCGCCCGGGCACGCCCCGACGCCCGCCGGGTCGGCTCAGAAGCGGGGTGCGCGGGCCTCGTACGGGGTGGACAGGACCACCGTGGTGCGGGTCGACACACCTGCCTGGAGGCGGATTCGGGCCAAGAGCGTCTCCAGGTCGCCCGGGGTCGGGACGCGGACCTTGAGGATGTAGCTCTCGTCGCCGGCCACGCTGTGGCATGCCTCCAGCTCCTCGAGGTCCGCCAGCCGTTCGGGGGCGTCGTCGGGGGCGCTGGGGTCGATGGGTTTGACCGAGATGAACGCGGTCAGCGGCAGGCCGATGGCCTCGGTGTCGACCACGGCGGCGTAGCCGCGGATGATGCCGCGTTGTTCGAGTCGGCGTACGCGCTGATGGGCGGCCGAGGTGGACAGGCCGGTGGCCTTGCCCAGGTCGGTGTAGCTCATCCGCCCGTCCTGCAGCAGCAGTTTGACGATCTGTCGGTCCAGGTCCTCCACACGAGGAACCTATGGCATCGGAGGTGAAAGCGCGGCCCCGGTGCGGTTCGGGCGCGGTCACGGGCGCGCTCCGGTGTCGGCGCGCCGCCGAGTGCGCCCCTCGCGCCGCGACTCCCCCGTCCGGCGGCGGTCGACGCGGCCGGTTCGTCGGTGGCGCCGGCTACAGTGCGAACATGGCCACCGAGGAGCGCGCGCCCGCGCTCGATCAGCTCGACCGGGCCCTGCTGCGCGTGACCGCACGGGCCGACACCTCGGCCGCGCGCGCCCGGCAACTGCGCTGGGTGGTGGGCGAGTTGCGCCGCGCACTGGTCCAGGAGGGCTTCCCGGCCGAGGCCCGTGCCTCGCTCGCGGCGCTGCTGTCCGCCGAGCCGACGCGGCGCTATCTGGAACTGGCCCGGTGCGGCCGGCTGCGCACCCGCGCGGTCGCGGGCGCCGGCATCTCGACCACGGCGAGCATGCGCGTGCGGATGGACTGCCTGGAGATCCTGGCCCGCGCCGGATCGGTACCGGTGGAGCTGCCGGAGCGGCCGGCCATGCCCGAGCTCAAGACGCCGGTGGGCGCCCGGCAGCGCTCGCTCCTGTTGAACTGGCTCGGCGAGCACGCCGACCGGGCGGGCGCGGACGCGGGCCGGATCCGACTGTTCGCCCTGATCGGTGTGGTCCTGGACACCGGTGCGCGGGCGGGCGAGCTGTGCGCGATGCGGCTGGAGGACCTGGGGCCGGACGAGCGCACCGTCACGATCGTGCGTCACCCGCAGGCCCGCACCGTCAATCCGGCCGTCACCGAGATACTGCCGCTGTCCGGCCCGACCCGCGCGGCGCTGCGCCGCTGGTTGGACGTACGCGCCGACCTGGTGTGGCCGCTGCGCGGCGAGGTGGCCGCCGTGTGGGTGTCGGTGCGGGGCAACCACTCGGGCATCCCCGACGAGGACGGCAACTCCCGGCCCCGCCCGGCCGGAATGCCGCTGATGCCGCGCGGCCTGGCCCGGGCGTACACCCGTACGGTGGTCCGCCTGAACGTGGACATGGTCGGCCGCCCCGGCTGGGAACCCCTCCCCTACCGCCTGGAACAACTGCGCCGCGCGATCGACGCCGCGCCGATAGCGGCCGACGCGGCGGCCACGTAGCGGCACGGGCGGGCAACACGGCGCGTGCGGTGCGGAGATCGGGTCGGGGCGACCGGTCGTGTCCGGCCGGCGGGGCAACGATTGCCCCGGTGCGGAAATCGACCCGGATCAGTACTGCAACGTTCCGGTCGGGCGGACTATCGTCGGCGGAGCGCGCCGTCGCCTCGGCGCCGTGGCGACAGGGGGAGCCCATGAGCATCGCCGTCGACCCATGCCCCGGAACGGTGCAGCGGGATCTCGTCGAGGACTTCGACGACACGAACCACCCAGATCGATCCTCGGACACCCCCGCCGCCCCGAGCGTGCGGCGCGCGTGCCCGGAGTGCGGCGTCGTACTGGTCCTGGACCCGGTCGCCGACGGCGCGACGCTGCCGGACCACGTGGTGTGCCCGAGCGTGCGGGACCCGTTCGGCATCCGCCCCTGCCCGGGCTCCGGCACGACCGTCACCGCCCCGGCCGACCGCGTCGCCGCCGGACCGCCGCCGGCACTCCCGCAGCCCTCGATCCGGACGCTGCCTCCGGGTCTGGACTGGCGCGCGCAACCCTTCTCGCACACGGCCTGACCCACCCGGGCACGCGGCCGGCCCGGACGCGGGCACACTCTCACCACCTCCGCCGGGCGTAGGCACCGTCGCCCGGCGGCCGTGGCATGCCCGTGCCCACGCGGCGTTGACAGCGCTTCCGAGGCGTCACTAGCCTTCAAATAGATTTGCTTTCAAAGCAAAGCTACCTACGAAGCCGCCGCACCCCGGAGACACGCATGTCCGAAACTGCCACCCACACCGACCCGAACGCGCCGATCATCGCCGAGTTCCGTGCCCACAACGGCCGCGTCGGCGGCATGTTCGAGGGCGTCACCCTCGTCCTGATCACCACCGCCGGCCGACACACCGGCAAGCCGTGGACCACTCCCGTCGTCGCCGCGCGGGACGGCGACCGATGGCTGGTCTTCGCCTCCAACGCGGGGCGCCCCCACAACCCGCACTGGTACCTGAACCTGGTCGCCACCCCCCAGGTGACCATGGAGATCGGCACCGACGAAGGCCGCGTGAAACCGTTCGCCGCCCGGGCCGTCCCGCTCACCGGGGACGAGCGCGATACCCAGTGGGACCTTCAGTGCGCACGGAATCCGGCCTTCCGCGACTACGCGGCGGCAACCACCCGAACCATCCCGGTGATCGCCCTCCATCCCCTCGACCTGACCGGGGACCCGGCCCGCGCACGGCTGATCGCGGAGCAGTTGATCCGCCACCACGAGGATCTGCGGGCCGAGATCGACCAGGTCCGGACCCGGTTCGAACACGCCCTTGCCGGCGAACCGGATCCGGGCGCCCTCGACACGGCCGACGCCGACGACCTTGCCGGCCGACTGCGCCGACACTGCCTGACCTTGTGCCGACACCTCCAGCTGCACCACATCCGCGAGGACGGCGCCTTCTCCGCCTTCGAGCGCGAATACCCCGAGCTGGTCCCGGCGATCAGGCGCCTGCGCGCGGAACACGCGGTCGTGGAGAAGGCGTTGGCCGCCTTCGCGGCGCTTCTCGAACGAGCCGCCGGACCGGACCGGGGGCCGGACGCCGAACCGGCCCACCTGCGCGCGGAGTTCGAGGCGGTGTCGGCCGGCCTGGAGGAGCACTTCGCCTACGAGGAGGCCCACCTGCTCCCGGCACTCCGGGGCTGACCGCTCACTCCTCCTCGCGCGCGGCTCCGTTCTCATAGGCCCCGATCGTCCGCACGAACATCGCCCGATCGGCCGGCGACAGCGGGTCGAAGGCCCGGCGCCAGGCGTCGGCGCCGTTCGCGAGCCAGTTCTCGATCGCGGTCCGAGTCTCCGGGTCGTCGGTGATCGCCACGATCGACCGCCGGCGGTCGGCCGGATCCGTACGTCGTTCCACCACCCCCTGGCGGCCCAGGTCGCTGACCATCAGGCTCACCGTGGTCGGCGCCACCTCGAGGCGCGCGGCCAGCCGATTGACCGGCATCGGGCCGTCGAAGAGCAGGTACGCCAGCAGCGACAGGTGTCGCGGCGCCAGGTTCATCGACCGCAACCGCTCGGGGATCCGGGTGCGCTTGAGCCGGGCGGCCACGCGCGGCATCAGCAGCAACATCGCCCGAATCGCCTCATCGGTGCTGAGCCCGGCGTCGGGCCTCGTCGCGGATCCCGGCCCGGACCCCGCGGCGTGCTCCGTCGTCATCTCCGCGGCCTCCTCGCCTCGACCCGTTCGGCTTCGGATGCGAAGCGCGACCCCCGGATCCCGCCACCGTACCGCGATCGCCGGCTACACCCTCGCGTTCGCCGCGGGGCCCGAGTCGCCGTCGCTCACCCCTTCCGCAGCAGGTCCCGGGCGATGACCATGCGCTGGATCTGATTCGTGCCCTCGACGATCTGCAGGCACTTGGCCTCGCGCATGTACCGCTCGGCCGGGAAGTCGGTGGTGTAGCCGTAGCCGCCGAGGATCTGCACCGCGTCGACCGTCACCCGCATCGCCGTGTCCGTACAGAAGAGCTTGGCCATCGCCGCCTGTCGGCCGAACGGCAGCCCCGCGTCGCGCAATCGGGCGGCGGCCAGGTACAGCGCGCGGCCCGCCTCGATCGCGGTGGCCATGTCGGCGAGCATGAACCGGATGCCCTGCTTGTCGGCGATCGGCCCGCCGAACTGGGTGCGGTCCTGCGCGTAGTCGGCCGCCACGTCCAGCGCGGCCTGGGCAACACCCGTGGCGCACGCGGCGATGCCGAGCCGGCCGCAGTCGAGGGCGGCGAGCGCGATGGAGAACCCCTGGCCCTCCGCGCCGATCCGCCGCTCGGCCGGAATCCGGGCGCCGTCCAGGTGGATCTGCGCGGTGGGCGAGGAGCGCATGCCCATCTTGTGCTCCGGCGCGGCGGCGGCCAGGCCCGGGGTGTGCGCGTCGACCAGGAACGCGCTGATCCCGTGCGCGCCTTCGGGCGAGGTACGGGCCAGGACGGTGTAGAAGTCGGCGACCCCGCCGTGGGTGATCCACGCCTTGGTCCCGGTGAGCGTGTACCCGTCGGCGTCGGCCGCCGCCTTGGTGCTCAGCGCCGCCGCGTCGGAGCCGGAGTGCGGCTCGGACAGGCAGTAGGCGCCGAGCAGTTCGCCGCCCAGCATCGCGGGCAGGTGCGCGGCCCGCTGCTCGGGCGTACCGAACGTGGCGAGCGGGTGGCAGGCCAGCGTGTGCACCGACACGCCGAGGCCGACCGCCAGCCAGGCTGCGGCCAGTTCCTCCAGCACCTGGAGGTAGACCTCGTAGGGTTGCGCGCCCCCGCCGTACTCCTCCGGATAGGGCAGCGACAGCAGTCCGGCGGCGCCGAGGGTGGCGAACACCTCGCGGGGGAAACGTCCGTCGGCCTCGTCGGGGGCGGCGCGTGGCGCGATCTCCCGGGCGGTGAGGTCCCGGGTGAGGTCGAGCAGGGCACGGGACTCGTCGGTGGGCAGCGTGCGCGGGACAGCCATGGGGACGTCCTTCCGTGCGGTCCGGGGGTGGCCGGACCCGGCGGGTGGCCGGCGGCGGACCGGGTGGGGTTCGCCCCCGGCCGTTGCGCACGATCGTACGGTGACGCCGCGTACCCGCCCACCATCGACGCGGCCCACACCCACGAGCACGCCGCGCGCCTCGACCACGCCCGAGCCCAACCGGCCTCCGGCCCGGTGTCCTCAAACGCCGGACGGGCTCAATCGCTCCCGGCACACGCGGGTTGCCCACCATGCCGGCCTCCGGCCGGTGTCCTCAAACGCCGGACGGGCTGAAGTTGCCCGGGCCATACACACCGGTTGCCCACCACCCTCGGCCCCGCCCCCCAGCCCGTCCGGCGTTTGAGGACACCGGGCCGGAGGCCGCTCCGGGCGACAGGGGCCGCGCGACACGAACGCGCGTGCCTCCACGACACCCGGCCTCCGGCCGGTGTCCTCAAACGCCGGACGGGCTCAAGTTGTCCAGGCAATACACACCGGTTGCCCACCGCCCTCGGCCTCCGACCCCCAGCCCGTCCGGCCGGGAAGGGTCCGCTTCGGCGTCCGTCCCCGGACGCCGGGCCGCCGTGCCCGAGCGGCCGGAGTCCGGGGACGGTGGGCCGAGTGGACCGGCCCGCCTCGGAATGGTCTGCAGGGCTTCGAAAGCCCGTCGGCGGGCCCGGCGAGTCCCGAAACCACCGGCCCGGCGCAGCCTAGAGCACCGTCAGCCCGTGCGGCCGCACGTTCATCGGGTCGCCGCCGTCCTCCCCGCAGATCACGATGTCCTCGATCCGCGCCCCGTGCGTGTCGGGGATGTAGATCCCGGGCTCGATCGAGAAGGCCATGCCCGGCTCCAGGGGCAGCTTGTTGCCCTGGACGATGTACGGGTGCTCGTGGCTCTCCAGCCCGATGCCGTGGCCCGTGCGGTGGATGAAGTAGTCGCCGTAGCCGGCCTCGGTGATGATGTCGCGGCCCACCGCGTCCAGTTCCTCACAGGTCAACCCGGGGCGTACGGCCGCGAGTTGGGCGGCCTGGGCGCGCTCCAGGACGTCGTAGTAGGCGCGGAACTCGGCCGGCGGCTCGCCGACGGCGTACGTCCGGGTCTCGTCCGAGCAGTAGCCGTCCTCGGTGGTGCCGCCGATGTCGACCACGACCACGTCGCCGGTCTCGATCACCCGGTCGGACAACTCGTGGTGCGGGCTCGCGGCGTTGGGGCCGGAGCCGACGATCACGAAGTCCACCCGGATGTGCCCCTCGGCGATGATCGCGTCGGCGATGTCCGCGCCCACCTCGCGCTCGGTACGACCGGCCCGCAGCCACTCGCCCACGCGCGCGTGCACCCGGTCGATCGCCGCGCCGGCCCGGCGCA
The DNA here is from genome assembly GCF_002024165.1 of Embleya scabrispora. Lineage (NCBI taxonomy): Bacteria > Bacillati > Actinomycetota > Actinomycetes > Kitasatosporales > Streptomycetaceae > Embleya > Embleya scabrispora. Next base: position 530,955 of record NZ_MWQN01000001.1, read on the forward strand.
GCGCCTCGACCTCGGCGGCCGACTTGCGCATCCGCAACTCGCGCAACACATCGCCCGCCAGGCTCTGTTCGGCGGTGGGCAGCGCGGTGCGGAAGGCGAGTACCTTCTCCGCCCACATGTGGTTGTCCAGGCCGACCCGGGCGACCTGCGCGGGCAGCCGCTGCGCGATCAGCGCGTACGGGTCGTCCGTCTCGGCCCAGCCGAGCACGTCGATCCCCAGCGCGCCCGCCGGTGACGCGAGGGCGGCGGGTCGTTCCAGGCCGGGGACGACGAGGAAGGGCTCGGCGGCGACGGGCACCACCAGGCACGTGAGGCGTTCCAGCGGAAGCGCCTCGTAGCCGGTGAGGTAGCGCAGGTCGGCGCCGGGCGAGACGAGCAGGGCGTCGAGTCCCGCGTCGGCGGCGGCCTTTTGAGCGCGGCCGAGGCGGTCGGTGGGTAAAGGTTCGGGTCGTGGGTCACGCGCCCAAACATATGACATATCACCTGGCCTTCGGCAGCCCCGACGCGGGTTCAGTGCGCGTCGGCGCGTCCCGTCGCGACCGCGTCGCGCACCGCGTCCCACAGGTCGGCGCGGGCGCGCAGCGACACCGTGACCGTACCCGCGCTCTCGCGCCAGGCACGGGCCGGGTCGGGGCCGGCGGCGCACAGTTGGGCGAGCAGGCGCAGTGCCATCGGGCCGTGTTCGTCCCCGTCCACCTCGATGTGCCGGGCGAGGTATTCGCGGAACACCGTGAGCCGGCCGTCGTGCAGGTCGTCGAGCGTGGTGAGGTGGTCGAACATGCGCGGGATCAACTCTTCGCGGCCGAGCGCGAAGGACGCGGCGACGCAGTGCAGCGGGGCGTGGGCGACGACCTGCCAGGTGCGGCACACGAACGCGGCGGCGCCGGCGGGCGCCCCGCACGCGCCGACCGCCTCGGGGACGGGGACGCCGTCGGCGATCAGGCCGAGGAAGCGGCGGGCCGGGCGGGTGTCGGCGCCGGCGCCGTCCATCGCGGTGAGGTAGAGCTCGAAGTGGCTGAGCGGGCCGAGCGAGGTGGTGTCGCTCTCCTCGCCGAGCACGATCTCGTTGACCATCCGCCGGATCTCCGCGTCGCCGCGCGGCACCCACGGCACCTCGACGCAGGTGAGCCGCCGCTGCAGGCTCTTCAGCAGGGACATGAAGTCCCAGACGGCGAAGACGTGATGCTCCATGAACACCCGGATCGCGGCGAGGTCGGTGAGGTCGCGGTAGACCGTGTGCCGGAGCACCCGTTGCCGTACGGGGGCGGTCTCGCCGAGCAGCCGCGCGATGTGGTCGGCCGGGAGGGTGTTCGCGCGGGCGCGCGGGCGGGTGGTGTCGGTGAGCGCGGTGGTGTCCATGACGACCGATCGTAGAGATTTCACTACTCGGTGAAACATTTGTGCCGGAATGCCGGACACGCTCGGGATACGCGTGCCACGATGTGCGGTTGCGCGGACATGCGTTGCCGGGCGGGCGCGGTGCGATGCCGGGGCCCGGCGCCGAGGCCGATGCCGGCGCCGGGTACGTCCGTGCGGGTGACGGCCGAACCGCCCGCCGAGGTCAGCCCTGCGGGGCGAGCGTGGCGGCCTGCTCGGGGGTCAGCCCCCAGCCCTCCAGAAGTGCCGCGTCGACGCGGCCGGTGGCGTCCCCGGCCACCGAGGGGGTCGCGGAGAGCCGGGGCGCGGCGGCGGGCTGGAGCGTGCCGTCGGGGCGGACGAAGGTGCATCGGGCCCGGTTGTGCGGGTGTTCGACCGCCTCGTCCCAGGTCAGCACCGGTGTCACACAGGCGTCGACCGGCTCGAAGACGGCAGCCCACTCGTCGCGGGTGCGGCCGGCGATCACCTCGGCGAAGCGCTTGCGCAGGAGCGGCCAGCCGGCGCGGTCCATCTGTTCGGGCAGGTCCTCGTCGGCGAGGCCGAGGCCGGCCAGGAACAGCGCGTAGAACTGCGATTCGATCGCGCCGACGGCGAGGTAGCGGTCGTCGGAGGTGGTGTACACGTCGTAGAACGGCGCGCCGGTGTCGAGCAGGTTGGCGCCGGGCTCGCCGGCCCAGCCGCCCATGCCGCGCATGCCGTGGATGAAGGTGCTCAGCGTCGCCGAGCCGTCGGTCATCGCGGCGTCGACGACCTGACCGCGCCCGGTGGTTCGGGCCGAGAGCAGCGCGGCGAGGATGCCGAACGCGCAGAACATCGCGCCGCCGCCGTAGTCGCCGACCAGGTTCAGCGGCGGCACCGGTCGCTCTCCGGCGCGGGCGAAGGAGTGCAGCACGCCGGAGATCGAGATGTAGTTGATGTCGTGTCCGGCCCGCGGTGCGAGCGGGCCGTCCTGGCCCCAGCCGGTCATCCGGGCGTAGACGAGGCGGGGGTTGGCCTCGAGGCAGATGTCCGGCCCGAGGCCGAGCCGTTCGGCCACGCCGGGCCGGAAGCCCTCGACGAGCACGTCGGCACCGGCGATCAGCCGCAGTACGGCGTCGCGCGCGGCGGGGTCCTTGAGATCGGCTTCGATCGTGCCGAGCCGGCCGCGCCCGACCGCCATGGAGGGCATCGAGGCGCCGCCGGGCCGGTCGACCCGGACGACCCCGGCGCCGGCGTCCGCCAACATCATTCCGACGAACGGGCCGGGGCCGATCCCGGCCAACTCGACCACCTTGACGCCATCCAACGCACCCATGCCGACTCCCAGCCCAAGCCCCCACCAAGAATTACGCGGCACAGTCAAGCAGACGGCTCATGATCTGTCCCGGGGTCGGCCACACCGAATATCGAACCCGGACCGTCCGGCGGCGGCCCGCCCTCCTCCGAGCCGCCGCTCCGGGGTTCTTCGGCGTGGGTCGGGCGCGGGCTCAGGGCCTCGGGATGTTGCGGAGGTTGGTCCGGGCCATTTGGATCATCTGCCCCACGCCGCCGCTCAGGACCGTGCGGCCGGCGCTCAGGGCGAAGCCCTGGATCTGGTCGGCGGTGATCTTCGGGGGGATGGACAGCGCCTTCGGGTCGGTGACGATGTCGACCAGGGCCGGGCCCTTGTGGGCGAAGGCATCGCGGAGTGCGCCGCGGACCTTGTTCGGCTTCTCCACCCGCACACCGAACGCACCGGCCGCGCGGGCGATCGCGGCGAAGTCCGGGTTGTTGTTGGTGGTGCCGAACGGGGTGAGGCCGGCGACCATCATCTCCAACTCGACCATCCCCAGCGACGAGTTGTTGAACAGCACGATCTTCACCGGCAGTTCGGACTGCACCAGGGTGAGCAGGTCGCCCATCAGCATGGAGAATCCGCCGTCGCCGGACATCGACACGATCTGCCGGTCCGGGTACGGGAACTGCGCGCCGATCGCCTGCGGCAGTGCGTTGGCCATCGAGCCGTGCGAGAAGGAACCGATCACCCGGCGCCGCCCGTTCGGGGTCAGGTAGCGGGCCGCCCACACGTTGCACATGCCGGTGTCGACGGTGAAGATGGCGTCGTCGTCGGCCTCCTCGTCCAGGATCGAGGCGACGTACTCCGGGTGGATGGGCACATGCTTCTCCACCTTGCGGGTGTACGCCTTGACCACCCCTTCGAGGGCGTCGGCGTGCTTGCTCAACATGCGATCCAGGAACCGGCGATCGGTCTTGGCCCGCACCATCGGGGTCAGCGCGCGCAGCGTCTCGCGCACGTCGCCCCATACCGCCAGGTCCAGCTTCGTCCGCCGGCCCAGGTGCGCGGGCCTTACGTCCACCTGCACGGTGGCCACGTCCTGCGGCAGGAAGGCGTTGTAAGGGAAGTCGGTGCCGAGCAGGATGAGCAGGTCCGCCTCGTGCATCGCCTCGTACGCCGCTCCGTAGCCGAGCAGCCCCGACATGCCCACGTCGAACGGATTGTCGTACTGGATGTGCTCCTTGCCGCGCAGCGCGTGGCCCACCGGAGCCTTGATCCGCTCGGCGAAGGCCATCACCTCCGCGTGCGCGCCCGCCGTGCCCGCGCCGCAGAACAGGGTGACCCGCCGGGCCTCGTCGACCATCCGGGTCAACGCGGCCAGATCCGCTTCACCGGGGCGCACCGACGGCAGCGAGGTGGGCAGCGTCACCTGATAGCCCCGCTCCGGCGCCGGCCGCGCGGCCACATCACCCGGGAGGGTGACGACGGATACCCCGCCCAGGCCCACCGCGTGCTGGATCGCCGACTGGAGCACCCGGGGCATCTGCTCGGGCGTGCCGATCATCTCGCTGTAGTGGCTGCACTCGACGAACAGCCGGTCCGGGTGCGTCTCCTGGAAGAAGGCCGTGCCGATCTCGCCGCCCGGGATGTGCGACGCGAGCGCCAGCACCGGCGCGTGTGAGCGGTGCGCGTCGAACAGGCCGTTGATCAGGTGCAGATTGCCCGGACCGCAACTGCCCGCGCACGCGGTCAGCCGACCGGTCAACTGCGCCTCCGCGCCCGCCGCGAACGCCGCCACCTCCTCGTGCCGTACATGCACCCAGTCGATCGCGGCGTTGCGGCGCACCGCGTCCACGATCGGGTTGAGGCTGTCGCCCACCACGCCGTACAGCCGGCGCACCCCGGCCTGGGCGAGGATGTCCACGAACTGCTCGGCGACGCTCTGCTTGGCCACGGGGAGACCCTTCCGTCCGGCTACGACCGGGCCCGACCGGATCGGCCCGGGTCGGACCGCATCCGCCCGCCTCGGTGCGAGTGGTGACCGGATACGCCTACCCGTGCCGCGCGCGGCTATCCCCGGCCGTCGGCGAGATCCCCGTATGCCTGGAACAGGTCGGACAGCCGCAGCGTGGTCAATTCGGCCAGATCCGGGCCCTCCGGCAACTCGACCAGGCGCACGTCCCGATACATGCAGCACTTCTCGTACAGGGTCCGAACGAATCGGGCGTTGCCGAGTTCGTCGATCCAGCCCTGCTCGCGGACGTGCCCGGTGATGCTGCGCAACTCGGCCGCCGCGTCCTCGTCCCACACGTCGCCGCCGCCGGCCGCCATCACCTCGGCGATCCGGGCCAGGTCCTCCGCGCCGTAGGAGGGGAACTCGACCCGGGTGGTGAAGCGCGACGTCAGGCCGGGGTTCGAGGTGAGCAGCCGGTCCATGCCCTCGGGGTAGCCGGCCAGGATGATCACCAGTCGGTCCCGGTCGTCCTCGGCTCGCTTGAGCAACACCTGGAGCGCCTCGTCGCCGTACGCGTCGCCCTTGGAGTAACCCACATTGGTGAGGCCGTACGCCTCGTCCACGAACAACACGCCGCCGAGCGCGGAGTCGATCAGCTCGCTGGTCTTGACCGCGGTCTGGCCCAGATACTCGCCGACCAGGTCGGAGCGCTGCGCCTCGACCAGACGATCGCTCTCCAGGAGGCCGAGCGCCGCGAAGACCCGGCCGAGGAGGCGGGCCACGGTGGTCTTGCCGGTGCCGGAGGGCCCGGAGAAGACGAAGTGCCGCTTGGGCGCCTGCGCCGGCAGGCCCTGTGCCTCGCGCAGCCGGGCCATCCGCATCTGCGCGGACAGCGCTCGGACCTGGCGTTTGACCGGTTCCAGGCCGACCATCGACTCCAATTCGGCCAGCACGAGGGCGAGTTCCTCGGGGGCCGCGGCGGGGCGCATCGGCGCCGCCCGGTCGGCCGCCCGCGCGTCGACGTCGGCCTGCGGGTCGGCCTCGCCGTCCGGGACCGGCTCCGGCTCGCGTTCGGTCTCCACCGCCGGTGGCGGCCCGGCGGGCGGGGGCGCGGTCGCGGGTATCGGCGGGAGCACGTCGGGCAGCGGGCCGCGACCGACCACGGGGCCGGCCAGGCGCGCGGTCATCCCGCCGTATTCGTCCAGCGGCTCGCCGGCCGCCAGCGAGGACAACCTCGCGGCGGTGTCCATGAACGACGGGTCGGCCTGGTGCACCGCGCGGTACAGGGGCAGCGCGGCCGGGGTGCGGCCGGTCTCCTCGTACGCGCGGGCGAGCCAGTAGCGCAACTCCTTGCGCTGCGGGTGCTCCGAACGGCAGCGCACCAGGGCGGTGGCGAGCACCTGTTCGGCCTTGGCGTACAACCCCAGGCGGACCCGGGCCATGCCGGCGAACAGGCCCGCCTCCACGCCGAGCAGCGCGTCGTCGTCCAATCCCGCGGTGTGCCGGAGCAACTGCTGCCAGTCCTTGCCCAGATAGGCCCGACAGGCGAGCAGGAAGCGGGTGGCGGCGTCCTGTTCGGCGGGCGGGCACAGGGCGAGCGCGGCGTCCAATTCGGGCAGGTGCCGGCCGTCCAACCAGTGCGAGGCGTGCGCGAGCGCGAGGTCGCGCGGGGTCTCCAGCACGAGTTGGACCCACCAGCCCAGCCAGTACCAGGAGTTGAGCGGCCGGCCGTACTTCGCGCGCTGCTCCCCGAAGCGCTCGCGATGGGTGTGCATGGCGACCACCGCCGTGGCCACCTCGACCTTGAGCGCGTGCAGCCCCAACCAGGCGTCGGCCATCCCCGGATCGGCCTCGACCGCGGCCCGGAACTGCACCTCCGCCTGGCCGTATTCGCCGGCGACGTAGGCGTCCATGCCGCGCAACCAGGCCAGTTCGGCCGGACTGCCGGTGCGTGCGCCACGTTCGGTCTGTCCCACGGTGGACCCCCCTTCCCCCGGCCGGTCCTCTCCGCGTGCCCGTGTCCCCGAGGGGACTTCGAGAGGATGTCGGCCCGCTGCCGATGAATCCCGGTGCGCCCATTCCGCTCGATCGGCGACGCCCCTTAAAGCCTCTCCCGTTCCGCTGTCCGTCACGCACGCATCGGTCACGGATGGTGTCCGTTTCGCCACGCGTTCGCCCCCCGGGGCATCGTACCGAGCGGGGGCGGTCAAGCCGAGGGGCGAATGAGACTCGAGGTGGTGAGCCGCGGCCGGCGGATACGAGCCGGTGGCGCGTCGGGGCGGTGAAGTCCCCCGGGGCGGACGCGAGTCGGCCCGGCGCACACGAGGAAGCCCCCGGTCGCGGGGGAACGATCGGGGGCTTCGTCTCGGCACGGGACCCGGAGCCGTCCCGGTGTCGCCGCTATACCGCAAGCTATGGCGATTCGGACACAACGGTCAAGCACGCCACGCGGATGGATCCCGGGACGGAACGAACTGTGCCGGGACGGCCCTTGGCAGGGGGAACGTGCGCCGGGCGCACTCCGGGGGTGCACTGCCCGCACGCTCTCGGTGGTGCTGACGCGCTCGTGTTCGTAACGCTACGGTCGGTGTATGGGCAACCTCGGGGACGCGGGCGGAACGGCAACCGGGGGCGAACCGCAGTTTCGTCCCGGGGACAAGAGCGGCGGCGCCGGCCGCGCGACGGTGGCCGGAGCGGCGCCGCGTCGGCTGCCGCCACGGCGCCGCAAGGTCGTCGGCGGCGGTGCCAGCGCCCCCGAGCCCGACCCTTTCCCGCGCGCCCGGGTCGCGGGCGCCTCGACCGCGTGGGAGGCGGGCAACGACCCGCGCTCGCACCCCACGGTCCCGGCACCCGCCGCGCCCCCGGACGCGGGCGGCCCCGGGCAGACGGTACGGCCGGGCGGGCGGCCGCTCGTGGACACCGCGATCGGCTTGGCGGGGCGGCTGGCACAGGCCGCCGCCGACGCCAAGTACCGCAGCGACTTGATGCGCGACCTGCTCACCGGGCGCGGTACGGACCTGACGGGCTGGGCGGCGCTGCCGACCGGACCGCTCCTGGTGGTGGTGGCCGAGGCCGACCCGCCGGCGGCCGGCCGCGACCCGCGGGCGATCCGGGCCGGACAGGAGGCACTGGCCCGCGCCTGGTCCGGCGCGGTCGGCGCACGGGCACCGGAGGCGGCGGTCGCCGCGTACCCGCGCGAGGTGGTCACCCTGCTCGGCGCACCGGCCGACGGCCAGGCCGCGCGACTGGTGACCGAACTCGCGGCCGTGGTGCACGCGGATTGCGGCGCGGCGGTCCGGTCGTTCACGACGGGGGTGAGCCGACCGGCGGAGTCACTCGACGCGCTGCCGGTCGCGTACGAGCAGGCCCGGCGCGCGGTCGCCGCCGGGCGGCGCATCCACGGCCCCGGCGCGGTGGCCGACTTCGACCAGCTCGGCGTCTTCCGGCTGCTCAGCCTGATCCCCGATCCGGGTGAACTCGACCGTTTCGCCCGCGAGGCCCTGCGCACCCTGGCCCATCCCCGCGACCCGGAGGCAGCCGACCTGCGCAACACTCTGCAGGCACTGCTCGACACGAACCTGAACGTGGCCGAAACGGCACGGCGGCTGTACGTGCACTACAACACGCTGCGGTATCGGATCACCAAACTGGAGCGCCTGCTCGGCCCGTTCACCCAGGACCCACACCTGCGCCTGAACCTGATGATCGCTCTACAGATCGTCCGCATACAGGGTCGCTGACGCCCCAGAGGGGCGGAGCGGGCTCGTGGAGGGCGCATCGGCGGCATCGGCCCGGAACGGGGACGACCGGCCGCCCGGCCCGGCCGCCCTCGAACGCCGGACGGGCCGGGCGGGTTCGGGCTCGGCCGGGCACGATGCGGTTCACCCCATCAGCGGACGGCATCTGCGCCGGCCGAGTCGGCTGGGGCCTCCGAAGCGGGTGGGGCGTTTCCGGCAGGCGTTGCGCTTGCGGCCGCGGGCGAGTGGTGGACCGCCGCCGGCGTTCGCGCCGCCGAGACTCCGGGCTTCGGCGAGACGGGCGCGTTGCTCGGCGAAACCGACCGGCAACGCGCCCGTCTCGTCGCGAGCTTCGAGTCTCGAAGCCCCGAACGCCGGCGGCGGACGCCCTTCGGGCCGAACCGGTTCCGCAGCGGGCCCGCACCCGGCCGAGACGCAACCCTCGCCGGAAGCGCCCGGCCCACCCCGGAAGGTGCCCGGGAGGAACCGGCCCGAGCGCCCTCCCCCGGTGCTAGCGGGCTTCCGGGGCTGCGCCGTAGTGGTCGGCCAAGGTGCGGAGTTCGCGGGCGGCGGTGATGGCGGCGGATTTGCCGTTGGAGGTTTGGATGCCCATCACCGGCAGCGTGTCGCCGTTGGACATGTCGATGTAGACCCACGGGTCGCCCTGGCGCAGGTACACCCGGACGATCTGGGCCCATTCCAGGTGTGTGGTCCGGAGCAGGTTGACCACCGTCACGCCGTCCGCGGCGGCGACCACCTTCGGGCGGCCCAGCATCACCATCGCGCCGAGTCCCAGGACGCCGGTGGCCGCGACGCCCATTCGTGAGCCGCATCCCCAGCCGCCCTTCTCCGGCAACATCACCGCCAGCACGCACAGCCCGACCAGGATGATCGCGCCGAGCACACCGGTGATCAGCCGACTGCGCCTGGCGTACCAGGTACGTGGGAGCGGGGGGTCGACGGGGGTGGGCTCGCTCATCGGGAAACGGTTCTCCGGAGGGTGGCGGTGGTCGGCCCGCCGGGCGGCGGGCCGACCGGACGGGGTCAGAGGCGGCAGGCGTGGATCCCGGTGACCAGGATCGCCCGGGCGCCGATCTCCCAGAGGTCGTCCATGATCTGCTGGGCGTTCTTGCGCGGCACCATCGCCCGCACCGCGACCCAGCCCTCGTTGTGCAGCGGGCTGACCGTCGGCGACTCCAGGCCCGGGGTCAGCGTGACCGCCGCCTCGACCCGCTCGACCCGGATGTCGTAATCCATCATCACGTAGCTGCGCGCGACCAGGACGCCCTGGAGCCGGCGTACCAACTGCTCCAGCGCGGGCGAGGTTTCCGCGCCGGCGCGCCGGATCAACACCGCCTCGGAGCGCAGGATCGGCTCGCCGAACACCTCCAGGCCCGCCTGGGCCAGCGTGGTGCCGGTCTCCACCACGTCGGCGATCACGTCGGCGACGCCCAGCTGGATCGCGGTCTCCACCGCGCCGTCCAGCTTGACCAGCGCCGCGGCCTCGATGCCGTGCTCGGCGAAGTCGCGCTGGACGATGCCGATGTAGGAGGAGGCCACCCGCAGTCCGGCCAGCCCCTTCTTGCCCTGCTCGGCCAACTCGCGCGCGATCGGCGCGGGTGCGGCGTAGCGGAACGTGGCCGGGGCCAGGCCCAGTTGCAGGATCTCCTCGGCCTCGGCGCCGGAGTCCATCAGCAGGTCGCGCCCGGTGATCCCGGCGTCCAGCCGGCCCGAGCCGACGTAGATCGCGATGTCGCGCGGGCGCAGGAAGAAGAACTCGACGTTGTTGTCGGGGTCGGTGAGGACCAGTTCCTTGGAGTGCTTGCGCTGGCGGTAGCCGGCCTCATGCAGCATCGCCGACGCAGGCTCGGAGAGGGAACCCTTGTTGGGGACGGCGATGCGCAGCATGGAATGACCCTTCGGAATGGTGCTGAACCGAGTGGAGCGGAACCGGGTGGAGCTGAGGGGTACGGCCACGTCCCCGGCCCGGGCGGCGGGCCGGGGGACGGCGGCTGTCACAGGTGAGCGTATACGTCCTCGAGCGAGATGCCGCGGGCGACCATCATCACCTGGAGGTGGTAGAGGAGCTGGGAGATCTCCTCGGCGGTGCGGTCGGCGCCCTCGTGCTCGGCGGCCATCCACACCTCGGCGGCCTCCTCCACGACCTTCTTGCCGATCGTGTGTACGCCGGCGGTGACGAGCTCGACCGTGCGCGAGCCCTCCCGGCCCGATTCCGCCTTGGCCCGCAGCTCGTCGAAAAGCTGTTCAAACGTCTTCATGGTGCCCATCGCGTGGTTGTGGGTGGCGTGCCGAACGGCCCGGCGAACCTGCCGGTCAGGCCGAACGCCACGGTTCGGAGAGCGTACGCAACGCCATCGCGGTCGCGACGGCCGCCTCCACCGCTTCGCGGCCCTTGTCCTCACGCGAGTGCGGCAGGCCGGCCCGGTCCAGGGCCTGCTCCTCGGTGTCGCAGGTGAGCACGCCGAAGCCGATCGGCACGCCGGTGTCGAGCGCGACCCGGGTGAGGCCGTCGGTGGCGGCGGAGCATACGTACTCGAAGTGCGGGGTGCCGCCGCGGATGACCACGCCGAGCGCGACCACCGCGTCGTAGCCGCGGCCGGCCAGCGCCTTGGCGAGCACGGGCAGTTCGAACGCGCCGGGGGCGCGGATCAGCGTGGGTTCGGTGATGCCCAGCTCGCTCAGGGCCTTGACGGCCCCGTCCACGAGGCCGTCCATCACGACGGTGTGCCACTGCGCGGCGACCACGCCCACGCGCAGGTCACGGCAGCCCTCGACGGTCAGTTTCGGGGCTCCTGCGCCACTCATGTCTGTCGTTGTCCTTCGGCTGGAAACGGCTCGATACCCGGTTGGTGAACGACTGCGAGCCTGGTTGCGAGGTGAGGATGGAGCTGTGGAGCGGTTCGGAAGTGAGGGTGGAGCGGTTCGAACGAGACAGAACCTATCGGCGCGGCGGGGACGGCACCGCGCCCGTGTCACCGGTACGGGTGACGTGGGCGGTTCGGGAAGGCCGAGGGGTCACGCGCTCACGCGCTGGTGACCGCGCGCCCCTTCGCGTCGACGGCCTCCGCGACCTCGGCGACCGACGGCAGGTCCGCGGTCGGGTCGCTCGGGTCCAGCCAGGGCAGGTCGTGGCCCATCCGGTCGCGCTTGGTCTGGAGGTAGCGCAGGTTGTCGGCGGTGGCGTGCACCGGCAGGGCGACCCGGCCGGTGATCTCCAGGCCGTAGCCCTCCAGCCCCGCCCGCTTGGCGGGGTTGTTGGTGAGCAGCCGCATCGACCGCACGCCCAGGTCGACCAGGATCTGCGCGCCGGTGCCGTAGTCGCGGGCGTCGGCCGGCAGGCCCAGCTCCAGGTTGGCGTCCACCGTGTCGTGGCCGGCGTCCTGGAGTTGGTACGCCTGGAGCTTGTGGATCAGCCCGATCCCGCGCCCCTCGTGCCCGCGCATGTACAGCACCACGCCCCGACCCTCGGCGGTGACCCGGTCCAGGGCGGCGTCCAACTGCGGGCCGCAGTCGCAGCGCAGCGAGCCGAACACGTCGCCGGTCAGGCACTCGGAGTGCACCCGCACCAGGACGTCCTCGCCGTCGCCGATGTCGCCGGCGACCAGCGCGATGTGCTCCACGTCGTCGACGGTGCTGCGGTAGCCGATCGCCCGGAACGTGCCGTGCTCCGTGGGCAGTCGGGTCTCGGCGGCGCGCTCGATCGTGCGCTCGGTGCGGCGGCGGTAGGCGATCAGGTCGGCGATGCTGACGATCTTGAGGCCGTGTTCGCGGGCGAACGGGATCAGCTGCGGCAGCCGGGCCATCGTGCCGTCGTCGTTGACCACTTCGCAGATCACCCCGACCGGCGCGAGACCGGCCAGCTCGGCCAGGTCCACGGCGGCCTCGGTGTGCCCGGGGCGCACCAGCACGCCGCCCTCGACCGCGCGCAGCGGGAAGATGTGGCCGGGTCGGGTCAGCTGGGTGTGCACCGTGTCCGGGTCGGACAGCAGCCGCACGGTGTGCGTGCGGTCGGCGGCCGAGATGCCGGTGTCCACGCCGTCCTTGGCGTCGACCGAGACCGAGTAGGCGGTGCCCTTGCGGTCCTCGTTGACGGCGGTCATCGGGGGCAGCTTGAGGCGGTCCAGGTCGGCGCCGCGCATCGGCACGCAGACCACGCCCGACGAGTAGCGGATCATGAAGGCCATCAACGCCTGCGTGGCCAACTCGCCGGCGAAGATCAGGTCGCCCTCGTTCTCCCGGTCCTCGTCGTCCACGACGACGATCGCCTCGCCGGCGGCCATCGCCTTGATCGCGTCGTCGATGGTGTCGAGGGCCGACTCGGTGGGCGCGCCCATCTGCGCCGGCACCTCGATGGTTTCGCTGCTGGTCTCGGTTTCGCTGCCGGTCTTCACGCCGTTGCCCCTTCCAGGTGCCGTTCTGCCCCGCGGGCAGCCCCCTTGTCCCGGTACCGCCGGGAGCGGTTCCACCAGTCGACGAGTCCGGCGACGCACATCACGAGGAAGACGCCGTAGACCAGTCCGCTGAACACCAGACCGTGCTGCCAGGCGAGGGGTACGCCGACCAGGTCGACCGCGATCCACACCAGCCAGAACTCGAACAGCCCTCGGGCCTGCGCGAGCATCGCCACGACCGAGCCGACGAAGATGTACGCGTCCGGCCAGGGCGCCCACGAGATGCCCGTGTGTTCGAGCAGTTGCGCGAAGCCGACCGTGCCGACCGCCATCAGCGCGACCAGCGCGATCCGCTCGTGGGTGGTGCCGAAGCGGATCTCCACCTCGCCGGTGTCGCGCCGCCCGCGCGCCCAGCGCCACCAGCCGTATCCGGCGGCGACGATGATCACCACGTTGCGCATCGCGCTGCCGCCCAGGTGCACGGAGGTGTTGGCGGCGATCAGCAGCGCCGCGCCCACGATCTGTACCGGCCACGCCCACAGGTTGCGGCGCAGCGCGAGCCAGACGGTGGCCAGGGACGCGATCTGGCCGAGCAGGTCGGACCACGGCACCGGCTTGTTCGCGACGGTGAACGCGGCGTCGTTGAGCCAGCCGGTCACGATGCCCTCACCCCTGTGCCCGGCCCGTGCGTGCCCAGCCGCTCCACGTACTTGGCGATGATGTCGACCTCGAGGTTGACCGGGTCGCCGACGGCTTTGACGCCGAGGGTGGTGAGCGCGAGTGTGGTGGGGATCAGGCTGACGGTGAAGCTCGCGTCGTGCGCCTCGACGACGGTGAGGCTGATGCCGTCGACGGTGATCGAGCCCTTGTCCACCACGTAGCGGGCCAGGTGCGCGGGCAGGGCGATCTCGACGATCTCCCACTCCTCGCCGGGGGTGCGGGCCAGGATCTCGCCGGTGCCGTCGACGTGCCCCTGGACCAGGTGTCCGCCGAGCCGGCCGCCGAGCACCATCGGGCGCTCCAGGTTGACCCGCGAGCCGGTGGTCAGCGCGCCGAGGCTGGACTTGTCCAGCGTCTCCCGCATCACGTCGGCGGTGAAGGTGGCCGCCTCGGGGTCGACCTTGTCGTCCACGACGGTCAGACACACACCGTTGACGGCGATCGAGTCGCCGTGGCGGGCACCGGTGGTGACGACGGGGCCGCGGATGGTGATCCGGGCCGAGTCGGTCAGCCGCTCGATGGCCACGATCTCGCCGAGTTCCTCAACGATTCCGGTGAACATGCGTCAGGACTCCTTCGTACGGCCGGCGGAGTGCGGCCGTGGGCGGGCGGTGATGCGGATGTCGGTGCCGAGGCGCGTGACGTCGTCGACGTCCAGTCGCAACATCTCGGCGATGGTGCCGATTCCGGCCGGGCCCAGCGCGGGAGGTCCGGCGCCGAGCAGGGCGGGGGCGAGATAGCCCACGACGGTGTCGATCAGGCCGGCGGCGGCGAACGCGCCGGCGAGGGTGGGACCGCCTTCGAGCAGCACGGCACGCACGTCGCGCGCGTACAGCTCGTTCAGCAGCGCGGGCAGGTCCAGGCCGGTGTCCGCGAGCGGTATGCGCAGTACGGCGGCCTCGGGCAGGTGTGCGGCGACCGCGTCGGGGCCGACCGCGATCAGGGTCGGCGCCGCGTCGTCGAGCACTCGGGCGTCGGCGCGGGTGCGGGCGTGGGTGTCCACGATCACCCGCAGCGGTTGCCGGGCGCCGGGTACGTCGCGCGCGGCCAGGTGCGGGTCGTCGGCGAGCTGTGTGCCGGAGCCGGCCAGTACCGCGTCGACGCTCGCCCGCAGCAGGTGGGTATCGGCGCGGGATTCGACCGAGCTGATCCACCGGGCGCTGCCGTCGGCGGCGGCACTGCGGCCGTCCAGGGTGGCCGCGTACTTCCAGGTCACGTGCGGGCGGCCCAGGCGGACGGCGGTCAGCCAGGCGCGGTTGCCCGCCTCGGCCTCGGCGGCGAGCAGGCCGCCCTCGGCGTCGATGCCCGCCGCGCGCAGCACCGCGCCGCCGCCGGCCGCGACCGGGTTGGGGTCGGCGACGGCGTAGCGCACCCGGCGGATGCCGGCGTCGATCAGGGCCTGCGTGCAGGGGCCGGTGCGGCCGACGTGCGAGCAGGGTTCGAGGGTCACCAGGGCGGTGCCGCCGCGAGCCGCCGAACCGGCCGCGCGCAGCGCCTCGACCTCGGCGTGCGGGGCGCCGGCGCGGGTGTGGAAACCCTCGCCGACCACGGTGCCGTCGGGGCCGAGCACGACGCAGCCGACCAGCGGATTGGGACTGGTGTGACCGAGCGCACGGCTCGCCAGCGAGATGGCCCGGCGCATCGCCGAGGTCTCGTCGACCGGCGGGGTCGTGTTGCCCTCCACCTCGTGCCTCCTCGCGTTCGACGCGGGGCAACCGGGGTGTTTTCGGGCACAACGGCACGACGAGTCGACGCGCGGGGATGTCGGCGCACCTTCGGGTACGCGGGCATGCCGCAGTCGCTCGCCGCGCGCCACCTCCCATCCGGACTTTGACCGTCGGTACCGGAATTCCACCGGTTCAGCCGGCCGTCGCTCCACGTGATGCGGGGCGTCGACCGGGTCGCGGACTGTAACCGCCGGTTCGGATTTTCACCGACCCCGGAGCGCGCGTACGTGACTTTCGTACACCTCGAAGTGTGCCACGACGGCCGACAACGTTGACCGTGGGCAACCTGTGCCGTCCGTCACGGTGCGTTCGTATATCCGAACGCGACCGCGGCGAGGATGATCTGACGATTCGTCAGCTCGCTGGTCGAGGCGGTGCCCGCGAGGGGTCGGGTCGATGAGATTCTGTGCGCATGACCGTGCAGATCAATCCGAGCATCCTGTCCGCCGACTTCGCCCGCCTCGCCGACGAGGTCGCGCAGGTGCGCAATGCCGACTGGCTCCACGTGGATGTCATGGACAACCACTTCGTACCGAATCTCACCCTCGGCCTGCCCGTGGTGGAGAGCCTGATGAAGGCCACCGACACGCCCATCGACATGCACCTGATGATCGAGGACCCGGACCGCTGGGCGCCCGCCTACGCGGAGGCCGGCGCGGGCAGCGTCACGTTCCACGTGGAGGCCGCGACCGCCCCGATCAAGCTCGCCCGCGACCTGCGGGCCAAGGGCGCGCGGGCCTCGATGGCGCTGCGGCCGGCCACGCCGATCGAGCCGTACGAGGACCTGCTGCCCGAGTTGGACATGCTCCTGGTGATGACGGTCGAGCCGGGATTCGGCGGGCAGAGCTTCCTGGACGTGATGTTGCCGAAGATCCGCCGGACCCGGCAGCTGATCGCCAAGCACGGTCTGCAGATGTGGCTGCAGGTGGACGGCGGGGTCTCCGCCAAGACGATCGAGATGTGCGCGGAGGCCGGCGCGGACGTGTTCGTGGCGGGCTCGGCGGTCTTCGACGGGACGGACCCGGGCGCGGCGGTGGACCGGCTTCGGGGGCTGGCGGCCGGCGCCGCAGCGCGCTGCGCCCATTAGGGCGGGGTTTGTTTTCCCACCCGCCCACCCGTTGCGCTGCGTGAGCGGGCTGCGATTTTCGTGCACTCGGGCGGGGCCGACAGGTCCCGTGGAGCTTCGTCACAACGAGTGAAGGGCTGAGCCGTTGGGGTCTCTCGTCGTCCTCGCCGGGGCGGGAGACCTCAGCGGCCGGCGGACCAGATCGTCCAGTGGTCGATTTCGGTGATGGGCGTTCGGGACGGGAGCTTGGACTCGATGCAGGCCGCCAACTCGTCGAGTTCGGCGTCGGTCAGGTCGTGCAGGATCGAGCGGCCCGTGCGGGCGCGCAGGTCGGTGCCGACCTCTCGGGCGTCGGTGTAGGTGCGGCGGGTCTCGGCGAGCGCGGTGGTGCGCACGGCGGTGAAGCCGGCTTCGCGCAGTGCCGCCTCGACCGTGGCGCCGGTGGGGCGCCGGGCGGTCTCGATCGTGAGCAGCGCGGGGAACCGCTCGAAGAAGAAGCCGCGCAGGTGGCCGGCCGTGCCGGGGCGGGCGACGTCGGCCGGGGTGCGGTCCTGGACGATCAGCGTGCCGCCGGGCGCGAGCAGCCGCCGGGCCTCGCGGAAACATCCGGCGAGGTCGTCGAGGTGGTGGATCAGCGCCCGCTCGAACACGATGTCGGCGCCGCCGTCGGGCAACCCGGTGGCGTACGCGTCATCTTCCCGGAACGACAACCCTTCGCGAGACGACGACCCGGCCCGCTCTCGGGCGCCGGAGAGGATCGCGGCCGAGAAGTCCACCCCGACCGCGCTCGCCGCCCCCAGATCCAGCCACGCGGTGGTGTACACCCCGCCGCCGCATCCGACGTCCACCACCCGCGCCCCGACGGGGTCCACGAGGTCGCCGACCAGCCGCGCCCAGTCCGCGCCGGCGGTGCGGTGGGTGTACGTGAGGCGGTTGGCGGGGCTGTGGAAGTCGATCGGCATGGGGGTCTCCCGTGGGCATCGCGGCGCGGATTATCTCGATATCAAGGTACTTCCCGGCGAGCGGACGCCTCAAAGCCCCGCCGGCGCCGCCGGATCAGGTACACGCCGGTACACAGGGTGACCCCGGTCATCGCGGCGATGTGTTCGCGCCCGGCCAGATTCGGCTTGACCACCACCTCGGCGATCATCAGCGCCCACACCCCCACGAACAGGATCGGCGCCCGCCGCACCATCGCGATGCACACCACCAGGCCCACCACCGCGGCCGAGGGACCGGTGTCCATGACGTCGCCCTGGTGCGCGTCGATGCCGAGCGGGTGGTCCGGGCCGAGGGCGACCATTGCGCGCGCGGCCAGCGTGCCGGACAGCGTGGCCACGTACGCGATCAGCAGTGTCCGGCGGGCGCCCAGGTCGAGTTCGGCCAGTCCGAACAGGATCAGCACCTGGATCAGCGCGCCCCACACCGGCAGGTCCGGCGCGGGCACGAACAGCGACACGGGGGTACGCAGCAGCGCGAGCGGCAGCGGGATGCCCGCGCTCACCCCGCCCAGCACCCGCACCACGTCGCCACCCCACGAGGTGCGCCAGGCCAGCCAGAAGCCGAGGCTCAGGAGCACCGCACACAGGGTGAGCGGGATCGCCCGGAGCCCGTGCGCGCGCAGTTCGCGCACCGGCACCGCGGTGAGCCTGGTCCATTCGCCGCGCACCGCCGCCCCCGTGCGGACGAGCGGGCCTGGGCGCGGGGTGCTGGGGGCGAGCGTCGACATGGGTACGGCGGCTCCTGCGATGGCGGGATGTCGCGACCGCCCGCGGTACGTGTGGAACCCGAGGGACGGCCGGTGCGGCCGAGCCCGAAGTGACGACCACCCTCGCCGTTATGCCCCATTTGAGCCGGATTCAGCCGCGCATCACCCCATCGGCCGGGCAACCACCGACCCGGTCAGCCCCTCCGGCGCAGCAGGGCCAGATACATCGCGTCCGTGCCGTGCAGGTGCGGCCACAGCTGTACGTCCGGCCCGCTGCCCAGGTGCGGTACGCCCGGGAACAGGGAGCGGGCGTCGATCAACTCGGCCTCGTCCGCGCGCAGGATGTCGTCGACCACCACGCGGGTCTCGGCCGGGTGCGGCGAGCAGGTGACGTAGGCGATCACCCCGCCGGGGCGCGCGGCGGCGACCGCCGTGCGCAGCAAGGCGCGCTGGAGTTCGCCGAGTTCGGGGATGTCCTCGGGCTTGCGGCGCCAGCGCGACTCGGGGCGGCGGCGCAGGGCGCCCAGGCCGCTGCACGGGACGTCGGCGATCACCCGGTCGAAGCTGCCGGGCCGCCAGGCCGGCCTGGTGCCGTCGGCGGTGATCACCTGATGGTGGGTCAGGTGGCCGATCGCGTTGCGGACCAGGCGCGCGCGGTGGTGGCGGCGTTCGACCGCGAGCAGCGACACGTCGCGGCCGGTGGCGATCGCGGCGAGCAGGCCGGCCTTGCCGCCGGGACCGGCGCACAGGTCCAGCCAGCGGCTTTCGGCGCCCTCGACCTCGGCGTTCGCGAGCGCGGCGGCGACGAGTTGGCTGCCCTCGTCCTGGACCGCGGCGCGGCCGTCGCGGATCGCCTTGATCGCGGCGGGGTCGCCCTCCGGCAGCGTGGCGGCGTACGGCGACCAGCGCCCGGGGGTGGCCCCGGCCTCGTACAGCTCGGCGAGTTCCACCCGGCCCGGGCGGGCGACCAGGGAGATCACCGGGGCGAGGTTGTCGGCGGCCAGCAGCGCCTCCATCGCGGCGCGGTCGTGCGGGTTGCCGCGCGCGCCCAGCGCGTCCCACAGCGCCTGCACGATCCAGCGCGGGTGCGAGTGCAGGACCGCGAGGTGGCCCTCGGGGTCGTCCTCGTAGGGCGGCGCGATCTGCCGCAGCCACGTGTCCAGGTCCTGCTTGGACACCCGGCGCAGGATCGCGTTGACGAACTTGGCCCGGCCGTCGCCGAGGACCGCGCGGGCCAGTTCCACGGTGGCCGAGACGGCCGCGTGTACGGGGGTGCGCATGCTCAGCAGCTGGTGCACGCCGAGCGCGAGCACGTCCAGGACCGGCGGGTCGATCTCCTGGATCGGCCGGTCGGTACAGGCCGCCACGATCCGGTCGTAGGTGCCCTGACGGCGCAGCGTGCCGTGCACCAGCTCGGTCGCGAACGCGGCGTCGCGGGGAATGATCCGGCGCTCGCGCAGCAGCGCGGGCAGCACCAGGTTGGCGTAGGCGTCGCGTTCGCCGACCGCGTGCAGGACGTCGTAGGCGGCCAGGCGCGCGGCGTCGGGACGCGGGCGGCGGTAGGGGCGTGCGGCGGGGGCGTTGGTCACGGTGCTCAGTTCGTGCCGAGGGTTTCACCGGGCTCGGGGTGTGCGCCCCGGGCCCAGTCGGTGGCGGCCATCATGCGTTTGCCCTGGGGCTGGACCAGGGTGAGTTCGACCGCGTGACTGCCGGTGCCCACGCGGACCGCCTTCTTCTCCACCGCGATCTCGCCGGGGGCCAGCGCGTTGTCCCCGGCGCGCAGCCGGACCGGGGCGAGCTTGAGCCGCTCGCCGCGGAAGGTGGTCCAGGCGCCGGGGGCGGGGGTACAGCCGCGTACCACGCGGTCCACGCGCAGCGCGGGTGCGGTGAAGTCGACGCGGGCGTCCTCGACGCCGAGCTTGGGCGCGAGGGACACCCCCTCCGGGGACTGCGGGCGCGGGGCGAGACTGCCGTCGGCGATCCCGTCCATGGTCGCCACCAGCAGGCGCGCGCCGGAGCGGGAGAGCCGGTCGAGCAGGTCGCCGCTGG
The DNA here is from genome assembly GCF_002024165.1 of Embleya scabrispora. Classification (NCBI taxonomy): domain Bacteria; kingdom Bacillati; phylum Actinomycetota; class Actinomycetes; order Kitasatosporales; family Streptomycetaceae; genus Embleya; species Embleya scabrispora. Next base: position 550,960 of record NZ_MWQN01000001.1, read on the forward strand.
TGTCGGTGGGCCGGATCTCGTCGGTGACCATGCCGTAGACCGGGCCGGAGTCCAGGCCCTGCTCGATCTCGAAGGTGCACGCGCCGGTGATGTCGTCGCCCGCGAGCACGGCGTGCTGCACCGGTGCGGCGCCGCGCCATGCGGGCAGCAGCGAGAAGTGCAGGTTGACCCAGCCGCGTGCGGGGATCTCCAACGCGACCTTGGGCAGCAGCGCGCCGTAGGCGACCACGGGACAGCAGTCGGGGGCGATCTCGGTGAGCCGGGCCAGGAACTCCGGGTCGCGCGGCTTGGCCGGGCGCAGGATCTCGATCCCGGCCTCGGCGGCCCGCTCGGCCACCGGACTGGCGACCAGCCTGCGACCGCGACCGGCGGGGGCGTCGGGGCGGGTGACCACCGCGACCACTTCGTGCCGGGACTCCAGGAGGGCTTCGAGTGCGGGGACGGCGACCTCGGGGGTGCCGGCGAAGACTAGGCGCATGGGGTTTTAGAGGGCCTTCCCGAAGGTGGAGTGGGGGGAGAACTTCACCTGCGGCGGGGCCTGTCCCGCCCATTCCGCCTCGCGCAGCGCACGCAGCGCGGACTTGCGCTGTTCGCGGTCGAGTCGGTCGATGAACAGGATGCCGTCGAGGTGGTCGGTCTCGTGCTGGATGCAGCGCGAGAGCAGTCGGGTGCCCTCGATGACCACGGGGTCGCCGTGCATGTTGAAGCCCTTGGCGACCACGCCGTACGCACGCTTGGTGTCGTAGCGCAGACCCGGCAGGGACAGACAGCCCTCGGGCCGTCCTGTTCGTCCTCGGACAGGTCCAGGTCGGGGTTGATCAGGTGGCCCACCTCGCCGTCCACCTGGTAGGTGAACACCCGCAGGGCGACGCCGATCTGCGGCGCGGCCAGGCCGCTGCCGGGCGCGTCGCGCATGGTGTCGGTGAGGTCGGCGACCAGTCGACGCAGTTCCTTGTCGAACACGGTGACCGGGTCGGCCTTGCTCCGCAGGACGGGGTCGCCGAACAGGCGGATCGGCTGGACTGCCACGGGTGTGCTCCCCCATCGGTGGTCGGTCGGTGGTACGGCTGCCGGCCGCCGGCGACCGCCGCGCGTGGTGGCGCGGCACACGAGGTGTGCCGCTCGGCGGTGTCGGTCGCTCGGAACCGGAGAGCGGCAAGTCTACTGAGCGGGCGCGGCCCGGCTCCCGCATGCCGGCACGGGTCGCGGGCGGGGCGGTCCGCGGTACGGCCGGCGACCGTCCGCGCCGGCCTCCGGTCGCGGGCGCGGGCGGATCCGGCGTACCTCCGGCAACCCCGCCGGAGGTGGCGGACACTCTCCGGAGGTGACGACCGAACGCGAGAGGGGCGAACAACGCCGGAGTCGTCGCGGGGCCGGCGGGGCGCGACCGGCGAGCAACCCGCGCGGGCGCGGCGTCACACGCGTCGGCGGGTCACACCCGGGCCGGCTCGTGACATCCCGGTCGGCCTGTGACATCCGGCGGGACGCCCGGCGCCGGGGCACCGACCCTGGGGCCGAGGCGCCGCGCCGTTCGGGTGAGCCGGGCGCCGCGCCCGACCCCGTCAGCCGATGTCCGGCGGATCGACTCTGATCAGCACCGGATCGGCGGTGCCCCGGGCCAGTCGCAACGTCTGCGCCGCCTTCAGCGCGTGTGCCAACTCCGCGCCGCGGCCCGGTTCGATTCGGAGCAGGACCCGTTCGTGGCGCGGCGGTTCGGCCGCCGGCCGGACCGTCGCGGGGGGCGGCGGCGTGGTGCCGAACAGGGCGCGGGTGAGTTCGGCGCGAGTGTCGGCGGCTCTGGGGTCGGGTCCGGCCGGCGCCGGCGGCGGGGTGCGGGCGACGGTCGGCGCGACCGGGACCGGGCCCAGTACGTCCACCCCGTCCGGCAATCGCAACACCGCCAGGAAGTCGGCGATCCCGGCGGGCGGCCCGGTGACCGACGCCATCCGCGACACCGGCGGCAGGTTCAGGTCGGCCCGCTCGCCGAGTTCGGTCAGCGCGTAGCCCTGCGGGTCCCACCGCACCAGCGCCTGCACCGGACGCAGCGTGGACTCGGCGACCACGACCAGTGTGCCGCCCTCCCCCGCCGGGCGGACCAGGCTCGCCGCGTCCAGCCAGCGGCGCAGCGCCTCCTCGCCGGCGCGCAGGTCGGGCCGGGTGAGCAGGGCCCAGCCGTCCAGGAGCAGCGCCGCCGCGTAGCCGCTCGGCGCGACCGGCTCGGCTCCGGGCGTGGCGATGATCAGGGCGGGCAGGTCCGGCACGGTGGTCAGGATCGCGTCCCGCCCGGAGGTACGCACCGGCACCGTCGGGAACGCGCGGCCCAACTCCTCCGCGGTCCGTCGCGCGCCGATCACGCCCGCCCGGATCCGGTCCCCGCCGCATACCCGGCAATGCCAGTTCGGCGCCGGACGGGTGCACCAACCGCAGGTCAACACCCCGTCCCCGGAGGGCAGTTCGAGCGGCCCGGAACAGTGCGCGCAGCGCGCCGGCTCCCGGCAGCGCCGACACGAGGTGCGCACCAGGTAGCCGCGTCGGGGCACCTGGACCAGGACCGGGCCGCTGCGCAACGCGGTGCGCGCCACGTCCCATGCCAGGCTCGGCAACCGCGCGGCGCGCGCCCCCTCGTCCCGGGCCAGGTCGAAATCGCTGCCCACGGTGCGTACGAGCGGTGCGGCGGCGCGGACCGCGGCCCGGTCGGCGTCCAGCGGCCGGGCCCAGCCGGTGCGGACCAGTTGCGCGGCCTCGACCGTGGTGGAGTGCCCGCCGACGGTGAACGCGGCGTGCTCGCGGGCGGCGCGCATGGCCAGCACCTCGCGCACGTGCGGGTGCGGCGCGTTCTTGTCGGCGTGCGAGTCGTCGCCGTCGTTCCAGACCAGGGCCAGGCCCAGTTCCACCACCGGCGCGAACATCGCCGCGCGGGTACCCACGACGGCGCGGACCGCACCCCGGTTGACCGCGAGCCAGCGCCGGTAGCGCTCCTCCGGCCCCAGTCCGGCGGTCAGCGCGACGTGCCGGCCCGGACCGAGCAGCGCGGTCAACGCCGCGTCGACCCGATCCACCGCCTTGGCGTCGGGGACGACCGCGAGCGCTCCCCGGCCGCCGGCCAGGGCGGCGGCCATCGCACGGGCGATCTCGTCCGGCCAGTACGGCCCGGGCAGCGCGGTCCACACCGTGCGCGGCGACTCCCCCGCGGCGAGCGCGGCCAGATGCGCGGCGCCCGCCGGGTAGCGCGACCACGGTCCGGGCGCGGGCGGCCCGGGTCGCGCCAACGGCTCCCCGAGGACTCCGCCTCGGCGCGCGCGTGCCGGGCCGGCAGCGCGAGCTGCACGATGTCGGCGAGGCTGCCGGCGTACCGGTCCGCCACCGCCCGGGCCAGTTCGACCATCGGCGGCGCGAGCACGACCTCGGGCGAGACCACGCTCGCCAACGGGGCCAGCGGTCCGGCGTACGTACTGCGCTCGACCCGCTCGACGATCACCCCGTCGATCAACCCGCCACCGCGCCGCCGCCCGTCCACGACCTTGGCCCCGAACCGCACCCGCACCCGCACCCCGGGCTGAGCCTGCTCGGCCAGCTTGGCCGGCACCGAGTAGTCGAACAGTCGATCGAGGTGCACGAGCCCCTTGTCCACGACGACCCTGGCCACCGGCAGCCGCTCGGCCTGCGCCGGCGTCTTCGGCTTGCGCCCCCGGGCGGCCCGCACGGCCCGCCGCGCCTCCTCGACCCCAAGCGCCAACTGCCCGTCCTCGCCGCCGCCTCCACCGGGATCGTTCGTCGCCACATCGCTCATCCTGACAGACGGGTACGACGGATCCACGCAGGTAGGACGAGCCCCGACAGCCTGGTAGAGCCCCCGCGTCGCACAGAGGCGCCCCCGTCCGCATACCGGGGTGGACTCACTCCACCTCCACGCCGTGCGACTCGGCGACGCCCAGCAGGCCGTTGCGGAAGCCGTTCGTGGTGGGCGAGAAGGTCCAGCCGGTGTCGGCGCGGACGAAGGCGCCGAGGACCATGGCGGTTTCGCCGGGGCGGCGGGTCGGGACCGGGTTGGTGCCGAGGTCGCGGCCGTCGGCCTGGTCGAGGCGGGTGAGTTTGGTGCCGCGCAGAGTGCTCAGGTCGCGGCCGGGGGCGTGTTCCTCGTCGACGGCGGCGGCCAGGACCAGCCGGTCGGCCTCGCGGGGCAGCAGGGCCAGGTCGATCAGGAAGGCCACCCCGTCGCCGATCCGCACCGCCCCTTCCGGACTGGCCGGGTTGTTGAAGAAGACGAAGTGCTCGTCGCCGAGCACCCGCCCGCGTCGGCACACGAACGCGCACGGGTCCAGCGGCGGCGCGGTTCCCGGGTCCCAGGCCACCTGGACCAGCAGCCGGCTGCCGGACGCGGCGGCCGTGCCGGTGCCCGGGCCCAGCCGACCGCGCAGGCCGTGTCGGGCGAGCAGGCCGACCAGTTCCGGCCCGGTGACCAGGCCCAGCGGCTTGTTGCGGATGAACTCGTGGCTGCCGGGCCCGAACCCGGACGTGGTCACCAGCAGGCCCTTGTTCGCGCCGTGGTGCTGGACGGTCCCGGCCAGGTCGCGCACGGCGGTCGGCGGGACGGTGTGCCGGTAGCGCTTGACCTGCACCACGATCGTGCCGCCGCGGATCGGGTCCGGGTCCACCGCGACCACGTCGACGCCCTGGTCGCCGCTGCGCGCGGTGGTCGCGACCTCCATGCCCATGCGCTGGAACAGCTGGGCGATCAGGTTCTCGAACTCGATGGGGTCCATCACGAACAGGTCCGGATCGTCGTCGCCGGCGCCGGGCCGCGCGGGCAGCGTGGGGGTCGGCGCCGAGGCGACGCTGTCCGCGAGCCGGGTCGTCCGAACGGGAGTGGGCCGGTCCGGACGCGTCGACAGGACGCCCTCCATCGCCTCCAGGCACGCGACCGCGTCCACCCGGTCCAGGCTGATGTGCCGGAAGTCCTGCGCCCGGGCGGTCACCGTGACCAGATACGTGCGCCCGGGCCGGCCCGTCGCCGGGTCGATCGCCTGGACGAAGCCGTTCAGCACCACCGAGTCGAGGATGCCCTCGTGGTCGGCGAAGAACAGTTCGGCGAGTATCCGCAGCGCGCTCTGGGCGAGCAGGTCGCGGTGGATCGTGCGCCGGTCGGTCGCCGTGCGGGCGACCTCCTTCTCCTGGTCGTCGGTCTTCACGTAGCGCATCCGGGCCACCACCGGCACCACGTCGACGGTCGGGAGTTCGTGGTCGACCACGAGTTGGCGCCGCGCGGCGTCGAAGGCCACCGTCGACTGGTCGGAGAATCCCTCCGGCCAGTCCGGCGAGGCGAGCAGGACCCCCTCGAAGTAGTCCTCGACCGCCTCCGGGTCGCGCGCCGCGAGCCGCCGCACCAGGTCGTCGACCTGCTCGTTGCGCTGCGCGGCGAGCGCCCGCTGACCGTTGGCCCACTCCTCGAACTGCCGGTGGTATTCGTGGTATCGCTGCTGCCGCTCGTATTCGGCGGCCTGCGCGGCCCGCAGGTCGTGCTCGTAGCGGGCCTGTGCCTGCGCCCGGTCCTGCTCGTAGCGCGAGTGCGCGCCGGGCGCGAACGAGCCCAGGCCGGACGGTGCGGCGACCTGATAGCGCGCCGGATCGGGCATCGGAATCGGTCGGGCCAACTCCCCCGGCTGGAACGGCGGGATCTCGACGGCGGCGCGCAACCGGTCGATGTGGAACCCCGGCGCGCTCAGCCGGGCCCGGAGCACGCCCTGGAGTTCGGCGACCCGCTCCTCGATCTCGGCGGTCCGTCGGGCCACTTCGGCCTCGCGGGCCTGCTGGTAGGCGCGCTGCGCCTCGCGGTCCGCGCGTGCGGCGGCCTTCTGCGCCTCACGGCGATTGCGCTCGTCCGCCCGCTGCTGTTGCTGCCGCGCGCGCAACTCGGCCTCGCGCTGCCGCTGTTGCTGCCGCTGTAGTTCGGCCCATGTCCCCAGCACGCCGGTGCTCCGCCGACTCGCCACGCTATCGCCCTTCCGCCCTGCACCCGTCCGCCCCCACGCCGGATGCCATCCTGCCGTGTCCGGACGGTCGGCGCGAAGGCGGTGGGCGGGTCGATCCGCAGGTGGTCGGGCGATGGGGCGGGCGGGCGGCGGAACGGGGGCCGGACCGGCAGCCCGCTCGCGCCCGGGTCACGCCGAGCCGTCACCGGCCCCCGCGGGAACTGCCGCCCCTCGAACCGCTGGACGAACCGCCCTTGGACCCGCTGCCGGACGAACTGCCGCCCTTGGACCCGCTGGTCGAGCCGCCCTTCGAGCCGCCGGACGAGATGCCCGACGTGCCGCCGGTGACCGAACCGCCCGAGTTTCCCGTCGTGGCCGATCCGGAGGTCGTGAAGCGGGTGGGATCGGGTGTGTCCGTCGGTCCGGAGCGGGAGGCGGTCGGCAGCGCGACGCCGGGGCTCGAGGCGGTCGCGCTCGGGACGGAAACGGTCGTGCGCTTCGGCGGTTTCGGCCGCTTCGACGACTTGCTCCCACCGCCGCATCCCGCCAGGACCAGTACACCCGCCGTGGTCGCCGCGGCGGCGACCGTCCCGATCCGGAAGATTCGTTTCTTCGTACGTCGCATGCTGTACACGCCCCCGTGGTCGACTGTCATAGGACTGTAGCCGGCCCGACCGGCCGCCGCCGGCACTCCCCCTCCCGAACGGCGGCCGATTCGCCTCATTCGCAGGCCGTACCGTCCCCGTCCCGGTCCAGGTGCGCGCCGTAGCCGGGTTCGCCGCGGTGGATCGGCGCGGCGCCGGCGGCCCGAACCGCGGTGCAGTTCTTGTAGTAGACCGGCCCGTCGCCACCGGTACTGCTGCCGCCGGTACTGCCGGAGGTGCCGGAGCCGCCGGACGAACCCGTCCCCGCCGAACCGCCGCTCGACCCGGTGCTCTTGCTCCCCCCGGTGCCGACCGAGTCGCCCGCCGGCGGGACGGCTGCCTTCGACGGCTTCGGCGTGGGGTTCCTCGAAGCCGCCGACGGCGACGGCGACAACGAGGACGCAGGTGCGGAAGGTGTCGGCGAACCCGACGCCGCGGCGGTGGCCGTGGCCGCCCCGCCCCCGCTCTGGGAGGGCTTCGGCGAGCCGGACTTGCCGCCCCCGCCCCCGTCGCACCCCGCCAGCGCCAGGGCCAGCACCGCGGCCAACGCCGGCGCGATCACCCCCGCACGCCGCATGGATCCGAATCTCGGCACGGCTGTGCCCGATGTGCCCATCTGCGAGTTCCCCCCTCGATATGTGCCGCCCGGACTCTAGCCGCCATCCCCGTCGCTGTCCGCCCGACCTCGGAGCCGGTACCGCTTTTCACGTTTCGCCGGGTATCTGGACCGGACCTCGGAACCGACCTACGGTGCCTGGATGGACCGATTGAGCGCGATGGATGCCGGGTTCTACTTCGTCGAGGACGAGAACGTGCCGATGCACGTGGGATCCGTGCTGATCTTCGACGGGCCCGCACCGTCGTACGGCGACGTGATCCGGCTGTTCGTCTCGAAGTTGCCGGAGGTGCCGCGCTATCGGCAGCGGGTCCGCACGCTGCCGCTGCATCTGGGCCGCCCGGTGTGGGTGGACGACGAACACTTCCAGATCCTCTACCACGTGCGGCACACCGCGGTCCCCGCGCCGGGCGGCGCCGACCAGGTGCGCAACCTCGCCGGCCGGCTGTTCGCGCAGCGGCTGGACCTGACCAAGCCGCTGTGGGAGGTCTGGCTGGTGGAGGGCCTGGCCGACGACCGCTGGGCGATCATCTCCAAGGTGCACCACTGCCTGATCGACGGCATCGCCGGCACCGACCTGCTGCAGATCCTGCTCGACTGGCGCAAGGACCCGGAACCGCCCGAGGCCGACGAGTCGACGGACCCGTGGCTCCCGGAGCCCGCGCCGAGCACCGTCGATCTGATCGCGGACGGCCTTCGGGACGCCGTCGCCGCGCCGATCAAGCACCTGGCGGCGGTGCCGGCGCTGGCTCGGGAGATGCGCAGCGGCTCGGAGTTGACCGACATCGTCCGGGCGCTGGCCCGCAGCCTGCCCGGCACCGCGAATCGGCTCCTGGAGACCTCGGCCGGCTCGCTCAACGGCTCGATCGGGCCGCATCGGCGCTGGGTGTGGGCCGATGCGGAGATCGCCGAGATCAAACGGATCCGGAAGGAGTTCGGCGGCACCGTCAACGACGTGATCCTGACCGCGATCACCCGGGGCTTCCGCGATCTGCTGGCCGGGCGGGGCGAGTTGACGTCGGATCAGGTGGTCCGCTCGCTGGTCCCGGTGTCGGTGCGCGCGCCGCGCGAGCGCAGGACGCTCAACAACCGGCTCAGCGCGATCCTGGTGAACCTGCCGGTCGGCGAGGACGATCCGGCGGCCCGGCTCCGCTCGATCCGCGAGCAGATGGACGACCTCAAACGCAGCCGGCAGGCGGCCGGCGCCGATGTCCTCACCAATCTGGGCAACTTCGCCGCGCCGACCCTGCTGGCACTCGGCTCGCGCGCCGCGCTGCGCTTCCCCCAGCGCCTTTTGCAGACGCTCACCACCAACGTCCCGGGCCCGCGCGTCCCGCTGTACATGCTGGGCCGCCCGCTGCGCGAGCTCTACCCGTACGTCCCGATCGCCGCCACGATGCGCATCGGCGTCGGCGTCTTCTCCTACCTGGACCACGTCACCTTCGGCATCACCGCCGACTTCGACGCGGTCCCCGACGCCCAAACCCTCGCGGACGGAATCCGAGCGGGCATCGACGAGCTGCTGGAAGCCGCGACCGCTTCCGCCTGAACACGCCGGGGGCGGCGGCCGGTCCGGGGACAGGGGCGGGAGAATGCCGGGATGAGCGCTTCGCGGGACATTCTTGATCGGCCGGCTGCCGGGCCGGATCGTACGTTGCGGTACGGATCCGAGGCGGAGCAGGTCGTCGATCTCTGGCAGGCGCCGGGCAAGTCGCGGGGACTCGTCGTGGTGTTGCACGGGGGGTATTGGCGGGCCCGGTACGACCGGGGGTACACGTACTCGATGTGCGTCGCCTTGGCGGCCGAGGGGTACACGGCGGCGACCGTCGAGTATCGCCGGGCCGGGCAGCCGGGGGGCGGCCGGCCCGGGACCTTCGAGGATGTCGCCGCCGCCGTCGATCTGTTGGCGGCGCAGGTTCGCGAACCGACGGTGCTGCTCGGCCACTCCGCCGGCGGACACCTGGCGGTGTGGGCCGCGCTCCGTGATCGGGTGCCGGCGGGCGGCCCGGGTCGGCTGTCCGCGCCGCCGGCCCTGGCGGGGGCGATCGCGCTGGGCGGTGTACTGGACCTGGACGCGGCGCTGGACCTGAACCTGGACGACGGGGCGGCGGCCGAGTTCCTGCCCGACCACTCCGAGCGAGTGCTCGCCGAGACCGACCCGGTCCGGCTGGCGGCCGGCGGGGCCGGCGGGCGCCGGCTGATCCTGCTGCACGGCGACGCCGACGAGCAGGTCCCGATCGCGCTGAGTCGGACCTTCGCGGCCGTCTCGGGGGCGGACCTGCGCGAACTCCCGGACATCGGTCACTTCGAGCCGGTCGACCCGCTCTCGCCGGCCTGGCCGGAGGTCACCCGGGCGGTCGCCGACGTGCTGGGCTGATCGACGGCGGGCCCTTCGGCCGCCCGCCTCTGCTCAGTCCCGATTCGCCAGCAGCACCCCGACGCCGCCGATCGCGATCCCGGCCAGCGTGGTCACCCGCAACGACTGGTCGAGCAGGAGCCAGGCCAGGAGCGCGGTCGCGGCCGGCGTCAGGAAGAACAGCGTGCCGACCCGACTCGCCGAGGACCGCCGCAACATCAGGTTGAGCAGCGTGAACACCCCGATCGAGTTGACCAGCACCATCCACGCGAGCGTGCCGAGGAACGGCCCCCACGCGCCGATGTGCGGCGTCTCGAACAGCAGCGACCCCAGGCCGATGAACGGCGCGCTGACCAGGAACTGCACGGCCGTGCCGGTGCGCAGATCGACGTCCTGCACATAGCGCTTCTGGTACACCGTGCCCACGCTGAGCCCGAGCAGCCCGACCACGGCCAGCGCCAGCGCCGGGATCGACGTGCCGGCGGGGCCGGAGACGGCGAGCACGACCCCGATCGTGCCCAGGCCGAAGCCCAGCCACTGCCGAACGCTCACCCGCTCGCCGAGGACGCGCCCGGCCAACAGCGCGATCAGCACCGGATTGAGCCCCTGGACGAGGGCCGCCACGGCGGCGGACATGCCGAGCGACAGCGCCGTGTACAGCGCGCCGAACTGGACCGCCTGGAACAGCAGTCCGGCCACCATCACATGGACGAGCCGTCGACCGCGCGGCCACGGCGCCCGCACGGCCAGGGCGAACGCACCGAGCAGCGCTCCGGCGAGCACGAACCGGAAGAACATCAGCAACAACGGCGGCGCCGCGTCCACCCCGATCGCGGCGACGATGAACCCGCTGCTCCACAGCAGCACGAAAAGCGGCGCAACCGCCCTCCCGACCGCGTCCCTTCGCCGTTCCCGCCCGGGTTCTCGCCCGGGTTCTCGTCCGGTTTCCCGCTCGGTCCGACCCGGCGGGCGACCGACGGCCGTCGGTGCCGACCGGTCGCCCGGAGCGGCGTCCTGCCTGCCTGCCCGGGTGCTGTCCTGGGTGGTGTTCGCGGCGGTCACTGGACCCACTCCCGATCGACGTTGGAATAACTGCCCAATCCGGTTACTCACCCTGACCCGTCCGACACTAACCTGTCAAACCGGTTACCATGAGGACGTGGCATACACCTTCAGCGGCGGTGACGTCGCACTCGACCTGATCGGCACCGTCCAGGCGCGCCGCACCGAGGCGCGCGATCTCCTCGACACGCCGGCCTCGCTCGCGTCCTGGACGGTCGCGGCCGGCCTCGTGGACACGCTCCCGGCGGTGGACGAACAGGGGCTCGCGGACACGATCGAGCTGCGCGAGACGATGTACCGGCTGGCCCTGGCCCGCGAGACACCGCCGGGGTACGCCGACCCCGACCGCGAGGCGCTCAACCGCCTGGCGGCCGGCGAGCCGGTGCGGGTCGCGCTCACCTCGGACGGCCTGGTGGAGCGCACCGGCGACCTCGCGGCGGTGCTGGCCGAGATCGCCCGCTCGGCGGTCACGTTGTTCGGCGGCCCGGACGCGGACCGGATCAGGGAGTGCGAGGCGCCGCTCTGCACCCGCCTCTACGTGGACACCTCACGCCGCGGCAGCCGCCGCTGGTGCGACATGCGTCGCTGCGGAAACCGGGCCAAGGCCGCCGCCTTCCGCGCCCGCCACCGCGACGAGCCGGAGCCCGCCGACGCCTGAGCGATCGGTGCGCGCCGTTGCGTCCGCAGGCGATCGTGGGTTCGTGGATCCGCGCGCCGATCCCCCGGCGCCGATCCGCACTCGTACGGCGCAGCCCCGAGCGCGGGCGCCCGTCCGCTCGACGACGATGGTTCGATGACGTCGTCCCGGGTGCGGCCGCGCAGGCAAGGGCAGGCGCGGGCGTGACCGCCGTACTGGTCGCCGCCGGCGCCTTCCTGATGACCCTGCTCGGCGGCTGGGTGGCGCAGCGCATCGGCGATCGCCGCCATCTCGTCCTCGGTCTCGCCGCCGGACTCATGCTCGGCGTGGTCGCGTTCGACCTGCTGCCCGAGGCGTTGTCGGCGGCGGGTGGGCGGGTCGGCGGGGTGCCGCAGGCGTTGTTGATGTTCGTCCTGGGCTTCCTCGTACTGCACGTGGTCGAGCGTTCGGTGGCGATCCACCGGGGCCACGAGGGCGAGTACGCCCCGCACGCCCACCAGCACGGCCCGACCATGGGCACCGACGGCCGGGTCAAGGGCATCGGACTGACCGCCGGCATCGCGCTGGTCGGGCACAGCGTGATGGACGGCTTCGCGATCGGCGCGGCGTTCCAGGCCGGCACCACCGTGGGCACGACGGTGGCGATCGCGGTGGTGGCGCACGACTTCGCCGACGGCTTCAACACGTACACCGTCACCCGCTTGTACGGCAACGACCGCCGCCGGGCCCTGACCCTGCTGGGCGCGGACGCCCTCGCGCCGGTGGCCGGCGCGGCCGTCACGCTGGCGTTCACCATCCCGGAGCACGCGCTCGGTCTGTACCTGGGTTTCTTCGCCGGCTTCCTGCTCTACCTCGCCACCGCCGACATCCTCCCCGAGGCGCACAGCCCACACCCGTCGGGCTCGACGCTGCTGTGCACGGTGGCGGGTGTGGGGTTTCTGTGGCTGGTCATCTCGTTGGCGCAGTAGGCGGTACGGGGTGCGCGGGTGCGGGTCGGCTCGCCGCTCGCCCCCGCCCTCAGCGAATCGAGCCCATCCGTTCGATCAGGTCCCAGCGGTTTCCGTACAGGTCGCGGAAGACGGCCACTATCCCGTACTTCTCCCGGCGCGGCGGTTCCTCGAAGACCACGCCCGCCGCCACCATGCGGGCGTGCTCGCGCGCGAAGTCGTCGGTGTACAGGAACAGTCCGACCCGGCCGCCCGTCTGGTCCCCCACCCGGGAGCGCTGCTCGTCGTCCACCGCCCTGGCCAGTAGTACGGCCGCCTCGTTCGGCCCCGTGCCGGGCGGGGCGACCACGACCCAGCGTTTCCCGTCTTCCATCGGGGTGTCCTCGCGCAGGTCGAACCCGAGCGCGCCGGTATAGAACGTGATCGCCTCGTCGTAGTCCCGCACCACCACCGCGACCAGTCCGAGCCGATTCATCGGCCCACCCCGACCGGTACCCGTGTGGCAACGCACTCGATGGTCATGCGGCCCAAGCTACCTTCCGGCTCTGCCATCCGGCCGGGACGGGTCGTCGACACACCGGCGGGTTGGTCCCGGCGGGCGCGGCGCGGCGCGCTTCCCCGGATTCCGCTGTGGGCGGACCTCCTTGCCTTCCCTTCGCATCGGCGTAACTTGAATTACATGATTACAACGAAGCAGGAAGCAGTGCGCGGCTGGTTCACCGGACGCCTGCCCGAAAGCCTGTTCACCGCGCTGGTCGAGGTGACCGTCGACCGCGAGGAGATCACCGTCATCGGCCGCATCCCGGAGCCGGAACTCGCCGAGGAGGTCTCGACCGACGAGCGGGAGGCCGCGCTCGACGGCAGGATCGCCGAGTTCCGCGAGCGCACCCGCGAGGACCGCATGGCGGTGGCCCGCGAGGCCGAACGCCGCTTCGGCCGCAAGGTCTCGTGGGGCGTCGAGTGCGGCGGCACCCGCGCCCTGTACACCACCGTCTCCGTACCCGTGATGACCCGGCTCCGTCAGCCCGAACGCCAGGTCCTGGACACCCTTGTCGCGGGGGGCGTCGCGCGCAGTCGCAGTGACGCGCTGGCCTGGTGTGTGCGCTTGGTGCAGCGCAACACCGACTCGTGGCTCGCCGACCTCCGCGACTCGTTGGAGCACGTCGAGCGGGTCCGCTCCCAGGGGCCCGGCACCCCCGGCGAGTAGGGCCGGGTCATGCGCGTGTCATGCCCATCGCCGGAGGGGCGGCGGGCGTGGCACGCTGCGGCCGACCCCTCTCGGCCCGAGTGACACCCCGACGCTGCGATGCGAACAAGATCGGCGCTCGCAAACGAGAGCAGTGCTCTTGACTTGGAGCACCGGACGCAGAATGATGCTCTCAAGTGAGAGCAGCGCTCTCGCGCGTCACGGGGAGGCTCGCATGAACGTGCTCTATTGGACCGCGATGTTGTTCCTGTTCCTCGCCGAGTTGGCCGCCGTCGCGGCCACCGCCTACTGGGGGTTCACGCTCGCCGCCGGTTGGCCGGTGCGAATCCTGGTCGGATCGGCCGCACCGACCGGAATGATCTTCCTCTGGGGTCGGTTCGCCGCCGCGAACAACGCCGATGCGCTGACCGGGCTTCCGCGCGTGTTGTTCGAGACCGCCTGGTGGGGCGCCGGCATCGTCGCGTTCGTCGCGGCGGGCCTGCTCCCCGGCGCGATCGGCGTCGCCGTGGCCCGCGTCACCGGCCTCGGCGCCCAGCGCGGCAAGGCCCACGCGGCACGCCGCTGAGACGCGCCGCAGACCCGGTCCGGCGGCTCAGGCCAGGCGCCGGCGGAGCCAGTGCAGCGCGCCGTGGGCCTGGGCGCGTTGGAACGGGCGCAGGGTCGGGAGGCCGTGCGGGGCCGGCCGCAGGGAGTTCGCGGCGAAGAATCCGGCGGCGGCGGCCAGTACGGCGGTGATCCGGTCCGGTTCCACTCCCCGGCGGCCCAGATGGGCCTCGATCGGGTCGACGGCGGCGTCGCCGTTGTGCATGATCACGCTCGGCGCCATCAGGACCACGTCGATCCAGGACGCTCCGCGCACCGCCCACGGCCAGTCGACGAACACGACCCGGTCCGGGGTCAGCAGGATGTTGTCCGCGCGCAGGTCGCCGTGCACGAGCGCGGTGCCCTCGGCGGCGGTCGGCCAGTGCGCCTCGTGCGCGGCGATCCGGTCGACGTTGGCGCACGTCCACGCGCCGAACGGCTCGGGGTCGAAGCCGCGTCGCCACGCCCCGAAGGTGACGCCCAGCGCCTCGGCGACGGTGGGCACCTCGATCGGGGACGGATCCAGGACGGCGCCCAGGTCGGCACAGGCGGCCAGGACCCGGGTCAGGTCCTGCGGGCGCCAGGGCTGCGCCGGCGTGTGGCCGTCGATGTCCTCGAAGGCCAGTGCCACCCAGCCGTCGAGGTCGACCTCGGCGAGCAGGCGCGGCACGGGGGCGGTGGACGGGAGGGCGGCGGCGACCCTGGCCTCGGCCCGGTGCAGGGCGGGCGCGTCGGGGTTCGCGTCGGCGCCGACGGCCTTGACGAACGCCCTTCGGCCGTCCGCGAGTTCGACTCGGGCGGCGATGCCGGGCGAGAATCCGCCGACCTGGGTGACGGCCCGCACCACCCGGGCGCCGAGCCGCGCCTCGACCGCCGCGCGCAGCCCCTGCGGCGCGGCCTCCCACGGCACGCGCACCCCGGAGGCCACGGGCACGGCCTCGGGCATCCCGGGCGCCTCCGCCTCGGGCGACGTCGTACCAACCTGCTGTGCGCTGCTGTCGCCGGTCATCGGACCAGGATTTCCGTCCGCCCGCGCCCGGGCAAATCGTTATCCGTACCCGTACCCGTACCCGTACCCGTACCCGTACCGGCACCGCGACCGCAATCGACGGCTCGGGTCCGCGCGCGGCCCGATCCGTGTCGTTCCGCGCCCGGATCCGCGCCGGCGGCTCCGCCGTTACCGTTCCGTCCAACTTCGGACATGTGATGTCCACCCGACCCACCGTGGGCCGCCGCTACCGTGACGGCCATGATCCGCATCCCTGTTTCCCGCCCCGGAGTCGTCCGGTGATCGGTTGGTTCGAAGCCGTCGTACTCGGCTTGGTCCAGGGGCTCACCGAGTTCCTGCCGATCTCCTCCAGCGCGCATCTGCGCATCGTGTCGGCGTTCGCCGGCTGGGAGGACCCGGGTTCGGCGTTCACCGCCGTGACCCAGATCGGGACGGAAAGCGCCGTCCTGATCTACTTTCGCAAGGACATCGGCAACATCGTCGGCACGTGGGTGAAGTCCCTGTACACGCCGTCGCTGCGCGGTGAACTCGACGCGCGCATGGGCTGGTACATCATCGTCGGCACGTTGCCCATCGGGGTACTCGGCCTGATCTTCCAGGACACGATCGAGACCACGTTCCGCGATCTGCGGCTGATCGGCACCACGCTGATCGTGTTCGGTCTGATCCTGTTGGTCGCGGACCGGATGGCGCTGAACAACCGGGGCATGGAAAAGCTCAACGGCAAGGAGTCGCTCATCTACGGCTTCGCCCAGTCGCTGGCGCTGATCCCCGGCGTCTCCCGCTCGGGCGGTACGGTCACCGCGGGCCTGCTGATGGGGTATCGCCGCGAGGTCGCGGCGCGCTACTCGTTCCTGCTGGCCATCCCGGCGGTACTGGCCTCCGGCGGCCTGGAGTTGTTCAAGATCGGCGAGGGGCCGGCGCCGGCGTGGGGGCCGACGATCGTGGCCACGCTCGTGGCGTTCGTGGTCGGCTACGCGGCGATCGCCTGGTTCCTGAAGTTCATCAGCACGCACAGCTTCACCGTGTTCGTCGCGTACCGCGTCGTCCTGGGCCTGGTCGTGCTCGGCCTGGTGATCTTCGGCGCCCTCGAGCCGACGGCGGGTGCCACGAAGTAGATCCGCGCCGCCCCGAAGAGCCGTTCGGCTCCGCCGCGTCCGCCCGTACGCCGGCATCGAACATCGTGTTCGCACGCCGCCGTCGTACACCGCGCGCACGGCGGAGCCGGACGGCTTCCCGTCGCTCGGGTCACCGGTCCCCGAGCATCGCGAACACGAAGGCCAGCCGCCGGTCGACCCACGGCGCCAGGATCCGGACCGGCTGCCCGTGCCCGTCCGTCGTCATCACCAGGTCGCCGGCCGCCTTCCAGGCGAGTACGCGCGGGCGTACCGCACCGATCGAACCATCGGGGCCGCCGAGCACGGTGTCGAAGGTCAGGCTCAGCGCGGTGTCCGCCGTGTGGGCGGCCAGGCGGCGTGGATCGGTCGTCGCGAAGAGGTTGCGGCCGACGATCTCGGGCCGGCCGGGCTGGTCGATCCGCCAGGTGTGCTTGAGCGGTCGCCGGGTGGGCGGAATCCGCCGGATGGTGCCGACGGGTTCGCCGTCGGCGGCGCGGACCCGGTCGTGTCGTACGTCGTCGATCGTCTCGGCCGGGTCCACCGTGCAGAGCAGGTCGCCGTCGGGGAGGTACAACGAGCGGCGGTCGTTGCCGGCGAGCGCACACGGGGTGAAGAAGTCCCCCGGGCCACCGCCGCGCAGGATCCGCACGCCGACCCCGGAACCGGCCGGGCCGGACGTACGCCTTTTCGACGCGTCGCTCGACAACGGGCCGTAGCGGAACGCGGTGACGCGCTGCCAGGCGGGCGCGTCGGGGTCGAACCCGGCCGTCGGGTCCGGCTCCGAGGCGGGATCCGCGTCGAAGTCGCGCCCCGGATCGCCCGTCGCGACGGGATCCTCCGAGCCCGGTACCGACGCCGTATCCACCCCGGCCGTCGGCTCCGCCTCACCCCGTCCCCTGCGCCGCCCGAACACCATCCGACCCCGGTCCTCCTCCGTCACGACACGTCGACCCGCGCGCCGGTCGCACCGTCGTACGACCGGACCGCACGCGCTCGACCGTATCGGGCGGGCTCAGACCTCTCCGAGGTCGTCCCCCGCGTCGTCGCCGAAGTCGTCCTCGAAGTCCGCGCCGTAGTCCTCGCCGAAGTCCTCCTCGAACCCGGCGCACACCGCCTTGCGTCCGCCGCTGCGCAACTCGACCCGGAAGCGCCGGGTCAACGCGGCGACCACGAGCAGACCGCGGCCGGCCTCGGCGTCTTCCAACACCTCCACGGGGGACGGCAGCGAACACGGCAGGTGATCCAACACCTCGACCCACAACATCCGGCCGTGCAGCGACGCGGACACCTCGTAGTCGCCGTAGTCGCCGGCGTGCTCGACGGCGTTCGAGGCCAGTTCGGAGGTGACCCGGACCGGATCGTCGGACTCGAAACCGACCCGCTCGCAAAAGCGCCGCACGTGGGCCCGCGCGGCGGAGACGGTCTGCGGTTTCGACACCAGCCGTACGGTCGAACGTGTCCTGGACACTGTGGTGGCCACGTCTCCCCCTCCAGTCGGTCGGGCTGCTGAGAGCACCGTGATCGAATACTTCCTGGAAACGGGCCCGAACTGCGATTTTCGGTCACCGATCGACCGCGATCTGGTAGAAAGCGCGGCAAGATCGGTGGACCACTTGGAAGTTACCGAATCCGAAGCCCTTCCGGGCGGATCGTTTGGCAAAGAAAACCGCGCGTCGGACCGGACATCCCATGCCCGGGGCGCCAACCGGCCGTCGCATCCCGGGAGTTCGTCGAAATCCCAGGTCAGCCTACCGAGCCGAGGGCAGTGGGTGCGGCCGAACGCGGGACGATCACGCGTCGACGGAGCCTTTGATCAGCGATGACGAACGCCCCGATCCCCACCGGGGATCGGGGCGTTCGTCATCGGCGGCGAAGGTTCGAGGGGCCGGCTCAGAAGCGGATCGAGCGCTCGATCGACTCGATGTCCCGCAAGCGTTCGGTCGCGCCGCTCGGCGCCGAGGACAACATGTAGATCGGCACCGCGCCGGTGTCGATCACGGTGACCCGGAGCCGGAACGGCGCCACGTTGCGGTCCTCGGGGGTGCTCTCGATGTCCATCAGCCACGCGTTGCGCCCGTCGAGGCGGGCCGCCTCGCTGGAGCGCACCACGTCCTGGGCCTTGGCGGGGTAGATCAGCTCGAGTTGGGCCCGGCCGATGGTCTCCGCCATCTCCGGCATCGATCGCGGTTTGGCGGTCACGTACGCCTTGGTGTCGACCACGCCGACCATGAACGTGCCGACCGGGTTGTTCGGGTCGGGCGTGGGCTTGGCCGTGGGGTCGGTCGTCTTCGGGTCGACGGTGGTGGCGACCGAGGAGTACAGGCCGACGATCGGATCCGGCGGCTTGGCGTACCAGCCCTGGGGCAGCACGTACGACACGTGCGCCTTCTCGTCGCGGATCTCGCCGGGCCGGGCCGAGCGCGTGGCCGCGGGCGGCGCCGACTCGCCGTCGGTGCCGGTGTCGTCGCCCGGTCCGCACGCGCCGACCGCGATCAGCGCGGCCAGCGTCGCTCCGAGGGCCGCGCGCCTCATCCCAGGTCCTCCGCGTCGCCCCCGTCGACCTCCACGTCGCCCGCCTCGACCGCGGCCCGGTAGGCCGCCTCGACCTCGCTCGTGGCCGCGCCCTCCCGGTCGAGCAGGTGCGCGTACAGCAGGCGCGAGCCGGCCAGGTCGGCGTCGAGCGCGCGCCGGATGTGCTCCCGGGCGTCCTCGGTCCGGCCCGCGTCCAGTTCGGCGTCGCCGAGGTCGACCAGCGCGTCCTCCTGGCCCGCCTCGACCGCGCGGGTCAGCCAGGCGATGCCGTCGTCGACGGCGTCGCCGTTGAGCAGCAGTCGGCCGAGGTTGGCCATCGCGAACGCGTCGCCGGCCTCCGCCGCCGGGCGCAGCAGCGCCTCGGCCTCGGCGGCCCGGTCGAAGTCCTGGAGGAAGGCCGCGAAGTCGTTCGGCGCGTCGGGGTCGCCGGTCTCGATCGCCGAAACGTACCAGCGCTCGGCCGCGGCCGGCTCGTCGAGCGCGTCGGCGAGCAGGTTGGCGATCGGCAGCGCCCAGCGCGTCTCGCCCAGCCGGTGGCGGTCGATCAGCAGGTCGACCGCGGCCTCCGCCCGACCGGTGACCTCCAACAACTCGCTCAGCGCGTCCACGGCCTCCGTGTCGCCCTCCGCCAGCGCTTGGCGCAGCACCGCCTCGGCGGTCTCGTCGCCGCCCGCGAACATCAGTTCGCCGGCCTTGCGCCGGGCGTCGGGCGCACCGGCGTCGGCGGCCGCCAGGTAGAGCTCGACGGCGACGTCCATGCGTCCCTCGCGCACTGCTCGGTCGGCCTGGGCGAGGTGGTTCGTGCCGGACATGGTCCTGCTTTCGGATCGCGGGGCGTAGGCCCACGAGCCTGCCACATCACCGGGCTTTCGACGTGGTCGGCACGGACGGTGCCGGGCTCCGCCGGGCGCCCGGCGAGTGCGTGCCGCCGCTCGGAGTCGAGCCCCGCCGCTCAGAACGGATGCGGCGCGATCTCTCCCCGCATGGTCACCCACTGCGTCTCGGTGAACGCCTCGATGTTGGCCTCCGGACCGCCGAACCGGGCGCCCGTGCCCGACGCCGCCTGGCCACCGAAGGGGGCGTTGGCCTCGTCGTTGACCGTCTGGTCGTTGATGTGCACCAGGCCGGTGGGGATCGCGTCGGCGACGCGCATCGCCTGCCCGACGTCGCCGAGGATGCCGAGCGAGAGCCCGTACTCGCTGTTCCGGGCCAGCGCGATGGCCTCTTCCACGGTGTCGAACGGGACGACCGGCGCCACCGGTCCGAACACCTCGTCGGTGTACGCGGGCATCGTCGGCCGCACGTCCGCGAGCACGGTGGGCCGGTAGAACAGCCCCTCGTACGTGCCGCCGGCGGCCGGCCGCGCGCCCGCGGCCACGCTGTCCCGGACCAGGCCGTCGATCCGGCGCAGTTGCCGCTCGTCGATGATCGGGCCGAGTGCCACGTCCTCGGTCGCGGGGTCGCCGACCGGCAGGTGGTCGGCCTTCGCGGCCAGGGCCGCCACGTAGTCCGGGTACAGGCTCTCGTGGACGAGGTGGCGGCCGGTGGCCATGCAGATCTGGCCCTGGTGCAGGAAGGAGCCCCAGGCGCCGGCCGCCGCTGCGCGGTCCACGTCGGCGCCGGGGAGCACGATCAGCGCGTTGTTGCCGCCCAGTTCCAGGTGTGCGCGCTTGAGCAGGCGTCCACAGGCTTCGCCGATCCGGCGGCCGGCGGCGGTGGATCCGGTGAACGAGACGATCCGTACCTCGGGGGCGGACACCAGGGCCGCGCCCGTCTCGGCCCCGCCGGGCACCAGGTGCAGCACACCGGCGGGCAGGCCGGCCTCCTCCAGGATCCGGGCGAGCACCACACCGCCGCAGATCGCCGTGCGCGGGTCCGGCTTGAGCAGGACGGCATTGCCGAGCGCGAGCGCGGGCGCGACGGAGCGGATCGACAGGATCAGCGGGTAGTTGAACGGCGCGATCACACCGACCACGCCCGCCGGACGGCGGCGGGCCAGGCTCCAGCGCGGCTGGGCCGACGGGAGCACCAGGCCCTGCGGATGCGCCGCGAGCGCCGACGCCTCGAAGCACTCGGCCGCGGCGAAGCCCACCTCGACGGACGCCTTGGCCGGGACCGATCCGGACTCGCGGACCAGCAGGCCCCGGATCTCCTCGGCGTGCCGCTCGAACAGCAGCCCCGCGCGGCGCAATACGGCGGCGCGCTCGTCGTACGGCCGGGCCGCCCAGTCGCCCTGCGCCGCGGCGGCGGCGGAAGCCGCGCGGGCGACGTCGGCGGGATCGGCCGCGCCGACCACACCCAGCACGTTCCCGGTCGCCGGCTCGACCGCCTCGTACGTCCCTCCGGACCCGGAGGTCCAGCGCCCGTCGAAGATCTTTCCGGTCCATGTGCCGTCGGCAAGCAACATGCGGCGTCCTCCTAGGCGATCGGCCGCGCGGGTCGCGGCGGACCTGCTCGAAACCTCGACGTGCCCGATACGCCGGGATGTTGCTACGGATGCCCCGCTCCCGAGCCGATTCCTTCCGCTCACCGGAAGGGTGGACGTGCCGATGTGATGGGGTGTCCCCATGACCGACGCGACCTCGCCCGTGATCTCCCTCGGCTTCCGCACCGACCTGATGCTGCTCACCCTCCAGGGCAGCCGGGTCGAGGAGCGGGACGGCTACCGGGTCGTCCGTACGCCCGCCAACCCCACTTTCCACTGGGGCAACTTCCTCCTTCTGCCCGCTGCCCCGGCCCCCGGCACCGCGGCCCGCTGGGTGGACACCTTCCGCCGCGAATTCCCCGACGCGGACCACGTGGCCCTCGGCGTCGACGGCACGGACGGCGCCACCGGCGACCCGGCCGACCTCGCCGCCGCCGATCTGCACGTCGAGCGCGGCACGGTCCTGACCGCCGCGTCCCTGCGCCCGCCGGCACGCCCCAACACGACCGCGACCTACCGCGTCGCCGACACCGACGACGACTGGGCCCAGGCGCTCGCGCTCAACGAGGCCGGCAACACCGACTTCGAGCCCACCGCCTACCGCGAGTTCGCCGCCCGCCGGTTGGCCGGCTTCCGCGCCCTGCAGGAACGCGGCCACGGCGCCTGGTTCGGCGCCTTCGAGGACGGCCGACTCCGCGCCGGCCTGGGCCTGTTCACCGACGGTCGGGGCCTGGCCCGCTACCAGACCGTCGGCACCCACCCGGACCACCGCAACCGCGGCCTGGCCTCCGGCCTGGTCCACGCCGCCGCCGTCCACGCCGCGACGAACTGGTCCGCGACCACCTTGGTCATCGTCGCCGACCCCGACTATGTGGCCATCGACATCTACCGCCGCCTGGGCTTCACCGGCACGGAAACCCAGATCCAACTGCAGATCGTCCCCGCCTGACCCACCCGCGCCCGAAGGATCAAACCTCGCCGGCCCGATCGGGAGGTCCACCCATCCGGTCCATCAGGGCGTACATGACGTCCACGCCGAGCCGCGGATTCGTGGCCGCCTGCCGGAGTCCTCCGGCCGAGGTGGCCTCGAAAGCCGGCCGGGCTGATGTGGCTTCGAGTGCAGGCCGGACCGGTGGGTGGTCTCGGCGGCGGGGCGGGTGTGCCGGGGCGGTGTGGGTTCACCAGGGGATCGGGCCGTCCTCGGTCAGGAAGGCGACCGTTGGGCCGTCCTCGCCCACGGTTGCCATGTCGACCGCGACGGCTGCGCCGTCTTGTGCCGTGCGTGTTCCGGTGTGGCGGTTGAGGTCGGTTGCGCAGTAGCCGGGACTCACGGCGTTGACGAGGATCCCTTCGGCGCGCAGTTCGTTGGCGTAGAGCACGGTGATTGCGTTCAGCGCGCTTTTCGAGGTGCAGTAGGGGAGAAGGATCGACGAGTAGGCGGACCACGGGCTGCCCGGGTCGGCGAGGTGGGTGAGGGAGCCGAGTTCGCTGGACATGTTGACGATGCGTGCCGCGGCCGAGCGGCGGAGTAGCGGGAGCATGGCGTGGGTCACCGCGATGACGCCGAACACGTTGGTCTCGTAGACCTGCCGGACGGTGGCGGCGGGGGTTTCACTCGGCTTCAGCGGTCCGGTGGCGATCGCGGCGTTGTTGACGAGGATGTCGAGGCGGCCGAACGTGGCGTCGATGTGCTCGGCGGCGGCCCGGACCGAGGTCTCGTCGGTGACGTCCAGTGGTACGAACCGTACGTCGGCGCCGTCGGCACGAAGCTCCTCGGCCGCCGCCTCGCCGCGCTCGGCGTCGCGCGCGCCGATCAGCACGGTGATGCCGAGGGCCGCGAGCCTGCGCGCCGTTTCCTTGCCGATGCCCTTGTTCGCGCCGGTGATCAGGGCGGTCTTCCGCGAAGTCGTCATGGCTCACAGCCTCCCCTCGACCACGGGCGGCGGGGAAAGACCGGAAGGCTCTGGATCTATAGTCCACGGATATGAGTGAGCTGGAGGTGCGGGAGCTGAGGTACTTCATCGCGGTCGCCGAGGAGCTGAACTTCAGCCGGGCCGCGGAACGCCTGGGTATGGCGCAGCCCCCGCTGTCGAAGGCGATCGCCCTGATGGAGTCCCGGCTCGGGGTGCGCCTGCTGGAGCGCACCACCCGGCAGGTGAGGTTGACCTCCGCCGGTCGGGTGCTGCTCGACCAGGCCCGGATCGCGGTCGACGCGGTGCACGCGGCGGCCCGGCGGGCACGCCGCGCCGGTCAGCCGACACCCCGGCTCGTCGTGGCGGTCAAGCCGGGAGGCGATGCGGGACTGCTGCGGGAGATCCTCGCCGCCTACCGGGGGGCGGGCGCGCAGCTGCCACCGCCCGAAGTCGTCGTCGCCGGCAGCGGAGAGCCGATCGCCATGTTGCGGGACGGCCGCGCCGACGTGGCGCTGCTGCGCAGCCCGTTCGACGGTCGAGGGCTGGATTCCCAGACGCTCGTGGTCGAGCCGCGACTGGCCGTCCTCCCCGCCGCGCACCGCCTGGCCGGACGCCGGCGACTGCGGCCGGCCGACCTCGAGGGCGAGCCGATCCCACGCTGGAAAGGGGCCGCCCCCGCCACCCTCGCCTACTACACGGGCTGCGACGGAGCGGAGGCAGGCGACGGCCACCCGGGCTCGGCGCCGGCCGACCCTCCCGAGGGGCCGCTCGTGGCGAGCGTCGAGCAACTCTTGGAGGTGGTCGCGCTGGGCCAGGCGGTGGCGTTCCTGGCGCTGTCCACCACCAAGCGGTACCAGCGCCCGGACATCGCATATCGGCCGGTCACCGGCCTCAGCCCCAGCGCGGTCGTGGTCGCCTGGCCGGAGACCTCACGATCACCGGCCGTCGCCGCGTTCGTCCGAGCCGCCCACGACGTCGCCGCCGACCACCCCGACCACATGAGCGCACTGGCCTACTGACCGGGGCGCGCATCCCCGGGGTCTACCGCCCGGCCGCGACCCCGGCCCCCGTGCGGATCACCTGGCGGATCGCCTCGCCGTTTGCCAGCGCCTCCATCGCCTCGTTCAGGTCGTCCAGTTCCACCGTGCCGGTGTGCAGCAGTTCGACCGGCATCTGCCCGGCCCGCCACAGGGCCAGGTAGCGGGGGATGTCGCGGCGGGGGACCGCGTCGCCCATGTACGAGCCGATCAGGGACTTGCCCTCCCCGGCGAAGGCCAGGGCCGGCACCGCGTCCAGCCGCCGTCCCGGCGCGGGCAGGCCGACCGAGACCACCCGCCCGCCTCGGCCCACCGCGGCCAGGCAGTCCGCGATCACGGCCGCGCTGCCGACCGCCTCGACCACCACGTCCAAGCCGTCGCCGACCAGGTCACGGATCGCGTCGAGGGCCCGGTCCGGGTGGTACGCGTGCGACGCGCCGAGCCGCAGCGCCAGGTCGCGCTTCGCCGGGACCGGGTCGACCGCGACGATCGGGTACGCCCCGGCCGCCCGCGCGCCGAGCACGGCGGACAGGCCGACCCCGCCCAGGCCGAACACCGCGACCGACTGGCCCGGACGTACCGCCGCCGTGTTGATCACCGCACCCGCCCCGGTCAGCACCGCGCAGCCGAACATCGACGCCACCTCGAACGGCACGTCGCGCGGGATCGGCACCACCGACTCCTGTGCCACCACGGCGAATTCGGCGAACGCGGACACCCCGAGCTGGTGGTGCACCACCGCGCCGCCCCCGTCTCGGAGCAGCGACGGCCCGTGCAGCAGCCCGCCCGAGCCGTTGGCCGCGGCGGCGGCCGAGCACAGCGCCGGCCGGCCCTCGTCGCACCGCACGCAGTGGCCGCAGCTGGGCACGAACACGAGCGCGACGTGCTCCCCCGGCGCGACCCGGTCCACCCCGGGTCCGACCGCCTCGACCACGCCGACGGCCTCGTGTCCGAGCGCCATCGGCAGCGGCCGGACCCGGTCGCCGTTGACCACGGACAGGTCGGAGTGGCACAGGCTCGCGGCGGCGATCCGGACCAGCACCTCACCCGCCCGCGGGTCGCCCAGTTCGACGTCCTCGATCGCGACCGGCCGGCTCGTCCCGTACGGCCGGGCCTGCGAGGTCCCGCGCAGCACGGCGGCCCGCATCCTCACGGCGCCACCTCGCGCGGGGTCAGCCGCACCACGTCCCGGCTCACCAGCAGCGGCACCACCTTGCCGAGCACGATCTCCCGGAAGTGCGCGGAGGCGCAGTGCGCGGTGAAGTCGGCTTCGGCGTCGTACTCCTCGACGAGCACGATCGTCCGAGCCTCCTCGGTGCCCTGGTGCACCCGGTAGCTCCGGCAGCCGGGCTCGGCCAGCGAGTGACGGGTCATCTCGTCGAGCAGGGTCAATACCTCGTTCTGCGCGTCGGGGTGGGTGAGATAGCGGGCGACGACTACGTAACTCAAGGGGAGTTCTCCTACGTACTACGGAGCGGAAGAAGCAGGGGGCGGGGGCGGCGCGGTCGCGCCGAGCCGGTCGCGCCGCAGGTCCCACAACCGGGGGTCGGACGTGGCCACGGCGACCGCGCCGAGCGCGAGTGCCGCGGCCGCGTCCTCGGCGGTCTCCACGAAGCCGGCCGCGACGAACGGCGACATCGCGCGTTTGGCCTCGGGGGTCATCCGGGCCACGATCGGCGACGGCATGATCTCGACCAGGTCGGGGCCGCCGCGCGCGATCGCGTCGGTGCTGCGGCGCATGTTGGAGCGGTCGGTGACGAACACCTTCTGCATGGTCAGCAGCCCCAGCGGGCGGCCCTTCTCCATCAGCGAGAGTCGGGTGCTGACCATGCCGTGCGCGCCCATCGCCCTGAGGAATTCCAGCGCGCCCTTGTCCTGGGCCAGACCGGGGCAGCTGTCCACGTTGACGAACACCGTCTTGTTCGCCCGGCCGAGCAGCTGCACGATGTTCGGCAGCTGCCCGACCGGGATGGACGCGAGGATGCACACCTGTGCGGACGCGCCGAGGAAGTTCTGCAGGCGCTGGGGTCCGATGATCGACGCGATCACGGGTACCTCGGCGAAGGCGGACGAGAGCACGGAGGACATCCGGGGCGCGCTCGCGGGGCGTCGACTGGCGTTCATGACCTACCTGGACTGGGTCTCGGCCGCCTCACGCGTCGAAGCGGTTGGGCAGGCCCAGTTTGCCAGGATTGAGTATTCCGGCCGGGTCGAGGGTCGCCTTGACCTTGGCGAACGTGTCGAACCCGGCACCGAGCGCGGCGGGCAGGTACGGGCCGCGCAGCAGTCCGCAGCCGTGGTGGTGGCTGAGCGCGGCGCCGTGCCGGATCAGCACCTCGTTGGCCGCGTCCCACACCGCGCGGTACCAGTCGCGGCGCCGGGGCCGGTCCACGTCGCCGCGCAGCGAGAAGTAGACGCACGCGCCGTCGGTGTACGCGTGCGACTGGTGGGCGGAGGCCGCGAGTGTGCCGGGCACCGCCTGGATCGCCGCCACCACCTCGTCGTACACCTCGCCGAGCGCGGTCCACGATCCGGCCATCTCCAGCGTGTCGGCGACGAAGCCGGGCCCCGGGGTGAAGCCGTCGGAGGACTTGCCGACCAGCATGCGGTCCCTCAGCCAGCGTTCGAACACCGCGTCGCTGTCCAGTTCGGGACCGTAGCTCAGGCAGACCTCCTCGCTGACCTTCAGCATCGCGTCGACCAGGATCGGGTCGCCCTCGTCGGCGATCAGCAGGAGGTTGGTCTCGGGGTGGTCGAAGTGCACCCCGCTCTCCAGCTTGTCGTACAGGCGCAACACCGCAGGGGTGGCGCCGCGCTGCATGATCTTGCGGCACGCGTCCAGGCCCTCGGCGAAGGTGTCGAAGCCGAACGCGAGCGCCTTGGCGTAGGTGGGCAGCGGGTGCACCCGGATGCGCGCGGAGACGATCACGCCGAGCGTGCCCTCCGAACCGATGAAGATCTGCCGCAGGTCGGGGCCGGTGGCCGCGCGCGGGTAGTCGCCGTAGGTGGCGCGGGTGCCGTCGGCGTGCACCACGTCGATGCCGACGACCATGTCCTCGATCTTGCCGTAGCGCGTGGAGAGTTGGCCCGCGCCGCGGCAGGCGATCCAGCCGCCGACGGTGGAGACGGCGAAGGCGGACGGCCAGTGGCCGGTGGTCACGCCGTGGGTTTCCTGCAGTTCCTTTTCGAACAGGTCGCCGAACATGCCGGCCTCGACGTCGACGACGAGCGATTCGGCGTCGAAGGAGACGATGCGGTTCAGGCCGCACAGGTCGAGCACAACGCCGCCGTGCACGGGCAGCGCCGCGCCGGTGACGTTGCTGCGGCCGGCGGAGGCGGTGACCGGGATGCCGGCGGCGTGGCAGATCCGCAGTACGGCGGCCACCTGGTCGGCGTCGACGACCTCGACGATCACCGCGTCGGGGGTGGCGGGGCGGCCGTCGGTCTCACCGATCATGGTGCCGGCCCACCAGTCGCGGGTACGGGCGACCACGTCGTCGCGGTCGGTGTACACGGCCTCGGCCACGCCGCGCAGGTCCTCGATCACCTGTGCGGGCACCTCGACCACGCGGCCCTGGAGCGAGGCGTCGCCGGTGCCGATCGGGGTGTTCTTGGCCCACTTGGCCGGGGTGGGCGCGCCCACGATGTAGTCGCCGCGGTTGAACGGGTTGGTGATGGTCTGCCTGCTGATCACTGCGCGGCTCCTTGGGGTGCGATCACTGCGGATGTGGGTTCTTCGGGCTCGCCGAGCAGGACCGCCTTCTCGTGCCGCACGGCGGCGAGGTAGTCGGCGACCTGGCGGTCGATCTGCGCGGCGGTCAGGCCCAGTTCGGCGCCGAGGAGGCGGCCGACCTCGGGGGCCGCGGCGGCCGAGGCGTCGCGGGCGAACAGGCGCGAGCGGGTGCGTCGGGAGAGCACGTCGTCCACCGAGCGGGCCATCTCGGACCGGGCCGCGTAGACGACCTCGGCCCTGATGTACGGCATGCCCGCGACCACCGGCTCGGCGAGCGCGGGGTCCTCGGCGAGCAGGTCGGAGACGAAGCGGGCCTCGGTGCCGTAGCGCTCGCCCAGGTGTGCGGCCAGGCCGCCGGACGCGGCGACCGCTTCGGCGTCGTAGCCGGCGCCGCCGATCAGCGGCAGGTTGGTGGTGCGGCTGCGGCCCTTGCGGCCCAGGACCTGCATCACCTTGTCGATCACCAGTTCGCCCATGTGCCGGCTGGTGGTGAGCTTGCCGCCGGTGACGGTGACCATGCCGCCGCGGCCGACCGAGATGTGGTGGTCGCGGCTCATGTCGAGGGTGGCGCCCTCCTTGCCGCCGACCAGCGGACGCAGGCCGCCGATGCTGCCGATCACGTCGTCCGGGGTGAGCCGGCCCTCGAACGCGGTGTTGGCGCCTTCGAGCAGGAACTCCATCTCCGGGCGGGTGCAGTGCACGTCGTCGATCGAGCCGCGGTAGTCCTCGTCCGTGGTACCGAGCACGACCGCGTCGCCCCAGCGGGTGCAGGTGGCGCGGCGGGCCCGACCCGGGATGGGCACGGTGACCGTGCAGTCGATCCGGACCTTGTGCCACGGCACCACGATGTGCACGCCCTTGGCGGGTCGTACCTGCCGTCGGTGGTCGTCGTCGGCCAGCCCGTCGACGGTGTCGCTCCACACGCCGGTGGCGTTGACCACGGCGGAGGCGCGCACGTCGAAGCGCTCGCCGTCGACCTCGATCCGGGCCCCGGCGGCGCGGCCGCGCTCGGTCAGGATCCGGTCCACCGCGGCGCCGTTGAGCACGGTGGCGCCCAGCGCGGCCGCGGTGCGCACGATGGTCAGCACCAGGCGGGCGTCGTCGGCGCGGCCGTCGAAGTACATCAGCCCGCCCCGCAGGTGGTCCGCGCGCAGCGTCGGCGCGTGGGCCAGCACCTCGTCGACGGTCAGCCGCTGGTGCAGCTTGCCGATCCGCCAGCCGCCGACCAGGTCGTAGGTCCACAGCAGGCCCTCGAAGCCCTTGGCGAGCCGGGCGTCGAAGACGCCCTCCTTCTCCAGGATCGGGAACAGGAACGGCAGCCGGTGCACCAGGTGCGGCGCGTTCTTGCGGAAGCGGTGTCTTTCCAGGAGCGAGTGGCGGACCAGGTTGACGTTGCCCTGCTCGATGTAGCGCAGGCCGCCGTGCACCATCTTCGACGACTTGGAGGAGGTCCCGGAGGCGAAGTCGTCCTTCTCCACCAGGGCCACGTCCAGGCCGCGCGAGGCCGCGTCGAGCGCGGCGTAGGCGCCGGTGACGCCGCCGCCGACGACGAGCACGTCGAAGCGGTGGTCCGCGAGTCGGTGCTTGGCCCGGCCGCGGTCGAGAAGCAGCGGGGTGCCTCTCGTGGCCGCAGCCGACGCCCGTCGTGGCTTGCGGGCGGGCATCGAAATCACAATCAACTCCTGGGGTCTGTCCGGCGGTTCACGGTTCGCGCCGCCGGGTCGTACGGGCGGTTCGGCTCAGGCGGGGTAGCCGGCGAGCACGCTTCGCCAGGCGGCGCGCTGTGCGGCGCGCCGGTCGGGGGTGGTGGTCGGTTCGAAGATCCGGCCTCGCGGTTGCGCCTCGACCACCTCGTCGAGCGAGGACCACAGGCCCTCGCGTACGCCCGCCAGGTAGGCGGTGCCGCGCAGGCTGGCGGTGGCCGAGTCGGCGGCGCGCTCGATCGGCAGGCCGACCAGGTCGGCCTGGATCTGCATGAGGGTGTCGCTGCCGGCCACCCCGCCGCCCACCCGAAGGCGGGCGAACGGGGCCTGCATGGTGGCGGCGACGCCGTCGATCAGGTCGCACACGGAGTGCGCGATCCCGTCCAGCACGGCCCGGGCCACATCGGCCCGGGTGGTGGCCAGGGTCAGCCCGCCGAGCGCGGCCCGCGCCTCGGGCCGCCACTCGGGGGTGCGGATCCCGGCGAGCGCGGGCACGAACCACTCGCGCGGACCCGCGCCGGTGACGCTCGCGGCGAGTTCGCCGATCTCGGCCGGCGAGGCGAACAGGCCCAGGTCGTCGCACAGCCAGCGCAGCGCGGAGCCGGTGGTCGAGCAGTACGCCTCCAGGCTGAAGTGTGTGGTGTCGCCCTGGCGCCACCCGGGCTGGGCGAGCACGCCGGCGATGCCCGGCACCGGCATCGCCGGGGTGCGGCCGGTGGCCGCGTCCACGAAGGTGCCGGTGCCGTACATGCACATCCCCTGGCCGGCGGCCAGTCCGCCCAGCGCGAGCAGCGCCGCGTGCTGGTCGCCCATCACCGCCGCCAACGGCAGCTCCACGCCGAGCAGTTCGGGGTCGGTGCGGCCGTAACCGAGGTCGTCGTCGGCGAACAGGTCCGGGAGCAGTTCGAGCGGGTAGCCCAAGTGCTCGATCCACTCGCGGTCCCACGCGTGTTCGCGCAGCAGGTAGGCGCCGATCGAGCCGGCGTTGCTCGCCGAGACCGCGTGCGCGGCACCGCCGGTGAAGCGCCAGGCCAGCCAGGTGTCCACGGTGCCGAACACGAGCGTGCCCGCCTTGTACGCCTCGGCCACCTCGGGCCGCTCGGCGATCTGCCGCGCGGCCCAGTGGAACGGCGCCCTGCTGCCCACCGGGCGGCCCAGCCGGGCGAGCAGCCGCTCGTCCCACTCGGCCTCGTAGCCGAGCAGGTCCCGGGCGTAGCGGCGGTCCTGCCACACGCACGCCGGCACCAGCGGCAGGCCGGTGCGCCGGTCCCACAACATCGCGGTGGCCCGCTGGGTGGACAGCGCGAGCGCGACGATCTCCACGCCGTCGGCGCGGGCCCCGGCCAGGGCCTCGCGGCACACGTCGAGGGTGGCCGACCAGATCTCCATCGGGTCCTGCTCGACCGAGTCCTCGTCGGGGTGGTCCACGGCGATCGTGCGATACGCCAGGTGGGTGACCGCCCCGGAGTCCTGCACGACTCCGGCGCGGGTCCCGGTGGTGCCCTCGTCCACGGACAGGATGCCCAGGCGCCGGCCGGGGTGGTGCAACGTCTTCGTCATCACAGCCCTTTCGGTGCGATATCTCCGCTTGATCCGCTTGATCCGCTTGATCCGAGTGCGAGTCTCGCGTGACGGACCCGCCTCAGCGGGTGACCAACGCGGGGTTCGCGGGCCCGGCCGACGGCGCGGCGATGGTCGGCACGTTCGGGTCCTCGTCGGGCGAGACGGCCCGGGTCGGGTCCCAGCGGATCGCCAGGCACGTGAGCAGGCCCAGCAGCGGGACGACGGCCAGGACCATGAAGGTCTTGTCCAGCCCGATGCCGTCCTTGATCTGCGGGAACAGGTACAGCCCGGCCACGCTGCCGAAACTGCCGATCATCCCGGTCACGCCGGTGCCCAGGGTGCGCACCTCGCTGCGGTAGGACAGCGCGGCGATCGACTTGCCGTTGGCGCCGGGGCCGGCGGAGTGACAGAAGATGAACAGCGCCGGGAGGATGAAGGCGATCCAGGTGGGCACCCGGTCGAAGGTCAGCCCCATGCCGAGCAGCATCACGAACACGCCGCCGAAGCCGATCGCCGAACTGATCCGCAGGCCGAGCCGGCGGGCGAAGTACGCGGAGAGCAGGCCGCCGACGATGCCGAAGGCGTTGAACACCATCGAGCCGATGGTGGCCTTCTCGAAGCTGTTGCCGAAGATGGCCAGGCTGATCACCGGCAGATACCAGCCGACCGCGAAGTACTGCATGGACTGGCCGAGCGAGATCGCCGAGGACAGCAGGGTGCGCGGCAGGTACGAGCCGCGGAACAGGATCCCGGCCTGCTTCATCCCCACGTTCGGCGGCGCCTCCTCCGCGTCCGCCTTGTCGGGCACGGCGCCGGCGACGGTCGGGGCGGCGGCGACCGCCTCGATGCCGTAGATGCGGCGCAGGTTGCGGACCGCGTCCTCCAGTCGGCCCTTCGTGGCCAGCCAGGTGGGGCTCTCCACCAAAAACGCCCACTGGAGCAGGAACAGGGCCAGCGCGATCACCCCGGCCGAGCCGACCGACCAGCGCCAGATGTCGGCGCCCACGTCGAACTTGAAGCAGATCAGGGTGAGCAGCAGATTGCCGGTGGTGGCGATGTACCAGATGCCCTGCCACAGGTTGAGCCGGCCGCGCAGCGACTTGGGCGTGTACTCGGCGAGCAGCGCCATCGCCACCGCGAAGTCGACGCCGTAGGCCACGCCGACCAGGACCCGGCCGATCCACACCACGAGGAAGTCGTCGGCGGTGGCCGCGATCACCGCGCCGGCCAGCGCGAACAGCTTGGCCAGGAGCAGTGGGGGCACCCGGCCGATCCGGGTGGCCAGCCAGCCGCCGATCGGGTTGAACAGGATGGCCAGCGCGGGTGCGGTGGCGGTGAGGATGGAGACCTGGGTGCTGCTCAGGTCCATCTGCTTGGTCATCGGGGCGAGCCCGGCGCCCAGTGCGGCGTTGGAGTACGCGTCGAGGAAGAGTCCCCCGAACACGAGGAACCAGATGACCCCGGACCGGCCGGAGATCGTCCCCTGCCGGTCGATGAGCGCGACGACGTCCTTGACGCCTCTGACGCTCGGCTGCTGTGCCATGTTCCCGTCCTCGGAAAAAAGGACCGGTCGGTGACACGCGAGCGCTAACGCGTAGGAGGGCACAGCGAAGCCACCGACAGGTGGTCTTCGTCTGTTCCTGCCAAAGAATGCTCTGGACCCTAGGAGGGACATCCGGGGGTGTCAAGGGTGGCGGTCGAGGGCGAAGATGGGGGAATGATCCACTCTGCCGCCGAGAACCGTTACCAATCCATGCGCTATCGCCGTGCCGGACGCAGCGGGGTCGAGTTGCCCGCGGTCTCGCTCGGGTTGTGGCACAACTTCGGGGACACCCAGCCCATGGAGGTCCAGCGGGCGGTGTTGCGCCGCGCCTTCGACCTCGGGGTGACGCACTTCGACCTGGCGAACAACTACGGGCCGCCGTACGGGTCGGCCGAGGCCAATTTCGGGGTGCACTTCCGGGCCGATTTCCGGCCCTACCGCGACGAGCTGTTCATCGCCTCCAAGGCCGGCTGGGACATGTGGCCGGGGCCGTACGGCAACGGCGGTTCGCGCAAATACCTGCTGGCCAGCCTGGACCAGTCGCTGGGTCGGATGGGGCTGGACTACGTCGACGTCTTCTACTCGCACCGCTACGACCCGGACACCCCGTTGGAAGAGACGATGGGCGCGCTGGACACGGCGGTTCGGTCCGGGCGCGCGCTGTACGCCGGCATTTCCAACTACGGTCCGGACGAGCACCGCCGGGCCGTGCGGATTCTGCGCGACCTCGGCACTCCGGTACTGCTCAACCAGTCGGCGTACTCGATCCTGAACCGCGAGCCGGAGCGCGGTGTCCTGGACGCGGTCGGCGAGACCGGAACCGCGTTGATCGCGTATTCCCCGTTGGCCCAGGGCCTGTTGACGGACCGCTACCTGAACGGCGTGCCGGCCGACTCGCGCATGGCGGTGGGCCACTTCCTCACCGAGGACGCCCTCACCGAGGAGCGCCTGACCCTGCTGCGCGCGCTGAACAAGCTCGCCGGCGACCGCGGCCAGACCCTGGCCCAACTCGCCCTCACCTGGATCCTGCGCGACCCGAGGGTGGTGTCGGTCATCGTCGGGGCGAGCAGCGTGCGGCAGTTGGAGCAAAACCTGTCCGCGGTCGGCCAACCCGACCTCACCGAGCCGGAGATCGCCGAAATCGACCGCCTCTGCGCACAGCTCTGACCGGCCGCATACGCGGGGGCGGCCACGCCCGCCGCACACTCCGCCGCCCCGACTCGCCGGCTGCCCG
This sequence comes from Embleya scabrispora, assembly GCF_002024165.1. Lineage (NCBI taxonomy): Bacteria > Bacillati > Actinomycetota > Actinomycetes > Kitasatosporales > Streptomycetaceae > Embleya > Embleya scabrispora. Next base: position 584,790 of record NZ_MWQN01000001.1, read on the forward strand.
CCGTCGGGTCGGGGCGGCGGCCGCTTGTCAGGTGCGGTCGTGGAGGGTGACGTGGTAGCCGTCGGGGTCGGCGAAGGTGAAGGTCCGGCCGAAGGGGCCGTCGATCGGCGCGGCGACAACGGTGTGACCGTCGGCGACGAGGGCGTCGTGGATGGCCTGGACGTCGGTGGCGTGGAGCCAGATCGCGGCACCGATGCCGGGCCGGGCGGCGGACGCGAGATCGGTGCCGGGAACGATGTCGCGCAGCGCGAACGCGATCGGCTTCGTCTCGAAGACGACGGCGTGCGGGGGGCCGGCCGGCGAGCGCACGAGGCCGAGGTAGCGCTCGTAGAACGCCTGCGAAACGTCGAGGTCACGCACCTGGAGCGAGATGAAGTCGGGGCCGGTGGCGGGCATGGCGATACTCCTTCGTTGCATGTCAGGTTTCTGACACACACCAAGGTATGTCAGAATCCTGACATGAGTCAAAGCGATGCCGGCGTCGACCTGGACACATCCCTGGGCTACCTGCTGAAAGAGGCTTCGAGCGCCCTGCGCGCAGCCATGGAGGAGGTGCTGCGGCCCCTGGGGATGAGCGTGACGCACTACTCCTGCCTCGAACTGCTGGCCCAGCGCCCGGGCCTGTCCAACTCCGAACTCGCGCGCGGCGCGTTCGTGACCCGGCAGACGATGAACGTCCTGCTCCAGGCCCTGGAACGAGACGGCTACGTGACCAGACCGGCGGAGGCGCCCGTCGGAAAGGCCCTCCCGGCGAGACTCACCCGCAGAGGCCGCCAAAGCCTGGAAAGGGCGACCACGGCGGTGCGCTCCGTCGAACTCAAAATGCTGACCGGCATGACCGAACAGGAACAATCAGCCGCATTCCGCAGCCTGCGGAGCATGATCAACGCCCTGAACAACCCCACGGAAGCCCCATAGCCCACCGGGCGCAGCCAACGATGCCCTGACTCGACGGCAACTCCCCACCAAATCGCGGCACTTCGCGCCCCGGAAGGCTCCAGCCACTCACCATGGCATCCAACAACACCTGCCAAGCACCGACCGGCACGCGGCCCCCTCCGCCAGCACCCGAAGGTGGAAAGAACTCGCCGAACGACGCCGCCGCCACACCGAGGAACCCATCAGCCCAGCCAAATCAGCCCCGCTGGGAGCCGAACAGCCCGCCCGGCGCAAGAGCCCAAATCAGCCCCGCCGGCGTTTGAGGCGAACCAGCCCGGCCGGCGCTTGAGGCCGCCTCGGCCGCAGGCCGGGCCACCCAGCCCGCCCGGCGCAAGAGCCCAAATCAGCCCCGCCGGCGCTTGAGGCAAACCAGCCCGGCCGGCGCTTGAGGCCGCCTCGGCCGCAGGCCGGGCCACTCAGCCCGCCCGGCGCAAGAGGCCAGATCAGCCTCGCCGGCGTTTGAGGCGAACCAGCCCGCCCGGCGCAAGAGCCCAAATCAGCCCCGCCGGCGCTTGAGGCGAAACAGCCCGGCCGGCGCTTGAGGCCGCCTCGGCCGCAGGCCGGGCCACTCAGCCCGCCCGGCGCAAGACCCCAAATCAGCCCCGCCGGCGCTTGAGGCGAAACAGCCCGGCCGGCGCTTGAGGCCGCCTCGGCCGCAGGCCGGGCCACTCAGCCCGGCCGGCGCATGAGGCCAAGCGGCCCACCCGACACCCGTCACGCCCTCGCAAGCAGCGCCGGCCGCAGGTCATCCAGCCCGACCACCGCAAGCGAGGCGACCACACGCCGCCCCGGAGCAGCCACGATCGACGCAGTCGTCCGCACCGCGACCACCCCGCACCCGGCCGCCTCCGCCGACGCCACGCCGACCACCGTGTCCTCGACCGCGACGCACGCGCTCGGCTCGACCCCGAGCGCGGTCGCCGCGGCCAGATAAGGGGCGGGGTCGGGCTTGGTCCGCGCGACGTCCTCCGCCGCGACGGTGACCGCGAAACGCGCCGACCCCAACGCGTCCCGCACCAGGTCCACCACGTGCCGCGGCGACGCGGACACGATGGCCAACGGCACCTCCGCCTCGGCCAGCGCGTCCAGCAGGGCCACGACGCCCGGCAGCGGCTCGATCCGACCCCGCACCCGGTCGGTGAACGCCGCGTCCAGCGCGTCGGACAATTCGTGCACGCACGGCCCCTCCGGCACCACCGCGTGCAGGTAGGTCGCGGTGTGCTCGATGGCATGGCCCACCACGTCGGCCGTGTCGGTCGGTCCCAGCGCGTAGCCGACCCGGCCGGCCACGTCCTCCACCGCCTCCCACCACAACTGCTCGGTGTCGACGAGCGTGCCGTCCATGTCGAACAGCACGGCGGCGGGCAGGACGCTGGACACACTGACTCGTTTCGACGCGATTCGCTGCGTGGAGCGCGGACGTCCCGACCCTCTCAGCCCGACGTGAGCACAGTGCCAAGGCCGGGTTGCGGGCGCGTGAACGTGTGCGAACCCGGCCGTCGCACAGCGCGGCGGCAACGCGACGGCACTACACCACCGCGGCGCGCAACGACAGTACGTCGGGCAGGTGTTGGGCGATGCGCTCCCAGTGGTCGCCGCTGTGGTGCCCCCGATAGATCTCGCCGCTGCGCGAGCCGAAATACAGGCTGGTGACCTCGGCGTCGTCGGCGCACATCGCATCCCGCAGGACCGCCGTCCAGAAGCCGTCGGGCAGGCCGTCGGACAACGCGGTCCAGGACTCGCCGGCATCGTCGCTGCGATAGACCCGACAGCGGCCGTCGATCGGAAAGCGCATCGCGTCGGCGGTGAGCGGGACCACGTATACGGTGTCCGGTCGGCGCGGGTGCACCACGATCGTGAAGCCGAAGTCGGCCGGCAGCCCCTCGGCGATCGACTGCCATGTCGCGCCCGCGTCGTCGCTGCGGTAGACCCCGTGGTGGTTCTGCAGGAACAGCCGGTCGGGCCGCTCCGGATGCCGGGCCACCTTGTGGACGCACTGGCCGTATTCCGGATACTCGTCCGGCTGGAAGCTGACGTGGATCCCGGTGTTGGACGGATTCCAACTGGCCCCGCCGTCCTCGGTGACGTAGACCCCGCCGGTGGACATCGCCACCACGATCCGGCGCGGGTCGGTGGGGTGCGGCAGCACGGTGTGGATCGCCTGGCCCCCGAAGCCGGCCCCCCAGTGCGGACGGTGCGGGTGGTCCCACAACGCGCGGACCAGTTCGAAGGAGCGCCCGCCGTCGGCGGAGCGGAACAGCGCCGACGGCTCCACGCCGGCGTAGACCACGTCGGGCTCGGCACCGGCCCCCGGCACCAGTTGCCACACCCGTTCGACCGACGCGCCGGCGTCGGCCGGGAAGCCGACCCGCCCCAGGTCCGGCTCGCGCCAGGTGGCGCCGAGGTCGTCGCTGGTGACCACGACCGGGCCGAAGTGCTCGTTCACCACGCCCGCCATCACCCGGGGCGCCGGCCCGCGCGTGTCGATCGCGACCGAGTAGACGCCGGTCATCGGATGGTGCGGCCCGGTGAACTCCCAGGGCTCGGCGCCGTGAGAGCGACCGATCCACAGACCCTTGCGGGTGCCGACGGCGAGCAGGACGGACTTCGTCACGATGACCTCCAGGCAGCGATTCCCAGGTGGGAAACGCTACGCGCCACCGGTGACATTCGCCCGATTCGACGCTCTTGTCGGTCTGATTCCCCCGGGCAGGCGCCGCCCTACGGCAGCGGGCGCCGGCCCGCGAAGCCCAGGTCGGTGCGGTGGTACCAGCCCAGTTCCCGGTCCCCCTCCAACCAGCACAACAACACCGGTACGCCGTCCAGGTCGGCGGGGAAGTCGACGAGCAGCGGTGCGAAGCCCTTGAGTTCCGCGCCGGTCTGCTGGATTCGGGTCATCAGGTCGTCGAGCCGCGCCTGCATGCCCTTGAGCTCCGGCAGGCCGCCCAGTTCGGTACGGGTCCCACCCGGCTCCAGCGCCGCGGCCAACTCCGCCGCGTCCGCGCGCACCACGATCAGTTCGTCCAGTACCGGCATCAGCCGGGCCAACTCCGCGCGTGCCTCGTCCACCGTGAACAGACCCATGGCGCACAGCCTCCCATGTCCGCCGGGGACCGGCGTCGGCGCCGGGCCGCCGGGCGGCGCGTCCGGGGAGTCGGCCCGGGGCCCCGGCGTCGGACGGAGGCTAGACGCCCGGCCAGGAGCCGTGGTTGGTGTGCACGCCGAGGACGCCCCCGGAGGCTTCGGCGCGCGTCGTGTTGTCCCGCTCGATGCGCAGACCGTCGTGCGTCGCGGTCCGGGTGCGCGCGCGATCGCGCAGGCCGAGGAAGACGATCAGTACACCGACGACGAGCAGCAGGTCGGTGACGATGAAGACGGTGATCACGGCGACTCCCGGGGAGTGGATCGGCGGCCGGGCGACCCGGGCCACCCCTTACATGATCCATGCCCGTTCCGACCGGGTCGACCCCTTTCCCGCGCAGCGGGCCGCCAGCGCGCGCAATCGGGCCTCGTCGCCGTCCACCGAGGAGTCCAGGCGCAGGATCTCCTGGACGAAGGTGCGATTGATCGGTCGGCAGCGGATCTCCTGGGCCGCCGCGACCTCGGCGTCGAGCAGCGCGGTGACCGCCTCGCCGCGCCGGCCCAGCGCGGCCAGTGCCCGGGCGAGGTCGATCAGGTGCCGGGCCTGCCTGCCGCGCGGCAGCACGGCGAGCGCGGTCGGGTCCAGTCGGCCGTCGACGGCGCGCCCGTACTCGCCGAGCAGCACATGCGCCGTGACCCGGTACAGCGGCACCTGGATCGCGCCGGGATCGATCCGCTCCGCCGCGTCGAGGAGGTCGCGTGTGCCCGAACGATCGCCGAGCCGCGCGGTGGCCAACGCGGCGCCCAGGCGCAGGGTACGCAGCGCCGCCCGGCCGGCCGCGCCGCACGGGCCCAGCGCGGCGGCCAGGTCCGCCTCCACCTCCAGGGCGAACTCGGCGGCGGCCCCGGCCCCTTCGTGCCCGACCATGGCCGCGGTCAGCCGGTCGGCGGCGCGCGCGAGCACCACCGCGTCGCCGCTGCGCCCGGCCGCGGTGACCGCCCGGTCGGCGGCGCGCCACGCCAGGTCGGCGTCGCCGAACACGTGCGCCGCGGCGGCCGCCAGGGTCAGCGCGCCGGCGCGCACCACCATCGGCGCGAGCGGGTCCGCCGCCCCCTCTCCGACCGACGCGGCTCCGATCCCCACCAGCATCGGCGGCACCACACGGTCCAGGCACAGGTAGTCGGCCGCGGCGTACGCGGTCCAGCCGTACGCCAACTCTCGCCGCAGCACCCCGAGGTCGGGCGGCTCGACGGGAGCGCCGGCGGTCGGCGCGAGGTCCGCCCGGCGCAGCGCGACCCGGACCGCCGCGAGCGGATCGTGGTCGACGCCCTCCCGGTTCGGCTCGGGAGGCAGCAGGCGGTCGATCCCGATGTGCAGGACGACCGCCGCCCGGGCGAGTACCGACAGCCGTGGGTCGGCCTGCCGGTGGCCGGCCTCCACGTCCTCGACCCAGCGCACCGATCGGCCCATCAGCCGGGCGAATTCGGCCTGGGTCAGGCCCCTGCGCGTGCGCCAGTACGCGATCTGCCGGCCGATCCCACCCACCGTGTGCATGCCGTACCCACTCCTTGGGGTAGCACCGAATGCGCGTTCGGTAACCTATGTGCGGAATCCACTCCGCCGCTCGTCGTTTCTGCGCTGTATGTGACGCACGGGTAGGAAGTTCCCCACGCACACTGCGTGGATTGTGTCGGGTGCCTCACCGGTACCTTCGGCCGGGTCGCGGCAACCGCAATTTCGGGCCCGGTTGCCCTTGCGGGAGAGTCGATGAGAAAACTGATGCGCGCCCCTCGGGCCGACCGGACCGGGGCGGCTCGCTCGCGGCCGCGTCGGACCTTCACCATTCGGACCCTGCTGGTCCTGCTGACCGTGGTGCCCCTGGTGTCGATGGTCGCCCTGTGGGCGATCGCGACCTACCGGCTCGCGGATCACGCGAGCGGTTTGGACAACGAGGTCTCCGTGGCCGAACGGGCGGGCACGCCCAGCTACAACACGATGATCTCGCTCCAGGCCGAACGGCGGCTGACGGCCGCCTGGATGGCCAAGCCCGCCCCCGCGGCGGCCGACGCGCTGCGCGCGCAGCGGGTCAAGACCGACGAGGCCGTGAAGCAGTTCGTCGCCTTCGCCAAGAGCGGCGCGCGCGAGACCCCGGGCAACGCGGTGCGCCGCGCCCGCGAGGTCGCCGCGGAACTGGCGCAACTCCCCGACGCGCGCCGCCAGGTGGACTCCATCGGCGCGATCGGCCGGGACCGCTGGCTGAAGTTCTATACGAGTCAGATCGCCGATCAGATCTCGGTGGTCCAAGCGCTGGCCGAGACCTCCGACACCGACGTCACCTACGCCGGGCAGTTCCTGGTCATCCAGTTCCGCGCCGGGGAGGCGCTGGCGCAGGAGGACACGCTGGTGTCGTTCTCGCTGCCCTCCGGGCGGCTGAGCCAGCCGGACTACGCCGCGTTCGTGCAGAACGTGGGGGTGCGCCGGCACTCGATCGACGACGAGATCGAGCCCTTCCTGCCGCCCGCGTCACGGGCCGGCTATCTGGCGCTCACCCAGACCCCGGCCTGGCACGACCTGGTCTCGATGGAGAACGCGATCATCGCGACGGTCGACGCGCCGCGCGAGGCGCGCGCCGCCGGCAGCGGTATCCCGATCCCGGCCGAACTGGCCAGCTGGCGCAGCGTTCTCGACCGACTCGCCGAGCCGGCCTCGGCCTTCGACTTCGCCCGCGTGGACCAGGTGTTCGCGGCCGGCGACGAGGCCACCTCGGACACCTGGAACCAGGTGTACCTGCTCAGCGCGATCGGCCTCGCCTTCGTGGTGATCGGCGGCGTGTTGTGCTGGCGGATCACCCGGGCGGTGCGGCGGCGGTTGTTCCTGCTGCGCGACGCGACGGTGGAACTGGGCACGCACCGGCTGCCGATGGTCATCGAACGGCTGCAACGCGGCGAGCGGGTCGACCTCGCGGTCGAGGCGCCGGAGGTGGACGCGGGTCGGGACGAGATCGGCCAGGTCGCCTCCGCGTTCAACGCCGCGCAGCGCGCGGCGCTGGACGGCGCGGTACAACTGGCCCGACAGCGCGAGGGCTTCGCGAAGGTCTTCGTCAACACGGCGTTGCGCACCCAATCGCTGGTGAACCGTCAGATCGGCGAGTTGGACACGATGGAGCGCCGGCACCAGGACCCGGAGCTGCTGCGCGAGTTGTTCACCATCGACCATCTGGCCACCCGACTGCGGCGATACGAGGAGAACCTCGTGGTGCTCACCGGCAACCGACCGGGCCGACGCTGGAGTCGACCGGTCCGCATCGTGGACGTGGTGCGCGGCGCGGTCGGCGAGGTGGAGGACTACCACCGGGTCGAGGTGTACTCGGATCCGGACGTGCAGCTGTCCGGGCCGGCCGTGGGCGGGGTGATCCACCTGCTGGCCGAACTCGTGGAGAACGCCACGATGTTCTCGCCGCCGGACACGCCGGTGCATGTGCGCGCGGCGGCGGTGGCCAAGGGGGTGGCGATCGAGATCGAGGACCGCGGCCTGGGCATGTCCGAGGCCGAATACGAGTCGGCCAACCGGCAGTTGGCGGTGCCGACCACGTTCGACGTGATCGCGCTCGCCGAGGACGTGCGGATGGGCCTGTTCGTGGTCGCCCAGCTGGCCGACCGGCTGGGCGTCGGCGTGACGTTGCGGCCGTCGCCGTACGGCGGCACGCTGGCCATCGTGTTCCTGCCCGACGAGCTGATCACCCGCGAGGGCGGCGCCCCCGACGAACCGGACCGCGCGGCGGCGCCGTTCGAGCCGGCGACGGCGATCGTCGCGGCGGCACAACCGGCTTCGGAGCCGAACTCGGCCACGACGCACGAGGCGGACGAAGGCCCCGGTTTCGTACCGGAGTCGCCGGGTCGACCGCACCCCGAACCGGTGGTGCGCTCGCTGGACCGGATACCGATGCCGGCCGAACGCGCCGAGCCCGCACCCGCCGAACCCGACGTGTCGGTACGCCCGACCGCGCCGGCGGGCACCGACCCCGGTCCCGTCCCCGCCCCGGAGCCGGCCTCGACCCCGGCTCCGAGGCACGCGCGCCCGGCGCCCACGACCGCACCCGCCGTCGAGGAGACCACCCCCGACGGCCGCCGCGCGCTGCCCCGCCGGGTACGCCAGCGCAATCTGCCGATGCCACTGCGTACCGAGACCGCCACCACGAGCGAGGGAGGGGTGCGAACCGAGGCGAAGCCCTCCTCACCGCGGGAAGCTGCGGCTACCTTGTCCTCGTTCCGATTCGCGAGCCAACGCGCGCGCGAGGCATCCGAACCGACCGCGGCCGACGACGAGTCCGCGATCGCGACCGAACCCGGAACCGGGACCGAGCCCGCTCCGGGCCCGCGCCCCGCCGCCGGAAGCACCACGCACCCTGGGGAACCGTCATGACGAACACGCACGATCTCGCCGGCGGCATGGCCACCACCGCGACCGACAGCCGCCTGGACTGGCTGTTGACCGACCTGGTCAAGCGCGTCCACCAGACGCGGCACGCGATCGTGCTGTCCGAGGACGGCCTGCTGATGAGCCGGTCCGAGACCATCCCGCGCGACGACGCCGAGCAGTTGGCCGCCGCGGCGGCCGGCCTGCAGAGCCTGGCCCGCAGCATCGGCCGCGGTTTCGCGGGTGGGTCGGTGCGCCAAACGCTGGTCGAGATGGACGACGCCTTCCTCTTCCTCACCGCCGCGGGCACCGGCGCGCATCTGGCCGTGCTCGCCGAACAGAGCGCCGACGTGGGCGTGGTCGCGTTCGAGATGAACATGCTGGTGAAGAAGGTCGGCGAATACCTCGGCACCCGGCCACGCGGTGACGAGGGCGGCACTCGAACCGGCGGTCGAGCGTGAGATCCGGATGGGATCAGTCCTGGGACGAGGACGCGAGCCCGGTGGTGCGCCCGTACACGCTCACCCGGGGGCGGACCAAGGCGGTGCGCGACGCGGACCTGACCCTGATCACCCTGGTGACCACGGTCGACCCGGACGAGCCCGCGGTCCGGGCCCCCGGGCCCGACGAGTCGTCCCCGGGGCCGCGGCGCAAGCCCCGTGACGGGCGCGGCCGCCAACCCGAGCATCAGCGGATCCTGGAGTTGTGCCGGGAACCGCAGGCCGTCGCCGAGGTGGCGGCCCTGATCGATCTGCCGGTGAGCATCACCAAGGTGCTCGTCGACGACCTGCTCCGCGACGGCCTGGTGACCGTGCGCGCCCCGCTGGCCCTGGCCCGCACCCCCGATACCGCCCTGTTGAAAAAGGTACGTGATGGTCTCCTTCGGCTCTGACCGACTGCCCGAGCGTGCGGCGGCGGTCAAGATCCTGATCGCGGGCGGATTCGGGGTCGGCAAGACCACGCTGGTCGGCACGGTCAGCGAGGTTCCGCCACTGCACACCGAGGAGATGATGACCGAGGTCGGTGTCGGCGTGGACGACACCGTCGGCATCGAGGCCAAGTCGCGCACCACGGTCGCGCTCGACTTCGGCCGCATCACCCTGTCCGAGGAACTGGTCCTGTACCTGTTCGGCGCGCCCGGACAGGAACGGTTCTGGTCGTTGTGGCACGACCTGGCGATCGGCGCGCTGGGCGCGATCGTGCTGGTGGACACCCGCCGTCTGGAAGCCGGTTTCGGCAGCATCGACTTCTTCGAGCGGCGCGGCATCCCCTTCGTGGTCGCGATCAACCGCTTCGACGAGGCGGTGGAGTACACCGTCGACGAGGTCCGCGACGCGCTCGACCTCGATCCCGAGGTGCCGATCGTCCCGTGCGACGTGCGTACGCGCGGGTCGGGGCGCGACGTACTGCTCGCGCTCGTCGACCACCTCCTCGGCGTTCCGGTGTCGGCCGGCGCCGGCCGGGCCCCGGCCGGCGCGGCCGGCGTGTGAGATCCGATCGATCGCGTCGGGGTCAGTGCACCGTGACCCCGGCGCGGACGGTCGGGCGGGCGGCCGAAGTGCCCAACCCCTTGGGCCCGTAGCGCACCCGGGGTACTCCGGCCGGCTCGACCGGCGCCCGGGCCGCGCCCGACCGCACGCCCTGCCCGAACGCGCCGACGCCCGGGCGCGGTGCGGTCGGCGCGAACCCCGTCCCGACCTGCCACGGAAACGGCACCAGCGGCCTGGGGTCGGCGTAGCGCTTGCACTCTTGATGCCACTTCAGGATCGCCGCGTTCCAGTCGCCGAGCGCCACCGCGTAGCCGTCCAGCGCTTCCCTGGCCGCCGAACTCAACTCCAGGTCCCGGTACATGGCGGGCAGTTCGGTCGAGACCACCCGCTCGAACTCGCGCATTCGGGAGGTCATCAGGTCGTTCACGACGTCGAGCGCGTGCTCGAAGTCGCAGCCGAAGAAGTTCTGTACGACCAGGAGCAGGTTGTGCAGCTCCCCCTCGACCTCGATCTCCTTGCGGTAGGAGAACACGTCGTTGATCATCCAGCCGACGTCGGCCGCCGAGTTCTCCATCGCCCGCACCGCCCGTGAGCGGTAGGCCTGTTCCGGTACCACGTCGCCGTGGGTCAGCCGGGACAGGCTCTTGGTCAGGTCGGAGCCGAACGTGTGGCGCCGCATCTCGATGTAGTCGACCGGATCCGGGATGCGGTGCTGCGCGCTGTTGGCCAACTCCCACAACCAACTGTCCAGCATGTCGTGGACGGCACGCCGGAACCTGCGCCGCGACGCGGTCGGCATCGGGCCCGCGGTGCGCGCCCACAGGTCGACCAGGCCGCGCTCGATCGCGTCCGTCGCTGCGGGCGCCGCCTCGCCGTCGACCGGCATCAGGGTCTTCAGTCGCTCGGTGTAGACCTTGGCACCGGCCTGGTCGAGCGAGCGCCCGAAGACGACCGGGTAGTAGTCGTCGCCATAGGTGCCCCAGGCCAACCACTGGGCGCCGAGGTCGAGTTGCTCCGGCGAAGCGACCGGCGCGATGCCCGCCGCGCACAACGCCAAATCGAAGTCGCGCAGCGCCCGCTCGTCCCAGATGCCCTCGTCGAGGATGCCCGTGCGCCGGCTCCACTCGACGAGGTTGTCCCGGGCGCCGTCCAGGTGCGGGTTCAGGCGCGGCTCGAACGGGAGGTGGAAGTCCGGGATCTCGTACGGTGCGACCGGTTGGAAGGGCACGTGCGTGTAGCGGCGCAGGCCGCTGTTCAGTCCGGCGACCAGGCCGGGCAGCATGCGTGCCGCCGAGGTGCCGATGCCCTGCGGGCCGGCCAGGACCCCGGGGACCGTGGGGGTGCCGCCCACCTCGGTGGCGCCGTTCATGTACCGACTGGAGCGCATGTGCCACTCGTGGCCGCCGGACTGCCAGTCCTGGAGGCCCTTGACGTAGGCCATCACATCGATGCGGGACTGCGGATCCAGGCCGTACTCGGCGAACAGCGGCGGGAGTTCGGTGAAGGTGGTGTGCTCGAACTGGTGCAGGCGCGAGGTGAGGAGTTCGTTGACCGAATCGGCCGCCTCCTGGGTGGCGCAGCCGAGGAACTTCTCGAAGACCAGGACGGCGTTGGCGTTCTCGCCCTCGTTCTCCACCTCGCGCTGGTAGGAGAACAGGTCGTTGCGCAGGTGCACGGCGTCGGCGAAGGTGTCCTTGAGCACCCGCATCGGCCGGCTCGCGGCGATCACCGCGGGCACCTCGGCGTTCGCGGCGTATTCCACCAGGTTGGCCGACCACGGCGCGCCGCCCACCTTGCGGCGCATCTCGATGTATTCGACCGGATTGGCCACCCGTCCCTCGTTGATGTTGGCCAGTTCCCACAACGACTCCTCGAGCAGCGCCTGCGTGCTCGCGGCGAACCGCTCGCGCCAGGCCGGCGACATGCTCGGCACGGTCCGCGCCCACAGGTCGGCCAGACCCTCCTCGACCTGGTTGGTCGGCTCGGGGATCGGCGTGCCCGGGTCGACCGGCATGAACGCGCGCAGCCGTTCCAGGTATGCCTTGGCGCCGGCCGTGTCGTGGGTGCGCTTGAACACGTCCAGGAAGTGGTCGTCGAAGAAGAACACCCAGACGTACCAGTCGGTGACCAGGTCGAGTTGCGGGCCGCCGCAGTCGGGATGGGTGTACGCGCACAGCAGCGCGTAGTCGTGCGAGTCGAAGTCGTGCTCGTCCCAGATGTTCGAGCCCTCGATCATCCGCATCCCGCGCGCCCACGCCTTGGAGTGCACGCGCGCGCCCTCGAGGTGCGGATTCAGTCGTGCCGGGTACGGCACGTAGAACTCCGGGAGTTCGAAGGGTTGTGACATCGATGCGCCCCTTTCGCCAGGGCACACCGTAGGGTCGCGCCGGGTCGAACGGGCCTTCGTCGCGCCGGTTCTCGCTCGATCAGGTGAAACCGGACGGGCACAGGATTGACGATCTTGAGCGGCAGGCATAGGGCGCGCACGCCGGGCCCGGTGGGGGCGCGTGGTGGGCCCGTGGCGCGTCGGGTGAGGATGGGGCGCATGACGACATCGCAGCGGCTCACCCGTATCCCCGCACCCGAAGGCGTCGCTCCGGGTCGGGGCTACACCAACGTGGTCATCGGCACCGGCCGAGTGGTCGCGATCTCCGGACAGATCGCCCTGGACGAGCACGGCGACCTGGTCGGAGCGGGCGACCCGGGCGCGCAGGCCCGGCAGGTGTTCGAGAACCTGCGCCGCTGCCTGGCGGCGGTGGGCGCGACCTTCGACGACGTGATCAAACTGACCTACTTCCTCACCGACATCGCCGACCTGCCGGCCGTCCGGGCGGCCCGGGAGCAGTACATCGACCCGGAGCGACTGCCGGCGAGTTCGGCGATGCAGGTCGCGGCCCTGGTCCGGCCGGATCTGCTCCTGGAGATCGAGGCGTGCGCGGTGCTCCCCGAGCCCGAACCGGCCGCCGAATAGGGTTCGGCGCCGGCCAGCGTCCGGGTGCGAAGCGATGCCGGCATCATGGCCGGGCAGGTCGGCCCGCCGTGCGCGCGGGCTCCCGACGGTTCCCGAAGGGTGGCGGCAAGTGCTCGTGCAGGTGCGCGTGGTCGGCGACGAAGGCACCGAAGTGGCGGCGTTGCAGCGGTGGTTGGCTCTGGACCCCGATCTCCGCGGCGGCGCCGCGATCAGCTACGCCGAGGACGACACGACCGACACCATGGGCGCCACCCTCGACGTGGTCGACGTCGTGCTGAGCAACGGTATCGGCCTGTCCGGCCTGCTGGTGGCGATCGCCGGCTGGCGTCGCTCGCGCGCACCCATCACGGGCGCGGGCGGCCCCGACATCGTGGTGCGCCGAGGCGATGTGGAGGTCGTACTGTCGGAGGCGACGGAGGACGACATCGCCCGCGCCGTAAGGGCCCTGGAGGGTCCGGACGACTCCGGAAGCCCCGCGTGACGGTGCGCTCCGACGCCTGATGGCCGATCAAAAAACGCCCGACGGCCGACCGTTCGGCCGACCGTCGGGCGCGCTCGGGGATACGCCCGGATGAGGCGCGGCTAGACCAGCGCGTCCACCGGGTCCGCGGCCAGGACACCGGCCGTGATCGCCTCGTTCAGCCATTCCGGGAATTCCAGGAGGAGTTGGTCGTACAGCTCCGCGTCACCGAGCGTCCGCGGATCCTGCCCGGCGTGGAAGAAGCCGGCGTTGTCCACCACGCGCTGCTCCGGCACGGTGAGTTCGTCCAGCTTGCGCAGGAAGTCGAAGCCCTTGGACTCGGGGTCGCCGAAACCGAGGAACTGCCAGAAGATCGGCAACCCGGCCGTGTCGCACAGCGCCTTCGCGGCGGCCGGCCGGCTCGTCGGCGCGCCGTCGGTCTGGAAGATCACCAGGGCGGGGTCGGTGCTCCCGGACGCGCGGTAGTGCTCGACCACCCGGGCGATCGCACAGTGGTAGTTGGTCCGGCCCATGTGCCCGTAGGAGCCGTGCAGTTCCTCGATCCGGCCCGCCTGGTTGCCGGGGTCGAGGTCGGCGACGCCGTCGATGTCGGTGGAGAAGAACACCAGCGGGACGACGGCCTCGCCCAGTTGCCCGGACAGCGCCAACGTCTGATCGGCCAGGTGCTGGACGGTGCCGTCCTTGTAGTACGAGCGCATCGAGCCGGAGCGGTCCAGGACGAGGTAGACCACGACGCTGCGGCCGGTGAGACCGCACTTGGCCACGGCCGCCGCGGCGGCCTCGGCGCGTCCCGAGGTCGTGGGCACCGGCTCCTCGGCGCGGGCGGACGGGACGGGGGCGACCGCGGTGGGCGTCGCGGCCGGGGTCGGCTCGGTCTCGGCGGCGGGCGCCTCGGGCTCCGCCGGCGCGGACTCGACCTCGGCGGTCGGCGTGCCGACCACCTCGGCCTCGATCGGCTCCGCCTCGTCGCGGGTCGTGATCGACTGCGCCGGTACGGGAATCGACACCGGGGCCGGCTCGGCGGCGACCGACTGCGCCCGGGACTCGGGGATGACCACCGTCTCGGCGACGACGGGCTCGGGCTCGGGTACCCGCACCGGCTCGGGTTCGGGTACGTGGACCTGCACCGGCTCGGGCTCGGATACCCGCACGGGCTCGGGCTCCGGTTCCGGTTTCGTCAAGGCCGGCGGTTCCGGGACGAACTCCGGCTCCGGCGTGGTCGGCGCGTCCGACGTGTGGTTCGCCTCCGCTGCCGTGCTCGCCTCGACCACCGTGGCCGGCTCCGGTGCGGGGCGTACCGCCGACTCCTCGACCGCGTCCGTCGCCCGGGGTGTCTCCGCCGTCTCGCGGGACGCCCGCGAACGAAAGACGTTGCGCAGCAGACTCCTCAAACCCATCGGCGAATCCTTACCTGTGTGAGGGACGCCGCCCCGATCATCAGGACGGTTACGTAAGGCTAGTCATGGCGCCGGCCGCCCGGCGGCCGACCCGCGCGTACGACACCCGACCGCCCCCCGAACAGCCGAAGGGTTGCCTCTCACACACCGGCGAGCAGCACGAACGCCGCGTCCACGGCGGCGCAGGCGGCGGCCACGTCCTCGTCGGTGAGCGCCGCCGAGACGAACCGGCACGCCGAACCGGCCGCGTCGACGTGAGGCCGCGCGCCGAGCGGATCGCCCCCTGAATGGCCTCCGACCCCGAGTCGGCGAACCGGACGAGGTCGGCGCACGGGATCATCGCCCGCATGGTTTCCGCCAGTTCGATCTCCGGAATGGTGCCCGCACCGAACATGGTGCCGCCGGCCGACACCTCGGCCACCGCCGAGGCGATCCGCGGATCGGCGTGCCCCATCACCGCGCAGCCGTACGAATTCAGGTAGTCGACATACTCGTTCCCGTCCACGTCCCAAATGTGCGCGGCCTTTCCGTGCGCGATATACAGCGGATAGGGATAGGACCCGGTGGTGATGATCCGACCGGACGAGGTCGTTCCGCCCGCCAGGGATCGACGGGCGCGGTGGAAAAGCGCCCGGCTGGTTTCGGTCGACTCGGCCGAGAGCACGAAATTCGCCACCTTTGCCCGCGACGCCCGTCGGCGGCGCCGCGTGGGTTCTCTCCGCCGCCGGCCGTCCCGGCCGCCCGGGATCCCGCGCTCGCCCGGATCGAGCGCGCGCGGCCCCGGATCCGCTCGACGGCCGCTTCGAGCCGGGACATCGGCCGGTCCGGCGAAGAATCCGGCGCCTCCGGATATCCCGGCTCCGCGAATGTGTCGATCCGTTGTCGGGCACATGGAATTTCCTCGCGTCGGTCGTGTCTCGATGTCGGTCGGGCGGGCGGTCGCGAAAAGCGGAGCATCGTCTCGCATTTCCTGGGAAAAACCACGTGACCGAACGGAAAACGGAGCCCGATCGAACCGATACGAGAAATATCCTGGAGCGGGCCGATTCATGCACGGGCCCGGCGGATCGGCCGGATCGCTCCCCCGGCCGACCGCCCCGACCGCGCACCCCGACCGCGCACCCCGGGGCGGTTTCCCGCCACGCGGCGAGGAAACCGACTGCCGGCCGCCGGGCCCGGCGGGTTCAGCCGAGGAAGGTCAACCGCACCGTGCGGTCCGGATTGTCCCGGTTGGTATCGACCATCGTGACCGACTGCCAGGTGCCCAGCGCGAGTTCGCCCGCGATCACCGGCAGGGTCGCGTGGGGCGGGACCAGCGCGGGCAGCACGTGATCGCGTCCGTGGCCGGGGCTGCCGTGTCGGTGTCGCCACCGGTCGTCGGCCGGCAGCAGATCCGCGAGCAGTGCGAGCAGGTCCTCGTCACTGCCCGCGCCGGTCTCCAGGATCGCCACCCCGGCGGTCGCGTGCGGCACGAAAACGTTCAGCAATCCGTCCCGCCCCGCCGCCGCCTCGCGCAGGAATCGCGCACACGTCCCGGTCAGGTCGTACACCCGCTCGTGCCGCCCGGTACTGACCTCGAACACCCGCGACACATTCGTCTCCGCCATCCCCCCATGCTCGCCCGAACGTCGCCCGACGCGGCGCAGCCACACGCTCTCCCGGCGGATTCCTTTGCCTTCGGCCGAATACGTACGGACAATGTGCGGCAGTACCTACCTGTCGGTAAGGCAGTGTCCGAGGAGGGGGAGGCGCATGGCCCGGCGCTACCAGTGCGGTCTCGATGCCGCCATGGACGTCATCGGTGGCAAGTGGAAGGCGCTGATCCTGTGGGCGCTGCACACCGAGGATCGGCGGTTCGGGGAGTTGCGGCGCGCGGTGCCCGGGATCAGCGAGAAGATGCTGATCCAGCAGTTGCGCGAGATGGAGAGTCGGGGCATCGTGCACCGCGAGGTGTATCGGGAGGTCCCGCCGAAGGTGGTCTACTCGCTGACCCCGCTGGGCGAGTCGCTGAACGAGGCGCTGTTGCCGCTGGGCGTGTGGGGCCGGGACCACGAGGAGCAGATCGCCGCCACCGCGCCCTCGACGACCGCGACCCCGGACCCCGCGCGGCCCGCCGCCTAGAGGTCGTTTCCGGGCGAAGTTTCCGGAATCGGCGAATGCCCGGGAATAGCGTCGAACGGTCTGCTATACCCGCGCGGGCGCACTCTGGGTGAGTCGTTGTTGACTTTTCGTAGCACCCGCCGTAATTATTTCGGCAGCGAATATCCGGATTGTCTGCGACGTCTTCGTTGAGCTGCCGGGGTGTGAATATATGACCGAATACGTCCGAGTGTCCGAACAGCTGGCGCTGCCTCGCGGCCGGGTCGAACCGATCATGGCCACCGCTCGGCGGCTCGACACATATCCGGTCCATGTCTGCCTCGACGAGAACACCGCGCTCGCGCACCTGTGCGCCGAGATCGACGGTCGCCGGGTCGCGCTGGTCACCGACGACACCGTGCTCGCGCTGCACGCACGCCGCCTGGCCGAACGCCTGACCGCCGCGGGACTCGACGTGGTCGCCACCTCCTTCCCGGCCGGCGAGGCCAGCAAGAGCCTGCGCACCGCGAGCGCACTGCTCGACTGGCTGGCCGAAACCTCGCTGGTACGCCGGGACATCCTGCTCGCGGTCGGCGGCGGCGTGGTGATGGACACCGTCGGCTGGGTGGCCAGCGCGTACATGCGCGGACTGCCGTACATCAACGTGCCCACCACGCTGCTCGCGCACGTGGACGCGGCCCTGGGCGGCAAGGTGGCCATCGACCACCCGTCCGCGAAGAACCTGATCGGCGCCTTCTACCAACCCCGCGCGGTGGTCTCCAACGTCGGCTATCTGAGCACCCAGGACGATCGTGGACTGCGCGCCGGACTGGCCGAGGCGATCAAGACCGGGATCATCGCCTCGCCCGAGTTGTTCGAGCTGATCGAGCACCGGCACGCGGCCGTACTGGCCGCCGACCCCGGGCCCACCGCCGCCCTGGTACACGCCTCCAGCGTGCTCAAGTGCCGCCTGATCGCCCGCGATCCGTACGAGCGGGACCTGCGCCGGCCGCTGAACTTCGGGCACACCATCGGACACGCCGTGGAGACCGCGACCGGCTACGGCCCGGTCCTGCACGGCGAGGCGGTCGCCTTCGGGATGGCCTGCGCGGCGCGCATCGCCGCACGCCGCGGGTTGCTCGACCCGACCCTGCTCGCCCGGGTGACCGGACTCCTGGACCGGGTGCGGCTGCCCACCACGCTCGCCGCGCTGCCCGCCCCGCTCGATCCGGCGACCACCGTCGAAGCCCTGGGGCAGATCCGCAAGATCCGGGACGGCCGACTGCGCTTCGTGCTGCCCACCGCACTCGGCGAGACGGTGATCACCGACGACGTCACCGACGAGGAGATCCACGCCGCGCTCGTGGTCTCCGCCGAATCCGAGGCCACCTTGGCGCGCACCCACGGAGGAACCGATGGCTGAACCCGCCGGGCTGGATGTGTTCGTGGTCGGCGGGGTGGGTGTGGACATCATCGTACGGGTACCCGAACTCCCCTTGCCGATAAGCGACTTCAAGGTGCCGCCGATCCGCAGTTATGTCGCGCACACCGGCAACGGGGTGGCCTTGGGCTGTCGGGCGTTGGGGCTGCGCACACATCTCGCCGCCGTGCTCGGGGACGACCCGGAGGCGGACTTCGTGCTCGCGCACTACGCGCGGCACGGCCTGTCCTTCGCGCATGCCACCGACCGGGCCGGCACTCCGCGCAGTGTGAACCTGGTCGGCCCGGACGGCGAACGACTCTCGCTGCACGACAGTCGGTTGCCGAAAGACCTGGTGGTCGACCCCGATCTGTATCGCCCCGCGCTGGCCCGGACCCGGCACGCGCACGTGTCGATCGGCGGCTGGTCGCGGGCCGCGCTGGCGGAGGCGGTCGAGGCGGGTGTGTCCACCTCGACCGACCTGCACGGCTGGGACGGGAAGGACCCCGGCCGGGCCGACTTCGCCTACGGGGCCGAACTGGTGTTCACCTCCACCAACCGGCTCGGCGACCGGGTCGAGGAGGCCGCGCGGGACCTGCTCGCCCGGGGCCGGGCCAAGATCGTGGTCGCGATGGCGGGTGGTCGGGGCAGCTATCTGGTGGTGCCGGATCGGCCGCTGTGGCACGTACCGGCGCTGGCCATGCGAGCCGACGAGGTGGTGGACACCAACGGGGCCGGGGACAGCTACGTCTCCGGCTTCCTGTACGCCTACCTCGCCGGCCGCGACTGGGCCGGCTGCGCGGCGGCGGGCACCCACGCGGGGGCGCACGCGGTCCGCACGGCCGGTACGCACACGTCGTTCATCACGGCGGAAGAGCTGGATCGTGCGGTGTCCTGACCGGCTCGGAGGGCGGCTCGGGACGGGCGGGCGCCGTGCCGGCTCCGGGTGGCGTCGTGCCCCCGGGCGGGGTCGGCGTCAGGATCCCGCTCGGGGTGACGATGGCATCGCGGACCGTACTGCCGGCGGCGACCGTGGCGCCCGGCAACACCACCGAACGCAGTACGGTCGCGCCCGGTTCGAGGGAACAGCCCGGGTGGAGCACACTGCCCTCGACCCGCGTCCCCGGTGGTGTGCCGATGCCGAGCAGACTGCCGTCGGCGTACCGGGGAAACCCCTCCCCCAGGCCCGCGAGGGTGCGCGGCAGCAGTTCGGCGGGGATCGGATGCGGCCGGTCGAGCAGCCGCAACTGCTCGTCCCGGTAACGCTCGACGGTGCCGATGTCGGCCCAGTGGTCGGCCACCCGATACGCCGTCACCCGGTCGCCCCGGGCGATCATCGCGGGCAGTACGTCGCGGCTGATGTCGTGTTGCCAGCCTGCCTCGCCGCGTCCGGCCAGCGTCGCCAACACCTCGCGCAGCGCGGCGATCCGGAACACGCAGAACGCGGTGAACACCAGGTCGGAGGTCGGCCGCGCGGGCTTTTCGACCAGGGCCCGGACCCGGCCGTCGGGATCGGCCTCGACCATGCCGAACAGGTGCACCCAGCGGCGCTCGATGCGCTGTACGCCGATCGTGCAGTCGGCGTCGGCGGCACGATGCGCGGCGAGCATCGGCGCGTAGTCGAACACGTAGACGTGGTCCGCGTGTTGGATCAGCAGATCGCGCGCACCCGGCGCGAACAGGTATTCCGCGTTGGCCAACAGCGCGTCGGCGGTGCCGCGTTCGGCGGGCCGGGCGGGCAGGATCGCGCCGGGGCCGGATCGGGCCAGGGTGTCGTGCGGGCCGAAGTGCAGCCGGGTCCCCGGGGATTCGTCCCAGTGCGCGATCAGGTGCCGAACCAGGTCGGACTCGCGGTGCTGGGAGAGCAGGACCAGCTCGGGCAGGCCGGAGCGGACCGCGTTGGCCACGCTGAAGTCGACCAGGCGGCAGCTCGCGGCGTACGGGACGAGCGGTTTGCAGACGGTCGCGGTGAGCGGGCCCATGCGCTCGCCCAGGCCGCCCGCGAGCAGGCCGCCGCGTACTCCGTCGAGCGTCACCAGGTCCGCCCCGGGGCGACGCCGGCGGGGATCAGCGCGCGCAGCAGCGTCAGCGAATTGGCGAGGCCCTGCTCCGTCGGCAGTAGGGCGTCCTCGTGTTCCACGTAGATCACTCCCCGGTAGTCGTCGTCGAGCAGCGCGGCCACGATGGCCGGCCAGGGCAGGGCACCGGCGCCGAGGGCGCGGAACCGGATCGCCGGGCCCGGACCGTAGCGCGACCAGCCCGCGCCGCGCGGCGGTTCGGTGTCGGACCAGCGCTGGAGGTCCTTGGCGTGCACGGCGGCCAGTCGCCGGCCCCAGCCGCGAACGCAGGCCACCGGGTCGTATCCGATGGCGGCGAGGTTGGCGGGGTCCACGCACAGGTGCACCCCGCTCGCGCCGGAGAGCAGCGCCCGGGTGCTGGCCGGGTCGTACGCGACCTGCTTGGGATGCGGCTCGATCACCACGCGTACGCCCAGCGTGTCCGCCAACTCCAGCACCGGGCGCGCGGCGTGCACCCACGCGTCCACGTTGTCCTGCCAACTCACCTCGCTGCCCGACCAGGACAACCAGCGGGCCAGATCGGGCACGCCCAGCATCAGCCGCACCAGCGGCGCGCCCACCCCGGCGGCGAACCGCACCGTCCCGAGCGCGGCGCGCACCCCGAACGCCCGCTTGGCCTCGGCGCTGCCGGCCAACACCGCGTCGGTATGCGGCCCGTGCGGGCCCAGCACGAGTTGGGTGTCCCGGCTGTTGCTCACACACCCGATCGCGACGCCGGCGGCGGCACACCGCTCCCGCACGTCGCGCTGATGGCGCGGATCCTCGAGGCGGGCCGCGTCCACCAGCGCGAAGCCACGATCGACCGGCAGGTCGACCACGCCCACGCCGACGTCCCGGGCCACCGCCAACGCCCCCGCCAGTCCGAACGGCGCCAGCGCGGCAAGGCAGATCCCGAGCCGAATGGGCCCGGCACCGGGGGCGGCTCGGGCCGGGGGCGGGGCGGGTGGGGCGGGGTTCTGGTCCTCGGCTCCGGTGGGGCTTCGGGTCATCGGCGGTCCCCCTCGTTCGGTTGCGGCTCGCTTCCTCACAGGTGGCGGATGTGTGCCCAACCCTTGGGCGGTGAACCCTCGTTCGCCCGCAGGGCGGCGTACACCGCGTCCACCGGATCGGCGATCACGGTCGGCGACGCGGCCGCGCCGAGTTCGGTGACGACGCGCCGGCTCAGCTCGGCCGCGTACGGCGGACACCCCCGGAACACACCGCCGTTGAGCACGACATGCCAGGTGCCGCTCAGGCCCGCCGCGTCCCGGGCCGCGCGGACCCCGTCGATCAGATCGTCGAGGCCGGCCCGCACCACCTCGCCCGCCACCGCGTCGCCCGCCTGCCACGCCGCGCACACCTCGGGCGCCAACGCGGCCACCGCGCTCTTGGGAAACGGCTCCGCGGCCAGCCGGCGGGCCAGTTCGCGCGGCCCCCGGGCGGCGAACAGCGTGGTCGGCCGCCCGCGCCCGTCCGCACCGCGTACGGCGGCCCGCAATCCGGCCGCGCCGAGCGCGTACGCGCTGCCCTCGTCGCTGCCCAGGTACTCGCAGCCCCCGATCACCACCGGCGGCCCCGCGTCCGGCCCGGAACCCGCCACGCAGGCCGACCCGGTCCCGGCCACCACGACCACCCCCGCCCGGCCGTCGGCGGCGCGAGCAGCAGCGGCGGTACGTCCCCGGAGACCACCAGCCGCCCCGCCAGGCCGTGTTCGCGCGCCAGCACCGCCAATCGATCGATCTCCGCCGGCACGGTGTCCATGGTGATCGCGGCGCTCGCGAACCAGCCCAGCGCGGGCGCCCCGGCCAGGTCCGCGGCGATCTCGGCCAGCAACCGCGCCAACGTCGCCTCGGCCGCCGCGCCCGCCGACGCGGGATTCACCGACCCCCGGGTGTACCGCGTGTCGCCCACCCTGGCCGTGGTCCGCGTGCCGCCGGCGTCGATCGCCCAGTACTCCACCGTCGAAAGCCTCCGCAGTCCGTCGAAATCGCCCGCCGCCGGTCACGCTATCGGTGCCGAGGGCCGGCTCGGGGTAGTGGTGGGAAGATACGGTGGGCGACACTCTCGGTCACCTGGAATGGACGGAGTGTGCATGCGAAACGGCGGCGGTGTGCTCGGTCTGCTTGCCCCGGCGACGAGTTGGGGGCTGTTCTGGGGTGGTTGGGCCGCGCTGCTGCCCACCCTTCAGGACGAACTCGGGTTGGACGACGGGAAACTCGGTCTGGCGCTGTTCGCGGTCCCGGTCGCGGCGGTCCCCGCGATGTTGCTGACCGGGCCGCTCGCGCGGCGGCTCGGCCCGCGTACGTTGCCCCTGGTCACCCTCGGGTTCGCGCTCGGCACGCTCGCCGTCGCGGTGGCCGGGTCGCGCTGGACGTTCGCCGCCGCGCTGTTGCTGATCGGCGCGACCAGCGGGGCGATCGAGGTGGCGCTCAACGCCACCACCGCCGCGCGCGAGGCGCTGACCGGTGAGCGGCTGTTCCATCGGGTCCAGGCGGCCACCCCGCTCGCGATGGTCCTGGCCGCCCCGGCGGTCGGTCTCGCGCTGCACGCGGGGGTGTCGGCGCGGGCGATCCTGGTGACCATCGCCGTACTGGTCGCGCTGAGCGCGGCGGCGGCGATCGACCGCCGGCGCTGGCAGGAGGAGGCCGCCGAACCCGGATCGGCGCGCGCCGAGCGGGCGAACGGCCGTCTCCTGATCGCCCTTTCGGTGGTCGGCGCGGTCGGCGGCACGGTGCTGCTGATGGAGAACACCGTCGAGCAGTGGGGTGCGATCCACCTCACCGACAACCTCCACACCGGTCCGTTCCTCGCCTCGTGCGGCCCGGCGGTCTACATGGCGGGCCTGTCCGCCGGCCGACTGCTCGCCCAGTGGCGCGGCGAACGGGTCGGCGACGCCCCGCTGATCCTCGGCGGCGGCGCGCTCGGCGGCCTGGGCCTGGCGCTCGCGGCGGCGGCCTGGTCCACCCCGACCACGCTCGCCGGCTTCGCGCTCGCGGGCGTCGGGTTGGCGCCGGTGTTGCCCACGCTGCTCGCCGCGACCGGTCGCGCGGTCGCCCCGAGCCTTCGCCCGCAGGCGATCTCGCTCGTCACCACCGTGTCCTACGCCGGATTCCTCGGCGCCCCGCCGCTGGTCGGCACCCTGGCCGGCCGGCTGGGTCTGGGCACGGTCCTCGGCGTCGTGGCGCTGTGCGGGGTGGTGGTGATGGTGGGCGCGCGGTCGTTGCGGCTGCTGCCCGCGGAGGCCGGCCCGGGCACGTGCGACCCGGACGGCGCTTCCGACGATCCGGGCGGTTCCGGTGGCTCCGGTGGCTCCGGTGGCTCCGGTGGCTCCGGCGAAGGTGACCGCGCCGAGGGTGTTCGTTCCGACCCACCGCACCACCCACGACCGTCGCGTCGGAAGGGAGTCGCCCGATGACCCGGGTCCTGCTGTTCGGATCGGGGTACATAGCCGGCCACGTCGGCACCCGGTTGACCCGCCTCGGTCACGGCGTCGTGCTCGGTTCGCGCCGGCGCCCCCGCACCCCGGAGACCCGGGGGCTGCGCTGGCTTCCGGTGGACGTGGCCGATCCGCGCGAGGTGCGCACGGTGGTCGACGCGGTCCGTCCCGACGCCGTGGTGGCCGCGCACGGGCCCTCGGACATCACCCGGTGCGAGGCCGATCCGGCGGGCGCGGCCGCCGTGCACGTCGCCGGTGCCCGCCACGTGGTGGCGGCGCTGGCCGGGCGGCCCGCGCGGATGGTGTTGATCTCCACGGACAACGTCTTCCCGGGCCACGCGGACAGTTGCGCCGAGTCCGCGCCGACCTCGCCCGCCAACGCCTACGGGCGGGCCAAGCTCGCCGCCGAGGCCGCCTACCTGTCCGGCGGTGACGCGCTCGTGTTGCGGGTCAGCCTGGTGTACGGCTGGGACCGGGCCGGGCTGCGGCCGAACTTCTTCACCACGTGCGCCGAACGGCTCGGCGCGGGCGCGCCCGTGGCGGTGCCGGACGGGCACTGGAACACCCCGGTGCTGGTCGACGACGTCGCGGCCTGGACCGCCGCCCTGCTCGACTCGCCGCACACGGGCGTGGTGCATCTGGGCGGGCCGCGGCGGTTGTCCCGGGTGCAGTGGGCCCGGCACATCGCGGCGGTGCACGGCGTGGACCCGGCGCTGGTGACCGCCGTGCCACAGCGGGACACCGGGTACGCGTGCCGCCCGCGCAACGCGTGCCTGCACAGCGAACGTGCCGCGCACCTGCCCGAATTGCGCGGCCTGGATCCGGTGGACGTGTTCGCGGCCGACGCCGCGCTGATCGCCACCGCGGTCGGGCCGACGGGCTCGATCGGGTCCTGCGGCCTGCCCGGTTCGACCGCCGACCCGAACACCCTCGCGCCGCCGCGCGCCACCCTCGACACCTCGGCCGACCTCGATGCCTCGGCCGCTCTCGACGCTTCAGCCGCTCTCGACGCTTCAGCCGTTCTCGGAAGGGACCAGCCCTGATGGACCGTCATCTGTTCCTAGCCAGCAAGCGTGCCGCAGTCAGCTTCGCCCCCGATCCGGTGACCGGCGCGCTGCGTCCCTGGCTCGCGCCCGGCGGCACCGGAAACGTGGTCGCCGAACAGGCGGGTGTGCTCGACGTGACCTGGATCGCCAGCGCGGACACCGACGACGATCATCGAGCGGCCCGGGAGAACCCGAACGGTCTGAGTCTGCGCCTGCGTTCGGGCCGCGACATCCGGGTCCGGCTGCTGCGGCACGACCGGGAGACCTTCGACGTCGTGCAGAACTTCATGACCGCGCAGCTGATGTGGGCCGCGAACAACTACGGCTGGGACCGGTGGACCACGCCGACCTTCGGCGCCGAGACCTACACCGCCCTGGAGCGATTCACCGAGTTCACCGAGGACTTCGCCGGTGCCCTGCTCGCCGACTCGGCCGACGTCGCCGATCCGGTGTACCTGGTGCACGACTACCAACTCGTCGGCGTACCGGCTCGATTGCGTGCGGTGCGGGCGACCGCGCCGATCCTGCTGTTCGTGCACATCCCCTGGCCCTCGCCCGACTACTGGCGGATCCTGCCCCGGGCACTGCGGGTGGGCCTGCTCGAAGGCATGTTGCCGGCGACCACGATCGGCTTCTTCGCCGAGCGGTGGTGCCGCAACTTCCTGGACTGCGTGGCGGATCTGATACCCGACGCCGACGTGGACCGCAACGCGGGGGTGATCCGGTGGCGCGGCCGGCGCACGGGGGTGCGCACCATGCCGCTCGGCTACAGCCCGCGCGCGCTCGACGCGGACCATCCCCGCCTGCCGGCGGGGATCGCCGAGTGGGCGGGCGACGCGCCCCTGGTGGTGCACAGCGGCCGGACCGACCCGATGAAGAACGCCGAACGCGCCGTCCGGGCCTTCGTGTCCGCCCATCGCCGGGATCCCCGGGTGCGGTCCTCCCGCATGCTGGTCCGGATGAATCCGAACCGGCTCTACGTCGAGGCGAACGCCGACTACGTCCGGCGGGTGGAGTACACGATCGCCGAGGCGAACGCCGAACTGGGCCCCGACACCGTGCGGTTGCACTGCGACAACGAGGTCGAGCACACCATCGGCTGCTTCCGCCGAGCCGACGTGCTGATCTTCAACTCGACGGTGGACGGCCAGAATCTGAGCACCTTCGAGGCTCCACTGGTCAACGAGCGCGACGCGGACGTGATTCTGTCCGAGATGTGCGGCGCGGCGGAGATCCTGGCCCCGGTCTGCCGCACGATCAACCCGTTCGACCTGGTGGAGCAGGCCGACGCGCTGATCGCCGCGCTGACCGCGTCCTCCGCCGAACGGGCGGCGGCGGCCGAGCGGCGGCGCAAGGTGGCCGAGCCGTGGACGCTGGAGGCGTGGGTCCGCACCCAACTGGAGCGGCTCGACGCGGATCACCGCGATGACTGAGTCGGCCGAGGAGCGCGCCGCCGCGACCGTCGGGGTCGCGCAATACCGGCTGGGCGACGCGCAGTTGGTACGCGGCGAGGGGATCCGCTCGTGGGACGCGAGCGGCCGGGAATACCTGGACTGCGTGTCCGGGACGTTCAATCTGATCCTCGGCCACCACCATCCCGAGGTGATGGCCGCCGTCCGGGCCCAGACCGAGGAACTGGTCTTCGCCTCTTCGTCGTTCCGCACCGAGTCGACCGACCGCCTGATGCGCGACCTGGTCGCTCTGGCCCCGCCGGGCCTGACCCGGGTGAACCTGCGCAGCAGCGGCGGCTCGACCGCCAACGAGGGTGCGATCCGGATCGCCCAGCACCACACCGGCCGGCGCGACGTGATCGTGCCGTTCCGGGGCCACGTCGGCCAGACCATCGCCGCCGCCGCGTACAACGGCAGCAGTCGTATGCGGGCGCCGTTCCACATGCCGCCGCTCGGCGCGGTACACGTGCCCGACGCCTACTGCTTCCGCTGCTTCTACCGGCAGACCCCGGACAGTTGCGGCATGTTGTGCGTGAGCCGGATCGAGGATTTCATCACGTACGCCAGTTCGGGCAGCGTGGCGTGTGTCCTGATCGAGCCGATCAGCGGAATGGGCGGCAACATCGTGCCGCCGCCGGGTTATTTCCCGGCCCTGCGGGCCCTGTGCGACGAGCACGGAATCGTGTTGATCTTCGACGAGATCCAGACCGCGTTCGGCCGCACGGGACAGATGTTCGCGGCCGATCTGTTCGGCGTGGTGCCGCACATGATGACCGTCTCGAAGGGGCTGACCGGCAGCGGACTGCCGCTCGCGGCGATCCTGACCGAGGAGCGCATGGCCGACTGGGACCGCTCGCTGCACGGCTTCACCTACGGCGGCCACAACCTGGCCGCCGCGGCGGCGGTCAAGACGCTGGAGATCGTCCGGCGGCCGGGCTTCCTGGAGAACGTACGCCGGACCGGCGCGATCCTGACCGAGCGGCTGGGGGCTCTGCGGCGGGAGCACCCGATGCTCGGCGACGTGCGTGGGCCCGGGCTGATGCTCGGCCTCGAACTGGTGCGCCCGGACGGGGGCAAGGCTCCGGAGCTCGCGCACGCGTTCCAGCGCGCGCTGCACGCACGGGGTGTACTGACCCGGGTCTCCGAGCACGGGCTCGGCAATGTCATCGAACTGCGTCCGCCGCTGATCCTGACCCCGGCGGAGGCGCATCTGATCGCCGACCGGTTCGGCGAGGCGCTGGCGGTGGTGGCCGCCGAAGCGGTCGGGCGCACCACACACGCGCCCCGAGTCGGCACCGCTCGCCCGGATCGGGCGGGATGAGGGTCGAGTTGGGCCCGCACGGCCCGCACCTGCGGCTCGGCCGACCGCACCCGCCGAAGGGCGAACACCGGGTGCGGATCCGGGTGGAGTTGGCCGGCCTGTGCCGCTCCGACCTGAAGGAGGTGGCCCGCGAGCGGCACGGTCCCAGTCAGTTCGGCCACGAACTGGTCGGCGTGGTCGCCGAGTCCACTTTGCCCGAGGCGCTGCCGGTCGGTGCCCGGGTGGCCCTCGATCCCAATGTGCCGCTCGCGCGCACCAGCGGCTTCGCGACCGAGATGTACGCGGCCGGCCCGGCCGACCGGCTGACCGCCGCGCTGCCCCGGATTCCGGCCGAACTCTCCGACCGGCAGGCGGTCTTCGCCGAACCGCTGGCCTGCGCCGAACACTGCGTCGCGGCCCTGGTCGGGCACACCGGCGTCCCGCTGCTCGGTCGGCGCGTGGTGGTGTTCGGCGCGGGCGCGGCCGGTCTGTGGATCGCCCGCCTCGCCGAACTCGCGGGGGCCGAGGTCACGTTGGCCAATCGCAGCACCGACCGCACCGAGTTCCTGCGGGCGCGCGGCTTCGAGGTACGACCGACCGTGGGCCTGCCGGCATCGGCCTTCGCGGTCGCCGTGATCGCGACCAGCTTCGTGCGCCCGGAGATTCTGGCCGAGGCTCTGCGCACGCTCGTCCCAGACGGGCTGGCCCTGCTCTACGGCGGCACCGCCCCGGGGGACCGGCTCCCGGACCTGGCCTGCGATCTGGACCGGGTCCGGCGTCGCGAGCAGGCGGTGCGCACCACCTGGGCCGGTCGGCCGGTCACCGTGGCCGGCAGCTACGGCACCGGTCGCGCCGACTTCGCCGCCGCGCTGGCGGTGTTGCCGAAGCTGCCCGTGGAGCGCCTGGTGACCGCGGAGATCACGCTCGCCGAACTCCCGGCCGTACTGCGCGCACAGGTGAGCGGTCGGCCGCTGGGCAAGACACTGATCCGACCGCGAGCCGCGACCGCCTCGATGAACGCCACGTAGGATCCCGGACATGACGATCCTCTTGGGGAATTCCGCCCGCAAGCTGCTCGACGCCGCACACCCGGCCGTACTGGCCACCGTGAACCGGGACGGCAGCCCGCAGACCTCGGTGGTGTGGGTGGGTCGCGACGGCAACGACATCCTGATCTCCACCCAGGCCGGCCGGCTCAAGGACCGCAACCTGCGCCGCGACCCGCGCGCGAGCCTGACCATCTACGATCCCGCCGACTTAGACGTCTACGTCGAGATACGCGGCACCACCACGATCACCGAGGACATCGGCCGCCGACTCGCGGTCGAACTGGCCGAAAAGTACGAGGGCCCCGGCGCCGGCACCGAATACCTCAACCTCCCACCGGAGTCGATCCGCGTAATCATACGCCTGACCCCAACCCGAATCACCGGCACCGCAACCAACTGAACCCCACCCCCGACACAGCACAACTCCAGCCCAACCAACCCTCAAAGCCCCCTCAACCGGAGGCCGGGTCCCCCAGCCCGGCCGGCACTTGAGGCCACCTCGGCCGAAGTCCGGTCAACCCAGCCCCGCCGGCGCATGAGACCAAACAGCCCGGCCGGCGTTTGAGGCCACCTCGGCCGGAGGCCGGTCAACCCAGCCCCGCCGGCGTTTGAGGCCAAGTAGCCCGGCCGGCGTTTGAGGCCAAGCAGCCTGGCCGGCGCTTGAGGCCACCTCGGCCGAAGGCCGGGTCAACCCAGCCCCGCCGGCGCATGAGACCAAACAGCCCGGCCGGCGCATGAGGCCAAACAGCCCGGCCGGCGTTTGAGGCCAAGCAGCCTGGCCGGCGTTTGAGGCCACCTCGGCCGGAGGCCGGGTCAACCCAGCCCCGCCGGCGCTTGAGGCCAAACAGCCCGGCCGGCGTTTGAGGCCACCTCGGCCGGAGGCCAGGTCCCCCACAGCCCGGCCGGCGCATGAGGCCCAGCGAGACCGGCCCACCCGGCAAACTCCCGGTAATCCACGCGCGCGGCGCCCGCCACCTCCGTACGCTGCAAGACCATGCGCAAGATCGTCGTCGTCGGCGTCAGCCGAACCGGCAGGCCCGAGTTGGCCGAAGCCCTGGGCACCCGACTCGACCTCCCCGTCACCCACCTGGACACCCTGTACCACCGGGAGGATCGAACCACCGCCCCGCCCGACGAGTTCGCCGACGCGCAACGCGCGCTGATCGCCCGGCCCCGCTGGATCGTGGTCGGCAACTACGCCTCCACACTGCCGATCCGGCTGAGGGCGGCGGACACCGTGGTCTTCCTCGATATCCATCCGCCGGCCGCGATCACCGCGATCCTGGCCCGCCGCCGGCATCCCGAACCAAGCGATCACGACCGGCTCGACCCCGGCGTCCTGCGCTCCGTCCTGGCCTACCGGCACTCGGTCCGCCCCCGGGTGCGCCGACTGCTCGCCGCCCACTCCGCGCCGGACGTCCCCGTACACACCTTCACCACCCGTCGCGCCGCCGACCGCTGGCTCGCCGGCCTGCCGGCGAGCGGCTGAACCGGCAACGGGCGCGCGGTCAGCGGCTGTCGCGCTGGTCCAGGCCCGACCCCGGCGCTATCTCCGGCGCGTCGAGCAGCGAGGACTCGACGCCGCCGACGCCCCAGCCGTACGCGAGCTTGTGCACCTCCAGCACGAAGAAGGAGTCGGTGGAGAGCACCCCGTCGATCAACAGCAGGCGCCGGTTGAGCAGGTCGGTGAAGTGGTCGGTGTCCCGGCAGATCACCTCGACCATCACGTCGTACTGCCCGGCGACCATCACCACGTACGACGTCTCGGGCAACTCGCGCAGTTCCCGGCACACTTCCCGGGCGCTGCCGGGCCGTACCCGCATGCCGATCATCGCGAGCCGGTCGAACCCGATGGTGAGCGGGTTGGCGATGCCTACGATCTGGAGCGTCCCGCTCTCCTCCAGGCGCTGCACCCGATAGCGCACCGAGGACGCCGGGATGCCCAGGTCCTCGGCGATCTGCTTGTACGCGCGCCGGCCGTCGGCCTGGAGGATGGCGATGATGCGCCGGTCGATGTCGTCCAGCGGGCCTGCAGGGGTCATGCGGCTGCTCCGGGTCTGCTGCGGCGCCGGGTTCGGCGCGTGTACCTGTTCCTGATCTCCGGCGGCCATCTTCCCCTGTTCCCGCCGGTCCCCGGATCCGGCGCCCGCGTGGTTCACGAGTCGAAGCCCAGTCCGAGCCGGTCCAGTGAGCGCAGCCACAGGTTGCGTCGGCCGTGCGCGTCCTCGCGGGCCATCGACCAGCGGGTGGCCTGGATGCCGATCCAGCGCGCGGGCTCGGGCGGGAACGGAATCGGCTTGCGCTTGATCATGGCGAGTTCGGTACGTTCCGACCGGGTGCCGGCGAGCAGGTCCAACATCACCTCGGCGCCGAACCGGGTGGCCCCGACGCCGAGTCCGGTGAAGCCGAGCGCGTAGCCGACCCGGCCGGCCGCGGCCGTGCCGGCGAACATGCAGAACCGGGTGGTCGAGTCGATCACGCCGCCCCACGCGTGCGAGAAGGCGACGTCGGCGAGCGGCGGGAAGGTCGCGGCGAACTGCTCGGCGAGGATGTCGAAGGTCTCCGGGCGCTGGGTCAGCGCCTCGTCGACCCTGCTGCCGAACGGGTAGATGGCGTCGTAGCCGCCCCACAGGATGCGGTTGTCGGCGGTCTTGCGCAGGTAGTGGAACTGGTTGCCCGCGTCGGTGACGCCGTGCTCGCCGGTCCAGCCGATCGCGGCGAGTTGTTCGTCCGTCAGCGGCTCGGTGGTGAGCGCGTAGTCGTACACCGGGACCATGCTCAGACCGAGCCGGCGCAGCAGCGGCGGGTAGATGTTGGTGGCGAGCGCGACCCGGCGGGCGGCGACGAGCCCGTAGGCGGTGCTCAGCCGGACCGCGTCGGCGGGCTTGGTGTCGATCGCGGTGACCTCGGTACGCTCGACGATCCGCACACCGGCGTCCAGGCAGGCTCGGCGCAGCCCCCAGACCAGGCGCGCGGGATCCAGGAGCGCGTAGTCGGGCTGCCACACGCCCGCCGCCCACAGCGGCGAGTCGACGTAGCCGCGCAGCGCGTCCCCTTCCAGGTATTCGGCCTTCTCCCCATACCGATGGGCAACCCCCACCGACGCCCGCAGGGACTCGGCCTGCCAGGGAGTGGCGGCAACGGCGACCTTGCCGGTACGCCCGAATCCACACTCGATCTCATGCGTGTCCAGGTCACGCTCGAACGCATCGAGGTTGCGCGCGCCCAGGCGCTGCAACGTATCGATCTCGTCCGGCCACCGCTGCAGCCCGTTGGCCAGCCCATGGGTGAGACTCGGCGAACAGAACCCCCCGTTGCGCCCGCTGGCGGCATGTCCACAGGTGCCCTGCTCGAGCACGAGCACATCCCGCCCGGGATCGCGCTGCTTGGCGATCAACGCGGTCCAGAGCCCGGTATACCCGCCACCAACCACGGCCAGATCGACCCGAACGTCCCCTACGAGCCGCGCCAATGGCTCGGGACGCTCGATCCGATCCAACCAAAACGGTTCCTGGGCAGCATCACGCAAGGCAATGCGGTGACTCGGGCTCATGCGGTTCCCTACGGGGTAGTGACCGGTATTCCAAAGGCAGCCAAATTCGCCCTCAACCGCCGGCCGGGGCTGTCGGCCTCAAACGCCGGCCGGGCTACTTGGCCTCAAACGCCGGCCCGGCTCAAGTGGCCTCAATCGCCGGCCCGGCTATCTGGCCTCAAGCGCCGGCCAGGCTTTTGGCCTCAAACGCCGGCCGGGCTATCCATCGCTCGGTCCGCGAAATCCAGCCCGGCCGGCGTTTGAGGCCACCTCGGCCGAAGGCCGGGTCAACCCAGCCCAGCCGGCGCGGGAGGCCAAACAGCCCGGCCGGCGTTTGAGGCCACCTCGGCCGAAGGCCGGGTCAACCCAGCCCAGCCGGCGCGGGAGGCCAAACAGCCCGGCCGGCGTTTGAGGCCAAACAGCCCGGCCGGCGTTTGAGGCCACCTCGGCCGGAGGCCGGGTTACTCAGCCCGGCCGGCGATTGAGGCCAAAAGCCTGACCGGCGATCGAGGCCCGGGCGTTTACAGGTTGATCACACCCGTGCGGAGATCGGACATGTCCAAGAGCGTGTGCTTGCCCCCGATCCGCCCCCACCCCGTACCCCGATTCCCGGCCCCGCCGAACGGCATGTTCACGTCCCAAAAACACGTGCTGTCGTTCACCACGACCTGCCCCACCGCCATCTCCTCCACAAACCGATACGCCGCCCGCATACTCCGCGTGAACACCGCCCCCTGAAGCCCCAACTTGTCGTCGTTCGCCAGGCGCAACGCATCGTCCTCGTCCACCGCCGTGATGATCGGCACCACCGGCCCGAACGACTCCTCCCGCGACAGCAGACTGTCCACGGGAACCTCGTCCACCACGGTGAACTCGTAGTACAGCTCGGTCGGCATCCCCACCCGGCGCTTGCCGCCCAACAGCACCTTCGCGCCCCGCTCGTGCGCATCCGCGATGTGCCGATCCATCTTCGCGGCCACACCCTCGTTGTTCAGCGACCCCAGATTCGTGGCCGCATCGAACGGGTCACCGAGCACCACATCCTCGGCGGCCCGCAACACCGCCGCCACGAACGCGTCGTGCACCGCGTCGACCACGATCACCCGCTCGGTGGCGCAGCAGACCTGCCCGGCGCACAGGTACGCGCCGTACACCGCGGCCTTGGCGGCGGCAGCCAGGTCGGCGTCCTCCAGCACGACGAGCGGCCCGTTGCCGGAGCACTCCATGATCGAGCGCTTGAGCCCGGCGGCGGCCTGGATCTTGGCGCCGGTGGCGGAGGACCCGATGAAGCCGATCGCGTCGATGCCGTCGTGCCGCACGAGCGCGTCGCCCGTGGCGCCCTCGCCCGGGAGGATGTTGATCAGGCCCTCGGGCACCCCGGCGGCGACGAACGCCTCCATCGCCTTGAGCACCGTCAGCGGCGTGTTGGCCGGCGGCTTGACCACGTGCGCGTTGCCCGTGGCCAGCCCCGGGGCGACGAACTCGGCGAGCATGAGCAGCGGGAAGTTCCAGGGGGTGATGATGCCCCAGGTGCCGACCGGCGCGTAGAAGGTCCACATGCGCTTCGTACCGTCGGTGGAGGGCATCGTCTCGCCGTGCAGCCGGACCGCGTCCTCGGCGTGCAGGTGGAAGAGCTGCGCGGCCTCCTCGATGTCGGCGACCGACTCGGCGAGGGGCTTGCCCTGCTCCAGCGTCTGGAGGCGGGCCAGCTCGTCGACCCGCTTGGTGATCTCGTCGCCGATGCGGTGACACAACTCCGCGCGCTGCCAGACGTTGACCCTGGCCCACGCGCGCTGCGCGGTGTTGGCGGCGCCGACGGCCCGGTCCAGGTCGGCGGCGGTGGGCACCGGGACGGTGGCCACGTGCTCGCCGGTGACCGGGCTGATCACGTCGTAGCCCTCGGTGCCGGAGCCGTCGACGTAGGCGCCGTTGATGAAGAACTGGTGGCGGGCGGGGCCGTTGCTGCTCATGCGGGGGGATCCCTCTCTGTCCTCGGGCGGCGTGGGTTCAGACTTCATCAGCAACTTTGACCTGTCAATAGATCTCAATGAGCAACTTCGACGGCCATCATTTGTCGAACGAACAAACAACAACCCTTGACGTGGTTGAAAACCCGGATCTATAACAGGGCCATCAGCAGGGCAACCGGCAGGTCCGACGACGGCGCCGACAGCAGCGCGTCCGGAGCCCGCGACTCCCTCCCCCAAGCGGCCGTCCCCCGGGAACCTCCACCGGCCGCTCCCACCCCGCGAAGGGGAAACGTATGTCCGCAGCACCACAACCGGCCGCGCCCGGCTCGACCGGTACCGCCGCCGACACCGTGGCCGACCCGCCCGCGCTCGCCAAGAAGATGCGCTGGTACGACGGCTTCGCGATGTCCCTGACCATGCCCGCCGCGCTGATCGCCTCGCTCGGCGCCTCGATCGGCGGCCTCGGCGCGTGGGGCGCGATCGCCCTGTGGGCCGGTTCGATGCTCCTGGCCACGATCGCCAACTGGATCTACACCGAGTTGGCCGCGATGTTCCCCGAGTCGTCCGGCGGAATCGCGCACTACGCGACCGAGGGTTGGAAGAAGCGCGCGCCGTTCGTCGGCCCTTTGGCCAGCATCGGCTATTGGTTTCCCTGGACCACCGCGCTGTCCGTGTACGCGGGCATCATCGGCTCGCTGGTCCAGGCCCAGTGGTTCCAGGGCCAGGACTGGACCCTGGATCTGGGCTTCGCCGAGCTGACCTTCCCGATCGTGGTCGGCATCGCGGTGATCGTGCTGCTCTTCGGCGCGGCGATGTTCGGCCTGCACGTCGCGATGTGGGTCGTCTACGTCACCGGCGGCATGCTGCTCGTCCCGCTCGTGGTGTTCATCGTGCTGCCGTTCGCCAGTGGCGACTGGAGCGCGAGCAACCTGCACTGGAATCTGCACGGCGCGGCCGGCATCCGCGAGTCGCTGGTGTGGCTGTACGTGATGGCCTGGACGTCGTTCGGCGTCGAGGTCTGCGCGACGTTCGCCCCGGAGTACAAGGACACCGTCAAGGACACCTCGCGGGCGCTGCGCGCGGGTGTGCTGTTCTCGCTCGGCGTGTTCATCCTGCTGCCGCTGGCGCTGGCCGGCTACGTCGGCGAGGAGAAGATCGGGCTCGACCCGACCACGTTCTACGTCGGCGCGTTCAACGACCTGGTGGGCGGCGCGGCCGACCTGATGGTGGTCTTCCTGATCGCCTCGCTGCTGCTGATCATGATCACCGGCCTGGCCGACGGCTCGCGCGTGCTCTACAACATGGGCAAGGAGGGCACCACGATCAAGCAGGTCGGCGTGCTCAACCGGCGCGGCGTGCCGGCGCGGGCGCTGATGATCGCCCTCGTGGTCAACGTGGTCATCCTGATCGCGCTCAAGACCCCGCTCGCGATCATCGTGACCGGCAACCTGGGCTACATCCTCACCCACGTACTGGCCATCTCGGGCTTCGCCATGCTGCGCAGGGACCGCCCGGACCTGCCCCGACCGATCCGGCTGCCGAGCTTCTTCGTCCCGCTGGCCTGGCTGCTCGCCGCTTTCCTGGCCGTGGTGTTGGTGGTCGGTGCGACCGGCTTCTCCATCACCGGCTACGGCGGCTTCAAGGAACTGGGCATCGCCTGCGGGGTGTTGATCGTCGGCGTGGCGCTCTGGCTCTACCGCACCAGGGTCCAGGACCCGCGCGACGCGGCACACGTGGGTACGGCCGAACGGTAGTTCCGATCGGCCGGCCGCCGTTCGCGTCCCCGTTTCACGAGGCGGTGTGCAGGTTCTGTTTCGGAGTTCGGCCCGTTTGCTTCTTTGCCCGGTTGCCGCAGGTGTTCATCGAGCACCAACGGCGGGTGCCGGGGCGGGATTCGTCCAGGAACAGGGCTCCGCAGAGCGGGCCGGCGCAGGCTCTGACGCGGGTGATCGCGTCGGAGTCGACCAGGTCGATCGCGTCCCGGGCGACCAGCGACAGGGTGGCGGAGAGTGGGTCCGGCGCGCTCCAGCGCACCCGCCCCCACGCGTCCACCGCCGGGGCCGGGGTCACGGCGGCGGCGGCGCGGTTGACCCGCTCTCGGCCCACGGATCGCCAGGCGGCCAACCCCTCGCCCCGGCAGGCCACCACGATCAGTTCGTGGATGGCCTCGCGCAACTGCCGGGCGTCGGCCACCGATACGGCGGCGAAGGGGGCGACGGCGACGATCCCGCCGCCCGGGCCGAACTGCCGTACCCACGCGAACAGGGCTTCCGCGTCCGGTAGTTCCTCGACCTCCTGCGGCGTACCCCGGCGGCTCAGGGTGCGGATGAAGTCCAGGGCGAGCCGGCCCGCTCCGTGGCGGAATCGACGGGTGTCGGCGGCGGATCGCGGCATACCCGACAGCGTACTCGCGAACCGGTTTGACCGGTATGGCCCGGAACGCCGGCGCGGAGTACCGCGACCGGCTATTCGGGGGCCGCCGCGATCCGGTCGCGCAGTTCCAGATAGCGGCCGCGGCGATCCGGGCGGGCGTGCGCGGCGGCCTTGCGCAGTGCCGGCAGGACCGCGACCCCGATCCGGGCCAGGCCCTCGCCGGCGGCTTCGCGGATCACCGGGTCGGCGTCCGCGAACAGGGTGATCAGGGACGGCACGGCCGGCTGCCAACCGGCGTGCGACAGCGTGCGGATCGCGCCTCGGACGACGTCCCGTCGCGGATCGTCGAGCAACTGCTCGGTGTGTCGCAGGTATTCGGTGCGGTCGAGCACCCGCCGCGAGATCCGGTGTGCGTGCAGGCGCACACGCGGGTGCGCGTGACCGAGCAACTCGGCGACCAGGGCGCGTACTTCCGGATCGGCGCCGTGTTCGTCGGCGAGCCGGGACAGCGCCCGTCGGGCCTGCTCGGGGGCGTCGGCCCTTACCGTGGCGATCAGTCCGTCGCGGGTGGGGCGCTCGGCACCGGGCGGCACGGTCCGGGTGCGCAGCGACACCAGGGCAAGGCCGTTGCGATCGGGGCCGGGTGCGCGGAGTACGCCGCCGACCAGGGTCAATCGGTCGGCGAGCGCCATGCGCCCCTCGGCGCGCAGCCGGCGTACGGTCTCGGTCAGTTCCGGAGTGCGCCGCATCGTGCGATCGAGCAGCAGGTCGAGGCAGCCC
Source organism: Embleya scabrispora (assembly GCF_002024165.1). Classification (NCBI taxonomy): domain Bacteria; kingdom Bacillati; phylum Actinomycetota; class Actinomycetes; order Kitasatosporales; family Streptomycetaceae; genus Embleya; species Embleya scabrispora. The sequence goes on from NZ_MWQN01000001.1 coordinate 622,059, forward strand.
AGGGCGCCGGCGTCCAGTCGGGCGCGGAGGGCTTCGGCGAGGACGTCGGCGGACATCGCGCGGGTGGCGGAGAGTACCGCCGCCCGCACCGTGGGCGTGCCCTGCTCCCACCACGAGACGAGCTGCGGAGCCGCGCGTTCCAGGTCCTCCGGGGCCATGACCGCGCACAGTCGCGCGGCCCGGGTACGGGCGAGGTCGGCGTCCGGGCGGGTGAGCACGCCGGCGGGGTCGGTGTCGTCGACGAGGTCGAGCAGGGTGGTGGCGAGGGGTCGCAGGAGGTGCGCGGGCAGGTCGACGGCGCCGCGCAGGTGGGCGTCCAGGACCACGCGTCGGGTGGCCGGCTCGGCCCAGTCGCACAGGGTCTCGGCGGCGGCCGTGCGGCGGCGCGGGTCGGCGGCGGCGAGCAGGGCCACCAGACGCTCGCGTTGCGGGGTCGAGCGTGGCTGGTCGAGGTCCTCCGCGTGCGGGAGACGGGTGGCGGCACCGGTGCGGGCGGACCGCCGGGCCCGGGCGGCCCGTTCGGCCGACATCCACGGCGGCGCGTCGATCGGCTGGAGTCGGGTCAGCCAGTCGAGCAGGGGTGCGCGGGTGTCGGGCGCGGCGCTCGGGAACGCGTCGATCAGGGCGGCGAGCCGCGTCCGGGAGTCCGGGTCGGCGGCGGTCTCGGTCTCGGCCCGGAACGCGGCGAGCGTCTGCGGCGAGCGCACGGCGGCATCGAGCCCGGACCGCCAGGCATCGAGCAGCGCGACCCGTTCGAGGTCCCGGGCCCCGGAGCCGCCGGCGTCCGGCCCACCCTCCGGTCGGAACGCCTCGTCGAGCAGCGCGACTTCGGCCTCCCAGGGGTTCGCTCCCGACCGCGCTCCGGCGAGTGCGCGCTCCACGTCCTCGCGAGTGCGGACGGCTCCGCAACCTCGCAGCACCGCCAGAGGGGCCCGGCCCGCGAAGGCCGGGTCCGGCAATGCGCGGATCCGGCGGGCGAGGTCGAACGCGGCGATCTCGGCCAACGAGCCCGCGATCGCCTCCAGGATCGCGCCGACTCCGTCCACCGTGCCGAGTTCGGCCGCGAGCACGTCGTATGCGTCGGCGAACGCGGCGCGTTCGGCATCCGACCACGGCGCGGGACAGGCCGCCACCACGAACCGCAACACCGCCGCCCGATCGGCCGGCCGGCACCGCGCCAGAGCGAGCATCTGCGGCAACGCCCTTCGCAGGACCGCCTGTTGGTCGAGCGTCGCCGCCTTCGGCCCACGCCGGACCAACCGCACCACGGCCGGCACGTCGTGGTCGCGCCGGCGGGCCGGGGTGAGCAGATCGGCCCGGAGTTCCCGGTCCTCCTCCGACACCTCGGCCGCCGGCTTCGGCACCGTGATGTCGTGGGCCGCGAACTCCTCGGCCAGGTCCGGGAGGCCGCCGTCCCGCAGTTCGAAGTCCCCTCGCGCCAACCCGGCAAGCATCGGCTCCGCGACCGGCGAGCCTCGGCGCACCAGCGCCGCCATCGCACCGGTGGACCACTCCCGGTCCAGGGCCTGGATCAGCAGCGCACGTTCTCGCGCATGCGTCGCCCGCTCCGCCGCCTCCAGGACCCGTGCCCGGTACGCCGGTCCGAGCACCGCCCCGAGCGCCGCGGTCAACGAGTCGCGCAGACCGGGGTTGTCGTGCCGCCCGAGCCACCCGAGCAGCGCCGAGACCTGCCTCGGCGTGCCGGCGTCGATCAGCGCCTCCGCCGCCGTCTTCGCGACGTTCATCACCGGATGCTCCAGGCACGCCGCGATCGCCTCCCCCGCCCATCGGGCCCGCATCCGGCCCAGCGCGCGCAGGGCCTGACGCACCGTTCGCGGATCCGCGGAGGCGGTGAGCGGGATCAGGCTCGCGGACAACGAACGGGCGGCGTCCGGGTCCCGGGCGAGCAGCGCGATGGCGTGCTTCCGCACGTCCGGGTCGCGGTGCCGGATCAGGCGGTGGATACGGTCCTTGACGCCGGGCCGAGCCCGATGCGTACCGCACCCGGTCGCCTCGTGGCCCCGGGACAGCAGTTCGAGCAGGACGACCAGTTCGGCGTCGGTGACGCCCTCGCGGTCGATCACATCCAGCGTGATGCCGCGGACGAGTTCGGCGCGCGCCGCCTTCGGGTCGGTCGCGGCGAGCAGATACACCGGACGCAACGCACTGCGCCGGTACAGGCGTTCGCCGAGCCCGCCGATCGCCTCGACCACCTCGTCCGGCACCACCGGCTCGGCGATCTCCTCGCCCCGGTTCGCCACCAGGTCGCTCACCACCCGCAGCAGCAGGTCGGCGAGCGCCGGAATGGTCCGCGCGTCGCCGTTGCGGGCGATCCGGCACAGTGCGGCGACCGGACGGTCCGCGTCGATGTCCGCGGTGAGCAGGGCGAGTTCGTCCGGGTCCGGCATCCCGAGGTCGGCCGCGATCCGCTCGGGCAGTGCCCGTCGGTCGAGTCGGGCCCGCAACTCCCGGCGCCGGTGCGGATCGTCGGTGAGGTGCCACGACACCTCCAGCGCGAGGTCGGCCACCCCGCGCAGATGCGGCACCACCACCCCGCCCGGGTCGGCCACCCCCAGCCCTTCGCGCAACGCCGTGACCGTACGCGGCCCGCCGATCGCCTCCAACGCGCGCAACGCGGCCCGGGGCGCCCGGGGCAACGCGGCCAGTACGGCCTCCTCCGCGCCCGTGTACCGCAACGCGCGAAGGGCGGCCAGTACGGGCTCCGGCCGACCGTCACCGGCCAACCGAGCGGTCAGCATGTCGCCGACCGGCAGATCGGGGGCGCCCTGCGCGGCCAGCGCGGACAGCAGTTCCACGCATCGGGGCCAATCCGGGTGATCGTCCGCGACGGCGCTCAGCACCCGCAGCACCTCGTGCCGCACCGTGTACAGCACGATCGCCACGTCGACCGCGGCAACGCGGTGGTCGGCGAGCGCCATGGTGATCACGGCGGGCACGTCCTCGTCCCGGACGAAGTGCCCGCGCCGATGCATCGCCCCCAGACAGGCCACGATCGACTCTGCGAACAGCAGCGGATCCGCCTCGGCGATTCCCAACAGCTCGCCCACATCGCCGCGTTCGGCGAAGTCACCGATCGCGGCGAGGGCGCGCTGCCGCTGTCGTCCCGGCAACCCGGGATCCGCGGCCACCTCACGCAGCAGGCCGATCGTCCCGAAGCGCGCGGCGACCTCCACCGCGTCCGGAAACTCCGGCAGCAGTCGGCGCAGCGCCCGCTCCATCCCGGCCGGGATCTCCTCGGCGGCCCACGGCGCGGCCAACTCCGCCAACGCCCCCGCCACCACCTCGGCACCGGCGGCCGGATCCAGCAACTCGACCAGCCTGGCGCGGGCCTGCCCGGGCCCGATCAACGCATCGGCCAACGCCTGCCGCACCACCCGCAGCGCCGCCGCGCGCAACACCGGATCCGGCCGCGCCGACAGCCCGTCCAGCAGGGCCCCGACGTCGTCCACCGCGCCGGCGTCGATCCCCTCGACCGCCCGGTACAACTCCTCCCCCGCCGGCTCGGCCCGCACCGTCGCCTCGGGCCGGGCAAGGATCTCCGCCCGCAGCCAGGCGATCCGCACCCGGGCCGGCCACCCCGCGGCGCGCCGGTCCGGGAGGGGGACACGCAACCGCGCGTACACCTCGGCGAGCACCAAAGCCGCCTCGGCCGATCCGGCCGACACATGCGGCAACAAAGCCGCCGCCTCGCCGTCCGCACCACCCCCGGGCCGCCCGACCCGCTCCCGAAGCAACACCACCCCGAGGTGTCGCAGCGTCGGGTCCCCGTGCGCGACCAGGACCCGCAGCACCGGAATCGGGCACGGAACCCCGTCGAAGTACGCCGAGAGCCACGCGGCGCCGGCCCGCGCCACGGCAAGCGACACGGCGTCCTGCCCGGGGATCGTCATCGCTCGATCCTAGGCAGGCCCCGCAGCACGCGACGAGCGGGTTTTCCCACCCGCCCCGATGCTTGCCGTCGACACGCCGCGCCGGCTAGGTTCGCCGTCCGACCGCCGAAGACCCACAACACCGCGCACAGGGGACCGCCCACCAAAACACCAGGCACCAAGCAAGCACGAAAGCACCGAGCACCGAGCACCGAGCACCACCCCTGGAGCCCCCTTGCCGACGACCTACCTCACCCCGCTGACCGACCCGAAACGGAGCCCCAGCGCCCACCGCCTGGCCTGGCTGGCCGCCGACACCAACGGCATCCCACGCGGCTCCGCCTTCCTGCGGCTGTTCGACAAACCCGGCCAGGACCACCTGGCCGAGGTGGAGGTACACGTACACCCGGCCGAGCGCCGCGACGGCGTCGGCACCGCTCTGCTCCACGCGGCCGTCGAGGCCGCCCGACAGGCGGGCCGCCGCTCTCTGCTCGCCCAGGCCGAGGCGGACTCGCCGGGCGCGGCGTTCCTGTCCGAGCGGGGATTCCGGGACGTGCTGACCCTGATCTACGCCCGGCTGCCGCTGACCGACCACGAGCCCGACGACGCGGCGTGGGCCACGATCACCGAGCGGGACCACCCCGGCTACCGGCTGCGCTCCTGGGACGGCACCGTCCCGGACGCGCTGGCCGAGACCTTCGCCGCGTCCCGCCGCGCGATGGACGACATGCCGATGGGCGAGACCGACTACGGAACGGTCGTCTGGGACGTGGAGCGCGTCCGTGCGGCGGCCCGGGCCATCGCCGATCGCGGCGAGCTGCTGCATACGGTCGTCGCGATCGACACGGCCGACGGCACCATCGCCGGCTTCACCGAACTGGTCGTACCCGGCGACGGCAAGGGCGACGGTCAGCACTACAGCACGGGTGTCCTGCCCGAACACCGAGGCCGCGGCCTGGGCCTGTGGATGAAGGCCGAGGCCATCCGGCAGGCCAGGGAACGCCACCCCGACCTCACCGCGCTGCTGACCGACACCGCCGACGCCAACCACGCGATGCGCGCCATCAACGACGCCCTCGGCTACCGACCGACCCACCGGTCGACCGAGTACCAACTCGACCTACCGGTGGGCCGATCGCATTGACCGGAGCCGGCGCGGCGGAGAATCAGCAGGGCCCCAGGTCCTGCCACACCCCCCACTGCCCGGTCGTCCCCGGCTCCTCACCCTGCGTCCACCACTTGGCCTTCCACGAATGACCCTTGTATGAAACGGAGTTGCCACTCTGGTAGACCGCCGTGCGATCCCACGCCGCGATCGTGCAGTTGCCCGGCGGGGTGGTCGTCGGAGGGGCCGTGGTCGGCGGGGTCGTGGGCGGCGTGGCGCCCGCGAACCGTACCGAGAACTTGGTGAAGTCCCAGGGTGCCTGCGCAACACTGCTGCACACGCCCGACGTTCGTCCGCCGTTGTCCGGAGGCGTGCACTGCCGGTCGCGATTGACCGACCAGTTGGTGAAGCGCGCCATGTGATGGCTGATCGCGTAGTCGTAGACCGTCTGGAAGTCCGCCTGGTAGAAGTACTCGCCCGTGTCGCTGCGCCCGTTCATCTGCGAAATGCCTTCGTGGGCATAGGCGGTGGCGGCGTCCCAGCCGAACGTGCTGCGCAGGATCGAGTTGAAGTTGGTCAGCGCGGAGGTCTGCGCCGCCGCTCCGTTGAAGCCGCCGTCGAACGGCATGATCGAGAAGTTGTCCGGCGTGAAGCCCTGCGCCTTGGCCTCGTTGAGCATCTGCTTGCCGAACCAGCCGGTGCCGTCGGCGGTGCCGGCGGTGGTCACCGAGATGTAGATGCCGGGATTCTTCTGCTGGAGGATCTTGGCCGCGCCGATCTCGTTGTGGATGGCCGCGCTGTTCTCGTACTCCGGCTCCTCGAGGTCGAAGTCGAGCGCCTTGAGCCCGTACTTGTCGACCACCTGCTGGTACGCGGCGGCGGTCGCCTCCGGCGTGCCGCAGGTCTGACCGAGCTTGGTGCCGCCGTAGCCGCCGATGGACACCGAGACGTCACCGCCCTTGGCTCGGATCGCGGCGATCACGCCCGCCACCGCGGTATCGGTGGCGACCGGCTTCGTACCGTCCCAAGTCGGCGTACAACCACCGCCGTTGGGCGCGAGGATGAACGCGAGTTGGAACGCCTTCAGGCCGGTGGCGTCCATGACCGCTCCGGCGTCCGGCGGGTCGTTGTCGAGCGGCATGAGGTAGGGGGCGGCGGCATACCAGTTGCTCCCGACGCCACCCGGCGCGGACGCGGCGGGTCCGGCGGCGGTGGCTCCACCGGTGAGCGCGAACATCGAAAGCAACCCGGCGGACGCGGCGGCAGCGGCAAGTATGGGGACGAAACGACGTGCCACGGGGGACTCCTGTGGGGGACTTGGTATAGACCAATGGCCAAAGCGTGGCCCTCCCCTTCCGCACCGTCAATACATTGGACTGGACCAATTTCGCCACCCGTCGCACAACCACCCGGTCACCCCGCACCCCTCCCCGGACCCACCGGCCCCGGCCCGAACCGCGCGGACCTGCGCTCCCGCCGGCGGCCCCCGACACCTTCGACGGCTTCGGCTCTCATCCGACGACAGGCACATCACCCGGCCTCAACACCGCGGGACCGGTCTCGATCACCTGGATCGGCTCGTCGGCCGAGATCGAGGTCCTGAAGTCCGGCGCCACGAGATCGTCCGTCTTGTGCACCGAATCGATCCGCACAGCCAACCCCGACGGCGCCTTGCCCTCCTCCACACTGTGGAGGGCGCGACGGCGGCCGCGGAGCTCGTTCCCGAATGTTCGTGCGGGCGTTTCCGGGGGGAGCAAACCAGGTCGTCGGGGGGACTCCGCCGTGGCGCAGGATCGAGGGCGAGGCCTCGTCGGGAGTGTGGTCCGAGCGTGAGCGCCGCCGGAAACCGACCAGACGTTCGGCTCTCCCGTGATTCCCTCACCCCACATCCGCCGCCCCGGCGGGGTGTGCCTTCGCGCAGGTCGAGCAGGAGGGTGTCGCGGCGCATGTGGCGATGTGAGACAGGTCACCGGGAAGTTCATCCGACTTGGTCTGGACCTTTCGTGGTCCGGCGCGGTTATATTCAACCGTCTTTAGTAAACCGAGCATGCAATAAATCCGCGCCGCACAGGCGTCGGAGAGCCGAGGGGGCGTCCGTGAGCAGCATGGCGACAATGCCGGACGAGACGGCGGTCTTCGGCGAGCCCAAGTACTGGCAACTGCGCACCTCGCTGCTCAAGGCGATCGACGAGGACTTCAACTCCGGCGACATCCTCCCCAACGAGCGCGACCTCGCCGCGCGCTTCGGGGTCGCCCGGGCCACCCTTCGACACGCCCTGGAGCAGTTGGAGCTCGAAGGCCGCCTGGTCCGCAAGCGCGGCGCCGGCACCACGGTCGCCGGCCCCCGCGTCGACGTCTCCCTCGGCGCCGACGGCGAGGGCTGGCCGGGCGTGGACCTGCGCGACCGCGAGGTGATCGACTGCGCCACCGTGCCGGTCACCGAGGAGTTCGCCGACACCCTCAAGGGCCGCCCCTCGGCCCTGGTCCACCGCCTGCGCCGGCGCCAGTTCTCCATGCGCCAGGTGGTCGGCCTGGAATGCCTCTACGTCTCGCGTGCCGTCGTACCCTCCCTCTCCACCCGCGTCCCGAACTTCGAGCGCGCGTCGCTGATGTTGCGTCAGCTGCGCGGCCACCGCCTCGAAGGGCGCCACCGCGCGGTCGAGTTGGCCGTGGCCGAGGCCGAGGAGGCGCGCTACCTGGAGCGTCCGCCGGGTACCGCCGTCCTGGTCGTGACGACGACGTACACCGCGCTCGGCCGTACGGCCGCGGTCACCGTGGCCACCTACCGCGCCGACACCTGCCGGCTCGCCTTCGCCGAGGCCGGGCCGACCGCACTGCGCCCCGCGTCCTGATCCGACCCGAAATCCGGGTACCATCCGCGCCTGGCGACGACGGCGTGCACGACGGGCGCGGCGGCCCGGACGAACGTCCCGTGTGCGACGCGGGGAGAGGACACGAGCTGTGGCACAGGCGACCGGCGGGGATTCCTCCGTGGTCCGGCGGATCAATTCCGCGGCGACCCTGCGTGCGTTGCGCGGCGGCGAGGTGCTGACGGTGACCGCCCTGATGGAGGCCACCGGTCTGTCCCGACCCACCGTCGAGGGCGTCGTCGACGGGCTGCTCGCCGAGGGCCTGGTCGTGGAGACCACCACCGCCGAGGGCGAGGACGGCAGCCGTCCGCGCGGCCGTCCCGCCCGGCGCTTCCGGTTCCACGCGGAGGCCGGCCACCTGCTCGGCATCGACGTCGGCGTACACCGCATCCGGGTCGTCCTCGCCGATCTCGGCGGCACCATCATCGGCCGCGCCGCGCGCACCGTCGAGGAGGGCTGCGAGGCCGAGGACCGCCTGGAACGGGTCCGCGCCGCGGTCAGCGAGACCCTGCGGCGGGCCCAGGTCTCCCGCAATTCGCTCTGGGGCGTGGGCGTCGGCACTCCCGGCATCGTGGACACCGAGGGTGTGGTCACCCTGTCCTCGGCGATGCCCGGCTGGACCGGCCTGGACCTCGGCGGCCGGCTCGGCCGCTCGTTCAGCTGTCCGGTCCAGGTGGAGAACGACGCCAACCTGGCCGCGATCGGCGAGCGCTGGAAGGGCGTGGCGGTCGGCTCCGACGACATCGTCTACGTGATGGCCGGCCTCAGCCCCGGTGCCGGCTCGTTCATCAACGGTCGGCTGCACCGCGGCTTCGGCGGCGCGGCCGGCGAGATCGGCGCACTGCACCTGCTCGGCCGCCAGGTCACCCCGGAGAACCTGCTCTCCACCACGGGCACCCCCCTGCCGCCGCTGGACGAGGCGGCGGTCGGCGAGGTGTTCCGGCACGCGGCCGAGGGCGACCGCACCGCGGGAGAGGCGGTGGACCGCTTCGTCCAGCGCCTGATCCACGACGTCACCGCGCTGGTCCTGGCCCTCGATCCGGAGATCGTGGTGATCGGCGGCTGGGCGGCCGGCCTCGCCGACGCCGTCCCGCCCCTGACCGCCGAACTGCGGCGCCTGTGCCTGCGCATGCCGCGCGTCGAACTGTCCGCCCTCGGCGCCGACGGCGTGGCCCTGGGCGCCGTCCGCGTGGCCCTCGACCGCGCCGAACACCGCCTCTTCGCCGTCGAACACACCGGCTCGGCACGGGCCTAGGCCGGGTCCGCGCCGCCCGGTACCGCGCCTCGCCGCACCAAAAAACAGAATCAGTTGCGGCCCCTTGCCCGGCACGCCGATACACGTCACCGCACGCGCCCGCCCGAGGGCGTCCCCGACCGCAAACCGATCGGCGAGACGCCCACGACCCGGTCCGCGCACGCCCCACCTACCCCGCGTCGCCCACCCGCTCGATGATCACCACCGGAATCTCCCGAGCCGTGCCCTCCTGATAGGCGCGATACGACGGCATCGCCGCCACCATCGACGCCCACAGCCGCGGCTTCTCCGCCGGCGTCGCGGTCCGGGCCCGGGCGGCGAAGGCCTGCCCGCCGATCTCGACCGTCACCCTCGGCTCCGCGACCAGGTTGAGGTACCAAGCCGGATGCCGATCGGCCCCCCGGTTCGACCCGGTCACGATCCACCGGCCACCGTCGCGCACGTACACCAGCGCGGTCCGCCGCAGCAGCCCCGACCGGCGCCCGCGCGTGGTCAGCAGCAGGTCGTCCACGCCCTCCCGGGCCTGCCCGCCGGTCGCCACCAGGCGCCGGATGTGGTCGGCCACCCACGGGTCGGGGCTGTCCACCCCACGCTCGCCGGCCGGCCGCCCGGTCATCGGCCGTCCTCGATCCCGACGTGCACGCCGTGCAGGGTGGGGGTGTCCACCTCGTCGAGCAGCGCGATGGCGAAGTCCGGGTAGGAGACCCGGCTTTCGGCGGCACCGTCGGCCCGCCGCCACACGCCGGTGCGCGTACCGGCGTGGTCGAAGTCCCCGGCCGGGCTCAACACGACCCAGTCCGGGCCGCCGCCCGCCTCGCGCAGCACCGCGTTGCCCTCCCCGTGCGCCAGGTAGAACTGCCGGTACTCCTGCGGATATCCCGCCGTGTCCATCAACAGCACGCCGGACGCCGTCGGCAACACCGAGGCCAGCCCCACCCACACCAGCCGCCGTACGCCCGCCCGGTCGAGCCCTTCGCGCAGCGCCCGCACGGCGCGCGGAAAGAAGTCCGCGGTCGGCGCCGCCGGGTCGTACACCGCCGCGATCGCTCCGTCGTGACCCGCCGCGAGGTCGGCCACCGCGTCCGCGTCCGTCACGTCACCGGCGACCACCCGCACCCGCGCCCGGGCCGGATCCCCGTACTTCGCCGGATCACGCACCACCGCGGTGACCCCGTGCCCGCGCCGCAGCGCCTCGGCGATCGCGGCCCGACCGGTCCGACCACCCGCGCCGAAGACGATGATGTCGCTCATCCAATACACCCCGTATATCCGGGTCGATCCCTGCGTCGACCACCGCCACGCACGCTATCCGGGGGCGTGGTTACCTCCCGGGTACCGACTACGGTGGACCCATGAGCGAGGCCACGAGGGAACCCACGGGGGAACCACTGCGGGCGGACATGTTCGACCCGGTCTGCCCGTCGAACCTGTCCCCGATCCGGTTCGGCGACAAGTGGGCGGGGATGATCATCCGCTGCCTGGAGGGCGGCCCGCGCCGCTTCTCCGAGTTGCGCGTCCCGATGCACGGCGTCACCGCGAAGGTGCTCACCCAGTCCCTGCGCGCGCTCGAACGCGACGGCCTGATCAGCCGCACCGCGTCCGAGACCCCGGTCCGCCGGGTGACCTACGCCCTCACCCCGCTGGGTCGCGGCATGCTGGTCCCGATGGCCGCGGCCTGCGCGTGGGCCGCGGCCAACTGGGACGAACTGCTGGACGCCCGCGAGGCATCGACGGTCCTGGACCGTACCGCCTGAAAAAGGGCCCGGGCCGCCACTCCGCCCGAGCCCGCCACGCCTACCGCGTCTGCGTCACCTTCGCCAGCGCCCGCGGCGCGTCCGGGTCGCACCCGCGCCCCAACGCGATCTCGCGCGCCAGCAGTTGCAGCGGCAGGATCTCCAGGATCGGCGACACCTCCTCGGCCACCCCGCCCGGCAGCACGAAGCCCCGGCCGTACTCGGCCACCGGCTCGGCCGCGCCGACCAGGAACAGGTCCGCTCCGCGCTCGCGCAGCCGGTCCAGCACCGGCCGCAGTGCCCGCCCGCCCGCACCCTCCGGCGCCACCGCCAGGACCGGCCAGCCCGGGTCCACGATCGCGAGCGGCCCGTGCATCAGGTCCGCGCCCGAGAACGCCTGGGCGCCGATGTAGCTGGTCTCCATGATCTTCAACGCCGCCTCGCACGCGGTCGGATACCCGTAGCCGCGCGCCGTCGCCACGAGCCGGTCCGCGAACCGGTACCGCTCGGCCGGTGCCTCGATCTCGGCCTGCCGCTCCAGGACCGCCCGGGCCGCGGCGGGCAACCCCTGGGCCGCCTCCCCCGTACCGCCCCTGATGTGGTCCACGAGCAGGAACAGCGTGAGCAGTTCGGCCGTGTATGTCTTGGTCGCGGGCAGCGCGAGTTCGGGGCCGGCCAGTACGTCCAGGTGCAGATCGGACTCCTGGGCCAGCACCGAGTCGGCGTTGTTGGTCACCGCGAGGGTGAACGCGCCGTCCTCGCGGGCCTGCCGGGCGGAGGCGATCAGGTCCGGCGAACCCCCCGACTGACTCACCGTCACGACCAGACAGTCGGCCAGTCGCTGCCGGGCGCGGTATGCGGTCGTGGTGGACATCGAGGTGAGCCCGGCGGGCAGGCCGAGCAGGACCTCGGTGAGATAGCGCGCGTACAGCCCGGCGTTGTCGGACGTCCCGCGCCCGGTGAACAGGACGAACTTCGGGTCGCGGGCCCGGATCTCGGCCGCGGCCGCCCGGATCGGCCCGAGCCCGTCGGCCAGGATCCGGGCCAGCCCCTCGGGTTGCGCCGCGATCTCGCGGGCCATCACCGACCCGGGCACGGGGGAATCGAGCATGTGGGTGGTACCTCCGGACTGCGACGAAGCGGAGTACGAGGCGAGGGCGGTACGGGCGAACTCCCCGCCTCCGACCCGCCTCGACCCGCCCCGGAACGACCTCCGGCGCGGTGCCCCGAAGGTATCCACCGCGCCGAGCAGCGGGCAATATTGGTCTAGACCACTATCGAAGGCAGACAAAAGCGGGCACGCGCCCCGCGCATGCCCGCTTCCTCCGCCGATCCGGCTACGCGTTCTCGCGTGCCCGCCCGGCGACGACCCGGTCCGGATCGGCCTTGCGCAGATCCACCCTGCCCACCGGTACCGCCGTCGACTCGCGTCGCGCCTGTCGCCTGGCCCGCAGCCACACACCCGGCATCGCACCGAACGTACGCACCCGGGCCACCGGTACGGCCACCACCGCCCGCACCCGCTCCCGGGGCCCGTCCGTCCAGGCCAACCACCCCGGCCGGGTCCGCCCCGCGAGCAGACCGAGCACGATCGCCGCACCCACCGCGATCAGGTGCTCACGGCCGGCGAGGTTGGGCAGGATGATCGACTCCAGAACCATCGACCCGCCGGTGATGGTGAAGAGTATGGGCGCGCGGTGGATGATCGACAGGTACGTGAACAGGCCCACCACCGCCGCCGAAGGGCCGGTGTCCAGCACGTGCGCCGCCGAGGACGGCAGGCCGAGCGCGTGGTCCGGGCCGATCGCGATCATGATCCGGGCGCCCATCGTGCCCGCGAGCGTGGTCACGTACGCGACCATCAGCGTGCGGCCCGCGCCGAGCGAGAGCTGGGCGATCGCGAATGCCAGGAAGAGCTGGGTGATGCCGGCCCACACCGGCAGGTTCAGCGCGGGCACGAACAACGAGATCGGCGTGCGCAGCAGCGCCAACCACAGCGGCAGGTCGGCACTGACCCCGCCGACGAGGCGGACCACGGTCTTGCCGGCCGGGGTCTGCCCGATCGCGTGGAAGAAGATCACCGCCGAGCTGGCCACCACGGCGAGCGTGAGACCCTTGCCGCGACTGCGCCACAACTGACGCACCGGGTCGGCCACGATGCCGCGCCACTCGCCGCACAACGTGCGCCACAGGAAGAGGAGCAGCTGCCACGGTGCGGACCACAGCGCGCCGCGGACACCGCCGCGATCCGCCGTCGAGACGGTCCGGGTCGTCGTGTCGGCCCCGCCGGTCGTCTCCGTCGCGGCGGGCCGCCGTGACTCGACGAGGGTGCCGGTGGGTGCGGACCCGCCGCCGGCGGCGACGTCGTCGCCGTCGTCCCGGCGATCGTCGAGAACGCGCAACACTGCTGATCAACCCCCAACGACTCGTCGAGTCCGACAGCCCCGGACCCGAGCCGGTGGCGATGTGGTGTTCACCAAGCCCTGCCCTCTGCAGCGTCATCGTAGGACGAGGACACGACACACCGGTCGGGTGGTTTGACGCAGGGCGGGCGCTCCGCGGTTGCGACAGGTTCCGGTCGACCGGGCGATGCGGGGGGTGGTGAACCGCTGTTCCGTCTCACAGATTACCGACTTTCGCCGCCGGCCACTGTCAACCGAATCGATGACATGACCGGGGCGGCGTCATCATCTGGTCGTACGTTGCGTCTCCTCTCCCCCTCCCACCTGCACGTATGCGGAACGCGCGGCTTCGGTACCGCCGCAATCGCCCGCCCCCTCCCGTCGGTTGGCGGGTCTGCGGCGGCAGAGGAATTCCCGACGCGGGGCCCACACGTGGCGAAACCGCCCGAACTCGGAGGGTGATATCCGCGATCGGGCGGTCTCGTCGACGGTCGGTGGCGCGAGTCTGCGGGCGCGATGGTGAAACCTTGCCCAGCCGACACCCAGGAATTGCCCAGCCTTTGCCCAGTCCCACCCGATCGGCGGCCGGCCGGGGCTCCGCCGTGCCCTCGATCAGGCCCCGTTCAGCGCCTCCGTGGGTGGCAGTCGCGCCGCGCGTCCGGCCGGGTACAACCCCGCCAGTGCGCCGATCGCCACCGATGCCGCGACACCGCCCAGGATGGCCGGCCACGGCAGCACCAGCGGCCACCCCTTCGCGTGCGCGTACCCGCTCGTCACGATCAGCCCGAGCAGCACGCCGGCCACGCCGCCGAGGCCGGACAGGGTCACCGCCTCGGTCAGGAACTGGAGGCGGATCTGCCCGCGCCCGGCGCCCAGCGCACGCCGCAGGCCGATCTCCTGGCGGCGTTCCAGTACGGAGATGACCATCGTGTTGGCCACCCCGACCCCGCCGACGAGCAGCGCCACCGCGCCGAGTCCGACGAACAGGCCGGTGAAGGTGTTCTTGGCGGCCAACTGCGCCTCCAGCGCGTCCGACGGACGACTCACCTTGACCGCGCCGGGATCGGCCGGGTTGGCCGTCGCCGCGAGCACGTTGCGGACATCGGCGACCGCGTTCTCGTCGGAGCGCTCGTAGATCCGGGTCGGGTGCCCGTCGAAGCCGAGCAGGTCCTTGGCGGCCTGCCAGCCGACCAGCGCGGATCGGTCCACCTCGGGGGCCAGCGGCACCGGCTTCAGCACGCCGATCACGGTGAACCAGCGGTCGCCGATCCACACCTGCCGGTTCGGCCCGTCGACCCCGAGCAGCTCCGCCGCCCGCGCGCCGAGCACGACCGTGGGATAGCGGGAGGTGGCCGCGTTGAACCACTGCCCCTTGCCGACCCGGCCGCCGATCGTGCCGAGCAGATCCTCGCGGGCGGCCGCGACGGTGATGCCCTTGGTCTCGCGCGGGTCGATCCGGTCGGTGCGGCGTACGCTCCGGCCCTCGAGGTGGGCGGTCGCGCTCGCCGAGGTCACCGGACCGATCCGGCGCACCATGTCCACGGCCTCCTCGGGCAGTTGCAGCCGGGTACCGAACATGGTCTCGCCCGGTCCGACCGAGAGCATGTTCGTGCCCAGGCTGCGGATCTGGTCCATCAACCGGGCCTGGCTGGCCGCGCCGATGCCCAGGACCGCGACCATCGCGGCGATCCCGATGGCGATGCCCAGACCGGACAGGATCGCGCGCATCGGGCGCCCGCGCACGCCGAGCAGGCCGACCCGGACCACGTCGACCGGACCGAGCCGGGCGGTGTCCGGCAGCGGGACGAGGGTGGATCGCGGGCCCGGGTCCCGGCCGAGGATCACCATCCGGCCACCCCCGCCGGCTGCGCGCTCGGCACGCCGCTGTCCGCGTGGATGCGACCGTCCAGGATCTCCACCCGCCGGGGCAACGACCGGGCGATGCCCGGGTCGTGCGTGATCACCACGATCGTGGTGCCGTCCGCGTGCAGTTCGTGCAGCAGCCGCATCACCGTCGCACCGGAACGCGAGTCCAGCGCACCGGTCGGCTCGTCCGCCAACACCAGGGCGGGACGGGCCACCAGCGCGCGGGCGATGGCCACCCGCTGCCGCTCGCCGCCGGACAACTCCCTCGGGACGTGGTCGAGCCGACTGCCGAGGCCGACCCTGGCCAGCGCATCGGCCGCGCGTTCGCGCCGCTCGCGGACCGGGATCCCGTGGTAGTAGAGGCCGTTGGCGACGTTGTCCACGGCGGTGAAGTGATCGGTCAGGAAGAACTGCTGGAACACGAAGCCGATCCAGTTCGCCCGCACGCCGGAGAGTTGACGATCCGTCAAGCCGGCGATGTCGTGGGCGAGCAGGCGCACCGTGCCCTCGGTCGGCCGGTCGAGGGTGCCCATCAGTTGCAGCATCGTCGACTTGCCGGACCCGGACGGCCCCACCACCGCGAGCAGTTCGCCCGCCTCGATGGTCAGGTTCGCGTCGATCAGGGCGTGCACGCCACCCGGGTAGGACCGGCCGACGCCGTCGAGTTCGATCACGGGCGCCGCGCCGCCGGGGCCGGCGGCCGAGGCCGACTCGGCCGCGCCCGACGAGCTTTTGCGGTACCTCCTCATGCCTTGGGCACCCCGACCTTCAGTCCCTCGGTCACACCGTCGCCGGTGACCTCGACCCGTCCGTTGGCGAACATGCCGAGTTCGACCTTCAACAGCCGGGTGCCACCGTCGGGTTCGACCGCCTCGACGCCGTAGCCGCCCTCGGTGAGCGCGAGCAGCGCGTTGACCGGGACGGTGAGCACGCCCTTCTTCTCCTTGCCGGTGAACCCCACGGTGACCGGCGCGCCGTCCAACGTGCCGGCGTCCTTGGGCTGGTCGAGGGCGATGTCCACGGGGATGGTGGCCTTGTCGCCGCCCGACGGCGCGCCCGGGGTCTGGTCGCCCTCCTTGGCCACCGTGCCGACCTGGGTGATCGTGCCGCTCGCGGTCTTGCCGCCGGGCAGGGTGACCTGGACCTTGGCGCCCTTCGTGGCGAGCGTCTGCTTGTTCACGGGCAGGTTCACGGTGACCCGGCGGCCGGTGCCGCTCGCCTTGAGCAGGGGCCCCTGCGAACTCGCGCCGAGCGTGGCGGTGACCTCGCCGACCCGGACCGAGTCGGGCAGCACCACCGCGTCGCCGGGATCGAACCGGCCGGTCTGCTTGTGGCCCGTGTCCTTTTGCCACTTCTTCAGCGCGGTGGCGGTCGCGTCGGTGAACTTCTCGTCCACGGTGAATCCGCCGTAACCGAGCGCCTGGAGGTTCTGCTCCAGTTCGCGGACGTCCACACCCTTGTCGACGCCGACCGACAACGCCCGCCAGAACGGCGTCTCGCCGTAGAACAGCGGCACCTTGGTACCGTCCCGGCCGTAGACGCGGTCGCCGCGCACGAGGGTGTCGCCGACGCCGGGGAGCCAGGTGATGGTGCCGGGGCCGGGGTTGTTGCCGCCGTCGGGGGGTGCGTTGCCGGTGCCGGGCGCGTTGCCGGTGCCGGATGAGGTGCCGCCGCCGGTTGCGGAGCCTCCACCTCCACCTGATGTCGAGCCTGTGCCGGGGCCCTTGCCCGTGCCCGGGTTCGCGCCGGGGTTGCTGCCCGAACCCGCGCTCTGGCCGGAGTTGCCGCCGCCGCCGGATCCGCCCTGCGGTTTGTTGGCACCGCCGCCCGGCGTCTCCGGGTCCGCGCCGGGTGCCGCCGCGTTCACCGAGTAGGTGCCCGCGTAGCCGAGCTTGCCGTCCACGTTCTGCCGGTCGACCAGATCGGCGCGGGTCACCGGTACGGCGTCCAGCTTCGTGCGGTTCGCGGATGCGTCGGAGCCATCACCGCCGTCGGACAGCAGTACCGCCGCCGCGCCGCCCGCCGAGGCCAGGACCAGCGCCGCCGCCAGTGCGCGCCGCCGCCGGCGCCGGCGCCGCTCGCGCGGGTACGCCGTGCGATCGGGGGCCACCGGCCGCGGCGTGCTCTCCTCCTCGAACTGCTGCGGGGTGTCGATCGAAACCACGAGGCGGCCCCTACTTCTGCTTCTCGAACGGCGGGACCTTCTTGTTGCATATCTCGATCGCCTTCATGACCTTGTCGTCACTCGCGTCGATCGTCACCGCGGCGGCACCGCCGCCACCGTCGTCCATGTTCTCCACGCCGTTCTCCCGCATGCAGGCCGCCCGTTTGGCCTGCCACTCCTTGAACTTGGGGTCGTTGGGGTCGAAGTCCAGCTTGGGCTGGAACTTCTCGCACGCCTTCATCGCGTTCTCGGTCTTGCTCATGTCGCCGTCCATGGTCATCGCCGGCATCCGCATCGCGCCGCCCTCGCCCTGCTCCGGGTCGGGCATGTCGATGCCGTTCTCGCGCATGCAGCTCGCGAACTTGACCATCTGCTCGTAGCGCGCCTTGGCGTCGTCCTTGCCGGCGCCCTGCTGACCGCCCGCCTTCTGGTCCTTGCCGGCGCTGCCGCCGCCCGAGGCCACCTTGTTCTTCGCCGACCCGCCGTCGTCGCCCCCGCACCCGGCCGTGGTCAAGGCGAGGCCGCCCACCAGAACCATGCAGGCCGCCCACCGCAACACCAGGGGCCGTCCCGATCCCGT
This sequence comes from Embleya scabrispora, assembly GCF_002024165.1. Classification (NCBI taxonomy): domain Bacteria; kingdom Bacillati; phylum Actinomycetota; class Actinomycetes; order Kitasatosporales; family Streptomycetaceae; genus Embleya; species Embleya scabrispora. The sequence continues at coordinate 639,924 of NZ_MWQN01000001.1, forward strand.
GCGCCCGAACCTCGTCATCACTGCCGCTCCCGCCTGTGGTCCCCGCCGTCGTCCGGCCCGGTGGTCCGGACGTCCGGTCGCACGTCCCGCCCACGGCGTCGTGGGCGGGGTGTGTGCGACAGCAGGTCTACGTGGCGGCGGGTTTCCCGGCCGTCACCCGAATTGGTTATCCGGAGCTAACACGGGGTCGCGTATAAACGGTGGGGGTCGACTCGAAGTCGGCCATTTCCCCCCAACCCCCGTCCCCCATTCCTCACCACTTGCCTTGTCCACCGGCCTGATCGACTCATCCGTCCACCGGGCCCCGAAGCGGAGCGACGAAACCTTGCGAGTCCTGGTGACCGAGGACGAGGAACTGCTTGCCGACCTGGTGGCCCGAGGGCTGCGCCGGGCGGCGATCGCGGTCGATGTGGCGTACGACGGCGAGAGCGCGTTGGAGCGGCTGGCGGTCAACGACTACGACGTGCTCGTGCTCGACCGCGACCTGCCCGGCACGCACGGTGACGAGGTCTGCCGGCGGGTGGTGGCCGGGCGGCTGCGTACCCGGATCCTGATGCTGACCGCCGCCGGGACCGTGCCCGAGCGGGTGGCCGGGCTGCGCCTCGGCGCCGACGACTACCTGCCCAAGCCGTTCGAGTTCGCCGAACTGCTGGCGCGCGTGCAGGCGTTGGGACGGCGAGCGGCGCCGGCGGTGCCGCCGGTGCTGGAGAAGCACGGCATCGTGCTGGACAGCGCGCGGCGCCAAGTCACCCGCAACGGCGAGTACGTTCGGCTCGCGCACAAGGAATTCGCGGTGCTGGCGACGCTGATGGCGGCCGACGGCGCGGTGGTCAGCGCCGAGGAACTGCTGGAGCGGGTCTGGGACGAGAACATCGACCCGTTCTCCAACACCGTGCGGGTGACCATGTCCAAGCTGCGGGCCAAGCTCGGCGACCCCCAGGTGATCCGGACCGTGCCGGGCTCGGGATACCTGATATGAGCGGCGTGGTGGCGATGCGCAGCCTGGCGGGCGATCTGCGACTGCTCCGGCGGGCGGTGTTCCGGCGGCCGTCGGCGCGGGCGCGACTGGCGCTCATGTACGGCGGCATGTCGCTGGTGGTGGGGACGGTGCTGTTGGGCATCGTGTACTGGTTCGTCGATCAGCGTGTGTCCCAGCGGCTGCCGACGGCGATGGCCAGGACGTTGGCGATCGACGCCTCGGGCGACACGACCACGTACGGCCCGGCCGCCCCCGTACAGGCCGCACCGGCGCAGCCGGCCGAGCCGGGGGCGTACGCCCAGACCTCGTTGCCCCTGGAGCGGATCCGCCGGGCCAGTTCGGTCGGCCAGGACGTGACGATGAGCCAGCTGCTGACCGTACTCGGGGCCGCCCTCCTCCTCCTCGCGGCGGCCTCGATCCTGGTCGGGTGGTGGATGTCGGGGCGCGTACTGCGCCCGGTGCACGGCATCACCGCGACCGCGCGCCGGTTGTCCGAACACAATCTGCACGAGCGGATCGCGATGCCCGGGCCGGACGACGAACTCAAGGAACTCGCCGACACGTTCGACGGGATGCTGGATCGGCTGGAGAAGTCCTTCGACAGTCGGCGGCTGTTCGTCGCCAACGCCTCACACGAGTTGCGCACCCCACTCACGATCCAGCGCACGGCGATCGAGATCGGCCTCGCCGATCCGCACTCGCCGGCGGACATCGTCGAGACCCGCGAGCACCTGCTGGCGCTGAACCGGCGCACGGAGCGGCTGATCGACGGGCTGTTGAACCTGGCGGTGAGCGAGCGCGGGAACGTCCGGGTGACGCCGGTCGCACTGGACGAACTGACCGCCGACGTCCTGCGCCAAACCCGTCCGGCGGCCGAGCGGGCAGGGGTCCGGGTGGACGCGAACCTGGCCGGGAGCACGGTCGCCGGCGACCCCCTGCTGCTTCGCCAACTGGTCACGAATCTCATCGAAAACGCGGTCCGCCACAACCACGCGGGCGGCTTCATCACGATCGGCGTCTCCCCGGGCTCGTTCCGCATCCGCAACACCGGCCCGGTCATCCCCGCCGCCCGCATCCCCGACCTCTTCGAACCCTTCCACCGCTTCCGCCCCAACCGCACCGGCTCCGCCAAGGGTTCCGGCCTGGGCCTCTCCATAGTCCAAGCCATAGCCCACGCCCACGCGGCCCGAATCACCACAACAGCCAATCAGCACGGCGGCCTGTCCATAGCAATAGCCCTCCCCACCCCCCGAACCCCTTGCCGAGCCAAAGCCCCGAAGCCGAAGGCATCGAACACTCACCCGAGTTGACGACGCCCGGCAAGAACTACGGGCGAAACCCAAACACCTGCACACAGCCCTCCGCCAACAGGGACAACACCCCCAACACCCCCGGCCACCCCACCCGCCCTCAGCCCGACCGCCGCTTGAGGCCACCCAACACAACCGGACACCCAACACCGGCCAAAACACTTCGCCCGGCCACTACCTCCGGCCGATCCGCCTCCCACAAAGCCCACACCCTCCAGCCCGGCCGGCGCTTGAGGCCACCCCAACGCAACCAGACACCCGACGCCGGCCAAAACACCCAGCCCGGCCACTACCCCCGGCCGATCCGCCTCCCACAAAGCCCACACCCTCCAGCCCGGCCGGCGCTTGAGGCCACCCCAACGCAACCAGACACCCGACGCCGGCCAAAACACCCAGCCCGGCCACTACCCCCGGCCGATCCGCCTCCCACAAAGCCCACATCCTTCAGCCCGGCCGGCGCTTGAGGCCACCCCAACGCAACCAGACACCCGACGCCGGCCAAAACACTTCGCCCGGCCAAGACCCCGAAATCCGAGTGGACGGAGGCACACGCCCGACGGCCCACCCGGGCACGACCACGACCCCGTCGGCTCAGCCGTCCGCGCCCACGCGCCGCGCCACCGCCGTCGGCAGCGGATACGGCTTTTCCGGCGGCAACAAGCGCTGCGCCTGGGCAACCCGCCCGTCCTTCACCAATCCGGCCAACCGCCGCACCAGCGGCGTCAGATCGGTGATCCCGACGACCCACTCCTCGTTGAAGGTCCGGATCAGCCCGCGCCCGATCCCCACCTGAATGCTGTAGTGGTTCAGCGCCGCCCCGCGCACCGACCGCTCCGGATCCCACTGCACATGCACATCGGCGCCCGCCACCGACCCCTCGGTCGACACCGCCCGCGCCAACGCCTCCTCGAACCCGGCCCGAGTCATCCGCACCGCCAACACCCGTTCCTGGCCCGCCTTGCGCCCCCAGTCACTGCGGTGCATCAACCACCGAAACGACGGCTTGATCCAGGTCATCCGCCCGAACGAGAACGGCGCCACGAACCGCCCCTCCCGCAACGCCGGTTCGGCGATGGCCAGCGCATACGCCTGGTACACCACCAACGAACGCGCATCGAAGTCGGCCCGAATCCGACGCAACATCACCATGCCCCGACACGCTGCCGGCCCCACCCTCCCCCGGCCACGCATTTTCCCCGTCCAACGCGATGTGCCATCTCTCACTACAACCTCTGACCCTGCTCGATCGTCGAACCGACCTCCAAACCACCCGAATCGACGGATCCCGCGACCGGAGGCAACTCTTCGCATGTCTTCGACAACTCTCCGCACAGCAGTGGCATTCGATTGCCCTTGCAGGTGTCCCAGGCACCTGGTTGCCTTCCTCCGCCCGGTAATCCCGGCAACACGAGGAGCGCACCCATGCCGATGCCCCGAAGGAAACCAATCCACAACCGTCGACTCACCGTCCTCACAGGCGGGATCGCCACCGCGATCCTGGCCTCCGGACTGCTCGCCGCACCCGCCTCCGCCGCATCCACGGCAATAGCCAGTCCCACCAACCTGCGGATGCAGCGGGCCCCGATCAACGGTTCGGGGGACAGTTGCGGATTCCTCGGTGCGATCGGCTCGTCCAGCACACTCGATCTCTTCGCAACGATCGGCGAACCGAACGGCCCGCTGATCGGCGCGCACTTCGAGGTCCACGAGGTCGGCAATGGCAACCCGACCGTGTGGGACGGTGGTTGGGACTCGGAGTGGCAGGGAACGCACGAGGCGATCGCACGTGTCCCGGGTGCCGTCCTCACCAACGGCAAGACCTACGCCTGGAGCGTCGAGGCAGGGCTCGCAAACCAACCCGACCCGGCACGCACCGTCGGCTGCACATTCACTTACGACGACACCCGACCCGGCACTCCGACCATCACCAGCACGGACTTCCCCGTGAACGGCGGGGGCAAGTACGTCGGGCAGGAAGGCGTCTTCATCTTCGACGTAGGTTCCGCAGGCCCCGACCTGACAGGGGTCGAGTACGCGCTCGACACCTCGCTGCCGGTCGGTGGGGGACGAAAGGCGATCTACGACGCGCCCTCGGGAACCTGGCGGACCCCACCCCTGACCTTTGGCCAGTGGGGGACCAACAATCTGTCGGCACAGACCATCGACCACGCGGGCAACCGTTCCTGGACCATGACGTACACGTTCTTCGTCCCGAGCAATCCCAATCCGCCCGCCCCCAAACCCGGTGACATCAACCGCGACGGCAAGGTGGACATCCTCTCCGTGGACGCCGCCGGCGCACTACGCTTCCACAGCGCAGGCGACAACCCGACAGCGGGCGGTCGAATCGCAGCGGCGGCCAACGCAGGGCTCGCGGAGGATGCCGGAGGACACCGCACGTGGGCCGGCACCCTCACCACGCACCGCGGCGGGGACGCCGCCGACAACCTCTACGCGCATGCGAACTCGTCACTGGGCGCATACCGCAACTTCCCCGGCCCACTTCCGGAGGACGGATTCTTCCTCACGAAGCGCAAGAGCGTCGTGGTCCGCCCGCAGACGTGTGTGGACCCTGCAGCGGTCGACGGAACCTGCACCGGGTACGCCGACTCCTGGTCCCAGGTGAAGCAACTCGTGGCTGCCGGCGATGTCGACGGCGTGGCCACCGGTGGTTCCAATGCCTCCACCCGAGACCTGTTCACGGTTGAGACCGACGCCGCCGGCAACGCGCAGCTCTGGTTGTTCAGCGGCACGATCCTTCCCAGCTCGTTCGACCACGCAACCCCCATCGGCCCCGCCACCCGGCAGAACCAGGACATCATGGTCCCCGGCGACGTCACCGGCGACGGACTGCCCGAGTTGTGGATCCGCGACCGCACCAACGGCAACGTCTACCAATACGCGTCCGTGAGGAAGGCCGACGGCACCGCCGACCTCGACGCCTACACCGCCACCCCGACGCTGATCGGCACCGGCTTCGACACCACCACCTACCCCAAGGTCTCCACCGACGGCGACTTCGACGCCGACGGCCACGCCGACCTGTGGGCCCGCACCCCCAACGGCAACGTCCACACCTTCCCCGGCGGCAACACCCCCGACCCGGCAACCGGCAACACCTTCGGCCCCGCCCAACTCATCGCCGGCAACTGACCCACCCACACAATCGGGGCCACCCCCTGCCATGGAGGCGGCCCCGGTCGTATCGGCGTCAGATGCCGACGTATTCGAATACCGCGCCGTCCGGGTGCCGCAATACCGCGCGGCGACCGTTCGGGGTCGGGGCCGGTGCGGCGATCGATTCGGCCCCACAGTCTCCCGCGCGGGCACGACGACCACCGCACCGGTCGTCATCCCGACGATCGGCCGTAGCGCCGCATCGCCTCCTCGGGCGCCCCGGGCCTGACCCTGCCCCGGCGGGCCAGCATCCGCAGAGTACGGATCACGATCGACGGGGCGTCCACCGCGAAGTGGGTGCGGGTCGCGGCTCGGGTGTCGGACAGGCCGAAGCCGTCCGTGCCGAGCGAGGTCCACTCCTGCCGGACCCATGGCGCGATCTGGTCGGGGACGGTGCGCATCCAGTCGCTCACCGCCACCACCGGCCCGGTCGCGTCCGCCAAGGCTGCGGTGACATACGGGACTTGGTCCTCCCCGGCGGCCAGCGCCTCGCGGCGCAGCTCGGTCCAGGAGGTCACCGACCACACCTGGGCCCGCACATCCCAGTCCTCGGCCAGCAGCCGCTGCGCCTCCAGCGCCCACCGCACCGCCGTGCCACTGGCGAGCAGTTCGGCGTCGGCCTCCGCGTCGGCGACGGGCGCGCAGCAGTGCATGCCCCGCAGGATCCCCTCGGCCGCCCCGATCCCGGGCATCGCGGGCTGCGGCAGCGGCTCGTTGTACACCGTCAGGTAATAGAAGACGTCCTCACCCGTGGGGTGCTCGGGCGTGGCCGTGAGCATCCGCCGCAACCCCTCCCGCACCACGACCGCGATCTCGTACGCGAAAGCCGGGTCGTACGACACGCACGCCGGGTTCGTCGACGCGATCAACTGGGAGTGGCCGTCCGCGTGTTGCAGCCCCTCGCCGGTCATCGTGGTCCGGCCCGCGGTCGCGCCGATCAGGAATCCGCGCCCCATCTGGTCGGCCAGCGCCCACAGTTGGTCGGCCACCCGCTGCCACCCGAACATCGAGTAGAAGACGTAGAACGGGATCATCGGCTCGCCGTGCGTCGCGTACGCGGTGGCCGCCGCCGTGAACGAGGCGACCGCGCCGGCCTCGGTGATGCCCTCGTTGAGGATCTGGCCGTCCACCGCCTCCCGGTAGGAGAGCAGCAGTTCGCGGTCCACCGCGTCGTAGGTCTGCCCGTGCGGCGAGTAGATCCCGGCCGTCGGGAACATCGACTCCATTCCGAACGTGCGCGCCTCGTCCGGCACGATCGGCACCCAGCGCCGACCCACGACGGGGTCGCGCATCAGGTCCTTGGCCAGCCGGACGAACGCCATCGTGGTGGCGATCTCCTGCTTCCCCGACCCCTCGAGCAGCGCCGCGAACGGCGCCGACGTCAGCGCCGGCGGCTCCGGCAGCGGGGTGAACGCGGTACGCCGGGCCGGGACCGGCCCGCCGAGCGCGCGCCGCCGGTCGGCCAGGTAGCGGGCCTCGGGCGAGTCCGGCCCCGGGTGCAGGTACGGCGGCAACTCGCCGGCCAGGTCGGCGTCGGACACCGGCAGGTCGAGCCGGTCGCGCATCACCCGGAATTCGTCCTGGCGCAGCTTCTTCATCTGGTGGTTGGCGTTGCGCGCCTCGAAGCCGGGTCCGAGCGTCCAGCCCTTGACCGTCTGCACGAGCACCACGCTCGGGCCGCCGCGGTGGTCGACCGCGGCCCGATAGGCCGCGTGTACCTTGCGGGGTTCGTGTCCCGCCCGCGAGAACCCGACCACCTCGGCGAGCCGCGCGTCGGCCAAGTGCGCGGCCACGTCGCGCAGATCGGGAGAGCCGCCGAGCAGGTTGTCCCGGATGTAGGCGCCGGCCGCGGCCGAGTAGGTCTGGAACTGGCCGTCGGGCGTGCGTTCCAGACGGCGGATCAGCTCGCCGTCGTGGTCGCGTGCGAACAGGTCGTCCCAGTCCCGGCCCCACAGCGCCTTGACCACATGCCAGCCGGCGCCGGCGAATACGCCCTCCAACTCCTGGACCACCCGCCCGTTTCCGCGTACCGGGCCGTCCAGGCGTTGCAGGTTGCAGTTGATCACGAAGACCAGGTTGTCCAGCCCCTCGCGGGCGGCCAGGGTCAGCGCCGCGGTGGCCTCGGGCTCGTCCATCTCGCCGTCGCCGAGGAAGGCCCAGACCCGGCTGCGCGACGTGTCCTTGATGCCGCGGTGGTGCAGATAGCGGTTGAACCTGGCCTGGTAGACCGCGGCCAGCGGGCCCAGACCCATCGATACGGTCGGGAACTCCCAGAAGCCGCCCGACGATCGTGGATGCGGATAGGAGGGCAACCCGCCGCCGCCCACCTCGCGCCGGAACCGATCCAGCTGGTCGACCGTCAGGCGCCCCTCCAGGAAGGCCCGCGCGTACACACCGGGCGAAGCGTGTCCCTGGAAGTAGATCTGGTCGCCGGGACCGCCGTCGGCCCGCCCTCGGAAGAAGTGCTCGAACCCGACCTCGTACAGCCAGGCCGCCGACGCGTAGGTGGCCATGTGTCCGCCGAGGCCGAAGCGGCTTGCCCGGGTGACCATCGCGGCGGCGTTCCACCGGTTGTACGCGGTGATCCGCTCCTCGAGGGCGAGGTCGCCGGGGTAGGCCGGCTCGGCCGCGGTCGGCACGGTGTTGACGTACGGGGTACGCGTCACCGGCGGCAGGTCGAGGCCGTGGTGCGCGCCGTGTTCGAGGAGGCGGGCCAGCAGCAGGCGGGCTCGGCCGGGGCCGGCGGCGCGTACGACGGCGTCGAGCGATTCGGCCCATTCCGCGGTTTCCTCGGGGTCCCGGTCGGGGAGCTGGTCGAGCTGCCCGGGCGGGATTCGGCTCGACGTGTGGGGTGACATCCGGGCCGCCTCCTTCGTATCGGTGAAGTCGGTGAAGGCTTCTGCGCGGGCCTCCGGGAGGCCGCTGCGTGCGGGCTTCCGGTCGAAGTCCGGCGGCGAAGCCCCTTCATTCTGCGCAATGATCGATCATTGCGCAAAAGCCGCCTCCCCCACCTACACTGGCGCGATGACCGAGCCGCGCCCGATCGCCGAGCCGCCCCGCCCGACCCTGGAGCGCCGTCCGCTGCGCGAACAGATCCGTCAGTACGTCACCGAGGCCGTGGTCGCGGGCCGTTGGGCCCCCGGCGAGCGCATCGTCGAACGCCGCGTCGCGGTCGAGCTGGGCGTCAGCCAGGCCCCCGTGCGCGAGGCGCTGCGCGAGCTGGAACAGCTGGGCCTGGTCGAGTCGGAGCCGAACAAGGGCGTACGCGTGCGCTCCTTCAGCGAGGCCGATCTGCGCGAGATCTACCCGGTCCGGGCCGGCCTCGAGGAGACCGCGGCCCGGCTTGCGCTGCCGAGGATCGACGACGCACGACTCGCCGCGCTCGATCGCCACGTCGCCGCGCTGCACGCGGCCTCGACGGCCGGGGACGCCGCCGCGCAGGTCCGGCACGGGGTGGCCTTCCACCGCGAGATCGTCGCCGCGTCCGGCAACGCGCTGCTCGGCTCGGTATGGGAGGCGCTGGGCATCGAGGTCTGGACGACGCTGTCGATCCGCGTGTACCGCATGGACCTGCACGAGAACGCGGCCGACCACGAGCCGATCGTCGCCGCCTTCCGCCGCCGCGACCCGGCCACGGGCGAACTACTGCGCGAACACGTCCTGGGCTACGGCGGCTGCGCGCTCTTGCCGTAGGCACGGCGGGGTACAGGGCACGCCGCGGCGCATCGGGTACGTGCGCCCCGCCCCTCCGGCCACGCCCCGCGCCCTCACCGCAGGACGCCGCGCTCCGCGCGCATATGCGGCGCGACCACATTGCGCGGCCGGTTGAACAGGATCACCGTCAGCTCGACCACCGCGACCGCGAGCGCCACCATGAACGCGATCAGCGACAGGTAGCCCCAGAACGCCGCCGGACTCTCCCCGTCCGCCGCGAACCACGGCGACACCGCGATCACTATGGACATGCACCACATCTGGATCGCCACCAGCGCCATCGCCCGCACCAGTCCGCGCCGCGCGGGATCGCTCAGCGGCAGCGCCCGGAACGCGAGCATGACGTCGTCGGCCACACGCGCGCTGCGCCACACGTCGCTCGTACGGTTCGTCAGACCCACCGAGGACATGAACGCGAGATAGGTCAGCCACAGCCGCATGCGCACAACCTCTTCCCCCGCGACCCGCCGTGTGGCTCCGTGTCACACGTGTCACCACCATTGTCGCCCAGCCCCTTCGGCCCACGCACAGGGCCTCCGGTCAAACGCGGGGCTTCCGGTCAAAAGGGACAACAGGGTGGTACGCGGGGTGGGATCGCCGCCGGGAGCGGCCCGCGCTACTCGGTGACCGGGTTGCGCCGCTCGCGCTCCTCGACCGTACGCCGGTGCTCCTCGACGTTGCCGGTCAGCGCCTCGGTGCGGTGTCCGCGGGCGATGTAGTCCAGGACGACCGCCTCGATCGCGTCCTGCGCGTTGCGGACGCCGGACAGGACCATGACCTCGATCACGGCGTTCGCGTCCAGGCTGATGTTGACCTTGGCCATCGACGACTCCCTCGACTCGACCCGCTCCACACGATCGCACGACTGCCCGCCCGTCGGCGCGACCGCTCCGCCGCCGAACCGCCTGCGGATTCCCGGGGTATCGCACGCACACGACCGTCGGATCACCCGCGAGAGGGGACTCTATCGGCCGTTAGGGGGGTTGGCGTCGTCGGTGCGACTGAATATGTCCCGAGTGGGTGGATCCTCCGGGCATGTGCGCTTGCGTACGGACCCTGCCCCCGTGTCGAAGGCGAGTCGGATACCTGTGACCTCGGAAGACCCCCTCGTCGTTCTCTCCGGCGTGAACAAACACTTCGGGTCGCTGCACGTGCTCCGCGACATCGACCTGACGGTGGCCCGCAACGAGGTGGTCGTCCTGATCGGCCCCTCCGGCTCCGGCAAGTCCACGCTGTGCCGCACGATCAACCGCCTGGAGCCGATCGACTCCGGCACGATCACCATCGACGGCCGGCCACTGCCCGCCGAGGGACGCGGACTGGCCCGGCTGCGCTCCGAGGTCGGCATGGTGTTCCAGTCCTTCAACCTGTTCGCGCACAAGACGGTCCTGGAGAATCTGACCCTCGCTCAGCTCAAGGTGCGCAAGCGCAGCAAGGCCGAGGCGGAGAAGAAGGCCCGCGAACTCCTGGCCCGGGTCGGACTCGCCGACCAGGCGCCCAAGTATCCGGCGCAACTCTCCGGCGGCCAGCAACAACGGGTCGCGATCGCCCGGTCGTTGGCGATGGATCCCAAGGTCATGCTGTTCGACGAGCCGACCTCCGCGCTCGACCCGGAGATGATCAACGAGGTCCTGGAGGTCATGCGCTCGCTCGCCGTCGAGGGCATGACGATGGTCGTGGTCACCCACGAGATGGGCTTCGCCCGCTCGGCGGCCAACCGGGTCGTGTTCATGGCCGACGGACGGATCATGGAATCGCGCACGCCCGAGGAGTTCTTCGACAACCCGGAGACCGACCGGGCCAAGGACTTCCTGTCCAAGATCCTCAAGCACTGACGGGGGGTCGGACATGCGCACCCACACCGCCTCCGCCGACGCGGGCACCGCAGCCCGCACCGGCGCGCCGCCGCGCCGCCGGCCCCGGTCCGCCGTCGTGCCGCTCGCGGCCCTGCTCGCCGTCGTGTTGCTCGCCGCGTGCGGCAAATCCGGTACGCCCCCGCCCAAGGGCCCCAAACCCAAGGACCTGCCGTCGTATCAGGTCGCCACCGACGTGAACCTCGACTCGCCCACGTTCCGATCGGCCAAGTCGCGCGGCAAGTTGGTCGTCGGCACCAAGGCGGACCAGCCCTACGTCGCGGCGCAGGACCCGGCGACCGGCTACTACTCGGGCTTCGACGTCGAGATCGCCAAGATGATGGCCGCGTCGCTGGGCTTCGGGGTGGACCGCATCGAGTTCAAGACGATCACCTCCGCCAACCGCGAGACCTCGTTGCAGAACGGCGAAGTCGACTACTACGTCGGGACGTACACGATCAACGACAACCGCAAGAAGCTGGTCGGCTTCGCCGGGCCGTACTACATCGCCGGCCAGGCGCTGCTGGTCCGCAAGGACGACAAGTCCATCAACGGCCCCCAGGACCTGGCCGGCAAGAAGGTCTGCTCGGTCGCCGGATCCACGCCGTACCAGCGGATCGTGGCCAACTACCCCAAGGCCACCGCCGTCGCCTACGACAGCTACTCGGTGTGCGTGGACAACCTGATCAGCCTTCAGGTCGACGCGGTGACCACCGACGACACCATCCTCAAGGGTTATGCCGCGAAGGTGCCGGACCAACTCCGGCTCGCGGGCGAGCCGTTCTCCAAGGAGCCGTACGGGATCGGCGTACCGCGCGGCGATCGCACCTTCCGACTCGCCCTGGACGACGCGATCGTCGCGCACGAACAAAACGGCGACTGGAAACGCGCCTACGACTCGACCCTCGGCCTCTCCGGCGTACCGGCTCCCCCGCCGCCGCCCGTGGACCGGTACTAGCGGAAGGCGTCGACCATGAATGTCCTGTTCGACAACTTCACCCTGTTCCGCAAGGGCTTCGTCGGTACCGTCGAACTGACCCTGGCCGCCGGGCTGATCGCACTGGTGGTGGGCGTGCTGATGGCCGGGTGCCGGGTCTCGCCGGTGCGGCCGATGCGGCTGATCGGCGGCGCGTGGGTGACCGTACTGCGCAACACCCCGCTTACGCTGCTGTTCTTCGCGGTGGTCCTGGGGTTGCCGCGATTCGGCGTGGTACTTCCCTTCTTCACCCTCGCCGTGCTCGCCCTGGGCTGCTACACCTCGGCCTTCGTCTGCGAGGCGGTGCGGGCCGGCATCAACACCGTGCCGGTCGGTCAGGGCGAGGCGGCCCGGAGTCTGGGCATGAACTTCGGCCAGACGCTCAGCCTGATCGTGCTGCCGCAGGCGGTGCGCGCGGTGATCCCGCCGGTCGGCAGCACGCTGATCGCACTCGCCAAGAACAGCGCCATCGCCGGTTCGTTCAGCGTGGTCGAACTGCTCGGCACGTACCGCACGCTCAACGAACTCGGCTACGACATCGTCGCCACGTTCCTGTGGATCGCGGTCGGCTACCTGATCATCACGCTGACGCTCAGCGCGGTGTTCCGGATCCTGGAGAAGCGTCTGGAGGTGGCCCGATGAGTGTCGAGGCGTCGGCGCTGTACGACATCCCCGGCCCGAAGGCACTGGCCCGGCACCGTACTTACGGCCTGATCGCCACCGTCGTACTGCTCGGCGTGCTGGCCTGGGTGATCTACAAGCTGATCGACACGGGCCAGTTCGCGGGCGACAAGTGGGCGCCCTTCGAATACGTGGGCGTGCAGAAGCTGTTGCTGCGCGGTCTGTGGCACACGATCCAGGTCTTCGCGTGGGCGGCGGTGTTGTCCCTGGCGTTCGGCGCGTTCTTTGCCGCGGGGCGGCTGTCCGACCATCGGGTGGTCCGCTGGTTCGCGGGCCTGGTGGTGGAGTTCTTCCGGGCCATGCCGGTGCTGGTGATGATCTTCTTCATCTTCATCGCGATGAAGGTCGAACCCCGCCTGGCCCTGATCGCCGGCCTGACCCTGTACAACGGCTCGGTACTGGCGGAGGTCTTCCGGGGCGGGGTCAACGCGGTCCCCAAGGGCCAGAGCGAGGCGGCCTACGCGCTGGGCATGCGCAAGACCTCGGTGATGATCCACGTCCTGATCCCGCAGGCCGTGCGCACCATGCTGCCCACGATCATCAGCCAGTTGGTGGTCACGCTCAAGGACACCTCGCTCGGATACCTGATCTCCTACGAGGAGTTCCTCTACGCCGGCAAGCAGATCGCCACGAACCTCGACTACAGCCTCCCCTTCATCCCGGTGGTCATCGTGATCGCCCCGATCTACATCGGCATGTGCATGCTCCTGTCCGGCCTGGCCCGCTACCTCGAAAGCCGGAGACGGCGACAGCACAGGGGCACCTGACCCCGCCCGAGATCGGGGCCGCCTCCATGACTGGGGGTGGCCCCGATTGTGTGGGTGGGTCAGTTGCCGGCGATGAGTTGGGCGGGGCCGAAGGTGTTGCCGGTTGCCGGGTCGGGGGTGTTGCCGCCGGGGAAGGTGTGGACGTTGCCGTTGGGGGTGCGGGCCCACAGGTCGGCGTGGCCGTCGGCGTCGAAGTCGCCGTCGGTGGAGACCTTGGGGTAGGTGGTGGTGTCGAAGCCGGTGCCGATCAGCGTCGGGGTGGCGGTGTAGGCGTCGAGGTCGGCGGTGCCGTCGGCCTTCCTCACGGACGCGTATTGGTAGACGTTGCCGTTGGTGCGGTCGCGGATCCACAACTCGGGCAGTCCGTCGCCGGTGACGTCGCCGGGGACCATGATGTCCTGGTTCTGCCGGGTGGCGGGGCCGATGGCGATGGCGCGGTCGAAGGAGCCGGAGCTCACAGTGCCGGTGAGCAACCAGAGCTGTTGGTTCCCGTTGCCATCGTCTTCCACGGTGAACACGTCGTCCGAGGACTCGCCGACTTGACCGGTCGGGACACCGTCCACGTCGCCGGCCGCGACGACCTGCTTCGTCCTATCCCAATCGGTGCCATACGTCGTGCAGGCACCAAGCGCCGACCCGGATTCGATGCATGTGTCGGGACGGAAGACCACCGAGCTGTCCTGGCTTGCGAAGTAGCCCTTGGCGGGCGTCGCACCAGGAGTATTGCTGTAGAAGTAGAGGGTGCCATCGGCATATGCGTACAGATCATCACCCGACTGGCCGCCTCGGTGGGTTATGAGGGCGCCGGTCCAGGTGCGCTTCCCCGCCGGCGTTTCGATCGGGCCGTTGTAGACCGTCGATACGACAACGCCGCCCGAGCCGGGAGTAGTTGCCGAGCTGTAGCCCTTGAGGGCACCTGTGGCGTCGGCAACGAGCACGTCGATCCTGCCGTCGTGGGTGACGTCGCCGGGCTTGGGTGCGGGCGGGTTGGGGTCACTCGGCGTATGGAAGCTGTAGGTCGTTTGTTGCGAACGGTTGCCGGCACGGTCGACCGTTTGGGCGAAGAGGTGGTTGGTTCCCCACTGTGCCACCGTGAGGGGTGGGGTGCGCCAGGTGCCGGAGGTTGGGTCGTAGATGGCTCGTGCGGCTCCGCCGACGGGGATGGTGCCGTTGAGGGAATATTCGACGGCGACTGCGTCGGGGGTGGTGGCGAAGAGGAACACCCCTGCCTGGCCGGCGTATTTGCCGCCGCCGTCGATCGGGAAGTCGGTGCTGGTGATCGTCGGCGGAGCGGCCGCCGTGCGGTCGTAGGTGAAGGTGCAGCCCGTGGCCCAGGTCGGGTCGGGGGCGTCGGCGCGGCCGGACCGGACGCTCCAGGCGTAGGTCTTGCCGTCGGTGAGCAGGGTGGCCGGGATGTACGCCTGGGCCTCGTGGGTGCCGTACGACTCCGAGACCCAGCCGCTGTCGAAGGTGGTCGGGTCGCCGTTGCCGACCTCGTGCAGTTCGAAGTGGGCGCCGATCAGCGGACCGTCGGCCTCGCCGACCGTCGCGAACAGGCCGAGCGAGCCGACCGGACCAAGCGCGCCGACGTAACCGCAGTCGCCCGTCGAGCCGTCGACCGGCACCGGGTTCATCCGCAGGTTCGTCGGACCGCCGGCCGCCGACGCGGGGGACGCCGGGACGGTCAACAAGCCGCCGGCCAGGACCGCGGTGGCAATGCCGCCCACCAGGGCGGGGAACCTACGGCGGTCGCGTGTGGGTTTCCTTCGGAACATGGCCATGGATGCACTCCTCGTGTCGCCGGGATCACCGGACGACGGAAGGCAACCAGTCGACTGGGACACCCGCAACGGAGATGTGGTGTCGCCGAGTCGGCGCGGTTCCGGATGGTCACGGACGGGTTTCGACGGGTTACTGCAAGCCGCCTGTATCCACCGGTATGGGCGGTCCGTGGCTCACCGCGACGATTGGCGGTGACGGGAGGTTGTAGTGAGGGATGCCACAGGTTCGCGGCTCGGGCGGGTGGGGTGGCCGGGCCCGGGCCGACTGTGGCCGCCCCACCCGCCGGCGCGTCAGTTGCGTATCGGGATCGTGAGCGTCGAGGGGTCGTACTGCGGCGATGTGAAGGTGAGTTGGCTGCTGAGGGGGTTGTGTTCGAGGTAGAGGGGGTCGACTGTGTCGATCACCGCGGCCAGGCTGTGGCCTGCCGGGACGTCGTAGGACGTGGCGGTCAGGTCGAGGCTAATCGGGAAGGGGGTGCCTGGGGTTTTGGCGTGGAAGGTGTACGGGGCGTGGGTGACGAGTTTGCCGATGCCCAGGGGGCCTACGTCGTATAGGTAGGCGAAGATCGTTCCGCTTTCGTGGGATGCGGTGATCGTGGTGTGCAGCTTTGTGGTGCCGCGGACCCTGGTTGGCGTGCTGTAGCGGTCGGATTGCCAGACGGCGGCGAAGGCCCTGGGCAGGAGCGGGATCGAGGCCGTGGGTGGGGCCTTGAGGAACTGGTCGAGGATGCTGGACAGGAAGATCGTGCCGCCGTCGGCCCCGGAGTCGATGCCGGTCAGGATGCGGCGGCTGTCGGTGAGTGCGAGGGTGCGGGTCGAGTTCGCCGCGGCGGGCCAGTTCGGGTAGCCCTCGTAGCCGCCGCCGGTGCGGGATTTCAGCTGTACCGCCGGCTCCCGGTCGATGCCGTTGTCGATGCCCCTGAGATGGTGGTCGAGCCAGCGGGTCGAGTCGGCCCAGACGTCGTTGGGCAGGCCGAGCAGGCCGCCCGCCTCGGCGGTGGCGTGGTCGCCGGGGCGGAATTCGAGGCGCTTGGGACCGGTCAACCGGCCGAAGAAGTCGGCGTATTGGTCGGGCGGGAAGAGCGAGTCGCCCCACGCGTTGCCGAGCATGATCGCGGGGGCGTTGGCGTTGATCCGGTCGAGGTGGGTCACCGGCGAGCGTTTGGCACCCCACGCCAGCATCTCCGGCTCCTTGGCGAGATTGCCGGAGAGGAAGTTCTTCAGGATTTCGGTGAGTTCGGCACTGGGCCGCCCGGTGAGGAAGCCGGCACCGCCCAACAGCGCGGCGGCCTGAGCGTGTTCGGTCCGGCCGGCGTATATCGACTCGATCAGGTCGGCCCAGCCGCTCATCGCGACGACGGCCTTGATCCTGGGGTCGAACGCGGAGGCGAGGAGGCTGATCCCGGCGCCGTAGGAGACGCCGGCCATGCCGATCCGGGCCGGGTCGGCGGGCGTGTTGGCCAGCGCCCAGTCGATCACCCTGGACGCGTCGGCGATGTCCGGCGGCCCGGCGGTCTCGATCTCGCCGCCCGATTGCCAGAAGCCGCGCGAGTTGTAGCCGATCACGACGTAGCCGCGCTCGGCGAGTTGTCGTGCCGGGACGACGTACTCGATCTGCGGCATCGCCCAACTGGTCGGCAGTACGACGACCGGGTAGCGGGTGCCGGGCGCGCCGCCGGTGGGGGTGATGATGTTGGCGGCCAGCTTGGTGCCGCCGTCGCCGGGGATGTCGACGAAGCGCAGGGACGAGCCGGCGGCGGACTGCACGACCGCCGCTGTGGTGGGGGCCGGGGCGGCGCCCGCCGGGGCGGCCGGGCCGAGGGCGGTCCCGGCGAGGATCGCGGCCGAGACGACGGCGGCCGCACGAGCGCGTGGGCGCAGGCGGAATCGACCCATCAGGGTCTCCTGACGTCATGGTCGGGGCGTGGCCCGACCCGCGGGAAGGCATGGTGAGACGACGCCTGGGGACGGCGTCGGAGGGTGACTCACGAGTAAGTTACGCGCCGGTAAACCAAGACGGAAGTACCACGCGACGATCGACTGAGGCACCCCCGCCCACCCGAGTACGGTGGTCCCGGCACGTGGGGGCAAGCGGGGGTGAACGTGGAGCGCGCGCAACACACCGAACGCGCCGCGGGAGTCGAGGACATCGGCACCGGCGCCGACGCCGAACGCGCAGCGCGGGTCGAGGACGCCGACGCCGAAACCCGCCGCGCCTGGGACCGAGGCGAACGCGGCCTGCTCCGCTGCATGGAGGCATCGGCGGCCGACGCGGCCCACCGCATCCTGCCCGGGGCCGCGGAAACGACCGGCGGGCCGCACGCAGTCGGCGGGCCGAACGCAGTCCACGGGCCGCAGGCGACCGACGGGCGAACCGCGCCCGGCGAGGCGAACACGGGCGGCGGCCCGGGCGGGACCGGCCGAGCGGAAGAGACCGCTGGGCCGGACGTGCCCGCCGGCCGAGGAACGACCGTCGGTCCCGGGCCGACCAAGCGCCCGGACATGGCCGGCGACCCGGGCGGAGCCGCCTGCCCGGCCGCCTCCACCCCGGGGGCCGTCTCCGACTCGGGAACCGCCTCCGCCCCGAACAGGATCGACCACCCCGGCGGCATCACCGGTTCGGCCGGACCTCCCACGCCGACTACTCCCGGCGGCCGGACCACGCACGACCGCCCCGGCACCACCCCCACCTCACGCCCGACGCCCGACTCGGCCGGATCCTCCGCGCCGACCGCGTCTGCCGGCTCGGGCACGACCGGCGGCCCGACGGCTCCCGGCGGTTCGGGCATCCCGAATACGACCGATCGCCCCGAAGTGACCACCGGCTCGGGCGGATCCGCCCCTCCGGCCACCACGAGGCCCGGATCGGGGCCCACCCGGGCCTCGGCCACGAGCGGTCGCCCGGGTCCCACCGTCGGCGCAAGCGCAGCCCCCGCCCACGGCCCCGACGTGGTCTCCGGCCCTCCCGTTCACGCCCTCCCCGAAGCCCTCACCCTCCTCACCGAAGCCCTCGCCGCCCTTCCCACCGACGATGCGCGCTGGCCGGAATTCGCCTACGCCGCCGGCGTCGCGTATGGCGTTCAGGCGGACCACGACGGCGACCCCCATACCCGCGACCAGGCTCGGATCTGCTTCCGGCGGGCCCGCCGTGCCGCGCCGGCGGATGCCCGCCTGTTTCGGGCCGCCACCCACGTGGGTGAGGCCCGCGTCGGCGCCGGCCCGGCCGGCGGTGAGTGGCGTGCCCTCCTCGACCCGCCCCCGGCCGCCGAAATCGCCGTCGCGCTGCGCCGGCTCGGAGCCGACGCGCTGGTCCAGCTCGTCCCCGGCGCCGCCGTCGTCAGCGGCGTCGACGGCTCGACCCGGCTGCTCGACCTGCCCGAACTCGACTACGGCCTGGACCTGCCCGGGAGCGATCGGGAGCTCCTGTCCGACTTCCTGGACGTGCTCTGCGCCTGGGCCTGGGACGCGGTGATGGCCCCCGTACTCGCCGCCGTCCCCGGCGCGTCCGGCCGCACACCGTCCCTGGTCCTGCTCCCCGCCGGCCTGTTCGACTCGGTGCCCTGGCACGCCGCGTGGTCGACCGTCGACGGCCGCCGCCGACACGCGCTCCAGGTCGCGCAGATCTCGTACACCGCCTCGCCCCGCCTGCTGTGCGACGTCGCCGCGCGCCCGCCGGCCGCCCCGCACCGCCCGATCGAAATCGGCCACGCCGCCGGCGACCCGATCGTGTTCGCCCCCGATCGCGCCGCAGGGTCCGCCGCCGAGCACCTGGCCGCCGGCGCCCACACCGTGGTGTCCACCCTCTGGCCCGTGGGCCCGACCACCGCCGCGCTGGTCCTGTACATGGCCCACCACTACCTCAACCGCCGCGACCTCCCGCCCGCCCAGGCGCTGCGCACCGCCCAACTCTGGATGCGCGACCCCAAACGCGGGATCCCCACCGCGATGCCCGCCGAACTCGCCGCGCACGCCCGGGAGATCACCCCGAACGACCTCACCGGCTGGGCCGCCTTCACCCACTCGGGCCGGTGAGCCGCCGCGCGCCCACCCCCACCCCGCCTTCCCAAGCCGCCCGCCGGGAGCGTACTGTTCGCCACGCCATCGCGGGAGCTCGGACCAACCGGGCTGAGAGGGCGGCATGGGGTGTCGGCGGCAAGCCGGCGCACACCCCGGGGCCACCGACCGCTTGAACCTGTCCGGGTAATGCCGGCGTAGGGAGAGCAGGTAGAGCCATGTCGGCTCCAGCAGTGGACGACGCGCGCCCCGCCACGGCACACACGGCCGCCGAGGCTCCGCTGGTCCTGGACACCGCGCCGCCGCGCACACTCGGCTTCCGCGACCAGGCCGCGTTCTGGGCCAACCTCGGAGTGAGCCTCCTCGGCTTCTCCGGCGCCCTGTTCGTACTGGCCCCGGCCGGCTATCCACAACTGTCCATGGTCGCCGCGATCGTCGCGGCGATCGGCGGCACGCTGCTCGGCACGCTCATGGTCGCGATCGCCGGCATCCCCGGCGCCCGCAGCGGCGCGCCCGCGATGACGGTGCTGCGCGGGTTGTTCGGCACGAAGATCTCGTACGTGCCGACCGTGTTCAACATCGTCCAGTGCATCGGCTGGGGCACCTTCGAGCTGTTGGTCATCTCGCTCGGCATCGAGGCGATGACCGACGGCGACGGCCCGCACTGGCTCTACATCGTCGCCGCCGGCACGGTCACCACCGCGATGACCCTGCGCCCACTCGGCATGCTGCGCATCCTGCGCCGCTACGTGACGATCGCGGTGGGCATCGCGATGCTCTACTTCTCGGTCCAGTTGTGGCGCGAGGGGCTGCCGCCGATGACCGAGGGCTCGTGGTCCGGCTTCTTCCCGGCAATGGACGCGGCGCTCGCGGTCGCGGTCTCGTGGGTACCGCTCGCCTCCGACTACACCCGCCACTCGCGCGGCACCAAGCCCGCGTTCTGGGCGGCGCTCGGCGGATTCTCCGTCACCAGCATCTGGTGCTACCTGCTCGGCCTGGTCGCCCTCGCCCAGGTGGGCGGCGACGCGGACAAGATCTTCGACTCGTTCCTGGGCGTCACCGCCGGGTGGGTCTTCTTCGCGGTCCTGGTCATCCGCGAGGTCGACCAGAGCTTCGCCAACGTCTACAGCACCGCGATGTCGATCCAGAACCTCGCGCCGCGCATCGACCGCCGGATCCTCTGCCTGGGCGTGGGCGCGCTGGTCACGGCATTCGCGCTGATGGTGAACGACTTCGACACCTACGCGAGCTTCCTGTCCCTGATCGGCTCGATCTTCATCCCGCTGCTCGGCGTACTGGCGGTGGACCTGTTCGCCGGCCGCGGCCGCTCCGGTTGGGACCTGGGCGACCGCTCGCCGGCCCGCTGGGTGATGCTCGCCCCGTGGCTGCTCGGCTTCTGCATGTACCAGCTGATCAACCCCGGCACGGTCGAGTGGTGGGTGGACTTCTGGACCCCGATCCAGGACACCCTGCACATCCACGCCCAACGCTGGACCTCGGCCTCCCTGTTCTCCTTCGCCCTCGCCGGCGCCACCGCGTACATCGCGGTCGCGTGGGACCGCCGACGGGCGGTCGCGACGCGCTGAGCCGAACCGGCCGGGTCAGCGGGCGATGGCAACGGCGAACGGGCGGAAGCCGTGCCGGCGCATGATGTGCGGTACCACCAGGATCATCGCCTCGGTGGCGCGAGCCGTGCCGATGCCACCAAGATCCTCGATCCATTCGGGCCGCCATCCCAGGTCGCCGAGCAGACCCGCCATGATCTCCTTCGCCTGCTCGTCGTCGCCCGACAGATAGGCGGTCGGCGGAGTGGCCAGGGTTTCGGGCGCGGTCATGACCATGAACAGCATGGTGTTGAGCGTCTTGACCACCCGCGTGTCGGGCAGCGCGGCCTGAAGTCGCTCGGCGAGGCTGCCGTCGCGGTAGACCAGCTCACCGGGCAGCCCGTCGTCGGCATCGCGGGTCGCGTTGGAAACGTCGACCAGGATCTTTCCGGCGAGTTCGGCGCGCAGGTCGGATAGCCGTTCCAGGGCGGTGTCCCCGGGCGTCGCGTTGATCACGACGTCCGCGTTGCGGGCGGTGGTGCGCTGGTCGGCGAAAGAGACGCGGGGGTCGGCGCCGGCGGCGTCCTCCGGCGAGCTCCGGTGGCCCAGGGTGACGCGGTGCCCGGCCGCGGCGAACTTGTGGGCCAGGTTCGCGCCGACGCGGCCGGCGCCCAGGATGCCGATGTTGGTCATGAGGTGATGCTCCTAGCGGTATTGGCGGGAAACGAACAGCGGTGAAGCCCGGGGCCCGCTCAGGCGACCGCCGACAGCACCCCAAGCGCCGCAGCGTGAATACCGGGCGCAGCGGCCAGGAAGTCCGGACTGCCCGTGGTCCACGGCTCACCCGCCAGGTCGGTGACGACGCCCCCGGCCTCGGCGACCAACAAAGCGCCGGCGACCAGCCCGGACCGAACATCGGAGAACTGCCAGAACGCGTCCATGCCCCCGCCGGCGACGTGAATGAGCTGCAAGGTCGCCGGCACGGACACCCGTACGACAAGACCGTTGACCAGCATCGCGGTAACCGATTCACCGATCCGCCGGAACGTGTCCCCGTCCTCCCCCGGCCTGGCCTGGCCGGTCCCGGTGAGCGCGGCGCCGAGGTCGGTCTTGGCGGACACTCGCAAAGGACGCCCATCGAGCCACGCGCCCCCGCCCGCGGTGGCGGTGTACGTGTCACCGGTCAGCGGCAGGTGGACCACGGTCAGCACCGGCCGGTTGTCCCGCACCAGGGTGGCCGTAACACCCCAGTCGGGCATCCCGTGTACGTGGTTGATGTTGCCCTCGGCCGGGTCGACGACCCACCACTCCCCGACCGGGAGCGGACCCCCGGCCAACTCGTCCTCGGCCCACCGCGATCCACGCCGCGCCCGCAGCAGCGGCTCACGCAGCACGTTCAGCACCGCGTCGTCGTTGGCGTGGATCTCCTCGACGATCTCGCTCGGACTCACGGCTCGGGCGTGCGGGGTGTAGCGGTCGCGCAGGGTCGCTCCGGCGGTCCGCACCGCGGCGGTCACCGTCGGCATCAGCGTCGTGTCGGCGTCGAAGGGCAGGGCTGTAGTCACGATCGGCTCCCGGGTTTCGATGGTCGCGGCGCGGCTTCCGCTCGCGGCGCACTTCGAAGCTAGAACCCCGATCGATTAACAACAAGTGCATGCTTCTCACTCGTAGAGTTACTCCCATGCAACTGGATCTCAACCTGCTCACGGCCCTGGACGCGCTCCTCGAAGAGGGCAGTGTCGCCGGCGCCGCGGCCCGTCTCCACGTGACCGCCCCGGCGATGAGCCGCTCGCTGGGGCGTATCCGCAAGGTCACCGGCGACCAGATCCTGGTCCGCACCGGGCGCCACATGGTCCCCACCACCCGTGCGCTGGCCATGCGAGCCCAGGTCCACGTACTCGTGCAGCAGGCCCACCACCTGCTGTCCACGCAACAGGAACTCGAACTGCCGGACCTGCGGCGCGTGTTCACCGTGCGCTGGCACGACGCCCTGGCCGACGCCTGCGGCACGGACCTGATCGCCGCCGTGCACCGCCAAGCCCCCGGCGTACAGGTGCGGCTGTCCGCCGAGCCCGGCACGGACACCCCGGAACTGCGCCGGGGCGAGGTCGACCTCGACTCCGCGTCCGCCCGGCCGACCCTCCCCGACATCCGCCACCGCCTCATCGGCAGGGACCGGCTCGTGGTCGCCGTCCGCCCCGGCCACCCGCTCACCGAAGGCCCCGTGAGCGTCGAGCGCTACTCGGCCGCCGACCACGTCACCGTCTCGCGGCGGGGGCGCCTGCGCGATCCGATCGACGACGCCCTGACCACACTCGGCCACGAACGACGCGTCGTCGCCGCCGCACCCACGGCCGCCCTCGCGATGCGACTCGCCCTGGACATCGGCCTGGCGGTCTGCCTCCCGGACGCGGTCACCCGCGCGGCCCGCGACCGAATGGGCCTGATCACCCTGCCCCTGCCGGTCCCGATGCCGGCCACACCCCTGTACCTGCTGTGGCACCAACGCCACGACGACGACCCCGCCCACACCTGGCTACGCAACCTGGCCACCGAAACCGTCCAGACACTATTCCGGCCGACGACCGGGTAGCGGGCGAAGGGGGCGGCGTCGCGTGGCCCGAAGGGCCTTCCCGGGTGGGTCAGGCGCTTTCGGCCGACGTTGCGCGTTCGGCTGCGGGGGACCGGTGCGGGGTCGGTCCGAGTCGGTGATGGGCCGCCGCCGGCGTTCGGGGCTCCAAGACTCGAAACCTCCCGACGAGACGCCCGCATTGCTCACCGAAAACCGGCTGGCAACAGGGGCAGGCAGGGCGCTCGGGTCGAGTCGCCCGAGGGGCCTTCCCGAGTGGGTCGGGTGGCTTCGGGTGCGTTTGCGGAGGGGTCGGAGTCCGGAATCGGATCCCGGTGGGGTGGTTGCGAGCTTCGAGCTTCGGTGACCTGCGGTTTTGCGGTGTCGGGGTGAAAAGTCGGGCGTCGAACGCCGGTTCCGTGTGCTCCAGCCGCCCCCGCACAGGAAGGGAGACCGAAACCATCGCATTGCAACCGGCTTCGGAAACTACAACTCCACAGAGGCCATCGAGAAGACCAAAAGTGCCCAGCAAAGGCCGAAACCGGATCCCGAAGCACCCCGATCGGCCCCCGCCCGCACCGACCTGCGGCTTTCGCTCACACCGAGGCAACAGCACCCACGCGATCCGGGTTCGTGAACTTCCGTCACCCTCACGCCCACCGCACCCGAAGCCACCCGACCCACTCGGAAGGGCCCCTCGGACGACCCGACCCGATTGCCCTCCCGCTCCACCGTTGCCAGCCGGTTTTCGCCGAGCAAGGCGCCCGTCTCGCCGGAGGTTCCAAGTCTTGGACCCCCGAACGCTGGCGGCGGCCCACCATCGACTCGGACAGACCCCGCACCAGCCACCCGCAACCAAAAGCGCAAGCCTCAGTGAAGGGGATTGGAGGCACTGCAACTCCATGGCTTTCGCATGCGGAGGTCCGTGACGAGAGCCGTCCATGCCTCGGGAGCGACGGATATCACTGCGGATTCCGGAAGTTCGGCGTCCCGGATGCCCAGGGTAGCGCCGACGATCGAAGCTTCGCTGCGACCGTCATTTCCGGTGTGATGGGACTTGAACCCACCAGACTTGCACTGAACTCGATGGAACGGCGCAACTCCTGCCGCCAGCTGGTGATCGTGGCGTGGGAAGCCATCTGGGACAACGCAGATGTATGAAGGCGATCGAAGGTGGTTCCGAGGCGTTCAACATCATCCGGCTTGTCAACCACGAGGGAGCCTACGAATTGTTCCAACCAGGCGGCATATCTACCTCGCTTGGGCTCCACGATCAGGCATGGAGCGGGTGCCACGAATCCCGCACCGTGCGGGAGGATTTGCACCCTGATGTGTGGATTCTCCGAGACGACTCTCACGAGGTGGTCGAGCTGATTCGCCAGAATCTCCGGGCTCCCGAACGGATTGTAGAGAGCATTCTCGGCGATGATGAACCAGGCGGGTCGGCCTTCGCGAAACAGTCGTTGCGCTCTGTCCATTCGCAGTTGCTGTCTCTCACCGGCTTCTGCGACGGAGAGCGTCGGGTCGAGCATGAGGATGACGGCGAGCGCATATTCCGCAGTTTGGAGCCGCCCGGGAATGAACGTCGTCTCGTAGCTGCGGAAACTGGCCGAACCCTGCTCCAGTTGGGTCAGCCGACGAAGACGCTCGGCTCCGTCCGTGATCAGGCCGGGCCACGCATGACTCGATTGCCCATCGGGCATCCCATCCAAGGCGGCAAACCCAAGCGCACTCAGCGGTCTCCCGAACAAATCCTCCAGTACGCGTTCATAGTCCGGGGTCGGATACGGCGGATCCGCGCTCTCCCACCGTCGGACCTGGCGCACGCTCACCGCCAAGCGCATGCCCATCGTGCGGGCGTGTTCCTCGAAGGCGTCGGCGAAACCGGCCTGGGAGTGCAGGCCGAGGGCGCGGCGGGCGGAGACCAACTTGGCGTTGGCTCCGAGCGGTCGTGCGGACATGGCAGCTCCGATTGATCCATCCCTACGCGCCCGCCCCGGTGTTCGCGTATGCGGGGATCGCAGGATGGCGAAATCACGCGCACACAAGGTAGCGAATCAGACACGCATCATGCGCCCGTATACCGGAGAAAGAGCCCTGCGGCCTTGACATCAAGTTCGCTTGAAGTTCTACGTTCGAGGTGAACGCTCCCGGCGGGGGAGCCTCCGGAGGGAGTGCCGATGGCGAGCTATACCGAGGTCGAACGTGCGTACCTGATCGGGCAGAGCCTCGGGCGGCTCGCCACCGTTGGGCCGAAGGGCGCGCCGCATGTGCGGCCCGTCGGGTTTCGGCTGAACGACGACGGGACCATCGACATCGGGGGGCCGAATCTCAGTGCGAGTCAGCGGTGGCGCAATGTCGAGCGCAATCCGGGCGTCTCCTTCGTCGTGGACGACATGACGCCGGACGAGCCGGGAGCGTACAAGCCGGGCTGGGGGCGCGGGGTCGAGATTCGGGGCCGGGTCGAACTGCTGCGGGACCACGAACCGCCGCTGCCCCTCGACTTCTTCAGCCGCGAGGTGATGCGCATCCACCCCGAGCGCGTCATGGGCTGGAACCTGGAGGACCCGCCGGGCGGCAGCGGATCCTGACCGGGCGCGCCGACATCGCCCGCCTGCTCGGGCGATGTCGGCCCTCGCGCCTACCCTGGCCGCATGAAGATCCGCCGCGTCGTACCCAGCGTCACCGCCACCGATCTCGGCCCCAGTCGGGAGTTCTATCAGGACTTCCTCGGCTTCGAGGCCGGCATGGACGAGCCCGGTTTCCTGATGTTCCGCTCGCCGAGCAACCCCACCGCCCAGGTGATGGTGGTCGTCCCCGACCAGTGCGACTGGGACGCGCAGTCCGGTCGCACGGCGATGTCCATCGAGGTCGAGGACGTCGACGCGGCCTATGCGCAGGCGCGCGAGCGGGGC
This sequence comes from Embleya scabrispora, assembly GCF_002024165.1. Classification (NCBI taxonomy): domain Bacteria; kingdom Bacillati; phylum Actinomycetota; class Actinomycetes; order Kitasatosporales; family Streptomycetaceae; genus Embleya; species Embleya scabrispora. The sequence goes on from NZ_MWQN01000001.1 coordinate 666,204, forward strand.
TACGAGATCGTGTACCCGATCACGAACGAGGCGTGGGGCGTGCGGCGCTTCTTCGTCCGCGATCCCAACGGCAAGGTCCTCAACATCAACATGCACATCGACCGGTCGAGCTGACGCGGGCGAGACCGCGAATCACCGCGCGCCGATCGCCGCCCCCAGCGCGTGCCCGCCGAAGCCGTCGTCGGCATGCTGGGCCGCCCACCAGTCGACCATGCGTTCGGGGGTCATCGTGGTCCAGTCCGGGGTGTCCTCGACCATCGCGTAGCCCATCGAGCGGGCGACCCGCACCAGGTCCGCGCCCGCCGGGTGGCGCTCGGCCTCATAACGCGCCAACACGTCGTCCCACGACCCGGCCGGTCCCACCTCCCGGCACGCCGCCTCGAAGGCCACCGCGTCCTGGATGCCCTTGACCGCGCCGCTGGCCACATGCGGCCGAGCGATCGCCGCCGCGTCCCCGGCGACCAGCATGCGGCCGCTCGTGAACCGGTCCACCACGAGGTCGTTGATCGGCTGGATCAGCGTGTCGCTCTCGGGCGTCGAGGTGACCAGGTCGGCCCAGAACGGCGGAAAGTACGTGCGGGCCAGTGCCAACAACGCCGGACGCGGGTCGGCCGTGCCGCCCACCGCGCTGTACAGCCCCCACGAGATCCGGTCTCCCCCGCTGCTCGGGATCCGGTACATCACCCCCTGGCCGTTCGGGATGCAGATCGAGATCAGGTTGTCGATCGGCTCGTGGTTCCACGCGCAACTGCCTCGCCACATCACATAACCGGCGTACTGCGGCCGGATCTGCGGGAACACCGCCGTACGCACCGCCGAGCCGTAGCCGTCCGCGCCCACCACCACGTCGTAGCGCTCGCTCGTGCCGTCGGGCAGGTGGATCTCGCCGTCCGTACCGACCGTGACCGGTGTACCGCCGCGATAGTCGACCTCGGCCGGCACCCGGCGGCGCAGTCCGGCCCACAGCTGGCCCCAGTTGTACATCCGGAACGCGGCGGGCTGGTCCCACAACGACCGGCCGCGTGCCGACTCGCCGTCGTCGAGCAGCCAGGTGCGCCCGTTCACGTTGCGCCAGGGCGTGGTGTCGTCGAGGTAGCCGGCGGCGACCAGTTCGGCGTAGCGGTCCACGTGCAGCGCGATGCCCACTCCCCGGTCGGCGAGTTCGCCGGTGGTGCGCTCGTACACGGTGACCTCGGCCCCACTCCGTGCCGCCGCGAGCGCGAAGGCGCAGCCCGTGATGCTTCCGCCGACCACTGCGACCCGACCTATCGGCATGCCCATCTCCCTTGGTTCACATCCGACTTCGCACAGGCGTCCGGACCGGGCCGGACCCGGAAGGACCCTACGGGATGGCGGTCGCGATCCGATCACGTACACCGACCAGTTGTGCCCGGCGCGTCTCGTCGAAGGCGATCTCGGCCTCGGCGCTGCCCACATGAGCGGTGAGCCGGGCATGGTCGTCGATCAACGCGCTCAGGCACGGCAGCGCACCGGCGGCGTGTCCGCCCATGTCGGCGAGGACCTGAAGGGCGAGTTCGCCGACATACTGATCACCCGCCACGGCCGACATCTCGGCGACCAGGCGCGCGGTGAACTCGGCGTCTCCAGGCCCCAGATGCCGCCACAGGACACCCGCCACCTCGTACTTGCGCACCCTCTCCCGCTCGAACAGGCACATCGCCTGCCGAACCTGACGCTCGGTCAATCCACCGTGCGCGACCAGCCCCATCAGCGTGCGTGCCACCCGACGCTCGGACGAGCCGGGCTCGACCGGTTGTTCGGCCAACCAGCCATCGGCCTCCGCGCGGCCGTCGGGCAGGCGCTGTGCCGCGAAGACCGCCTCCAGATCCGGCGGCGGCAACAACCCGCGGGGTTCGCCCAGTTCTGCCGACAATCGCCGCGCCGCCGCGTCGTCCCGCCGGGCCCATCGCCCCGCCGCCGCCCGCCACACGTCGCGCGACAGACGCAACACCCGCAGACTCTCGGCACGCAGCGCGTCATCAGCGGCGTCGGCCTCCTCGGCCACCCCCGCCAACGCCGGCAGCAGTTCCGTCGGCCCGGTACGCCACAGCCGGATCGCCGCCGCCGCCATGTCCACGCCGACCCACCGCACGTCCCGGTCCTCGGCGGTCAGCAACGACCGCGCGATCTCGTGGCACTCCTCCTCGTCCCCGAGCAGCCGCCAGGCCCACTCCGAGCCCACCCGCACGTCCATCGGCCCACCATCGCGCCGCAACCGCCGCACCGCGTGCCCGAGATCGGCCCGGATCGCCTCGCACATCGCCCGCCGCCAAGCCCAGGGAAGGTCCCCGTCCCCGAGCAGGACCAGCGCCGCCGTCACCCGCACCGCCGGATCGGCGTCCTCGGTCAGGACCATGGCCGCGTCGTCGAACTCCCGCCCACGGCCGAGCAGCGCGATCGTGCCCGCCACCCGCACATCCGGATCGGCCGCCTCCGGCAACCACGCCGCCACGGTCTCGACCTCGGCCGTCGCCACGAACAACCGGGCCGCCGCGACCCGGACGCCCGATTCGGCATCCGTCAGCCACGACCGCGCATACGCGGCCACCGACGGCCAGGTCTCGCCGAACGGCGCCGAATCACGGAGCAGTTCGATCGCCCGCAGCCGGTTGTCGGCGGGGCCCGCCTCGGCAAGTCGCCACAGCAGCCGGACCGTCGGGCCGTCACGCTCGGCCCGAACCGCGTCGAAGATCGCCGTCCGCTCCGGCCCGGAGCTCGCCGCGATCCCCGACGCCACCGCACGCACGCACACATGTTCGTCGATCACCGGCCCACCGTGTCACACCCCGCAGCGCGGACCGAGCCGTTTGCGACCGAGAACCCCTGCACGAGCCCCGGCCTTTCACGACAACCGGCGGCGCCCGACGCCCCACGGCATCCGGCACAAGCGCGCCGTCAGTGCAATTCACCCTCCGTCTCCGAGTGCCCCACAACCTCGGCCGGGACCACCCCCGTCGACGCGGGCAAATGCATCGTCATCCGCACCACCACGCCCTCGGCACACTCGGCCACCTCGACCTCGTCGCACAGCGCCCGCGCTATCCACAGTCCACGTCCCGGCGTCTCCTGCTTGTCGGTCAGCCGAGGAAACGCGCGTCGACGGCAACCGCCGTCGCTACGACCGGCGTTCGCTCCGCCCCCCTCGTCCCCGATCGCGTGGATCTCACAGACCACCCGTCCGTCCCTGGGCACACAGCGCAGCAGCGCGGGCCGGGAGTCCGGGGTGACGGCGCACGCGGCGATCTCGTGTACCGCGAGCACCAGGCAGTCGGGGCGGTCGTCATCCAGGCCGACGGCGTCGGCGTGCCGGCGCACCACGGCGCGGACCAGACACAGGTCGGACGCGCCGAACGGCAGCACCTCCACCGGTCCGGCACCGATCCGCGCACGGGCGTGGGCGCGATCACGGTTCGGGCCGGTCACTGCGCTCCCCCACTACACTCCCCGGAAGGTCGGTCCTCGTCCAGGATCAGGCCGCCGGCCCCACTCCACCCGAGCAGGTCGACCACCTTGCGGACCGCCGGTCCCGCGGCCCGCAGGACCAGGTGCCGGTCCGGGCCGAGCGCGGTGGCGGCCCGATACAACGACTCCATCGTGCCGAGGTCGGCGAACTCCAGTGCGGACAGGTCGACGACCAGGTCCCGGCCCGAGTGGGCCATCGCGCGCCGCAGTGCGTCCTCCAGCAGGTCCCGGGTGCCCACGTCCGCCTCACCGACCAGGCGCAGTCCCTTGGTGGTGTCGGTGACCTGGAGGGTGGGCGGACGCGCGCGCCCGGTGCCGGCGACGAGCGGGTGCAGCCGTTCCTGGGCGTCGATCTGTACCGAACTGAACTCGCGCGGATCGTACAGGCAAATGCCCATCGCCCGGCGGCTCGGCAGGCCGAGGCCGGCGAGGCGTTCGAATTCGAGCAGGGCCGCGTGTTCGACGCCACCTGCTCGACCCCACGTCATGTCGCCGCATACGCGCAGACCGCGAAAGCCGTCGGCGAGGGCCTGATCCACCGCCGCGAAGAACGTCTCGGCCATTCCCTCGGGCGTGAACTCGCCCTCCCACAACGGCGTTCGGCCGACATCGACGACCACGAGCGAGCCGTCGGCCTCGCGGTCGTCGGGTCGGGTGGGACCTTCGGACAGCGTACTCATCAGCCAGGCCCGGTCGCGCCTGCCGAGCAGGCACAACACCCGGTCCTCGGCGGACAGTCCGTCCCTGATGTAGCTGTGCACCGCGAGCCGCGTGACAGCCTCGTCGGCCGACACGAAGCAGCAATGGCTGCCGTACTCCATCGCTCCCACCGCGGCCACCGTGGCCCCGGCCTGGGAAGTGTCCATCTGCGTATGCCCCCTGGTCGTGACGCGCCCCGGGCCGGGCCCGGGGCCCCCGTCTCGCACCAGACCGTAGTACCCGACGGGCACACCACCGGGCGCGAACAGTCAAGAAAGCTTCTTTCGGGGGCACCAACCCACCGGGCAGGGCACAATCTTTGGTTTCCGGCCGGCACCTCGGCCGGAGCGGCACCGGACCGGCCACCCGACCGGGGGGAACCGGACACGGGATGCGGCGGCCCCGACCCGGACCGCCCGGCGGCAGGCCCGTCGCGTCGTCGACCGCGCCGGCCGGCCGATCGTGAACCCGATCGGGTGACACCGGCATCGGTTGGCCCAATACCGCGTGGGTGACGGTCGTACGGCGACTAGCGTCCTGACGAATCCCACTCGTCCCAGGGAAGACATTGACCACGCATGCCCCGGCGCAGCGCGCCATCGGGCCCGACTCGCCGCGCGTCGACACCGTCGACGTGACGTCCCGTCAGGCCACGTGTGAACACCTGCAAGGAGTTGGCTGAGCCATGCGCGTCGCCATCACCGGAGCCACCGGATTCCTCGGTCTCCATCTGCTCCGCGAATTGCTGGACCGCCACCGTACGATCACCGTCCTGTCCCCCGCCGGCTCGCGCGGCGCCCTCGACCGGATCCGGGCCTTTCTGGAAGTCACCGCCGCTCCCGACGAGTTGGTGCGGCGACTCCCCGAGCGGCTGCGGATCGTCGAGACCGATCCGACCTTGCCGCGACTGGGCCTGGCCGGGCCCGAGTTCACCTCGCTGGCCGACTCGATCGATGTGATCTGGCACTGCGCGGGCGACCGCCGACCCGACGCCACGATGGCCGAGTTGTGGCCCGACACGGTTGAAGGCACCCGCCACCTGCTCCAGTTGGCCGAGGCGGGTCGGCGGCGTCCGCGCGTGTTGCACATCGGCACCGCCTATGTCGCGGGCGCCCGTCGCGAGGGCACGATCAAGGAGCAGCCGGCGGACGACTCGGCGGGGTTCGAGAACGACTACGAGCGGGCCCAGTACGAGGCGGAGACGCTGGTCCGGGACTGGGCGGCACGGCTGGGGCGTTCGGCGTTGATCCTGCGGCCGACCACGCTGGTCTCGGATCGTCCCGGGGTGCCGGCAAGCTCGCTGCGGCACGTGGTGGAGCGGGCCGAGGCGACCGGCGGGTGTGCGGCGTTCGGCTGGGCGGCTCGGCTGCCGGGGCGGCTGCGGCCGGTGTTGCGGTTGCCGGCTGCGCCGGACGGCCGGCTCAACTTCATGCCGGCGCACGAGGCGGCGCGGGTGATGACGCGGTTGGCCGATCTGACCGGCTCCGGCGGAGTGGACACCTACCACGTACGGCATCCGCACGACGTCCCGGTCGACGTGGTGCGCGAGGTGCTGGCCGAATTCCTGCCGGTGCGGCTGCGATTCGTCGCCGAGCCGCCCGTGAAGCCGAATGGCGTGGAACGGCTCGCGGAGGTGCACGCGGCGTGCACGCCGTATCTGACGCACCGTCGGGGCTATGACGACTCGGGGGTGCGGGCGTTGCTCGGCGAGCCGAGGTCGGCGACCGCGGTGGACCGGGACTACCTGGTGGACTGCGTCCGGCCCGGTCGCGGCGGGCGGCGCGACACGGCGTTGGAGCGGGCGTATCGCGATCCCGGTCGGGCCGGCCGGGCCGGATCGGTCGAACTCGGCGCCGTACTGCGCTTTCGCGGCCTGGCGCCGACCGTGGCGGACCTGCGTCAGGCGGTGGCGGCCCGGTTGTGGCGGGTACCGGTGCTGGCCTACCGCTCGGATGGCTCGTTTCGGCGGCGCGGGCCGGTGGACCCGGATCGGCATGTGCACGTGTATCCGGTCGGCCCGGGACGACTCGGCGCGGCGGTCGACGCGGCGTTGGCGGATCGGCTGCCCCGGGACCGTCCGGCGTGGGAGGCGCGGCTCGTGCACGGCTACGCGGGCGACGAGTGGGCGGTGGTGTTCAAGGCGCACCACGCGCTGCTCGACGACGCGTCGGTGGTCGAGGTGGCCCGGCGGCTGTTCGGGGTGGAGCCGATCGAGGCGGCGACGGTGACCGCGCTCGGGCCCGCGGTGCTCGGTGTCCGCGGCCACGCGCGCCGGCTGTCGCCGCCGTCCACCCGGCCGTTCGCGACCCGGGGGGCGACCGGCACGCGGCGGATGGCCTGGCTGGACCTGGACCCGGAACGCCTGCACGCGGCGTCGCGCCACCGTCGCGGGGTCGGCCCGGACGACGTCTTCCTGGCCGCGCTCGCGGGCGCGCTGCGCATGTGCCCCGGCGTACCGTGGCGGCGCGGAGTGCGGCCGGTCCGGGCGCTGGTGCCCTCCCCGTCCGGTGCGATGGGCGCCCCGGAGCCGGGCAATTCCGCCCGGCCGGCCCGGGTCCGTCTGCCGTGCGATCAGGCGGACCCGATCCGTCGCCTGCACCTGGTCGCCGAGGACAAGGCCCCGCCCGTCGACCGCTGGGGCTTTCGTACCGCCATGTCCCCCTGGCAGGTCGACCTGGCCGCCGGCTTCGTCCACGACTGGCCCCGGCACTCGTACGCCTTCCGCGGCTCCCCGGTGTTCGACGCGATCCCCCTCGGCGGAGTACCGCGCAGCGCCCCGATCGGCGTCTTCCTCGGTTCCTTCGACGGCACGATGCACATCACGGCCCTGGTCGACACGTGTCTCCCGGCCGGGTTGGCGGACGATCTGTGCGCGGCGTGGTCGGACTCCCTGGCCGAGCTTTCCCCATAGGCACCGCCCGCCGGTTCGATGGCACCGACCGGGTCGGTGCCATCGAACCCCGTGGCCCCGTCGTACCGCGCCGCAGCGCCGGGCTCGGCGCGGCTACCGCGGCGTAAAGGTCGCGAGCACTCCCCGCACGGCCGTCCCGTCCGGCCGGGTCCAGCCGGCGACCAGGCCGCCCGACGGCCCTTCCCCGGCCTCGACGGGTCGCAGGACCCGGTTCACCCGAACATCGAGCACACCGGCCGAGGCGCCGCCGTGCACCGTCACGCTCGGGTCCGGGGTGTCGCTCTCGCTCTGGTGTTGCGGCGTCGCCTCCCCGCGCAGGACCGCGTGCAACTGCCCCATCACCACCGGGTCCCGCACGCCGTCGTAGATCCACCGGGTACCGAGCACGCCATGCTCGGAGGTACCGATCAGCGCGTCGTCGGGGGCTCCGTCCCGCGCCGCGCCGCGATAGGCCAACGGCACGAGATACGCGGCCGATTCCGGGGCACCGGCGTCCACCACGATCATGAACTCGATCCCGACCTCGCCCTCCGGGTCGTCCAACCGGAATCCACCGGCCCGGAGCGGCGCCGGCGCCTCGGCCCCGCCGGCGTACCAACTCTGCCGGGGCAGCCAGTCGGCGAGCAGTTCCAGTTTTCCGGGCGTCATCGTGGTGTGGTGGATCGAGGCCATGCGTATTCCTCACACATCGGTTCGGTATCGAATCCGATCGAATCTATCCCGCCCCGCTACACCAGCAGCCGCCACACGTCCCGGTCGGCGGTGCTGCTCCAGACCGGGTCGCCGTGGCCGTAGTCGGGGATCACCGTGAAGGTCACCTTCGGATTGCCGCCGTCCCGGATCAGGTTCGCGCCTTGGGGGTGATCGCCGCGGCCCAGGGCGGTGTTGATCCAGGTGACCTCGGCGCCGATCGCCGACCAGTCGATGCGGTACACCGATTCCTCGCCCGCCCAGATCGCGGTGAGGTCGCGCAGCAGCGCGATCGGGATCAGACCGCCGCCGAAGCGGGCGGTGGCGTCGGCCCAGGTCGCGAGCGGGGTGTGGGTCAGGGCGTACCGGTCGTCGGACGGTGTCGCGCCGAAGGCGAAGGTGCCTGCGGCGAAGCCCTGTTCGTAGATCCAGTTGGTCGCCCCGGGCAGCTTGGCGGTGTGGACCAGGGCGAAGTGCGCGAGAGCGGCATGGGTGAACCGACTCGCCGGATCGACCGGACGAGGGACCGCGGAGGCGCCGTTCGGGTCGCCCACGGCACGCGCCAACAGGCCTTTCAGGCCCGGGTCGTTCGCGTACACCCCGCTCGCGAGTTGCGCGTCCAGCGCCGCCCTGGTCCGCGCGGCGCGGACGGCGAGGTCGCCCTCGTACGGGCCGGTCGTGTCCAGCACCATCACCCGGCGCGGCCCCGGCGCCCGATCCGCCGCCAGGTCGAGGGCGAGCGCGGCACCGGCGGAGTGGCCGAGCAGGTCGTACGGCACCCGCAGCGCAGCGTCGACCGCGTCGATCACCTTGCGGGCGTCCCGCTTGTGCGCGGCCAGGCCCCACTCGGCGGTGAGGTCGGCGGCGGTCGCGCCGTTCTCGCGTGGCGAGATGCCGACCACCAGGTAGCCGCGCGTGCGCAGGTGATGGGCGAGGTTGTGGGCGGTGGGTGTGAAGAAGTTCGACGCGAAGTCGAGGCCGCCGCCGGGAAGCAGATAGGCGACGCGCCGGGGCACGTGCCCGGTGTCCGCGACCACATCGACCACCAACGGCACGGCCGCGTCGCGCAGTTCGAGGGTGGTACGGATCCAGCCGGGCCCGTGTTCGCGGCCGCGCGCGACGAGTTCACCGCCCGAGTCGCCCAGCGCGCCCCCGATCCGCTCGACCGCGGATGCCGCCGGATCCCGCGTCCCCGCTCGCGCGCCGCCCGCCGTGCCCGCGCCGAGCAGCACCGGTGCCGCCAACGCCGCCAACACTGTTCTTCGCCGCATGTGGGTCCCCCGACTCCCGATTCGACCTGCCCGCCCGCACGCGGACCGGCCTTCAGCCTGCCGACCGCACCCGATCGCGGTCAACGACCGGGCACGGGACATCCGCCCGACGGGCCGGCATCATCGTCACCATGGAAAGACCTGGTGACGGATGGTTGACGATCACGGCGTATCGGAACCTGCGGGGCTGCCTCGGACCGGCGGCGGCCGTACGCGCTTGACTGCGTGAGCGCGGCATCGACTGGATGCCGTTCGCCGACGAGGAGATCTACATCGGGCTCCTGTGCGGAGTCGGCCCCGACGGTGGTTGGCAATGCTGGTACGACATCCGCGTGCCCCCCGAGGCGCTGCGCCGGCTCGGCCTGCATCCGGATCAGCCGTCCGCCGAGGTCACCGGTCCGTCGCCGCCGCGCTGGTGGCACGCGGCGGCCGAACGCCACGCCCGGGGGCACGGCGGCTGGTAGGGGGCATCCCGCGCCCGACCCGATCCGAGTGGACGCGGGCGGCCACACCGGGCCGGGTCGGGCGAGCCCGCCGGCCGGCTACCCGGGCTCGGGGCCGTCCTGCGTCCCCGCGAAGCGGGCCGCCGCGATCAGGTGGGGGTCGCCGGTACGGAGGGCGTCGGCGACCAGGGACATGGCCAGTGCCGGGTCGTGCCCGGTGATCCCGAGGTAGGGCAACGCGCGCAGTACGGCGCGGCGTTCGTGGGCGTCGCCGCGCCAGTACAGGGTGCGCAGGTGCGCGGACAGATCGTGGTGGGGCGTACGCGCCGCCAGTTCGGCCAGGGCCAGGACCCGGGCGGCGTCGTCGCAGGTCCAGCCGGGCAGGCCGATCAGCGGGGCCCGGCCGCAGGTGCGCCCGGCGGCGGCGAACACGGTGAAGTCGGCGAGGCTGGGCCAGTCCTGGCTGCCGGGTTTGGCGGAGGCGGTGAACGCGCTTCGCAGATCTGCGATCGGCGGGTGCGGCATGGGCGGATCCTCCCGAGGGCCGGTGGCGCGGGGTACGCACGTGTCCTGTGCAGTGCGTTCCCCATCCGGGAAGGTCCCCAATCGACAAACGCCGGGATCCCACGCCCACGATGTCACCGTGCCCACAACGGAGTTCCACCGCAGGTACCCGGCGGGGCCGCCGCAACCGCACGGGCGCCCCGCGCCGTCCCACGCCGCCCGCGAAACCGCGACCCCGCCCGTGGCGCCCGCCGTCGACACCGGCCGACCCGCTCCGTCCCGACGCGCCGCCCCGCTCCTCCCGACCGTCCCCCGCGCCTCTCCCTTTGTGCCCGCCGGAGCCGGCCCCCTTTCCGGGGGCGCGCGGGGGCGCACGGGGGTGGTGCAGTCTTGACCTTCAGCGGACCGTTCGTGGGCTGACGTGGGCGTTCGTGAGATCTACGGTTGCTTCATGGTCCGTGAACCGCTCGTCGAGGTCAGTGTCGTGATCGCCGCGCCCACCGAGGCCGTGTGGCATGCCCTCGTGGATCCGGACACGCGCGCCATGTGGTGGAGCTACCTCGACCTGGACGCACGGGTGAACGGCCGGCTCTCGGAGCGCTGGAGCGGGGCCGACGGCGAGGCGCGGTTGACCACCGGCCGGGTCGAGACGCTCGACCCCTGCCGACTGCTGCGCTTCACCTGGGCCGACGACGACTGGGCGGTGTCCACGACGGTGACCATCGAACTGACCAGGGCCCGCCCCGGCACCCAACTCCGGGTCCGCGAGACCGGCTGGAGCCGCCTGCCCGACGCGGCGAGCCTGGCCGCCGCCCACCGCGACGGCTGGGGTACGCACGTCGAGGACCTGCGCCGCTTCGCCGAGGCCACCGGCGGCCCCCGCTGAGCCCGCCGTCTCACCCCACCCGTACGTCCACGCTCCGCCCGTCGGGGTCGGTCAGCAGATGCCGCCCCCTCGGGAGCGGCGAGTCGACCAACACGAGCCCGAGCCGCAGATAGCCGGTCAACCGGTCCGGACGCGCCGGATACAGCTCCACCACGGTGCCGTCGTCGAGCGTCGCGGCGTAGTGCTCGGGACCGCTCCCGTGCCGCTCCCGGACCAGGACCAGGCCGAGCGACGCGTAGAACTCGCGGCACGCGTCGAGGCGCGACGTATAGACAACGATGAGGCCGAGCGACACGCCGGCGAGTCAATCACGATCGCGGCCCGCCCGGTAGCCGTGGCCCGCGCACCGGGCCGGGTCCTCCGTCCGAGGTACCCGGTCGCCGGGAGTCGACGCGAGGGCGGGCGGTAGGGTTGTCCCGCCGCTCGGACGACGAACGGCGGAGCGAGCCGTCTCCGGTTCGCGCCCTCGGTGCTGCCGAAGGCGCGGTCGGCCGGCTGCACCACCCTTGGGAGTCATCGTGTTGGACGCACTCGGCGCATTCGCCGAACTCACCCCTTTCCTCGCGGTCGCGGTCGGCTTCACGTTCGTGATCCGGGGCATCCTGCGCGCGGATCGGCGCGAGCGCGAGCACTACGCGAAGAAGGACGCCGAGACCCGCGCACACTCCTCCTGACCGTCCGGAGGGCTGTCGGGAGGACCGGTTGCGAGAACCGGCCGTAGGGGCCGCCGTGTCGGCCCACGCATCGGCCGCGTGTGCGCCCGCCGGATAATCCGCGCGCCGAACCGCCCTCCCGCGCTACGGTTTCGTCCGACCCCCGGTGCGCAGGTCGCGGATACTCCATGGAGCCCGCAAGGGCGGTGAAATGTACGGGGCCTCGAGTCCCGGTCTCCGCTGCCGCCTCGATCTCGGCGGGTCACCCACTCTTTCGGTATCCGCCCGAGGCCCGAGGCCGAAGCCGGCCGCAGCCGCCGGGTCACCCGACCCGGCGGCTGCGTTCGTCACGGCACCGGTCCGGGTCAGGCCGCCTTGGACCCGCCCCGCTCCTTGTCGATGAGCTCCTGGAAGTCCACCGTCGCGCTCGCCGGCGGCGGCGTCACGTCGACTTTGGTGCCCCAGTCCCGGTAGTCCACCGTGCTGCCCACCTCGCCGACCTTGGTCGGCGTGCTCACCGACTGCCGGACCGGGAGATCGGTCTTGGCGTCGATCCACACCTCGATGGTCGACGACGTGGCTCCGATGGCCTCGTTCGCCGCGCGCAGGCTCTCCAGGGTCTTGGCACTCAACCCGAGTGCCTCCGCGCCGAGTCGACTCGCCTTGGCCATGTCGACCGTGCCCTTGTAGTGCACGGTCGGCCGACCGGCCAGGTCCTCCCTGCCGACCTCGGCGATGTCGCCGGACCCCTTGAGCAACGACAGTTGACTGGTGGGATCCTGCTGGCCGAGGCCCTTGTTCATCAGTTCGCCCACCGCCGCGAGGGCGCCGGTCTTGTCCAGCGAACCCAGGGCGGTGAAGTCCATCTTGAGCCAGGACTTGCCGCCGGTGTCGGCGGCGAGCGCCGAGCCCATGTTCATGTACATCGCGGTCGGCGTCACCAGCGTCTCGATCTTCGCCGGCATGCCCGGGACGGCGCCCTGCGGCATCGCCATGGTCATCCGCAGCCCGCCCGCGTCACCGAACTTGATCGCGCCCTGCGCGTTCGAGCCCTTGCCGCCGGGCAACTTCTGCTGCACCGTGATCGCGACCGATTCGGTGCCGTGCACCTTGTCCACTGCGGCGAAGACCGCCGCCGCGGGGCCGGCGTAAGCCTTGTTTCCGCCCCCGCTCCCGCCCGAACCCTCCTCGCCCGGGCTTCGATCGCCGAAGCCCGACCCCGACCCGTTCCCGCATGCGGCGGTCACCAGCAGCAGCGCCACGCCGCCGATCGCCGTACCCAGCCCCCGTCGCAAACGCGGTCGTGCGCGTCCGGTCATGTCTTCATCCCCCTGATGATCGACTACACCGATCAACCTACCAACGTGTTCACCGGACGGTGCGGGAGAGGCGCCGGAGGTCACGGGCCGAGTGCCGGCGGACCGGCGCCCCCGTGGCGACCGGTGAACACCGCGGCCGGCCGTCGACCCCCTACCCCGGTATCACTCGCGGGTTGGCGCCGCGGTGTGATGCCCACCCGGCGGCCCGCCTCCTAGCGTGGAGTCCAGGGCGCCGACCGAGCGCCCGCCGGCAACGAACCGGTACACCCCGGCCCCGCCGAAGCCCTCGCGCCCGGCGCCCACCCCAAGGACCCGCCATGGCACCCACCGTCGTCCGCCCCGCCCCCGGCACCCGGCCCGCCTCGACCCCGACCCGGCCCCGCCGCCCGCTCCGCCGATTCGCCCCGGCCTCGGTGGCCGAGGCCGCCCGGCGCTCCGCGTACGCGTTCCTCGCGCTGCCGCTCGGCCTGATCGGCATCGTCCTGACGCTCGGCGGCCGTTCGTCCCGCGCCGCGCGCCTGCAACTCGCCGCGGCCCGCCGATTCCTGGACCCGCACACCGGTGGCGAGCACCACAGCGGTGCCACGACCGACCGGGGCGCCGCCGTCCCCGGCGCCGTCCGGGTGTTGCGGCACGCCGTCCTCGACACGGCGCTCGGTGTGCCCATGCCGGCCCTGGCCGCGTACGCCTACGGCAACACGATCCGCAACCTGACCTACCCGATCTGGTACGGCGACTCCGACTACCACGACGCGTGGGGCGGCCCCTCCCTGGCCGGGGTCTGGGCCGTGCACGCGGTCGGCGGCCTCGCCTTCTTCGCCGTCTGCCTGTGCCTGATCCAGGGCCTCACCAACCTGCGGGCAGCCGGCGCGCGTCGCACCTTCCGCACCGAAAGCCGGGCCTGAGCCCACCCGAACCGACGCCGATCCCCATCCGGCCACTTCCCGCGCCGACCCCCGGACGCCACCATGCACAACACCCTCGACGCCGACCCCGCCCCCGCCTCGTCCCACCGGCCGCCCCTTCCCGGCATACCATCACCAACCGTGAAGATCGTTCGGCCGGCGGCGATCCGGTCCGCGCTGCGCCAGGCGGTGTCGCCCTCCTCGGTGGCCCCGCTCGCGCCCACGCGCCGCACGGTGCGGGTGCTGACCCTGGCCGCCCTCGCGCTCACGGTCGTGGGGTGGCTCGACCTCCACCAGCACTACGACATGGGCGCCCCCGGAACCACGATCGCCGCGATCGCCCGCGCCGTCCCGGTCCTGCTGTGCCTGTACCGCCCGCTGCCGGCCTGGTGGTTGGCCCTGGCCGCGGCGATCGCCACCGCCGTACCCACCCACCCGGTGTCCTCCGCCGAGCCGTGGCCGTGGGCGGTGACGTCGGTGTTCTCCCTGGTCGTGGTGCTCACCGTGGTCGCCCTGCGCGCCCCGCGCCGCGTGCTCGTCGTGTTGTGGCTGGCCCTGCTCGCCTCGGGCACCCTGCTCGCCGCGACGCGCGGCCCGATCCGGGTCGAGGAACTGCTGCCGATCACGATCCTTTCCGCACTGGCCCCGCTCACCGCCGAGGCGATCGGCAGCCGGGGCGACGCGCAGCGCCGACTGGTCCTGGTCGAGGAGATCGGCCGGGCCGAACACGCCCGACGCGCCCTCTTGGAGGAACGCACCCGCATCGCCCGCGAGTTGCACGACGTGGTCGCCCACCACATGTCGGTGATCACCGTGCAGGCGGACAGCGCGCCCTACCGGATCGCCGACCTGCCGCCCGCCGCCGTCGACGAGTTCGGCACGATCGCCGCCGAGGCACGTCGCTCGCTCACCGAGATGCGCCGACTGCTGCACGTCCTGCGCCAGGACGCGGACACCGGCGCGGGAGCCGGCGGCCCCGGGGCGGAGCACAGCCCGCAACCCGGCCTGGCCGACCTGCCCGTACTGATCGAGACCGCACACCGCGCCGGCCTGGGCGCGCACCTGTCCATCGCGGACACCGTGCCCGCGCCGGACCGGGTCCCGGTGGGCGTACAACTGTCCGCGTACCGCCTGGTCCAGGAATCGCTGAGCAACGTGGTCCGGCACGCGCCCGGCGCCACGGTCCGGGTGAGCCTGTCCGGCGACCCCTCGGCACTGCGCATCGACGTCCGCAACTCCGCGCCCACGCACGGCGGTCGGCCCGTCGAACCCGCCTCCGCCGAGGCCGACCCGGACCGGGGGCCCGCCGCCGGCGGCCAGGGTCTGATCGGCATGCGCGAGCGAGTCGCCATGCTGGCCGGGGAGTTGCGTACCGAGGCGCTACCCGACGGCGGCTTCCACGTCGCCGCCGTGCTTCCCCTGCCGCCGGCCGACGCCGGCTCGGCCCCGTCGACCCCTGGAGTGGCATGACCACCGTATTGATCGCCGACGACCAGTCGATGATCCGCGCCGGCTTCGCCGCGTTGCTCGCGGCGCAGCCGGACCTGGAGGTGGTCGGCGAGGCGGCCGACGGACGTGAGGCGATCCGGCTGACCCGCGAGACGCGGCCCGACGTGGTGTTGATGGACGTACGCATGCCGGTCCTGGACGGCCTGGCCGCGACTCGCGAACTCCTGGGCGCGCCGGGCGAGTCCGGCCCGCTGCCGAGGGTGCTCATGCTGACCACGTTCGACATCGACGACTACGTGTACGAGGCGCTGCGCGCGGGCGCCAGCGGCTTCCTGCTCAAGGACGCGTCCCCGGCCGACCTGATCGCGGCGGTGCGCATCGTCGCGGCCGGCGACGCGCTCCTCGCGCCCTCGATCACCCGTCGGCTGATCGAGGACTTCGCCCGCAACCGCCCGATCACCCGGCCGAGTTCGACGCGCCTGGGCAAGCTCACCCCGCGCGAGACCGAGGTGCTGGGGCTGGTCGCGCAGGGGCGTTCCAACGGTGAGATCGCGGCCCATCTCTTTCTCGCCGAGCAGACCGTGAAGACCCACGTCAGCCGCATCCTCGACAAACTGGACCTCCGCGACCGGGCCCAGGCCGTCGTCTTCGCCTACGAGAGCGGCCTGATCGCCCCGGGCGGCACGGGCCTGTCCCGCCCGCCGCAGCCGGGGTAGCCGCCCGTCCCACTCCCGGCCCGGACGGGGACGGCGACCCGAGGCGCCGCGTGTCGACCCCGGGCGCCGTTCGCTCGCCCGGGGTCGACCCCGCCTCCGGCTCCGGCACCTACTCCGACCGCGGCTCCAGGTCCCGAAGCTCCGGGCGCTCCAGTCGCTGCGGGTCGGCGAGGATGTTGATCTCGACGATCCTGTCGCCCACGATGGTGAAGTCCATGACCCCCATCGGCCGGCCGTTCGGCGCGGTGAACAACCCCGGGGAGCCGTTGACCAGCACCGGCCGCGCGTACTGCGCCATCCGGGCGAAGGAGAGCGCCTGGGCGACCACCGCACGGGCGCCGCGCACGAGTTGCGACACCCCGAGCGCGCCGTCCCCGGTGTCGGCGCGCAGCAGTACGTCGGGGTCGAGCAGATCCAGCAGGGCTTGGAAGTCGCCGCCGCGCGACGCCGCGAGGAACGCGTCCACCACCCGGCGCTGGCGCGGCAGATCGGGCTTGGGCGCCGTGCCCTGAACCCGACGGCGGGCCCGGCTGGCGAGCTGGCGCGTCGCGGCGGTGGACTTGTCCACGATCGGGGCGATGTCGTCGAACGGCATCGCGAACATGTCGTGCAGCACGAACGCGAGCCGCTCGGCCGGCGGCAACGTGTCCAGGACCACGAGCATGGCCAACCCGACCGAGTCGGCCAGCACGGCCGACTCCTCGGGGTCGGCGCCGTCCACATCGGTCACGATCGGGTCCGGGACGTGCGTGTCCCACTCGTCCTCGCGCCGGGACTTGCGCGAGCGCAACATGTCGAGGCACACCCGGCCGACCACCGTGGTCAGCCAACCCGCAAGGTTCTCCACGCCGGAGATGTCGGAACGATCCAGCCGCAGCCACGCCTCCTGCACGGCGTCCTCGGCCTCGCTGAGCGAACCGAGCATGCGATAGGCCACCGCCCGCAGATGCGCCCGGTTCTCCTCGAACCGCTCGGTCACCAATCCCTGCTCCGGAATCATCCGCTTTCTCCCGTCCGGTTCCACCGCCATCACGATCACCGATTTCCAGACGATATGACACCAGCCCCCACGTCCCGAACAGCCCTCCCAACTCCCCGCGAATGCCTCGTCGGCCCCGCCTCCGAGCCGGGCGCGCCGATGCGCGGACGACGGTACGCCCGCCGCCGGAGGCCGGTCCGCGCAAACGGGACCACGAAGAACACCAGACCACGAAGAACACGGGACCACGAGAGAACGGGACCACGGGGACTACAGAGCCACGAGGGCCGTCCGGGCCGGGTGCCGCACCCGAAGGCCGAATCCGCCCGCTTCAGCCGATCCACACCAGGTTGATCACGCTCACCATCACCCGGTTCTCCTGCACGATGTACGTCGCGAACCCGTGCGTGGCGAACGCCGCCTCCAGGGTGTCGCGCAGCCCGCCGCTCATCCGCGCCCCCACGGTCCACGGGTCGTGCCGCAGCCGCCGCTCCAACTCCACCCAGGCCCGCCGCGCGGCGGCCGGGAGCGTACGCCGGATCGCCTCCGCCTCGACGTGGTACTCCACGCCGTAGCTCACCCCCGCACCCGCAACCACCGGCCGCCGGGGTGGATCGCGCGGCCGACGGCACCCGGATCTGCGGAAACGCTCATACACCCAAGCGTCGCACCACCCACACGGTCGCCCACCCGAGACCGGGAATCCCGTGCGGGACGCCTCCGCGCCGCCGCGAAAAATGGATGTCGCGCACCCACCCCGCACGCCTAGGCTTCGAACGCGAAGCAACGCACCTCCCGGTGCGCAGACGAGCGGCTACTTCCTCTCCAGAAGTGGGACCTGGTCCCACCGCCGCGCGTCATCTCGATCTCGGGAGGATCAACGTCGGGGTGCCCGGTGCGCAGACCGGGAATTCTTCCTTCGAATGGGGTGGTCCCGGGTTCGAATCCCGGTCGCCGGTCAGCCGGTGGTAGCTCAGCGGTAGAGCACCTTGAAAGCCCGGTCGCCTCGATCTCGGGCACCTCGACGTTGTCGCCTCCCCCACATTCCACGGGGGATCACCATGTCTCGATTCAACCTGCCCCGAGTCCGCTCGGCCGCCGTCTCGCCGGTGCGCGGCACGGGCTCGAAGACCGTCACCCACGAGGGCGGCACCGGTTACACCCGCGACGCGCGCAGTGAGTTGTTCCTGCTCGCGGTGGCGAACTTCGTCGGCACCGACACGTTCTACGAGAGCGGCGGCACCCGCGACGACCGGTTCACCCAGCTCGTCCACGAACTGGCGGTGTACGACGGCGAATGGCTGCTCGGCCTGCTCACCTGGCTGCGCCGGGACGCGAACATGCGCACCGCCGCCATCGTCGGCGCCGCCGAAATGACGCGCGCCCGGCTGGAGTTCGGGCTGCCGGGCCTGTCCCGCCGGGCGGTGGACGCGGTGTTGCGCCGCGCCGACGAGCCCGGCGAGCTGCTGGGTTATTGGACCTCGCGGTACGGCCGGGCCATTCCCAAGCCGATCAAGCGCGGCATCGAGGACGCCGTGCGCCGGCTGTACACCTCGCACGCGCTGCTCAAGTACGACACCGCGAGCAAGGGCTACCGCTTCGCCGACGTGCTCAACCTGACCCACCCGCGTCCGGCGGCCGACAAGCCGTGGCAGGGCGCGCTGTTCGGCTACGCGCTCGACCGCCGGCACCACCCCGACACGGCGACCCCGCCGGCGTCGGATCCGGTGCTCACCGCGCGCGCCGAGCTGATGGCCGTGCCCGCCGCCGAGCGCGCGGCGCTGCTGCGCACGCCCGACGCGGCCGAGCGGCTGCGCGCCGCCGGCATCACCTGGGAGGCGCTGGCGGGTTGGCTGCGGGGGCCGATGGACGCGGCCGCGTGGTCGGCGGTGATTCCGTCGATGGGCTACATGGCGCTGCTGCGCAACCTGCGCAACTTCGACGAGGCCGGTGTCGACGACGTCCTCGCCGCGCAGGTCGCGGCTCGGCTGGCGGACCCCGAAGAGGTCGCGCGTTCGCGGCAGTTGCCGTTCCGGTTCCTGTCCGCGCATCGCGCCGCGCCGTCGCTGCGCTGGGCGTACGCGCTGGAGCAGGCGCTCGGTCACGCGCTGGCGAACGTCCCGAAGCTGCCCGGGCAGACGCTGATCCTGGTGGACACCAGTTCCAGCATGGAGTCGGGCTTCTCCCGGGACGGCACGCTGATGCGCTGGGACGCGGCGGCCCTGTTCGGCATCGCGCTCGGTCAGCGCTGCGGGTACGCCGACGTGGTGTCCTTCTCGAGCACCCGGCGGTATTGGGAGGACAAGCCCGGCGCACACACGAAGACCTATCCGATGCGTCGCGGCGAGTCGTTGCTGCGCTCGCTGGAGCGTTGGAAGCAGGACGGCTACTTCCTGGGCGGCGGCACCGACACCGCCCTGGCGCTGCGTCGGGAGTATCGGGCGCACGACCGGGTGCTGATCGTCACCGACGAGCAGGCCGGGCCCGACACCCGCGAGGTGACCGAGTCCATCCCGGAGAACATTCCGCTGTACACCTGGAATCTGGCCGGCTACCAGGCCGGGCACACCCCGTCGGGCAGCCGCAACCGGCATACCTTCGGCGGCCTGACCGACGCCGCGTTCACGATGATCCCGCTCCTGGAGGCGGGCCGGGACGCACGGTGGCCGTGGGAGGCGACGGCCGGCACCGCGGCCTGAGTGGTGCCGGGCGCCGCACGACGCGTCGCCCGGCACGACCCGATCCGGTACCGTCCGAATCGATCCCCGAAACGTCCGCGCGCCCGCCCCCGGGCGCGCGGCGTGCGTTCACGCGCGCAACTGCTCGCACGCCCGGCGCAGTTGCTCCAGCTCCCGACGCGGGAAGGGGCGTTTCCAGTCCGCGAACCACCCGTCCTCGCCACGATCGGCGTCCACCCGGTCGAAGCCGCGCAGCACGCAGCGGGCCAGCGCCTCGATCGGGTGCCGCGCCTCCCACAGCACCGAGCCCGGCCGCGAGCGCCGCGACGTGTCCGGGTACTGGACGATCCGGATCTCGACCGCGTCGCCGTCCGGACTCAGGTGCCACACACAGCCGTTCGGCTCGGCCTCGAACCTCACCTTGTGGTCGCCCGATTCGCCGAGTGCGAGCCGGGTCACCGCGCCGATCAACTCCTCGGGCGCGGGGGTGACGTACGAGACGAGCATCTGCGCCTCCGCATCCGCGTCCGCGATGACGCAGTCGGCCCAACCGGCACCCGACAGGGTCCACGTGAACGACAGCGATGCCTTCATTCCGGACATGTTGCCGGCCACCGCGGGATCGGCGCACGAATCGCCCGTATCCGCCCCGCGCCATCGGTCTCGCCGCGGATCCGTACGTCGAGCACCGCCGCCGCGCCCACCCGCGCGTCCCGCACCGCTTCGGCCCGCGCCGCCGCGTAGTACAGCCCGGACGCCGCGTCGCCGGGCCCACCCGGCCCCACCGCGGCCGGCCCGGCGGCCAACGGGCCCGGATCGCGCGGGACCCGGTACCGAACCGTCCACACCACCGCGGCCCCCGGCCCGATCGGCGCGCCCGGCTCCGGCTCGGTGACCGCGACCCGCTCCGTGTCGAACACCCGGATCCGGAAGCGCTCGGCCCACCGGCCCCGATTGCGCACCAATAGTCGTGCCTCGACCACCTCCCCGGGCCGAGCCGCCACTCGCGCGCGCTCGAACCCGACCTGCACGGCGACCCCCGGATCGCCCACCCGCTGGCCGGCCAGGTCGGCTCCGCACAGCGGCCCTTCGCAATAACCGTGACGCTCGTCCGGAACCTCGGTCCCGCACAGTCGGCAGTGCCCCGTTGCACTCATCGCTGCCCCCGAAAAGTCGATCCCCCCGTCCGCAGAGACGGCCGACCGACCATCCCCGTTCCGTGTCCACCCCCGGATAAGGGAAGGCCCTCGTTCCCTCACCCGTTCCCGCACGGTTCCGGGCCCGTTCCCCGCCGGTTCCCTTCCCGCCCGCCGGGCCCTTCCCGCTCGCCCTTCCCCGCTTCCTCTCCCTTCCACCTGATCGCAACCTGCACTAACGTGCCGCCACGCCCGCCCCGCACGACAACGGAGTCCCCATGGCAACCCCCCTCAGCGGCGCCAAGATCGTCGTCACCGGCGTCACCGGCCAGGTCGCCGAACCCGTCGCCAAGATCCTCGCGCGCGACAACGAGGTCTACGGCGCCGCCCGTTTCCAGGACGACGAGGCCCGAGCGCGCCTGGAGGCCGCGGGCGTCACCTGCGTACGGATCGACCTGGCCGCCGGCGACGTCGCCGCCCTGCCCGCCGACGCCGACTACGTGGTCAACTTCGCGGTGGCCAAGAACGGTGACTGGAATCTGGACCTGGACGCGAACGCCGGCGGCGTACTGTCGCTGATGGAGCATCACCGGGCGGCCCGCGCCTTCCTGCACTGCTCGTCCACCGCCGTCTACCAGCCCGCCGGCCACAAGGAGTTGGCCGAGCACGCGGCGCTCGGCGACAACCACCGGGTCTGGTCGTTCCTGGAGACGTACAGCATCTGCAAGATCGCCGCCGAAGGGGCCGCGCGCTGGGGCGCGCGCCGATTCGCGCTGCCGACCACGATCGCGCGCCTGTCCGTGCCGTACGGGGACAACGGCGGCTGGCCCGGCATCCACCTGGAGATGATGCTCGGCGGCGTGCCGATCGACGTGCACTCGAACACGCCCAGCATCTACCACCCGATCCACGTCGACGACATCGCCGGCACCCTGCCCGCGCTGTTCGCGGCGGCCAAGCCCGAGGTCACCACCGTCAACTGGGGCGGCAGCGATCCGGTGAGCATCGAGGAATGGTGCGGCTATCTCGCCGAACTCACCGGCGTGAAACCCGAGTTCAATGCCACGAGCGAGACGATCGACTCGGTCACCCTCGACCTGACCGCGATGCACACGATCACCGGCCGCACCACCGTGCACTGGAAGGACGGGATGCGCCGAATGGTCGAGGCACTGCACCCGGAACTGCTCGCGTAGCGCCCGGCGGTTCCCGCCGCCGAGGGTTCACACGAGGATCGGATGCTCGCTGACGGGCCCGAGTACCCGAAAGCCCGACTTCCGGTACACGGGCTCGCCTTCCGCCGACGCCTGGAGCACCACGACCGAGTGTCCCTCCGCTACCGCCGTGTCGAGCGCGGCCCGGGTCAGCGCCGCGCCGTAGCCGCGCCGGCGCTCGGCGGCCACGGTCGCGATGTTGTACACACCCGCGACGCCGGCGTGTAGGAACACCTCGGCGGTGGCCACCGGACGGTCGTCCACGTAGCCCACCAGGTAGCGCGCGGCGGAGACAAGGGCCGCGTCGGCGGTCAGTTCGGCGAAGCGCACCACGTCCGGGACGGCCGGCGTCCACAACGACGCGAGCACCGCCGCATGGTCCAGCAACCCCGTACGCGTGCGCACCGCTTCGATCCGCAGCCCCGCCGGCCGCTCCGCCGCGCCGGGCTCGCTCGGAGACGGTTCCGCCCACATCGCCACCTCGCGCTCGCCGACCGGCAGCCCGTACGCGGGCAACCGCTCGGCCAGGTCCACCGGCCGCGACCCCTGGGTGACCCACCACGAGAACGGCCGCCCGGTCGCGGCGACCCGGCGGACCGTACGTTCGACCACCGCCCCCACCGTCTCGGCGCTCGCGCGCGTGCCCGCGACGATGTTGTACGTGTCGTGCCCCAGGCCACTGTCCGCGACGACCACCTCGTCGTCCTCGAACACGCGCATCCCCGGGGTCACCCGGTGCAGGTGGCACGCGTGCTCGGCGAGATTGCGGTCCATGGCTTCGATGTGCGCGCGCATGCGAGCATTCTCGCCGCTGTCACGCGCGAGGTGATCCGATGCCCGCTATTCATCCGCGGTCGGTTCACATTGTCCGCTGCACAGGAGACCATGGAGTGCAACTGCCTCATGGCGGCTGCCCGATGGCAACCGCCCTACAGGCAGGTAGGGAGGAGCACCATGGACGGACTCGTCGTACTCGCCGTGTCCGCGTGTCTGCTCGGCCTGACCGTGCTCCTGGTGGTGCGCTCGCTCGGCCGACGCGACATCGGCACCGCACCCCCGGATCTGCTGCGCGAGAACGCACTCGCCGACCTCGAAGAGGCCGAGTGGACACCGAGGGACGAACAACCCCGGCGGACCGACACCGCCGGCGCTCCGGACCCGCGCACCTGCCGGTGATCGCGGGCCCCGGCGCCACGACCCGCTACGGCATCTCCGGTGTCTCCGGTACCTCCGGACCCGGAGGTGTCTCGGGTGGGGTCTTCGCCCGCCCGGTCGGGGCGTTCGGCGGCGGCTCCGCGTCGGCGGCCACCACCTGGGCGCGGGCCCGGTCGATCCGCCGATGCCAGCGCGCCACCCCGGGATCGTGCTCCGGATCGACGGACCGGGACAGCGCCACCCCGTAGCCCAGTTGCGCGCGCTGGAGCCGACTGCGCGCCCGGGCCGCCTTGCGCCCGTGCTCGCGCCGGGCCGCCTCCACCGCGTCCTTCCGGGTCCTGTTCGACGCGAGCGCGGCCAACTCGCGCAGCGGCAGCAGTTCCGGCTCGTTACCCACCGCGCGGGCGAACCGCCGGAACTCCTGCCGGGCCGCGAGCCGGTAGACGTAGCTCGCGACGGCCAGCACGACCAGTCCGTTGAGCACGATCTGCACGATGGTCAGATACCAGTCGGTGCGCCGCAACACGATCTCCGCCAGCGGCGAGTTGTTCACGAAGTGCAGGCTCCAGGCGACCACGTACAGCGCGATCGCGGCGGCCAGTCGCACCGGCAGCGGCCGACGCACGCCGACCAGCACGTACGCCACGCCCGCGCCGGTCATCGCGGTGAACGCCGCGTGGCTCCACAACCCGTTGACGACGGCCCGGACGAAGAAGCTGGCCACGACGCCGCCGGTCCAGATCTCGCCGGACTGGATCGCCGCGTTCAGCCCGTACAGGATGTTCTCCACGACCTGGAAGCCCAGGCCGACCAGCGCGCCGATCACGAAGCCGTCGAGCACGCTCTCGAAGACCCGGCGATTGATCAGGATGAGCGTCACCACGCCGAGCAGTTTCAGCGTCTCCTCGACGATCGGCGCGGAGATCGAGGCGCCCCAGTCGGTGGAGAACTCCGGATCGAGCTTGGCCAGATAGCTGAGCAGGTTGTCGTTGGCCACCAGGGCGAACCCGGTCGCCACCAGGCCGCCCCACAACACCGCCGCCACGCAGAACGACAGCGGCTCGCGCTCGAACAGGTCGAGGTGGGTGATCACCGCGAGCGCCGGGATCAGCCACAGCGTGTTGATTCCCACGCTCAATACCAGCGCACCCGACGGAGCCGCCGAGGACAGCCGGACGAAGTTGGGCACCACACTCGCCGCGCCGAGCGCGAGCACGATCGGGTAGAGCCAGAACGCCGCCCGCGCGGGCCGCACGATGCCGCCCGCGTCCCGGCGACCGCGACGATCGGTCAGCGGAGCCACACTCACGACGCGACCACCTCCACCGAGTCGAGCATGGTCACCACGTCGTCGGCGATCGCGGCGGTCAGCGGTGCGGTGTGCCGGGCGGTGAGCGACACAGCCAGCCCCTGGCCGCCGGCGACCAGGACGGTCAGCGTGCCGGCCGCGGTGTGTCCGGTGATCGGCGCGACCACGCCGGTGAGGCCGCGCGCGGTGGTCACCGCGGCGGGGTCGCCGCCGACCCGCCCGCGACCGGTCGCCGCGTAACGGCGCGCCGCCGCCCGGAACGCGCCCGCCGCCGAGGACTGCCGGCCCAGCGGGGTCAGCCGATACGTGGTCGCCCCCTTGACCAGCACGCTGACCAGATCGGCCTGGGACGCGCCCCGGTCGACCTGCCAGCCGAGCGCGGGCTGGTACCGGAACGTGCCCAGCGTGATCACCTGCCCGGCCCGCACCGGCGCGGCGCCGACCACGGAGCGGTTGAGCAGGTAGGGGACCGCGATCAGGATCACCATCACGACGGCGACGACAAGCGTCCCCCGCAGCCCGTGCGGCCCCCGCGTCAGGCGCGACCACAACCCGGAATCCGGTTTCGCGGAGTTCGACGAGTTCGCGGAGTCGGACGAGTCGGACGAGTTGGACGAGGGGGGTCGCGGGACCGGTGCTGTGACGGACAAGCGCGGCTCCTGTCGGTGGGAAACCTGCGGGGGCAGGGTCTGCGCCGGTACCCGCGCGAGTTCGGAAAGTCACTCCGCCATCGGCCGAACGAGTGATCCGGTCACGGTGAAATTACGAAAACGTTGTTTACGTCCCGCCGATTGATGGACGGCTGTTACAGAGCAGCCCGATCACCGTTTCGCCGCCCGGTTAAGGTCGTTTTTGTCAACAGCACCCCCTGACGTCTGCCGGAGCTCTTCCCTTGAACCCCCTTTCCGCACGCCGTCCTCGCGCGACGGCGCTGCTCGGCGCCGTACTGCTCGCGGTGACCGCGGTCGCGTGCGGCTCCTCGTCCGGCGACTCCACGGTCGACCACGCCAAGAGCACGGCCACGCCCCGGCAGTCCGGCGGGCAGTCCTCCGGCGCGCCCGCGAAGCCCCCCGCCCCCGGCAAGGTCGTCATGCCGGCCGGGCCCACGACGAACTTCACCACGGCGACGACCACGCCGGTCGGGCCGATCATGATGACGAGCTACACCGGCCCCAAGTCGGGCGTCACCGGCAAGGTGTGGGTGTGGCTGCCGCCGGAGTACAACGACCCGGCCTTCGCCAAGCACGGCTTCCCGGTCCTGACGCTCTACGCGGGCGGACAGAGCAACGGCTACAACACCTGGACCGACAACCAGCTGCCGATCCAACAGATGGCGGTAACCGCGACGAAGGCGGGCAAGACCCACCCCTTCATCATGGTGATGCCGGTGCAGAACCTGGAAAAGGACGAGAAGCGCAGCCTGGAGTGCAGCGACATCCCGGGGCAGCCGAAGATGGGCACGTGGATGTCGCAGGACATCCCCGACCTGGTCAAGGCCAACTTCCGCACCCTGCGCGACCCGGCGGGCTGGGGTCTGATGGGCGCCTCCACGGGCGCGTTCTGCAGTGTGAAGCTCGCGCTCCGCCATCCTGAGCAGTTCAAGGTCGCGGTGCCGATCGACGGCTACTTCAACCCCGACAGCCCGCTGTGGAAGGGCCACGAGGCGGAGCGGCTGGCCAACAGTCCCGATCACATGATCGCGGAAGGCAAGGCGAACATCGACGTGCTCGCGACCGCGGGGGGTGGGGACGCGGCCGAGGTACGCCTGGTCAAGGCCTTCGTCGCCAAGGCGGCGCCGCCCGTTCGCATCGAGTACTACGAGCAGCCCGCCGGCAGGCATCTCACTTCGCACTTCAAGAAGATGATTCCCGACCTGCTCGGCTGGCTCGGCCGGCACATGTCCCCACCCACCGCCGACTGACCGTGTCCGGATCGTCGCTGAATCACCCTGGAAGACGACAGTGAGTCTGACCGGTACCCCCTTCTACATAACGACCATCGTGCTGGCGATAGCGGCCGTGGTGCTGGCGCTGTTCGCGTGGAACCACATCCCCGGTCCCAAGCCGGTCAAGGTCATCGCTCGGCTGTTCATGCTGGTCACCTGCCAGTTCACGGCCATCCTGATGGTCTTCGTCATGGTCAACAACGCGAACAGCCTCTACGACACGTGGGACGACTTCCTCGGCACGGGCGGCAGCCACGTGGTCGAGGCCCGCGAGCCCGCCCCGCCGCCGGCGCCCGAGCAGAAGCTGCTCACCAAGTTCGATCCGGCCGGTGACGGCAAGATGGGCGAGGGCGTCCAGGAGACCACCCTCAAGGGCCCGCAGTCGGGGGTCGAGGCCGAGGTCTACGTGTGGCTGCCGCCGCAGTACAAGGACCCGGCGTTCGCGGACAAGAAGTTCCCGGTCGTGGAACTGCTGCCCGGCTACCCGGGTTCGGCCAAGGCCTGGTTCGGCACACTGGACGTCAACAAGCAGCTCAAGGGCATGATGGCCAAGGGCGAGGTGGCCCCGTTCATCCTGGTCTCGCCGCGCACCAAACTGCTCGCGGGCCAAGAGGACACCGGCTGCGCGGACGTCCCGGGCAAGGCCAACGCCGACACCTGGATCTCGGGCGACGTGCGGCGCATGGTGATCGACAACTTCCGCGCCGAGTCCGACCCCAAGCACTGGGCGATCGCGGGCTACTCGGCCGGCGCCCACTGCGCCACCCGGATGGCCCTCCTCCACCCGGACCGCTACGGCGCCGGAGTCAGCCTGTCCGGCTACAACGACCCCAAGGGCGAGTCCGACTCGGTAACGTCGAAAGACCCGGCCCTACGCGTCTCCTCCAACCCTTTGACCATCCTCAAAAACGCCCAACAACCCCCGAAGGTCGCCCTCTACATGGCCGGCGAAAAGGGCGACGGCCTAGGCGACGCCCAAGCCCTCAAGGCGATCGCCAAGCCCCCCACAGCCATCACAGTCGCCGAAATCTCCGGCGGCGGCCACGGCACCGACGTCTGGCGCCGAATGGTCCCCGACGTCTTCCGCTGGCTCACCAAAACCCTGGTCTGACCAACCCCGTAGAATCAGCCCGGCCGGCGCTTGAGGCCACCCAGCCCGGCCGGCGCTTGAGGCCACCCAGCCCGGCCGGCGCTTGAGGCCACCCAGCCCGGCCGGCGCTTGAGGCCACCCAGCCCGGCCGGCGCTTGAGGCCACCCAGCCCGGCCGGCGCTTGAGGCCACCCAGCCCGGCCGGCGCTTGAGGCCACCCAGCCCGGCCGGCGCTTGAGGCCACCCAGCCCGGCCGGCGCTTGAGGCCACCCAGCCCGGCCGGCGCTTGAGGCCACCCAGCCCGGCCGGCGCTTGAGGCCACCCAGCCCGGCCGGCGCTTGAGGCCACCCAGCCCGGCCGGCGCATGAGGCCAAGCGTCATACCTCGCGTACGTGGACCCCCGCCCCCTCCGCCAGGAGCGAGTGCAGGGCCAGAAACACCTTCCGCGCCTCCACCGCGTTCCAGTCCGCCGGCAACAACTCCGCCGGCAACCCCGGGTCGAGATACGGCAACCGCCGCCACTGGGTGAGCATCGGCACATAGGCCCGAAACGCCTCCCCCGGCGAAATCACCGCCCGCCCCCCAAGCTCCGCCGCAACCGGCCCATACGCATCCGTGAACAGCGCGTACTGCTCCTCGATCGCCTCGAAGTCCCACCACTCCCCCACGGCCTCGCCAAGCCGCACCGCGCTGGCCGCATCCCCCGTGAACAGGTGTACGTAGTCCGCCAGTTCGACCCGCTCCAGCGTCCGCCGAGCGTCCTCCAACAAGCGCGCCGGCGCGATCCACACCCCCGGCGACACATTGCCGAACCCCAGCCACGTCAACCGCGACCGCAACTGGTGCCGATGCGCCCGCTCCGACTCCGGCACCGAGAAGATCGCCAGCACCCACCCGTCCGAGAGCCGCGCCGGCTCCAGATTGCCGAAGATCCGCCGATCCCCCTCGTCGAAGATCGACTCCATCTCCGCACTCAGCCGATAGCCGGTCCCCTCCCGCCGCTCCTGGATGAGCGTGCCGCGCTTCTTCAGCCGCGAGATCGCCGACCGCACCGCCGGTGCGTCCACGCCGAGTTCGCCCATCAGCACGATCAGGTCGGCGATCGAGATCCACCCGCCGAGCCCGCGCACGAACGCGCCGTACACGGTGTTGATCAGGGAGCTGGGCCGGGCCGAGGTCTCCGCCATGGTCGCCTTCCTCGCGGAGTCTGGTTCGGCGGTGATCCTATCCGGGCGCGGGCCCCGCCCCGGCGACCGGCGTAACCTCGGCCGCGCGCCGCCGCAGCTCCCCGCGCCGCAGCTTGCCGGTGTTCGTACGCGGCAACTCGTCCACGAACTCGATCAGACGCGGGTACTTGTACGGCGCCATCGTCTGCTTCACGAACCCCTGCAACGCCCGCGCCGTCGCCTCGTCCGGACTCACCCCCGGGCGCAGCACCACATACGCCTTGACCACCAGCCCCCGCCGCACATCCGGCGCCCCGACCACCCCGCACTCCACGACGTCCGGATGCGCGGCGAGCACCGCCTCGACCTCGGGACCGGCGATGTTGTACCCGGAGGAGACGATCATGTCGTCACTCCGCGCCTGGTACCAGAAATAACCATCCCCATCCCGTACATACGTATCACCGGTGATGTTCCACCCGTCACACACATAGTCGGCCTGCCGAGCGTCATCGAGATAGCGACACCCCGTCGGCCCCTTCACCGCCAGCCGTCCCGGCGTCCCGTCCGGCACCGGCGAGCCGTCCGGCCCGAGCACCGCGGCCCGAAAACCCGGTACCGGCAGCCCGGTCGCCCCCGGCCGGATCGTGTCGTCGGCCGCCGAGACGAACACGTGCAGCAGTTCGGTGGCGCCGATCCCGTCGATGATCCGCGTCCCGATCGCGTCGTGGTACGCCTGCCAGACCCCGACCGGCAACGCCTCCCCCGCCGACACGCACCGCCGCACGCCCGCCAGCAGATCGACGAGCCCGGCGTCGAGGATGGCCCGATATGCGGTGGGCGCGGTGAACAGTACGGTGACGCGCCGCTCGGCCACCACGACCGCCAACTCCTCCGGCGTCGCCCGCTCCAGGAGCAGCGTGGCCGCGCCCGCCCGCAGCGGGAACACCACCAGCCCGCCGAGCCCGAAGGTGAAGCCCAGCGGCGGCGTCCCGGTGAACAGGTCGGTCCGCTCGGGCCGCAGCACATACGCGGAGAACGTGTCGGCGATCGCCAATACGTCGCGATGGAAGTGCATCGTCGCCTTGGGCCGTCCGGTCGTCCCGGACGTGAAGGCGATCAGCGCCACGTCGTCGCACGCGGTGTCGACCGCCTCGAACACGGTGCTCTTCGCGGCGCAGCGCGCGGCCAGCGTGCCCTCGCCCGCCCCGCCGTAGTCGACCACGCGCAGGCCGGGGGTGTCGGCGGTCTCCAGTTCGGCGGTGAAGCGGTGGTCGCACAGGGCGACGACGGGTCGGGCGATCCGGTGGATGGTGCCGAGTTCGTGCGCGCGCAGCAGCGGCATGGTGGTCACCACGACCGCGCCGGCCTTCAACGCACCGAACCAACTCGCGACCAGCCAGGGGTTGTTGGGGCCGCGCAGGAGGATTCGATGGCCGGGCAGCACGCCCAGGTCCTCGGTCAGCACGTGCGCGATCTGGTTCGCGCGGGTGAGCAGGTCGCCGTACGTCCAGGTCTCCGTCCCGGTGACCAGGCACCGCCGCTCGGCCCCGTGTTGCGCGATGGTGTCGTCGAGCAGGGCCACGGCGCAGTTGAGCCGGTCGGGGTAGCGCACCTCCGGCACATCGAAGACCAGTTCGGGCCACTGCTCGACGGGCGGAAGCCGGTCCCGGCAGAACGTGTCGACATGCGCGGAGGGACGGAGCTGCATGAGGGCACCTCATCCTGTTGTCATCGTGACGACAGTCAACGGTACGCGACACCAGCACGGCAGGACATCCCCGCGGCGCACCCACCCTCCACACCGCTCAGCCGACTCTGCCCGCCGCCGCACCCCCCCGATGGTCCGACCATCGGCCCCGCCCTCAAGCCGACGACCCCCCGTTCACCACGAGCACCGTGCCGCGGCCGATCGCACAGACCGTCTCGGTGCCATCCTCCGCGCACATGATCAGGGTGCAGTCGCACACCGCCTGCCGCCGCCCGGCGTGCACGACGTGCGCCTCGGCCCGCAACATCACCCCCTGCGCCGGCCGCAGGTACTGGACCTGGACACTGCCCGTCAGCACCGCCGCGCCCAGCGTGCTGCCCGCGGCGAACGTGATCGTGTTGTCCGCCGCGTACGCGAGCACGCCGCCGTGCACATACCCGTTCTGCTGCCGGAGTTCGTCCCGCACGTCGACCTCGAGGACGGCCCGTCCGGCGCCGAACGCGGTGATCCGGGCACCGACGAGCCGGCTGAACGGCTGGGCCGCGAGCACGGCTTCGGCGAAGTCGAGCCCGAGGGAGCCGGCCGGCGGGCCGTCGGGGGTGTCGGTCATGGCGCTACCACCGTTCGTTCGGGAACCGGATGCCCAACCATCGATACCAGAGTCGGCCCGCCCGCCCACCGGATGCGCTTCGTCACACGGCACCACGATGGCGAAGTTGGACAGCTTCCCTTACCGTAGGCCCCCGTTTCGGCTCGGCCCACAACAAGGAGAGCGACATCATGGCGCGGGAAAAGCTGGGTGTGGCGATCGTCGGGACCGGATTCGGGTGCATCACCCACCTGCCGGCGTTCCGGGACGCCGGCTTCGAGGTACGCGCCCTCGTCGGCCGGGACCCCGCCCGCACCACCGAACGCGCCGAACGCTTCGACGTCCCGCACGCGTACACCGACCTCGACGCGGCGCTCGCCCTCGACGGCGTGGACGCGGTGAGCGTGGCCACTCCCCCGCACACCCACGCCGAGATCGTGCTCGCCGCGATCGCGGCCGGCAAGCACGTGGTCTGCGAGAAGCCGTTCGCGAGCGACGCGACCGAGGCGGCCCGGATGCTGGCAGCCGCCGAACAGGCGGGCGTGGTGCACCTGTTGGGCACCGAGTTCCGCTGGCAGTCGTCCCAGGCGCTGCTCGCCCGGCTGATCGCCGCCGGCGCGATCGGCGAACCCCGGCTTGCCACCTGGCTGTTGCACATTCCGGTACTGACCGGGCCGGCCGCCGAGGTGCCCGCGTGGTGGGGCCGGGCCGAGGACGGCGGCGGCTGGCTCGGCGCGCACGCCTCGCACTGGATCGACCAGATCCGGCACACGCTGGGCGAGTTCGAGGGCGTCAGCGCCGGCCTGCCGCTGGTCGCGGATCGGCCGGGGCAGAGTGCGGAGGACACGTTCAATGTGCGCTTTCGCACGGTGACCGGGGTGGAGGGATCACTGCAGAGTTCGGCCGGCGTCTACGGTCCGCCGCTGATGACCACGCGCGTGGCGGGCACGCACGGCACGGCCTGGGTCGAGTTCGACGACGTGTGGCTCGGCGACGCCGGCGGCGACCGCCGGGTGGACATCCCCGAGGACCTGGCCAACCCGGACCCGATCGCGCCCCCGTCCGACCTGATGCACACCGCGTACGACCTGCTGCACTCGATGGGCATCGACCGCGCGCCCTACGCCCGTCTGGCCGGCACCTTCGCCGCGCTGATCGCCGGCGACCCGATCCCCGACCACCCGCGGCCCGCCGACTTCGCCGACGGCGTGGCCGGCCAACGTGTCCTCGACGCGATCCGCGCCTCCGCCGCGACGGGCGGCGCATGGGTGACCTGCGGCTGAGTACGCCCGCGGCTCAACGCCCCCGGGTGCGCGAGTTCAACGAAGTCGTTTCGCTCGGCCGGAGCGGGTGGTCGAACCGATCGAGCAGCAGCGCGAGATACTCCTCCAGCCGGGCCGCCAACAGGTCGGACGTCAGATCCGCCCGGCCCGCCTCCCGCCACGGCACCGCCACCTTCTCCGCATCCGGGGCGAACGCGAGCGCGTCGAGCAGCCGCCAGTACAGGTGGTCCGCCGGATCGTCGGCGAGCCGACCGCCGGCCGCGAGGTAGGCGGCGGGGAAGGACATCCCGACGGCGGGCCCGTGCAGCAGGGCCAGTGCGGTCGCGCAGTGCGCCACGTCCAGATCGGCCGGCCCCCACGAGGTCTCGACCCAGTCGACCACGCCGGAGATCCGCACGTCGGCGCCGTGCCCGACGAACAGCACATTGCCCGGATGGAAGTCGCGGTGCAGGAAACACCCCCGGAACGCGGGCGGTTCCCGGCGGATCGACTCCACCGCCCGACGCCAGACCTCGGCCCGGCCGGTCGCGGCCGGCACACCCACCCGCTCCGGCGCAGTCCAGGCCTGATAGTCCCGGGGCCGGCTGTCCTCGGTGACCGGCACCGCGTGGATGGCCACCAACTGCCGGGCGAGCAGGCCCATCCGCACCGCCGCGCCCTCCTCGCCCAGCCGAATCCCGCCCGGGAGCAGCGACATCAGCAGGGACGGATGGTCGCAGTAGACGCCACCCGCATCCACCGCCAGGCAGCGCGCCACCGGGACGTCGATCCCGGCATCGGTGTCGGCGAGCAGTGCGAGCATCGCCGCCTCCCGAGCCAACAGTCGCTCGGCGTGCCGGAGAAAGAACGGTTTCACGAACGACCTCAGTACCAGGGCCCGTTCCCCATCGTCCCCGACCACCCGCAGCCGCCGCATCACCGACGTCCACCCACCGACCAACCGCTCGGCCGCCACGACCCGCTCGCCCGCCGGTAACGCTCGCTCGACCCACGCCCGCGTGGCGCGCCACTCCGCCGCGTCGTCGCCGCCTTCACCATCGCCAATCACCCCGGGAGCCTAGCGCCGTGGTCGCGAGCCGGTCCTCCGACCGGAACAGCCGCTCCGACCGGAACAGCCGCGCCGCTCGGGCCCTGGGTTCACTCCTCCAACGCCTCCGGGCGCAGATCCAACCGGCGCAACAACTGGGCGTTGAGGGCGACCACGACGGTGGACAGGCTCATCAGGATGGCGCCCACCTCCATCGGGAGCACGACACCCGCCCAGGCGAGCACGCCGGCGGCGAGCGGGACGGTGACGATGTTGTAGCCGGCCGCCCAGACCAGGTTCTGCCGCATCTTGCGATAGACGGCGGTGGACAATCGGCGTACGCCCAGCACCGCGCGGGGGTCGTCGGAGGCCAGCACCACGCCGGCCGACTGCACCGCGACGTCGGTGCCCGCGCCGATCGCGATGCCGACGTCGGCCCGGGCCAGCGCCGGGGCGTCGTTGACACCGTCGCCGACCATGGCCACCCGCAGGCCCCGGGACCGGAGTTCGGCCACCTTGGCATCCTTGTCACCCGGCAGCACCTCGGCGAAGACCTCGTCCACCGCAAGATCCCGACCCACCCGGGCGGCCACCTGGCGCGCGTCCCCGGTGAGCATCCCCACCCGGATCCCGGCGGCATGCAACTCCCGCACCGCGTCCCGGGATTCGGGCCTGATCTCGTCCTCGAGGGCCAGTACCCCGACGACCTCGTCGTCGGCCGACACATACAACACCGCCGCACCGCGCCCGACCCACTCGTCGGTGGTCGCCGCCACCTCGTCGGGCACCCGGACGCCCGTCTCCCGCAGCAGTGCGGGCCCGCCGACCCGCACCCGGACACCGCCCACGTCCGCCTCGACCCCGCGCCCGGTCATCGACCGGAATCCGGTCGCGGAATCCGGCCGCCCGCGTTCCTCGGCGGCCCGTACGATCGCCCCGGCGAGCGGATGTTCGCTGTCCCGCTCGGCCGCGCCGGCGAGCAGCAGCACCCACGATTCGTGCCATCCGGGCACCGCGACGACCCCGGCCACCGCCGGCGCGCCGCGGGTGAGGGTGCCGGTCTTGTCGAACAGGACCACGTCGACGTCGCGCATGCGTTCCAGCGCGATCCGATCCTTGATCAGGATGCCCTGCCGGGCCGAGAGTTCGGTGGAGATCGCGATCACCAGCGGGATGGCGAGGCCGAGCGCGTGCGGGCAGGCGATCACCAGGACGGTGACCGTTCGCTCGATCGCCGATCCGCCCTCGCCGAGCAACGACCAGACGAGCAGGGTCAGTACGGCCGCACCCGCCGCGTAGTAGAACAGCAGCGCCGCCGCCCGATCGGCCAACGCCTGCGCGCGGGACCGGGATTGTTGCGCCTCGTCGACCAGCCGCCGGATTCCGGCCAGTTGGGTGCCCTCGCCGATCGCGGTCACGGTGACCCGTACCGCGCTGTCCGTCGCCACCGTGCCGGCGACCACGGTGTCCCGCTTTGCGCGCGACACCGGCCGGGATTCGCCGGTGATCATCGACTCGTCGAACTCGGCGGCGCCTTCGGCGATCGTCCCGTCCGCCGGTACGCGCCCACCGGAACGCACGAGCACCGTGTCGCCGATCTCCAGTTCGGCCGCCGGGACCTGCTCGAACTCCCCGTCCGGGCCCACCCGTTCCGCTTCGTCGGGGAGCAGCGCGGCAAGCGCGTCCAGGGCTCCGGAGGCGGCGCCGAGGGCTCGCATCTCCAGCCAGTGGCCGAGCAGCATGATGTCGACCAGCAGAACCAGTTCCCACCAGAAGTCCAGGTCGTGCGAGGCGATCTCGACGGTGGAGGCCCAGGACGCGCCGAACGCGACGGTGATCGCCATCGCGATCAGGGTCATCATCCCCGGTCGCCGCGAGGCGAGTTCGTCCCGGGCGCCGGTGAGGAACGGCCATCCGCCGTAGCCGAACACGACGGTGCCGAGCAGCGGCGGAATCCAGGATGACCCGGTGAACGAGGGCTCGTGGTAACCGAGTACGTCCGCGAGCATCGGGCTCAACACAAGCACCGGGACCGACAGCAGCAGACTCAGCAGAAACTTCCGCCGAAACATCTCGGCATGACCCGCGTGGCCGTTATGACCGGCATGACCCGCGTGACCGGCGTGACCGGCGTGACCGGCGTGACCGGCGTGACCCGCGTGACCGGCGTGACCGGCGTGATCCTCTCCCCGGCCCGCATGCTCGCCCCGGTCGATCCGCCCGCGCTCCATCGTGTTCCCTTCCCTCGACTCCTCGTCCGCCGCCCACTCGTCACATATACCACCCAGGGGTATACATAACCCCGACCGACCCGCGCTGATTCCTTGTGATTCCGGCAGAACCGTCCGCATCTCGAGCCTGCGGCGGTATAACCAGAGACCAGCCCCTCTCCCCCGGGAGGCCAAAATGGTGCGTCAACCCCGGTCCCGCAGCGTCGACTGGTTGTGGTGGGCGACCTCGTCGGGTGAACTGCAGCCCTTCCTGGACCATCCGGACCACGATCAACAGGAGATAGCCCGGGAAAAGTCGGCGGTCGCCGTACAACTGGCCCGCCTCGGCGACCCGCTCGTCGACTGTCTGGCGGCAATCGCCCCCGACGTCCTCGCCGACGCCCTGTGGCGGTTACCGAACCCCACCCGTACGGACACTCTGCGTGCCCTGCGGGTGCCGCCCGCTCGGCGCCCCACCCCCGCGATCGCGGAGCACGCGCTCAAGCGGCTGCGCAAGCAGACCGCGAGCGTGCGCGGCTACACCGCGCAGGTGGTCACGCTGCCCGTGCTGCGGGTGTTGCTGCCCGCGACGCTCGACACCGACTCGGGCGCCCTGGACGGTGAGATCCTGGAGAGCCTGAAGACCTCGGGGTTCACCCCCGACCTGGTCCGGCTCACCGCGCTCGCCGACTGGGGCTTCAGCTGCCAGGCCGCCGCGCTGCTGCGTCTCGCCCTCACCGAGGCCGATCTCGCGCTGCCCGGTTGGCCCGCCGACGTGATCACCGACATCGTGGCCGCCTGCCGCCGGTTCGAGGAGTTCTGCCGCAACCGCATGTGTGGCGGCGAGGAACCCCCGTCCCCGCTGCGCTCGCTCGACGACGCGCTCGGCCGGGCCCGGGCGGCCGCAGACTCGATCACCGCCGCCGTCGCGGCCGGCCGGGCCCCGGAGGACGCCGACCTGACGATGCTCACGCACGTGGGCCCGGCGGTGACCGAGGCCCGCGAGGCGGTCGGCGCGCTGGTCGGCGCCGAGCCGGACACCCTGCCCGAGGACCGACCGGGCCTGGCCGCCGCGATCACCGCGCACGAGGCCGCCGTACACGCCCGCGAACTCGCCGGGGTGGACCGCTTCCGACACCTGGCCGGCCCACCCGCGCACGAGCCGGCGATCGACGAACTCCGCGAGCTGGCCGCCGACCTGAGCGAGCGTCACGAGAACTGGGAACCGGACGACCGACGCCGCGTGGGTGCCCTGGCCGACCTCGGCGCGCTGATCGACGCGATCGCGGCGGACCGGGACGACGGCGTGGACGAGCTGGCCGAGACGGTCCGCCCCCATCTGCCCGACCCGACCATCGTCAACGCCGCGTTGCGCGGCCGGTTGTCCTGGCACCGGACATGGGACACCACCCCGAACGCCGAGCCCGAGACCGAAACCGAGACCCCACCGTCGGACGCTCCCGAGCTCCCCTCCGAACCGCCCGGCGTCTCCGAAGCGCCGCCGAAAGCGCCGGCCGCCGAGACCGCGTCGACCGAAACGGAGGACATCCGGGAGGACCCGGTCGAGCGGGGCGAGAAGGCTCCGTCCGGCACCGACGCGGACGAGACGACGGCGCGGACCGAGGGAACCGAGCGGACCGGCCGGACCGAGGAACCCGAGCCGGCCGCGCAGACCGGGCGGACGGGCCGACCCGGGCGGGCCCCCCGGAACGACCCCGCAGACCCACTGCCCTCACCCGACCCCGAATCCGCCGCTCTGCTCGGCGAGTTGATCGCTCGCGGCGACTACGCCTCCGCGCACGCTCACGCGGCCGACGATCCGGAACGCCTGTCCGCGCTGCGCGCCCTCGCCCTCGCCGACGGCGCACGTTCGGACACGGGCGCGCTCGCGATGTCGCTACGGGACGAACTCGACGAGATGGCGATGCGCTCGCCGGGCCACGACCGCGCGACCCAGCTGCTGACCGTGGCCGCCGCCGCCCGCGCCGCCGTGTTGTGTGGACACAGCACGTACGGCCTGCTCCAGGAGGCCGCCGCCGGCCTGAGCGACCTGCCCGCCGTGGCCGCCCTGGCCCGACACATCGCCACCGGCTCCGCGCAGGGCCTGCTCGGCGGCTCGCGCAACCTCGGCGCGCTGGCCGCCCTGGCCGAGGCCGAGGAGGGCGCCGCGACCTGTGCCGCCGACGCCGCCGAGGCCCTGCTGCATCCGCGCCACCTGCGCTTCCCGCGCGCGACCTCGATCGCCCAGCTGTGGTGGCGTCCCGAGGACGGCCTGCTCGGCCGCATGTTGCGGCTCGCGGGCGGCAACGACCGGCGCGATCTGGAGGAGGTCGCCGAGACGTTGCGCCGGCTCACCAAGCATCACGAGTTGGAGAACCGGCTGTCCGCGATCGACGAGGAGTTCCGCAACGGCAAGGGCCATCGCCTGGAGGGCCCGGCCCGTCGGCGACTGCTCGAATACGCGCGCGAGTCGCTGGGCACGATCGGTCGCTGGGTGGACGCGATGCGACGGGTGGTCGAGACCGAGGCGGAGGCCGAGTCCTGGATCGCCGGACCGCTCACCGACCTGCGCCACACCCTGATCGCCGACCGCCCCGAGGCCGAACGCGAACTCGCCGACCTCGCCGCGCACACCGGCGACCCGGTCGTCGCCGGCGCCGCCCGAGCCGCCGCCGCCAGCCTGGCCGCGACCCTGGACCTCCTCGACGGGCGTCCGCTCACCGGCCCCGAACCCGCACCGGCATCGGTCCTGGGCACCCCTCCGGAGCCCACCCCGTCCACGGACCACTCCACCGAGCCGCCACCCGCATCCGCAGCCCTCGCCCGAACGACCCTCGACCCCCGGTCGGCCGAAACCCCGCCCACGGGACTGGCCGCGGCCCGAGTCCCACCCCGCCCCACGAACCCCCCACCGCCCAACCCAACCGCCGCGACCCGCCTACTCCCCCCGGACGCCCACTGACCCACGAAAACACCCGGGCCGACCACCACGCCAAGCAGCACCCGAACCCGAGCCCGCACCACGACGATCCCGAGCCCACACCAGACCGGCGCATCCCGGCCGGGCCCACGCCTACATCGGGCGCATCCACCCTGGGCCCGCACCACACCGGCACCACAGCGCGCATCGACACCATCGGCCCCAAGGGACCCACCCGCACTCGCGCACCGGTCCCGGCCTCCCGCGCCCGCCCGCCGGCGGCCTACGGGACCTCTTCCTCCGGGATGATGTGCATCGCCGCCTCCTCGGCCCCGGCCGCGCCGCCGTCGATGCCGACATCGCGGGCGATCGCCTCCGACTCGGTGTCCTCGTGCACGCCCTCGTCCGCCGCGACCAGCCGGCCCGCCCTGGGATCGGGGCCGCCCTCCCACTCGTCCGAGACCGCGTCGTCGTCGGCGATGTCCGGCTCCTCCTCGGCCAACAGCTGGTCGAGCGATTCGCCGCGTCGGGACTCCTCCGGCGTATTGCCGTACCGCTCCGCCGCCGACCAGCGATCGGGCGGCACGATCCCGGTGTCGAGCGGGTCGTACGACAGGTCGTCGGTGGACAGCGTGTCCTCGGGACCGAGGACGCCGTCGTCGCCGGGAGTGTCCGGAGAATCCTCGTCCGGGTCCCACGTGTCGTCGCTCATGGCCTGCCACCTTCCCTGATGTGCTCGTGCCCGCGTGCCCGGGACACAACCCTGTCCCCGGCGACCCGAGTGACGGTGCCCAGCGACCGCCGGTTCATTCGGGGCTGCTCCGCGACGTCCCCACCTGGCAGCATGTGCCCGTGCCGACGAGCCGAGTACGTATCGCCGCCGCCCTGGGCGGCCTGCTCCTGTCCGCGACCGGCTGCGACACCGGCGGCGGGGGCGGATCCGCCGCCGAATCCGGCCCCGGGGCCACGAAGCGCGCCCGCGTCCCGGAGCCCACGCAGGTCGCCGAGCACCGGCCCGATCCGCCGGTGACCGTCGACTGCGCCGGCCGGATCGCCACCCAGGCCGCGCCGCCCGTCGGCTACACCGTGCTTCTGGGCGACGTCGCCCTGGAGACCGACCGCCGATTGCAGACGAGCCGGACGACCGGGGCCGAGTCGGCCCACCCCCTGTTCGCCAAATCCGGCCTGGTCGTGCGCGGCGGCACGGTGGTCGACCTGGAGGTGGTGCCGACCCCCGGCCACGGCGCGGCGATCGGCTGGGGCAATCGCGACACTACCGCCGGCGCGATCCGCGTCCCCGACTGCACCGAGGGCACAACCGGCACCGGCGAGCCGGCCTGGGTCGCCTTCGCCGGCGGTTTCCACGTCGACCGCCCCGGCTGCGTCACGCTGATCGTGCGCTCGCGCGGCCTCCGTACCAGGGCCCACATCCCGGTCGGCGCCGACTGCTGAGCCGACCCCCTCCGCCCGACCGGTTGGAGACCGGTCACGAATCCATGGCTCGCGGCCCACCCGAGCGCTCGTTCCAACGAAGTAGGCGGCTTCACCCGTCTCATGCCTGAGACTGATTTTTCCTGACGGATTTGGACGATCTTTGACCGCCGGCGCAGGGTGGTCCAGGGGGCCAGGGACGGAAGGCCCGGTCCTGCACGGCCGGGGAGGGAGCGAACACGATGCACGAGGCAGCGAACGGGATGCACGAGGCGCAGACGCGCGAGACGAATCGCGACGATTGGCGGACCCTGCACACCGGGACCCGGGAGTCGGCGGCCCGAGCGCTGCGCACCGACCTGCTGCACGCGGGCATCACCGAGGCCGACCTGTCCCGGCGGGTGACCGAGGCCTGGGCGGGCTCCGTGGTGACCGTCGCGAGCACCGGCCGGCAGTTCCGCGTCACGCGCACCGTCGCCGCCGCGCCGACCGTCTCGCTGAGCGACCGCGGAGCGAGCTGACATCGCGCCGAGCGCGCGAGGCCACCCAACCCGAGACGGCCCCGGCCGACCCGAGACGATCCGAGGCGGGACCTTCCACCGCACCCCCCTGTCGTGCTGTGCTGTGCGCCATGGTCGATGAACCCACATACCCCACGGTTCCGCACCGGCACCGAGGCGTCCCCGCTCACGAGGCGGAAGCCCGCAGCCGTGCCTTCCACGACGTGATGGCCGAGCGTCGAACCGTCCGCGACTTCTCGTCCCAACCGATCCCGGACAACGTGGTCGAATGGGCGATCCGTACCGCCGGCACCGCGCCCAGCGGCGCGAACGTCCAGCCCTGGCGCTTCGTCGTGCTCACCGATCCCGAGCGCAAGCGGCGGCTGCGTGAGGCCGCCGAGCAGGAGGAGCGCGAGTTCTACGCCCATCGCGCCTCCGAGGAGTGGCTGGCGGCGCTCGCCCCCATCGGCACCGACTGGCACAAGCCGTTCCTGGAGGACGCGCCGGCGGTGATCGTGGTGTTCGAGGTGCACAAGGGACCCGACTCGCCGCGACCGTACTACACGAAGGAGTCGGTCGGCATCGCCGTCGGTCTGCTGCTCGCCTCGCTGCACCAGGCCGGGCTGGCCACGCTGACCCATACGCCGAGCCCGATGCGCTTCCTCAACGAGGTGTGCGACCGCCCGCCGGAGGAGCGCGCCGCGGTGGTCATCCCGGTCGGCTACCCGGCCGAGGACGCCCGCGTCCCCGACATCCACCGCAAGCCGTTGGAGCAGGTCCTGGTCCGCCTCTGACCGCCGGCGCGGTCCGGTCCGAACCGTCCTCCGAAGCCCTCGGCGCGACCCGAACACCTGCGCCGAGGGCCGCCCCTCTGCGATCCTGAACCGGCACGTTCGGGTCCCGGTCAGCCTACGAACGGGGGGCGTTGATGAGTGTCGTCGCGGGGAAGATCATCGACGAGTCGATCGTCGTGGCCGCCGACTCCCAGGTGACCTGGGGCCAGGCCAAGACCGAGGGCACCAAGCTGTACAAGATCGGCGAGAACCTGATCTTCGGCGGTGCCGGACTGCTGCGCGACATCAATCTGATGCGCCTGTTCCTGGACACGCACACCCCGGCGTCCGCCGAGGAGCGCGACGTCCTGGAGTTCTACGCCGAGTTCGTCGAGTGGGGCAAGCGCAAGCTGTCCAGTTTCGAGCCCAAGTCGGAGTTCATGTTCGCCTTCGACGGCAAGCTGTTCGAGACGGGCGGCGACTTCGACGTCTTCTACTACGATTACGGCGCGATCGGCTCGGGGTGGGAGTACGCCCGGGCCGCACTGCACCTGGGCCACACCCCTACGCAGGCCGTCGCCGTCGCGTGCGACCTGACCATCTTCTGCATGCCGCCGGTGACGGAGTTCCGCATACCACGCCATCCGCAACAATCCGCCGGCCGGGAGCACGAGGTCATCTGAGCACGATCTTCCATGGGGTCCGCCGCAATCCGGAGCTAACCCTGTGTTTACGTGGACTCTCGTAAGCTCTTGTCCATGTCCGAACAGCCCATCCCGGCGGACCTGATCGAACTGCAGCGCGCCCGTGACGCCGCCTACGAGGCGATCGCCCGATCCGCGGGGCAGGTGTCCGAACACGAGCTCGCCCGCCTGTGGGCCGCGGCCCACGACGCGGTCGCGGCCCTGCACGCCCATCCGGCGATGATCACCAATGCCGACCGCACCCACCTGATGACCCGCCTGCGCCGCGCCGCCCAGGCCGCCTGACCCACCGGCGACCGGCGGCATCGACCTGCCACCGACCGCCCTGTGCTGCCTGGCCCCTGCCTGCTCGCTCACGTGGGTCGTGTGGCCCGCGCTCCCCGGGGCCGATGTTCCGCCAGGCGCTCGTGTTCCCCGCCGGCCGCGGCACGGTCCCGACGCCGGCCGACAGCCCTGGGCACGCGTCGCGGACACGACCGCAGCAGGCGGAACCCCGACCGCGCAAACGCCGCCGGCCGCGACGCCGACCCCCGAAAGGGTCGGTGTCGCGGCCGGCGGCGTGCGAGCGGAGCGCGGGCTCAGAGGCCCGCGGCGGCCTTGAGCGCGTCCACGCGGTCGGTCCGCTCCCAGGTGAAGTCCGGGAGGTCGCGGCCGAAGTGGCCGTAGGCCGCGGTCTGGGCGTAGATCGGGCGGAGCAGGTCCAGGTCGCGGATGATCGCGGCCGGGCGCAGGTCGAACACCGTGCCCACGGCGGCCTGGATGGTCTCCACCGGCACCGCCTCGGTGCCGAAGGTCTCCACGAACAGGCCGACCGGTGCGGCCTTGCCGATCGCGTACGCGACCTGCACCTCGCAGCGGCGCGCCAGGCCGGCGGCCACCACGTTCTTGGCCACCCAGCGCATCGCGTACGCGGCGGAGCGGTCCACCTTGGACGGGTCCTTGCCGGAGAACGCGCCGCCACCGTGGCGGGCCATGCCGCCGTAGGTGTCGATGATGATCTTGCGGCCGGTCAGCCCCGCGTCACCCATCGGGCCGCCGATCTCGAACCGGCCCGTCGGGTTGACCAGGAGCCGGTAGTCCTTGGTCTCGATGCCCAGGTCGGTCAGCTCCGGCTCGACCACGTATTCGCGGATGTCCGGCGCCAGGAGCGAGTCCAGGTCGATGTCGGCCGCGTGCTGCGAGGAGACCACGACCGTGTCCAGGCGGATCGGACGGTCGCCGTCGTACTCGATGGTGACCTGGGTCTTGCCGTCGGGACGCAGGTAGGGGATGGTCCCGTTCTTCCGCACCTCGGCCAGGCGCTTGGCCAGCCGGTGGGCGAGTGTGATCGGCAGCGGCATCAACTCGGGCGTGTCGTCGCACGCGTAGCCGAACATCAGGCCCTGGTCGCCCGCACCCTGGCGGTCCAGCTCGTCCTCGTCGCCGTCGACCCGGTTCTCGTAGGCCGTGTCGACGCCCTGGGCGATGTCGGCCGACTGCGCGCCGATGGACACCGAAACACCACAGGAGGCGCCGTCGAAGCCCTTCTTCGAGCTGTCGTAGCCGATCTCCAGAACGCGCTCGCGCACGATCGTGGGGATGTCGGCGTAGCCCTGGGTCGTGACCTCTCCGGCCACATGCACCTGACCGGTGGTGATCAGCGTCTCGACGGCGACCCGGCTCTTGGGGTCTTCCTTGAGGAGAGCGTCCAGGATGGAATCGCTGATCTGGTCGGCGATCTTGTCCGGGTGACCTTCGGTCACGGACTCAGAGGTGAACAGGCGGCGGGACACATCGCTCCCTGGGGTTGCAGCGGCTGCTGGCTCTGACAAGTGGGCCCGACCATCCCGACAAGTCCGCACCGGAACGGCACGGACGGGAAGGAACGGACGGGTCCACCGAAATGCTGGAGCCGAGTTTATCCCCCCGACCCCCGCAAACGGGCGGGGTGCCCCCCGAGAAGATGGGCGTGGCGTTGCTCACTTTGTGTCAAATTGCAGCCATCAAGCGTAGGGATCGACCGACGAACTAGCCGAAACGGGACACGACGAGATCCCAGACGACCTCCGCCAAGTCCTCCTTCGGGCCATGCGGAACGGGCGTCTCGGTGCCGTCGGCGGCCAGGATCACCGCCTCGTTGACATCCGTACCGAAGGTCAACTCCTCGCCCACCCGGTTGACCACGAGCAGGTCGCAACCCTTGCGCGCGAGCTTGGCGCGCCCGTTGGCGAGTACGTCGTCGGTCTCCGCGGCGAAGCCGACCACCACCTGGCCGGCCCGGGCCCGGTCCCCGGAGATCTCGGCGAGGATGTCGGGATTCTTCGCCAGCGCGATCGGCTCCGGCTCCGCGTCGGTCTTCTTGATCTTGCCGCCCACCCGGTTCGCCGGGCGGAAGTCGGCGACGGCCGCGGCCATCACCACGCAGTCGGCGTCCTCGGCGGCCTTGGTCACGGCCTCGCGCAGATCCACGGCGGTGCCCACGTGCACCACGTCGGCGCCCGCCGGGTCCGGCAGGCCGGTGTTGGCCTCGATCAGGGTCACCCGCGCGCCGCGGGCGATCGCGGTGCGGGCCAGCGCGTACCCCTGCTTGCCGGACGAGCGGTTGCCGAGGAAGCGGACCGGGTCCAGCGGCTCGCGGGTGCCGCCGGCGCTGACCACCACGTGCCG
Source organism: Embleya scabrispora (assembly GCF_002024165.1). Lineage (NCBI taxonomy): Bacteria > Bacillati > Actinomycetota > Actinomycetes > Kitasatosporales > Streptomycetaceae > Embleya > Embleya scabrispora. Next base: position 710,598 of record NZ_MWQN01000001.1, read on the forward strand.
CCCGACCAGGTCGGGCGCGGTGACGCCGCGGGCCACGGCGCGCCGGACCACCTGGAAGATCTGCTCCGGGTCGGGCAGTCGGCCCTTGCCGGTGTCCTTGCCGGTCAACCGGCCCACCGCGGGCTCGATCACGATCGCCCCGCGCCGGCGCAGCGTCGCCACGTTGTCGACGGTGGCCGGGTGCTCCCACATCTCGGTGTGCATCGCGGGCGCGAACACCACCGGACATCGCGCGGTGAGCAGCGTGTTGGTGAGCAGGTCGTCGGCCAGCCCGTGGGCGGCCTTGGCGAGCAGGTCGGCGGTGGCGGGCGCGACCACGACGACGTCGGCGCTCTGGCCGATCCGTACGTGTGGGACCTCGTGCACCGCGTCCCAGACCCCGGTGGCCACCGGCTGCCCGGACAGCGCCGACCAGGTGGCCGCACCGACGAAGTGCAGCGCGGACTCGGTCGGCACGACCCGGACCTCGTGGCCCGACTCGGTCAACCGGCGCAGGAGTTCGCACGCCTTGTACGCGGCGATGCCGCCGGCGACGCCGAGGACGACGCGGGGTCGGGGTCCGCTACTCATCGCTGCTCCTGCTCCTCCGACGCGGCCGGTCCGGGTGCGACCGGCACGGCGAGCCTACGTCACGGCCCGGGACGGCCCGATCTCGCCTCGCGCGGACCGGTGTTGCGGCCGGAGTACCGGGCGGGATCCGAGTACGAGTACGGATGTTCCGCGAGGAATCCGCTGCCAGCATCGGTGGTCACGAGCCCACCGGGGAGACGACGTCGATGCTGAACGAACAGGTCCTGGACGATCCGACACGGTGTCCCGGCTGCGCGGTGCGCCTGGACGAGCCGCGCACCGAGCGCTGCCGGCAGTGCGCGATCCTGCTCACCGGACCGGCCGCCGATCAGCTGTGGCAGATCAGCGTGTCGGCCGCACGACTGCTGCGCCAACGCGAGGGCCTGCTGATGCGGATGCGCGCGGAGACGTGGCGGGCGCCGCGCACGTCGGCGCCGCGGTCGACACCGGCGGGCGCGCCGGCGGCCGTCGCGCCGACCCCGGTGCTCCCGGCCCCGCGCACTCCGGCGCCCACTCCGGTGCCCGCGTCGCCCACCGCCACACCGGCGCCCGCTCCGACACCCTTCGGCCGGGTCCGGGAGAGTGCCGAGGTCGGGCGTCGGCGGGTCGCCCGGATCGTGCTGGGCTCCGGGGTGCTGCTCGTGGTGCTGGCCGCGCTGGTGTTCGTGGCGGTCACCTGGAACCACACCGGGACCGCGGGGCGCGCGCTGGTGATGGCGCTGGCACTGGTCCTGGCCGCCGCCGGCACCGGGGTCGCCGAGCAGCGCGAACTGCCCGCCACCGCCGAGGCGATGGCCGCGCTGACGGTGGCGATGGGACTGCTCGACGGGTACGCGGCGTGGACCGCCGACCTCGCGGGTCTGCGCGGCGGGGACGCGCTGCTCGTGTCGGCCGGCACCCTGCTCGCGGTCGGCGGCGCGGCGGCGCTCGGCTCGCTGGTCGCGCCGCTGCGGGCCTTGCGGATCTCCGCCGCGCTGCTGTTGCAGGGGCCGCTGCCACTGGTGATCGCCTGGTTCGGGGTGGGGCGCGGATCGCTGCTGCCGCTCGCGATCGGGCTCGGGGCGCAGGCCGCGGTCGATGTCGCGCTGCTGCGCCGAACCTTCTCCGACGCCGCGCGCGGGTTGCGGATCGTGGCCGAGGTGGGGGTGCTGTGCTACTGGCTGGCCGCCGTCGGGCTGACCTTGGCCGAGGGCCCGGGCGGGGCGTCGGCGGGCACGATGTCGGCACTGGCCGCGCTCGCCGGCGGGATCGCGTACACGCTGCGCGAGGCGCCGGTGGTGCGACACCTGGCGTCGGGGAGCGCGATGGTGGGCGCGCTCGCGGCGGCCGGGTTGTTGCTCGCGTCGCTGCCGGGACGGGACGACTCGGGCAAGTCGGACACCCCCGTCGCGTGGGTCGGCGTGGTGCTCCTCGGGGCGGTCCTGGTCGCGATGGCGCCGCTGTTCGCGGTGCCGCGCGAGTTCCGGGCCGGGCCGCTCGCGGTGCTCGTGCCGCTCACCGTGGCGCCGGCGTTCTGGGTGGCCGCGGCACCGCTGGTGGCCCTGTTCGGCCCGCTGTCGTGGCTCGGCCGGCCCTGGACGCTGTACCCGGTCGACGCGCACGCCCGGGACGCGCTCCTGTCCGGCACCGCCGGCTGGAGCTTCGGCGCGGCGCCGCTCGCGCTGCTACCCCTGGCGGCGCTGACCGCGTTCGCCGCGACGGCCCTCCTGCGCGGCCGGCCCGGTCCGACCACGACCCGGGCGATCGGCGCGACCGCCGTCGGGGCGCTGTCGGTGGTGGTGCCGCCGGCGCTGGACCTGCCGCTGTGGGCGGCGCTCGGCTGGCACGTGGCGACCGCGATCGGGTGGGCCTGCGCGGGGCGGGTCCGGCCGTGGTTGCCGTTGCTCGCGCTGGGCCACGGCGGGCTCGCCCTCGTGTGGGCGACGGCCTACTGGCAGACGTCCATCGTGGTCTGGGCCGTGGGCGCTACGGGCCTCACGCTGCTTGCCGTCCTGTCACCGGGACGCCCCGCGGTCGAGCCGAACGCGGCGCCGGCGCCGGGGGATGCCACGCCGACGAGAGAGGCGAACAACTCGGATGAACCATCCCAAGAAGGCGTGTTCTCCGACAAAGAACCACGAGAGGATCCATACGTCGCACCCGCCGGCACCCGCCCCTCCCCTGGCTTCGGCCCCGGGCCCGACCCCGCCCTCGTCCCGCGCGTGCCCATGCGCCTGCTCGTTCGTCCGCTCGCGGCCGGGTCGGCGCTCGCCCTCGCCCTCTCCGACGTGGCGATGGCGACCGGGCACACCGGTGCCCGGACCACGCCGACCGCTCTCGCCCCCGCCGTGCTCGGCGCCCTGGTCACACTGATCGCGGTGGCGCTGCGGCCGACCGCGCGCACCACCAGGGCGCTGACCCTGGTCGGCGGCGTCGGCTGGACCATCGGCGGCTTGGTGGCGGCCCGCGCCCCGGGCCCGTTGGCCGTCGTGCTCGCCGCGGGCCTGGCGGTGTGCCTGGTCGGCGCGCTCCGCGACCGGCCGGCGCCGCGAATCGCCTGGGCCGCGGTCGCCGCGCTGTGCTGGGTCGGCGCGAGCGCGGCCGGCGCGGCCGCCTTCGGCGCGGATCGACCCGTCGTCGCACTCGCCGCCGTATCCGCCGCCGCCCTGCTGTTCCCGCTCGCCGCCACGCTCGGCGGCCCTCTCGCCTGCCCGTCCCCGATCGTGCTCGCCGTCGAGGCCGCGGCGGGCCCGTCCCTGCTCGTCGCGCTCGCGACCGGCGCGCCGACCTCGCCCGTCGCGTTGGCGGTCGCGACGGCGGCGGCCCTGTGCGGCGCGCGGTTCGGCCACCCGGCGCCGCGGCCGGTGTGGCCGCCCGCCGCCGTCGTGCTGTGCACCGCGACGGTGCCGGCCGCGCTGTACCGGCTCGACGCGTCGAACGGCGCGACCGTCCTGGCCGCGGCCGGCACGGCGATGCTCCTGTACCTCGCCGGCGCCCGGCTCCCCCGCCTCGGCCCGGCCGTGCCGATCGCCGCCGCCGCGGCCGTGTGCGCCGCCGGCGCCGCGACCCTGTCCGTGGCCCCGGGGCGGATCTGGCTCGTCCTGGCCGGGGCCGGCCTCACCGCGCTCACCACCCCGGCCGGGCCGCTGCGCCCGCCGGCCCGGATCGCCGCGGTGCCGCTGCTGTTCGTCGCCTACTGGGTCCGGCTCGCCCTGTTCGACGTGCCCCACCCGGAGGCGTACACCGTGCCGCTGGGACTGGCCCTGCTGATCGAGGGGCTGCGCCGGCGGCGGGCCGATCCCGACACCACCTCGTGGGCGGCCTACGGCGCTCCGCTGGCCGTGTTGCTGCTGCCGTCGTTGCCGCTCGCGGTGGCGCAGGGCGAGCCGGTCCGACCGAGCCTGCTCGGGATCGCCGCGATCGGCACGCTCCTGGTCGGCGCCCGATTCCGACTCCGGGCGCCGCTGTTCCTGGGCGCGGCGGTGCTCGCGGTCATCGGCCCGGTGCACCTGGTGCCGCATCTGGCGCCGGTGTACGACGCGGTGCCGCGCTGGGCGATCCTCGGGACGGCGGGGCTGCTGCTGATCGTGGTCGGGGCGGGCTACGAGCGCCGGGTCCGCGACCTGAAGCGGCTGCGCCGCGCGGTGGGCCGGCTCCGCTGACCCGGGCTCCGGCCCGGCTCAGGTCCGGGCGCGCAGTTCGTCCAGGACCTCCGCCACACACGCCGGGTCCGCCCGGTACGGCAGATAGAAGCCCAGTCGATCGGCGATTCCGTAGGCGCGCGAGGCCAGTTCGGCCGCGACGTCCTTGGGGTCGCCGATCGCCACCACCCGGCTCAGCAGCGTGTCGTCGACCGCGTGCGGGATGTCCGACCAGCGGCCGGCCCGGATCAGCGCGTGCAGTTCGACCTGGAGCGCCCCGTATCCCTCGACGTCGAGCACCGGCCGATAGGCGGGCGTGGAGGCGTAGAACGCGACCATCGCCCGCGCGCCCTTGATCGCGGCGCGCATCTCCTCCTCGGTGCGCCCGGCGGCGACGATCACGTCGAGCATCACGGAGAACCCCTCACGGGTGCGCTGCGACAACACCAGGCCGTCGTTCACCGCGTCGGTGAGCGGGCCGCGCACGAACAGGTCGGTGTTGAGCGGGTGCACGAGCAGCCCGTCGGCGTGCTCGGCGACCGTGGTGATCATCCGCCGACCCACCCCGCCCGCGAGCAGCGGCGGCAGCCCGTACGGGTTCGGGCCGGGGCGCAGCGTCGGCGGCATCAGGGTCAGGTCGAAGAACTCGCCGTGGAAGTCCAGCGGCGTCTCCCGCTGCCAGCAGGTGAGCACCGCCCGCACCGCGCGCAGCGTCTCGGCCATCCGGGCCGCCGGGCGCGACCACTTGGCGCCGTAGCGGCGTTCGATGTGTGCCTTGATCTGGGTGCCCAGGCCGAGCCGGAAGCGGCCGTGCGAGGCCAGGTGCAGGTCGTACGCGGTGTGCGCGAGGTGGGTCGGACTGCGCGGGAAGGCCACCGCGATGTTGGTCATGATGTCCACGCCCGCCGCGGCGGCGGGCACCAGCGGCAGGAAGACGTCGTTGGGGCCCTCGAAGGTGAAGACTCCGTCGAAGCCGGCCTCGCGCAACTCCCGGGCCCGGTCGCCGGCGCGGGCCAACGGCGCGTCCAGGAGGGTGTCCACCGCCAGTCGGCGCGGGTTCGGTTGCGGCGTCGGCGTGTCGCCCTCGATCCGGTCCACTGTGCTCCCCCACCCTCCGGCTCACCCGCGTGTGCGGGCCGGGATACGCCGAGGGCCCGACGGTTTCCCGTCGAGCCCTCGGCAATGCGTCGTGTGACGCGCTCAGCCCTCGATGGGCTCGGCGGTCAGCATGCCCGAGTTGATCTCGCGAAGCGCGATCGACAGCGGCTTCTCGTGCACGTGCGTGTCGACAAGCGGACCCACGTATTCCAGCAGGCCCTCGCCGAGCTGCGAGTAGTAGGCGTTGATCTGCCGAGCACGCTTCGCCGCGTAGATGACGAGGCTGTACTTGGAGTCGGTCGCCTCCAGAAGCTCGTCGATGGGCGGGTTGATGATGCCCTCGGGTGCGGTGGAAGAAGCTGACAAGGCAGGGGCCCTTCGAAAAGCTGTGAAAGCTGTGGGTGAAAGTCGGGCTGCCTGGTGCCGTCTGGCGACTACTGCCGGGCAGCCCGAACGATCAAGATACGTTCATCAAGGCTAGCAGTTCGCGTACGACGTCTTCGACGGACGTGTTGACCAGCGTCATGTCGAATTCGGATTCCGCGGCCAGCTCGACCTTCGCGGCGGCCAGGCGCCGCTCGATGACCTCGGGGGATTCGGTCCCCCGGCCCACCAGACGGCGGACCAGTTCGTCCCACGAGGGCGGGGCGAGGAACACCAGGCGTGCCTCGGGCATCGCCTGCCGCACCTGCCGGGCGCCCTGCAGGTCGATTTCCAGCAGGGTCGGAACATCGGCGTCAAGCCGTTCGAGCACGGGCTGTCGCGGGGTTCCATAACGGTTCCCGGCGAATTCGGCCCATTCGAGCAATTCATCCGAGGCGACCAGTTTGTCGAACTGATCGCCGTCGGTGAAGTGGTACTCCACACCGTCGGTTTCCCCGGGACGGGGTCTACGTGTGGTCGCGGACACAGACAGCCAAACCTCGGGGTGACGGCGGCGCAGGTCGGCGACCACCGTGCTCTTGCCGACCCCGGAGGGGCCGGAGAGCACGATGAGTCGACGGGTGCCGTGCACGGTACGGGGATCGTTGCCGGCGCCCGCGTCAGGACGCGGAGCCACCGAATTCCCGTTCGAGTGCTGCGATCTGGTTCGTGCCGAGACCGCGGACGCGCCGGGTCTCGGAAATGTTCAGCTTCTCCATGAGTTGCTTGGCGCGCACCTTGCCGACGCCGGGGAGGGATTCCAGGAGGGCGGAGACCTTCATCTTGCCCACGACCGGATTGTCCTTGCCCTCCTTGATGACGTCGCTGAGCGAAGCACCGGAGTTCTTGAGCCGGTTCTTCACCTCGGCGCGCTCCCGCCGAGCCGCAGCGGCTTTGGCGAGCGCATCCGCGCGTTCTTCGGGGGTCAGGGGTGGGAGAGCCACGCCGTGTCACCTCGGACTTCGTTGCGATCCTCAAGGCCGCCCGGCTCGGACGGCCACCAACAAACAGTGGAACCTAGCTGGTCAGAGCGTCCGCGGCAACGCGCGACACTCCACCGGGCCGGCTCACGAGGGAGCCTAGTCGGCGAATCGGTCTGCGTCGCCCGAATCGATGGGAAAAGCCCGGCTACCTGCACCAAAACCCGAACCTGACGGAGCGTCGGACGATTTCGAGGCGGCCGGGAGGCACATCCGCACCCCCGCACCCCCTCCCGACGCTCTTGCGCGGCGCGGCACGCGCGGCGGCGTCGGTGCCAGCGCTCTTCGCGGCGGCGCGCGTGGGCTCGGTGTGCCGCGGCCGTCCGGAGTGGCCCTCGGGGCGCCCGGGGGCCGGGTTCGGCCCCCGGGCCCGAAGGGGCGGGCGGGGTCCACACGGCCGTTTCAGTGGCATCCGTGGGCCATCCCACGTTCGTGCCGCGTCCACCGGGCTCCGGTAGTGAGCGGCGAGCGCGACAACCGGGACGAACATGGTCGTCCCGCCGTCCCGCTACCGCGCGGCCAGCCCCGCCGCGATGGTGCGCGCCGCCTCGGCGACGTCCGCCGCGCCGGTGATCGGCCGGCCGATCACCAGCAGGTCCGCGCCGTCCGCCAACGCCTGCTCCGGCGTGGCCACCCGACTCTGGTCGCCGAGCGCCGCCCCGGCCGGCCGTACGCCCGGGGTGATCAGCACGATGCCGGCCCCCACCTCGGCCCGCACCGCCGCCACCTCACGCGGCGAGCACACGATCGCCCGGGCCCCCGCCGCGACCGCGAGCCCCGCCAGCCGCCGGGCCGCCTCGATCGAGGGACCGGCCAGCCCGACCGCGACCAGGTCGGCCTCGGCCATCGAGGTCAACACGGTCACCGCGACGATGTTCACCTCGGGCGCCGCGTCCGCCGCGGCCCGGATCATCGCCGTCCCGCCGCTCGCGTGCACCGTCAGGTACGTCGGCGCCAGCCGGGCCACCGAACGCACCGCGCCCGCCACCGTGTTCGGGATGTCGTGCAGCTTCAGGTCCAGGAACACGTCCCGGCCGCCGCTGGCCTCCCGGGCGCCCGAGACCGCGTCCGCGCCGTCTCGCAGGAAGACCTCGAGGCCGACCTTGACCGTGCTCACGTACGGGCCCGCGGCCTTGGCCCACGCGAGCGCGCGGTCCAGGTCCGGGGCGTCCAGGGCCACCGCCACGGGTGCGAGGTTGCTCATCGGAATCCCACTCTCCTCGAGATCGAAAATTCGTCCGCCCACGAGCCCGGACACGGCGATGCCGGCACGAACCCCGTCCGTACCGGCATCGCCCCCACTCACGTCGCGCGCTCAGCGGTGCGCGTACCCGATCGCCGCCTCCAGCGATCCGAAACCGCGGGCGATCAACGCCGCCCGCAACTCGTCCAGAATCCGCACCGGCGAGGACGGATCGTTGAAGATCACCGTGCCCACCGACACGGCCGCCGCGCCGGCCAGGATGAATTCCAGCGCGTCCAGCCCGGTCCGGATGCCGCCCATGCCCACGATCGGCACCTGCGCCATCTGCCCGTCCAGCATGGCCGCGTGCACCTGGTAGACGCAGCGCACCGCGACCGGCCGCACCGCCGGGCCGGAGAGCCCGCCGGTGATGCCCGCGAGCACCGGCTTCATCGTGTCCGGGTCGATCGCCATGCCGAGCAGCGTGTTGATCATCGACAGGCCGTCGGCGCCCGCCTCGACGCACGCCCGCGCGATGTCCACGATCGACGTCACGTCCGGCGAGAGCTTGGCCAGGACCGGCACCTGCGGATCCGCCACGTCACGGACGGCCCGGATCACGTCGTAGGACGTGGCCGGGTTGCAGGCGAACACCTGGCCGCGGTTGGCCACGTTCGGACACGAGATGTTGGCTTCGATGCCGACCACGCCGGGCGCGCCCTTGAGCCGCTCGGCCAGCGCCACGAAGTCGTCCACGTGCCCGCCCGCGATGGACACGATCGTGCGCCCGCCGCGCGCCGCCAACCAGGGCAGGTCGCGCTCGACGAAGGCGTCGATCCCGGGGCCCTGGAGGCCGATCGAGTTGAGCATCCCGGACGGCGTCTCGGCCATCCGCGGGGTGGCCCGACCCGAACGCGGGTACGGCATGATCGTCTTGGTGACCACCGCGCCGATCGCGGCCGGCTCGAAGAACTTGGCCAACTCCTTGCCGTATCCGGCGCAGCCCGAGGCCGTGGTCACCGGGTTCGGCAGCAGCGTGGAGCCGATCCGGGTGGCCAGGTCGATCCCGCCGCCCGGCAGCATGATCGTGGACGGCGGCGCGTCGTCGAAGTCGCCCGCGTCCTCGTTGTCGGCGAAATTGTCGGCGAAGTTGTCGGCGAAACCGCCGTAGCCGTCGGTCATCAGTGCGCTCCCATCGCCGCTGCGCCCTCGATGTCCGCCGGAATCGTACCGGCGTCGTCCCAGCGCACCTTGGTGCCGTCGAAGCACGGGCCGTCCACACACGAGCGGACGAACCGGCTGACGCCGTCGTCGCCGACCACCGGGAGCACGCACGTCATGCATACCCCGACGCCGCACGCCATCGATTCCTCGACCGCGGTGAACACCCGCGCGTCGTGCGCGCTCGCCACCTCCGTGACCGCGCGCAGCATGCCCATCGGCCCGCACGCGTAGACGACGTCGGCCTCCACGGCGGTCAGCACCTCGGGCAGCGGCCCGGTGACGAAGCCGCGCACACCCTCCGAGCCGTCGTCGGTGGTGACCACCACGTCCTCGGTGATCGCCTGCGCCTGGTCCACGCCGTACAGCCGCTCCGCGGTCGCCGCGCCGAGCACGAAGGCGACCGAGCCGCCGTCGGCGACGATCCGCTCGGCGAGCGCGAACATCGGCGCGCTGCCGTAGCCGCCGGCCACCATCACCGCGCTGACCGGCTCGCCCGGCAGCGGGAACGGCGTGCCCAGCGGCGCGACCACGTTCACGCTGTCGCCCACCCGCAGCCGGGCCAATTCGCGGGTGCCGCGCCCGGCCTCGGCGAAGACCACGTCGATGGTCTCGGCGGCCGGGTCGGCGCGGTGGATGGAGAACGCGCGACGCAGCAGCATCGCCGAGTCCACGCCGCCGATCGCCACGGCGACGAAGTGACCGGGTTCGACGCGGGCGGCGATCCCGGGGGCGCGCAGCACCAGGCGGTGGTACGCGCCCGCGGGTTCGCGGCCGACGATCTCCGCCTGCACCTGCAGGGGAAGTGCCATCGGTGTCGTCAGCCCTTTCGGTGGGACGTGATGTGGTCGGCGTGCTCCTGGAGCGAGCGGACCCCGATGTCGCCCGCGATCAGCGACTGGATGCCCTGGACCGCCGCGGCGAAGCCCTGCACCGTGGTGATGCTGGGGATGCCCCGGGTGACCGCCGCGGTGCGGATCTCGTAGCCGTCGAGTCGACCGCCCGTGCCGAACGGGGTGTTGACGATCAGCTCGACGTCGCCGTCGTGGATCAGCTGCACGATGGTGCGCTCGCCGGCCGGGCCCGGGCCCTCGCTGTGCTTGCGCACCACGGTGGCCGGCACGCCGTTGCGGCGCAGCACCTCGGCGGTGCCCTCGGTGGCCAGGATCTCGAAGCCCATGTCGTGCATGGCCTTGACCGGGAACACCATCGAGCGCTTGTCCCGGTTGGCGAAGGACACGAACGCGCGCCCGGTGAGCGGGAGCGAACCGTACGCGCCGGCCTGGGACTTGGCGTAGGCGGTGCCGAAGACCGCGTCGATGCCCATCACCTCGCCGGTGGAGCGCATCTCGGGGCTGAGCACGGTGTCCACGCCGCGGCCCTTGGTGTCGCGGAAGCGGTTCCAGGGCAGGACCGCCTCCTTGACCGCGATCGGCGCGTCCATCGGCAGCGTGCCGCCGTCGCCCTCGGCCGGGAGCAGGCCCTCGGCGCGCAGTTCGGCGATCGTGGCGCCGAGCGAGACGCGCGCGGCGGCCTTGGCCAGCGGCACGGCGGTGGCCTTGGACACGAACGGCACGGTCCGCGAGGCGCGCGGGTTGGCCTCCAGGACGTAGAGGATGTCGCCGGAGAGCGCGAACTGGATGTTGATCAGGCCGCGGACCCCGACGCCGCGGGCGATGCCCAGGGTGGCCGCGCGCAGTCGCTTGATGTCGTGCGCGCCCAGCGTGATCGGCGGCAGCGCGCAGGCCGAGTCGCCGGAGTGGATGCCGGCCTCCTCGATGTGCTCCATCACGCCGCCGAGGTACAGGTCCTCGCCGTCGTAGAGCGCGTCCACGTCGATCTCGATGGCGTCGTCGAGGAAGCGGTCGACCAGGACCGGGTGTTCGCTGACCAGGCCGGCGTTCTGCTCCAGGTAGGTCGCCAGGGAGGGTTCGTCGTAGACGATCTCCATGCCGCGCCCGCCGAGCACGTACGAGGGGCGCACCAGCACCGGGTAGCCGATCTCGGCGGCGATGGCGCTGGCCTCGTCGAAGGAGAACGCGGTGCCGTGCTTGGGCGCGAGGAGACCGGCCTCGGCCAGCACCCGGCCGAACGCGCCGCGCTCCTCGGCGAGGTGGATCGCCTCGGGCGAGGTGCCCACGATCGGCACGCCCGCGTCCTTGAGCTTTTGCGCCAGACCCAGCGGGGTCTGCCCGCCGAGCTGGACGAGTACGCCCGCGACCGGTCCGGCCTGGGTCTCGGCGTACACGATCTCGAGCACGTCCTCCAGGGTGAGCGGCTCGAAGTAGAGCCGGTCGGAGGTGTCGTAGTCGGTGGAGACGGTCTCCGGGTTGCAGTTGACCATCACGGTCTCGTAGCCCGCGTCGTGCAGGGCGAACGCGGCGTGCACGCACGAGTAGTCGAACTCGATGCCCTGCCCGATGCGGTTGGGCCCGGAGCCCAGGATGATCACCGCCGGCGCGGTGCGCGGCGCGACCTCCGTCTCCTCGTCGTAGGACGAGTAGTGGTACGGGGTGCGCGCGGCGAACTCGGCGGCGCAGGTGTCCACGGTCTTGTACACCGGCCGCACGCCGAGCGCCTGGCGCACCTCGCGCACGACCTCCTCGCGCATCCCGCGGATCGCCGCGATCTGTCCGTCGGACAGGCCGTGCCGTTTGGCCAGGCGCAACACCTCGGGGGTGAGCTCCGCCGCGTCGCGGACCTCGCCGGCGATCTCGTGGATCAGGTACATCTGGTCCAGGAACCACGGGTCGATCCGGGTCGCCTCGAACAGCTCCTCGGGCGTGGCGCCGGCCCGGATGGCGTCCATGACCACGTTGATCCGGCCGTCGGTGGGCTTTTCGGCGGCGACCAGCAGCTCGTCCTTGGCGCCGACCTCGGAGACGAAGTCGAACTGCGAGCCCTTCTTCTCCAGCGAGCGCAGCGCCTTGTTCAGCGCCTCGGTGAAGTTGCGGCCGATCGCCATCGCCTCGCCGACCGACTTCATGGTCGTGGTCAGGCGGTCGTCGGCGGCCGGGAACTTCTCGAAGGCGAAGCGCGGGACCTTGACCACGACGTAGTCGAGCGTGGGCTCGAAGCTGGCCGGGGTCTCCTTGGTGATGTCGTTGGGGATCTCGTCGAGCGTGTAGCCGATGGCGAGCCGGGCGGCGATCTTGGCGATCGGGAAGCCGGTCGCCTTGGAGGCCAGCGCCGAGGAGCGCGAGACGCGCGGGTTCATCTCGATCACGATCACCCGGCCGTCGTCCGGGTTGACCGCGAACTGGATGTTGCAGCCACCGGTGTCCACGCCGACCTCGCGGATGACCGCGATGCCGATGTCGCGCAGGTTCTGGTACTCGCGGTCGGTCAGCGTCATCGCCGGTGCCACGGTGATCGAGTCGCCGGTGTGCACGCCCATGGGGTCGAAGTTCTCGATGGAGCAGACGACCACGACGTTGTCGTGCTTGTCGCGCATCAGCTCCAGCTCGTACTCCTTCCAGCCGAGGATGGACTCCTCCAGGAGCACCTCGGTGGTCGGCGACAGGGTCAGGCCCTGGCCGGCGATCCGGCGCAGGTCCTCCTCGTCGTGCGCGAAGCCGGAGCCGGCGCCGCCCATGGTGAAGGAGGGGCGCACCACGACCGGGTAGCCGCCGAGGGTGTCGACGCCCGCGAGCACGTCCTCCATCGAGTGGCAGATGACCGAGCGGGCCGACTCGCCGTGTCCGATCTTCTCCCGCACCCGCTCGACCACGCCCTTGAACAGGTCGCGGTCCTCGCCCTTTTGGATCGAGTCGAGGTTGGCGCCGATCAGTTCGACGTTGTACTTCTCCAGCACGCCGTTCTCGCTGAGCGAGACCGCGATGTTGAGCGCGGTCTGCCCGCCGAGGGTGGGCAGCAGCGCGTCGGGGCGCTCCTTGGCGATGATCTTCTCGACGAACTCGGGGGTGATCGGCTCGACGTAGGTCGCGTCGGCGATCTCCGGGTCGGTCATGATCGTGGCCGGGTTGGAGTTGACCAGGATCACCCGCAGGCCCTCGGCCTTGAGGATGCGGCACGCCTGGGTGCCGGAGTAGTCGAACTCGGCGGCCTGGCCGATGACGATCGGGCCCGAGCCGACGACCAGGACGGACTTCAGGTCGTTGCGCTTAGGCACTCTTGGTCTCCATCAGCGTGACGAAACGGTCGAACAGGTAGGCGGAGTCGTGCGGTCCGGCCGCCGCCTCCGGGTGGTACTGCACGCTGAACGCGGGCCGGTCGAGCAGCCGCAGGCCCTCGACCACGTCGTCGTTGAGGCACACGTGGCTGACCTCGGCGCGCCCGTAGGGGGTGTCCGAGACCGTGTCCAGCGGCGCGTCCACGGCGAAGCCGTGGTTGTGCGCGGTGACCTCGACCTTGCCGGTCGTGCGGTCCTGCACGGGCTGGTTGATGCCGCGGTGGCCGTACTTGAGCTTGTACGTGCCGAAGCCGAGCGCGCGGCCGAGCAGCTGGTTGCCGAAGCAGATCCCGAAGAACGGGGTGCCCTGGTCCAGGACGCCGCGCAGCAGCTCGATCTGCGAGGTCGCGGTGGCCGGGTCGCCGGGGCCGTTGGAGAAGAACACGCCGTCGGGGGCGACGGCGTTGACGTCCGCCAGGGTCGCGGTCGCGGGCAGCACGTGCACCTCGATGCCGCGCTCGGCCATCCGGTGCGGGGTCATGCCCTTGATGCCCAGGTCGAGCGCGGCGACGGTGAAGCGCTTGGTGCCGATCGCGGGGACCACGTAGGCGGTGTCGGTGCTGACCTGTTCGGCGAGGTCGGCGCCGGCCATCTCGGGGCTGGTGCGCACCCGCTCCAGCAGCGCGGCCTCGTCGGCCCGCGCGGCGTCGCCGGAGAAGATGCCGACGCGCATCGCGCCGCGCTCGCGCAGGTGGCGAGTCAGCGCGCGGGTGTCGACGCCGCTGATCCCGACCACGCCGTAGCGCGTCAGTTCGTCGTCGAGCGAGCGGCGCGAGCGGTGGTTGGAGGGCACCCGGGCGGGGTCGCGGACGACGTAGCCGGAGACCCAGATGCGGGACGATTCGGGGTCTTCGTCGTTGACGCCGGTGTTGCCGACGTGCGGGGCGGTCATCACCACGACCTGGCGGTGGTACGAGGGGTCGGTCAGGGTCTCCTGGTAGCCCGACATGCCGGTGGAGAACACCGCCTCGCCGAACGTCTCCCCCACCGCGCCGTAGGCGCTGCCGCGGAATGTGCGTCCGTCCTCGAGGACGAGCACCGCAGGCGTCGTGGCCCGTCCGGTCATTGCGGTCACGTGACCGATCCTTCCTGGTGGTTCATTACAGCCGTGCCGGCGGTCGCCGGCGGATCCCCGGCGATCAGCCGGGTGATGGTCTCGATCCACGCGTCGTGGTCGTCGGGGTGGTCGCCGCGAAAGCCCGAGTCGAGCGTGGTGTCGCCGTGCGTCCAGGTGATCACCAGCAGGCCGCCCTCGGGCAGCACCTTCCCGGCGATGCCCTTCTCGTGCCGCACACCGGTGAGCGCGGCGGCGGGGACGAAGAAGTCCGTCGCGGCGGGTCGCTCGACCACCAGGCCGTCGGCGCGCAGGGTCAGCTCGACCGGGCTGCGGGTGCCCAGGCCGTGCGCGACCACCCGGTCCAGCCAGTCGCCGGCCGTGGTGCTGCCGAAGTAGCGGCCGACCAGCGGCGGCAGCAGCGGCGCCGAGCCCGACTCGGGCGCGGTGTGCAGCTCGGGCAGCGCGGCCTGGCGTTGACCGCGCTTCTTCCAGGCGCGCCACATCAGCAGGTAGATGCCGAGCACGAAGACGAGGCAGATGCCGATCCAGAGGATGCGACCGCCCCAGTCCGTCACCTCCGCCGACTTGCGGTCGGCGGCGAGCAGCAGCATTTCGTGGTGGGCGTTGCCGGATGTCACGCGAGCTTCCCGTCGATCACCGTGGGTTCGCCGCGCAGGAACGTGGCGACCACCCTGCCGGGCAGGACCAGACCGGCGTAGGGGGTGTTACGGCTGCGCGAGGCGAGTTCGGACGGTTCGACCGTACGCCGTGCGCCCGGGTCGACCAGCACCAGGTTGGCTGGTTCGCCGACGGCGATCGGGCGGCCGTGTCCGTCGAGCCGGCCGATGTCGGCGGGGCGGGTGGACATGCGGTCGGCCACGCCGGCCCAGTCGAGCAGGCCGGTGTCGACCATGGTCTCCTGCACGATCGACAGGGCCGTCTCCAGGCCGAGCATGCCCATCGCGGCGACCGCCCACTCGCAGTCCTTGTCCTCGCTGGGGTGCGGGGCGTGGTCGGTGGCGACCGCGTCGATCGTGCCGTCGGCGAGTGCCTCGCGCAGCGCGGTGACGTCGGCGGCGGTGCGCAGCGGCGGGTTGACCTTGTAGACCGGGTCGTAGCTGCGCACGAGTTCGTCGGTGAGCAGCAGGTGGTGGGGGGTGACCTCGGCGGTGACGTTCCAGCCCTTGGACTTGGCCCAGCGCAGGATCTCCACGGAGCCGGCGGTGGAGACGTGGCACACGTGCAGGCGCGAGCCGACGTGCGCGGTGAGCAGCACGTCGCGGGCGATGATCGACTCCTCGGCGACCGCCGGCCAGCCGCGCAGGCCCAGTTCGCCGGAGACGGTGCCCTCGTTCATCTGGGCGCCCTCGGTCAGCCGGGGCTCCTGCGCGTGCTGGGCGACCACGCCGTCGAACGCCTTCACGTACTCCAGGGCGCGGCGCATGATGACCGCGTCGTCGACGCACTTGCCGTCGTCGGAGAACACCCGTACGCGGGCGGCGGAGTCGGCCATCGCGCCGAGTTCGGCCAGGCGCTTGCCTTCGAGGCCGACGGTGACCGCGCCGACCGGGTGCACGTCGCAGCGACCGGACTCCTGGCCGAGCCGCCAGACCTGCTCGACGGTGCCGGCGGTGTCGGCGACGGGGTCGGTGTTGGCCATCGCGTGCACGGCGGTGAAGCCGCCGAGGGCCGCGGCGTTCGCGCCGGTGGCCACCGTCTCGGCGTCCTCGCGGCCGGGCTCGCGCAGGTGGGTGTGCAGGTCGACCAGGCCCGGCAGGAGGATCTGCCCGGCGGCGTCGACGACGGTGGCGTCCTCGGCGGTGAGGCCGGCGCCGATCCCGGCGATCAGGCCGTCGCGGATGAGCACGTCCTGCGCGTCGCCGCCGAGGACCTTGGCGTCCTTGATCAGGTACGTGCTCACTTGGCGATCTCCTCGGTGCCGGTGGTGCTCGGGGCGCTCAGGGCCGGCTCGTTGCCGCCCAGGAGCAGGTACAGGACCGCCATGCGCACGCTGACGCCGTTGGTGACCTGTTCGACGATGGTCGAGCGGGTCGAGTCGGCGACCTCGGCGGCGATCTCCATGCCGCGGTTCATCGGGCCGGGGTGCATCACGATGGCGTGCTCGGGGAGCATCGCCATGCGGCGCAGGTCCAGGCCGTAGCGGCGGGAGTATTCGCGCTCGGTGGGGAAGAACGCGGCGTTCATCCGCTCGCGCTGCACGCGCAGCATCATCACCGCGTCGGACTTGGGCAGCGGCGCGTCCAGGTCGTAGGACACCGTGCAGGGCCAGGTCTCCACGCCGATCGGGAGCAGCGTGGGCGGCGCGACGAGGGTGACCTCGGCGCCGAGGGTGGCGAGCAGGAGCACGTTGGAGCGGGCCACGCGGCTGTGCAGGACGTCGCCCACGAGGGTGATTCGGCGGCCTTCGAGGTCGCCCCGGCCGCCGGCGAGCCTGCGGCGCATGGTGAACGCGTCGAGCAGGGCCTGGGTGGGGTGCTCGTGGGTGCCGTCGCCGGCGTTGACCACCGAGCCGCGCAGCCAGCCGGAGCCGGCCAGGCGGTGCGGCGCGCCGGAGGCGTGGTGGCGGATGACGACCGCGTCGGCGCCCATCGCCTGCAGGGTCAGCGCGGTGTCCTTGAGCGATTCGCCCTTGGAGACCGAGGAGCCCTTGGCGGAGAAGTTGATCACGTCGGCGGACAGCCGTTTGGCGGCGGCCTCGAAGGAGATCCGGGTGCGGGTGGAGTCCTCGAAGAACAGGTTGACCACGGTGCGGCCGCGCAGCGTCGGCAGCTTCTTGATCGGCCGCTCGGCGATGTGCGCGAGTTCTTCGGCGGTGTCGAGGATCAGGATGGCGTCGTCGCGGGTGAGGTCCGCGGCCGAGATCAGGTGGCGCTTCACTGGCTACTTCTCCGCGTCGGTGTGGGCGGCGGGGTCGGCCGCGCGGGTGCCGAGCAGGACCGCGTCGCGGCCGTCGTACTCGGCCAGGTGGACCTTGACGGTCTCGCGCTGCGACGTGGGCAGGTTCTTGCCCACGTAGTCGGCGCGGATCGGGAGTTCGCGGTGGCCGCGGTCGACCAGGACGGCCAGTTGCACCGCGCGCGGGCGGCCGATGTCGTTCAGCGCGTCGAGCGCGGCGCGGATGGTGCGGCCGGAGTAGAGCACGTCGTCGACCAGGACCACGAGCTTGCCGTCGATGCCCTCGGCGGGGATCTCGGTGCGCTCCAGCGCGCGGGCCGGGCCCAGGCGCAGGTCGTCGCGGTACATGGTGATGTCGAGTGCGCCGACGGGGACCTCGGCGCCGTCCTCGATGGAGGCGAGTCGTTCGCCGAGCCGGCGGGCCAGGGCCACGCCGCGGGTCGGGATGCCCAGGAGCACCACGTCGTCGGCGCCCTTGGCGCGTTCGACGATCTCGTGGGCGATGCGGGTCAGTGCCCGGTTGATGTCGGAGGGATCCAGGACCGTACGGGCGGTGGCCGGGTCGAGGTCCTTCGGACGGGCGGCCGACGTGCCGCCAGGGGTGTTGCGGGGTGCTGTCATGGAAAACAGACCTCCTTCCCCGTCTCACAGGACGGGCTTTAAAGGACGCCGGGGTACGTCCCTCACAGTATCAGCCGACATCATCAGTCTTTCGGCCGCCCGGATCGACGGATCGAGCCCGGGCATATGCCGTGGAAGCTCGCGTAAAGGTGCCTCTCACCTGCACGAATCCGGCTTTGTAGGCCGTTCGGCTTGACGGACGCAAATTACTCTGCGTAACCTCACAATGAGTCACCAACGGGCCGAACGCGACAGTCGCGACGTGCCGAACCTCGCAGCTTCGGGGAGAGTTCGAGGTACAGAAAGCCGGCCCGGAGGTAGCCACCCCATCGGTTCGGCCAACCACCGGTGGACCTTCACGGTCAGTCACCTGTTTTGGGAGCGAGATGTCCAGCGACTACGCCAAGCAGCTCGGGGCGAAGCTCCGCGCGATCCGGACCCAGCAGGGCCTGTCCCTGCACGGCGTCGAGGAGAAGTCCCAGGGCCGCTGGAAGGCCGTCGTCGTCGGTTCGTACGAACGCGGCGACCGTGCGGTAACCGTGCAGCGCCTGGCCGAGCTCGCCGACTTCTACGGCGTCCCGGTGCAGGAGCTGCTGCCCGGCGGCACTCCGAACGGCGCCGCCGAGCCGCCGCCGCGCCTGGTGCTCGACCTGGAGCGGCTGCAGACGGTCCCGTCGGACCAGGCCGGCCCGCTCCAGCGCTACGCGGCCACCATCCAGAGCCAGCGCGGCGACTACAACGGCAAGGTGTTGTCGATCCGCCAGGACGACCTGCGCACCCTGGCCGTGATCTACGACCAGTCGCCGAGCGTGCTGACCGAGCAGCTGATCGGGTGGGGCGTGCTCAACCCGGAGGCGCGTCGGGCCGTGGAGCACCAGACCAACGCGTGACGACGTGACGGCGGAGTCCGACTCCGCCGGAGGCACGACACCGCGGGAACCTCGAAGGGTCCCGGAGCCGGTCGGCTCCGGGACCCTTCACCTTATGTACGCGCGGCGGCCTCAGCCGGATTCGCGGACCACCACCCGCGGGTGCACGACCATCCGCCCGCCGGGACGGTAGTCGCGGCCCCGGATCAGCGTGGTGATCGCGTCCGAGGCGCCGGAGCCCATCGTCCGGGTGTGCATCGAGACGCTGGTCAGCCGCGGCCAGACCAGGTCGCAGAACGGCAGGTCGTCGGCGCCGACCACGGCCATGTCGTCGGGCACCGACCAGCCGCACTCGCGCAGCGCGGAGATGATCATCAGGGCGAAGTCGTCGTTGCCGGCGAAGACCGCGGTGGGCGGTTCGCTCTCGCGCTGCCATCGGCGCACGATCGCCAGCACGTCCTCGCGCACGTAGCCCACGTCCACCCGGCGCAGCGACACGCCCGCGTCCTCGGCGGCGGCCTGGGCGCCCGCCCAGCGCTCCTCGCCGAGGAAGGCCAACGGTCCGGACGGGACCAGGCAGGCCAGCCTGCGGTGGCCGCGGTCGATGAGGTGGCGGACCGCGACGCGGCCGGTGTCGCGGTTGTCGAAGATCGCGGTGGGCACGTCCGGGTGCTCCTCGCGCCCCCACGCGAAGATCGCCCGCACCCCCGCCCGCTTGAGCACGTCGACCGCGCCTCCGGTGAGCCGATTCGATTCCGCCATCACCGCGAGCGGGCGCAGCGCGGCCCACTGGCGGGCCGCGTCCGCGCCGCGCGAGGTGCGGTCGGCGTGGATGAGCAGGCTCAACTCGTGCCGGTTGAGCGCCTCCGTGAGTTCGTCGATGAACGCCTCGAGGAGTTGCCCCATGGGTTGCAGCGGCAGTGGGAAGAGGACCACGTCGCTGTTGCCCGAGCGCAGCGAACGGGCGGGCGCGCTGGGCGCGTAGCCCAGTTCGCGCACCGCGAGCATGACCCGCTCCCGGGTCTGCGCGCTGACCCGGACCCCGGGCGGCGAGTTGAGCACGTAGCTCACGGTGGACCTGGAGACGCCGGCGAGTCGGGCGACGTCCGAACTGGTGGGGGGTTTGGCCCCCGCCTCCGGCACGCTCATCCGCGACCCCCTGGGCGGCAAGTGACCGACTTCGTGCTCGTCATCTCGACGACACCCCCTACCGCACCCGCGCGCGGGGCCGGCCCGCGCGCAACCGATGACCACCGGATCACGGGGACGCGCGATCCGTTACCGCTTGGTTAGCCGGCACAACCTTGGCCGTAATCGCTCGAATGCGCTACCGACGCGTGTCGGTCGTTACAAGATCACTCGCAGTGACGATTCGCTGCGCAGTGCACTGCGTTCAAAGCTTGAACGATCAAATCGTTATCTAGTCGGGCTGATTTCATGTTGTGGACCCATTCCCCTGCTTATTCGTGTCACCTAGGCTCCGATCCCAACACCACGTCAAACGATTCGGGACCTCCGTGCAGGGAGGGTTTCGAGTCCCCTCCATCGGACGGTCCACATGAGTTCGACCACCACAGAGGAGCCCGGCTCCTCGTCGCCGGCACCGGTGTCCGTCGCGGACCCCGAGAACACCGGGTACAAGGTCGCTCCGCTCTACGCGACGTTGCCCCTCGCCAACATCGCGCTCTACATGCTGTGGCTGGGCGTGGGGGTGTACCTGCTCCCGATCCAGGTCATCCACATCAAGGGCGTGCCCGACCAGGAAGCGCTGAAGTGGCCGATCTTCTGGGGCGCGCTGTTCGCCACGATCGGCAATCCGCTGTTCGGCAAGCTCTCCGACATCACCCGCTCGCGGTTCGGCCGGCGCTCGCCCTTCATCCTGTTCTGCGCACTCGTCGGCGCCGCCGCGCTGTGCTTCCAGGCCAACGCGAACTCGATCGCGGCGGTGGGGCTGACCTGGGGCCTCATCCAGTTCATCATGAACGGCTACCAGGCCGCGGTGACTGCGGTCATGCCCGACCGGGTGCCGGCGAGCAAGTACGGCCGGTTCTCCGCGATGATCGGCCTCGGCATCCCCGTGGGCACGATCGTGGCCTCACTGCTGCTGGCCGGCGTCGACCTGAGCATGATCGGGATCGACGCGCGGATCGGCGGCTTCGACGGCCGCTTCGCCGACCCGTCCGACGGCGGGGCCAAGGGCTTCTACCTGATCGCCGCGATCCTGGTGGCCGCCGCGCTGATCTTCGTGGTCGTCAGCCCCGACCGCTCCACCAGGGACCTGCCGCGCGAGCCGTTCGCGTTCGTCGCCTTCGTCAAGGGCTTCTGGGTCTCGCCGCGCGAGCACGCCGACTTCTTCATCGCCCTGCTCTCGCGCCTGGGCGTGATGCTCGGCTACATGGTGGTGCTGCAGTTCAACTTCTTCATCCTGCTGATGTACGTGAAGATCCCGCAGGCCGAGGTGGTGTCCAAGCTGGGCACCCTCACCGTGATCAACGCGGTGGTGACCATCGTCGCGGCCGTGGTGATCGGCCCGATCGTGGACCGCGTCGGCCGGGTCAAGCCGTTCGTGATCGCCTCCGGCGCCGGCGCGGCGCTGTCCCTGGTCATCCCGATGATCTGGGCCACCGAGGACGGCATGATCGCCTTCCAGATCGCCAACGGCCTGTTCTTCGGCATGTACATGGCCGTCGACATGGCCCTGATCACCCAGGTCCTCCCCCGCCCCCAGGACGTCGGCAAGGACATGGGCCTGATCAACATAGCCAACGCCGGCCCCCAAATCGCCGCCCCGTTCCTGGCCCCTTTCCTGGTCGACGACCTGGACCTGGGCTACAAGGGCCTCTTCGCCTTCGCCGCCGCCATCTCCCTCCTGGGAGCCCTGCTGGCCCTACTGGTCAAGCGCGTGCGGTAGCGGCAGGGGCCATGCGGGGGCCGGATCGGGACTGCGCGTCACACCGGGGTTGGGTCGGGCTGCGGCGTCGCACCGGGGTTGGGTCGGGCTGCGGCGTCGCACCGGGGTTGGGTCGGGACCGCAGCATCGCACCCGACCCAAGGTGGGACCGGAGCATCACGCCCGACCCAACGCGGGACCGCAGCGTCACGCCCGACCCAAAGCGGGACCGCAGCGTCACACCCGACCCAAAGCGGGACCGCAGCGTCACACCCGACCCAACGCGGAACCGCAGCATCACACCGGGCCCGAATCGGAACCGCAGCATCACACCCGACCCAACGCGGAACCGCAGCATCACACCGGGCCCGAATCGGAACCGCAGCGTCACACCGGGCCCGAATCGGAACCGCAGCGTCACACCGGGCCCGAATCGGAACCGCAGCATCACACCGACCCAACGCGGAACCGCAGCATCACACCCGACCCAACGCGGAACCG
Source organism: Embleya scabrispora (assembly GCF_002024165.1). Classification (NCBI taxonomy): domain Bacteria; kingdom Bacillati; phylum Actinomycetota; class Actinomycetes; order Kitasatosporales; family Streptomycetaceae; genus Embleya; species Embleya scabrispora. The sequence goes on from NZ_MWQN01000001.1 coordinate 732,739, forward strand.
CAGCATCACACCGGGCCCGAATCGGAACCGCAGCGTTGCTTCTTATTAGGCGCTTCGCGCCGGCTCGCGAGGCACCGCTTTTCTGCTCCCCCGCTTCGCTCCTCCGCAGAAAAGCGGCACCCCGCTCGCGGCTGTGCGCCCCTCCGCTTCGCTCCGGGTCGCCCAGCCTAAAAAACAAGCGGCGGCTCCGCCGCTCTCCGCGCTTCGCGCGTCGATCACCACCTCGGCCAGGGTCGTGGGCGCTGACGCGCCGACGGGATGCACCAACGACTCGGGTCACCGGGGAAAGCCCGTGTCGCGAGGGTGGCCAAATCGCGAATGGCCCAGGTCGCGCCGGGAGCCGGGCTCTCCCGATCGCCACGCCCGTGGCGCGTCAGCGCCCACGACCCAGGCCGCCCACGCGATCGACGCGCGAAGCGCGGAGAGCGGCGGAGCCGCGATTTTTTGGGTCGGATGGCCCGGAGCGAAGCGGAGGGACAGCCGGCCCCGAGCGAGGGGCCGCTTTTCTGCGGAGGAGCGAAGCGGGGGAGCAGAAAAGCGGTGCCTCGCGAGCCGGCGCGAAGCGCCCAACAAGAAGCAACGCTGCGGACACGACTCTGGTGTCCCGCGTTGCTCGCGTCGCGATTCCGGCTACCCCACGGCCCACTTCACGACCGCGCCCCCCATCACGCTCACCTCAGCGACTCCGGCCACCCCCCAGCCCGCCTCACGACCGCGTCCCCTCATCCCGCCCACCTCGCGAACCCGGCCACCCCCCAGCCCACTTCACGACTCCGCCCCCCAACTCACTCACCTCGTGACTCCGGCCACCCCCCAGCCCGCCTCACGACCGCGCCCCCCGTCACGCCCACCTCGCGACTCCAGCCACCCCAAGACCCACCCCACGACCCCGGCGCCGCACTCCACGCACCCTGCGCCCCCAACGCCCGCGCGCGCCCCACTCACCCCGCCCCCGGCTACCCACCCCCCGCGCCCCGCAACTCAGGCGCCCCACCCCACCCACCCCACCACCCCGACCAAATCACCGCGCAACTCCGGCCCCCCCAACCGCCTCACCCACAACTCCCGCGCCCCACGCCCCGGCGCACCCGCCCTCCGCCCTCCGCCCTCCGCTCCCGTAACCCACCCACCCGCCCTCCACCCCCGTGAGCCGGCGGCAGGCACGGTGGCCAGGTGTCCGCCCTTGCCCGCGGTCAGTCCCGGCGTAGTTCGCCCGCTGTCCAGCGGTCGGCGAGGAGTGTGGCCATGTCGTCCCACGCGGCCTCGACGATTCGGGACAGGCCGGCGGTGTCCATGACCTCGTCCTCGGTCCATTCGTCCATCGCCACCCGCATGACCGAGTGGTACAGGGTCACCAACAGCGCCGGGCGCCGGTCGAGTTCCGGGGTCAGGCCCTCGCGGCGGGCGATCTCCGCCGCCATTCGCCGCTCCAGCTCGATCGCGTTGCGCAGCGAGGCGGCCAGCAGTACCGGGGTGCCTTCGATCAGTCGGCGCATCCGCAGGAACTCGTGGCCCGCGCCGTCGGCCGGCTCGTCGCCGAACTCCGACAACACCTCGGTACCCGCGCGGCGCAGCGCGGTCAGCGGCGCCTCGTCGGCCGGTCGGGTGGCCAGTGCGGACAGGAACAGTTGCTCGAACTCCATGGCCCGGGCCAGCGCCACCTCCTCCTTGCCCGCGAAGTAGCGGAAGAAGGTGCGCCGGGAGACCTCCACGGCGGCGACGATCTCGTCGATGGTCGTGGCGTCGTATCCCTTGCGCAGGAACAGCTCCTGCGCGGCGTCCACCAGGGCCTCTCGCGTGCGTTCCTTCTTGCGCTCGCGCAAACCCGTCGCGGCGCCGGCCGTGTCCCGCACGTTGCGTCTTCCTCTCCTTGGTCCTGCACAGTATGGCACTTGTCACTGCGTGCAACTTGAGTGATTTGGCTACTTGGCACACGGTGCCATATCGTTCGATGGTTCGATACGACGCTGAACACGGATGGATGTAGGGGACGCATGAGCCAGACTTCGACGGCGGCGACACCGGACGCACCCCCTCCGGATCCCGCCACTCCCCCCGCCCGCAAGGGCATGCAGGGTCATCCCTGGCTCACCCTCCTCGCGGTCGCGTTCGGCGTGATGATGGTGGCCCTCGACGGGACCGTCGTCGGCATCGCCAACCCGGCCATCTCCAAGGACCTCGACGCCTCGCTCGCCGACCTGCAATGGGTCACCAACGGCTATCTGCTCGCGCTCGCGGTGTGCCTGATCCCGGCGGGCAAGCTCGGCGACCGCTACGGGCACAAGACGATCTTCCTGATCGGCGCGGCCGGCTTCGCCGCCACGTCGCTGCTCATCGCGTTCTCCCAGTCGGTCTCGATGCTGATCGCGTTCCGGGTGCTCCAGGGCGTGTTCGGCGCGCTGCTCCAGCCCACCGCGCTCGGTCTGCTGCGCAACAGCTTCCCCGGCAACAAGCTGAACATGGCGATCGGCATCTGGGGCGCGGCGATCTCCACCGCCACCGCCGCCGGTCCGATCGTCGGCGGTCTGCTCGTCGAACACGTCAGCTGGCAGTCGGTGTTCTACATCAACGTGCCGATCGGCGTACTGACGCTGGTGGTCGGCATCTGGGCGCTGGCCAACAGCCGGGTGGCCGGTGCGAGCAACCGGATCGACTACCTCGGCGTGGTGCTGTTGTCGGTGGCGATGTTCTGCCTGGTGTGGGGCGTGATCAAGAGCGGCGAGAAGGGCTGGGGCAGCGCCTACACGCTCGGCTTCATGGCCGCCGCGGCGATCCTGCTCGCGGTCTTCGCGCTGTGGCAGACCCGGGCGGCCGAACCGCTGATGCCGATGGGGATGTTCCGCAACCGGTCGTTCTCGATCGGCATCGTGCTGATGATCTTCATGGCGTTCGCGATGTTCGGCGCGATGTTCTTCATCACCTTCTACCTCCAGGGCGTCAACGGGCTCAGCCCGACCGAGACCGGCGTACGGATGTTGCCGATGTCGGTGGTGATGATGATCGGCTCGCCGATCGGCGGCCTCGCGATCACCAAGCTGGGCCCGCGTATTCCGATCATCGCCGGCCTGGCGCTGTCCGCGACCGCGATGGCGCTGCTGGCCCGGCTGGGCGAGGACGCGAGCTTCGGCGCGACCATGCTGCCGTTCGTGCTGCTCGGATTCGGGCTCAGCCCGATCATGGTGGGCGCCACCGACATCATCGTCGGCAACGCCTCGCTCGAACTCTCCGGCGTGGCCTCCGGGATCCAGCAGGCCGCGATGCAGGTCGGCGGCGCGCTCGGCACCGCCGTGCTCGGTGCGGTGGTGGCGGCCAAGGTCTCCTCGGTACTGCCGGACCGGTGGCCCGCGGCGGCCGGCGACTACGCCTCGATGCCGCACGGGCAGCGCGAGGGGATCGAGGGCTCGGTCGCGCAGGGGTTCCCGCCGCTGCGACCGGACCTGCTGGGCGGCAGGCAGTTGGACGGCCCGGCGACGGAGGCGGTCCGACACGCCTCGGCCACCACGTTCCTGGACGGCATGCAACTGGCCTTCACCATCGCCGCGATCACGATGGCGGTCGGCATCGTCCTGGCCCTGTTCGTCCGCCAGGGCGAAAAGCGCGAGGGCGCGGTCGCCGTACACGTGTAACGGGCGGTCGCCGCGCCTTCCGGGCCGGGCCGCCCGCGCGGCGTCCGCGCACCGCCGGTCGGGCATGGCATGCCGTGGCGATCGGCATGGCCTGCCCCGTCCCACCGGCCCGTTGCGGCATGATCCATGGGTAATGGTCATTCGACCTGCGCGCCGTTCCCGACCTCGGTCGGGGGCGGCGTCGTGGGTTTCCCCGGCAAATTAGACAGGTATTCTTACCTCGTGCAGCAAGACACCTCCTCCGGGCCCGAACTGGTGACATTGCTGGTCACCGCCGTGCGCGGGATCAGCCAACTGTTCTCCGACCGCATGACGGCCGCCGGTTTCGACGAGATCCGGCCCACGCACGGCTTCGCGCTGACCCTGATCGGCGAGGACGGCACCACCGCCACCGAGCTCGGTCGCCGACTCGGCATGACCAAGCAGTCGGCCGGCGAAGTGGTCTCACACCTGGCCCGGCACGGCTACGTCGACCGCAAACCCGACCCCGCCGACCGCCGCGCCCGTCGGATCACCCTCACCGAACGCGGCCGCGAGTGCCTGCGGGTGATCTGGGCCGAGCTGTCCTGGATCCAGGGCGCCTGGACCAAGGCGGTCGGCGACGACGGGGTCGAGGTACTCAAGGACGGTCTACGCGCGGGCATGCGCCAACTCGGCGCCTCCGGCGAACTCCCCGACAACCTCAGCCAGGCGTGGTGGTGGCGCGACGCCCGCAGCCTGTAGGCCGCGGCGCCCCCACCCCTGCGCCGGGCCGGGGTGGGTGTCGGTGACCTGGGCCGGTTCCACCGGCTGCGCGTACTCCCCGACGAACTCCCGCACCCTCGCCGGCATTTCGCCCCGCTGCCGGTCGGTCCCCCCATCGCACTCGCGTAGCCGAACGCGGCGATCCGCTCCACGCCCGCGTCATGGGCCACGACTCGCGGCGCCGGAAGAGGGTCCGCTCCGCGCGCTCGAACCAGGGGCTGCGGGCGACCGCCGGGCGGTCATCGCGCAGGCCGCCGAACGGGCACTCGGCCACCTCGTACAGCCGGTCCACCAGCGCGTTCCCCTGATCCCGCGCGTTCCACGGCAGCGCCGGCACCCCGGCCGGCCGCAACACCCGCGCGATCTCGCGCAGCGCCGGCTCCGGCTCCGGCTCGAACCGGTGGCACGCCCGGGTCACGGTGACCACGTCGACCGTGCCCTCCGGCAGCGGTATCGACTCCGCCGTGCCGACCGGCACCCCTTCGACCATCCGGGCGAACGTCTCACGCACCGCGCCGACGGCTCCATCGCCGCGACCCGCGCCCCGCGCTCGGCCGGCCGGCGGGTCGATGTGCCGGTGCCGGCGGCCGGATCGAGCACCGAGGTGCCCGGCCCGATCCCCGCCCCGGCGTACAGGTGATCCGTCGCCTCGTTCGCATGGGACGGTCGCACCCCGGCCCCGCGCGGCCGACAAGGGCGCTGTCAGGGCCGGCCGACCAGCACCGCCGCCGCCAGCACGCACGCCGCCGACACCGTCAGCAACGTCGCGCGGATCGCCCGGTCGCCGACCGCCGCCGTGCCGCCCCGAACCGCGTGGTCGACCTGTCGGTGCCGCAGCAACCCCACCACGTATACCCCGAAGCCGGCCGCCATCACCACGAACCCCGGCAGCATGAACCACCAGCGCCCCGGTACGTGGCCGGCCCGTACCAGCAGCGCCCCGTTGGCGACGAACGCCAGCGACGTGCGCGACCACGCCATCCGAGTGCGCTCCGGCTGCAGCCCCGGATCCAGGGGCGCGCCCGGCAGCGCGACGGGGCGGCGGCCCATCAGGACACGAGCATGAGCACGACGCTCACCACGATCACGATTCCCAGACCCGCCGACACCACCAGCGGCAGCGCGGAGAACGGCAGCGCCCGGCCCAGCCGCATCGCCCGCTCGACCTGGTACCAGCGCCGGTACGCGGTGGCCGACAGGGTCAGCGCCAAACCGACCAGGGCCAGCCCGAGCATCAGGCGCTGCGCCCGCGAAGCCAGGTCCGGCACCAGTTGCACCACCGCCACCCCGCCCGCGAGCAGGGAGAGCGCGGTGCGGATCCAGGCCAGGAACGTGCGTTCGTTGGCGAGGGTGAACCGATAGTCGGGCTCGTCGCCGATTTCCCGCAGCCGGGAGCCCTTCCGATCGGATTTCATGATCTTCATTATCGGCACAGGACCCCGACCGCCTCATCCGGGCCGGCGCGAACGCAGCGAGCCGCCCACCCGGGCGGGGTGGGCGGCTCGACGGGTCCGGCGGCGGACGCTAGCGCAGCAGCGTCGGCTTGAGATCCTTTATCCGGGCCAGCAGGCCGTTGACGAAGGCCGGCGACTCGTCCGTGGAGTATTCCTTGGCGAGTTCGACCGCCTCGTCGATGGCCACGACGTCGGGGACGTCGCTCTCCCAGAGCAGTTCGTAGATACCCAGGCGCAGGACGTTGCGGTCCACGCCGGGCATCCGGTCCAGCGTCCACCCCACGGCGTAGGTGCCGATCAGGTCGTCGATGCGCTTGCGGTGCTCCTGGACGCCCTCGACCAGGCGCATCGTGTACTCGGCGACCTGCGGCTCCGCCTTGTCGGCCCGGAAGCGGCCGACCCAGTCCGCGAGGATGGTCACCGGATCGACACCGCGCTGGTCGGCCTCGAACAGGATCTGCAGCGCGCGCTTCCGGGTCTTGCTGCGGGCACCGGCCACTAGCTGTTCACGCGGCCCAGGTAGTCACCGGAACGGGTGTCGACCTTGACCTTCTCGCCCGTGGTGATGAAGAGCGGAACCGCGATCTCGAAGCCGGTCTCCAGCTTCGCGGGCTTGGTGCCACCGGTGGAGCGGTCGCCCTGGACACCCGGCTCGGTGTACTCGATGAGCAGTTCGACCGACGCCGGCAGCTCGACGTAGAGCGCGGCGCCCTCGTAGATCGCGACGGTCGCGTCGAAGCCCTCGAGCAGGTAGTTGGCGGCGTCGCCGACGGTCTCGGGCGAGATCGGCAGCTGCTCGTAGGTGTCCGTGTCCATGAACACGAAGTCGGAGCCGTCCTTGTACGAGAACTGCATGCCGCGCTTGTCCACGGTGGCCGTCTCGACCTTCGTGCCGGCGTTGAAGGTCTTGTCCACGACCTTGCCGGAGAGGACATGCTTGAGCTTCGTACGAACGAACGCGCCGCCCTTGCCGGGCTTGACGTGCTGGAACTCGACGACGGACCAGAGCTGGCCGTTGTCGAGCTTGAGCACCATGCCGTTCTTCAGGTCGTTGGTCGTGGCCACGAGTGTGGTGTCTCCTGCGTGCTTCTGGGACCGGATTCTCGCTCGTCGGACGAGGCGGCGGGCGCCGGCCCGCTACAGGACGAGCAATTCCTTGGTCGTGATGGTGAGTAGCTCGGGGCCGCCGTCTTCGAGCGGACGAACCACCAGGGTGTCCTCGATGCGGACACCGCCGCGGCCCGGGAGATAGATCCCCGGTTCGACGGTGACCGGCATGCAAGCGTCCAGCTTACCGGTCGCCGTCGGACCCAGACGCGGGTCCTCGTGGATCTCCAGACCGACACCGTGTCCGAGGCCGTGTCCGAAGAAATCGAGGAAGCCGGCCTGCGCGATCACATCGCGCGCGGCCTTGTCCACCGCGACCGCCTCGACCCCCGGCGCCAGCGCCTCCCGGCCCGCCTTCTGCGCGGCGAAGACCACACTGTAGATCTCCTGCTGCCAGGCCGAGGGCTCGGTGCCGATCACGAACGTGCGGGTCATGTCGCCGTGGTAGCCGCGGTAGCGCGCGCCGAAGTCGATCTTGAGGAAGTCGCCGTCCTCGACCCGGCGGTCCCCGGGATCGTGGTGCGGAATCGCCGAGTTCGGCCCGGTGGCCACCACCGTGGGGAAGGCCACCGCGTCGGCGCCGTGATCGGCCATCCGCCGCTCCAGCTCCATCGCGATGTGCCGCTCGGTCCGGCCGACCAGGATCGACTCGATCATCTCGCCCAGCGCCCGGTCGCCGATCTCACAGGCGATCCGCAGCGCGGCGATCTCCTCGGGATCCTTGATCCGCCGCAGGTCCTCGACCACACGACCCAGGTTGACCAGCTCCCCCGCGGCGCTCTCCTCGGCCAGCACCCGGCCCAGCTCGCGGTACAGCTCGACCGTGACGTGCTGCTCCTCGATGGCCAGGCGAACCGCGCCGGAGCGTGCCGCGCGGGTGGTCAGCGCCTGCGCGCAGGCCCGCTCGACCAGCAGTTCGACACCCGGCGACTCCTCGGCGGCCTGGGCCGCGTAGCGGCTGTCGGTGCACAACACCGCGCCCGAACCGGTCCCCTCGCCCGGTGCGCCCGGCGTGTACACGAGCAGCGCGGCGTTGGAGCCGGTGAACCCGGTCAGGTATCGCACGTTGACGAGGTTGGTGATCAGGGCGACGTCGGCGCCGGCACCGGCCAGGCGGGAACGCAGTCGATCACGGCGTCGATCATGGGCCTCGGGCATGGGAACAGCGTAGACCCGTGAGGTGTGGGTAGCCCGGTGTGACTCGACGGGACTGCATCCTTCGGGCTCGCGCCAGCGCGGATGCGCGTTCGGACCAGCGCAAACGCCCGAAGTCCGGACAGCGGCCCGGGCCCGGTTCTACCCTCTCCTGCGAGGGGGTGGGCTTCAGTGGAAATCAGTGGAAATGACGGAACTGCCACGTCTGTGGCGGACGAGCGGTTGATGGCCCGATTGCGCGCCGCAGCCGCGCGCTATGCGGGGGCCGAGGCGGATCGGTCCACGATCGAGCGGCGACGCGCCGACGGTCGGCGATTCCCCGACGACGACCACCGGCTGCAACTACGCGCGGCCCGACTGGTGGAGCAGCACGAGGTGCCCGGGCAGGTGCTGCTGGCCACGTCGCCGGAGGAGAGCGGACCCGGGCTCGCCGAGCGCATCATCGGCGCCACCAACGATCTGCAGAGCCTGAACTTCCTCGCCCGCGGCATGCGCGCCGCCGCGTGCGTCGCGCGGATCTGGTACTCCGCGGGCGGACCCGTGCAACCGCAGGCGACCGGCTTCCTGGTCTCGCCGAGCCTGTTGCTGACCAACCATCACGTCTTTCCCGACGCGGCGACCGCTCGCGGCGCGTTCGCCGAGTTCGGTGCGGAGATGGGCATCGACAACGACCTGCCCGCGCACACCACCCGCTTCACGCCGGACCCGGACACGCTGTTCCTGACCGACGAGGATCTGGACTTCGCCCTGGTGGCGCTGCGTCCGGGCGGCGACGGGCGGCCGGCCGGGCAGGTCTTCGGGCATCTGTGGCTGCTCGCGGCCGAGGGCAAGCTGGTGCTCGGCGATCCGGTGAACGTGATCGGACACCCGGACGGGCGGCTGAAGGAGATCGCCATCCGGCAGAACCGCTTCACCCAGCGCTTCGACGACTTCATCCAGTACGAGACCGACACCGAGCCGGGCAATTCCGGTTCGCCGGTGTTCAACGACCAGTGGGAGGCGGTCGCGCTGCATCACAGCGGGGTGCCCGCGCACGACGCGTCCGGGGCCGTGCTGAACCTGCACGATCAGCCGTGGCGGCCCGAGCAGGGGCAGGCCGAGATCAAGTGGATCGCCAACGAGGGGGTGCGGATCAGTGTGATCCTGGCCCGCCTCGCGGCGCTGTCCACGGGCGACGCGCAGCGGGCGCTGCTCGCCGAGTTGGGTCCCGGCTCGGGCCTGGGCACGGCGCCGGCGCTGCTGTCCACGGTGCCCGCTCCCCGGCCGCCGATCGAGGTCGCCGAGGCGGTCGCGGTCGCCGGGGCGAGCGGCCGGCCGGAGGCGTTCGGGGGCCGACTGCGTCTGGTGTTCGTCCACGGGCGCAGTCAGCAGGGGCGCGATCCGGACGAACTGCGGCGCGGCTGGGCGGCGGGGCTGAACAGCGGGCTGACCCTGGCCGGGCTGCCGACGATCGATCCGGCCGACGTGTGGTTCCCCTATTACGGCGACCGGCTCGTGCAGGTGATGGAGTCGGCGCTGCCGGGCGAGGCGCCGCTGTCCGCGTCGGCGCGGGAGTTGTACGACCGGCTGCTCGACGAGGCCGCACGGCGGGCGGGCATGCCCCCTCCGGAGGCGGCCGAGCCGGCGACCGAGAGCATCTGGGACCACGTGGTGCGCACCACGCGTGAGCCGCTGGGCTGGATCGCCGCGCACACCGGGGTGGACCGGCTGGTGATCAAGGCCGCGTTCAAGGACGTCGCGGCCTATCTGGATCAGGACGACTCGCGCACGGCCGTGCTCGACCAGGTGCTCGCCGGGATGCCCGCCGACGGTCCGGTGGTGCTGGTCGCGCACAGCCTGGGCACGGTGGTGGCGATGGATCTGCTGACCCGGCTGGGGCCGGCGGTGCCGGTGGCCGGGTTGGTCACCGTGGGCAGCCCGCTGGGGATGGACACCGTCTATTCGCGACTGCGGATCGGCGGGCCGCATCTGCCGCCGATCGCGGGGCCGTGGTTCAACGCGTGGTGCCCGACCGATCCGGTCGCGATCGGGTGTCCGCTGGCCGACGACTGGAGCGGCCTGGTCGCGGAGTGCGCGGTGGCCAATCCGCTCGATCGCGCGCACGACATCGGCGCGTATCTGGGGCATCCGGAGGTGGCGACGGCGATCGGGCGGTTGCTCGGGTGAGGTCCTTCGAGCGGCGCGGCGGTCCGGCCCGGGGTGTCACCCACGTGGGTGACACCCCGGGCGGAAGCGAGGCTCAGCCGTCGAGTTCCTCGGCGAGCGCGCGCAGCGCCAAGCGGTAGGAGCCGAGGCCGAAGCCGGCGATCGTGCCGCTGGCGACCGCGGCGACCACGCTGGTGTGCCGGAAGCTTTCGCGCGCGTACGGGTTGGAGATGTGCACCTCGATGAACGGCGCGGTGCGCTGGGCGACCGCGTCGCGCAGCCCGTAGGAGTAGTGGGTGAACGCGCCGGGGTTCATCACCACCGGGATGCGGCCGTCGGCGGCCTCGTGCATCCAGCGGATGATCTCGCCCTCGTCGTTGGTCTCGCGGACCTCGACGGCGAAGTCGAGTTCGGCGCCGAGGCGTTCGCACTCGGCGACCAGGCCCTGGTACGAGGTCGCGCCGTAGACGTCCGGCTCGCGGCTGCCGAGCCGGCCGAGGTTGGGGCCGTTCAGGACCAGCACCCGGCGCGCGCTCACGCCGAGACCTCGGCGTAGGCGGCGACCAGGAGCGTCGGGTCGGGGGCCTCCAGGACGACCGGCTTGGCCAGGCCGTCGAGGACGATGAAGCGCAACATGTCGCCGCGCGACTTCTTGTCCACGCGCATGGTCTCCAAAAGCCGGGGCCACGCGTCGCCGCGGTAGGTCAGCGGCAGGCCGACGGCGGCGAGCACGGTGCGGTGCCGGTCGGCGGTGGCGTCGTCGAGGCGACCGGCGAGCCGGCCCAGTTCCGCGGCGTAGACCATGCCGACGCTGACCGCGGCGCCGTGCCGCCACTTGTACCGCTCGGCCTTTTCGATCGCGTGCGCGAGGGTGTGGCCGTAGTTCAGGATCTCCCGGCGGCCGGCCTCCTTGAGGTCGCCGGAGACCACGTCGGCCTTGACGCGAATGGCCCGGGTGATCAGCTCGGCGGTGTCCTCGCCCAGCGGGTCGCGGGCCGCCTCGGGGTCGGCCTCGATCAGGTCCAGGATCACCGGGTCGGCGATGAATCCGGCCTTGATCACCTCGGCCAGGCCGCTGACGTAGTCGTTGCGCGGCAGCGACTCCAGCGTGGCCAGGTCGGCGAGCACGCCGGCGGGCGGGTGGAACGCGCCGACCAGGTTCTTGCCCTCGGCGGTGTTGATCCCGGTCTTGCCGCCGACGGCCGCGTCGACCATGCCGAGCAGCGTGGTGGGCATCGCGATCCAGCGCACGCCGCGCAGCCAGCTCGCCGCGACGAAGCCCGCCAGGTCGGTGGTGGCGCCGCCGCCGATGCCGACGATCACGTCGGAGCGGGTGAACCCGGTCTGGCCGAGCACCGACCAGCAGTACGCCGCGACCGCGACGTCCTTGGCGTCCTCGGCGTTGGGCACCTGGATGGCGATCGCCTCGTAGCCCTGCGCGGCCAGGTCCTCGCGGACCGCCTCGCCGGTGGCGGCCAGCGCCTCCGGGTGCAGGATCGCCACCCGGCGGGCGGAGGTGCCGATCAGCGCGGGCAGTTCGCCGAGCAGGCCGGTGCCCACGAGCACGTCGTAGGGCTCCGAGGTGCCGCCGACACGGATCCGGACGGGTTCGGCGGGGGTGCCGCTCATCGCTTCACGTCTTTCTCGGGCGTGGTGGGCTCGGGTCGGGCCCGGTGGGATGCGGTCTCGAGGGTGTGCCCGATCTCGGCGGCCACGTCCTCGGGGGTGCGGCCGGCGGTGTTCACCGTGACCGCGGCGACCTCGGTGTACAGGGGGCGGCGCGCGGCCATCAGCTCGCGCCAGCGGGCCCTGGGGTTGCCCATCAGCAGCGGGCGCGGCGCGTCGAGGCCGACCCGCTTGACCGCGTCGGCCAGGTCAACGTCGAGGAAGACCACGTGATGGCCCGCCAGGAGGGCGCGGGTGGCCGGGTCCAGGATCGCGCCGCCGCCCAGGGCGAGTACGCCGGGGTGATCGGCCAGCGCGTCGGCGACCGCCCGGTGTTCGAGCGCGCGAAAGTGCGGCTCGCCCTCGTCGACGAAGATGTCCGGGATCGGCTTGCCCGCCCGCGTCTCGACGTCGGCGTCGGTGTCGCGAAAGCCCACCCCGTGCGCCGCGGCGAGCAGCAGGCCCACCGTCGTCTTGCCCGCGCCGGGCGGCCCGACCAGGACCACCAGCGGATGGGCGCCCCCGTCCCGGCCGGGCGTGGTGTGCGCGCCGTCGGCGATGTCCCCGGCGTCCCCGATGTCTGCCATGGCGCTACCGAATCTCCAGCGCGTCCAGGTAGCCGCGCACGTTGCGGGCGGTCTCGGCGACCGAGTCGCCGCCGAACTTCTCGGTGACCAGGTCGGCCAGCACGAGGGCCACCATCGCCTCGGCCACGATGCCCGACGCGGGCACCGCCGCCACGTCGGAGCGCTGGTGGTGGGCCTGGGCCGGCTCGCCGGTGCGCACGTCGAAGGTGGCCAGGGCGCGGGGCACGGTGGCGATCGGCTTCATCGCCGCACGCACGCGCAGCACCTCGCCGGTGGACATGCCGCCCTCCACACCGCCGGAGCGGTGCGAGGTGCGGCGCGCGCCGTCGGCGGTGTTCACGATCTCGTCGTGCGCCTTCGAGCCGCGCACCCGGGCCAACTCGAAGCCGTCGCCGAGTTCGACGCCCTTGATCGCCTGGATGCCCATCAGCGCGCCCGCGAGGCGCGAGTCGAGCCGGCGGTCCCAGTGCACGTGGCTGCCCAGGCCCGGGGGCAGTCCGTAGGCGAGCACCTCGACCACGCCGCCGAGCGTGTCGCCGGCCTTTTGCGCGTCGTCCACCTCGGTGACCATCGCGGCCGACGCCTCGGGGTCGAAGCAGCGCACCGGGTCGGCGTCCAGGCGCGCGGTGTCGTCGGGGCCGGGGAACACGCCGGCGGGCGCCTTGGCCGCACCGAACTCGACCACGTGGCTGACGATCCGGATGCCGGCGACGCGCTCCAGGAACGCCTTGGCGACCGCGCCGAGCGCGACCCGGGCGGCGGTCTCGCGGGCGCTGGCCCGCTCCAGGATCGGCCGGGCCTCGTCGAAGCCGTACTTCTGCATGCCCGCCAGGTCGGCGTGGCCGGGGCGGGGACGGGTCAGCGCGGCGTTGCGGGCCTGCGCGGCCAGCACCTCCGGGTCCACGGGGTCGGCCGACATGACCGTCTCCCACTTGGGCCACTCGGTGTTGCCGACCATGATCGCGACCGGGCTGCCCTGGGTGAGGCCGTGCCGGACGCCGCCGAGGAAGGTGACCTCGTCGCGCTCGAACTTCATCCGCGCGCCGCGCCCGTAGCCCAGTCGGCGGCGCGCGAGCGCGTCGGCGACCAGGTCGGTCGTGACGGGCACGCCGGCGGGCAGCCCCTCGAGGGTGGCCACGAGTGCGGGGCCGTGCGACTCCCCGGCGGTCAGCCAGCGTAGGTTGCCCACGAATGCTCCTTCTTGCGCATCATGCGTGCCGGGTCCGGACGGCGGCACGAGGGCCCGGCACGCTGCGCCGAGCGCCACCTGGCGGGATCCGCCCGGCGAATCTCCGCCCGAATCCTTTCATGCCCGAGGCGGGCCCCCGTCCCCGCGTCCATCTTCCGGACAGCGCCGCGCGGACCGACACCGTCTCACCAGGCGAGATGCAATCGGGACAACTCGGCGCCGCACAACACGCCGCCGAGCGCGCCGAGCAGCAACCACGGGCCGAACGGCAGCCGGCTGTCCCGGCGCGCGCGGCCCACGAGTATCAGCGCCCCTGCGGTCAGCCCCGCGAGCAGCACGGCCAAGAACGCGCCGGTGACCAGCACGCCCCAGCCCAGCCAGGTCAGATGTATGCCGAGCACGCCGGCGAGCTTGACGTCGCCCATGCCCAGGGAGCCGCGGAAGAGCGCGGCCAGGCACAGGTGGTAGCCGGCCAGCGTGACGCCGCCGAGCAGGGCGCGCCGGTAGGCGGTGAAGTCGCCCAGGGCCAGCGACTCCATGCCGAGCAGGGTCAGGCCGGTGGCCAGAGTGACCAGAAGCACCGGGTCGGGCAGCCGCAGGGCGCGCATGTCGACCACGGCGAGGGTGACCCCCGCGACGGCGAGCACCAGGAACGCGAGCAGGTCGAGTCCGGGCCCCAGGCGCCAGGCGAGCAGGGCGCAGACGAGCCCGGTCAGCGCCGCGAGCGGCAGCGCGCCGAACCGGCCGCTCGCGGCCGACACGGGCTCGACGGGCAGGGCCGGCGGACGACCGGGCGGGGCGATGCCACCGACCGAACCGGCGCCGGGGCTTCGGGCGAGCAGGAGATGGATGGGACGGGGCAGCCCGAGCCCGGCAACGAAACCGAGCAACGCGCACAGGAGAGTGAGTCCGAGGAACACGCTTGCGACGATACGCAGGATCGTACGCCGGTCACGTTCCGTCGTCCCCAACCCCGACCCGAAGATCACACCAAACCCGAACCCTGGGGACAACCCCACCCCCACAACCAAGCCCGCCAGGCCGCCGGGCCCGGCGAGCCCGGATCAGGGGATCCGCGTCGTCCGGCTTGCCTTGCTCGTCAGCTTCGGCCCGCCAGAGCCGCTTCGCCGGCCGTGCGCATCGCGGTGAGTGGGCCCGGGCGGCCCGTCATCAACTCGACCTGGAGGACCGCCTGGTGCACGAGCAGGTCCAGGCCGCCCACCACCGTGCCGCCCGCGTGTCCCCACGCGCCCGCGAGCGCGGTGGGCCACGGATCGTAGAGCACGTCGAAGAGCACGCCGGGCCCGGCCGGCACCTCGATCGCGAGATGGTCGACCGCGCCCTTGGGCGTCGTCGCCACCACCAGCGGCGCGGCCAGCGCCTCGGCGGCCTCAGTCCACGGACGCACGGTCACCGCGACGCCGAGCCGTTCGCCGGCCGCGTGCATCTCGCGCTCGCGCTCCGCGCCCCGCACGTACACCCGCACCGGCCCGTCCGTGACCTCGCGCAGCGCGGCCAGCGCCGAGGTCGCGGTGGCACCCGCGCCCAGCACCGCCGCCGACTCGACCCGCTCCACGCCACGCTCGCGCAATGCCGCGACCAGGCCCGGCACATCGGTGTTCTCGCCCACCCGGCGGCCGTCGGCGGCGCACACCACGGTGTTCACCGCGTCCACGTCCCGCGCGACGGCACCGATCTCGTCGAGCAGCGGCCGGATCGCCCGTTTGAGCGGCATGGTCAGCGAGAGCCCGGCCCACGACGCGTCGAGTTCGGCGACGAAGCCCGGCAGGGCCGCCTCGTCGATCTCGAACGCGTCGTAGGACCAGTGGGTCAGCCCCAGTTCGGCGTACGCCGCCCGGTGCAGGACCGGGGACAACGAGTGCCGGATCGGCGAACCGAGCACGGCGGCGCGGCGCGGAATCGGGGTCGGGGTCGGGGACGTCACGGGGTCGGGTGTTCCTTGATCCACTTCGCCAACTCGGCCTTGAACTCCTGGAACTTGGCGTCGCTGTCGGTGAACTTGGTGGTGCCCACGATCGGGTCGACGGTGACGAAGTACAGCAGGTTGCCCGACGGCGGTGCCAGCGCCGCGTCGATCGCCGCCTTGCTCGGGTTGCCGATCGGCCCGGGCGGCAGGCCCTTCTTGACGCGCGTGTTGTACGGGTTGCTCGCGTCGTTGAGTTCCTTGTTGGTGAGCTGGATGTTGCTCTTGCCGAGGTAGTAGTTGACCGTCGAGTCCAGGCCCAGCGACATGTTCTTGCCGAGCCGGTTGTAGATCACCTGGGCGACCTTGCCCTTGTCGTCGGTGGTCTTGCCCTCGGCCTCGACCAGGCTGGCGATGATGATCAGGTCGTAGGGCTTCTTGTTCATCGCCTGGGCCTTCGCGGCCAGACCGACCTTGTCGTACTCCTTGACCGCCCGGCCCACCATGTCCTTGAGCACCACCAGCGGGTCCATCCCGGGCGCGGCGATGTACGACGCGGGGAACAGGAAGCCCTCGATGTTGCCGTTGGCGTAGTCCGGCAACCCGAGCGACGGGTCCTTGGCGGCGGCCTCCACCTTCTCCTTGGGCACGTTGAGCGACTTCGCCAGCGACTCGAAGACCTGCGAGGAGCGCAGTCCGGGCCGCAGGATGAAGTCCTTCTTGTTCTTCGGGTTCACCAGGATCTCGAAGGCCGACTTCGCGGACATGTGCTTGGCCATCGTGTACGCGCCCGGCTGGATCTTGGACGCGCGCTGGTCCTTGTCCTCCCGGGCGACCTTGGTGAACGCCTCGACGCTCTTGGTGACCCCGACCCGCTTGAGTTCGTTGGCCATCTGCGGCGTGGCCCAACCCGGCTTGATCTCGACCACGAGCGAACCGGAACCGCTGCCGCTGTAGTCCGGCGGCGGGCCGAAACGGTCCTTCAGGAAACCGTAGGCCCAGTAACCGCCACCGCCGAGGATGGCGAGCACGATCACGAGGGCGAGGGAGACCGCACAACCGCTGCGGTTCTTCTTCTTGCGGCCCCGTCCGCGCCGCCCGCCCCGCGAACCGTCGTCCTTGCCCCGTCGCCGGCTGCGCGGCTCCGACTGCTCCGAATCCATCCGCAGTCCGAGATCGCTCATGCCGTGGGCCTTTCAGAGTCGGATGCGGACCCGGCCGGAGCGGGGAGCACGGCCTGGCCCGGAGGACGTCCGGAACCTCGCTCGGTGTCGAGCGCGTTTTGCAGGATCACGATCGCGGCCGCCTGGTCGACGACTCCGCGGGCCTTCTTCGCCTTGACGCCGGAGGCCTGGAGCCCTCGGGTCGCGGTGACGGTGGTCAGTCGCTCGTCGACCATACGCACCTCGATCGCCGGGTCGAGCCCGGCCACGAGTCGGCCGGCGAACAGCCGCGCCTTGGCCGCGGCCGCGCCCTCCTTGCCGGAGAGCGAACGCGGCAGCCCGACCACGACCTCGATCGCCTCGTACTCGGCGACGATCTCCAGGACTCGGGCCACATCGCGCCGCCCGGCGGGCACGGTCTCCACCGGGGTGGCGATCAGTCCGTGCGGGTCGCTGGCCGCGACGCCGATGCGAACGTCTCCCACGTCGACCGCAATTCGTACTCCGCGTCTCAAGGTCGGCTCTCCGTCACAGACTCTGCGTCACTGACTATTCGGGCATGACGCCCCGGCATACAAGTCCCCCGGGGGTGCGGGAGTCCGGTTCCAGACTTCCACACCCACCGGGGGAACGAGGGTAGGGGACGACTCAGGATGTACGTTCGGCGACTGTCCGGGTGACCGCGGCCAGCGCGTCGGCCACCTTCGTCGGGTCCGAACCGCCGCCCTGGGCCACGTCGTCCTTGCCGCCGCCGCCTCCGCCGAGGGTCTGCGCCGCGACACGAACCAGCTCGCCGGCCTTGACGCCACGCTCGCGCGCGCCGTCGTTCGCGGCGACCACGACCATCGGCTTGCCGTTCACCACCGACACGACCGCGACCGCGGCCGGGCGACTCGCGAGCCGACCGCGCACATCCAGCGCCAGCTTGCGCAGGTCGTCGGGCGTGGTGCCGTCGGGCAGTTGGGCGACGGCCAGCGCCACGCCGTGCACGTCCTGCGCGCCGTCGACCAGACCGGCGGCGGCCTGGAGCACCTGCGCGCCGCGCAGCGCGGCGATCTCCTTCTCCGCGTCGCGCAGCTTGGCCATGATCGAGGCGACCCGCTCGGGCAGCTCCTCCGGCCGGCCCTTCACCACGTCGGTGAGCTGGTTGACGATGGTGTGCTCGCGCGCGAGGAACTTGTACGCGTCGGCGCCCACCAGCGCCTCGACCCGGCGCACGCCGGCGCCGATCGAGGACTCGCCGAGCAGCTTGACCAGGCCCAGCTGCGCGGTGTTGTGCACGTGCGTGCCGCCGCACAGTTCCTTGGAGTAGTCCCCCATCGTGACCACGCGGACGCGGTCGCCGTACTTCTCGCCGAACATCATCACGGCGCCCTGCTTCTTCGCCTCGTCCATCGACATCACCTCGGCGGTGACGTCGAGGTTGCGCGCGAGCACCTCGTTGATCTTCTGCTCGACGTCGGTGAGCACGCTGCCCGGCACCGCGCCCGGCGCGCCGAAGTCGAAGCGGAAGCGGCCCGGCGCGTTCTCCGAGCCGGCCTGCGCCGCGGTGGGGCCGAGCGCGTCGCGCAGCGCCTGGTGGGTCAGGTGCGTGGCGCTGTGCGCGCGGGCGATGGCGTTGCGCCGGTCGGTGTCGATCTGCGCGAGCGCCTTGGCGCCGACCACGACCTCGCCGACCTGGACCCGGCCGCGGTGCACGGTGACGCCGGCGACGGGGGTCTGTACGTCGCGGACCTCGACCACGGCGCCGGTCTCCAGCCGGATGCGGCCGGTGTCGGCGAGTTGGCCACCGCCCTCGGCGTAGAAGGGGGTGTGGTCGAGCACGACCTCGACCTCGTCGCCCTCCTGCGCGGCGGGCGCGGATACGCCGTCGACGAGCAGGCCGACCACGGTCACCTCGTTGGCGGTGTCCAGGTAGCCGGTGAACACGGTGCCGCCGGCCGAGTCAGCGACCTCGCGGTACACGGACAGGTCGGCGAGGCCCTGCTTGCGCGCCTGCGCGTCCTTCTTGGCCCGCTGCCGCTGCTCGTTCATCAGCCGGCGGAAGCCGTCCTCGTCGACCGCCAGGCCCTGTTCGGCGGCGATCTCCAGGGTCAGGTCGATCGGGAAGCCCTCGGTGTCGTGCAGCAGGAACGCCACCTCGCCGGGGAGCACGCGCGAGCCCGCGCTCTTGGCCTTGACGATCGACTCGTCGAGCAGCGCGGTGCCCTCCTGGAGCCGGGCCAAAAAGCGCTTCTCCTCGGCCACCGAGACCGCGTCGATGCGCTCGGCGTCCTCGATCAGGTTCGGGTACTGCGGACCCATCGCCTTGATCGTGGTCTCGACCAGGTCGTGCAGCGTCGCACCCTCGGCGCCCATCAGCCGCATGTTGCGAATCGCGCGGCGCATCATGCGGCGCAGCACGTAGCCGCGGCCCTCGTTGCCCGGCACCACGCCGTCGCCGATGAGCATCACGGCGGTGCGCACGTGGTCGGCCACCACGCGCAGCGACACGTCGGTGGTGTGGTCCTGCCCGTACACCTTGCCGGTGAGTTCGGCGGCGCGGTCCAGGATCATCCGCGAGGTGTCGATCTCGTACAGGTTGTCGACGCCCTGGAGGATGCACGCCAGGCGCTCCAGGCCGAGCCCGGTGTCGATGTTCTTCGCCGGCAGGTCGCCCAGGATCGGGTAGTCGTCCTTGCCGGTTCCGGCGCCGCGCTCGAACTGCATGAAGACCAGGTTCCAGATCTCCAGGTAGCGCTCGCCGTTGACCGCCGGGCCGCCCTCCTCGCCGTACGCGGGGCCGCGGTCGTAGTTGATCTCCGAGCACGGGCCGCACGGGCCGGGCACGCCCATCGACCAGAAGTTCTCCGACTTGCCCAGGCGTTGGATGCGCTCGGGGGGCACGCCGATGACGTCGCGCCAGATGCGCTCGGCCTCGTCGTCGTCGAGGTAGACGGTGATCCACAACTTCTCGGGGTCCAGCCCGTAGCCGCCGTCGGCGACCGAGTTGGTGAGCAACTCCCAGGCGAGCGCGATCGCGCCCTCCTTGAAGTAGTCGCCGAACGAGAAGTTGCCGCACATCTGGAAGAACGAGCCGTGCCGGGTGGTCTTGCCGACCTCCTCGATGTCCAGCGTGCGCACACACTTCTGCACGCTGGTGGCCCTCTTGAAGCTCGGCTTGACCTCGCCCAGGAAGTAGGGCTTGAACGGCACCATGCCGGCGTTCACCAGGAGCAGCGTGGGGTCGTCCGCGACCAGTGACGCCGACGGGACGACGGTGTGTCCGCGTTCTTCGAAAAACCGCAGCCAGCGCTTGCGGATCTCTGCCGACTCCATCAGGTGCCGTCCCTTCGGTCGTACCGTGCCTTGCCTTCGTACAGCTCGCGCGGGTCGTAGTGGTCCCGCCCGTCGTGCCGGTGCTCGTGCGGCTCGCGCGTGCCGGGCAGTATCCGCCGGCTCGGGGCGGGCGGCAGGGCCGCGGCGGCGACGTCCGCGCCGATCGCCCGGTACAACTCCTGCTCGCGCTCCGCCATGCCCGCGCGGACCTCGTCCGCGAAGTACTTGATCGCCTCGCCGATGCCCGTGACGTTGTCGGCGACGCCCTCGGGCGTGTACTTGTACGCCTTGTCCTTGACCTTGCGCGCGGCCCAGACGCCGGCGCCGGCGCCGACCGCGATCCAGAACAGTCTCGCCATCGGTCAGCTCCTTCCGCGCATGCTGCGCTGCCGCGCGACCTTCTGCGCCTTCGCCGCGGTTCGCACCCGGCGGCTGAGCTCGGCGCGCTGCTGCGCGGACAACGCGCGGCGCACGCCGTAGCTGAACGCGGCGGTCTTCACGAGTGGCCCGCCGAGTGTGGCGGCGACCGTGGAGGACAGCGCGGTGGCGTTCGTGGTCATGGTCTGCACGTTGCCCGCGATCTGGTCGACGCGGCCCATCTGGGCGTTGGTCGCCCGGACCGTCTCGGTGACCTCGTCCAGCAGCGGGACCGCCCGGTCCGCCACCCCCGCGACCAGGGTCGTGGCCTCCTTGAGCACCTTCGCCAGCTTCACCAGAGCCACCGCGAGAAAGGCGACCAGGATCGCCCAGAAAACGGCGATGATCATCAGCGCGACTTCGCCACCCGACACCGTCATGCGCTCCTTGAGAAGTGGGATCAGTCGAGGCGGCGGATACGCGTCGCCCACCTCGGAAAACCCGACCCTACCGCGACCGCGCGGGTCCCCTCGTCCGAGGAAACCCGCGCGGTCGGCGTGGCGTGTGTCGCGACCCGGTGTCGTGTGCCGATCGATCTCCGGTGTCGGTTTGTCGATGTCGTCGGTCAGCGGGAGTAGTACTCCACGACCAACTGCTCGTCGCAGATCACCGGGACCTCGCGGCGCTGCGGGAGGCGGTCGAGGCGGGCCATCAGTTTGTCGAGGCGGGCCTCGATGTAGCGCGGGGTCTCGGCGGCGGCGAATCCGCCGGCCTGGACCACCTGGAACAGCGGCTTGGTGCGGCTGCGCTCGCGCACGGCGACCACGTCGTCGGGCTTGAGGCGGTAGGAGGGCTTGTCCACCTTGCCGCCGTTGACCTCGATGTGGCCGTGGGTGACCATCTGCCGCGCCTGGTAGACGGTGCGCGCGAAGCCGGCCCGGAGCACGAAGGCGTCGAGGCGGCGCTCGAGGTCGACCACCAGTTCGTCGCCGGTCTTGCCGGCGTGCTTGTTGGCGCGGTCGAACGCGGCCCGCATCTGGACCTCGGAGATGTCGTACTGGAAGCGCAGGCGCTGCTTCTCCATCAGCCGGGTCTTGTAGTCGGAGGTCTGCTTGCGACCGCGGCCGTGCTCGCCGGGCGGGTAGGGCCGGTTCTCCAGGTACTTGGCGGCCTTGGGGGTGAGCGCCACACCGAGCGCGCGGCTGCGGCGGATCTTGGGGCGCGTCTGGTTGGTCAAGGTCGGGTCCTCCGTGCGGGGCCGTTCGGGCGGTTCGGATGGTCGGGGCGTTGCGGGTGTGGCCGGTGCGGTCCTGGGTCGGGGCGCGGGGCCGGGGCGGTGGGCCGCCGGGCGGGCCGTCTTGCCAAGATCGGGGTACTTAGGTAAGCCTAACCTTAACGAAGACGCGGCCGGTAGCCCACTCGGGGGTCGCAAACGAGCGCCGTACCCGGCGCCCCACCCGCCGTACCTGAGCGCCACACCTGGAGGACGCCATGTCTGTTCCCACCGAGGCCAACGCCGGGCGCACCGATGTCTCTTCCCGGCGGCCGCGCACCGCCGAGCGGGCCCGCACGCTGGCCGCCCACGCCGGGTCGGCCACGCTGGACCTGCCCGGCGACCGGGAGGAGCATGTGATCCCCGCCGCACGGGCCGTCGAGGCCGACGGCTCACTGCTGCTGCTCGTCCCCGGCGAGACCGCCGCGGTGGTGCTGACGTCCCGGGACGACACGGCCGCCGTGCTGCATCTGGTCGACGTCGCGCCGGTGGCCGTGCCGCACCGGGTCCGGGCGCACTGCTGGATCGCGGGCTGGCTGAGCATCCCCACCGGCCCCGACGCCGAGCACGCCGCCGCGCTGCTGGCCGAGGCGGCCCCCGACCCCACCGCCTCCGAGCGCTCCGGCACGGTCGTGCGCCTGGAGGTCGGTGAGGTGCTCGTCGACGACCTGTGGGGCACCGGTCACGTCGAGCCCGACGACTACGCCGACGCCGCGCCCGACCCGCTGGCCGGGCACGAAGCCGAACTGCTCCAACACCTGGCCGCGGCGCACGGCAACGACCTGTACCGGCTGGCGATCGTGGCCGGCGCGCCGGCCTGCGCGGACCGGGTCGCGCCGGTGTCGCTGGACCGACACGGCATCCGGCTGCGCACCGGCGGCCCGGACCGCACCTGTGACGTGCGCTTCGAATTCGAGCACCCGGTGGCCGACCCGACGGAGCTCGGCGGTGCGCTGCGCCGACTGCTGCACGGGGTCCACGGGGAGAGCTGAGGCTTCCGCCCGCCGCTTCGGGGCGGGCACGCGTCGGGGGCCGGCCGTCCGGCTCGCGGACGCGCGCGGGAGTGCTCGCGGTTTCGGCGCGGGCCTCGTCCGCCGACCCCTCCGGCCCGTGGCCTGGCATGATGCCGCGCCCGCCGGGCAGTCTCCTCCTTCGTGATCGGCCGTGCCGGGCCGGGGCGCGGGTCGGGAACCGGCTAACGTTTCCGGTCGCGGCACCGGGTGGGGATCCACCCGGACGGATCGCCACGGCCGACCGGTCGACGGCGCCGCCGGCGCGGGCCGGATCGCGGCGGGAACGGCGGAAGGGACGACACGGGGTGTCGGAGCAGCACGCGCGACACGAACCGGACGGATCGGCGGACGAGGTCGGCCGCGCCCATCCGGGCCCTCGTGCGCCCTGGGAGCCGGAGCGGCCGGCGGCGCCGCGATCCGGCGCGAGCCCGTGGCAGGACCGGCTGCGCACCCAGCTGCGGTTCAGCGGACACACCGCGAGCATCCCGATCGTGCCCGCCCCGGAGAAGCCCGAGGCCGGCCCCTCGGTCCCGCGCGTGCTCGATCTCGCGCTGCGCACCGGCGAGCTGCTGCTGGCCAGCGGCGAGGGCGGGGAGGACGTCGAGGCGGCGATGCTCGGCATCACCGACGCGTACGGCCTGGAACGCTGCCAACCCAATGTGACCTTCGTCGCGATCACCCTGTCCTACCAGCCATCCCTGGTCGAACCGCCGGTCACCGGCGAGCGGGTGGTGCGCCGCCGCGCCGTCGACTACACCCGGCTCGACGAGGCACACCAGCTGGTCGAGGCGATCACCCGATCCGAGTTGACCCTGGAGGAGGCGTACCACCGCCTCGCCGACATCCGCCGCAACCGACACCCCTACCCGCGCCCGCTGCTGCTGCTGTCCGCCGGGCTGATCGCGGCCTTCGCGAGCGTGATGGTCGGCGGCGGACCGATCGTGGCCGTCGCGGCCTGCGTCGCGGCGCTGATCGGCGAGCGGTTGGCGCAGATGCTCGCCGAGCGCGGCGTCCCGGAGTTCTACCAGTTCGTGCTCGCCTCGATGCCGGCCGCCGCGATCACGGTGGGAATGATCAAACTCGGCGCGGGGATCAACCCGTACGCCGTGGTCACCGGCGGGCTGTTCGCGCTGTTGCCGGGGCGGGCCCTGGTCGCCGCCGTACAGGACGGACTGACCGGCTTCTACATCACCGCCGCGGCCCGGTTGCTGGAGGTCTTCTACCTGATCGTCGGCATCATCGTGGGCATCTCGATCGTGCTGTACATCGGCGACCAGGTGGGCGTGAAGTTCACCGTCGAGGGGACCTTCAACCTCAACGGCAACCCCCGCATCGTGCAACTCCTCGCGGCGGGCGGGGTGTCGTTGACCTTCGCGGTGCTGGTCCAGGTGCGTCGGGTGCTGCTGCCGATGGCGGCGGCGGGCGGGGCGGTCGGCTGGGCGGTGTTCCAGGTGCTGCGCGAGGCGGGCGCGGCGCCGGTCCTGGCCACGGCGGTGGCCACCGGGCTGCTCGGACTGCTCGGACAGTTGCTCGCCCGCTGGCACGGGACGTCGGCGCTGCCGTACGTGATCCCGGCGATCGGCCCGATGTTGCCGGGCAGCGCGATGTATCAGGGCATGCTCGGGCTGGCCCTCGGCCACACGGACAGCGGCTGGCGCAGCCTGGTGAACGCGGCGTCCCTGGCCCTGGCGCTCGCGGCGGGCGTCAACGTCGGCTCCGAGGCGGCCCGCTTCGTCCTGCCCTCGCCCCCGCCCCGCACCGGCCGGGAGATGCGGCCGGCGTCGAAGCGCACGCGAGGCTTCTGAGCGACCGTCGCGGCGAGTGGAGGCCGCCCCCGTCCGGATCCCGATCCGCGTCGAGGGCACGGGCGCGGCCGGGCGGGCTCACGGCCGCAGGTGTCGCAGCGTGAACTCCGGCAGCGCCATGGCGCCGGCCTGCGGGGCGGCCGGGTCGGCGGGGGCGTCCGCGCCGGGGATCCGGGCCGCGTATCGCTCCGCGTCGTCGACCGGGGTGTAGGCGAGTTCGGCGGGGGTGGGCAGGGCCCAGAACCGGCGGGCGTTGGCGGAGACGGCGTAGACGGCGGTGAATCCGCCGCCGGCCGGTGCGGCGAGCGCGGCGCGGACGAAGCCGACGCAGTCGCGCGGACTGAGCCAGGTGGCCAGATGGCGGGGCTCGACCGGCTCGGGCTCGAAGCTGCCGATGCGCAGGCAGAGCACGGACAGGCCGAACTTGTCCGCGTACAGCTGCCCCAGCGCCTCGACGGCCACCTTGCTCATCCCGTACAGGCCGTCCGGGCGCACCGGATCGTCCGGTCCGATCTGCCGGCCGACGGGGTGGAAGCCGGTGACGCGGTTGCTGCCGGCCAGCACGACCCGGGGCACGTCGGCGCGCCGGGCCGCCTCCAGGACGTTGTGCGTACCGAGGATGTTCGCCCGAACCAGATCCGGAAGCGGCGCCTCTTCGGCGATCCCGCCCAGATGCACCACGGCATCGACCCCGGCGAAGGCGCCCTCCAGGCCGGGCGGGTCGAGGAGATCGACGGTATGCACCTCCTCCCCCGGCCCCTCGGCGCGCAACGGCACGAGGTCGAGCAGGACCAGCCGCTCCACGTCGGCACGCAACCCGCGCCGAAGCACCTCCCCGATCCGCCCGGCCGCCCCGGTGACAGCCACACTCCGCACCCGCATCGCACACCTTTCGCCGGCCGATCCACCGCAAACACCCTGCCCGCCCCACCCCGACCCAACCAGCCCCCGAGAGGGGCCGCGGATCGATCGCGATCGCAACCGCAGGACAGGGACGGGGCTCGCAGGCGGTCGCCCGCAGGTGCGACGAAGCCTGCGGACAGCCGCCCACAGGTGCACCGAAGCCCACGGACAGTCGCCTACAGGTGCGCCGAAGCTCGCGGACGGTCGCTCGCGGGTGCGTGCGCGAGCATCTTCTCGGTCGCGAGCGCGGGCGACCGCGGTGCTTGGTGCGGGTGACGCCGGTCAGGGCGCGGGCGCCGAGCGTCGGGGTCCGGGTGGACCGGGGCGCGTTCCCCGGCGGGTGCGTACGGCTGCCGGTGGCGGGGGCGTGGATGTGGGTGGGAACGACCGTACGGTGGGAACGACCCGTGCGGTGGGAGCGTTCGGATTCTGGGGCCGGTGGTCGAGGAGCGGTCCCGAATCGACGCGCGTGGCCCCGGACGCCGGGACCACGTCGAAGCAGAGAGGGTTCCCCGCATGCCGGACGCGCACGCATCCACCGGGCCGTTCGCCGCCCTGCGCAGGTGGTCGCCGCCGCGCGAAACGCCCGTGCGTGCGGTCGTCCTGGTCCTGCCCGGTGGCCGGGCGCACGGCCGGCAACCCGCCTCCACCCGCAACCTGGCCTATCGACGCATGGTGCCGATAGCGCGCTCCGTACACCGCGCGACCCACATGGCGGGCGCCGAGACCTGGCTGCTGCGCTACCGGGTGCGCGGCTGGAACGAACCCGAGCGCGACCCGGTCCAGGACGCGTGGTGGGCCCTCGACGGCATCCGTGCCCGATACCCCGACACCGAGGTCACCCTCGTCGGCCACTCGATGGGCGGCCGCACCGCGCTGCGGGTGGCCGGCCACGACAGCGTGCGTACGATCTGCGCGCTGGCGCCCTGGATCGAGGACGACGAGCCGTACGCGCAACTCGCCGGCCGGGACCTGGTCGTCGTACACGGCACGGCCGACCACACCACGAGCCCGAAGGCCTCGCACCGCTACGCGCTGGCCGCGCGCGAGGTCTCCGACCGCGTCTGCCGATTCGAACTCGCCGACGGCCACGCGATGATGCGCCGCGCACCGGCCTGGACCGAACTGGTCCGCCGCACCGTGGTGGGCGCGGTAACCGGCCGCCTGGACCCCGAGATCGCCCGCGCCATGCAAACGCCGGCCCCGGACGGCCTCCGCGCCCCCGCAGTCAACGCGAGCAGCTAGGACGTGGCCGCAAGCCCCGCTATTCGGCGCCGATCGCGGTCAGGATGTCGGTGCGGGCGGCGGTGCGGGCCGGCCAGACCGCTGCGACGACGCCCACGACGACCCCCAGGGCGAGGAATCCGGCGACGCCGGCCCAGGGCACGACCAGGACCAGATTCGGCAACTTGCCGCGCAGCGTGCCCAGGATCCCCCAGGCCAGGAACGCCCCCACCAGCAGACCGAGCACCGCACCGAAGACCGAGATGACCGTCGACTCGACCCGGACCATCGTGCGCACCCGCGCGCGGTCCAGTCCGATCGCGCGCAACATGCCGATCTCCCGGCGGCGTTCGAACACCGACATGGCCAGGGTGTTGATCACGCCGAGCACCGCGATCAGCACCGCCATGGCCAGCAGCCCGTACATGATGTTGAGCAGCAGGTCGACCGTGCGGCTGAAGGACTTCCGGATGGCGGCGCGGTCCTCCACCCGCACGAGCGGGTTGTCGCCGATGGCGCGCTCGATGGCCCGCGTGGTCGCGGCGCTGCCGCCGTCCTCGATGCGCACCATGACCGAACGGATGTCGCGGTCGACGGTGTGCCGCTCCAGGAGCGCGACCGGCACCGTCACCTTGGTCAGCTGTTCGAGGTCGCCCTGGATGCCGCCGACCTTGACGCTGCCCCGGGCGCCGTCGGGGTAGCCGATCGGGATCACCGAGCCGACGCCCCACCCCCGCCGCTTCGCGGTGTCGGCGCTGATCAGGATCTCGCCGCGGCGCAGCGCGTCGGCGGCGGCGGTACGGCCGCCCTTGGAGGTGGCGAGGCCGTCGAAGTCGATCAGGTGCTCGATGCCCCTGGGGTCCACTCCGATCACCGCCGCCTCGTGGCCGTCCAGCAGCACCGAGTCCCGGATCAGCGGCGAGATCGCGGTGATCCCCGGCACGCGGGCGACGGCGGCCGGCACGCCCGCGTCGAGCGAGGCGCCGTTGACCGTGGCGATCCGGTAGTCCGCGGCGATCTCGGCGATCGCCCGTTCCTCGACGGCCTGCCGGATCGACGCGCCGAGCATGGTCAGGCCGGCGATCAAGGACAGCCCGATGGTCAGCGCGGACGCGGTGGCGGCGGTGCGTCGGGGATTGCGTACCGCGTTGCGCCGGGCCAGCCGACCGGCCACCCCGAACACACGATCCAGCAGCGGCGTGCCCACGGCGACGGCGGGCCGGGCCAGTGACGGGGTGAGCACGAGGACGCCGATCAACAGCAGGAACGCACCGAGCCCGACCGGGACCCGGCCGCTGTCGCCGGCCGCCGAACGGCCGTACACGATGAGCGCCGCACCGACCGCCGTCACCAGCGCCCCCAGCGCGCCGCGACCCCGCAGTCCGCCGCGGCCCGCCGGTCGCTCCACCGCGTTGAGCGCCGCGACCGGGGGGATCCGCGACGCCCGCCGAGCCGGCAACCACGCGGCGAGGAGGGTGACCGCGCCGCCCACGAGCAACGCGACCGCGATCGTACGGCCCTCCACGATCAGCGGGCCTGCGGGCAGGTGCGCGCCGAATCGCTCCAGCAGCGCCCGGAGCGCGCCGGCCATCGCGATGCCGGTGGCGAAGCCGAGCAGGGAGGCGATCACGGCGACGGCCGCGGCCTCGAACAGCACGATCCGGGTGACCTGTCCGCTGCGGGCTCCGACCGCGCGCAACAGGGCCAGTTCGCGGGTGCGTTGGGCGACCAGCATGGTGAAGGTGTTGGCGATGATGAAGGTCGCGACGAACAGCGCGATGCCGGCGAACGCGAGCAGCGCGATCGTCATCTGCCGGGTGCCGGCCTCGATCATGTCCACCTGCTCGCGGGCGAGCGTACGTCCCGAGGCGACCCGCAGATTGTCCGCGTCCGGCACCACCCGGCGGGCCGCGGCGCGCAACGTCGCCTCGCTCGTACCGGGGACCGGGACCAGGTCGATCTCGGCGTAGCGCCCCGGCTCGAGCAGCAGCCGCTGAGCGGTCGCGGTCTCGAACAGCACGAGCGAACCGCCCGACGACACGCGCGGGTCGTCGGTCGCGAACACCCCGGTCAGCCGGGCCGCGATCATCGGCCCGCCGAGCGCGACGCGCACGGTGTCGCCGACCCGGAAGCCGCCCTTGTCCGCGGTGCGCACGTCGAGCGCGATCTCGGCGGCGGCGGCCGGGCCGCGCCCGGACCGCATCGGAAAGCGGGGGTCGGTGCCGTCGCCGACCGGCACGAAGTTCGTGCCGATCGTCGTCCACCCCGACCCGAGCAGGTTGCCGTCCCGGTCCACCACTCCGGTGAACCCCTCCAGCACACCACGCGCCCGCGCGACGCCGGGCAGCGCGCGCAGCCGGGCGAGGGTGTCCTCGGTGAGTGTGGGTTCGGGCCGACCGTGCGCGCGCGAGCCGGCGCGGTCGACGTTGTCGTCCAGGACGGCGACGGACACGTCCGCGAAGCTCTTGGAGGCGGTGTTCTTGAACGCCCGCCCCAGGGTGTCCGACAGGACGAGCGTGCCCACGACGAACGCCACACCGAGCAACACCGCGACGGCGGTCATCGCCAATCTGGTCCGGTGTGCGACGACATTGCGCAGCGCGAAACGAAACACGGGCAACTCCAGGAGGGCCGGGCACGAACAGCGGAATCCCGCTCATCCTCACCCGCCCCCACCAGCACGGACGTCCCCCACCGGTAGCCCCTCGCACCCCCCGATCCATCCCCCTGGAGCCCGACCCGACCCCCACGAGACGGACCCCGCACCCCTCGACGCATCACCCCACGCGCCCGGGGCGCGAGCCTGCGGCGCCTGCGCATCGGGGCGCCCGTCTCGCGGCCGTCGCCTCGACGCGGCGCTCGCGGACCGGGTACGCGCAGCGCTGTTCACGCCGAGGCGCGAGGCGTGGGGTGGGGATGGGGGTGGCGTGGCGTGGGCCTCGCGTCAGGACGTCGGCGGGGTCGGCGTGTTCAGGCGGGTGCGGAGCCACGTGGTGATGTCGGCGTAGCGGGCCTCGGCGCCGTGGCGGGTGGGCTCGTAGTAGGTGCGGCCGTGGATGGCGTCGGGCGCGTATTGCTGAGCCGCCACGCCGTCGGGGTCGTCGTGCGGATAGATGTAGCCCTGCGCGTGGCCGAGTTTGGCGGCGCCCTTGTAGTGCCCGTCCCGCAGGTGCGGCGGGACGGGGCCGGCCAGTCCCTTCCGGACGTCGGCGAGTGCGGCGTCGATCGCGAGGTAGGCCGCGTTCGACTTGGGGGCGAGGGCGAGGTGGATGACCGCCTGGGACAGCGTGATCCGCGCCTCGGGAAAGCCGATCAGCGCAACCGCCTGCGCGGCGGCCACCGCGACCTGGATGGCGGTCGGATCGGCCATCCCGATGTCCTCGCTCGCCGAGATCATCAACCGCCGGGCGATGAAGCGCGGGTCCTCCCCCGCCTCGACCATCCGCGCGAGGTAGTGCAGCGCCGCGTCCACGTCCGAACCTCGGATCGACTTGATCAACGCGCTCGCCACGTCGTAGTGCTGATCCCCGTCCCGGTCGTACCG
Source organism: Embleya scabrispora (assembly GCF_002024165.1). Taxonomy (NCBI): domain Bacteria; kingdom Bacillati; phylum Actinomycetota; class Actinomycetes; order Kitasatosporales; family Streptomycetaceae; genus Embleya; species Embleya scabrispora. Next base: position 762,935 of record NZ_MWQN01000001.1, read on the forward strand.
CACCGCCGCCCGGTCCACCGCGCTCTCCAGCGTGGCCAGGGTGATCGACTCCTCGCCCTTGTCGGCGGCCGACCCCGCACCCGCCTCCAGCGCGGTCAGGACACGCCGCGCGTCACCACCCGCGATCCGCAGCAGGTGCTCCTCGGCGTCGGAGTCGAGGGTGAGCGTCCCGGCCAGACCCCGTTCGTCGCCGAGCGCACGTTGCACCACCTCGCGCAGATCGTCGTCCGTCAACGACTCCAGGGTCAGCAGGAGCGACCGGGACAGCAGCGGGCTGATGATCGAAAAGTAGGGATTCTCGGTGGTCGCCGCGATCAGCGTCACCCAGCGGTTCTCCACGGCCGGCAACAGCGAATCCTGCTGGGCCTTGGAGAAGCGGTGGATCTCGTCGAGGAAGAGCACCGTGTCCCGCCCCTGGGACCCGGCGTGCCGACGCGCGTCCTCGATCACCGCGCGCACCTCCTTGACGCCCGCCGTGATCGCGGACAATTCCACGAACCGCTGACGGGTGACGTGGCTGACCACATAGGCGAGCGTGGTCTTGCCGGTACCGGGCGGGCCCCACAAGATCACCGAACTCGGCGCGGTGACCCGACTCTCCGACGCCACCAGCCGACGCAACGGCGACCCTTCACCCAGCAGGTGCCGCTGCCCGACCACCTCGTCCAGATCACGCGGCCGCATCCGCACGGCAAGCGGCGCAAGCGAGGGGTCCTTGGCCTGCCGCGCCTCGGCGGCGGCAGTAAAGAGATCGGCATCCACGCCCCGACCCTAACCCCCACCCCCGGCAACCCGCCGCGCAACGACACCGGGCCGGCAACAGACCCGAAGCAGCGGTCACGACGGTCACACCCCGGAGGGGACCGCGAGCGATCCAACGACTCGGGATCCCCGGCCGGAGAGGCACATTGCCCCCAGGCAGGCGCCAACAAGGGCGGATTGGAAAACGACCGGGTCGAGCCCACCGCCGAGGCTTCTCGAACGGGCCGGTACCTCCGGCACACGTTGCCCTTCAGCCGGCGGGTATGCCGGCCCGTCGTCGTGACCGGTCCGAGTCGGTGGTGGACCCCCGCCGGCGATCGGAGTTCCTAGGCGGAGGGCTCCCGGCGAGACGGGCGCGTTGCTCGGCGAAAAAGCGGCCAACAGCGGCGGTCCAGGGAGAGACTCGGGTCGAATCTGCCGGGCTTACGTCCCCGCGTGGGGCCGGGTGCCCTCGGCACCCGTTGCACCTTCGCCTGTGGGTGGCCGGTGCGGGGTCTGTCCGAGTCGATGATGGACCGCCGCCGGCGCTCGGGACTCCAAGACCCGAGGCTCCCGACGAGACGCGCACGTTGCTCGCCGAAAACCGGCCGACAACGGGGGGCGGGGAGGGCACTCGGGTCGAGTCCTCCGGGCAACCTTCCCGAGCAAACCGAGTGCTTTCAGCGCCCGTTGCCCTTCGCTGGCGGGTGGCAGGTCCGGGGTTGGTCCGAGTCGATGATGGGCCGCCGCCGGCGCTCGGGGCCCCAAGACCTCGGGCCCCGACGAGACGGCCGCATTGCTCGCCGAAAACCGGCTGGCAACGGGGGCAGGGTGGGTGATCGGGTCGAGTCCTCCGAGGAACCTCCCGAGTGGGTCGGGTGTTTTCGGCGGGCGGTGGCATGTGAGTGACGAAGGTTCACGAACCCGGATCGCGTGGGACGTCGGAACCTCGACGTGAGAGAAAACCGCAGGTCATCGCGGGCGACGGCTGTTTAAGATGCCTTTGGAATCCGGTTTCGGCTCTCACCGGGCACTTTCGGTCTCCTCGACGGCCTTCCCTGGGGCCGCAGCACCCGGAGCCGGCCCAATGGCGCGGTTTCGGTCTCCACTCCGGCGTTGAGGGGGTCGAAGCGCACGAAACCGGCACTCGGCGCCCGACTTTCCACCCCGATCCCACAAAACCGCAGGTCACCGAAACTCGAAGCCCATTACGGCCGATCGCGATCCGATTCCGACCCCAACTCCCCTCCAAACGCCCCCGAAGCGCCCCGACCCACCCAGCAAGGCTCCTCGGAGGACCCGCCCCGACCGCCCTCCCTGCCCCCCGCTGCCAGCCGGTTTTCGCCGACCAACACACCCGTCTCGTCGGGAACCCCGGGGCTCGAAGCCCCGAACGCCGGCGGCGGCCCACCACCGACTCGGACAAACCCCGCACCGGCCACCCGCAGCCAAAGACGCAACGCGCGCCGGGAACACCTGGCCCACTCGGAAAGTCTCCCCGGCGAACTCGACCCGAGCCCCCTCCCTGCCCCCCGCTGCCAGCCGGTTTTCGCCGACCAACACACCCGTCTCGTCGGGAACCCCGGGGCTCGAAGCCCCGAACGCCGGCGGCGGCCCACCACCGACTCGGACAAACCCCGCACCGGCCACCCGCAGCCAAAGACGCAACGCGCGCCGAGAGCACCCGGCCCGCTCGGGAACGCAGCCCGGCAGACTCGGCCCGAGTCTCCTCCCGGCTCGCCGCTGCCGGCAGCTTTTTCGCCGAGCAACGCCTCCGCGTCGCCGGGAGCCCGAACTCTCGGGGCCACGAACGCCGGCGGCGGCCCGCCATCGACTCGGACAGACCCCGGGCCGGCACACCCGTCGGCCGAAGGGCAACGCGGGCCGGGGGCACTCGCCCCACCCGGAAAGGCCCACCGGCAGACCCGACCCGAGCACCCTCCCGGCCTCCCGCTGCCGACCGATGCGCGCGTCTCGTCGAAAGCCCGGGTCTCGGAGCCCCGAACGCACCGAATCGGACAAACCGCGCACCGACCACCCGCCAGCGAAGGTGCAACGAACACCGAAAGCACCCGGCCCGCTCGGGAACGCAGCCCGGCAGACTCGGCCCGAGTCTCCTCCCGGCTCGCCGCTGCCGGCAGCTTTTTCGCCGAGCAACGCCTCCGCGTCGCCGGGAGCCCGAACTCTCGGGGCCACGAACGCCGGCGGCGGCCCGCCATCGACTCGGACAGACCCCGGGCCGGCACACCCGTCGGCCGAAGGGCAACGCGGGCCGGGGGCACTCGACCCACCCGGAAAGGCCCACCGGCAGACCCGACCCGAGCATCCTCCCGACCTCCCGCTGACGGCCGATTTTCGCCGACCAACGCGGCCGCCTCACCGGGAGCCCCGAATCCCCGGGCCCCGAACGCCGGCGGCGGCCCATCCCGTGTGCCGGACGGAGCCACACCAGCCACGCGCAACCCGAAGCGCAACGCCCGCCGAGAACGCCCGACCCAGCCGGGAGGCTCCCCGGCGAACTCGACACGAGCGCCCTCCTGCCCGCCGCTGCCGGCGGGGTTTCGCTGACCAACACCGCGCTCGGACCTTGAACGCCGGCCGCAGCCCACCACCGGCCCGGGCAACCCCCGGGCCGGGCCGGCCGGCCCGCAACCGTAGCCGACGCCGGCCCGACCCGGCCCGGTCCGCTGTTGGGGCCGGGGGGCCGTCCGTGGCTGCCTGGGTCAGTTCAGGACGCCGGCTGATTTGGCTGTTTGGAGCCATTCGGGGAATTCGTTCATCAGGTTGTCGTACAGGGTCGCGTCGGGCATGCGGCGGGGGTCGGCGCCTGCTTCGAAGAAGCCTGCGTTGTCGACCACGCGGAACTTCGGTGCGGGCAGGTCGTCGAGGCGGTGCAGGAAGCGGAATTCGTCTCGTCCGAAGCCGATGAACTGCCAGAAGATGGGCAGTTCGGCCGCCTTGCACAGGGTCTTCTCTGCGGCCTTGGCGTTGTTCGGCGCCCCGTCGGTCTGGAAGATCACGAAGGCCGGGTCGGTCGCGCCGCACGAGCGGTAGTGCGCGATCACCGCCTCCATCGCGGACACGTAGTCGGTGGTGCCCATGTGGCCGAGCTTCTTGTGCAGCGCGGCGATGCGGCCGCCGTAGTTGTCCAGCGAGATCTCCTCGGCCGCGTATGCCTTCGTGTCGAAGAAGATCACCGGAACCGTGCCGTCGTCGTCGAAGTGCGCGGCTGCGGCCAACACCCGGTCGGCGAGCGCCTGGACGCTGCCGTTCTTGTAGAACGGCGCCATGCTGCCCGAGCGGTCGAGCACCAGGTAGACCGCCGCCCGCACGCCGGCCAGCCTGTTCTTCTCCAGGCTGACCCCGGCCGCCTTGTAGAGGCTGACCAGACCGGGCGCGGAACGCTCGATCTTGTCGAGGCTGACCGCCGAGCCGCTGCCGCTGCGCACGGTGGCCGAGGGTGTCGCGCCGACCGTGGGCGGATCCGCCGGGGACGGTGCGGGCTTCGACTTCTTGCGACCGAACAGCGAGAAGGGCATGGCGAGGCTCCCAGCAGTCGAACGAGTCGGGTGGCCGCCCCCTCCCGGGGGCTTCCCGCGCCTACGCTCCCAGATGCCCCACCCCACGAACAGGGGCAGATCCCTCACGAATCGGCCATGTCGCACCCCGCCCGCCGGCGCCGAACCCGGTCGGCGGTCCACCCCGGCGGCACCACCACCACCTCGCCGACATCCCCGGCCCACATCACCTGCGGCCCGAACGCCTCGGCCAGCGCGACCACCGCCCGCTCCACCGCGCCCTCCCCCGGAGCCCGACAGGTCAGCCCGGACGCCGGCTCGTCGGCGCCGATCCGCTTGCGCTCACCCGCGACCGCCAGCGCGAGACCGCCCAGATGATCGCCGTCACCACCCCCGGGCCGCTCCGGAAGCGGATCGGCCACCTCGGCGCCGTCGACCCACAGACTGAACCAGCAGCGCGCCGACAACCCTTCGCCCCGCAACACCCCCAACACATCGCCGACTTGCGGATACGACGCGGCCCGCGCCTCCTCCAGGAGATCGGCCGGCACCGGCGTACCGAACGACTCGACGAACTCCAGGCCACCCTCGCCGTCGGTGAACCACCGCAGCGGATTGATATGCACGGTGTGGCTCATGCGACCTCCCGATTCGAGCCCCGACCTCGACCCGCTCCAGCATCCCGCCCGCCTCCGACATGCGAGCCGCCCCGAACCCCCGCCTCGGCCCCGGCACCTGTCCCGACGGCAACGGGCGCACCACCTCCGCCTGTTGCACCATCACCGGCCCCGCCGCTCGCCGCCCGCTCCAGCGCCGCCGCGCGCCGCCGCCGCGACGCGTAGAACCACTCCTGCCACTCCCGCGTGCCCTCGATCGCCTGCACGCGCGCCATCGCGTACAACCGCACCGGTGGCGAGCCGCGATATCGCATGTTGGCCATCGTCCCGTCGGGCTCGGTCAGGAAGCGACCGATGGCGCCCTGCGTCCAGCCGCGCCCCAGCACGGTCGACCGCGTCACGTACTCCGCCGGCGCCCGCCGCTTGGTCAAGTCCACCGCCATGTCGTCCTCCCCGAGGTAGTCCGAACCGATCCCCGCGACCGGCTCGACTTCCAAGGTAGGCACCGACGCCCGCGCTCGCTCCTCCCCTGTGCAGAAGCGTTTTTCCTACGCCCGCCCCCCGGACTTTCTTACGCCCACCCCCGGTTTTCCTACGCCCGCCCCCCGCCTCCACACGCTCCCGCCCCGTCCCGCCAGAACCCACCCGGCCCCAACGCCGAAGGGCGGCCGAGCCCTTGGCCCGACCGCCCCACGACATCCACCGACAGGCGGTTACGCCTTCCCGGCCTCCTCGGCCTTGGCCGCACCCTCACCCGGGCCCGACTTCGGCTTCGCGTCGATCCCCGCCTCCCGCCGCTGCTGCACCGTGATCGGCGACGGCGCCCCGGTCAACGGGTCCCCACCGGAAGCCGTCTTCGGGAACGCGATCACATCCCGAATCGACTCCGCCCCGCCCAACAACGCCACCAGCCGGTCCAACCCCAACGCGATCCCACCATGCGGCGGCGGCCCATACGCGAACGCGTCCAGCAGGAACCCGAACTGCGACTGCGCCTCCTCCTCCGACATCCCGATCGCCGCGAACGCGCGCTCCTGCACGTCCCGACGGTGGATACGGATCGAACCACCGCCGATCTCGGTGCCGTTGAGCACGATGTCGTACGCGTTCGACAGCGCCTCGCCCGGGTTCTTGTCGAACCCGTCCAGCCACTCCGCCGTCGGCGCCGTGAAGGGGTGGTGGATCGCGTGCCAACCCTGGTGGTTGCCGGCCGCGTCCTCGATCGGCTCGAACATCGGGAAGTCGACGACCCAGAGGAAGTTCCACTTCGACTCGTCGATCAGCGACCCGCGCCGGGCGATCTCCAACCGCGCCGCGCCGAGCAGTTCGAGCTGCGCCGTGCGCCGCCCGGCCGCGAAGAAGATGCAGTCTCCCCTGCTCGCGCCGGTCGCCTCGACCAGCCCGGCCAGGTGCTCCTCGGACAGGTTCTTGGCCACCGGGCCGCGCAGTTCGCCGGTCTCCGCGTCGACCAGCACATAGGCGAGCCCGCGCGCCCCGCGCGCCTTGGCCCAGTCCTGCCAGCCGTCCAACTCCTTGCGGGTCTGCGCGGCACCGCCCGGCATCACCACCGCACCGATGAACTCGGCCTGGAACACCCGGAAGGAGGTGCCCTCGAAGTAGGCCGTCAGGTCCACCAGTTCGCACCCGAAGCGGGTGTCCGGCTTGTCCGAGCCGTAGCGCGCCATCGCCTCGGCGTAGGGCAGCCGGGGCAGCGGCAGCGCGATCTCCACGCTGTGCACCTCGCGCCACACCCGCGCGATCAGCTTCTCGGTCAGCGCGAGGATGTCCTCGGCGTCGCAGAACGACATCTCGACGTCCAGCTGGGTGAACTCCGGCTGCCGGTCGGCCCGGAAGTCCTCGTCCCGGAAACAGCGCGCGATCTGGTAGTAGCGCTCCATCCCGGCCACCATCAACAGCTGCTTGAACAACTGCGGCGACTGCGGCAGCGCGTACCACGAACCCGGCTGCAACCGCACCGGCACCAGGAAGTCGCGGGCGCCCTCGGGGGTGGACCGGGTCAGGTACGGCGTCTCGATGTCGAGGAAGTCGTGGTCCTCCATCACCTCGCGGATCACCCGGGTGACCTTCGAGCGCAGCCGCAGGTTGCGCGCCATCGACGCGCGCCGCAGGTCGAGGTAGCGGTGCTTGAGCCGCACCTCCTCGTTGACCGTGCCCGGGGTGTACTCCTCGATCGGGAACGGCAGCGGCGCCGCCTCCGACAGGATCTCGAAGTCGTCCACGACGACCTCGACCGCCCCGGTGGGGATCTCGGTGTTCTCGTTGCCGTCGGGACGCACCCGCACGTCGCCGGTGACCCGTACGCAGAACTCGGAGCGCAGGTTGTGCACCGTCTCCAGGTCGCGGAAGACCACCTGCACGGTGCCCGAGGCGTCGCGCAGGTCCACGAACGCCACGCCGCCGTGATCGCGCCGCCGGGCCACCCAGCCGGCGAGCGTCACGGTGTGGCCGGCGTGCTCGGCGCGGAGCGTCCCGGCGTCATGGGTGCGGATCACTGAAGCTTCTCCTTCAAGACGGTGACGACCCGGTCGAGCGGAACCGGGGTCTGGTCCCCGTTCGACAGGTCCTTGATCTGGGCGACGCCCTCGGTGAGGTCACGATCGCCGACGACGATGGCGTAGCGGGCGCCGGATTGCGACGCGGCCTTCATGGCGCCCTTGAGCTTCTTCCCGCCGAACGCCATGTCGGCGGGGATGTCCTCGATCCGCAGCTGGGTGATCATGGCGAAGACCGCGCGGCGGGCCGCGTCGCCGATCGCCACGCCGTAGACGTCGCAGTCGGCGGGGGTCTCCACGGTCTGGCCCTCGGCCTCCATCGCGAGCATCGTGCGACCGATGCCCAGCGCCCAGCCCACCGAGGGCAGGTCGGGGCCGCCGAGGTCCTCGGACAGGCCGTCGTAGCGCCCGCCGCCGCCGATCGCCGACTGCGCGCCGAGGCCGTCGTGCACGAACTCGAACGTGGTGCGGTTGTAGTAGTCGAGGCCCCGGACCAGCCGGGGGGTGTCCTCGTACGCGATCTCCAACTCGTCGAGCATGCCGCGCACGAACGTGTGGTGTTCGGCGCAGGCCTCGCACAGGTGGTCGGTGATCAGCGGGGCGTCGGCGATCAGCGCCTGCACCTCGGGCCGCTTGTCGTCGAGCACGCGCAGCGGGTTGATCTCGATCCGCGCGTGCGTCTCCGCGTCCAGGTCGAGCGCGCGCAGGAACTCCTGCAGCTTGGCCCGGTAGACGGGGCGGCACTCGCGGCAGCCGAGCGAGTTGAGCAGCAGCCGGAAGTCGCGCAGGCCGAGCTTTTGGAAGCCCTCGGTGGCCAGCGCGATCATCTCGACGTCGACCAGCGGGTCGTCGCTGCCGATCGCCTCGGCGCCGACCTGGGTGAACTGCCGGGTACGGCCGGCCTGCGGGCGCTCGTAGCGGTAGTACGAGCCGAAGTACCACAACTTCACGGGCAGTCGGCCCGCGTACAGATTGTGCTGGAGCACCGAGCGCATCACCGCCGCGGTGCCCTCGGGGCGCAGCGTCAGCGAACGGCCGCCGCGGTCCTCGAAGGTGTACATCTCCTTGGTCACGATGTCGGTGGACTCGCCGACGCCGCGCAGGAAGAGGCCGGTCTCCTCGAAGGTGGGGGTCTCGATGTACTGGAAACCCGCGTCGCGCAGTTCCAGGCCGAACTGGATGCGGATCCGGTTGAACGTCTCCGAGTACGGCGGGAGCATGTCGAAGGTGCCCTTGGGGGCGTTGAAGGTACTCACGGTATGAAAATCCGTCACATTCCTCGGTGCGGTCCCGCGGGCGGCGTCAGCTCTTGCAGATACGGATTGCTCGCGCGCTCGCGGCCGATCGTCGTCTGGGGGCCGTGGCCGGACAGGACGACGGTCTCGTCCGGCAGGGGCAGACACACCCGGGACAACGAGCGCAACATCTGCGCGTGATCGCCGCCGGGCAGGTCGGTGCGTCCGATGGAGCCGGCGAACAGCAGGTCACCCGAATACAGGATGGGCGGGATGTCCGCGCTTCCCTGGGTGCCGAAGGCCACCGACCCCTGTGTATGGCCGGGCGCATGATGGACCGTCAGCTCGAGGCCCGCGAGTTCGAGCACGGCGCCGTCGGTGAGCAGGCGCACGTCCTCGGGTTCGGTGAAGGTCAGCCCGCCGAACAACTGCTGTCCCACGCCCAGCGACAGGCCCTTGGCCGGGTCGGAGAGCAGATCGCGGTCGTCGGGGTGGATCCACGCGGGCACCTTGTGCTCGGCGCACACCGGCACCACCGAGAACATGTGATCGATGTGCCCGTGGGTCAACACCACCGCCACCGGGCGCAGCCCGTGCTCGCGGACGATGTCCTGTACGCCGTCGAACGCGTCCTGCCCGGGGTCGACGATCACGCACTCCTCGCCGGCGCCCGGAGCGACCACGTAACAGTTGGTCTGGAAGGACCCTGCGGGGAACCCGGCGACGATCACGTTCGTCCTCTCGGTCTCGGGGTCTTCCGGCGACGGGGGCAAGCACGGAAGTATGCGGCGGACGTGGGAATCGGATACGAGACTACCGGCGCGCGGGGGCGGATCGCGAACCGGTTCCGGGGGTGCGTGCCTAGACTGTGCGCGAGCTGCGGCCGGTTCCGCACGTGTGGGATCACCGCAGGTCGGGAGCGGTACACGGATCCCGTCACGGTGCCGGAAGCCGTCGTCCGGCGCAGGCTCGGTCGCACGTCCGTCCGGGTCGAGTCCCATCCACATCGAGTCCGTTCGAACCATTCGAATCCAGGAGAGCACGCGGTGGTCACCAAACAGCAGCGCCAGCGACAGCTCGCGCGCGAGAAGTTCGAGCGCCAGCAGGAGCGACGCGGGACCGCGCACGCACGTCGGCGCCGACGCAATCAGATCGTCGCCGCGGTCGCGGCGGTGGTCGTGGTGGCGGGTGGCGGGGCGTGGCTCGCGGTGGCGACGAGTGACGACGACAAGGACGACAAGAAGACGAACGCGGCGGACACCCCGCCGAGCACGCAGCCCTCCGCGCCGCAGACGCCGCCGCCCGCCGCCAAGCCGAAGACGTGTGCGGCGCCGGCGCCGGGTGATCCGACGAAGGAGCAGTTCCCCGCGGAGCCCGCGATGTCGATCGACACCGCCGGCGCGTACACGATGACGCTCAAGACCACCTGCGGCGAGGTCAAGGTCGCCCTGGACGCGGCCAAGGCACCGCACACGGTGAACTCGTTCGCGTTCCTGGCGGGCAAGAAGTTCTTCGACCACACCAAGTGCCACCGGCTGACCACGGGCGGCCTGGCGGTGCTCCAGTGCGGCGACCCGACCGGCACCGGCACGGGTGGTCCGGGGTACAAGTTCGTCGACGAGAACCTGGGCACCGCCGGCGCGGACGGCACCGCGGCCTACCCCGCGGGCACGGTGGCGATGGCGAACTCCGGTCCCGGCACCAACGGCAGCCAGTTCTTCCTGGTCACCGGGGACAGCAAACTGCCGCCGAACTACACCCCGTTCGGCAAGGTCACGGGCGGGATGGACGTCCTGCAGAAGATCGCCGCCGCGGGCACCGAGGACGGCAGCAGCGACGGCGCGCCGCACGAGAACGTGGTCCTCGACAGCGTGACCGTGGCCAAGTAGCAACCGACCGCACGCGTGTTCCACCGCGACTCCCCGGGCACGGCCCGGCCCGCGCCCGGGGGGTCCTGTGTAGAGTGCGCCGCATTCAGCATCGAAGGAGGCCGCTGTGAGCAGCGACCCGTGGGGCCGCGTGGACGAGCAGGGAAACGTCTTTGTCAAGACGGCGGACGGTGAACGCTCCGTCGGTTCGTGGCAGGCGGGTTCCCCGGACGAGGCCCTGGCCTACTTCCGGCGCAAGTACGAGGGACTCGCCGTCGAGGTGGAGTTGCTCGCGCGGCGGGTACGGACCACCGACCTCGCGCCCAAGGACGCCCACCACGCGATCGAGCGCCTGCGCGCGAGCATCGTCGACGCGAACGCGGTCGGCGATCTGGAATCGCTGGTCAAGCGCCTGGACGCGCTGGTGACCGTGGTGGATTCCAAGCGTGAGGAGCGCAAGGCCACCCGCGCGAAGGCGCAGGAGGAGGCGCAGGGCGCCAAGGAGCGGATCGTCGCCGAGGCCGAGCAACTGGGCCAGAGCACGGACTGGCGACCGGCCGGCGAGCGGCTGCGCGCGCTGGTGGACGCCTGGAAGGCCGTGCCGCGCCTGGACCGCAAGGCCGACGACGAACTGTGGCACCGATTCTCCCAGGCCCGGTCCAACTTCGCCAAGCGCCGCAAGGCGCACTTCGCGGAGCTGGACGGACAGCGCGACAGCGCCAAGCGGGTCAAGGAGAAGCTGGTCGAGGCGGCCGAGGCGCTGTCCACGTCCACCGAGTGGACCGACACCGCGGCGCGGTACCGCGACCTGATGAACGACTGGAAGGCCGCCGGCCGGGCCCAGCGCGACGTCGAGGAAGAGCTGTGGCAGCGCTTCCGGGCCGCGCAGGACGTCTTCTTCGCGGCGCGCAGCGAGGTGTTCGCCGAGCGCGACTCCGAGCAGCGGGAGAACCAGGCCGCGAAGGAGGTGCTGCTCGTCGAGGCCGAGGCGATCCTCCCGGTGACGGACGTCAAGGCGGCCCGGGCGGCGCTGCGCTCGATCAACGACCGCTGGGAGGCCATCGGCCACGTCCCGCGTGACGCCCGGCCGAGGATGGAGGCCCGGCTCCAGACGGTCGAGCGGGCGATCCGCGAGGCCGAGGAGGAGTTGTGGAAGCGTACGAACCCGGAGGCCCGGGCTCGCGCGCAGGCGGCGGTGGATCAGATCCAGGCGTCGATCGACAAGCTCACCCAGCAGGCGGAGAAGGCCCGCGCGGCGGGCAACGAGCGCAAGCTGCGCGAGGCCGAGGAGTCGATCGCGGCCCGTGCGGAGTGGCTGGCCGAGGCGAACAAGGCGCTGGAGGAGTTCTCCGGCTGAGCACGCTCGGCGGGGCGCGCGGATTCGGCAGGCCGCGCACATCGTGGGGTCGAGCAGGCGGAGCGACTCGCACGGACCGAGCGGGCCCCGCGATTCGAGTGGCACGGGCACTGCCCGAGGCGGTCGGCCACACGAACGGCGGCGGCTCCGAAAACGGTGACGCGCCTCGCTCGTGCGACCTGCGGCCGATCGTGCGCGCGGACCGTTTGCGCAGGCCCAGCCACCGCAGAACGCGGTAACGCATACCCACCACGGGCGGACCCGGACCGGCGACCAGCCGGTCCGGGTCCGCCCGTGGCTCTATCGGCCCGTTATCAAACCCACGCACCCGACGTACATGCGCCGAGGCCGAACTACCCCTCGATCTCGCGGCAGAGGCACGACACCTCACCCCACGTCCACCCGCCCCCGCCGCACCCGCCAACACATCCGGCATGCGAACACCAGGTCCAGGCCACCCCCCGGCCCCACAGCCAGGGCACGACGCCCCACCGCACGCCCACCCACCGCACACCACCCCAGCCGCGCCCGCCAACACATCGGGCGCGCGAACGCCGGGGCCAGGCGGCCACTCGATCACGCAGCCGGGTAGGACGCCTCGCGGCACGTACGCCCGCCGCACACCACCCCAGCCGCACCCGCCAACATCCGGCATGCGGACACCAGGTCCAGGCCGCCACCCGGTCACGCAGCCAGTGCACGACGCCCCACCGCACGTACGCCCGCCGCACACCTCCCCAGCCGCAGCCGCCAACATCCGGCACGCGAACGCGAGGGCCAGGCCGCCACTCCGCCCCGCGGCCAGGGCACGACGCCCCACCGCACGTGCACCCGCCGCAGCCGCCGAGCCGATGATGCGATCGCCGGTTCCCCTTTGCAGTTTCGGCCTACCGGTCGGCGTGTGCCGGGCTGTTCGGCCACGCGCATCACCCCGCACACCTCGTGGCCGGCGATCTCGGTCCGGCAGTCCCGGCGCGCGCGGCCGTGCCCTCCGCGCTCCCGCCCGCATCCCGCACGATCACGACCGACGGCTCCCCGACCGCCCCGCGGTCATCGCAGAAGCCCCGAGAGCGGCCCACAGCACCCCGCCCCGCTCCCCCGGACGCAATGGCCGAGCGGCGCCGGAAAACCCTCCCGACGCCGCCTCTCGCCCCGCGACGGGCTACTGCTGCCGCCCGCTGGTCACCCGGTACGCGTCGAACACGCCCTCGACCCCGCGCACCGCCTTGAGCACGTGCCCCAGGTGCTTCGGATCGCCCATCTCGAAGGTGAACCGGCTCACCGCGACCCGGTCGCGCGTGGTGGCCACCGACGCGGACAGGATGTTCACGTGCTGGTCCGACAACACGCGCGTGATGTCGGACAACAACCGGGACCGATCGAGGGCCTGCACCTCTATCGCCACCAGGAACACCGAGGACGCGGTCGGCGCCCACTCGACGTCGACGATGCGCTCCGACTGCCGGGACAACGACTCCACGTTGCCGCAGTCCTGGCGGTGCACCGAGACACCGTTGCCCCGGGTGACGAATCCGATGATCGGATCACCGGGCACCGGTGTGCAGCAGCGGGACAGCTTGACCCAGATGTCGTCGACACCCTTGACCACCACGCCCGGATTGCCGGTCGAGCGCGGCCGGCGCCGGGTGGTGGTCGGCCGGGTCGCCTCCGCCAGGTCCTCGGTCGCGCCCTCCTCGCCGCCCAGCGACTCGACCAGGCGCTGCACGATGGTCTGCGCCGAGACGTGCCCCTCGCCGATCGCCGCGTACAGCGAGGAGATGTCGGGGTAGCGCAACTCGTGCGCCAGCGTCACCAGCGTGTCCCCGCCGCCCGACATCAGCCGTTGCAGGGGCAGGCCCTGCTTGCGCATGGCCCGGGTCAGGCCCTCCTTGCCCTGCTCGATCGCCTCCTCGCGGCGCTCCTTGGAGAACCACTGGCGGATCTTGTTGCGCGCCCGGGGCGACTTCACGAAGCCGAGCCAGTCGTGGCTGGGCGCCGCGGTCTCGCTCTTGGAGGTGAACACCTCCACCAGGTCGCCGTTGTCCAACCGGCTCTCCAACGGCACCAGCCGGCCGTTCACCCGGGCGCCGATGGTGCGGTGCCCCACCTCGGTGTGCACCGCGTAGGCGAAGTCGACCGGGGTCGAGCCGGCCGGCAGCGCTATCACGTCGCCCTTGGGCGTGAAGACGAAGACCTCCTGGCTGGAGAGGTCGAAGCGCAGCGACTCCAGGAACTCGCCCGGATCCTCGGTCTCCCGCTGCCAGTCCAGGAGTTGGCGCAGCCACGCCATGTCGTTGGCCGGGTCCTCGCCCTTGCGCGCGGACTTGGTGTCGGTCTTCGCGGCGCCCTTGGCGCCGACCGCCTCGGCCTTGTACTTCCAGTGCGCGGCGATGCCGTACTCCGCGCGGCGGTGCATGTCGAAGGTGCGGATCTGCAGTTCGACGGGCTTGCCCTCGGGCCCGATCACCGTCGTGTGCAACGACTGGTACATGTTGAACTTGGGCATCGCGATGTAGTCCTTGAACCGCCCGGGCACGGGGTTCCAGCGCGCGTGGATCGTGCCGAGCGCCGCGTAGCAGTCGCGGACCGAGTCGACCAGGACCCGGATGCCCACCAGGTCGTAGATCTCGGTGAACTCGCGGCCGCGCACGATCATCTTCTGGTAGACCGAGTAGTAGTGCTTCGGCCGCCCGGTCACGGTCGCCTTGATCCGCGCCGAGCGCAGGTCGCCCTGCACCTGGTCGGTGACCAGCGCCAGGTATTCGTCCCGCTTGGGCGCGCGCTCGGCGACCAGGCGCACGATCTCGTCGTACATCTTGGGGTAGAGGATGGCGAAGGCCAGGTCCTCCAGCTCCCACTTGATCGTGTTCATGCCCAGGCGGTGCGCCAGCGGGGCGTAGATCTCCAGCGTCTCGCGGGCCTTGCGCTCCTGCTTCTCCCGCTTGAGGTAGCGCATGGTGCGCATGTTGTGCAGCCGGTCGGCGAGCTTGATCACCAGGACGCGCGGGTCCTTGGCCATCGCGATGACCATCTTGCGCACGGTCTCGGCCTGCGCCGCCTCGCCGAACTTGACCTTGTCCAGCTTGGTTACGCCGTCCACGAGCATCGCGACGGTGTCGCCGAAGTCGCGGCGCAGCGCGTCGAGGCCGTAGTCGGTGTCCTCGACGGTGTCGTGCAGGAGGCCGGCCATCAGCGTCGGCGGGTCCATGCCGAGTTCGGCCAGGATGGTGGCGACCGCGAGCGGATGGGTGATGTACGGGTCGCCGCTCTTGCGCCGCTGGCCGCGGTGCCAGCGCTCGGCGGTGGTGTAGGCCCGCTCGATCTGGCGCAGGTCGGCCTTCGGGTCGTTGACCCGCACCACCCGAAGCAGCGGTTCCAGGACGGGGTTGTAGACGCTGTTGCGCTGTACGCCGAGGCGGGCCAGGCGGGCGCGGACCCGGCTGGGTCCGTCCACCCGCAACGAGCGCGAGCGCTCGCCGGTGCGCGAGGCGCCGGCCGCGCTCGGCGCCGCCTTGGCGACCGGTCGCGGCCCGCGCGCCTCGGGTCCGGCGGCGCCGGCCGCGGGGCCGCTGTGACCGTCGCTGCCGCGGGGGCCGTCGGCGCTCTCCTCGGACGCGGGACCGCGGGTGTCGGCCGCGCCGGGCCCGCTCGCGGGCGGCTCGGCCGATGCCGCGGGGCGCTCCTGCGGCGGTTCGGCGTGCGCGTCGGCGCGGGCCCGGGCGGGAGCCTCCTCGGCTCCTCCGGCGCTCACCGGCGGATGGCCCGCAGGCCCCGGTGTGGCACGTGTGGCGTCGTCCGAGGGAGCCGCGTGTTCGACGGCATCCCCCGAGGACGACGCGACGGGCGCGACCTCGTCCGGCAAGGGAACTCCTCCCACAGATGACGGAAATTCCATCGTACTGACCCGCGCCGTCGACACTCGGCCATCCGGTTCGGCGGCCGCCGAAACGGCGGAGGCCGGAGGCTCCCCACCTGGGGCGCCTCCGGCCTCCGAGCACCGGCCGCGGGCGGCGTGTCACACGACGATGAACGACTCCAGCGCGCCGTCCGGCAGCACCGGCGCGAGCCGGGCCCGGCCGTCCAGGAAGCCGAGTTCGAGCAGGACCTCGACCCCGACCACCTCGGCTCCGGCCCGCCGGATCAGGTCGATCGTGGCCTCGACGGTCCCGCCGGTGGCGAGCACGTCGTCGATCACGAGCACCCGGTCGCCGGCCGCGAACGCGTCCTGGTGCACCTCGAGGGTGGCCGAGCCGTATTCCAGCTCGTAGGACTGCGCGTAGGTGGCGCACGGCAGCTTGCCCGCCTTGCGCACCGGCACGAATCCGGCCCGGGCCCGCAGGGCGACCGGGGCGGCGAGGATGAAGCCGCGGGCCTCGATCCCCACCACCTTGTCCACCCGGCCGGCGCAGCGCTCGGCCAGCGCGTCGACCAGGGCCGCGAAGGCGACCGGGTCGGCGAGCAGCGGCGAGATGTCCTTGAACACCACGCCCGGCTTGGGCCAGTCCGGCACGTCCCGGATCCGACTGTCGAGCAGTTTGCGCAGCTCGTCGGGGTCGGTGGCCATCAGCGCTTCCTCTTGCCGCCGGGACGGGTGCGCGCCCGGCCGCGCGCGGCGCCGGCGCGGGGCGCGCCGCCCTGCGCGGGTACGGTCTCGTCCTCGTCCGCCTCGGTCTCCTCGTCCACGTCCGGGTGACCCTCGGCCTGGTCCGCGGGGATGCCCGCGGCTTCGGCGGCCTTGGCCGCCTTCGCCTCGGACGCCCGACGCTGGGCCACCTTCTTCGCGAGCAGCCGCATCTCCGGCGACCGCTCCTTGAGGTCGGCCAGGATCGGCGTGGCGATGAAGATCGAGGAGAACGCACCGGCGGCCAGGCCCACGAACAGCGACAGCGCGATGTCCTTGAGCATGCCCGCGCCCAGCAGCCCGCCACCGACGAACAGCAGCGAGGCGACCGGGAGCAGGGCGACCACGGTGGTGTTGATCGAGCGCACCAGGGTCTGGTTCAGACCCGCGTTGGCCGCTTCGCTGTAGGTGCGCTTGGTCTGCTTGGTGATGTTCTTGGCGTTTTCCTTGACCGTGTCGAATACCACGACCGTGTCGTAGAGGGAGTAACCGAGAATCGTCAGCAGACCGATCACCGTGCCCGGCGTCACCTCGAAGCCCACCAGCGCGTACACGCCGATGGTGATCACGATGTCGTGGAGCAGGGCGACCAGCGCCGCCACGGCCATGCGCCACTCGAAGGCGAAGGTGAGGTAGATCACCACCAGGATCATGAAGATCACCAGGCCCTGGAGGGCCTTCTTGGAGATCTCCTTGCCCCAGCTGGGACCGACCACCTGCGTGTTGACCTTGTCCGGCGCGACCTTCAGATCCTTGGCGATGGCCGCCGCGATCTGCTTGGTCTTGTCCGCGTCGGACTCGGCGAGCTGGATCCGCAGACCGTCGCCGCCGACCTTTTGCACTATGGCCTCGGTGCCGTCGGTGAACGGCTCGACGGCCTTGCGGGCGTCGTTCTGCGAGGCCGAGGTGTTCTGGATCGTGTAGACCGATCCGCCCTTGAACTCGATGCCCTCGTGCAGCCCGCGGCCGAGCAGGCCGCCGACCGCCAGCACCAGGATCAGCGCCGAGATCGAGTACCAGATCTTCTTGCGACCGACGAAGTCGAACGAGACGTCGCCGTGGTGCAGCCGGACGCCGATGTTCTTGAGGTCGGAGAAGCGACTCATCACGCCTCCTTCACGCCGGCCGCGCGCCCGCGGGGGCGGCGACCGCGATACGACTGGCGCTGATTGGCACCGAGCGCGACGGGATCGAGGCCGGACCACTTGTGGCCGTCCGCGAAGAACCTGCGCCGGGCGAGCATCGTCATGAGCGGCTTGGTGAACAGGAACACCACCACGACGTCGAGCAGCGTGGTCAGGCCGAGGGTGAACGCGAAGCCCTGGACCTTGCCGACCGAGACGATGTAGAGCACCGCGGCGGCCAGGAACGACACCGCGTCGGACACCAGGATGGTGCGCCGGGCGCGCGGCCACGCCTTCTCCACGGCGGGTCGCAACGTGCGACCCTCACGGATCTCGTCCCGGATGCGTTCGAAGTACACGATGAACGAGTCCACCGTGATACCGATCGCGGCGATCGCGCCGCACACCGCCGGCAGGTTGAGCGCGAAGCCGATGCTTCGGCCGAGCAGACACATGATGGCGTAGGTCAGGGCCGCCGAGACCACCAGACTCGCGATGCTCACCAGGCCGAGGCCGCGGTAGTAGAACAGCGAGTACAGGATGACCAGGACGATGCCGATCGCACCCGCGATCAGACCGCCCCGGAGCTGGTCGCCACCGAGCGAGGCGGACACCGTGGTCACGTCGCTCTTGGTGAAGGACAGCGGGAGCGCGCCGTACTTGAGCACGTTCGACAGGTCGTTCGCCGAGCTGCGGGTGAAGTCGCCCGAGATCACCGCGCTGCCGCCGGGGATCTCCGACTTGACCGACGGCGCGGAGACGACCACACCGTCCAGGTCGATCGCGAAGCGGTTGGTCGGGTACTTGCCCTGCGCCAGGTCACCGGTGATCTTGGTGAACTTGTTGGTGCCGGAGTCGCTGAACTTCAGCTCGACTTCCCAGCCGCCGACGGTGCCGTTCTGCGGCAGCTGCGCCTTCGAGGAGGACACGTCGGTGCCGGGGATCAGCACCGGGCCCAGGATGTACTTCTCGGCGTTCTCGCCCTGGGTGCGGCTGCACGCCACGGTGGGCTTGTCCTCCGGGATGGGCTCCGCCCCCAGGCCCCGGTTCTCCGGGCGGTTGCAGTCCAGGTCGGCGAACTTCGCGCGCAGCTCGGGCGTGATGCCGTTCGCGTCGGCGCCGGCCGGCGGGGTGCTCGTCGGAGGCGTCGCGGGCGGAGTGGCGGGCGGAGTCGTCGGCGGCGGCGTCGGGGCACCGGACGCGTCCTTCAGGTTCGGGATCACCCGGCCCTGCGGCTTGTTCGACTCGGTCGCCGGCGGCGCGCTCGCGGACGGGGTGCCGGCCGCGGGCGGCGCGCTCGCGGGCGGCGTCGACGGCGGGGTCAGCGGCAGCTTGGTCCCGCCCTGGGGAGCGACCGGCGCCGCCTCGAGCACGGGACGGAAGAACAGCTTCGCGGTCTGTCCGACCTGCTCCGCCGTCTCCTTCTCGTTCTTGCCCTTGGGGATGCTGATGACGATGTTCTTGTCGCCCTCGGTCTGCACCTCCGCCTCGGACACACCGAACGCGTTGACGCGCTGGCGGATGATCTCCACCGCGGTCTGCATGTTCCTCTTGTTGACCGCGCCGTTACGGCCCTGGTCGGCCTTTGCGGTGAGCGTGACACTCGTGCCGCCCGCGAGGTCGATGCCCAGACGTGGGGTCTTGTCCCCGGTCGAGAACATGATCGCGTACAACGCCACGATCACGACCCCGATGAAGGCAAGGACCCGTCCCGGGTGCCCTCGGGAACTCGATTTCGGTGCTGCCACCTTCGCCCAATCTCCCTCTCGATGCCGCCGCGTCGGGATTGCCCCACGGTCGCCGGCACGGCACGGCGCCCGACGGATGGTCGGGCGCTCTCGTATCCGGGGTGTCACCCCCGGTCACATGACTGTATTGCGCTGCGGTGGCCCGAGGGCCACCGCATCCACACGAGCCGAGCTAGTCCTGCTTGTCGTCCTTGCGCAGCCGGTCGCCGGTCTCGGACGCCTTGGTCGCGCCCTCGGCCTTGGTCACGTCCACGGTCTTGCCGTCCTCGGCGTCGGCGTCCTCGCCGGCCTCGGGCTTCTTGTCCAGACGCACGGCGTCGTCGCCGGTCTCGGCGGCGTCGTCGTGCTCGTCGTCGGTCTCGTCGTCCTCGGGCTCGTCGCCGGAGGACAGGACCGCCGCGATGGCGCTCTTCACGAAGCGGCAGTGCACGTCGGGGGCCACCTCAAGGATGACGGAATCGTCCTCGACCTCGGTGACCGTCGCGTACAGACCCGCGATCGTACGGACCTCGGCCCCCGGAACCAGCGAGTTCTGCGTTTCCATGGCCTGTCGCTGGCGTGCCTTCCCGGGCTTGATGATCAGGAAGTAGAACACCACGACGATGATTACTGGCAGGAGGAGGGTAAGCGGGTCCACGGCTTGAAACGATTCCTTCCCAAGGCCGCGCGGCGGCCCGGACGGTGACACTCGGCCGGCCACGGCGCGGCAGCCTCGGCGGAGTCTAGACGGGTACTTACTACAGGAACAACGACTACCGGCCGCGTGCGTTCCCGACACGCAGCGGCCTCACTCGGTTGCATCCTTACCGGTCACGGCGCCGTTGTCGAACAACACGCTCTGTTGCGCACCCTGCCGATCGGGCAGCGCACCCTGTGGGGGGTTCAGTCCCAGATGCGCCCACGCCTTGGCGGTGGCCACCCGGCCGCGGGGTGTGCGGGCCAGGAAACCGCTGCGGACCAGGAACGGTTCGGCGACCTCCTCGACCGTCTCGGTCTCCTCGCCCACCGCCACGGCCAGCGTGGACAGGCCCACCGGACCGCCGCCGAACAGCGCGGTCAGGGCCTGGAGTACGGCCCGGTCCAGCCGGTCCAGGCCCAGCGCGTCCACCTCGTAGACGTCGAGCGCGCGGGCCGCGATGTCCCGGTCGACCTTGCCGTTCGCCCGCACCTGCGCGTAGTCGCGGACGCGGCGCAGGAGCCGGTTGGCGATCCGCGGCGTGCCCCGCGAGCGGCCGGCGATCTCCGCACCGCCCTCGGCGGACAACTCGACGTCGAGCAATCTCGCCGAACGATTCAGCACCCGTTCGAGTTCGGCGGGCGCGTAGAAGTCCATGTGTCCGGTGAAACCGAACCGGTCGCGCAGCGGCGGCGGCAGCAGCCCGGCCCGGGTGGTCGCGCCCACAAGGGTGAACGGCGGCAGGTCCAGCGGGATGGCGGTGGCCCCGGGCCCCTTGCCGACGATGATGTCGACCCGGAAGTCCTCCATCGCCATGTACAACATCTCTTCGGCGGGCCGCGACATGCGGTGGATCTCGTCGAGGAACAGCACTTCGCCCTCGGACAGCGAGGACAGGATCGCGGCCAGGTCGCCGGCGTGCTGGATGGCCGGGCCCGAGGTGATCCGGATCGGTACGCCCATCTCGGCCGCGATGATCATCGACAGCGTGGTCTTGCCGAGTCCGGGCGGGCCGGACAGCAGTACGTGGTCCGCGGTCGCGCCGCGGCCGAGCGCCGCGGTCAGCACCAGGGACAACTGCTCGCGCACCCGCTCCTGGCCGATGAACTCGTCCAGGTTCTTCGGGCGCAGCGCGGCCTCGACGGCCTGCTCCTCGCCGTCCGCCTCGGCGGTCACCAGGCGTTCGCCGTCCTGCGTCATCGTGTTCCGCCCAGGGTCGTGGTCGTACGGCCTGCGTTCATCCTGCCCGACGCCGGCGACATCCCCGGCACCGCGCGTGCCGCGTCGTCGCCGGCTCGCCGGGAGGGGTTCATCGGCGGTTCAAGCCGCGCAGGGCCGATTTGAGCAGTGCGCCGATGTCGGGGGTGGCGGCGCCGTCCGCCTCGGGGGCGACCGCGTCGACCGCCTCCTCCGCCTCGCGGCCGGCGTAGCCCAGGCCGACCAGGGCCGCGTGCAGCTGGTCGCGCCAGCCCGCGCTCACCGGGCCGGCGACGCCGGCCGCGCCGGTGGGCGCGCCGAGCTTGTCCTTCAGGTCCAGGAGCAGCTTCTGCGCGCCCTTGGGGCCGATCCCGGGCACGGCGGTGAGCGCCTTGGCGTCCTTGGCGGCGACCGCGGCGCGCAGCGCGTCGGGGCTGTACACGGCGATCATCGCGAGGGCCAGTTTCGGGCCCACCCCGTTGGCGGTCTGCAAGACCTCGAACGTGCGCTTCTCGTCGTCGTCGGCGAAGCCGAACAGGGTGAGCGAGTCCTCCCGGACCACCAGCGACGTGGCCAGCCGGGCCGGTGTGCCGACCCGCAGGCCGGCGAGCGTGGTGGGCGTGCACTGCACGGCCAGGCCGACCCCGCCGACCTCGACGACGGCGGTGTCGGGGCCGATGCCGGCCACCGTTCCGGAGACGAACGCGATCACCCGAGTGCTCCTGCGTGGTTGGTGAGGTGGGGCGGTGTGGCCGGGGCGGCCCCGGTCAGCGGCGGGTGCCGCGCGGGAGTCGGCCGGCCGGGGTGCGGGCCGCGGCGACCGCCGCCGCGAGCCGGTCGGAGGCGCCGCCGCGCCAGATGTGGCAGATCGCCAACGCCACCGCGTCGGCGGCGTCGGCCGGTTTCGGCGGACCGTCCAGGCGCAGGATACGCGTGACCATGGCGCCGATCTGGGCCTTGTCGGCGCGCCCGCTGCCGGTCACCGCGGCCTTGACCTCGCTGGGCGTGTGCAGCGTGACCGGCAATCCGCGCCGCGCGGCGCACACGATGGCCACGGCGGAGGCCTGCGCGGTGCCCATCACGGTGCTCACGTTGTGCTGGCTGAACACCCGCTCGACCGCGACGCAGTCCGGGCGGTGCCGCTCCAGCCACTCCTCGATGCCCTGCTCGATACCGAGGAGTCGGGCGTCGATCGTGGCGTCGGCGGGTGTGCGCACGACGCCGGCCTCGATCATCCGCAGCGGTTTGCCCACCGCGCCGTCGACGACCCCCACGCCGCATCGGGTCAGACCGGGGTCGACCCCCAAGACCCGCATGCCGCGCCCCTCTCGTGTCGTCCTCGCGTCGGATTCGCGCCGTTCCCGTGTGGTTCGCGCGTCGTCGCCGTGTCGTTGCCCGTCGCGCTGCGGCGACCGACACCCGATACGAACACGTGTTCGCCCGGGGAAACCCTAGTGCAGCCGCGCTGATCCCCTCGGTATCGCCACTCCGTGATCACTCGTTCGAGCGACACGTAGGCTTGCCCCGGTCGATAACGCCCCGATGACAGCCCTGTGACGATCGTTCCCCAAGCGGCCCGGTCGTCGCCGGGGAGCCCGCACGGGCAGCGCTAGGGTCGCTTGCAGACTGCTCCCCGCTCGCCGCCCGGAAGGTTTTCATGCCGTCGCCGTCCATGCCGGTCGCCGTGACCCCGCCGGCCGCCGAGAAGGGTGCGACCAGGATGCCGGCGGCCCCCGACACCGTGTTCGCGGACGGCCTCGCCGAGCGGGTGCGGCGCGGCGCCACCGAGGTGCTCGGTCGCGCGCGGGTGTCCTTCCGTCCGGCCCGCACGGCGGTGTTCGGGTATCTGATCGCGCGCGCGGTCAACCTCGTGGTGCTCGCCCTGATGGCGCTGGCGACGGGCAAGCCGTTCTGGTCGATGCTCGGCTCCTGGGACGGCGTGTGGTTTCGCGACATCGCCGACTTCGGCTACGTGGACAAGATCCCGGTCTCCCCGACCGGCAAGCCGTACTGGACCAACGTCGAGTTCTTCCCCGGCTACCCCTGGGCGGTCCGCCTGGTCTGCGACCTGACCGGACTGTCCGCGCTCAACGCCGGCATGGTGGTCACCCTGATCGCCGGCGTGGTGGCCGCGTGGGGGTTGTACGCGCTCGGGCGCGAACTGACCGGCAGCCACCGGGTGGCCACCCTGTTCGCGCTGCTCTGGGGGGTGGCGCCGGGTTCGATGGTGCTCACCATGGTCTACTCCGAGGCGCTGTTCGTGGCGTTCGCCTCGTGGGGTCTGCTGGCGGTGGTGCGCCGGCAGTGGACCCTGGCCTGCGTGTTGTGCCTGTTCGCGGGGCTGACCCGCAACACCGCGTTCGCGCTGGTCGCGGCGCTGGGGGTGACGGCCCTCGCGGTCGTGCTGCGGCGGCGGGAGGACGGCACGCGGGTGGGCCTGCTGGCCCCGGAGGCGCGGCGCCCGGTGGTGGCCACACTGATCTCGCCGCTGGCGTGCGTGGGCTTCATCGCGTGGGTGGGCTGGCTGGCCGGACGCCCCGACGGGTGGATGTGGATCCAGGACAAGGCCTTCAACCTGCGGTTCGACGCGGGCATAAGCACCGTCCAGTGGATGAACAAGTACCTCACCCACCTGGGCCGACCGATCTACGTGGTCTGCACGTTCGTGATCATCCTGTCGGTGGCGCTGATGATCTGGTCGTTCCGCGACCGCCGGATCCCGCTGTCGGTGCACGTCTACGGCGCCGTGGTGATGTTCCTCGCGCTGACCACGAGCAACGGCTGGTTCTTCCACTCCAAGCCGCGCTTCATGCTGCCGGCGTTCACCATCCTGCTGCCGCTGGCCCGGCTGATGGTCAAGTGGCCGCGCGGGGTGGTGATCTCGATCCTGGTCGCGGGGGCGGCGTTCTCCGGGTGGTACGTGGGCTTTCTGCTGTACGTGATAAACACCAACCCGTAGCCGCGAGTCGCACCCGAACGTGCGTGGGGCCGACGGCAACCGCCGTCGGCCCCACGCACGTTCGGAAGAGTCCGACCTACTCGGCGTTCAGGCTCTCCATGACGTCGTCCGGAACGTCGAAGTTCGCCCAGACCTCCTGGACGTCGTCGCTGTCCTCCAGGGCCTCGATCAGCCGGAAGATCTTGCGCGCGCCGTCCTCGTCCAGCTCGACCGTGACGCTGGGCAGGAAGTTGGCGTCGGCCGAGTCGTAGTCGATCCCGGCGTCGACGAGCGCGGTGCGCACGGCGACCATGTCGGTCGCCTCGC
This sequence comes from Embleya scabrispora, assembly GCF_002024165.1. Taxonomy (NCBI): domain Bacteria; kingdom Bacillati; phylum Actinomycetota; class Actinomycetes; order Kitasatosporales; family Streptomycetaceae; genus Embleya; species Embleya scabrispora. The sequence continues at coordinate 787,415 of NZ_MWQN01000001.1, forward strand.
TGACCACCTCGTACGTCTCGCCCAGGTCGTTGACCTCCTCGGCGCCGGCGTCCAGCACCGCGCCCAGGACGTCGTCCTCGCTCAGGTCGTTCTTCGGCACGATCACCACGCCCTTGCGGGTGAACATGTACGACACCGACCCCGGGTCGGCCATCGAGCCGCCGTTGCGCGTCATCGCGACGCGCACGTCGGACGCCGCGCGGTTGCGGTTGTCGGTGAGGCACTCGATCAGCACCGCGACACCGTTCGGTCCGTACCCCTCGTACGTGATCGACTGGTAATCGGCGCCGCCGGCCTCCGCACCGGAGCCGCGCTTGACCGCGCGGTCGATGTTGTCGTTCGGGACCGAGGACTTCTTGGCCTTTTGGATGGCGTCGTAGAGCGTCGGGTTGCCGGCGACGTCACCGCCGCCGGTGCGAGCCGCCACCTCGACGTTCTTGATCAGCTTGGCGAAGAGCTTTCCGCGCCTGGCGTCGATGACGGCCTTTTTGTGCTTGGTGGTCGCCCACTTCGAGTGGCCGGACATCCGCCTCTACTCCTTCGGGTCGCGGGTGCGCTGCACGGACCTGTACAGGCTGGAAGATCCTACCGGCGCGCGGACTCAGAGCGTGGCACGGACCATGTCCACGAAGTAGGCGTGCACGCGCCGGTCGGGGGTGAGCTCCGGGTGGAAGGACGTGGCGAGCAGGTTGCCCTGGCGAACCGCCACGATCCGGTCGGCGTACGGCTCGGCGCTCAGCCGGGCCAGCACCTCGACCTCGGCGCCGACCGACTCGACCCACGGGGCCCGGATGAACACGCCGTGGATGGGGTCGTCGCCCTCGAGGCCGGCGAACGGGACGTCGGCCTCGAACGAGTCGTTCTGGCGCCCGAACGCGTTGCGCCGCACGATCATGTCGATTCCGCCGACCGTCTCCTGGTCCTCGCGGCCGTCCAGGATCTTGTCCGCGAGCATGATCATGCCCGCGCACGAGCCGTAGACCGGCATGCCCTCGGCGACTCGCGCGCGCAGCGCCGGGAACAGGCCGAAGGAGACCGCGAGCTTGGACATCGTGGTCGACTCGCCACCGGGTATGACCAGCGCGTCGAGGTCGGCGAACTCCTCGACCTTGCGCACCGGGCGGGCGATCGCGTCGAGTTCGGCCAGCGCGATGGCGTGTTCGCGCACGTCGCCCTGGAGTGCGAGGACACCGATGATGGGAGTGGTGGACACGTCAACCTCGTCCGGTCGTAGGTACCGGGCCGGGCCCGAACGCGGATCGCGTTCGGGCCCGGCCCACGGCATGTGCGAAGTGCGGCGGGACTACCAGCCGCGGCCGGCGTAGCGCTGCTCGGCGGGGAGGGTGTCGATGTTGATGCCGACCATCGCCTCGCCCAGACCGCGCGAGACCTTGGCGATCACGTCCGGGTCGTCGAAGTGCAGGGTGGCGTCCACGATCGCCTTGGCGCGCTTGGCCGGGTCGCCCGACTTGAAGATGCCGGAGCCGACGAACACGCCCTCGGCGCCGAGCTGCATCATCATCGACGCGTCGGCGGGGGTGGCGATGCCGCCCGCGGTGAACAGCACCACCGGCAGCTTGCCGGCCTCGGCGACCTCCTTGACCAGCGCGTACGGCGCCTGGAGGTTCTTCGCGGCGACGAACAGCTCGTCCTCGTCCAGGACCGAGAGCGCCTTGATGTCCTTGAGGATGGTGCGCATGTGGCGGGTGGCCTCGACCACGTTGCCGGTGCCGGCCTCGCCCTTGGAGCGGATCATCGCCGCGCCCTCGGTGATCCGGCGCAGCGCCTCGCCGAGGTTGGTCGCGCCGCACACGAAGGGGGTGGTGAAGCGCCACTTGTTGATGTGGTTCGACTCGTCGGCCGGGGTGAGCACCTCGGACTCGTCGATGTAGTCGACGCCGAGCGACTGGAGCACCTGGGCCTCGGCGAAGTGGCCGATGCGGGCCTTGGCCATCACGGGGATGGACACGGCGCCGATGATGCCGTCGATCATGTCGGGGTCGGACATGCGCGCGACGCCGCCGTCCTTGCGGATGTCGGCCGGCACGCGCTCGAGCGCCATGACGGCGACCGCGCCCGCGTCCTCGGCGATCTTCGCCTGCTCGGCGTTGACGACGTCCATGATCACGCCGCCCTTGAGCTGCTCGGCCATGCCGCGCTTGACCAGGTCGGTGCCGGTCTGGGGGGTTGCGGGGGTGGTGGACACGGATGACCTCACACAGATGCGATCGACGACGGTTGGCTCCATCGTACGGGTGATGTGGATCCTAATGTCATGCCACCCCGGCGAATTACCCGGGCCAATCTGTCCATGGTGGCCTGCACGTGGCTCCTGTCAGGACCCACCGGGCTGCAACGTGCGGGGTTCCTCGTCGTCCATCTCGAAGGTGACGGGGTACGGGGCGTGGCCGGCCAGCCGCAGGTAGCGCACCAATCGGTGCCGGCGCACCGCCCGCGCGCCGCGCACCGCGTCGTTGTGGAATCGCCGCGCCATCGGCACGCGGCGCACCGCGGTCTGCAGTTCCGCGACCAGTTCCTCGCCGCCGGGGCGGGCCCGGAGGTCGTCCGCCTGGGCCGGGTCCTCGAACAGGATCCGCAGCGCCCGGGTCAGATCGCTCTCGGCGACCTCGCGCTCCTCCTCGGCGGCGTTGCGCGCCTCGTGCGCGGCGCCGGCCAGCACGAGCGAGGACGCCGGATCCAAGAGCCCCGAGGTGGCGATCTCCTGTGCCACGGCCGAGCGCCGCAACAGCTGCGCGTCCAGGGCCGCCCGGCTGGAGTCCACCCGCGCGTGCAGCCGATCGAGCCGCCCCGCGGTCCAACTCAGGTACACCCCGACCGCGAGCACGGCGAGCAGGATCCAGATGACAGTCATCATCCGGCGACCCTAGTACGCCCCGTCGAGGCCGATCGCTACGCGGCGGGTGCGCCGGCGGTGACCGTTTCGTAGACGCCGAGGATGTCCGTGCCGACGGTCTCCCAGTCGTAGCGCCGCACGTGCTTGCGCCCGACCTCCCGCAGTTCCTCCCGCCGCGCCGGATCCCGCAGCAAGGCCACCGCCGAGGCGGCGAGCGCCTCGGCGTCCTCCACCGCGAACAACTCCCCCGCCCGCCCGCCGTCCAGCACCTGGCGAAACGCGTCCAGGTCGCTCGCCAGCACCGGCGCCGCCGCCGACATCGCCTCGACCAGGATGATCCCGAAGCTCTCGCCGCCCGTGTTCGGCGCCACGTACACATCGACGCTGCGCAACAGCCGCGCCTTGTCCAGGTCGCCGACCATGCCGAGAAAGGTGACCTGTCCGCGCAGCGCCTCCGGCAGGTCCGCGACGGCCTCCTCCGCGTCGCCGCGCCCGGCGACCAGCAGCCGCACGCCGGGAAACGCCTCGACGATCCTCGGGAACGCCTCGATCAGGGTGGGAAGTCCCTTGCGCGACTCGTCGATCCGCCCGATGAAGCCGATGGTGGGCGCCTCGGGCGTGCCCTGCCACGCGGGCTCGACGGGCGCGTCGGCGAAGAAGCCGACGTCCACCCCGTTCGGGATCACCACCGCGTCGCCGCCCAGGTGTTCGACGAGCGTGCGGCGCGCGTACTCGCTGACCGCGATCCGCGCGCTGATCTTCTCCAGCGCGGGTTGCAGGATCGGGTAGGCCGCGATCATCGCGCGCGAGCGGGCGTTGGAGGTGTGAAACGTGGCCACCACCGGCCCGGACGCCGCCCAGCACGCGAGCAACGACAGGCTGGGGGTGGCCGGTTCGTGGATGTGCAGCACGTCGAAGTGCCCGTCGTGGATCCACCGCCGCACCCGCGCCGCGGACAGGAACCCGAAGTTGAGCCGGGCCACCGAGCCGTTGTAGCGCACCGGCACGGCGCGGCCGGCCGGCACCACGTAGTCCGGCAGCGGGGTGTCGTCGTCGGCCGGCGCCAGCACCGAGACCTCGTGGCCGCGCGCGATCAGGTTCGCCGCCAGGTCTCGCACGTGGTACTGGACACCGCCCGGCACGTCCCACGAGTAGGGGCAGACGACGCCGATCCTCACTTGGCCCCCTCGATCCGGGCGAGCCGGCGTCGGTCCAGGTCGGCGAGCCACAGCGGCTGGAGCATGTGCCAGTCCTGCGGGTCGCGCGCGATCGCCCGCTCGTAGGCGTCGGCGACCTGCTGCGTCATCACCGCGATCTTCTCCCGGCGGGTGCCCTCGGCCGGCACCTCGATCTCCGGGTGCAGCGTGCCGCGGACGACCTTGCCGTCCCACGGGAGGGTGACCGGGATCAGCGCCGCGCCGGTCTGTACCGCCAGCGCCGCGGGCCCCGCCGCCATCCGGGTCGGCTCGCCGAAGAACGTCACCGGCACCCCGGCGGCGGTCAGGTCGCGGTCGGAGAGCAGGCACAACAACCGGCCCTCGCGCAGCCGCCGCGCCAGCGTGCCGAACGTGTTGCCGTCGCCGCCGGTCAGCGGCAGCACCTCCATGCCCAGCGACTCGCGATAGGCCACGAAGCGCTGGTAGAGCGACTCCGGCCGGAGCCGCTCGGCGACGGTGGTGAACGGGTAGCCCTTGAGCGTGATCCAGGCGCCGGCGTGGTCCCAGTTGCCCATGTGCGGGAGCGCGAAGATGACGCCCTTGCCGCGCGCGCTGCACTCGTCGAGCAGCGTGACGTCGCACTCCATCCGGGACAGCACCGTCTCGCGGTCCCACACCGGCAGGCGAAACGCCTCCTGGTAGTAGCGCAGGTAGGACCGCATGCCCTCGCGCGAGACCTCGCGCACGCGCTCGGGTGTGGCGTCGGGCCCGAGCACGCGGCGCAGGTTGGCCTCCAGTTGCCGCACCCCGCCGCCGCGCCGGCGCCACGCGACATCGGCGATCCGCCGAAAAACCGCGTCGGCGACCGGTTCGGGCAGCCGCTTGACCACGGACCAGCCCAGGGCGTACCCGGTGTCGGCCAGCCGCTGCCCGATCTCGGTCATGCCTTGTCACCTCCGGGCAGCGCGTTGTCGATCGCGGACGCCGAACGATGCACCGCGATCATCCGCTGGAAGACGGTGATCACGCTGCCCACGGCGATGAACCAGAGCGCCGCCTCCTGGATGTAGGGCACACCGAGGCCGTCGAGACCGGTCGCCACCAGCGAGATGACCAGCCGTTCGGCCCGCTCGATCAGGCCGGACACGTCGCACGCCAGGCCCAGGCTCTCGGCGCGGGCCTTGCAGTACGACACCACCTGGCCGGAGCCGAGGCAGACGATGGCCAGGATCGACATCCGCAGGTTGTCGCCGTCGCCCGCGAACCAGATCGCCAGCGCGCCGAAGATCGCGGCGTCCGCGACCCGGTCGAGCGTGGAGTCGAGGAACGCCCCCCACTTGGTCGAGCGACCCAACTGGCGCGCCATGTTGCCGTCGACCAGGTCGGAGAAGATGAACGCGGTGATGACGAGCGTGCCGGTGAGGAACCAGCCGATCGGGAAGAACACCAGCGCCGCGACGACCACCCCGAGGGTGCCGATCAGCGTCACCGTGTCCGGACTCACGTTGTGGCGCAGCAGGAAGCTCGCGAACGGGGTGAGCACACGCGTGAAGAAGGCACGAGCGTATTTGTTGAGCATCGCCTTCCCGAAGGATTGCCGGGGCGGCGGGGGATCCGATGGACTCGACCCGCCTGGTGCGCCCATCGTACTGACGCGGTCGCACGTCCCGAGCCCCCCGTCGTCCGGGCGTGCCGCACCCGGGCGCGCCGCGTTGGAGAAGGGCGCGTACGGCGAGGACACTTGTACTCGGTCCGGCGTCGGGGCAATGCTGCCGTTCAGGAATCGTTTTGCGGACGTTGGCGTACCGACGACCGACTTTGCACCTGCGCGTCCGGGACGTCGGAGACGACCACACCAGATGGACAACCAGGAGGTGGCACATGGCGGATAAATCCGGATCCAGCGCCGGAACCGTCGGCAGGGTAACCGCACCCGCGAGCCCGAACGCGGTACGCAACGTGGTGCTGGTGGGCCACACGGGCGCGGGTAAGACGACATTGGTGGAGTCCCTGCTCGTGGCGACCGGGACGATTCCCCGGGCCGGTCGCGTCGAGGACGGGACAACCGTCTCCGACTACGAGGACATCGAACACCGCCAACACCGGTCGGTGGCGTTGTCGCTGTGCCCCCTCGAGTACGAGGGCGTCAAGATCAACCTGCTCGACACCCCGGGCTACGCGGACTTCGTCGGCGATCTGCGGGCCGGACTGCGCGCCGCGGACGCGGCGCTGTTCGTGGTCTCGGCCGCCGACGGCGTGGACGGCTCCACCCGGATGATCTGGGACGAGTGCGCCTCGATCGGCATGCCGCGCGCGATCGTGATCACCAAGCTCGACCAGGCCCGCGCCGACTTCGACGAGATGGTGCTGATCTGCCGCCGCGTGTTCGGCGACCCCGACTCGGACACCGTGCTGCCGCTGTACCTGCCGCTGCACGGCGAGGACGAGGGTGTGGCCGGTCTGATGGGCCTGCTCACCCAGCGCGTCTACGACTACTCCTCCGGCACCCGGGTGAGCCTGGACCCCGATCCCGAACACCTGCCGCTGATCGAGGACGCCCGCAACCGGTTGATCGAGGCCATCATCGCGGAGAGCGAGGACGAGTCCCTGATGGACCGCTACCTCTCCGGCGAGCGGATCGACGTGGACACGCTCATCGGCGACCTGGAGACGGCGGTCGCCCGCGGCTCGTTCCACCCGGTGCTCGCGGTCGCGCCGGGCGGGCTGGGCACCATCGAGCTCCTGGAGGGCATCGTCCGGGCCTGTCCCGCCCCGCCCGAGCACGAGGTCCTGCCCGTGACCACGCCCGACGGCAAGCCGCGCGACCCGCTGACCTGCGACCCGGAGGGCCCGCTGGCGGCGGAGGTGATCAAGACCACCTCCGACCCGTACGTGGGCCGCATCTCGCTGGTCCGGGTCTTCTCCGGCACGCTGCGCCCCGACATGACGGTGCACGTGTCCGGACACGGGATGGCCGATCGCGGGCACGAGGACCACGACCTGGACGAGCGCATCGGCGCCATGTCCGTCCCGCTGGGCAAGCAGCAGCGCTCGCTGAACCGGGGCATCGCCGGCGACATCGTCGCGATCGCCAAGCTGACCCGGGCCGAGACCGGCGACACCATCTCGGACAAGGACGATCCGCTGCTGATGGAGCCGTGGATGATGCCCGACCCGCTGCTGCCGGTCGCCATCCGCGCGCACAGCAAGGCCGACGAGGACAAGCTCTCCCAGTCGCTGGCCCGCCTGGTCGCCGAGGACCCGACGCTGCGCCTGGAGCACAACACCGACACCCACCAGCTGGTCCTGTGGTGCATGGGCGAGGCGCACGTCGAGGTGCTGCTCGACCGGCTGCGCAGCCGCTACGGGGTCGCGGTGGACGCGGTGGCGCACCGGGTGTCGCTGCGCGAGACGTTCGCGGAGAAGGCGAGCGGGCGCGGTCGACACGTGAAACAGTCCGGCGGGCACGGGCAGTTCGCGATCTGCGAGATCGACGTGGAGCCGCTGCCGGGCGGGAGCGGGTTCGAGTTCGTGGACAAGGTCTTCGGCGGCTCGGTGCCGCGCAACTTCATCCCGTCGGTGGAGAAGGGCGTGCGCGCGCAGATGGACAAGGGGGTCGCGGCCGGTTATCCGATGGTGGACCTGCGGGTGACGCTGACCGACGGCAAGGCGCACTCGGTCGACTCCTCCGACATGGCCTTCCAGATGGCGGGCGCGCTCGCGCTGCGCGAGGCCGCCGCGAGCACCCGGATCCACCTGCTCGAGCCGGTCTCCGAGGTGCGGGTCACCGTCTCCGACGAGTACGTGGGCGGCGTGCTCAGCGACCTCAGCTCGCGCCGCGGCCGCGTCGTGGGCACCGAGCCCATCGGCTCGGGCCGCACCCTGATCCGGGCCGAGGTCCCGGAGATCGAGATCAGCCGCTACGCGATCGACCTGCGCTCGATCAGCCACGGCACGGGCCAGTTCGCCCGCACCTACTGCCGCCACGACCCGATGCCCCCGCAGTTGGCCGCGAAGGTCACCGCGGACACGCAGGCCTGACGCTCGACTTGCGCGGCACGACCGGTCGGTTCGACGAGCCGGCCGGTCGGGTCGCCGCACCGGCGGGCCGCCGCGCCGCCGGGACGTCAGGGGATCGGCAACGATCGGTCCAGGGCGGTCAGGGTCAGCAGTACGCCGGCCGAGGTCCAGGCCAGGGGGGCCACCGACGCGGGTTTGCCGTCGGCGGAGACCTTTTCGGGCAGGGAGCCGGCCGCGGTGCGGTGGTCGGCCAGCCAGTCGAGTCGCTGCCGCGCGCCGGCCCGATCCCCGCTCGCGGCGCTGAACAGCGCGAACGACGCGGTCTCCGGGGTCCACGCCGCCGTCGGGTCGCCGGCCCAGTGCTCGCCCGGCAGGATGCCCCCGTTGGGCAGCGTGAGCCGTTCGGCGGCGCCGCGGACGGCGCTCGCGACCCCCGCGTCGGCGGGCGCGAACGGCGGGCCCAGCCAGGTCACCGCCGTATCCGCGCCGCCCTTGGCGGAGGCCGTGCGCGGGTAGTCGTGCCGGCCGAAGGTGTCCCGGATCGCGCGGTCGAGTCGTTGCGCGGGCCCGGCCCAGCGTTCGGCCGCGGCCGGGTCGGTCCGGCGGGCCAGGTCGACGGCCGCCCGCAACCCGGCCGACAGCGGCGCGGCGGTGCCCAGGGTGACCTGGTCGGTCCGCGTCTCCCAGTAGTCCGGGCCGCGCGGCGGCAGCCCGTTCGGGCGCAGCCGCCCGGTCACCGCGTCGCCGGCGGCGCGCACCATGGGCCACAGTTCGGCGAGTGCGGCGGTCGTCTCGGGGGCCTTCGGGTCCTGGTGGACGTACCAGAACCAGACCGCCCACGGCACCCAGCCGTTGCCGTCCAATTGGGCGGCGCGCTTGTCCCCGACGGGGGCGCCGTCCAGCCGATAGCGCGCCTCCCAGGTGCCGTCGGGGCGTTGCAGCGTGGCCAGCCGGCGCAGTACGGCGAGCGCGTCGCGGCCGTGCCCGGTGGCGGTGTACGCCGCCGCGACCCACGCGGCGTCGCGCGGCCAGACGTACTTCCAGATGCCGTACCAGGCGGCGGCGACCGACCCGTCCGGCTGGGTCAGGGTGCGCATGTCCAGCAGCGCGCGCTCGGCCATCTCGCGGTCGCGCGGCGTCGCTCCGGGGACGCTGCCCCGGCCGAGCCAGGCGCGCTCGGCCTCGGTGGGCGCGACGGGCGGCGCGTCGGTGGGCAGCGCGATCGGGCCTTCGGGGCCGGGTATGACGCCGCCGAGGAGCAGCGGCCGGGTGGTGGGCGGGGGTGGGGCGGCGCCGCCGACGAAGACGACGATGCCGGCGGCGAGCAGCACGCCGATCACGGCGATGCCGAGGGAGCGGGCCCTGCCGAGCGAACGCCCGAGCCGGGGCCTCCTGTTCGCCACGTTCGCCGTCTCCGCCCCCGTGCCCCCCGTCGCCTTCGTGGCAACCGGACCGTTACTCGTTCGGCCCAGTCTAGGCATCGTCCGATCATCGTTCGAACGCGCGTCGGCGGAGTCTCCCCTCACCCACCGCGCCCTCGCCCGCATCGCGCCCGCCTCGCCGTACGACCCGTGACCACGAGCCGGAGCGGGCGGGGACGGATCAGCTGAAAGTACGACGAGTCTACGAAGTCGGATCCGCGTCGGGCTCGGCAACCGGCGTCAAACCGGTCGAACAGGTGATTCGCCGGCGCTCCGCGGCCAGGGACCAGGCGCCGGCGACCAGCACGGCCAGGCCGACCAGGACATACGCGTTGCCCACGAGCAGCTGCCACCCGTGCAGGTTCAGCTCCCCGCCGTCGCCGAACGGCACCGTCCACACGATCCCGCTCGGCAGCACCCCCGAGACCCGGGCCCGGTGCATCGGATAGGCCGCGGCCACGGCGAGCACCGCGACCAGCGCGAGCGTGGCGGCCGCGGCACGGGTGCGCCGAACCCGGTCGATCAGCACCACGACCAGCGGCAGCGCCCACGCCCAGTGATGCGTCCACGAGATCGGCGACACCAGCAGCGCGGTCAGCGCGCACAGGCCCACCCCCGTGAGCGCGGCCCCGCGCCGGGCCGCCCGTACCGCGAGCGTCATCCCGACCGCCGCGACCGTCAGCGCGAGCGCCGGCCACAACCACCCGGGCGGCGCCTGGGCGCCGAACTGCCGGGTCACCGCGCCGTGCACGGACTGATTGCCCGGGAACTGCGCCAGGCCGATCCGGGTGTCGTCCAGGAACAGGCCGCCCCAGTAGTCGACGCACTCCCGGGGCAGTACCGCGAACGCCGCCACGAACGTGCCGGCGAACACGCCCAGCGCGGTCAGCCCCTCGCGCACCCGTCCGGTCAGCAGCAGATAGGGGATGAAGATCGCCGGCGTCAGCTTGAGCCCGGCCGCGAGGCCCACCCCCACACCGGCGAACCGGGTTCCGCGCGCCCGCGCGAAGTCGGACAACACCAGGACGAGCAGCAGCAGGTTGATCTGGCCGAAGCGCAGGTTCTCCTGGACCGGCTCGGTCCACAGCAGCGCGGCGGCGGTCAACGCGGTCGCCTTCACCCGGTCCCCGAGCGGCCCGACGATCCCCCACGCGAGCCACGTCGCCACGACGAGCAGCACGAGGTTGCCCACCACGCCGATCACCTCGACCGCGCCCCACGGCAACCACGCCAGCGGGGTGAACGTCAGCCCGGCCCACGGCGTGTAGGTGAACGGCAACCGGCCGGGCCGGATCGTGTACAACTCGCCGTCGCCGGCGAGCACCTCCAGGCCGCCCTGGCGATAGACCTTCAGATCGCCCAGCCACCACATGTCGGCGGATCCGAACGTGCCCAGCAGCAGGTACGCGGTGATCGAACACGCGGCCACCGCGAGGGCCGTCCGGCGGGTCACCCGGCGGCGTTGACGGTGTCCGGCCGCAGGTGGGCCGGCATCGCACACGCGGGCGTGCCGCCGGGCATCCGGTCGCGGTTGTCCGCCACCAGCCGGTACACCCCGTGCGCCGCGATGCTGACCGGCTGCACCCGCAGTGCCGCGCCGGCCAGGGCCCACGGCCCGCCCGCGTTCATCAACAGCTTGGCCACCGCGTGGTGGCCGCCGTACACGGTGCCGACGGGGGTCACCCACAACACCTCGTGCTCGGCGCGGTGCTGCGCGACGCCCAACTCCTCCAGCTCGGCGAACTGCCAGGCCACCACGTCGGCGTCGAACGGAATGTGCTTTTGCGCGAACTCCACCGACCGGGTGCAGAAACCACAGTCGCCGTCGTACACGAGAACCGGTCGTGCGCTCAAAGTTCTTCTCCTCAACAACCGCTGACAACCACTGTCAACCGCTCGGATCCTGCGGGTGGACGGGTCAGTCGACCGGCCAGGCGGTGGCCAACATCTCGCGCGTGTCCGCGAGCAGTTGCGGCAGCACCTTGGTGTGCCCGACCACGGGCATGAAGTTCGTGTCCCCGCCCCAGCGGGGAACCAGGTGCTGGTGCAGGTGCGCGGCGATGCCGGCCCCGGCGACGTGGCCCTGGTTCATCCCGATGTTGAAGCCCTGCGCCCCGGAGACCTTGCGCAGCGTGCTCATCGCCGACTTGGTGAACCGGGCGAGCTCTATCGTCTCGGCGTCGTCGAGGTCGGTGTAGTCGGCGACGTGCCGGTAGGGCACCACCATCAGGTGGCCGCCGTTGTACGGGTACAGGTTCAACACCGCGTAGACCTGCTCACCCCGCGCGACGACGAGCCCGTCGACATCGCTCAGCGAGGGAATCCGGCAGAACGGGCACCCGTCGTCGGGCGTCGGCCCCGACGGCTTGTTCTCACCCTTGATGTACGCCATCCGATGGGGAGTCCACAGCCGGGCGAAGGCATCCGGCCCCCCAACCCCATCCTGGATCTCGGGCTCGCTCGTCATGCCAGGAAGCATATGCCGTGGGCACACACCGACCACGACCCGGTGACGGGCCGACCGCGGCCCGGCGATCGCACTGCCTCGCGATCACCGGGCCGAGGTCGACGACGTCGCGTCAGACCTGGACGCGGTCCTGGACGGCCTTGACGATCTCGGCCACCGCGGCGTCGACCGGGACGCCGTTGTTCTGCTCGCCGTTGCGGTAGCGGAAGCTCACCGCGCCGGCTTGGACGTCCTCGTCGCCCGCGAGCAGCATGTACGGGATCTTGTCGCGGTTCGCGTTGCGGATCTTCTTCTGCATGCGGTCCGCGGAGTCGTCGATGTCGACCCGGATGCCCTGCGCCCGGAGCTTGGTCGCGACCTCCTCCAGGTAGGGCACGTGCTCCTCGGTGATCGGGATGCCGACCACCTGGACCGGCGCGAGCCACGGCGGCATCTTGCCCGCGTAGTGCTCGAGCAGGACCGCGAAGAACCGCTCGATCGAGCCGAACAGCGCACGGTGGATCATCACCGGCTGCTGCCGCGTGCCGTCGGCGGCGGTGTACTCCAGGTCGAAGCGCTCGGGCAGGTTGAAGTCGACCTGGATGGTCGACATCTGCCAGGTCCGCCCGATCGCGTCCCTGGCCTGGACCGAGATCTTCGGCCCGTAGAACGCGGCGCCGCCCGGGTCGTCGACCAGTTCCAGACCCTGCTTCTGCGCGGCCTGGCGCAGCGTCTCGGTGGCCTCGGTCCAGTTCTCCTCGGTGCCGATCGACTTCTCCGGGTTCCTGGTGGACAGCTCCAGGTAGAAGTCGTCGAGGCCGTAGTCGCGCAGCAGGTTGAGCACGAAGGTCAGCAGCGAGTCCAGCTCGCCCGCCATCTGGTCGCGCGTGCAGTAGATGTGCGCGTCGTCCTGGGTGAAGCCGCGCGCGCGGGTCAGCCCGTGCACCACGCCCGACTTCTCGTAGCGGTAGACGGTGCCGAACTCGAACAGGCGCAGCGGGAACTCGCGGTAGGACCGGCCCCGGGCCCGGTAGATCAGGTTGTGCATGGGGCAGTTCATCGGCTTGAGGTAGTAGTTCTGCCCCTCGTCCAGCTCCATGGGCGGGTACATGCCGTCGGCGTACCAGTCCAGGTGGCCGGAGACCTCGAACAGCTTGCCCTTGGTGGCGTGCGGCGTGTAGACGAACTGGTAGCCCGCCTCCTCGTGCCGGCGCCGCGAGTAGTCCTCCATGGTGCGGCGGATGATGCCGCCCTTGGGGTGGAAGACGGCCAGGCCGGAGCCGATCTCCTCGGGGATGGAGAACAGGTCCAGCTCGGCGCCGAGCTTGCGGTGGTCGCGCTTCTCGGCCTCCTCGAGGAAGGTCGTGTAGGCCTTGAGCTCGTCCTTGCTCGGCCACGCGGTGCCGTAGATGCGCTGGAGCTGCTTGTTCTTCTCGCTGCCGCGCCAGTAGGCGGCGGCCGAGCGCATCAGCTTGAACGCGGGGATCAGCCGGGTGGTGGGCAGGTGCGGACCCCGGCACAGGTCCTTCCAGCACAGCTCGCCGGTCTTCGCGTCCAGGTTGTCGTAGATGGTCAGCTCGCCCGCGCCGACCTCGGCGGACGCGCCCTCGGCGGCCTCCGCGGCGGAGCCCTTGAGGCCGATCAGCTCCAGCTTGTACGGCTCGTCGGCCAGCTCCGCGCGCGCGTCCTCGTCGGTGGTGACCCGGCGGGCGAAGCGCTGCCCCTGCTTGACGATCTCCTGCATCTTCTTCTCGATGCGCTTGAGGTCGTCGGGGTGGAACGGTGTCTCGACGTCGAAGTCGTAGTAGAAGCCGTCCTTGATCGGCGGGCCGATGCCGAGCTTGGCCTCGGGGAACAGCTCCTGTACGGCCTGCGCCATCACGTGCGCGGCGGAGTGGCGCAGGATGTTCAGGCCGTCGTCGGAGCCGATCAGGACGGGCTCGACCTCGTCGCCGTCGACCAGGACGTAGGCCAGGTCGACCAGTCGGCCGGCCACGCGCGCGGCGACCACCGAGCGGTCGCCGTCGAAGAGCTCGGCGGCCGTCGTGCCCGTGGTCACCACCCGCTCGTCCCGGTCCGGGTCGCGGCTGATGGTCACTCGGGCTTCGGACACCGTTCGTCTCCTGACGTGTGGTTGGCGGATGTCGCGCGGCGCGGCTCGGCTCGCTGCTGCGCCGATGCCCTCGCTCGCACACCGATGCTATCGAGCCGGGAGCGGGAACCTTGCCTCGGTTTCCCCACGCCGGGCGGGCGCCGGCCCGGCGTAGAAGCGTCGGGGCGGAGGTGGCGGCGGAGGCACCTGCGCAGTCGTGTCGCCGTCACGTCGCCGTTGCGACGACGAAAGATCGAGCCCCGACTTCCCACAGGGTCACTCCTTCGGGTGAGAATAGGGCCCGTGACGCAACGGATGGCCTCGCTGTCAGTCCCGCTGCGGCCGGTCATCCGGCTGTTGGCCGGGGCTGTGCTGGCGTGCGCCGCGCTCCTGGGCAGCGCGTTCCCGGTCCACGCCGAGTCACTGCCGTCGACCGCGACCATTCCGACGGTGTGTCCCTTCCATCACTCGGCGCACGAGCAGCGGGACGTGGGCGGTCCGGACGACAAGGGCGACGGTTCGGGACGCTGCGGGGATCGCTCGCACGCGTGTGTCCCGGCCACCGTCCCGCCGCTGCCGCCGGTGTTCGCGCCCGCGCCGTGCTCGATGTTGCCGCCGTGGCTGGCCGATCCGGACGCCGTCGGCATCGCGCTCGCACCCACGCCCGCGAAGGACGCCCCCGATCTGACGGTGCTCTGCGTCAGTCGTACGTGATCCGCGCGGCACACCCTCGCACGGTCCACAGACGTATCCCGGAATCGGAATAAGGCGGAGCCATGGGGCAACAGTCCCCCAACACCTCGAAGAAGCAGAGCAAGGCACAGCGATCCGCCAGGATGGCGGCGACGCGTGAGCGGGTGGCCGCGCAGCGCGAGGCGGAGCGCAAGGCCGCGAAGCGTCGTTCGGCGATCATCTTCGGCGCTTCCGGCATCGCGGTCCTCGCCCTGGTGGCGGGGTTGACCGCCGTGGTCATGTCGTCGAGCGACGACGACAAGAAGTCGAGCGCGAACAACGTCATCGCCGACGTCCGGCCCGACCCCAACACCAAGAGCGACATAGCCGGGGTGAGCACCTACACCGCGGCGCAGGGGCACATCTCCAAGCCCAAGGACGTCACCTACCGGCAGGTGCCGCCGGTGGGCGGCGAGCACGACCCGGTCTGGCAGAACTGCGGGATCTACGACGCGCCGATCCCCAACCGCAACGGCGTGCACTCGCTGGAGCACGGCACGGTCTGGATCACATACCAGAACAACCTGCCCGCGGACCAGCTGGACGTGCTGAAGTCCAAGGTCAAGGGCAAGACGTACATGATGCTGAGCCCGTACGACGGCATCGACAAGCCGATCGTCGCCTCGGCGTGGGGCCTGCAGTTGAAGCTGGACAACGCGAGCGACCCGCGCCTGGACCAGTTCATCAAGGAGTACAAGGAAGGCAAGCAGACTCCGGAGCCCGGTTCGCCGTGCACGGGCGGGGTCGGGAAGCCGACCTCGTGAGGCCGCGCGCACGTGTCGCGACGATGATCGCGACCGGGCTGCTGGCCGTGCCGGTCCTGGCCGCGTGTTCCTCGGACGACGCGGGCAAGCCGGCCGCCCCGCCCGCGCCCGCGCGCGCGCTGGGTCCGGCGCCGGCGGCGGTGCCGAATCCGCCGGCGGACGACTCGGTGGAGGCGGGGTTCGCGCGCGACATGCGCACGCACCACGCGCAGGCCGTGCAGATGGGGATGATGATCCGCGATCTGACCCAGGACGACGCGACGCGCAAGCTCGCGTACGACATCGCGCTGACCCAGCAGGAGCAGATCGGCCGGATGGCGTCCTGGCTCCAGATGTGGGGCCTGACACTCGGCTCGACCCGGCCGGTCATGCAGTGGATGACGCCGGGTTCGATGCCGGGCCACTCCGGGCACGGCACGCCGGCCGCCGGCGCGGACACCCAGCTGATGCCGGGCATGGCCACGCAGGCGCAGTTGGACAAGCTGGCGACGTTGCACGGCAAGGACGCCGAGGTGATGTTCCTCCAGCTGATGATCGCGCACCACGAGGCGGGTGTGGCGATGGCCCGCGAGGGCGAGGCGCGCGCGCAGGTCCAACAGGTGAGGGATCTGGCGAACACGATGGTCGTCGGGCAGAGCTCGGAGATCGACCTGATGCGCTCGATGTTGACGGAGCGCGGGGCGGGTTAGGCGCGGGGCGGGTGGGACGGGCCCGGTGTACACCGGGCCCGTCCGCCCGCCCGACCCGCGTGTGGGGCACGGGATGCGAATCCCGTGCCCCACACGTGTCGGATCGGATCACGCCTCGGCGGTCGCCTCGCCGGCGTGGCGTCGGCGGCGGACCTCGCGCACGACACGTGCCGGCACGCCGACGATCAGCGGGACGGAGGCGCCCAGCGCCATGCCGCCGAGGGCGACCAGGAGCGGGCTGTCCGCGACGATGTGGCCGGCCAGCGTGCCGACCGTCATCGCGTACGACACCGAGATGAGCGCGCCGAGCAGGGTCGCCGCGCGGAACTGCGGTCGCGGGTAGCCGAGTCGGCCGGCGAGCATGTTCACCGCGGTCCGCCCGCCGGGCAGGAACCGGGCCGCGACCAGCGCCGACATGCCACCCTTGGCGAGCGCGTTGCGGGCCAGGTCCATCGCCTTTTGTCGGCGCGGTCCGAGTACGGCGTCGCCCCCGCGGCGAAGCCGTGCGCGGCCGACCGCGTAGGCGCACTGGTCCCCGACGAAGGCACCGATCCCGGCGGTCAGCAGGACCAGGGCCAGGTAGCGCACCTCGCCGTCGGCGACCGCGGCGGCGGCCATCACGAGTTCGTCGCCGGGCACGATGGGCACTACGGCGTCGATGGAGACGATCAGTGGCATCACCAGCCACAGCCAGGGCGAGAACAGCAGCCCGGTCCCGGCGCCGGTCACTGGAGTACCCCCGACCACGCGCAGCGGATCGGGGGACGGGTATCGGTCACCGGGAGATCATCGCGCGATCCCCCATCCGGTGGAACATCGGGTCCGGGTCACCGACGCTCACGGGACGTGATACGGCCGGAAAAGTCCCGATCCCGGCCCTCGGTTCGCACCCAAATTCGGGTCCTCACCATGTCGACTTCCCGACATCGGCGCGCTTTTGGCACTCGGGTCGGCGTTCCGTGACGGCGTGACGGCGTCACGGCGTCACGACCCGATGGCGTCACGACCCGACCGCGTCACGGCGCGACGTCACGGCCTCACGACGAACGCCGCTCGACCAGCGTCGTGCCCAACACCGCGGACGTCCCCAATCCCCCGCCGCCGATCCGTTCCAGCAGCAACCGCGTCATCAACCGGCCCTGCTCCGCGACCTGTTGCCGCACCGTCGTGAGCGCGGGCTCGGCCCACCCCGCGACATCCGCGTCGTCGAAGCCGACCACCGCGACATCCTCGGGCACGCGCCGGCCCGCCGCCGCCAACGCCGCCATCGCGCCGACCGCCATCAGGTCGGACGCCGCGAACACCGCGTCCAGGTCCGGCGCCTCGGCCAGCAGCGTGCGCATCGCGGCGGCCCCGCCGGCCCGGCCGAAGTCCGCGTGCGCGACCAGCGCCGGCCCGGGTACCGCGTCCAGGTAGCCGCGCAGCCGGTCCACGCCCGCACACATGTCCTGCGGGCCGGCGATCGTGGCGATCCGCCGTCGCCCGCGCGCGCTCAGATGCTCCACGGCCGCGCGCGCACCGCCCACGTTGTCCGCGTCCACGTACACGAAGTCGGCACCCGGGCCGAGCGGTCGCCCGCCCACCACCACGGGCATGCCCGCGTCGTGCAGACGACCCGCCAGCGAGTCGTCGCCGTGCAGCGACACCAGCAGCGCCCCGTCCACGTGGCCGCCGCGCAGATACCGCTCCAACCGGTCCTGCTGCGCGGCCGTGCGCACCATCATCAGCACGAGCTGGTTGTCGGTGTCGGCCAGTTCGGCGCCCACGGAACGCACGATCGCCGACAGGTACGGATCACCGAAGAGCCGGGTCTCCGGCTCCTGGACGACCAGCGCCACCGAGTCGGTGCGCCGGGTGACCAGCGTGCGGGCCGCGCGGTTGGGTACGTAGCCGGTCCGCGCGATCGCCGCCTCGACCACCTCGCGCACCCGCGGGCTGACCTTGGGCGAGCTGTTGATCACCCGGGAGACGGTGGCGCGGGACACCCCGGCCACCGCCGCCACCGTCTCCAGGGTCGGCGGTTCGGCCGCCGCGGCGACCTTGCTCCGACCGTCAGTCCTGGTCAATGCTCCCCAATCCGTCCGAGGCCGGCTCGGCTTCGGGCACCCGATTGCCGGCGATCACCGCCGCGTACCAGCGTGCGCTGCGCTTGGGCGTGCGCCGACCGGTCGCGAAGTCCACGTGCACGATGCCGAAACGCTTGGTATAGCCGTACGCCCACTCGAAATTGTCCAACAAGGACCACACGAAGTAGCCCCGGACATCCACCCCGTCGTCGACGGCCCGGCCCACCGCCGCGACGTGCGCCGCGATGTAGGCCGTGCGTTCGACGTCCTCGATCGCGCCGGTCGGGTCCATCCGGTCCTCGTAGGCCGCGCCGTTCTCGGTCACCATCAGCGGCAGCCCCGGCGCCTCGGCCCGCAACCGGCTCAGCACGTCGTACAGCCCGCTCGGGTCGACCCCCCAGCCCATCGCGGTGCGCTCGCCCGGCACCTGCGCGAACCGCACGTCCGCGCACGCGGGCCACGGGGAGTATCCGCTCGCGCCGTGCCCGTCGTCCCGGAGCCCGGCGGCTCGGGCGGTCCCGGTGCCGTCGTCCTCGGCGCCGCCCACCAGGAGCGGCGTGTAGTAGTTCACCCCGAGCACGTCGATCGGGCGGGCGATCTCGGCGAGATCGCCGTCGCGGACGAACGCCCAGTCGGTCACCGAGGCGGTGTCGCGCAGCACATCCGCCGGATACTCGCCGCGCAGCAGCGGACCGAGGTGGATCCGATTGGCCAGGCCGTCCACCCGGCGCACCGCGTCCAGGTCCGCCGGCCGGTCCGAGAGGGGGCGCACCGCCGCGGGATTGAGGGTGATCCCGATGCGGTGCCCGGCCGGCAGTTCGGCCCGCAGCGCCGCGACGCCGAGCCCGTGGGCGAGCAGCAGATGGTGGTTCGCGCGCAGCGACAACTCCTGGTCGGTCGCCCCCGGCGCGTGTACGCCCGATCCGTGGCCCAGGAACGCGGAGCACCAGGGCTCGTTGAGCGTGGTCCAGTCGCGTACGCGGTCACCGAGCCGCGCGGCCACCAGGCGCGCGTAGTCGGCGAATCGGGCCGAGGTGTCACGCGCGCCCCATCCGCCCGCGTCCTGGAGCGCCTGGGGCAGGTCCCAGTGGTACAGCGTCGCGTACGGATCCACGCCGTGCGCGAGGAGTTCGTCCACGAGCCGATCGTAGAAGTCCAGCCCGGCCGCGTTGGCCGGGCCGCTCCCGGTGGGCCGCACCCGCGCCCAGGCGATGGAGAACCGGTAGGCGCCCAGGCCGAGTTCGGCCATGAGGGCGACGTCCTCGCGATAGCGGTGATAGTGGTCGGTGGCCACATCGCCGGTGTCGCCGGCGTGCACCCGGCCCGGGACGCGGCTGAACGTGTCCCAGATCGACGGTGCCCGGCCGTCCTCGGCCGCGGCGCCCTCGATCTGATAGGCGGCGGTGGCCGCGCCCCAGACGAATCCGGGCGGGAAGCGATCGGCGAGCCGGGTCGACGAGGTCGGGGCGTGGTCGGTCGGGGCGGCGTGGTCGGTCATGATCGGATTCCCTTGCGTTGGAGGTGGGTTGGCCGGTTCGACGCCGTGTCCTCAGCCCTTGACCGCGCCCTGCATGATCCCGCCGACGATCTGTCGGCCGAGCAGGCCGAAGACCACCAGGACGGGCAGCGTGCCCAGCAACGTCCCGGCGAGGATGATCGATTGGTCGTGCACGTATCCCCCGCCGAGCGAGTTGATCGCGACCTGCACGGTCGGATTGCTCGACGACAGCGCGATGATCGGCCAGAAGAAGTCGTTCCACGTGGTCATGAAGGTGAGCAGGCCGAGAACCGCCATCGCCGGGCGGGCGATCGGCACGACGATCGACCAGAAGATCCGCGCGTAGGAAGCGCCGTCCACCCGTCCGGCCTCGATCAGTTCGTCGGGCAGCGCCTCCATCAGGTACTGCCGCATGAAGAACACGCCGAACGCGGTGACCAGCGTGGGCAGCACGACGGCCTGCAACTGGTTCACCCACTGCAACTTCGCCATGATCATGAACAGCGGGATCAGCCCGAGCTGCGGCGGGATCATCATCGTGGCGACGGTGATCCCGAGCAGCGCGCCGCGGCCCCGGAACCGCAGCTTGGCGAAGGCGAACCCGGCCAGCGTCGAACACAACACGGTGCCGGCGGCGACGGTGACCGACACGATCGTCGAATTGACCAGTGCCTGGACCATGTCGGCCTCGTCGAGGGCCTTGTCGAAGTTGGCGAACAGGTTGCCGCCGGGCGTGAAGGGCGGCGGCACGTGGTTGATGTCCGCGTTGCTGCGGGTGGCGGCGACGATCGACCAGTAGAACGGGAAGATCGAGAGCAGGGTCGCGAAGCCGAGGATCAGGTATACGAGCGGCCCACCGTGGAGTTGACGCGAGCGCTTGGACCGGCGAACGCGCCCGGACCGCCGGGGGCGAACTCGCGGCGGGGCGACGGATGTACCGGCCATGTCAGCGGCCCTCCCGGATTTCGCGACGCGAACGGCGACCGGCGACAAGCGCGTTGGCCCCGATGACGAGAAGAATGATCAGGAACGTGGTCCACGCGATCGCGGACGCCTTGCCGAGCGCGTAGTTGCTCCACCCGGTCTCGTACATGTAGAGCCCGATGGTCTGGTACTGGTGCGAGGCCCCGCCGCGCACGCCGATCGGGCCGCCCTGGAGCAGCAGCGGCTCGGCGAAGATCTGCATCGCGCCGATCGTCGAGACGACGACGGTGAACACGATCGTGGGCCGCAGTCCGGGGAGGGTCACGTGCCGGAACTGGTGCCAGGATCTCGCCCCGTCGAGCGCGGCGGCCTCGTAGCGATCGTGCGGAATGGCCTGCATCGCGGCGAGATAGATCAGCGCGTTGTAGCCGACCCAGCGCCAGGTGACGATGGTGGACACGGCGATCTGCGAGGTCCAGGTGCCGTTGTACCAGTCGACGTTGTCGACGCCGAACAGGCCCAGGAACCAGTTGACCATGCCGTAGTCCCGCCCGAACAAACCACCGAAGACCAGTGTCGCGGCGGCGACGGACGTCGCGTAGGGCATCAGGATCGCGACCCGGAAGAAGGTCCGCCCCCGCAACCGACGGTTGAGCAGGTGCGCCAGTCCGAGCGCCATGCACAACTGCGGCACGGTCGAGATCACGCCGATGGTGAAGGTGTTGCGCAGCGCCTTCCAGAAGAAGGGGTCGTGCCAGAGGTTGGTGTAGTTCTCCAGACCCAGCCACGTCATCTCATCCGGGTTCTGCAACCGGACGCGGTGCAGCGAGATGTAGCCGGTGTAGAGAAGCGGGAACAGCCCGAAGGCAACGAAGAGCACGAAGAAGGGCGCAACAAACCCATACGGAGCCGCCGCATCGACCCCCCGTCGCCAAACCTGACGGGACGTCGGAATGCCGGTGCCCGCCTGACAACGCGAGCCGGACCGGCCTCGGAACCCGGGCCAACGCGGGAACCGAGTCGCAGGAGCGGAAGGTGGTGGAGCCGCCATCGGGATCACTCCGGGCAGGGTGAGGTGGGTGAGCGGGCGTGGGGGCGGGGTGGATGTCGGGGACGGCGTGCGAGCGAACGAGCAGGACGGGCGTGGGACGGGCGGGCGTCGGGCCAGACGTGGGCGCGAGCGGTTGTCGAGCACGGGCGCGGGGCGGGCGGGCATCGGGGCGGACTCGCTTCTGAAGGAGCGTGCGGGCGGATGGCCTGACCGAGGAGGGGGCAGCCGGGCCGCCGAAGGAAGCAAACCTCGCAGCGGCTCCGACCCGGCGCACACTGGCGAGCGCCCCATCACCGACCCGCGATCCGACGCGAAGCCAACCGCCCACCCCAGCAAGGCGGTCGGCCACCCGATTCGGGGCGGGAATCGACCACCGGCTCGCCGTGGCGGTCGACCACCCGGCTCGGTGCGGGGAAGTCGACCACCGGCTCGGTGCCAAGGGGTGGCCACCGGCTCGGTGGCGAGTCGGTGGCCACCGGCCCGGGACGGGGGTCGGCCGCCGCTCGGAACGGGGGTCGGCCGCCGCTCGGTGCCGGCGTTCGTACCCGGCCTCGCCCCACACACGTCGCCCGACGCTGCTGCTGCCGCCGTCAGCTCGCTAGGGCGTTTCGGACCGCGTCGCGCGCCCGCTTCCACGCGTCGTCCGGCTTGACGCCCTGGGCCTCCACGGACGTCAACGCGGTCGTGATGTTGTCCTTGATGTCGTTGTGCCGAACCCCCGTGACCTGTACGGGCATCCGCTCCGCCGCCGTGCTGAAGATCGCGCCGATGGGCGCGTTGTTGAAGTAGGGATCCATCGTCGCCTTGACGCTTTCGATCGCCCCGGTCTTGGACGGGAAGTTCCCCTGCTTCCGGAACATCTTGGCCTGCTGCTCGGGCGCGGTCAGCCAGGCGACCAGTTCGGCCGCTTCCCTGTGGTGCTTGCCGCCCTTGGGGACGGCGAGGTACGAGCCGCCCCAGTTCCCCGTACCACCGGGCCCCGCGGCGACGTCCCACTTGCCCTTGCCCGCGTCACCGGCCTGGGTCTTGATGTACCCGATCATCCACGCCGGGCACGAGAGCGAGGCGAAGCCGTCGGCCGAGAACGCCTGGTTCCAATCGCTCTGGAACTGCTGCAACGCAGCCGAGAGTTTCCCGTCGGCGGCCTGCGCGGCCAGGTCCCACGCGTGCTTCACGGTCGGATTGGTGTCGTAGATCGGCTTGCCGGCCGCGTCGTAGTAGGACTCCTGCTGCTGCCCGATGATGGCGTTGTACAACCCGGTCACACTGTCCAGGTAATGCGTCTTCTTCGGCGCGTTCGCCTGGAACTGCCGCCCCAGCTCGACGTATCCCTCCCACGTCGACCATCGCCGCGCCAACTCCTCGCGATCGGTGGGCAGTCCGGCCGCCCGGAACAGATCGCTGCGATAGCAGATCGCCATCGGCCCGATGTCGGTCCCGGCCCCCAGCACCTTTCCATCGGCGGTGGTCGCCGCCTTGCTCTTCCACGGCAGGTACTCGGCATTGCCGCCCGCGAGGCCCAGCGAGTTCAGATCGACCCACTTGTCGGCCTGGTTCCGCACCACGTCGGCGATCCGCCCGACCTCGATGCCCTGGATGTCGTCGATCCCGCCCCCACCGGCGAGCCGCGTCTGCACGGTACGCCAGTAGTCCTCCTCCTTCTCGGTGTCGTGCTGAACGATCCTGACGCCCGGGTGCGTCTGCTGATACTCGGAGTACAACCCGGCCTCCTCGAAGCCGAACGTGCCGAACAGCCCGACGTTCAGGGTGACTTTGCCATCCCCCGAGCCGGACCCCCCGTCACTCCCGCACCCGGCGAGAACGGATCCGACCAACAGCGCGGTACACAGAGCGGACAGGGCCCTGACTCGACCACGAACGTAGCGCGTGCGCATGAAAAGACCTCCTGATGACCCTGCATCCGGGACGGCGATGGGCGAGGTACGTCGTGCGGCGGTACGAAACTGCGGCGGTGCGATCGCCCGAAGCGACCCGACACGAACGGCACGGCAACACGGAACACGCGCCATCGAAGCGGCCGGGCCCTACATCGTGAGAGCGCTCTCACAACGTGCTCAGGAGCTTGTCCTGCCCCATCACCCTTGTCAATACTTCGAAGGCCCCACACCCGCCCCGGGCCCACAAACCCCACCGAACACCCAGAAGCCCCGGACCACTTTCGTGATCCGGGGCTTCGGCAAGCGTGGGCGATACTGGGATCGAACCAGTGACCTCTTCGGTGTGAACGAAGCGCTCTCCCGCTGAGCTAATCGCCCGGGTGCAGGGAGAACATTACCGCATGGGTGGGGGCGGTTGTGACCGCCCTCCAGGGGTGGGGCGCGCGGGCCGCCCCGAGTGTGGGGCGGCGGCTCGCGCGGGTGGGGCGGGGGTCAGAACGGGAGGGCCATGCCGTATTTCCACAGGTACAGGGACACCGCGGCGGCGATCAGGAGCAGGCCGATCGCGAGCATGATCATGTTGCGGCGGCGGGTCCTGGGGTCGAGGGCGCGGGTGGCGGCCCTGGTGACCTTGTCCTTGGTCCACAGCAGCGTGCGCTGAGCCCAGACGAATTCGGTGCCCAGGACGGCGAGGCCGAGGAAGATGACCGCCCAGCCGGGACCGGGCAGCGGGAGCATGATGATGCCGCCCACGATGATCGCGAAGCCGATGATGGCGACGCCGATCTGCCAGGTCATGTGCAGCGGCTTGGAGCGCTTGATGAAGGCCGGCGCGCGGGAGCCGAATGGTTTCGCCTGGGGCGCCCCGGTGGTTGTGTCGTCCTTCGTCGCGCCCTCGGGTGCCGCCGCTCCCGCCGGGTCGTCCCCGTCGGCGGTGGGCTCCCCCGCGGCGTGCGCGTTGTTCTCCGCGACCCCCGTGTCCATCGTCCGTCTTCCTCTCTCGTCGTACCGGCCGTCGTCCACCGGATGCCTCCTTCGCCCGGGGCCGGCGCCGACCTCGGCCCGGCCTGGCTTGACAACGCTACAAGGGGGCAGAGGTTCGGTGCAGACCTTGCGGTCGGGGACCGACCCGGGCGGGTCGCTCCGAGCGATCGGAGCGACCCGATCCGATCGCCTGTTCCCTTCCGGAAATCATGCGGGCGAACGTTACACCTCCGCATCGCTCTTAAGGAGTACCCAGACGCCCGTATATCGGGCAGAGACGTTTACAAGAGGTCCGCAGGTGGGATGTTGCGAACGCCGACGTGCGAATCCCCGAGCGCACACTGAGCGAAAGGCCATGGCGCTTATGAACACCACGGTCAGCTGTGAGCTGCACCTGCGCCTCGTCGTCTCGAGCGAGTCCTCATTGCCGGTCCCCGCGGGACTGCGCTACGACTCTTCGGACCCGTACGCCGTGCATGCGACCTTCCACACGGGTGCCGATGAGACGGTCGACTGGGTCTTCGCCCGCGACCTTCTCGCCGACGGGCTGCGTCAGCCCTCCGGCACCGGCGATGTTCGTGTGTGGCCCTCTCGGAGCCACGGACAGAGCATCGTCTGCATCGCCCTCAGTTCTCCGGAGGGCGAGGCCCTGCTCGAAGCGCCCGCACGGGCCTTGGAGTCGTTCCTGAAGCGTACGAACGCTGCCGTGGCCCCCGGCAACGAGCACCGCTTCTTCGATCTCGACCGGGAGCTGTCGCAGATCCTCGCCGAGAACTGAGCTCGGCCACGGCGGGCACGCCCCTGTCCGCGGCGCCGGGTCCACACGTCAGCGCTCCGCCGCACCCATCGTCCACACGGTGGGGGCGGCGGAGCGTTTTCACGTCCTTGGCCGGCGGACGGCCACGCCGACGACCCGGACCGCCCGCCCGGCAGGCGGGCGAACGGTCGGACGAGCGGGCGGACGAACGGGCCGGTGATCCGAATACGCTTCCGATCCGGGCTCGCCACAAAGAAAGCGCGCATTCGAACACATTTTCCGGCACGGCGCGCGCCGCATAGGTCCGACTCGGGCCGGACTATCCCCCCGCATAGGCATCGCGTCGACGCGGTCACAACCGCATGGGAATGCGTTCACATTCACCGTCCCCGACCGCTCCCGTTGTGCGCGGACACGGATTAGCACCTCACGCTGACCCGCGGTAACCGACGGTATCCCAGGAAATCCGCAAATCGGGATTCCCCGACTTCAGATCCCGCGCCTGCGCAGCAGTTCCTCGATCTCCGCGAACTCGTCGTCGCCCCCGCTCGCGCGCGAGGATCGCCGCGAGCGCGGCGCGGCGGCCGGCTTCGGCTGCCGGCCGCGCGGCGGCGCGCCGCCCGAACCGCCCGCCCCCGCCACCGGACCGCCGCCGCCGAGCAGCGCCGACAGGTCGAGGTCGGACGAGGTGGTGGACGCCGTGCCGCTCGACTCCGTGGACTTCTTCTTTCCGCCGACCATGCGGGTGATCATCAGCAGGATCACGGCGAACGCGAGGATCGCGACGCCGCCCCACGCCTTGAGGCCGAAGGCGAGGTCGGTCGCCCAGTCGGCCACGGCGCTGCCCACCCGGCGGCTCAGCGTGGCCAGGCCGGTCAGGTACAGGCCGATCGGGAACAGCGCCGCGGCGGTCCACCGCGTCGCGTTCAGGAAACGTCGTTGGCGAGCCCTTTGTACCGCGATGACCAGGCCCAGGCCCGTCAGCGCCATGCACAACGCGCCGGTCACCACATCTGCGCCGGACATGCGCTCGGCCTCCTCGTTCGAAAGCTGCGAAGCTTCGTTGTCGGTCGGCGTCGATCGGAATCGGTCGACGGCCGTTGCCGTCCTGCGTCCATCGTGGCCGTCTCGCTCCGCGAACACCACGATCGACCGTCGGTTCGGTACTCGGGGAGGACACCGACCGACTCATCTCCTCCCCGTGGAGTAGACCCAGGATCAGGGATGTTCCCCACTTCTCACAGGATGGGTTTCCCCCAATAACGCGTACGCGGCGCGAATCGAGCCCCGGTGAGCACCTTCGTGAGCTCCGGGGTCCGGGCCTCGTCGGGCAGATCGATGGCCAACTCGGGCAGCCCCCGGGTGGCCGTCACGTGGCCGGCGGCGCGCAGGAGCGTCGCGGCGGCCTCCGGGTTGCGCGCGGTCAGGGCCAGGACGACGCCGTGCGCCACCCACACCGCCGCGCCGTCGCCCAGCGTGTACGGGGCGGGGGCGGTGGGGTGGTCGAGGCGGGCGTGCGCGCGGGCCCGGGCGGCGGGTTCGGACCACCCCGCCGCGCGCAACGTCGTCGCGCTGCGGTGCAGTTCCGCGGCGCACCACGCCTCGCGTTCGTCGGTGTCCATCATCCGCACCCCGTGCGGCAGGCCGGTGGCGCGCACCGGGGCCACCAGTCGGGTGCTGTCGGGCGCGTAGCCCAGGGCCGAGACCAGGCCGGTGGCCGCGCGGTTGCCCTCGGGTACCGCGGCGGCCATCCGGGTACAGCGCCGCCCGCGCATGATCTCCTCGGCCGCGAGCATCGCCACGCACCCGTGCCCTCGGCGGCGGCGCGACGGCAGCACCTGGATGTGCAGGATCCATCCGGTGCCGGCGCCCCACGGGCCGAGCGGGGTCAGGTGTACGCCGCCGACGGATCGGCCGTTGGCGCAGATCGAGTACACACCGTCCCGGCCCGGTCCGGCCGGTCGCAAAGTGGTGGTCATCGCGTCCCCCCGCCTTCCCGATGTCGCGCCCCGTCATCGGCAGTGCTGCCCGCGCGCGGACCCGGTCAACCTGCGCCGGAGCGCCGACCACGAGATCACGGGCGCGGATCGGGACGACCGGCGTATCGGCTTGGACGGGGGCGGGCGGGCCGACGTCCGGTCAGGGGTCGATGTCGGCGGCGGCGCGGGCG
This sequence comes from Embleya scabrispora, assembly GCF_002024165.1. Classification (NCBI taxonomy): domain Bacteria; kingdom Bacillati; phylum Actinomycetota; class Actinomycetes; order Kitasatosporales; family Streptomycetaceae; genus Embleya; species Embleya scabrispora. Next base: position 814,938 of record NZ_MWQN01000001.1, read on the forward strand.
GTGAAGATCTCCATGGCCTTGCGGGTGAGCGGGCCGGGCGCGGTGCGGGTGTGCTCGTCGATCCGGTGCACCGCCTGGATGTCGCGCAGCGAGGAGGTCAGGAACACCTCCTCCGCGTCGACGAGCGCGGTCAGCGGCAGGTCGACCTCCTCGGCGCCGACCCACTCCAGGACCAGTGCGCGCGAGACGCCGGCCAGGCAGCCGGCCGACAGCGGCGGGGTGGCCAGGCGGCCGTCGAGGACCACGAACACGTTGGAGCCGGTGCCCTCGCACAGGTTGCCCGCGGTGTTCGCGAACAGTGCCTCGCTCGCGCCGTGCCGGGCGGCGTGGCCGAGCATCACCACGTTGTCGGCGTAGCTGGTGGTCTTGAGCCCGGTGGTCGGCGCGTTCTCGTTGCGGGTCCACGGGACGGTGACCACGGCGGTGCTCTCGCCGCGGGGTTTGGCCGGGGCGAGGGCGACCACCAGGGTCGGCGCCGCTTGGCCGCGCTCGGAGCCCAGCGGCGAGCGGCCGCCCGTGTAGGTGATCCGCAGTCGGGCGATGCCCGGCAGCGGGTTGGCCGCCAACACCTCGGCGCACGCGTGGCGCAGCAGGTCGTGGTCGGGGTCGGGCAGCCCGAGGCCGCGCGCGGAGCGGGTCAGCCGGGCCAGGTGCCGGGTCGTCGCGAAGGCCTGTCCGCCGCGCGCCTTCAGCGTTTCGAAGACGCCGTCGCCGACGGTCAGCCCGTGGTCGTCCACGCGGACCACCGCGTGTTCGTCGTCCACGAGGCGGTCGTTCAACCAGATCCTGCTCATGCGCCCTCCGAGGTGTCCGCGGGGTTGTGTACGACGCGATCCCGCGCGGCCCGATCCTGCCCGGTCTCGGGACCGGATGGGTATCCGGGGGCGGCCGGCGCCGCGGACCGCGGGCGCTCGCCGGGGCGCTCCGTGGCAGTCGCGCGCTCGCGGGCGCCGATGTGCTCCGGGCTCGCGGGGTGTTCCCGGCCGCCGGCGTCCGCCGAGGCCGGCGAGTGCTGCGCCGCGGCGTTTGGCCGGTGGTCGGCCCCGACCGGCTCCGCCGGGTACTCCCCCGTCGCCACCGCGAGCAGGTTGCGCGCCTTGAGGCGGGTCTCCTCCCACTCGCGCTGCGGGTCGGAGTCGTAGGTGATGCCGGCGCCGGTGCCGAAGCACAGTCGGCCGTCGCGGACGAAGAAGCTGCGTATGCCCACCGCGAGCGAGCCCTCGCGGCGGTCCGCGTCCACCCAGCCGATCGCGCCGCAGTAGGGGCCGCGCGGGACCGGTTCCAGTTCCCCGATGATGCGCAGCGCGCTGCTCTTGGGGGCGCCGCTGACCGAGCCCGGCGGGAACGTCGCGGCGAACAGTTCGGGCCAGCCGACGCCGGGGGCCAGCGTGCCGGCGACGGTGGAGACCAGGTGGACCAGGCCCGGGTGCCGTTCGACCACGCACAGTCCGGGCACGGTGACCGAGCCGATCGCGGCGGCGCGGCCCAGGTCGTTGCGGACCAGGTCGACGATCATCACGTTCTCGGCGTAATCCTTGGGCAGCAGGTCGGCCTCGGTCCGGCCGGTGCCCTTGATCGGGCCGGAGCTGATCCGGTCGCCGACGCGGTGCAGGTACAGCTCCGGCGAGGCGCACGCGACGTGTACGCCGTGCTCGGGCAGTCGGATCACCCCGGCGTACGGGGCGGGGTTGCCCAGCGCGAGCCGGCCCGCCAGGCCGACGATGTCGGCGCCGGCGGGCAGCGGGGCGCTGAGCATGCGGCACAGGTTGACCTGGTACACGTCGCCGGCGGCGATGTACTCGCGGATCCGGCGCACCCCCGAGCGGTACGCGTCGGCGCCGAGCGAGTCGGTCCACGTGTGGGCGGGCGGCCCGGTCCACGGGGCGGCGGGCAGCGGGGCCGGGCGCACGTGGTCGAAGCGGGCGCAGATCGGGTCGCCCTCGAAGTCGGCGACCACGGCCCAGAAGCCGTGCGAGTCCAGGGCTGCCGGGTCGCGGGTGACATCCCGCAGTCCGGTGGCCAAGCGCCCGCCGAGGTGGGCGATGGGGGGAGGCTGGCTCACGTGTTCGTTCCGGGGTCGCGACCGCGGCACCTGCTTGAGGATCGGCGCGCGGGTCAGGTCGCCATTGTAGAAGGCGGCCGATCGGCTCGGGTGGCCCGGGCGGCCGGCGTCGGCCGCCGCGAGCGCCCCCCGTACGCCGGTGCGACGCGCCCGGAAGTGCCCTGAATCGATTCTCCGTTCCCGTGTGGCGCTCGGGCACGGCATGATGCGGCACGGGTGGATGGAACCCGGCGCCCCCGAGACCGGCGACCACCCCTCCCGGTCGGTTCGTCCGACCCGTCGAAGTCTCCACCGCATCACGCGATCGAAGGACGTTCATCCGTGCACTGTTCCGCCTGCGACACCTGGTCTACGCGGGCCGACCGCTGTTCGTACTGCGGCGCCGTTCCGGCCGCCGCGCCGCAGCAGGCCGGCGCCGTGTCGGCCCCCGTGGTCACCGGGTCGACCGCGGCCCCGGCGGCGCCCGCGGCGCCCATGCCGCCGGATCCGTACGCTCCGCCCGCACCCGCGCCCACCGGGGTGTATCCCACCGGTGTTTATCCGGGTGCCTATCCGCCCGCGCCGGGTGCCTTCGCGCCGCAGGCGCCCTACGGCATGCCGGGGGCGTATCCGGCCTCGCCTTTCGGGGGCTGGATGCCGCAGCCGTTCCGCTCGTTGCGCGGGCTCGCCGTGACGTTGTACATCCTGCTGCCGCTGTCGGCGGTGTTCGCGGGGTTGTGCGCGGCGGCGTTCTTCCACCGGGCCGACGTGCTCGGGCAGATCGTCGACGCCGGCGACCTCGGTGTCACGGACTCGCTGCGCACCAGGGCCGAGGACTCGGACTCGCTGGTGGCGGCGGCGATCACGTTCCTGGTGCTGTCGATGATCGCGACGGCGGTGCTGTTCATCATCTGGATGTATCGGGCCCGTGCCAACGTGGACCTGTTCGGCCCGTCGAAGCAGCACCTGTCCACCGGGTGGGCGGTCGGCGGTTGGCTGGTGCCGGTGGTGAGCCTGTGGTTCCCGAAGCTGATCCTGCACGACGTGTGGCGTGCGAGCGACCCTCGGACCGCCGAGCGCGGCGGTCGTACGCCGGGGCGGCTGGCGCTGTTGTGGACCTGGTGGGTGCTGCTGGTCGGCGCTTCGGTGTTGTTCTTCGCGAGTCGGCTGTCCTACCCGCTGGGTGACGACATCGAGTTGTCGGACGCCGATCGGCTGAAGACCATCGACGTCCTGTCGGGGGCCGCGGACATCGTGTTGATCCTTGCGGCGGTCGCGGCGATCCTCGTGGTCCGGAAGATCACCACGTTCCAGCACGAGCGCGAGGCGCTGGCGTTCGCGTCGGGGCTGGTGCCGGCTCCGGGAGCGGCGGGCGGTTTCCCGGCGGGGGCGCCGACGCCGTGGGCGGCCTATCCGGCGCAGGCGCCGACCGGGCAGTACTTCGCTCCGCCGGTGCCGACCGCGCCCGGCGCGTTCGCTCCGCCGGTGCAGGCCGCGCTCGGCGCGCCGCCGGTCCCGCAGGCCCCGGTGGAGGGTGCGACGGTCGCTCCCGCGACTCCGGCCGAGCCGACGCCGGCCGCGTCCGCGCCTGTCACGGCCACGCCGGCGGTCGCCCCGCCGCCGCGCCCTGCGGCGCCGCCGACGGCGGGGACCGAGGCTCCCGCCGCCACGTTGGCCGACACAGCCGAGCCGAGCGACGCGGCCGAATCGGCAGAAGCGGCGCCGGCCGACGAGATCGGCACGGTCGAAGCGGCCCCAACGGTCGTACCGGCTGCGGAAGCCGAGTCGATCGAAGCCGCGACAGCGGTCGTGCCGGCCGCTGAGGGCGAGTCGATCGAAGCGGCCACCACAGTCGTGCCGGCTGCCGAGATCGGATCGGCTGATGCAGCGACAGCCGTCGCACCGGATGCGGCGGTCGAAGCAGCGACGGCCATTGTCCCCGCCGTAGACGTCGAGCCGGCCGGTGCGGCGACAGCCGTTGTCCCGGCTGCGGAAGCCGAGTCGGACGAGGCGGCGACAGCCGTCGTGCCGGCCGCAGAGGGCACGTCGATCGAAGCGGCCACCACAGTCGTGCCGGCCGCCGAGGTTGAATCGGCTGATGCAGCGACAGCCGTCGCACCGGATGCGGCGGTCGAAGCAGCGACGGCCATTGTCCCCGCCGTGGACGTCGAGCCGGTCGGTGCGGCGACAGCCGTTGTCCCGGCTGCGGAAGCCGAGTCGGACGAGGCGGCGACAGCCGTCGTGCCGGGCGTGGATGTGGAGGGGGCTGCTGTGGGGGTGCCGGCCGGGTCCGTTTTGCTGGATAAGTCGAGTGCGGGCAGGTCCGAACCGCGGCAGGTTCCCGCTCAGTCGCCGGTCGCGGCGGTCGAGCGCGCGGGGGCGGATGAGGTGCCGGCTTCCTCGGTTGCGGTCGATGCCGAAGCGGCGACCTCCGGGGAGCGCCGCGGGTGACCTCGGGACGCTCGGCGCTCGCGCGATGGAGTGCGAGGTCCGGCCACCGGCCGCACGGCGGCTGAACATCTGCCGTCGGGATGGCGGACGGGTGGCGTCGTGACGGCGGCCCGATGCGCCGGTCGGGTCCCCGTCGGCGCTCGCCGAAGGCCGGTTCGAACCCTCTCGGTTCGGGCCGGCCTCGGTCGTTTTCGCAGGTTGCGCGGGTCGCGCGGCGGGGTGCGCGGGGAATCGGTTTTTGTGATGGCCCTCGGATCCGCTAAAGTTCTCAACGTCACCGGGGCGCGGAAACGCAACCCGGCCCGACAGGCGGACGTGGCTCAGTTGGTAGAGCATCACCTTGCCAAGGTGAGGGTCGCGAGTTCGAATCTCGTCGTCCGCTCGGAAGAAGTAGAGGAATGTGGTGGGCAACCACTATGGTTCCTTCACTTGGTGGAGTGGCCGAGAGGCGAGGCAACGGCCTGCAAAGCCGTCTACACGGGTTCAAATCCCGTCTCCACCTCCAAGAGAACCCGGGCCTGGTGCCGAGGGTGATCTGCCCGCGCGATTAGCTCAGCGGGAGAGCGCTTCCCTGACACGGAAGAGGTCACTGGTTCAATCCCAGTATCGCGCACGCTGCACAACCGTCGTACCGCTACATCACCCGCGCGATTAGCTCAGCGGGAGAGCGCTTCCCTGACACGGAAGAGGTCACTGGTTCAATCCCAGTATCGCGCACGGGCAGTATCGAAGGGCCGGAGGATCTCGATCCTCCGGCCCTTCGGCTTACCTCGGCGGATGTTCGTGCGGCGGGCTCGGTACGAAGTCGGGCGCGGCCAGCCGGGCCAGTCGCTCGCGCGTCGCCTCGCCCTGGGGCACGTAGACGCTCATCCGCTGGCCCGGTGAGGTGGCGAGGTCGGTGGGCATCCCCCGGACGTGCAGGAGCCCGACGTCGCGGTGGCGGAAGAGTTTGGTGCGGGTGCGGGTGAGCGAGACCGGATGGGCCGCCCAGGCCGTCGCGAACTCGGGACTGGCGGCGGTCAGTTCGTCGACGAACGCGGTCCACAGCGGATCGCCGACGTTGCGCGCGTAGCTGCCGCGCAACACGCCGACCACGCCTTCGCACGCCTGCCGCCACTCGTGGAAGGGGTTGCAGCACGCGGGTCGGGTGAACAACTCCCAGATCAGATTGCGCCGCTCCCTCGGTGCTGCCACCAGGCTCGGGAACATCCGGGCGTAGAGCGCGTTGTGGGCCAGTACGTCGTAGCGGCCGTTCAGCACCACCGCCGGCAGCGTGGCGAAGTCGTCGAGGACGGTCTGGGTGTCCGAGTCGACCTCGTCCTCGGCGCGCAGCGTGGCCAGGCTGGGTATGCAGGCCAGCCGCTTGACGTGTTCGTACTCGACGCAGTCGAGCCGCAGCGTGCGGGCGATGCCGCCGATGACCTGGGCGCTGACGTTGATCGGGCGGCCCTGTTCGAGCCAGGTGTACCAGGTCACGCCGACGCCGGACAGTTGTGCGACCTCCTCGCGGCGCAGCCCGGGCGTGCGGCGCCGGCGGCCGGCGGGCAGACCGACCTGCTCCGGGCTGATCCGCTCGCGTCGGCTGCGCAGGAAGGCGCCCAACTCGGCCCGGGAGGCGGCGCGTTCGGGGCGGACGTATTGTGGCGCGGCCCGCCCGGTAGTGGCGGTCGGAGCCGGCCGGCTCGGCGGGTCGATCCGTTGCGGGGCGGCCGGGCGGTGGGTGGCGTCGGTGCGCGGGCTGCCGGTCATCGACCCATCCTGCGCCGATCGTCGCCTCGATTGCCAGGTGCCTGGTGATACCGGGATAACCAGGCTACTGGTCCGGGTACCCGGCGGCGGGCAGAGTCGCTGCCATGAACGATACGGATGTGAAGTCGGGTGGTGGCGCCCGGCACGGGGACGGGGAGCGGGTGGCCACGTCGGCGGTCGGGGTCGTGGAGTCGACCGCTCCCGACGAAGGAGGCTTCCAGGCGGCGAAGGGCCGCCGGGAGGGCGGGAATCGGGTCGGGGGCGCGGGCACGCTGCTGCTCGTAGTGCTGGTGGCCGGGCAGTTCATGGCGGTGCTCGACTCCTCGATCGTCAATGTGGCGGCTCCGGTGATGCGTTCGGACCTGCATACGTCGGGCGCCGGGCTGCAGTGGGTGATCGCGGGCTACACGATCGTGTACGCGATGTTGTTGATCACCGGGTCGCGGCTGGGCGCGATCTTCGGGTACGGGCGGGCGTACCTGGCCGGGCTCGCATTGTTCACGGTGGCGTCGCTGGCCTGTGGGCTGGCCGGTTCCACCGGGGAGTTGGTGGCGTTCCGGTGCCTCCAGGGCGCGGGGGCCGCGTTGTTGGTGCCGCAGGTGTTGACGCTGATCCAGCGCCGGTTCGAGGGACGGCGGCGAGCCGCGGCGATGGGGCTGTACCAGACCGCGATAGCCGGCGGCGCGGTCGTCGGGCAGATCGTCGGCGGGGTGCTGGTCGACGCGGATCTGTGGGGCACGAGCTGGCGGCCGGTGTTCCTGGTCAACGTGCCGATGGGGGTGCTGTTGCTCGTGGTCGGGTGGCGTGCGCTGGGCGGCGACCGGCCGGGACCGGACGAGCGCACGGGCTGGGGTCGGCTGGACGTGCCGGGTGTACTGGTGCTGGCGCCGGCGATGTTGGCCCTGGTGGTGCCGCTGGTGATGGGGCACGAGCAGGGCTGGCCGGTGTGGGGGTGGCTGGTGCTCGCCGCCGGGCTGGCCGGGATGGGCGCGTTCGCCGTGGTGGAGCGCCGGGTGTCGGCGCGCGGCGGGTCGCCGTTGGTGCCGGGCGCGGTGTTGCGCTCCCCCGGGCTGCTGTCCGGCGGGATCATGCTGCTGGTCGGGGTGGCGAGCTACAACGGGTTCCTGTTCACCCTCGCGCTGCACCTGCAGTCGGGGCTCGGCGACAGTCCGCTGCGGGCCGGGCTGACGTACGTGCCGTGCGCGATCGGGTTCGCCGTCTCCGGGTTGTGGTGGGGGCGGTTGCCCGAGCGGATTCGCGCGCACCTGGGATATCTGGGCTTCGCGCTGGTGTCCGTGTCGTATGTGGGCATGGCGGCCTCGGTGCACGGCGGGCGGGACGGCGGCGTGGCGCTCGCGGTCGGCCTGGCCGGGATGGGCCTGGGTCAGGGCGCGGTGCTCGGGCCGCTGATGGCGAGCGCGCTGGGGCGGGTCCGGCCCGAGCACGCGGGTGACGCGAGTGGGGTACTGGTCACGCTGATGCAGTTCGGCGGCGTGGTGGGGGTGGCCACGTTCGGCACCATGTTCCTGTCCACGACGGGCGCCGGCGCGCATGCCTCGGCGCACGCGGCGGTGCTCACCTTCGTGGTGCTGGCCGTGGCGAACCTGGGCGTGGCGCTGTGGGTCGGCCTCGGCATGGTGCGCAGGCGGGCGGGTCGGCTCGGGTGAGCCGGCGGTGTGCCGGTACCCGATCGTGCGTGCGCCGGACGGACCCGGTCGGATCCGTCCGGCGCACGCACGAGGGTCAGTCGTTCTCGGGCCAGCGTCTGCCCGCGGCGCGGCGGGCCTCCTGTTCGGGTGAGGTTTCCGTTCGCGCGGCCGTTCCGGTTCCGGTCGCGGCGGGCTCCCGGGGCGCCTCGGCGCCGGCGGCGCGCTCCGCCTCCTCGGCGGCCTTCGCCTCCAGGCCGGACATGGTGCGCAGAGGTACTTCCTTGATGAAGAAGACCAGGACGAACGCCACCGCCATGACGCACGCCGCGATCAGGAACACCAGGTGCATCGCCTCGGAGAAGCCCTCCTTGAACGGCGCGGCCAATCTCGGGTCGAGGTGCTGGATGAACGACGAGTCGCTGAGCACTCCGGAGCCCTGCGCGCCGCCCGGGCCGGGATTGCGGACCATCTCGATCACCGGCCCGTTGGCCGGATCGGCGAGCACGGCGGGGTCGGAGAGCGCGGCCTTGAACGCGGGCGTCTGCGCGTCGCGGGTGAACGCCTTGGCGATCTCCCCGGAGACGTTGCTGAACAGCACGGACAGGAACACCGCGGTACCGGCGGTGGCGCCCATTTGCCGGAAGAAGGTGGCCGCCGAGGTGGCCACGCCCATGTCCCGGGGCGGTACCGCGTTCTGCACCACCAGGATCAGCGTCTGCATGCACTGACCGAGGCCGATGCCGAGCAGGACCATGAACATGCTGGTGGTCACGAGGGAGGTGCCGGCGTCGACGTAGAGCGCGAACAGGCCCATCGCTATCGCCGCGATGCCGGTGCCGAGGATCGGGAAGATCTTGTACCGGCCGGTCTTGGAGGTGATCTGGCCGGACAGGATGGACGAGCCCATCATGCCGACCATGACCGGGATCATCAGCAGGCCGGCCTTGGTCGGGCTGGCGCCCTTGACGATCTGGAAGTACTGCGGGATCAGCATGAACCCGCCGAACATCGCCATGCCGAAGATGACGCCGATGAGCGACGCCAGACTGAAGATGCGGTCGGAGAACAGGCGCATCGGGATCAGCGCGTCCTCGCCCATGCGGCGCTCGACGAGGATCCAGCTGACCACGCCGACGGCGCCGATCAGGTAGCAGGCGAGCGAGACTCCCGAACCCCAGCCCCATTCGCGGCCCTGCTCGGCGACGATCAGCAGCGGGACCACGCCCATGGCCAGGGTGATCGCGCCGAACCAGTCGATCCGGTGCGGCCGGCGGGTGTGCGGGATGCGCAGCACCTTGCCGACCACGAGCAGCGCGACCACGCCGACGGGCACGTTGACCAGGAAGACCCAGCGCCAGCCCGCGATGCCCAGGATCTCGTCCTGGCCCGCGAAGAATCCGCCGACCAGCGGTCCGAGCACGCTGGAGGTGCCGAAGACGGCGAGGAAGTAGCCCTGGTAGCGGGCACGTTCGCGGGGCGCCACGACGTCGCCGATGATCGCGAAGGCGAGCGACATCAGGCCGCCGGCGCCGAGGCCCTGGAGGGCGCGGAAGCCGGCCAGCTCGTACATCGAGGTGGAGAACGTACAGGCGGCCGAGCCGACCACGAAGATCGTGATGGCCGCGAGGTAGAACGGTCGCCGGCCGTACAGGTCGGAGAGCTTGCCGTAGAGCGGCGTGGCGATCGTCGAGGTGATGAGGTAGGCGGTGGTCGCCCACGCCTGTTGGCTGAGCCCGTGCAGGTCGTCGGAGATGGTGCGGATCGCGGTGGAGACGATCGTCTGGTCGAGCGCGGCGAGGAACATGCCGGCCATCAGGCCGTACATGATCGTCATGATCTGGCGATGGGTGAGGCCGCTGTCTTCCGCTGCCGGCTGCGGCCGGACCTGCGGTTGCGTGTCGGTCATGCGGTGGGGCCTTCCGGCGCGCCCGGCGCGGCGTCGCGCGCCGGTGCCTGTTCGCGTTCGAGGTCGTCGTTGAAGCGGGCCAGGAGATGCACGAACGTCCGGCGTTCGTCGGCGGACCAGTCGCGGGTGACCCGATCCAGCTCGGCCTGGCGGCGGCTGCGGTACACCTCGAACGCCTGCTCGCCGGCGTCGGTCGCGGCGAGGAGCGTGCCGCGACCGTCGTTGGGGTCCGGGCGGCGCTCGACGAGACCGCGCTGGACCAGCGAGGCGATCTGTCGGCTGACCGTGGACACGTCCAGGTAGGTCATCGCGGCCAGGTCGGTGACCCGGCGGGGCCCCTCGATGACCAGATAGGCCAGCAGCAGCCGGTCTCCCCCGTCGGGAATCGGACCGCTTTCGGCGCGACTGCGCGCCTTGGCCGCGGCCGAGAGCCGCATGAGACGCGCGATTTCGCGTCCCAGTTCGTCGGGTGCGCGGCCGGCTGTCGGCTCGTCACACGGTGTCGTCGCGGTATCGATGACCGCCCCCCTTGTCGCTCGCCGTGCGTTATCTGCATGGCTCAACCAACAATACCGCGATTCACCGCCGGGACCGATTCGGCAGGCGCGGCGCGGCGCGGCGCGCGGGAGCGCGGGGGCGGGGTGGGGGGCGGCGCTCGGGGGCGCGGGGGCGGGGTGGGGGCGGCGCTCGGGGGCGCGGGGGCGGGGTGGGGGGCGGCGCTCGGGGGCGCGGGGGCGGGGCGGGGCGGGGCGCGCGGCGCGGCCGGACGCGAGGCGCGCGCGGCGGGAGGTACGGCGGAACACAAGGCGCGGCACGGGGCGGGTGCGAAGTGGGCCGGATGCGGGGCGGGGCGCGGACGCGGGCGGCCGGAAGCAAAGCACGGCGCGGGGCGCGCCGGGACGCGAGGCGCGGCACGGGGCGGTGTGGGACGCGGCGTCGGGCGCGGCGCGGCCTCGGGCGTGGGACGCGGCGTGGCGTCAGGCGTGGAACGCGGCGTGACGTCAGGCGTCAGGCGTCGGGCATAGGACGCGGCGGGGGGCGCGGCGCGCGGCGCGGGGCGCGGCGTCGGACGTGGGACGCAGCGTGGCGCGGCGCGGCGTCGGGCGTGGGACGCGGCGTGACGCGGCGCGGCGCGGCGTCGGGCGTGGGACGCGGCGTGGGACGCGGCGTGGCGTCGGGCGTCAGGCGTCGGGCATAGGACGTCGGGCGCGGCGTCGGCCGTGGCGTCGGGCGTGGGACGCGGCGTGGCGTCAGGCGTCAGGCGTCAGGCATAGGACGTCGGGCGCGGCGTCGGGCGTAGGACGTGGAACGCGGCGCGGGGCGGGGTGCGGCACGGCACGGGGCGGCGCGGGGCGGGGCGGCGCGGGGCGGCGCGGGGCGGGGCGGGGCGGGGTGCGGCGCGGGGCGGGGCGGGGCGGGGCGGGGTGCGGCGCGGGGCGGGGCGGGGCGGGGCGGGGCGGGGCGCGGCACGGAGCACGGCGGAACACGAGGCAGGACGAGAGGTGCGGGGCGGGGGGATTGGGTGGTGCCGGGGGTTGGCTGTTTGGCGGGCTGTGGGGCGGCTTCGGGGGGCGGGGACCGGGGGCGCGGTGCTTGCGCGTTCGGGCGGCGGGAGGTCCGCGTTCCAGCCGCTGGGCCGGGCGTCGGGCCGGGCTTGCCGCTGCGGTCTGTGGTTGTGACGCCAACTCGGCTGTGGATGCGGCGAGTTCGCGGATCGGGTCGAGCGCCGGTCACGCAGGGCACGGGGGGCCGGCTCCGCGTTCCGCGAATCGGAGCGTACTCGATCGTTCGCGCATCGTGATCGGATCGGGGTCGCCTCGGGCCGACGTCAAGTCGACGAGACTTCACGCGGCACTCGAAGCGGGCGCGTGACGAGCGGCACGGGACTCGACCCATGCTTATCTGACTGCCCGTCAGCTATGGTGACGAGGTGCCTGCCTCGCGACTATTGGGCACTCGTGCGAGGTGCCCTGTCGGCACCGCGCCGAGGGTCCGGGTGCCGGGGCCGGCCGCACGGCTGCAGCAGGCTCGGCCGGCCGGCCGACCGCGCGGCACACGTACGACCGCACGACAGGGAGTGAGTGACCATGCGCTTGGGCGAGGTGGCAGGCGCCGACCTGCAACGCTTCGGAAAACCGCTCGACGGGATCCGGGTCCTGGCCATCGAACAGATGCAGGCGCTCCCCTACGCCACCCAGATGCTGGCCCGCCTGGGCGCCGAGGTGGTCAAGATCGAGTCGCCGGGCATCGGCGAGTCCGGGCGCGCCGCGCTGCCGATGATGAGCGATCCGCTCGGCCGCAGCGTCGGCGTCACCTTCCTGCGCAACAACCTCGGCAAGCGCAGCGTGACCGTCGACCTCAAGCATCCCGAGGGCCGCGAGATAGTGCTGCGCCTGGCCGAGAAGGCGGACATCGTCTGCGAGAACTTCAAGCCCGGTACGGCCGGCCGGCTCGGCCTCGGCTTCGAGGACATCGCCGCCGTCAATCCCCGCGCGATCTACCTGTCGGTGTCCGGCTTCGGCAACACCACCGAGTCGCCCTACGCCTCCTGGCCCGCGTATGCCCCGGTCGCCGAGGGCATGGCCGGCCTGTACGACTTCAAACGGGACCCGAACACGGCGCCCGTGGTGTCCCCGCTCGGCGCGCTCGGCGACTCCGGCTCGGCGCTGTTCGCGGTGATCGGGGTGCTCGCCGCGCTGCGCCACCGCGACGCCACCGGCGTCGGCCAGTACGTGGACATCTCCATGTTCGACGCCATGGTCGCGCTCAACGACGCGGGCATCAGCTACTGGTCGATGGGCCTCAAGGACCCGGGCCTGGCCCCGCTGATCAACCACTCGTTCCGGGCCTTCGACGGCTACTTCCTGATCCAGTGCGCCCGTCCCCACATGTTCGCGGCAATGGCCGACCTCGTCGGGAAGCCGGAATGGCGCACCGACCCCCGGCTGAGCGGGCCGCAGGCGTGGTTCGACCACATCGAGGACATCCTGCGCCCCGGCATCGAGGAGTGGGCCGCGGACAAGTCGCGCCTACAGGCGTGCGCGGCGCTGAGCGGCGTCGGGGTCGCGTCGGGACCGGTGTACAACCCGGGCGACGTGATCGACGACGAGCACGTCCGCAATCGCCACATGCTCGTCGAGATGGAGCGCACCGACGGGGAGCCGGCGCCGATCCTGTCCCCGGGCAACCCGGTCAAGCTCTCCCGCGTCGCCGAGGGCCCGGAGAGCCGGGTGCCGTGGGTGGGCGAGCACACCGCCGAGGTCCTGGGCACCGAACTGGGCATGTCCCGCGAGGAGATCGAGCGACTCGCGGCCGCCGGGGCGATCGGGCTGGAGACGCCGTAGCCGACGGCCCGACCCACCGACCACCGCGGCGGCGCCCCGGACACCCGGCGCCGCCAAGGCACCACGCAGCAGCCGAACAACCAGACATCCCCAGAACCCCAGAAACCCAGCAACGCGACGAACCCGAGTGGAACGAGGCGGAAGCGGAGAAATGACGACTGACGGAACCGCAGTTTCGACGGGACGCGGCATCCTCGGATACGGGGCCTACCTGCCCTACCGGCGCCTCGACCGCAAGACCATCGCCGCCGTGGCCGGCACCGGGGGCGGCAAGGGCACCCGTACGGTCGCGTCCTTCGACGAGGACACCACCACCCTGGCCGTGGAGGCCGCCCGCAACACGCTGCGCGCCACGCCCGGGGCCGACCCGCGCGCCCTGCTGTTCGCCACGGTCGCCCCCGCGTACACGGACCGCACCAACGCGACGGCGATCCACGCGGCGCTGCGCCTGGACGGCTCGGTGCCGGCGATGGACGCCGGCGGCTCGGTGCGCTCCGCGGCCGGGCTGCTCCGGCTCGCCCTGACCGGCGCCGACAGCGCGCTCGTGGTCGGCGCGGACATCCGGGTCGGCCTGCCCGGCAGCCCCGACGAGGCGGCCGGCGGGGACGGCGCCTCCGCGCTCCTGGTCGGCGGCCCCGCCGACGGCCCGGTCCTGGCCGAGTATCTGGGCGGCGGCGCCGCCACGGCCGAGTTCGTCGACCGCTGGCGCACCCCCGGCGACGTGCGGTCGAAACTGTGGGAGGAGAAGTTCGGCGAGAACAACTACCTCGCCGCGGGCCGCCGGGCCTGGACCGACGCGCTCAAGGCGACCGGGCTGACCGCGGAGCAGGTCGACCACGCGGTGGTCGCCGGCCTGCACGGGCGCGCGGTCGCCGGCCTCGGCCGCCGACTCGGGCTGCGCGAGGGGGCGCTCGGCGACGACCTCTCGGGCACCGTCGGCAACACCGGCGCGGCGCACCCGGGCCTGCTGCTGGCAGCCACGCTGGAGACCGCCGCCCCGGGCGCGGTGATCGCTCTGGTCGTGCTGTCCGACGGCGCCGACGTGTTCCTCTTCCGCGCCGGCGACGCGCTCGCGGCCTATCGGCCCACCCGCACGGTCGCCGAGCAGATCGCGGGCGGCGCGCCGCTGCCGTACGGGAAGTACCTGGCCTGGCGCGGGCTGCTGCCGGTCGAGCCGCCGCGCCGACCCGAGCCCGCGCGTACCTCTTCCTCGGCCGCGGTGCGCTCGGTGGACTGGAAGTACGGCTTCGTCGGCGCCCGGGACCGGGAGAGCGGCGCGGTGCACCTGCCGCCGCAGCGGGTGTCGATGACCGGTGGCAACGTGGACGACATGGAGCCGGTGCCCACCGCCGATGTGCTCGGCACGGTCAAGACGTTCACCGTGGACCGGATGGCCTACTCCCCCAGCCCGCCCGTGGTGTTCGCCGTCGTGGACTTCGACAACGGCGGCCGACTGCCGATCGAGTTGACCGACATGGACGCGAGCGAGGTCGCCATCGGGGACCGGGTAGAGCCGACGTTTCGCCGGCTGGGCACCGCCGACGGGATCCACAACTACTTCTGGAAGGCCCGCCCCGTGCGGACCGCCCGAGCCGCCGAGGAGGCATAGGCATGGGATCGCACGGCATCAAGGACCGCGTCGCCATCATCGGGATGGGCTGCACACCCTTCGTCGAGCACTGGGACCGGGGCACCGACGACCTCCTGATCGAGGCGACCGCCGAGGCGTTCGCCGACGCGGGCGTGCGCAAGGAGCAGGTCGACGCGTACTGGCTGGGCACCGCGCAGTCGGGCATGTCCGGGTTGACCCTGGCCAAGCCGTTGCAGCTCCAGGGCAAGCCGGTCACGCGCGTGGAGAACATGTGCGCGACCGGGTCGGACGCGCTGCGCCAGGCCGCCTACGCGGTGGCGTCCGGCGCGTACGACGTGGCCATGGCGGTGGGCGTCGAGAAGGTCAAGGACGGCGGATTCCAGGGGCTGAACGCCTTCCCGATCCCCGGCGACGGCACCGCCCGCACCCTCACCGCGGCGGCGATGTTCTCGATGGTGGTGCCCGCGTACGGCGAGAAGTACGGCGTCTCCGAGGGCGAGATGCGCGAGGTGTTGTCGCACATCGCGGCGAAGAACCACTACAACGGCGCGCGCAACCCGCGCGCGCAGTTCCGCAAGGAGATCGCCGCCGAAAAGATCTCCGCGATGCCCAAACTCGCCGGGCAGCTGGGCGTGTTCGACTGCGCGGGCGTCGCGGACGGCGCGGCGGCGGCGATCGTGGTCCGGGCCGAGGACGCGCACCTGTACACGGACAAGCCGCTGTACATCAAGGCGTTGTCCCTGGTGGCGGGCAACGGCTCGGGGGTGATCGACCCGGAGTACGACTACACCACGTTCCGGGAGATCGCCGCCTGCGCCGAGGACGCGTACCGCCAGGCTGGGATCACCGATCCGCGCGAAGAGTTGGCGATGGCCGAGGTGCACGACTGCTTCACGCCGACCGAGCTGGTCCTGATGGAGGACCTGCGGTTCGCCGATCGTGGTACCGCGTGGAAGGACGTGCTGGCGGGTGCGTTCGACCTGGACGGTCGGCTGCCGGTCAACCCGGACGGTGGGCTGAAGAGCTTCGGGCACCCGGTGGGCGCGTCCGGGTTGCGGATGATGTTCGAGGCGTGGCTGCAACTGCGCGGCGCGGCACCGGCGGAGCGGCGGATCCCGGCCGACGGGCGCAGGTTGGCGCTGACCCACAACCTGGGCGGGTATCCGGGCGACATGGTGTCGTTCATCTCGATCCTGGGGAGCGAGTTGGGCTGATCCGCGCGGCGGTGGGGCCGACGCTCCGGACCGGTGCTCGGCGTCGCGACACGCCGTGGTGTGCCGCCGCTGTTCGAATCCGGTCGGGTGGGGTGTCCGGTTCTGTTCGCGTGGCCCGCGAGGGGCTCGATCGTGGTCGTGATCGAGCCCCTTTCGCCATCTCCGGACAGCCGAAATGGGCAATCCATCACAAGCATGCCGGTTCCCATGGTTTCATCCGCGTCCGGGCCTTTGATGTGCGACAGTTCATTGCACCCCTGCCAGGTCATGTCCGGAGGAGCGCGAGCGGATGCGCGAACGGCCAGAACACCCCGTGGACGCCGCCGCCGTGGTGGATCCGTCCCAGTGGCGCGCGCACATCGGCCGGATGCGGGCCGAACTCGACGCCCTGCGGGGCGCATTCGGCCTCGGCGCGGGCCCGGGCGGCCGCCCGGGCCCGGGTCCGATCCTCGCGGGCGCGGATCCCGCGACCGGCGACGACGCGTATCGGCGCGGCCTGTTGTGCGATCTGCTCGCGTGCAGCCTCGGGCAGGCGGCGGAGTACCTGGCGCGCCTGAGTCTGGACACCGACGACCCCGAGCATCGGCAGGCGCACGATCCGGGGCTTGCGGCCTGCACACCGGCGCGCAGCGCGGTCCGACCGTCGGATGTCGGGCCGGCGGCGCCCTTCACCGCCGCCACCGCCTCGACGCCCTTCACGCTCGACGACGTCGAGGACGCCGCGCTGCCCTGGCGGCACCTGCGCCGGTTGTTCGTCGAGCCGGATCCGAGCGGCCTGCTGCCCGAGCAGCGCGCGACCTCGGCGCCGCGCGGGGCCGCGCCCGGCTCGGGTCCGGTGGCCAGCGCCGAATGGCATCTCGATCGCGACGACGTGCGCTGGTCTGCGGAGATGTACGCGCTGTTCGACCGGGACCGGGCGCTGGGACCGCTGCCGCTGGCGGCGTTGGCCGAGCACGCGGCGGCCGAGGACCGGGCGTTCGTCGCCGATCTGGTGCACGAACTGCTCGAACAGGCGAACGGCGTCGAGGGCGAGTTCCGGATCGTGCGCCGCGACGGCACCCGGGTGTCCGTGCAGTTCGTCGGCGAACCGGTCCTGGACGCCGACGGCACCCCGCACGCGATCTGGGCCCTGCTGCGCGACATCACCGAGCTCCGGCGCGCCCAGCAGGCGTTGACCGAGACGCGGGCGCAACTTCTGGCTCAGCGGCGGCTGTTGCGCTCGGAGCATCGCATCGCCGCCGAGTTGCAGCGGGTGGTGATGCCGTGGTGGACCCGGCCGATCGAGTTGCCCGGGATCGAGGTGGCCACCCGCTACTTCCCCGCCGAGCAGGACTCGAAGGTGGGCGGCGACTGGTACGACGCGCTCGCGCTGCCGGACGGGGACGTGCTGCTCGCGGTCGGCGACATGTCCGGGCACGGGGTCGCGGCGGCGTCCGGGATGACCACGCTGCGCGGTGCGCTCCAGGGGGTGGCGATGACCGGGGCGGGTCCCGCCGCGATGCTGGCGGCGCTGAATCGGATCGTGGTGCATACGCTGCCTGCGGACAAGGTGGCGACCGCCGTGTGTGCCCGATTCGCGCCGGCGACGCGGGTGTTGACGTGGGCGCAGGGTGGGCATCCGCCGCCGCTGCTGTATCGGGACGGGGTCGGGCGCGCGCTGGCGGCGCCGTTCGGGGTGTTGCTCGGCGCGTTGAACGAGCCGGAGTTCGTCGAGGACCGGATCGAACTGCGCTCCGGCGACGTGCTGTTGATCTTCACCGACGGGCTGGTCGAGCGACGCGGGCGCGGTACGGAGGAGGCGGTCCGCGCGCTCTTGGGCCTGGGGCCGCTGGTGCTCGGGGCGAGTGCGCGGACGTGCGTGGACGTGGTGCTCAGTCGACTGGGGCACACCCGGTACGAGGACGACGCGTGCGTGATGGCGATGTGTGTGCGGTGAGGGTGGATCGTCGGGGTCGGGCCGGTGTGCGGTGGTGGTCGATCGTCGGGGCGGTCGACCGCGCGGCGGCGGACGCCCGCCGAGTGACGCCCGCCGCGCGGTGAGCCTGCCCGCCGGCGCCTGCCCGCGGGGCGACGGCCACGCCGTGTGACACCCGGCCGTGCCGTGACGCCCGCCCGTGCACAGTGGCGGGCGTCGGGTGGCGCCCGCCGTGCGATGAGGGCTTGTCGGGTGGCGTCGGGTGAGCGCTCGATGGGGGTTGCCCGGTCGGTGGCGGGTCGGGCGGTGGTGGGCGCCGTTCAGGTGCCCTCGGCGAGTTCCCGGCGGAGCGCGTGCACCTCGGGGACGTCGCGGTAGCGGTCGGTGAGTTTGCGCAGCGCCTCCAGGCGGTCCCAGGTGCGCTTGGAGTCGACCTCGCCGGCCGCCCGGACCGCGAGCCCCGCGTGGTGCGCGCCCCGGTCCGGTTGGCCGTCCAGAAGGCATGCAGAGGCCAGCGAGATCAGGTCGAAGGTCTTCGCCCGGTCGTGCCCCCTGGTGCGCAACTCCAGCGCTTTCTCGGCGTGTTCCTGCGCGCGCCCGGCCGCCGTCGGGTCCACCTCGGCCAGCGTGCGGTACACGAGGGCCTGCATGCCGTGCAGGTCGGCCGAGTCGAAGAAGACCACCCAGTCCGGATCCTCCTCCGGGCGCGACCGGCCGAACTCGGCCTCGGCCCGACCCAGCGTGCGCCGACAGTCCGCGGCCCGGCCGAGCGCGGCCTGCGCCCACGCCTCCACGGTGTGGAACATCGCGCGAGTGGTGGCGCCCGCCCGGTCGCCCGCCGTGCGCTGCGCCAGTTCGATCAGCGCGAGCGCGTCGGCCGGGCGCTCCAGGTGCACCATCTGCCGCGCCGCGCGCGACAACGCCTCGGCCGCGCGCGGGAGATCACCCGCCTCCCGGGCCGCGTGCGCCGCGATCACGAAGTAGTTCTGCGCGGTGGGATCGAGCCCCACGTCGTGCGACATCCAGCCGGCCAGTGCGGCGAGGTCGGCCGCCACGTGCCACAACCGCCGGGTGACCGGCAGCGGGTTGGGATAGGTCAGCAGATTGCCGACCTCGTTCAACTGGCCGATCACCGCCTTGCGTTGCAGTCCGCCGCCGCGATTCGCGTCCCAGGTGCGAAAGACCGTGACCGCGTTCTCCAGCGCGGTGACCTCCTCGGCGCCGATCGGGCCGGCGTCCGCGAGCCCGTAGGACACCGGATCGGCGGGTGCGCCGCGCTGGTGGGGCACCCCGAGGCCCGGGCTGAGCCAGCGATCGAAGTTGGCCACCAGCGCCGGACCGGCGACCAGCGCGAAACCGCCGCCGGTGAAACCGTGCCGGTTGAGCATCAGGTCCATGCCGGTGAACTCGGTCAGCGCGGTCACCGTACGATCCGTGCTCCACGGCAGGTCCTCCTGGACGACCTGCGCGTTGTGCCGGGGGCGGCCGGTGAGGCCGAGGTCCTCGGAGGTGACGACACGCCCGAGCCGCTCGGTGAAAAGCGCGGCCAGGACCCGGGGAACCGGGTCGCGCGGGCGCTCGCCGTCCTCCAGCCAGCGCCGGACCCTCGAGGTGTCCGTGGCAAGCTGGGGATGGCCCATCGCGGCGGCCCGCCGGTTGACGAGTCGGGCGAGTTCGCCCTTGGACCACCCGGTCAGGGCAAAGAGGTCCACCAGTTTGGTGTTGGGTTCCCGGCGCATTGCAAACCGCCCGTTGATGTGGGGACCGTGGCTCGAAAGCGTCCTCGGGAGGCCGCCTGCCGGACCGAGGCTAGTCGGGTACGGAGCAGCCGGCTCCGATTCGCCAGGGTTCGCCAGGGTGCGCCACGTGGATCACCACCCGGATTCGGGAGTGTTGTGGATGGTGGATCCGGCACGTGGGCCCCCACCCGTCGCGCGGCCGGATCCGCCCCTCGGCAGCGCAGGAAGGTTTACATGTCATCCACGACGTCCACCACCCCGGGCCGCTCGACCACCCCAGGATCCGCCGCCTCACGACCGGGCATTCCCGGCCCGAACAGGCGTATGCCCACCGGTGGTTCGGCACCCGCCGGCACGGTGGCGGCGTCGAACACGGCGATCTCGGCGAACGCCGCGGTCGCGACCGGCGCGGCCGTGGCCGCGGGTGGAGCGGGCCCGGGAGTACCTCGCATGCTGCAACAGGGTCCGGGCCCGGAGGCGGTCGCCGCGCTCGCCGCGCGGGTCTGTCCCGGTTTCACCGCCGGAGCGGTGCTGCGGCGTACGCCGCGCTCGTTGCTGCTGTCCGGTTCGGTCGGGCGCGGCCCGGTCGTGGTGAAGTACCTGACCGACCCCTCGCCGCATTGGCTTCAGCGTTTCCGGCACGAGGTCAACGCGTACCGCACCTTCACCCGCCAGCGGCCGCCGGTGCGGGTGCCCAGGCTGATCGCCGCCGATCCGGAGCGGCGCATCCTGGTGATGGAACACGTGGCCGGCCGGCCGGCGGCCAACGAGCGTCATCCGGGCACCGCCCTGGCTCGCACCGACGTACGCGCGGTCCTGCACACGTTCGCCACGCTGAACCGGTGGAAACCCCCGCCCGGGTCGTTCCCGCTCGCGTTCGACTATCCGGCCCGGGTCGACCGGTACCACAAGCTCGGCCTGCTCACCGATCGCGACGCCGGCGACCTGGCCCAGTTGCTCCGCGGCCTCAGCCGGGTTCCCGCGCAGTTCTGCCACGGCGACGCGGTGTTGTCCAACGTGCTGCTGACCGCGCAGGGCGCGGCGCTGGTCGACTGGGAGTCGTCCGGCTACCACCTGCCCGGCTACGACCTGGCCGTGTTGTGGACCCTGCTGGCCCGGGATCCGATGACCCGCAGGCAGTTGATCCAGACCGCCCAGCAGTCCGGCTCGCTCTCGCGGGACGCGTTCCTGGTCAATCTGATGCTGGTGCTGGTCCGGGAGATCCGGCTCAACGACGTGGGCCCGGTCGGCGAGGAGCAGCGCCGGTTGCTGCGGCGGCTGCACGACGACTGCGGGATGGTCCGCCGAGCGGTGCGCGCGGCGATCGGCACCCGGTAGCGCGGGCGGCGGGCCGGGGCTGCTCGGTCTCGCGGCGGGGGCACGTCGCCTCGCGGCGCGTGCGCCCGCCGCGCTGCGGCTCGCGGTGCGCGGTCCTGCGGCCTCAGCCGAAGGTGATCGAGTCGATCGGCTTGAGGAGTTGGAAGACGTCGTCGGTGATCGGGCGATCCCAGGTCACGATGCGCACCAGGACGTTGTCGCTGCGGTCGAACTCCACGCAGGCGAGCCGACCCTCGGCGTACTTGACCTTGCGCACGATCAGCAGGTCGTCGCCGAGCATGATCGGGGTGTCCTCGGTGGACAGCTCCTCGGGCATCTCCTCGTGACCGAGGGCGGCCACGAGCTGCTGGGCCTCGATCCGGCCGACGCCTTCCTCCCGCGCGGGCGAGCCGGGCGGCAGGTTGCCGATCAACATCGCGGGACCGCGGTTGGCCAGCAGGTCGTAGCGGACGAAGATCCCCTGGCAACTGCCGTCCTCCCCGGGCAACATGGCCACGACCACGGAACCGGGCCAGTCACCGAACGGGATGGCGAGAACGTCGAAATCCGGCCCGGACGGGGGGCGGCGGCGCAGGAAACCCATACAGACATGCTAGTGGCCCTCCAACGTGCCGCCGGCCACACCCACCGCCGCACGCGCGCCGGTTGCGGCGGGGCGGCCTCGGGCGGCCGGACCGCTGTGGCGTCGAACCGGCCGGAGCACCGTACCTACCGTGCATCGGCCCCGAAAAAGCCCCAAGGCCCGCACCCTGCACGGGCGCGGGCCTTGCTAGGTCTGCGGTCCGTTGCCGGAGCCGCGGGACCGATTCAGAGCGGGCGAACCATCTCGGCCTGCGGGCCCTTCTGACCCTGCGTGACCTCGAACTCCACGCGCTGGTTCTCCTCCAGCGAACGGTAGCCGTTCGTCTGGATGGCGGAGAAGTGGACGAAGACGTCAGCGCCGCCGTCGTCCTGCGAGATGAAGCCGTAGCCCTTGTCGGCATTGAACCACTTGACCGTACCGGTGGCCATGTCTTGATTCCTTCACGTAACCCACGGACACCACACCTCGTGATGCCCGGGTCGCGAACCGTCGAGTGGTCCCACTCCCCGCGTTACCCCGGGATGCCCTCGCTGTGAGGAGCGAAAAACGCCCACGGCTGTTGATGTCCGCAGGCGTTGGACGTGCGAGGGAACTACATCTACTGCTGCAACCGCGGACAACGCTACATGCCAAAGACTGCTCCGCAACAGCCCTTCGCAGTGCGAATCCGCCCGTCACCAAAGCGGTTAACGGGGGGCATAGCCGGCACACGCCGCACGGTTCATCCGCGTGGGTGACACAACTGGGCGCAACCGAGGGCTGACCAAGCGTCAGTCACCCGCACCCGCGGACCGGGGCGCACGACTGCCCGAAGCGCGCACGCGGGCGGAGCGCCGGAGTGGAGTGGGGGCTCGCCGAAAGGCCCCCGAAAGCCACCGAAGTACGGCCGACGGGACGGGGGTGGCCGGCGAGGTTCGGGGCGGGGGTCGGGGCCGGGGGGCGGAGAGGGTGCGGGGACGGGGCCGAGAGGCCGGGGCGGAGAGGGTACACGGGAACGGGGGTCGAGAGGCCGGAGACGGAGAGGGTCCGGGGGCGGGGGCGAGAGGCCGGGGGCCAAGGAACCGGCGGACTGGGGCCGGTAGCCGGCGAACCGGCGGCCCGGGCAGCCGAGAAACAGCCGGGGCTTGAGGAACCGAGGACCCGGAAGTGCCCAGGGTCCCGGGTCCCGAAGGGCGGCCCGGAATCCAAGGAACCCGCGGGGGTCGGGAGGCTTGAGGGGCCGAAGAGCGGGGACCCCGGCACCCGGGCCCGAAGGGCGCGGAGGGCCGAAGAACCGAGGAACCGAGGAACCGAAGGGCCGAAGGGCCGAGGAGCCGAGGGTGCCCGGGTCGGGAGGCTCGAGGAGCCGAAGAGCGGAGACCCCGGCACCCGGGCCCGAAGGGCCCGAAGGGCGCGGAGGGCCGAAGAGCCGAGAAACCGAAGGGCCGAAGGGCCGAGGAGCCGAGGGTGCCCGGGTCGGGAGACTCGAGGAGCCGAAGAGCGGGAACCCCGGCACCCGGGCCCGAAGAGCGCGGAGGGCCGAGGAGCCGAGGGTGCCGAAGGGCCCGCCGGGCCGTGGAGAGTCCCGTGGGAATCCGGTGGAATCGCCCGAACGGCCCTTGGACACACGGATGTTCACGTGGCCTTCGTGTGCGCGCCACCGTTTCACCGTTGGGCCTTCGCGGCTTGTGCCTACCGTTTTGTCATGGCTGCATCGACTGCCCCGCCTGCGCCCCCGGCCCCCACGTATGCGCCCTCGCCCACGCAGGTCGCGCCGGTTGCGCCGACTTCGGACGGGGCGGTGGCCCGAATACCCGTGCGGCTGCCCCGGGGGCTGCGGCCCATGGGGGCGGTGCCGGCGAGGCTGTACGGGTTCGTGGCGCTGGTCCTGACCGGCATCGTGGTGCTCGCCTCGGGGATCGCGGTCGGCGCCGGCAACGCCAGGTCCGGGCTCGACGAGGTCGCGCACACCTCGGCTCCCCGCGCGCGGGCCGCGGCCGACCTGTACTTCGCGCTCGCCGATCTGGACGCGCAGGTGGCCAACGTGCTCCTGGTCGGCTCGGACGAGCAGATCGGCAACCGGCAACTGGCGCTGCGGCAGATGCGCCAGCGGCGCGCCTCGGTCACCGAGAACATCCAGAAGCTCGCCGCGGGCGGTGCCTCCTCGCGGACCGTGCAGACGCTGATCGACGGGCTCGGCAAGTACGACGCGTATGTCGCGCAGGCCCGCCTTGAGGACGATCAGGTCGAGAACCGCCCCATCGCTCGCCCGCCGGTCGTCGCGCTCAACTACTTCGTGAACGCCACCTCGCTCCTGCACGACGAACTGCTGCCGGCCGCCGACGCGCTCGGCCGCGGCGCCGGCGAGAAGTTGGCCGCCGACGCGGACGCGGACCGTACCCACGCGCGCTGGGCGGCACTGGCGATCGGGCTCGTCGGCCTGGTGCTCGTGGTGATCCTGGTCGTCGGCCAGGTCTGGTGGGCCCGACGCTTCCGTCGGGTGGTGGTGCCGGGGCTGGCCGCGGTGACCATCGCGGTGGCCGCGCTCACCGGCACCGCCGCCGTCGTGTTCACCGACCACGCGTCCCGACTGCGCGACGCGGAGACCCAGGCGTTCGATCCGTTTCTGACGCTCGCGCGGGCTCGGGCGACGGCGTCGGAGGCGAACGCGGACGAGAGCCGGTTCGTGATCCTGCCCGAGCGGGCCCAGGCGTACGGCCAGGGTTTCAAGGACAAGTCGATCGAGCTCGACAAGGCCGTGCCGAACCGGCAGGTCGCCACCCGCCTGGAGGCCTTCCGGCGCGACGACCGGGCGCTGCGGGCGGCGGTGGCCGGGGGCCGGCTGGATGTCGCCGTCGGGCTGGCCACCAACGTCGGTCGCGGCAACCTGGCCTTCGACTTCTACGACTACCAGACCGCGCTGGCCGTGGCCGCGGAGGCGGAGCACACCGACTTCGAAAACCGCGCGGACGACGCCGCCGACGCGCTGACCGGCTGGCCGTGGGCGCCGATCGGGGTCCTCGGGGTGTGCGTGGTCCTGGTCCTGGCGAGCGCGCGACCGCGACTGCGGGAATACGCGAAGCGCTGAGCCTCGCGCTCATGGCGGTCGCGAAGAGCGCGCGCGGGCGGCCCGTACCCACGGGCCCGAACCGGCCCGCGCGACGCTGCCGGCCCATATCTTTGCCACAGTCAAGTGTTGACGACGGTCGCCGTCATCACAGTTTCCCGAGGGCCTCCAAACGATATTGCCTCTGGAATATCGACCGGCCCACGCCTTACGCTCCGCCCATGGAATTCAACCTTGCCGACCTCTTCGAGCGCGCGGCCGGGGAATACCCCGAACGCGAGGCGATCGTCGCGAACGGTGAACGCCGTACATATGCCCTTCTGGAGGAACGGGCGAATCGCCTCGCCCATCACCTTCAGGACTCCGGGGTCCGGCCGGGCGACCATGTCGCGGTCTACGCCTTCAACATCATCGAATGGGCGGAGGCGATGCTCGCGATCTACAAGATCCGGGCCGTCTGCATCAATGTGAATTTCCGTTATGTCGCGGACGAGCTGGCCTACCTCCTCGACCAGGCGAAGCCCGTCGCCATGGTCTTCCAGCGCCAGTTCACCGGACGCGTCGCCGAGGTCGCGCCCAAGGTCACCTCGCTGCGCCACCTGCTCGTGGTCGAGGACGGCACCGACGGCGGCGCGGCCGACCCGGTCACCGCGGAGTCCCTGGGCGCGCTGCGCTACGAGGACGCGCTGGCGGCCGGCTCCCCCGTACGTGACTTCGGCCCGCGCTCCGGCGACGACCTGTACCTGCTGTTCACCGGCGGCACCACCGGTCTGCCCAAGGGAGTGGTGTGGCGTCAGGAGGACGTCATCTTCGCCCTCGGCGGCGGCATCGATCCCACCAACGGGCAACGCATCTCACAGCCCGAGGAGATGGTCGAGAAGGGCCGCAACGGGCAGATGACCACCTTCCCGATCGCGCCGCTGATGCACGGGGCGACCCAGTGGGGGGTGTTGCAGAACCTCTCCAAGGGGCACCGTGTGGTGCTCATCGACAAGTTCGACGCGCACAGCGTGTGGGAGGGGGTCGAGGCAGAGAAGGTCAACGTCGTCCTGATCACCGGCGACGCGATGGCCCGTCCGCTCCTGGAGGCCCTGGACGAACCGCGCGACGGGCGTGCGGCCTACGACCTGTCCGCCCTGTTCGCCCTGTCCTCCAGCGCGGCGCTGTTCTCGCCGTCGCTGAAGGAGGAGTTCATGGAGCGCCTGGGGATCGTGGTCAGCGACGCGATCGGCGCTTCCGAGTCCGGCGCCAACGGCGTCGGCGTCGCGGTCAAGGGCCAGACCGAGCAGCAGAGCGGGATCACCGTCAAGGCGGTCCCCGACTCGGTCGTGCTCGACGAGGACCTGAACCCGCTGCCCGCCGGCGTGGTCGGCCGCCTGGGCCGCAAGGGCAACATCCCGCAGGGTTACCTGGGCGACCCGGTCAAGACGGCCGAGGTCTTCCGCACCGGCCCCGACGGCACCCGCTACGTGGTCCCGGGCGACTACGCCCGCCTCGAGGGCGACGGCCGGATCACCCTGCTCGGCCGCGGCTCGGCGACGATCAACTCGGGCGGCGAGAAGATCTTCACCGAGGAGGTCGAGGGCGCGGTCAAGGCCCACCCCGAGGTCTACGACGCGATCGTGGTCGGCATCCCGGACCCGCGCTGGGGCCAGACGGTCGCGGTGGTCGTCCAGCCCCGCGAGGGCCGTGTCCCGAGCCTGGCGGCGATCCAGGAGCACTGCCGGACCAAGATCGCCGGTTACAAGGTGCCCAGGGTGATGCGCGTGGTCGAACAGACCCAGCGCACGCCGACGGGAAAGCCGGACCTGCAATGGGCACTGGCGATCGCGTCGGCACCGGAGGAAAGCAATTCCGCTTCCGCCTAGCAGCACCACCGCCGCAGCCCGAAAGGTTCGCGGCACGAAAGTGAAACGCCGAATACACCGCCCGGGATTTCCCGGGCGGTGTATTCGTATATCGGTCAGACCGCTCGCTCGCGCCCCTCCCAATAGGGATCCCGAAGTCGCCGCTTCTGCAGCTTCCCATTCGGATCGCGCGGCATCGTCTCGACGAATTCCACGCTCCTGGGCCGCTTGTAACCGGCCACCTGTCCGGCACAGAACTCGAGCAGTTCCTCGGCCAGGGCGGGACCGGCCGCGAAGCCCTCGTTGGCCTCGACGACGGCCTTGACCTCCTCGCCCCAGTCCTCGTGCGGGATGCCGAACACCGCCGCGTCGCCGACGGCCGGGTGCCGCAGCAGCGCACCCTCGATCTCGGCGGGGTAGATGTTCTGACCACCGGAGATGATCATGTCGATCTTGCGGTCGCGCAGGTACAGGTAGCCGTCCTCGTCGAGCAGGCCCACGTCGCCGACGGTGAACCAGTCGCCGATCCGGCCCTTGCGGGTCTTCTCGTCGTCGTGGTGGTACGTGAACGTCCCGGCCCGCATGAGCATGTACACGGTGCCGACCTCGCCGGCCGGCAGCCGGTTGCCGTCGTCGTCGAAGATGCCGATCTCGCTGATCGGCCAGGCCTTGCCGACCGTCCCGGGCCGATCCAGCCACTCCTGCGCGGAGCAGAACGTGCCGCCGCCCTCGCTGGCGGCGTAGTACTCCTCGACGCAGGGCCCCCACCACTCGATCATCGCCCGCTTGACGTGCTCGGGGCAGGGCGCGGCACCGTGCACGGCGTGCCGCAGGGACGACACGTCGTACTTGGCCCGCACCTCCTCCGGCAGTTGCAGGAGCCGGTGGAACTGGGTCGGCACCATGTGCGTGGTGGTGACCCGGTAGCGGTCGATGAGCCGCAACATCTCCTCGGGCCGCCACTTGTCCATCAGCACCACGGCGTGCCCGATGTGCAACGACTGCTGCGCGTGCTGGAGCACGGCGGTGTGGTAGAGCGGCGAGCCGACCAGGTGCACGTTGTCGTCGTACGGCTTGACGCCGTAGATCAGCAACGTGCCGCCGTAGCGGGCCTCTTCGGGCGATCCGCCGGACAGCGGCCGACGCACGCCCCGGGGACGGCCGGTGGTGCCCGAGGTGTAGTTCATCGTCACGCCCACGCTGCGCTCGGTGGGCGGTTCGGCCGACTGCCCCTCGCTCAGCTCCGCGAAGGCCCGAAAGCCCGGCACGGCCCCGACGGCGAACCGCGCCGCGGCCGGCACCCGGGCCTCGTCGGCAGCGGCCACGATCGTGTCCGCGAAGCGCTCGTGCCCGATCAGCACCTTGGCTTCGCTGTCGGCGAGGATCCACGCGATCTCGGGACCGACGAGGTGGTTGTTGACCGGCACCAGGTACATCCCGGCCTGCGCCGCCGCCATGTAGGCCACGATGTACTCGGCGCAGTTCGGCAGGATCGCGGCGAACACGTCGCCGGTCCCCAGCCCGGCCGCCCGCAGACCGTGCACGAGCCGGTTCGACGCGGCGGACAACTCCCCCGCGGTCCACTCGGCGCCATCGGGGTCCACCAGCGCGAGCCGGTCCGGATTGGCCTGCGCATGAGCCCAGAAGCCGTTCGCCACGTGCGGTTCCCTTCGAGCTGCCCGGTTACTTGACAATGTCTGACATTGTGGCGCGAGCAAGCCCAGAAAGAAAGGGTGCCTTACTGATTCCTGACCAAGTCGGCCCGAGAACCGGGGCAAAGGCGAACCCGGGCCGGGGATCAGGAACCTCAGTCGCCGGAACCGAGCTTCGGCAGCCGAGCGGGCGACGGCTCGGCCTCCGGACCGAGCCGGTCCATCGCCCCTCTGATGTGCGGCGACGGGTACACCGCACGAATCACCGGCGTCGCGGCCCCGACGACCCGACGCAGCACCTTGAGCCCGGGCCGAGCCACCACCGACGGCAGCCCACGCGTGCCGTACAGCTCCTTGGCCCAATCGGGCAACGCGGCATACGCCAGCTCGGCGACCTGCCGCCACAACACCTCGCGCCCGAGCACCAGCAGGAGCGGCACGGGCGGTCGCCGAAGGAAGTCGAACACGTCCTGCGCCTCGTCCGACATGGCGAGTTCGGGCCGAATCCCGTCGAAGTAGCGATCGAGGTCGGCCAGCGACCCGGGCACGTCGTCCGCAGCGAGCCCGACCAGTTCGGCCGAACGACGCTGCTCGTCCACGTACCGATCGGCGAGCGCGTCGGTGAACGGGAACCCGGCCTGCCGGGCCACGGAGAGGTAGGAGCCCACCTCGGCGCAATGTATCCAGCGCAGCAACTCCGGGTCGTCTATGCGGTACTTCTCCCCCGTGTCAGGGTCGACGGCCCGCAACCCGGCATGGATCCGCCGCACCCGAGTCCCGGCCCGTTCCGCCTCGACCCGCGGCCCATAGGTCGTCACCCCGACGAAGTCCGCCGTCCGGAACAGCCGCCCCCAGGGGTCCTTCCGAAAGTCCGAGTTCTGCACCACGGCCCGCACCGCCCGAGGATGCAACGCCTGCAGATAAAGCGCCCGCACCCCGGCCACCCACATCACCGGATCCGCATGCAACTGCCAGGTAACGGAGCCCGGCCCGAACAACCCGGCCACCTCGGACACACCAGCCGCCTCGGACCCAGCCACCTCGTCAACGCCCCACCGCACGTCGCCCACCGACCCACCTTCCCGAACCCGAACTCCGCCTGGCAGTACGAGAGTACGACTCCAGCCGCACGCCCCCGAGCTCCGATCTCCGAGCACCGCACCACAGCGGAACTACCAAGCCAGGAGAGGGCGGGCACTCGAGCTGGGTTCGTGGGGCCCTGGGCCTTCCCGAGTGGGCTGGGTGCTCTCGACGTGCGTTGCGCCTTGGGTTGTGGGTGGCCGGTGCGGGGCTGGTCCGAGTCGGAGATGGGCCGCCGCCGGCGTTCGGGGCTCCGAGAGGAGGGTTCCCGACGAGATGCGCGCGTTGGTCGGCGAAAACCGGCCGGCAGCGGGGGCAGGGAGGGCGGCCGGATCGAGTCTTCCGGGGAGCCTTCCCGGGTGGGTCGGGGCGTTTTGGGTGCGTTCTTGGGGGAGTTGGGGTCCGAAACCGGATCGCGGTGGACGTCTTGGGCTTTCGAGTCTCGGTGACCTGCGGGTTTACCGGGCGGCCGTCGAACACGGGGTGTCGCGTGCCGGTTTCGTGTGCTCCGCCTCTCTCGGCTCCGGTGTGAAGACCGAAAGTGTCCTGTGGGGGTCGAAACCGGATCCCGAGACGCTCTAAACGGCGGCCTCTTGTGCTGACCTGCGGTTTTCTCTCGTGTGGAGGTTGCGGCACCCCACGGGATCCGGTTTCGTGAATCTCCATCACCCACATGCCGCCGCCGGCCGTAAACACGCGGCCCACTCGGGAAGGTTCCCCGGAGGACCCGACCCGGCCGCCCTCCCCGCCCCCGCTGCCAGCCGGTTTTCGCCAAGCAACGTGCCCGTCTCGTCGGGAGCTTCGAGTCTCGGAGCCCCGAACGCCGGCGGCGGCCGACCTCTGTCACCGGACAAACCCCGCACCGGCCACTCGCAACCCCAGACGCAACGCACGCCGCACCAAACCCGACCCCCCTCCCCGCCCCCCTCCCCGCCACCCGCCCCCGGCCGCTCTTCCCCCCGACCCGGGCACCCGCCCCGACGAACGGCCCACCCCACAGCCCCACACCACCGGCGGCGGCCCACTCCACGACCCGGACCAGCCCCGCACCAGCCGGCCCGCCCCCACCACACCCGGCTCCCACACCCACACCCCACCGGAAAAGGGAAACCGGCCCCGGAAAACGCAAAAGGCCCGTCCCTTTCGGGACGGGCCTTTCACACGTAGATTCCGGCGGCGTCCTACTCTCCCACACCCCTTCGAGTGCAGTACCATCGGCGCTGGAGAGCTTAGCTTCCGGGTTCGGAATGAGACCGGGCGTTTCCTCTCCGCCAAGACCACCGGAAAACCATCGAACCCACAACCATGGGCCGTTCGGTGAACCAGAAATCACATGCGGTGATTCAATTATCAAACAGGTTCCCCGAAACCGATTGCGGTTCGGGAACCACACAGTGGACGCGTAGCAACTGAGGACAAGTCCTCGGCCTATTAGTACCGGTCAGCTCCACCCCTCACAGGGCTTCCACACCCGGCCTATCAACCCGATCGTCTCTCGGGGGCCTTACCCAACCGAAGCTGGTGGGAGTCCTCATCTCGAAGCAAGCTTCCCGCTTAGATGCTTTCAGCGGTTATCCCTCCCGAACGTAGCCAACCAGCCATGCCCTTGGCAGAACAACTGGCACACCAGAGGTTCGTCCGTCCCGGTCCTCTCGTACTAGGGACAGCCCTTCTCAAGACTCCTACGCGCACAGCGGATAGGGACCGAACTGTCTCACGACGTTCTAAACCCAGCTCGCGTACCGCTTTAATGGGCGAACAGCCCAACCCTTGGGACCTACTCCAGCCCCAGGATGCGACGAGCCGACATCGAGGTGCCAAACCATCCCGTCGATATGGACTCTTGGGGAAGATCAGCCTGTTATCCCCGGGGTACCTTTTATCCGTTGAGCGACGGCGCTTCCACAAGCCACCGCCGGATCACTAGTCCCTGCTTTCGCACCTGCTCGACCCGTCGGTCTCACAGTCAAGCTCCCTTGTGCACTTACACTCGACACCTGATTGCCAACCAGGATGAGGGAACCTTTGGGCGCCTCCGTTACCCTTTGGGAGGCAACCGCCCCAGTTAAACTACCCATCAGACACTGTCCCTGATCCGGATCACGGACCCAGGTTAGACATCCAGCACGACCAGAGTGGTATTTCAACGACGACTCCAAGAACACTGGCGTGTCCCCTTCACAGTCTCCCACCTATCCTACACAAGCCGAACCGAACACCAATATCAAACTATAGTAAAGGTCCCGGGGTCTTTCCGTCCTGCTGCGCGAAACGAGCATCTTTACTCGTAGTGCAATTTCACCGGGCCTGTGGTTGAGACAGTCGAGAAGTCGTTACGCCATTCGTGCAGGTCGGAACTTACCCGACAAGGAATTTCGCTACCTTAGGATGGTTATAGTTACCACCGCCGTTTACTGGCGCTTAAGTTCTCAGCCTCGCCCCGAAGAGCTAACCGGTCCCCTTAACGTTCCAGCACCGGGCAGGCGTCAGTCCGTATACATCGTCTTACGACTTCGCACGGACCTGTGTTTTTAGTAAACAGTCGCTTCTCGCTGGTCTCTGCGGCCACCACCAGCTCACCCTGCAAGAGGGATCACCAACAATGGCCCCCCTTCTCCCGAAGTTACGGGGGCATTTTGCCGAGTTCCTTAACCACAGTTCACCCGAACGCCTTGGTATTCTCTACCTGACCACCTGAGTCGGTTTGGGGTACGGGCCGCCACGACACTCGCTAGAGGCTTTTCTCGGCAGCATAGGATCATCCACTTCCCCACAATCGGGTCGGCATCAGGTCTCAGGCTGTATGTCGTGCGGATTTGCCTACACGACGCCCTACACCCTTACCCCGGGACTACCACCGCCCGGGCTGGACTACCTTCCTGCGTCACCCCATCGCTCACCTACTACCCGATTGGTTCGGCGGCTCCACCCATCCGATCACCCGAAGGATCCCGGCGGCTTCACGGCCTTAACATCACGAGGTTCGGCGCTGGCGCATCGTAGCGGGTACGGGAATATCAACCCGTTGTCCATCGACTACGCCTGTCGGCCTCGCCTTAGGTCCCGACTTACCCTGGGCGGATTAGCCTGCCCCAGGAACCCTTGGTCATCCGGCGCACACGTTTCCCACGTGTGATTCGCTACTCATGCCTGCATTCTCACTCGTGCAGCGTCCACCACTGGTTTCCACCGCGACTTCACTCGCTGCACGACGCTCCCCTACCCATCCGTACACCTGAACCACGAAGGCTTGGCTAACATACGAATGACACGACTTCGGCGGTGCGCTTGAGCCCCGCTACATTATCGGCGCGGAATCACTTGACCAGTGAGCTATTACGCACTCTTTCAAGGGTGGCTGCTTCTAAGCCAACCTCCTGGTTGTCTCTGCGACTCCACATCCTTTCCCACTTAGCGCACGCTTGGGGGCCTTAGTCGGTGCTCTGGGCTGTTTCCCTCTCGACCACGGAGCTTATCCCCCGCAGTCTCACTGCCGCGCTCTCACTTACCGGCATTCGGAGTTTGGCTTATCTCAGTAACCTGGTGAGGCCCATCAACAATCCAGTGCTCTACCTCCGGCAAGAAACACACGACGCTGCACCTAAATGCATTTCGGGGAGAACCAGCTATCACGGAGTTTGATTGGCCTTTCACCCCTAACCACAGGTCATCCCCCAGGTTTTCAACCCTGGTGGGTTCGGGCCTCCACACGGTCTTACCCGCGCTTCACCCTGCCCATGGCTAGATCACTCCGCTTCGGGTCTTGGGCGCGCGACTCAACCGCCCTGTTCGGACTCGCTTTCGCTACGGCTACCCCACACGGGTTAACCTCGCCACACACCGCAAACTCGCAGGCTCATTCTTCAAAAGGCACGCAGTCACGGCCACCACACGACTAGCGCGGATGACGACGCTCCCACGGCTTGTAGGCACACGGTTTCAGGTACTATTTCACTCCCCTCCCGGGGTACTTTTCACCTTTCCCTCACGGTACTAGTCCGCTATCGGTCACCAGGGAATATTTAGGCTTGGCGGGTGGTCCCGCCGGATTCACACGGGATTTCTCGGGCCCCGTGCTACTTGGGAAATGCGCAAGCAAGCCGTACATGTTTCGTCTACGGGGGTCTTACCCTCTACGCCGGACCTTTCGCATGTCCTTCGACTACACATACGGTTTCTGACTCGCCGACCGGCCGGCAGACCGATCAAGCACACTCCCACGACCCCGATCACGCAACCCCTGCCGGGTATCACACGTGACCGGTTTAGCCTCATCCGATTTCGCTCGCCACTACTCTCGGAATCACGGTTGTTTTCTCTTCCTGCGGGTACTGAGATGTTTCACTTCCCCGCGTTCCCTCCACACACCCTATATATTCAGGTGCGGGTGACAGCCCATGACGACTGCCGGGTTTCCCCATTCGGACACCCCCGGATCACAGCTCGGTTGACAGCTCCCCGGGGCCTATCGCGGCCTCCCACGTCCTTCATCGGTTCCTGGTACCTAGGCATCCACCGTGCGCCCTTAACAACTTGGCCACAGATGCTCGCGTCCACTGTGCAGTTCTCAAACAACAACCGATTCCCACGGACCTGAAGACCGACGCCTACCAGTCTTGAAGACCGGCGGTTCGAGGATCGTCCGAGGATCGGAACCCACCCGAGACAACAGACCGGCCCCACCAGCCACGACTGGCTGACAGGGCCGGGCCCGTTCCCTCAGGACCCAACAACGTGCCCGGCGGAACCACCCCCGACATCCACGCTTTCCACGCTCTTGCGAGCAGTACTTGCGTCGACCCCAGGAGGATCCCACCGAATAGTCAACGTTCCACCCATGAGCAACCCCTTCGATACATGCGACCGAAGCGGGCTATGTGCTCCTTAGAAAGGAGGTGATCCAGCCGCACCTTCCGGTACGGCTACCTTGTTACGACTTCGTCCCAATCGCTGGTCCCACCTTCGACGGCTCCCCCTCTTGCGAGTTGGGCCACCGGCTTCGGGTGTTACCGACTTTCGTGACGTGACGGGCGGTGTGTACAAGGCCCGGGAACGTATTCACCGCAGCAATGCTGATCTGCGATTACTAGAGACTCCGACTTCACGGGGTCGAGTTGCAGACCCCGATCCGAACTGAGACCGGCTTTTTGAGATTCGCTCCACCTTGCGGTATCGCAGCTCATTGTACCGGCCATTGTAGCACGTGTGCAGCCCAAGACATAAGGGGCATGATGACTTGACGTCGTCCCCACCTTCCTCCGAGTTGACCCCGGCAGTCTCCTGTGAGTCCCCATCACCCCGAAAGGCATGCTGGCAACACAGAACGAGGGTTGCGCTCGTTGCGGGACTTAACCCAACATCTCACGACACGAGCTGACGACAGCCATGCACCACCTGTACACCGACCAAAAGGGGCACCTGTCTCCAGATGTTTCCGGTGTATGTCAAGCCTTGGTAAGGTTCTTCGCGTTGCGTCGAATTAAGCCACATGCTCCGCCTCTTGTGCGGGCCCCCGTCAATTCCTTTGAGTTTTAGCCTTGCGGCCGTACTCCCCAGGCGGGGAACTTAATGCGTTAGCTGCGGCACGGACGACGTGGAATGTCGCCCACACCTAGTTCCCAACGTTTACGGCGTGGACTACCAGGGTATCTAATCCTGTTCGCTCCCCACGCTTTCGCTCCTCAGCGTCAGTATCGGCCCAGAGACCCGCCTTCGCCACCGGTGTTCCTCCTGATATCTGCGCATTTCACCGCTACACCAGGAATTCCAGTCTCCCCTGCCGAACTCTAGCCTGCCCGTATCGAATGCAGGCTCGGGGTTAAGCCCCGAGTTTTCACATCCGACGCGACAGGCCGCCTACGAGCTCTTTACGCCCAATAATTCCGGACAACGCTCGCACCCTACGTATTACCGCGGCTGCTGGCACGTAGTTAGCCGGTGCTTCTTCTGCAGGTACCGTCACTCTCGCTTCTTCCCTGCTGAAAGAGGTTTACAACCCGAAGGCCGTCATCCCTCACGCGGCGTCGCTGCGTCAGGCTTTCGCCCATTGCGCAATATTCCCCACTGCTGCCTCCCGTAGGAGTCTGGGCCGTGTCTCAGTCCCAGTGTGGCCGGTCGCCCTCTCAGGCCGGCTACCCGTCGTCGCCTTGGTAGGCCACTACCCCACCAACAAGCTGATAGGCCGCGGGCCCATCCTGCACCGCCGGAACTTTCAACCCCCCACCATGCGGAGGAGGATGTTATCCGGTATTAGCTCCGGTTTCCCGAAGTTATCCCAGAGTGCAGGGCAGGTTGCCCACGTGTTACTCACCCGTTCGCCACTCATCCACCCCGAAGGGCTTCAGCGTTCGACTTGCATGTGTTAAGCACGCCGCCAGCGTTCGTCCTGAGCCAGGATCAAACTCTCCATTGATGTTCACCGGTAATCCGGTGGAACACAATAAGTGAGCGGCGACTCTCCCGGAGGAATGATCCGGGTATGCCGCCCGCGTCCTTGCTGTGACCTGGGCCCACTGACAGGACCCAGGATTTTCTTCAAAGGAACCACCAACACCGACCGCGACTCCCCGAACGGGGACGCGTTCAGCGCCGGGGGTGTTTCTTTGGCGTTGACTTTTGGCACGCTGTTGAGTTCTCAAGGAACGGACGCTTCCTTCGGTGCGGAATCAACCGCGCCCTCCGGGCGTTTGACGTTCGTTTGTGTTTCTCTTGTTTCGCTTTCGCGTCTCCAGCTTAGCACACCGTTTCGGCCGCTTCGCTTTCCTCGCTTTCGGCATCCGGCGCGTTCCCGCGCTTTCCGCCTTTCAGACTCTAGCAGATCTTCCGACCCACTTCGTCCTGCCGCTTCCGACATCGGGAATTTGCATTTCCGAGGCATTTGGCGACGCCCGCCGACTTTAGCGGAGCGCATTCCGATCGCCTAATCGGTGATCGGGGATTGTGCTCGCCTCCCGGGCGGACTTCGCAACAGTACACGGCCGGGCTCGGAGCGCCAAATCGCTCCGAGCCCGGCCGCTCGTACCTCCCCCCGCAGGCTCGGCGGCGCCCCGCCGTCGCCCCGCCGTCGGCTCAGCGCAGCCTCAACGCCCCGTCCCCATCCGGGTGTTCGGCCCCGGCGCGGTGTTCGGGCCCGCCTCCGTCACCGGGGCCGTCGGGGCCACCTTGCCGTCGTGGGTGAAGCCGATGCCCTTCAAGGTCGGCATTGCCGCACCGTCGCCGGTCAGCTCCACCTTGTATTGCAGGAATCGTGACGACGTCCCCACCGTGTCGCCCGGCTTGGTCAGGTCCTTCCACGGTGTCCAGCTCGCGTCGGGAATCGCGGTGGTGCCGGTTCGGACCGATACCCGCAGGGTCGTGCCCTTGGGAATGTCGGCCTGCCAGTCGCTCGCCAGCCACGTGACCATTTGGCCTGCGTCCAGGGCCTTGGATACGTACGTGCCGGTGCGGGCCCGGTCCAGGGTGAGTGCGTCCGGGCGGTCGCCGCTCACCGCTCCGCCCGAGACCGTGCCGTTGGTGAAGTCGAAGGCGCCGGTCTCGGCGACGCCCGGCCTCGGCATGACCAGGCGGGCCGTGTCCTTCTTCTTTCCACCGCCGCCCGTCCAGGTCCCCTCGTTCCCGGCCGCGTCGATGCCCGCCAGGCGGAAGGCGTACGTCGCACCGGCGCCGAGGTGGCCGAGCTTGGCGTGGTGGGTGGTGGTGCGCTGCTTCGCGTCCGTGTATACCGGGCGCACCGCGGCCGCGGTGTCGCCGAGCAGGACCGACGTCGTGGTGGGCTTGTCCGTCTTCCAGGTCAGGTCGGCGCTGCCGTCCGGCCAGGTCTTGACCGCGACGTCGCTGATCACCGGGGCCTTGCGGTCGGCCTTGGGAGTGCGGAACTCAGCGGGCTTGGCGTTCGGGGCGGGCCACGTGGTGCGGTCGCCCTTCGCGTTCACCGAGGTGAGTCGGTAGTAATAGGTGGTGTCGGGCTTGAGTGCGCCCAGGGCCACCTTGTGCTCGCCGGCCGTCTCCACGCTCTGCTGGGTGATGGGCAGCTGATCCGGCCGGGTACCGAGTTGCATCTCCGTGGTGGCCGGGACGTCCGTCGTCCAGGTCAGGGTGCCCGAGCCGTCGGGTGCCGGAGCCGCCTCGGCCCGGGCGATCAGCGGGGCGACCGGGGTGACGTAGGTGGCCGTGTACGCGCCGGAGGTCCCGTCGAAGACGGCGTACTCGATGCCCTTGATCGTGGTCTTCTGGAAGGTGACCGCGATACCGCCCCGGGACAGGCCGCTGAGCGTGGTGCCGCCCGAGCCGGTGGTCGGGAGCATCGTCATCAGGTTCGTCGCGGCCGCGTTCTGGTTGACCGTGAAGGTGACCGTGTTGCCGACCCGGTTCAGGCCGGTGACGGTCGAGGCGTTGCGCGCGTCGGTCCAGTCCAGGAGTTGTTTGGCGGAGACGATCGGGACGTTCTTGGCCTTGGCCGAGGCGATCAGCGCGGCCTCGATGTCGAGTTGGCCCACGTTGCCGACCCCGCCGTTGGCATTCGCCGAGTCGGTGTGGTTGTTCATCACGAACGCGCCGTAGAAGCCGTCGTTGTTGGCACCGCTGACGAGCTGGTCGAACGTGTCCGGATAGACCTGTTGGAATTCGTCGTTGATCTGCGTGGTGCCCTGGTAGATGTCGATCATCTGACCGTTGGGGTCGGTGAAGCGCATCGGGAATCCGGAACCGGTGAAGAATCCGGGACTGGCCTTCATCAGCGGCCCGCCCCAGGTGTTCTTCCAGTAGTCGGGCATGTAGTAGTAGTTCGTGTCGAGTCGGATTCCCTTGGCCCGGGCGATCGTGGCGTTGGAACTCCAGTCCGGCCAGGTCAGGCAGTGGGTCCGGTTGGTGGTCGGCTTCAGCGGGGCGTAGCGGGTGAAGTCGTCCAGGCTGTTCTCGTACACCGCGGACAGTTCGGCGTTGATGTCCGTCTGCGACGCGCCGGCGCGCAATTGCGGACAGCTGCCGTTCGCGTCGACGTGTCGGGCGATCTCGAAGCCCTGGGCGGTCCAGTTCTGTACGTCGGACACCGGGGGTGCCTGGGTGCCCTGGGGTCCCGGGCCCCAGACGTAGATGGTGCCGCGCATGCATTTCCAGTTCCGGACCGCGGCGTCGCGCAGGGCCGCGATGGGGCTGGAGCAGTTCGGGTCGGAGCTGTTGTTGTTGTAGCGGGTGACCCGGCCCTGCATGTCGCTGAGGTTTTGGCCGTGGTTGTCGCCGGTGGAGACCATCACGACCTTGAGCAGGTCGGGGGCGGCGGTGGCGGCGTTGCCGGGCAGGTACCAGGTCCTGGGGATCGGGGCCTTGGCACGGTTGCCGATCTCGATCAGGTTGGCGAACAGGCGCTGCTGTTCGTCGGCCTGCGGGACGCGGACTCGGCTGAGGTCGATCCAGTCCGGGTAGAACATGTCGTCGGCGCGCATCAGCGGGCCGCCGCTGTCGGAGAAGTTGTCGTTCTCGACGCCGGCTTGGGTGGGGTTGCCCTGGCGGGTCTGCACGATGGAGCGGGCCAGGTCGTAGGTGAAGGCGGAGGCGGTGCCGCTGCCGACGGTTCGGGTGGTGACGGCCGGGCCGAGCGGGCTGGTGCCGGTACGGGTGTACAGGTCGGCGACGCGGATCGTACCGACGCCGCCGGGGACCGTCCATACGTCGGCGGGGCCGTGGTATTGCATGCTCAGTTGGCTGTAGATGCCGGCGCCGGGAGCGGTGCCGCTGTCGACCTTCATGTATTGGTTGGCCTGGAAGCCGCCGGAGGTGCCGAGGCCGAGCAGGCCGGCCAGGGCGGTGCGCGGGTGCATGGCGATCAGGTTGCCGCCGGCGTTGACCCACGTGGTGAGGTCGGCGACCAGTTGCGCGGAGGGCGCCAAGTCGCCGAGGACGACGGTGGTGTAGCCGTTCAGTACGGTCGCGGTGACCGTGCTCGCGTCCTTGACCGCGAAGGAGTTCAGGCCTTCGGCGCGCAGGATTTCGGTGTAGTAGCAGCTGAAGGGGTTGGAGTCGGCCTTGATCACCAGGATCGGGCCGGTGTTCGGCGCGTCGCACGGCGGGGTGGGCGGGGCCTGGCCGGTGGTGAAGGACCAGGTGGTGTCGGGCATCGCGTTGTCCGAGCGGTCCTTGACCCCGCCGACGGTGAGTGTGTACGGCGTGCCGTAGGCCAGTTCGGCGTTCGGCTTGAGGGTGAGCTGGGTGGGGTTGGTCGGGTTGTCGAATTCGAGTTCGGCGGGTACGGCGGTGCCGTTGCGCTTGAGTTCGAAGGTCAGGCCGGTGGTCTTGAGCGGTTCGCTGAAGGTGACCGAGGGTTGTACGCCGGCGAGTACGCCGTTGGCGTTGGGTGTCGGCGACTGGTCGGTGATGGCGGGGGCGACGGTGTCCTCGGCGTTGGTGCTGAAGACGACGTCGACCCAGTAGTTGCTGCCGTTCCAACTGTCGGTGGGGTAGGTGCTGCCGGCGTTGTACTTGTAGACGCCGTTGCCGCCGTCCACGCCGTCGGCGAGTGCGCTGATCATCGTGTTGCCGACGGCCTGGGAGAACGAGCCGGTGTTGGCCGCGTAGTTGCCGTTGGGCGCGAAGTAGGACGCGACGTAGGTGACGCCGGCGTGCGCGGTGATCGGGGTGGGCAGGTCGACGGTCTGCCAGCCGGTTCCGGTGCGGTTGACGTTGGGTACGGTGGCGAGCCGGGTCTGGGTGTTCTTGTCCCACAGGCTGACCGCGTAGGGGCCGGTGCTGCCGGCGAGTTTCCAGAACCTGATCGACTTGATCTGGCCGTCGGTGGCGGTGCGGAACTTGACGCCGACCTCGACGCTGTTGTCGTCGGTCTGGTTGGGCGTGGTCGGGCTGACCGGGCCGGTCCAGATGCTGGTGTCGATGTTTTGGGTACTGCCGTTGCCGGTGGTGAAGGACCAGGACCTGGTTGCCGCGGTGTTGCCGGCGGCGTCCTTGGCGCCGGACACGCTCACGGTGTATCCGGTGGAGGCGGCGAGCGCCGAAGTGGGGGTGAAGGTGGCGGTGTTGCCGTTGTAGGACGCGGTGCCCGCGACGGCGGGGCCGCCGGTCGCGGTGACCGACCACTGCACGGTGGCGGGTTGGACGGGTTCGCTGAACGTGACGGACAGCGGTGCGGCGGTGGCCACTCCGGTGGCGTTGGCGGCCGGGACGGTCTGGCCGGCCGTGGGGGGCGTCGTGTCGGCGCCGGGGACGAAGGAGACGTCGACCCAGTAGTTGCCGGCCCGGTAGGAGTCGGTCGGCATGCCGCCGCCGGGGTTGTACGTGTAGACCCCGTTGCCCTGGGTGCCGTTGCTCGCCGGGGCGACGAGTTGTTCGACCGTGCGGTCGGTCGCGAAGTAGTCGGTGGTGACCGTGTAGCGGCCGACCGGCGCGACGTAGGAGGCGATGTACTCGGTGCCCGCGGTGACGGGGATGGGCGTGGCGAACGTGGCGCTCTGCCAGCCGGACCCGCTCTCGCCGGTGAAGGTCACCGAAGTCGCGGTGCCGGTGACGGTGTTCCAGATCCGGCCCGTGTGGGGGCCGGTGTTGGCCGCGTCCTTCCAGAACTTGACCTGGGTGATCGTGCCGTCCTGGGCGGGCTTGAAGCGCACGCCCAACTCGACGGCCACCGCGTCGGTGTCGGTCACCGCGCCGCTCGGGGTGGCGCCCGCGAACAGCGAGCACGGGCTGCATGGTGCGGCCTGGGCCGCGGTGATCGGTGCGAACAGGGTGAACAGCAGCGCGCCGATCGCGGCGAACGTGATGCTCGCCCATGTTCCTCGGCGTTGTCGAAGTCCCGGTCTGGTTCCGGCGCAGGCAACCTTCATCGAGTTGGTGCTCCTCAAGGGCATGACGGTCGGTCGTCGGTTCGTGGGTTCGGACGGGCGTCGGCGCACCGGGGTTCGGGTCGCCGCGCCCGCCCCGGAGACCGGACCGCCGGCGGCGCGTTGCCGGCGGCGGCCCGGTCTCCGTCTGTGGGTTCCGGGTGGTTCCGGTCGCCGGCGGCTCGGTTTCCGGGTGTCGGTTCTCGGTGGTGCCGGTTGCCGGTGCCGTGACCGGGACGGGTTGGTGCGGCCTGGTGGGTTCGGCCTGGTTGGCGCGGACTAGTTGGTGGTGAAGACGACGTCCACCCAGTAGTTGCTGTCGTTCCAGGTGTCGGTCGGGAATCCGGTGCCGGTCGTGTACACGCCGTTGCCGCCGACGGTGCCGGAGGCGGAGGCGGTGATCGGTCCGGTTCCGGCCGCCGCCGTCAGGCCGCCCTCGGTGGAGGAGTAGCGGCCCACGGGTGCGTGGTACGAGGCCACGTAGGTGGTGTTGGCGGCGATCACGACCGGTTGGGCGAAGTTCACCTGTTGCCAGCCCGACGCGGTCTCGCCGGTGAAGGTCGCGCTGGTCATGACGGTGCCCGCGGCGGTCCAGATGGTCCCGGTGTGCGTGCCGGTGTTGCCGGGGCCCTTGTAGAACCGCAGGCCGGTGATCTTCCCGGGCACCGTGGTGCGGAATTTGACGCCGAGTTGCATGCCGGCGGTGTCGGTGTCGGAGAGTACGGCCGGCGTCGCCGTGGCGGGCCAGATGGTGCAGGACGGGTTGCAGGTGGGCGGCGGGGTGCTGCCGGCCGTGGTGAAGGACCAGTATTTGGTGGCCATCGGCGTGCCGTCGGCGGCTTGTGCGCCGCTGAGGGCGACCGAGTAGGTGGCACCGGGGATCAGGTCGGTGGTCGGATCGAAGGCGGCGACCCTGGTCGTGGCGTTGTAGCTCGCGGTGCCGGTGACCCGGCCGCTTTCGCCCCGGTCGATCGTCCAGACGATCGTCGCGGGCTGGACCGCCGCGTCGAAGGTGGCGGTGATGTTGCCGCCGACCGGGGCGAAGCTCTCTCCGCTCGCCGGGACGGTGGCGGTGACCACCGGGGGGTTGCCGGTCGGGCCGCCGTTGGTGGTGGTGAACACCGGGTCGACCCAGAAGTTGGAGTCGTTCCAGGTCGAGGTCGGGAATCCGGTGCCGTAGCGGTACACCCCGTTGCCGCCGACGGCGTTGCTCGCCGGTGCGGTGAGCGGGCCGCGGATGTGCGCGGTGCTCAGGCCGCCCTGGTCGGCGGAGTATCTGCCGTTGGGGGCCAGGTAGGACGCCACGTAGGTGGTGCCCGCGGTGACCGCCACGGGCTGACCGAACGTCACCTGCTGCCAGCCGGACGCGGTTTCGTTGCCGAACGTGGCGGTGGCGAGTCGGGTGCCGGACGCGGACCACAGGGTTCCGGTGTGCGTGCCGGTGTTCGCGGCGTCCTTCCAAAAGCGCACGCCGGTGATGAGGCCGGCCCGGTCGGGCTGGAACTTGACGCCGAGTTCGGTGGCGGCGGTGTCCGGGTCCGGTCCGGCCGAGGGTTGGTCGGTCGGCGCCCACAGGGTGCATGGACACGTGACGGGTTGCGGTGGGCCGCCGAGGGTGACGGTGACGCCCGCCGACGGGGTCTCGGTACGGGCGCTGTCGTCGGTGGCCCGGGTTTTGATGGTGATCGAGCCGCCGGCGCCGGTGGTGAAGACGTAGGTCC
Source organism: Embleya scabrispora (assembly GCF_002024165.1). NCBI lineage: Bacteria > Bacillati > Actinomycetota > Actinomycetes > Kitasatosporales > Streptomycetaceae > Embleya > Embleya scabrispora. The sequence continues at coordinate 857,629 of NZ_MWQN01000001.1, forward strand.
AGTTGTCCCGGCCGGTGGTGGCGGGGTGCCAGGTCGCGCCGTTGTCGACGGAGACCTCGACGCCGCCCACCCGGCCGCCGGTGTCGGTCGCGGTGCCGGTGATGGTGACGTTGGAATTGGTGGGCAGGCTGCCGCCGTTGGTCGGCGCGGTGATGGTCGAGGTGGGCGGCGTGGTGTCGGTGCTCTGGGTCGCGGCGACCATGCCGCTCATCGGCGTGCCCGGCTGTACGCCCATGTCGGCGAACAGGTTGATCGTGGCCTGCTGCATCGCGGTGTCCACGGTGCCGTTCGCGCCGACTCGGTACACGTCCAGGCCCCAGGCCCACTGCACGGTGCCCGCGCCGAAGACGAGGACGCCGCTGGGCGCGCGGTACAGGGTCAGGCTGTGTGTGGAACTGCCGTCGGCGTACGTCGAACCCTGGTCCTGGATCACCGACATGCCGGACTTGACCGTGGTGGACAGGCGGATCAGGCCCGCGGGTCGGGCGCCGTTGTCCAGGTCGGAGTCCCACTCGTAGCCCAGCGTGCCGCTGCCGAGGGTGGTCTGCGCGGTGAGGCCGAGGGTGGCCAGGCGGGTGTTGCGCCACAGGCGCATCCGCCCGTCGGCGCCGTTGGCATTCATGTCGGTCGTGCAGCAGTTGACCGTGAAGATGGTCCCGGTGACGTTGTTCTCGGGGCGACCGCCGTCACCCGGTGGCGAAAAGCGCGGGTCGCGCCAGGTGCCGGTCCACATGCTCGGGCCCAGCGGGTCGATCGACTGGTTCGCGTGGGTGTCCTTGTAGGCGACCAGGGTGCGGTGGTCGGAACCGTTGCCGTTGATCCCGCCGTTTTCCCAACGGGTCTTCCAGAACATCTCGTTGCCGGAGAAGAAGGCGAGGTTGACGCCCGCGTCCCGGGCCGCCTCGACGTTGGCGCGTTGTGGGCCGGACCAGTATTCGTCGTGGCCGACGGACAGGAACACCTTGTGGTTCTTGATCAGTTGGCCGCGTCGGTCGGTGTCGACGCCGGTCGTGTAGGAAACGTCGTAGCCATTGCGTTCGATGAAGCGCAACATCGCGAACTCGGCGTTGAACAGCGAGTCCTCGGGATTGTCGGCGCGTGTGGTGAACGGCCGGTTGTAGCTGACCTTGTAGGCGCGCCCCACCGGTTGTCCGGTGTACAGGTCGTTGCCGCCGTAGGCGTTGTACGCCTGCCACGTGGTGTCGGAGGACTGCATCAGCAGTGCGGAGTGCGACGCGTCGTTGCGGACGATGAACGGGATCTGACTGGAACCGGAAGTGCCGTCGGTGCGGGTGGGTTTGGCGATGTAGTAGCCGGATACCGCGTCGGTGGGCACGGTCCAGGACGCGGAGTCGATCCAGTTCGAGCAGTCGATCAGGCCGGTCACCTGGTTGTCGATGTCGCAGTCGTCCTGCCGCTTGGGCGTCGTGGCGGAGGCCGGGATCGTGTAGACCTTGCGCGCGCCGTTGCCGTTGTACCAACCCAGTCGGTAGATGTCGACGCGGTAGGAGCTCGCCGTGGTGTCGATCTTGAACTTGATCTGGCCGCCGGCGTTGACGCTGATGTCCGTGGAGTAGCCCTGGATGGAGTTGCTGCCGGCGCCGCTGACGTCCCATTCGGTCCGTGGGTTGCCGGTCTTGCTGTTCTCGCAGGCGATGGCGTTGGCGACCGGCGCGTCGCACGGACCCGCGGCCGCCTTGGGTGTCTCCGGTGCCGCGACGGTCAATGCGAGCAGTAGCGCGAACAGTGTCGGTATGGTCGCTCTGCGCAGCCTTGGCCTGGGTATCTTCATGAGTGTCCCCCACCCGAATATCGGTTCCCGGGGCGGTGTCCCGGGGCCGAGATACGGGAAAGTGTGGCGTACGTTCCGGCCTGTTGTCCGGGTTTTGCCCTCTCGTGAGGCGGGCCGTGGGTACAGTGCGGGAAGCCGGGGGTGGGGCGACTCCGGGTCGGGCCCGGGGAGTTCGAATCGGCGGCTCGGGCGGGGACGGTTGGGCGCGACGGTCCGGGGGGACTTTGTGAAGGTAGTGATCACCGGCGGTGCCGGTTTCATCGGCGCGAATCTGGCCGCCTCGTTGCAGGGCCACGACGTGGTGCGCGACGTTCACGTGGTGGACGATCTGTCCACGGGGTCGCTCGCGAACCTCACCGGGTTGAAGGTGACGTTCCATCAGGGCTCGATCCTGGAACCGGAGTTGCTCGACCGCGCGTTCGAGGGTGCGGACGCGGTGGTGCATCTGGCCGCGTTGCCTTCGGTGCCCCGGTCGGTGGAGGCGCCGCTGGCCAGCCACCACGCCAACGCGACGGGCACCCTCGAGGTGTTGGAGGCGGCCCGGCGGGCCGGGAACATCCACGTGGTGGCCGCGTCCTCGTCGTCGGTGTACGGCGCGAATCGCGAGTTGCCCAAGCGTGAGGACATGCGCACCGCGCCGCTGAGCCCGTACGCGGTGAGCAAGTTGGCCACCGAGGCGTATCTGGTCGCGTACGGCAACTGCTACGGGCTGCCGGTGTTGCCGTTCCGGTTCTTCAACGTCTTCGGCCCCGGCCAGCCGGCCGATCACGCGTACGCCGCGGTGATTCCGCGCTTCGTGGACGCGGCGCTGGCGGGTCGGCCGCTGTCGGTGCAGGGCGACGGCGAACAGACGCGCGACTTCACCGACATCGACAGCGTGTGCGCGGTGTTGACCGACGCCGTGTTGCGCCGGGTGGTCTCGGACATCCCGGTCAACCTGGCCTTCGGCTCCCGGACTTCGTTGAACGCGCTGATCGCTCTGCTGGCGGATGTGCTCGGGCACGCGGTCGAGGTGGAGCACACCTCCCCCAGGCCCGGTGACGTGCGCGACTCCCAGGCGGACGGGTCGCGGCTGCGCGCGTTGTTCCCGGCGGCGGAGCCTGTCGAGTTGCGCGACGGGCTGGCCCGGACGGTCGCGTGGTTCCGGTCCCGGCTCGGCTGAGGCGCGGTCGGGCGGCTCAGTCCCGGGTGGGTGGGCGCAGGGGGCGGGCGGGTGCGCCCACCACGGTGGTGCCGGCGGGTACGTCGCGCGTGACCACGGCGCCCGCGCCGACGAAGGCGTCCGGGCCGACGGTCAGGCCCTGGAGGACGACGGCGTTGCTGCCGACGGTGGCGCCCGCGCACAGGTGCACGTTGCCGGAGATGTTGGCGCCCGGATACACGGTGGCGCGCGCGTCGAGCACGGTGTCGTGCCCGATGGTGGCGTTGTAGTGGACCTGCGCGTGCGGGCCGAGGGTGACGCTGCTGGAGACGTACGCGTTGGCCTGGACGAGGCAGCCGGCCGCGAGCACCGTCTCAGGCGCGATCGCCGCGCGCGGATGCACGAGGGTGGCCGGGCGCAGTCCCCGCCGCTCCAGCAGGAGGGCGAACCGGGCCCGGGCGGCCGGGGCGGCGATGCCGACCAGGTACTCGCCGGCCGCGGCCTCGTCGGGGCGCAACACCGGGAGTCCGCGCACCTGTTCGCCGGCGCGGGCGTCGTCGAGGAACGCGGTGACGGGAAGCGCGGCGGCGAGCGCGGTGTCGAGGGCTTCGCGGCCGACGCCGCCGGCCCCGCAGATGTAGAGCTGCATGGGGGACATCCTGGCACCGCCGGGCGGTCGGGGTGGGAGGCGCACGAACGCGAACGCGGGCACCGACGCGGGCGCGGGCGTGGCAGGGCTGGCCCGGATCGTCGAGTGGAAGCGAATGGTGCGGTGAGTGCTGATCGGGAAGGCGACCTTCGGGTTCGAGGCAGGGCGCGATATCTGTCCCGACTGGATCCACCGGGTGCCGCGCTGGTCGCGGTGGCGGCGTTGTGGGCACCGGTGGCGGCGGCGAATCGGGTCGGTGCGCCGGGGAGGTATCTGCTGGCGCTGGCGACCGTGGCCGGGGCGTACGTGCTGGGGCGGCTGTGCGGCGGGCGGTTCGCGTTACCCGTGCCGGCGATGCTCGCCGGCGCGGTGACGGTGATGTTGGTGGTGTGGCCCGACGCGGTGAGTGGGGACGCGACGGCGCCGCCGTTGGATTATGGGAACGCCGACGGTGCGTTGGTGGTGCAGGGGGTGGGGGCGGCGTGTCTGGCCGCTGTGGCCGCCGTGTCGGGTCGGTGGCGGGCCGCACTGCTGGTGTTGGCCGGGGTGTTGGTGGTGGGTACGTTCGCGACGCGGTCGGTGGCCGCGGCGGCGGGGGCAGTGGCGGTGTTGTCGACCGCGCTGACGGCGCCGCTGGTGCGGCGGCGGGGCACGGTCGTGGCGCTGTCGGCGCTGTGCGCGGCCGGGGTGGTGCTGGGCACCGTGGTCCTGGGTGCGCTGGGTACGCGGACGGAGAGCGTCGAGGGTGCCGCCCGGGCGGGGTTGACCGAGCGTCGGGTGCAACTGTGGGGCGACGGCGTACATCTGACGAAGCGTTTCCCGGTACGCGGGACGGGGCCCGGCACGTTCGTGGAGAACAGTCCGACCGTGCGTTCGGACGCGGATGTGCACTCCGCGCACTCGATGTGGCTGCGGCAGAGCGCCGAGCAGGGCGTCCCCGGCGCGCTGTGTCTGGTCGGCGTGGTGGGATGGGTGTACGTGCGGTTGTGGCGCTCGGCGCGGTCCCCGGCGGTGGTGGCGGTGGGATCGGTGACCTTCACGGCGTTCGTGGTGCAGGCCTCGATGGACTATGTGGCCGAGTTTCCGGCGGTGTTGGCGGCGGTCGGGGTGGTCGTGGGGGTGGCGACGGCGGGGCCGGACGTGCGGGCGCGGCCGCGGGCCGTTCCGGCGGTGGGGGTCTCGTAGCGCGGGCGGGGCTTTCCCGGCGTGATCGGGTGAACGCCGTGGCCGGCGTGCGGAGTTGCGACGTGGTTGTCGGGGTCGTGGTTTGTCCGGGCCGGCGTCCTTGAGGGCTTTGCACGACTTGCCCGCTTCACCCGATCTACGCTCGGGAAACCTCAGATGAAGCTCAGATCCGTCGCGTCGAGGCGAGTCCCCGTCTATTTTGTGGAATCGCCGCACCACGGGCGCACCTATTTCCCAGGCAAGGGGAATGTCACGTCGATTCGCAGGTTTGTCGATCTGCGTGCAGGATTGCCGGAATCCCGTTTCGAGTTCGTTGCGGGATTTTCCAGAGAATGAGAACAGGCGGGACGGACGGTCCGGGGGGCCGTCTGCCGATCGGGTGGGTATGAGCCCCGGCATCCCGTTGTACATGCAGGTCAATGCCCTGTCATCAGGCGGGCGTGGGACCGGCCGGCCGCCGGCCGGCGCGGTGAACCGACGTCTCGCCATGCCCCCGAAACGGTGTCGGATGGTCCCGGAAAGCCCAACTCGAAATTCTGCGCCGGCTCTTTCGAATACGTTGCGCGACTGCTTCAATGCCCACTGATCTCCGGGTGACCCCGGTATCACCTGTTCAGTGGGAGGGCACGATCAGCAGCACGACGGCCGCCAATCCTTTCGGCGCGGACTTCTGGAGCGGCAACCGGGGCGTGGGCTGGCTCGCCCTGCTCGAACTGGTGATCCTGGTCGCGGTGTTGCTGCGGGTGTTGTCCCGACGGGCGGGCCCGCGCGGGCTGTTCCGCGGATTCGGGCACCAGGTGGCGGCGACCGGGCGGGCGTTCGCCGCGCCGTTCGCCGCCTGGCGGCGGGATCGCCGTGGGGTCGCGGTGCTCACTCGCCATCTGGGCGCGCCGGAGACCTTCGAACGCGCCACGCGGGCGCTGGGCGCGGCCCGGGCGGCGGGGGCGCGGCCGTGGGCGGTGGTGTTGACGGGCGAGCGTGTGGCGGTACGGCTCGCGGCGGTCCGGGCGCCGGAGGTCGCGGATCCCTGGGTGGTGGACCCGGACGACGCGCTGGTGTGGACGGCCGCGGTGGCCGATCTGGGTGTGCCCGAGCCGCCCGGGGCCGTGCCGCTGCCGATCGTGGTCGGGTTGATCGGGGCCGATGTGGTCCTGCTGGATGCGGCGGCGGTGGGGCCGGTGCTCACCGTGACCGGGGACCGTGCGGGCACGGACCTGGGCCATGCGTTGACCGCGCAGTTGGTCCGGCGGTTGCCGGCGGGTGCGGTGGGCATCGCGCACGGTGTGCATCCGAGGTTCCCCGGGCGGTCGCCGGCGGAACTGGCCGCCGATCCGGCGGTACGCGTCCTGGTGTGCGCCGAGCCCGCTCCGGATGCGGCCGGTGAACCGGCGGCGTTCGCGGCGCGGCCGGGCCGTACGGTGCTCGTCCTCGGGGAGGTGCGGGGGCGGCGGCTGAGCCTGCGCCCGGACGCCTTCGGGGTGTTGCCCGCCGCGGACGGCCTGGGCCCGGTCGAAACGGCCGGCCTGGCGCGTGCGGTGGCCCGCGTGATCCGGTCGGGGCGCCCGACGGGGCCGACGGTGAACCCGCCGAGTGTGACGACGCCGGCGACGGATACGGCCCGGCCGGTACCGGGGGCCACGGGCGGAACGGGTTCGGGTCGAGCGGGCGTTCCGGACGCCGCGCCCGCGCGGGTCGGCGCGGGAGCCTCGTCCCGAAACGGCACGGATGTCGGCGGCGGCGCCGCGCTCGACCGGGCGGACGGGGCGATGGCGACCATCGGCTTGGAAGGCGGCGGTACGGCGGGCGCGAGCGGGGCCGGCCGGCGTCGCGAGCGGACGGGTGGCGGCCCCGCCGCTGCCGGCTCGGCCGGGGGCACGAGCCTGGGCGCTGACGGTGGCCCGGTCGAGGGTGCCGCCCCGGTGGTCGAGTCCGTCGGGGGTGGTTCCGGCTCGGCGGGCCGGGTCGGGGACGGGCGGGTGAGTACGCGGGCCGCCTCGGGCGGTGCCGCCTCGGCTGCCGCGTCCGCGTCGACTCCTGCGGGTCCGTCGGATCCGGCGGATGCGGGGGCGTCGACGAGCGCTTCGGCGTCGGCGTCGGGGTCCGCGTCCGCCGCTGCGGATGCGGGAGTTCCGTCGCGGCCCCGACCGCGCGTGTCGCCGTCGACCGCCGGGCAGCGGCGACCCGACGCCGATCTCCGGTCCGAGGGCGTGGACGGGACGGCCTCCCCCGCGCACCCGATTCCGGCAGCCTCGCAGCGCCCCACGGCCTCCGCGAGCGCGGAATCGCCGACCACCCCGCCAACGCCCACGAGGCCGCCGGCCGCAACCGCCGCCCACCGCCGACCCCCAGCCTTCGCCTCGGCGCGCCAAGCCCACCAACCCACCGAACCCCCCACGCCAACCGCCGAGCCCAAGCCACCCACAACACCCCCGGCACCCCCCGGATCCGAGCCACCCACCGGACGTTCGGCAACCGGCGAGCCCCAACCGCCCGCCACACCCACGACAACCGCCGCACCCGAGCCGCCCGCCGGACGTTCGGCAACCGGCGGACCCCAACCGCCCACCGCACCCACGGCAACCGCCGGATCCAAGCCGCCTGCCACACCCCCGACAACCCCCGAATCCAAGCCACCCGCCGGGCCCTCGGCAACCGGCGGACCCCAACCGCCCACCGCACCCACGGCAACCGCCGGATTCGAGCCGCCTGCCACACCCACGGCCACCACCGGATCCGAGCCCACCGGGCCCTCGGCCGCCGGCGGGCCCCAACCGCCGGCCACTGGCACGGCCGCCGCCGGGTCCGAGTCGCCGGCTTCGCCCACGGCAACCGCCACATCCCGACCGCCCACGGCAACCGGCGGGCCCGAGCCACTGGCAGCGCCCCCAGCAACCACCGCGCCCCAACCGCCGGCCACGCCCACGGCAACCGGCGCATCCGAGCCGCCCGCCACGTCCACGGCAGCCACCGCCTCCGAGGCATCTGCCGTGTCCGACGTGTTCGGGCCGGTCGAGCCCCCCGTCCCGCCCATCACCCCCGCCCGGCTGTGACCGCCGTCCGCGTGCTTCTGGAGGCGATCCCATGCGACTGACCATCACCGTGTCCGAGCCCGCGCGGGGGCGGCGGGAGTCGATCCTGGTCGATGCCCCCGCCGAGAGCACCGTTCGGGATCTGCTCGAACACCTCGCCGACACGCACGACCTGGGCGCGCCCGGCCTGCCCTGCCGGCTCGCGGCCACCGTGCTCGACCCCGACGAAGCCCTGTCGGCCTGCGGCATCCGCGAGGGCAGCGAACTCACGCTCGGGGCGGCCCCCGCCGAGCCGCCCCCGTGCCCCGATCCGCCCCTCGTAGAGCTGCACCTCGCGGCGGGGCCCGGGGCCGGGCGGATCTGGCCGCTGCCGATGGGGACCTATGACATCGGCTCGGCCCCGGAATGCGCGATCCGCATCGACGAACCCGGCGTGCCGGCGCACGGGATCCGGGTCATGGTCGGCCCGAACGGCAAGGTGCGGGTCGCCGCGCCGGCCGGGAGCGAGGTCCGACTCGGGCGGGTGTACCGGACCAAGGAGGACACGCCCGAGCGGCCGGTCGACCCCAAGGAGAAGGAGTTCGCCGACGAGCCGCCGCCGGACCCGGAGGCGCCGATCGTCGACGAGGTCGCCTGGGACCTCGGCGTGGGCCTGACCGTGGGGCCGGTACTGCTGCGCCCCGCCGCCCCGTTCGACGCGGGCGCGGACATCGTGCCCTCGGCCGACGGCGCGGGCCTCGACTTCAACCGGCCGCCGCGCATCGTGGAGCCGGTCCAGGGCGGGCGGTTCCGGATCCCGACCCGGCCGCGCGGCTCGTTCCGGCAGCCGTTCCCGATGCTGGTCACGCTCGCGCCGATGTTGCTCGGGCTGGTCATGGTGAAGGTCTTCCACTCCTACTTCTTCCTGATCTTCGCGATCTTCAGCCCGATCATGGCCCTGGCCAACTGGATCTCCTCGCGGCGCAGCGGGCGCAAGCAGTTCGTCAAGGACCTGGCCGCCTACCGGGTGCGCAAGGCGGAGGTGCTGGCCGAGGTCGCCGCGAGCACGGAGGTGGAGCGGCAGGGGCGGGTCGACGCGATCCCGGACCCGTCGACGACCGGCCTGTTCGCCACCGGCCCGGGGCAGCGGTTGTGGGAGCGGCGCCGGGTCGATCCCGACCATCTGGTGTTGCGCGTGGGCACGTCGGCGCACACCTCGTTGAACGAGGTCGAGGATCCCGATTCGCAGTCGTTGGAGCGGCGCGCGTCGTGGACGGTGCCGGACGTGCCGACGGCGGTGGATCTGCCGCAGCAGGGTGTACTCGGCGTGGCCGGGCCGAGCGGGCCCGCGTTGCGGATGGCCGGGTGGCTGGTCGCGCAGGCGGTGATCCTGCACAGTCCCCGCGATGTGCAGGTGCGGTTGCTCACCGGGGCGGCGGGGGCCGAGGAGTGGGGGTGGCTGGCCTGGGTGCCGCATGCGCGCGGCACGGTGCCCGGCGGCCCCGAGGTGTTGCTCGGCAGCGATCCGGAGACGATCGCGGCGCGGGTCGCGGAGTTGGTCCAGGTGGTACGGGCGCGCAGGGCCGCCGCCGAGACGTTGTTGCGCAACGCGGTGTTCGCGGAGCCGGACATCGTGCTGGTCGTGGACGGCGCCCGGCGGTTGCGGGAGATCCCGGGTATGACCCAGGTGTTGCAGGAGGGCCCGCAGGTGCGGGTGTTCTCGATCTGCGTGGACACCGAGGAGCGTTTCCTGCCGCAGGAGTGCACGGCGGTGATCGGCCTCGCCGACGCGGGACAGGCGCGTGGTCCGGTCGCGACGTTGCGCCGGCACGGGACGCCGACGGTCGCCGACGTGCGGCCGGATCTGCCGACGCCGGCGTGGTGCGAGTCGATCGCGCGGGCGTTGGCGCCGGTGCGGGACGTGACCTCGCCGGACGAGGGCGCACTGCCGGATCGGGTGTTGTTGCCGGAGTTGTTGGCGCTGGATCCGCCGGACCCGGCGACGATCGGCGAGCGCTGGCGGCGGCGACCCGCGTCCACGCGGGCGTTCCTGGGTGTCGGCTACGACGGTCCGGTCTCGTTCGACCTGGTTCTCGACGGCCCGCATGCGTTGATCGCCGGCACCACGGGATCGGGCAAGTCGGAGCTGTTGCAGTCGTTCGTGGCCGCGCTGGCGGCGGCGAACCGGCCGGACGAGTTGACCTTCGTGCTGGTCGACTACAAGGGCGGCTCCGCGTTCAAGGACTGCGTCGAACTTCCGCACACGCTCGGCATGGTCACCGACCTCGACGCCCAGTTGGTGCACCGGGCGATGGCCTCGCTCGGCGCGGAACTCACGCGCCGTGAACTGCTGTTGGCGATGGTGGGGGCGAAGGATCACGCGGAGTATCGGGGCAAGCGCATACGGGACGCGGAGTTGCCCGCGCTGCCGCGACTGCTGCTGATCGTGGACGAGTTCGCCACGCTGGTCCGCGAGGTGCCGGACTTCATCCCGGGTCTGGTCGGGATCGCCCAGCGCGGCCGTTCGCTGGGGATCCACATGGTGCTCGCCACGCAGCGTCCGGCCGGGGTGATCACGGCGGACATCCGGGCCAATACGAATCTGCGGATCGCGTTGCGGGTGACCGACGCCGGGGAGAGTTCGGACGTGATCGACACCAAGGACGCGGTGGCGATCTCCTCGTCCACGCCGGGCCGGGCGCTGGCCCGGACCTCGCATCACACGGTGATCCCGTTCCAGACCGCGTACGCGGGCACCGAACGGCTGGACACCAAGGCCGATCCCGACGCGCTCCGGGCGCTGCCCGCTCCGGTGGAGCCGGTACGGCCGCAGACGTCGGTGTTGTCCTGGAGCCGGTTGGGTCGACCGCGTCCGCCCGCCGTCGAGGTGGAGGTCGAGCCGCAGCCGCAGCCGGGGGACGCCGAGCCGACCACCGACCTCAAGGAGTTGGTCACCGCGATCTCGGCGGCGGCCGCGGCCCTGCCGGACTTCGTCAAGCCGCCGAGCCCGTGGCTGGACCCGCTGCCGCATCGGGTGCTGCCGGCGGATCTGCCGCCGGCCGCGCCGGGTGCCGAACGACCGCCCGGCGCGCTGGAGCCGGTGGCGTGGGCGATGGAGGACGTGCCGCATCTCCAGGCGCGCAAGCCGGTGCTGCTCGATCCGAGCACGTTCGGCCACCTGTTCGTGGTGGGCGCGCCGCGCACCGGGCGCAGCCAGTTGTTGCGCACGATGGCGGCGGCGCTGGCCCGGCGGCACTCGTGCGGCGTGGTGCACATCCAGGCGATCGACGCCGGAGGTGGGGCGTTGGCCGCGCTGGCCGATCTGCCGCACTGCGGCACGGTGGTGCCGCGCAACGACCTGAGCCGGATCGACCGGTTGATCTCCCGGCTCGGCGAGGAGCTGAGCAGCCGTCAGGAGCTGTTGTCCCGGCAGGCGTGCGCGAATCTGACCGAGTTGCGGGCGAGCGACGCGCGGGGGTGTCCGGCGCATGTGTTCCTGCTGATCGACGGGTGGGATCCGCTGGCGCCGACGTTGTACGAGTACGACGACGGCCGGGTGATGAACGAGGTGGTGCGGTTGTTGCGCGAGGGCGCGGCGGCCGGGATCCATCTGGTGATGACCTCGGAACGCGCGTTGATCAACGGGCGGTTGTCCTCGGTCAACGACGACATGGTGCTGTTGCGGCTGGCCGATCGGGCCGAGTATTCGGGCGCGGGGGTGCCGCGGACCGCGATTCCCGGGTCGATGCCGCCGGGGCGGATCCTGGTGTCGGGTTCGTGGACCGAGGCGCAGGTGTGTCTGCTCGGCCCGGGTGAGAGCGGGCGCGAGCAGGTCGAGGCGCTGCGCCGGATCGCGGCGGACGCGCGCGAGCGGGACGCGGGGGTGGATCCGGCGCGGCGGCCGTTCGTCCTGGCTCCGCTGCCCACCGCGATCACCTTCGCCGAGGCGTACGAGGCGGTGACCGAGGAGCAACGTCGCCCGCTGTGGGGCCTGTTGGGGATCGGCGGCGACGCGGTGGGCGCGGTCGGCGCGGATTTCGCCGACGCGCAGCACACCTTCGCGGTGGTCGGGCCGCCCGGCAGTGGGCGCAGCAACACGCTGGCGACGATGGCGGTGTCGCTCCTGGCGAGCGGGACCCGGGTGGTGGCGATCACGCCGCGCGATTCACCGCTGCGCCTGTTGCGGGCGCATCCGCTGGTGACGCTGGTGGAGGGGGCCGACTCGGACGGGTCGCGGACCTCGGCCGCGGTGGCGGAACTGGCCGGTCCGGCGGTGGTGTTGATCGACGACGCGGATCTGCTGTCGGAGATGGGGTCGATGGTCGGGTACGCGCTGCGCGATGTGATCGGTTCCGGCCGCGACCGGGGCATCGGGTTGGCGTACGCGGCGACGGCCGAGACGTTGTTGCAGTCGCTCAGCGGGTGGTTGGGCGATGTCCGGCGCAATCGGCAGGGCATCCTGCTGTCGCCGCAGCTCGGTGGCGAGGGCGATCTGATCGGCGCCCGGTTGCCCACCGAGCGGGTTCGGCAGCCGCTGCGGATCGGCCATGCCTGGATCCGGGACCGGAAGGGCTTTCTGGCTCCGGTACTGGTGCCGGAGACACAACTGCGCCCCGCCGCCGGATGACGGCGGGGGGCGCGGGAGACGGGCGGCGGCGCGGTTCCCGGTGGTCGATCCACGCGGGAACCGCGGACCGGGTCAGGTGGTGTGCGCCGGCGGCGGCTTGACGTCCTCGCCGTCGAGGCTGCGCAGATTGCTCACCACGACCTGGAAGGTGTCGCTGAACTGCTTGATCGAAACCATTGCCTTGTCGAGTGAAGTGGTCAACTCGTCATAGGACTGGGTCATCTGCGGGCTCGTCTTCCGCAGATAAAGGCCACCGTCGGGGTTCAGCAATGCCGTCACGACGCCCCGCAGACTCTGCAATGCGTCCTGTGTGCTCTTCGCACTGGTCACCATGTCGGTGGCGACATGTTCGACCTCGGTGATATTGACATCGACATCCGTGCCGGTGGGAGTGGCCATGTCCATCCTTTTTCGTGATGCGGGAGCGAGGGCGGGAGATTCGGTCAGCCGGACTTCTGCAGTGCCGCCTTCATCGACGAGTCGAGCTTCTGCGCCGCCTCGACAATCTTGTCGAACTGCTGGGAGAAGGTGATGATGTTGAGGATCGCCTTTTCCAGGTCCGCGCTCAGCGTCTTGTATTTGGTGTTCAGTTCGTCGCTGCTGAGCTTGAGCCACAGCCCGGATCCGGGCTTCAGCAGCGCGTCCACCTTCCCCTGGAGTCGGCGAATCTCCAGGACCGCCGCATCGGATACCTTCTTCATTTCCAGCTGGGCGGTGTGCACCTGGTCGTAGGTAATCTTGAAATCGCTCGCCATGGGGAATTCCTCACTGCGCCGTGATGGTCTTTCGAAAACGATGTCCGGACGTGTGTCGGGCTATCTCCGGTCCCGTCCGCCGCCGCCTCCACCGATCGGCGGTCGGTATGGGGGCTCCTTGACGACCTTGGTCCACGGGGACTCGGGGTCCTTGATGTTCGGGTTGGTATAGACCGTGGTGCCGTCTTTGTCGGTGATCGTCTTGGTGCCCCGGCCGGCCCCGTCCACCTCGACCTTCTCGGTGCTCACCGAGCCGTCCCGACCTGTGGTGACGGTGTTGTAGGCACCGTTGTCACCGTAGGTGGTGTGCTCGGTGTAGGTGGTGCCGTGGTCGGTGATGGTCACGGTCTGCTCGGTCACGTCGTAGTTGCCGTCGACCTTGACGGTGACGTCGGTGGTGACGCCGTTCTTGTCGGTGTTCGTGTAGTGCAGGGGTGGCTGGTCGCTCGGTTTCTCCGGTGCCGTCTCACCCTCCTTCGGCTTTCCGTCCGGGTGGGTCTTGAGCCATTCGTCCCAGGCTTTCCGCTGCTGGATCCAGCGGTCCAGCGGATTGCGTCCCGGCGTTGCCGCGAATTGCGCCGCGACGCCGTCGTCCCATGCTTCCGCGCCGTCCGCGACATATCCGAGGAGTTTCGACAGCGCGCCCAATCCGTCGACCGCCTTGCCCATGGGTCCGGACCACGCGGTATAGAAGGAGCCGAGCGGAGCGGCCACGCCGCCGATGTCCGCGGCCGGGATAGTACCGTATTGGCCGGGCACCTGCGTGCCGTAGGTACGGAACTTCGCCGCGTCCTCCTTGAACGTATTGGCGAGCAGCGTCAGCGCGGTCGCCATTTTGCGAAGCTCGGTGTAATCGAGGGAAATATCGGGCAAAGCGAACTCCATTCGACAGATCGGCGCCGGGTTCGGTCCCGCACCGCGCCCGAACACTGGCGCCGCGTCTCATCATCGGCCAAGATTGCCGGAGAATAAAGAGCCGCAGCGACCCGTCCCGATATCGCCGATGCGCTGCACCGTCGCCACGAGAGCATCGACATCCGACGCGATCGAACTTCCGCCCGGAGGGCCCATGCCACGCAATGTCGATGCCACGACGTTGAAAAAGCTGGGATACACGGGCGATCAGACGCCGGGTGATCCCGACTCGATCCGGGACGCCTCGCTGTATCTGGCCGCGTTGGCCAAGAAGGCCTCCGACGCCTCGCTCAAACTCGCCGGACTGGTCCAGGACGACGCGAAGGCGCCGCTGATGGGCGAGGCCGCGACCGAGTTGCGCGCCCACGTCAAGGACCAGCTCAAGCTGTTCGTGGACAAGCTGGCCCAGGCCGGCCAGATCGCGAGCACCGCGCTGTCGACCTACGCGACGGACCTGCTCGCGGCCCAGCAAAAGGGTCAGGAGGCGCTGAACGCGGCGGCCCCGCTGCCCGAGGGCGACCCGGGCCTCGCGGCGGCGAAGTCGACCATGTCCACGGCCAGGACCATGTACCTGGAGGCGGTGGAGAAGGCCCGCAAGGCCCTGGCTCCCGCGACCGCGCTCAAGACCAGCCCGAAGACGGTCGCCGAGGAGTTCTGGGACTTCTTCAAGATCTTCACCATCGTGCTGACCGTGCTCGGCGTGCTCTTCGGCGGGCCGCTGGGGCTGCTGGCCTTCGGCGCCAACCTGGTCGTACTGGGCAAGACCATCGCGGACTTCGCCAACGGCAAGGCCACCGGGCTCGAACTGTTCCTGAACATCCTGGGCGTGCTGTTCCCCTCCACCAAGGCACTGCTGCCGGCGCTGCTCAGCGGCCTGAAGAACCTCCTGGTGGGGCTGGGCAAGGGCGCGGTCAACCTGTTCAAGGGGGCCGGCAACCTGCTGTCGCTGCTGAGCACCGGCCTCAAGGGGTTCAACCTGTCCGGCTGGCGGTTCGCGCTCGCCTACGCCGGTCTGCTCACCGGTGCGCTCGCGTTCAAGGGCGGGGTGCTGGTCGGCAAGCTGCTGGTGTTGCCGTTCAAGGCGATCGTGTGGGTGGGCAAGACCGCGTGGGCGGTGGGCAAGAAGGGCTTCGGCGAACTCAAGGGCTGGGGCTCGCTCGGCATCCTCCTGCCGGTGGCCGGCGACGAGATCGCCAAGCTGGGGCTGGCGCGGGCGCTGAAGATCGGTTTCTGGGAGCGCGGAGTCCTGGGCAGCCAGAAGGACTTCATCCGGGCCGGGCTGGCGGTGCCGCCGGCCGCGGCCGGGACCGCGGGCAAGATCGGCGGACACACCCTGGACAAGCTGCCGATGCCGCCGGGGATCGGCGCCGGCCGGGACCTGTCCTCGTTCACCGGCTTCGGGCTGCACGACATGCCCAGGCTCGGCAGCTCGTTCGACACCGCCGTGTTCGTGCCGGCCGCGAGCGGGTTGTACACCGCGCACCACGGGCTCGGCGTGTACAGCTTCGGCAACACCCTGCTCGGGCACGAGGGCTTGCAGACGCTCGGCACCACGATCGGTCACGGCGTCACGCCGCAACTCCAGTGGAACTCGCTGCACGACGTGCTGAACCAGGCCGTGGGCGGGACGTCCGCGCTGCACGGTCTCGACGTGGGCGCCCTGTCGCCGCACACTCTCGGCGGCGCGGTGGAGAGCACCCAGTCGTTCGCGAAGAGCGCGATCGGCGTCGGCGAGGAGGTGCGGATGACGCCGCTGCCGGAGATCCGCCGGCTGACCCACGGCGACACCACGCTGACCACGTCCGGCATGGACCGGTTCGTGGCCACGCACACCGACGCGCTCACGAACAAGGCCACGGTCGCGAACGCGGTGCCGGCGCCGACCCTGCCGAACGCGGTGCACGCGCCGGGCGCGCCGACGTCGGTGCACGCGCCGGGTTCGGTACACACGCCGAACGCGGGCGCCGGCGTCGGAACGGGTGCCGGTGCCGGTGCGGCCAAGGTGGACGTCTTCGACCTGCTCGCGCCGGGCGCGGGCAAGAGCGGCTCGACCCCGCCGCCGCCCCCTTCCGTGCCACCGGCCACGCCGATCGCGCCCGGTGTGTCCGCCCTGCACCAGGACAACGCGCTCAACCTGCTCGCCGGCGGATCCCGCACCGGGGATCAACTCCCGGCCGCCTCGGCCAGGTTCGCCCCGGTCGACCTCGCCGGCGGCAACTCCGCCGGCGCCCTGCGGCCGGACCTGGCGGGCGGGCAGAAGGCCATCGACACGGTGTCGGCGCTGGTCGGCGAGAAGATCCCGATGCGGGCCGACCCGCCTCCGGTCGGCCACACTCCCCCGCCGCCGGCCCCACCGATCACCGCGCCCCCGCCGCCCGTCGTACGCGGCCGCGAACCGCTGCCGCCGAACGCGTTGGCGAACTTCGGCGCGGAGCAGCGCATGCTCGTCACCAGGGCACTGGACGACGTGGCGACCGGGCCGGGGCCAGGCGGCAAGTCCACACAGGCGCTGCCCGGTTCCCGGTTCGAGGCATGGCACGACTACTCGCGGGCCAAGCAGGCGTTCGACCGGGCCGCGACCACCGAGCAGGGGCTTCGGACCCGACTGCTCACCGGCGACACCAGTTCCGGCACGGTGCGGGCACACCTGATGGTCGCCACCGCGGAGCGGGCCAACGCCCATCTGGCCCTGGAGGATGCCACGACGGCCTTGAAGGCGTGGGGCGTGGATCCCGTGCGCGCGGTTCCCGCGGTCGCCGAGGCGATGGAGAAGCTGCGCGGGTTGCCCGGCGGCATGACGCCGGTGGAGCACGTTTTCGACGGGCGGGCGCGCGTGCCCGACTCGTGGCCACAGGGCGGCGGCGCCGTCGGACGCAACGATCCCGTGGTGCACATGTTCCGCACCGGGGACACGGTCGACCACTTCGAGGTGCTGGGTCCGATGGGCCCGGGCGGGACCCGGCCGCTGCTGCACGACGGCCATCTCCTGCCCGACGGGACCTACCAGGTGTTCCACGGGCGGTTCCGGGCCGACAGCCCCTTCGAGATCTGGGCGGACACCGGCGGCACGCGCCTCGCCACCGGCGAGCTTCGGGGCGGGGGACCCAATTTCACGGTCACCACGACCGGCGGCGACTTCCGCATCTGGGGACCCCGCGACCCCGCGACCGGCCTCCATCCGGTCCTGGGCGAGGCGCGCCGCCTGCCGGATGGCACCTGGCGGGTGGAGAATCTGGCGAACCGCCCGGCGGGCGATTTCCGGATCGTGGGACCGCGCGGCGCCGACGGCGCCCACCCGGTCCTGCGCGACGTGCACGTCCCGGGCAACGGTACGCATCACGTCTACGACGGGCCCCTGACCGATCCCGGACGCAATTTCGAGATCCGCTCCGCCGCCGACGGCACGCTCCTCGGACGCGCCGAATTCCGCACCGCCACCGGCGACTTCCGCGTCACCAACACCGGCGACAACCACTTCCAAACCTGGGGACCGCGCGACCCGGACACCGGTGCCCACCCCCTCCTCGCGGACGCCCGTGCACAAGCCGACGGCACGTACCACGTCTACGCCGGCCCCCACTCCGCCCCCGGTCAGGGCTTCGAGATCTGGTCCGACACCAACGGCACCGTCCTCAAGAACGCCCGATACCGGGCGGCCGGCGACGACTTCCACGTCACCAACGTCGGCGACGAGCACTTCCAGACCTGGGGACCGCGCGACCCCGACACCGGTATCCACCCGGTGCGCGAGGACGGGTACGCGCTCGGTGGGGATCGTTTCCAGGTCTTCGAGGGGCCGCGCGGGACCGCCGAGCGGTTCCGCATCCATGGGCCCGCCGACGCGAACGGCCTTCGGCCTCCGGCCACGCAGCACGGATACGCGCTGGGCGACGGCACCTGGCAGGTGTACGAAGGGGCGGCACACGGTCGGCTGGACGACTTCCGGGTCTGGGGCGCGGACACCACTCCGCTTCGGACCGGGACCCGCATTCGGGCCACGGAGCGTTTCCGGGTCACCAACGAAGGCGACGAGCACTTTCAGATCTGGGGCCCGCGCGGCGCGGACGACGCCGCGCCGGAGGTGTTCAAGGACGCTCGCCGGCTGACCGACCGGCGGTATCAGGTCTTCGAGGGGCCGCCCACGGCCGGCAGCCGCAACTTCGAGGTATGGGCCGGAGATTCCTTCCGGATCGACCGCAACGGCGCCGTGCACGGCGGAAAGGTCACGCACGTCGGGGAACGGGTCGGCGAGACGGCCCACTTCCGGGTCACCGACCGGCTCCGCGACACCTGGGAGAAGTGGGACGGCGCCGACCTGACCGACCATCGGCTGCTGGAGTACCCGCTGAACGGCCCGATCCCCGGAGTCGTTCGGCGGATCGATCACACGAACGGCACCTGGCAGGACGTACGTCCCCCGAACGCCCCGCTCGGCCACGACGTCGGTTGGGAACACATGCCCTTCCGCAAGGGCACCGTCGAGCAGTGGCCCGCCGGCCCCAACGGCGAGTACAAGGGCATCCGCACGCTCACCGACGGCAACGGAAACATCGTGTACACCCGCGACCCGTCGATCGCCGCCGACGGCCACTGGGTCGAGGCGATGCGCGACCACGCCGGCAAGTGGCGGTGGGTGGAGAAGACCGGCGAGGGTCGCACGATCGCCACCGGCCGGCGCTACGTGCGCTGGGACACCACGGCGTACGACGTGATCGACGGCGTCTTCGACCTCAACGCCCGGCACCTGTTCGGCGGAAAGGTCCGGGACATCTTCCCGCAGCTCGACGGGGGCCGCTTCGTCGCCGAGAAGGGCGGCCTACGGGACTGGCAGTGGCAGAAGTGGGACCCCGACGGCGCGCTTCAGGCCAAGGGCCGGCTGGAATACCGGGTGGACCCGAACCTGGGCTTCCGCGCCCGGGTCACCGAAGTCCGGCTACCCGACGGCGGGTTCCACCGGCTCACCGACGCCGACCGCCCCCTCGTCGCCTTCGAGCGGTTCGCGCCCATGCGCGGCAGCACGAAGGGCGACAAGTTCTTCTCCGCGCCCGACAAGGCCCGCGGCACCCGGCAGTTCACCTTCGACGCGAACGCGCAACCGGCGGAGCAGTTCAAGTACTCCGTCGAGCGCAACTACGTGAACGAGGAGGCGGCCACGTTCACCAAGTTCGGCGAGGCCGAACTGAAGGTGCGGCGGATCTGGCAGCAGCGCTTCAACACCCCGTTCTTCCCCGGGCGGGTGGACTTCCCCGGCAACCTGCTCACCGGCGACAGTCGGCTCTACCGGTACTGGACCGTCTCGGAGAAGAGCGGCGGGGAGACCACCGCCCGCACGCTGCGCGTCCAGCGCCTGGACGGCACCTGGCAGGACTTCACCGCGAACCGCGAGTTGGTGCGGGAGAGTCGGGTCCTGGCCGATGGCCGCAAGATCGAGTTCACCGCCGACGTCCCGGGGCGCAGCGGCACCTGGCGGGAGGTGGGCGGCACCGGCACCGGGCCGCGGGTCTTCGACGACAACCGGGGCTGGATCGACTACGCCGACGAGGCCCGCACGATCGAGGTCCGCAAGACCATCGACGCCAAGGGCACGGTGCGCGAGTATCCCGGCACCGCGGGCGACGCGGGCGCCTGGGTGGATCGCAACCGCTTCGGCCAACTGGTCGCGCGCCGGGACGAGATCACCGGCGGCTTCCTCGAGGCCCACATGCGGAAGGGGCCGGACGGCGAGTTCACCTGGACCAAACAGGCCGGCCCCGGCGATCCGCCCTTCGAGGGGCCGACCACCGGCACCCGCACCACCAATCGCGCCGGCGCGCAGATGTGGGGCGAGGGATTCGACGACGCGTTCAAGGACTACGCCCGGATCGACGGGCGGGACGTTCTGGTCTACGAGCGCAAGTCGCTGGCCGACGGCCGCACCGCGATCATCGAGCGACACGGCGCCGACGACTACCGCACCACGGTCAAGGGCCGGGAAGGCGCCGTCGAGGCGGCCCCCGGCGTCGGCGACGTGCGGCACGTGGACGCCGGCACGAAGGGGTGGCACGACGAGTTCACCGACGCCGCCGGCAACGTCCACACCCTTCGTGAGGGGCGCGGCGACGCGATCCGCGAGTATCACGTCACCGACGGCAGGGCCGATCCGCGGCACTGGGACGACGTGCGCAACGGCACCAGGATCCGCTCGTACGAGCCGATCACGCACGGTGGGCAACCGGTCGGCTACCTGGAGAAGGACATCGCCTACCTCCAGCAGCGCATCTACGACGGCGACGGCAACCTCGTGGTCCACCAGGGCCTGTCCACCCGGATCTTCGAGAAGACGCGGGCCGCGGATCCGAGCCTGGTCAATCGCGTCGAGTCCAAGCTGCACCCCGACAAGGCCCTGGCCAAGGGCGTCGACTCGCGGTTCAAACTGGTCGGGCGCGGGGTGGACCACCCCGGCGCGCTGAACGACTTCCGCGGCTACAACCGGGCGCTGGCGGACACCAACCGGCGGCACTGGGGCGGGTACGACCGGCTCACCGGCTCGGCGGAGTGGACCTTCGGGCAGAAGGTGTGGACCAAGGTCGGCATGGAGTTCATGCAGGACTTCGGCTTCTCCGTGCTGGCCGGCATGATCACCGAGTGGATCAACGACGGCAGCATCTCCGGTGCCGACTGGGGGAAGATCTTCCTCAACTCGGCGGTCTCCGCGTCGTTCGCGGGCCTGATGGCCCGCTTCCACGAACTCAAGCTGAAGCCCGGGTCGTTCTCCCCCAAGCAGTTCAAGGACGGGCTCACCGCCAACGACTTCGGCAAGCCGTTCAACACCAACCCCTACTTCGGCGACAACTGGAAGACCGACTGGTCCAACTTCGACACCGCGTTGCGCTGGCGCTCGGGGATGTACAAGTACAGCCTGGGACTTGCGGTCAACCCGATGGTCGCGTTCGTCAACGGGTCGATCAACGCCGCGGTGTTCGGCGACAAGAACGGCGTCAAGCACTACGGCCTGGACGCGCTGAGGTTCGGCGGGGTCGCGGCGCTGGGCTCGCTGGCCGGTTCGGCGTTCGGCCCGGGGGCGTTCAAGTTCGCCTACGACGCCTATGCGGCGGGCCGGTTCTGGCGCAAGTCCGGGATCCTGGACCTCGGTATCAAGTTCGGTGAGAAGTTGATCGACGCCCAGCTCAACAAGCTCTTCCAGAAGGCGCTCGGGCTGAACGAGAAGTATCTCTACCCGCCCACGCCCGAGAACGGACAAAAGCCGTGAGTGTGTTCGGCAACCGCGGCAATCGCGGTCCCCGCGGCGACCGCCCCCAGCGTGGTGGTCGACCCGTCACCACCGGTCGCACCATCGCGGAGTTGATCGGCGCCGCGCCCGACGGCGCCCGCGTCCTGGTCGCTCCCGGCGAGTACCGCGAGCACGTCGTGCTCGATCGCGGCGTGGTCCTGGTCGCCGAACAGGGGCCCGGCAGCGTGCGCCTGACGGGTGCTCACGACGTCGCGCTGACCGTCTCCGGCGGGGCCGGCGTCCGGGTCGAGGGGGTGGTCCTGATCGCCGCCGATGCGACCGCCCCGGCCGTGCGGGTCACCGGTGGCGCCGAGGTCGACTTCGACGACTGCCGCGTCCTGGGCGGGCGGGTGGAGATCGTCGACACCGCCCGGGTCCGGCTGAGCGACTGCCGAATATCGGCCGCCGGAGTGGCCGGGGTGTCGGTGGCCGACGACGCGCGCCTGTCCATGACGGGTTGTCGGATCTGCGCGGTGGACGGCGCGGGTGTGCTCCTGGCCGGGTCGGCCACGGTGACCCTGGCGGATTCGGTGGTCACCGAGGCCGCCGTCGGCCTGAACGTGCGCGACACCGCGAGCGTGCAGGCGCGCGGCTGCGCCTTCGTCCGCTGCACGCACAACGCCGTGCTGGTGGAGAACGAGGCGACGGCCGGCCTGGACGCCTGCCGCTGCACCGACAGCGGCGAGGACGCGGTACTGGTGCGCTGCGTCGCGACGTTGACCATGCGGGGCAGTGCGGTCGACCGCGCCGGGGCCTCCGGGGTGGCCGCGATCGGGCAGGCCTCGGCGAACGTGCTCGACTGCCAGATCGTCGGTGCCGCGCTCAGCGGCGCGGTCGCCGACGAGGAGTCCCGCCTCGACCTGGTCGGCGGGCTGATTCGGGCCACCGGCGCCAACGGCGTCTTCGCCCGCGGCTCGGCCCGGGTCGGCCTGGACGGCGTCGTGATCGCCGACACCGCGTTCACCGCCGTACACCTGGACGAGCACGCGCACGGCGAACTGGCCGCCGTCGTGCTCGGCCCGACCCCCGAGCACGGCCTGTGCGTCGCGGGCGCGGCGGGCGTCACCGCGACCGGCCTGCTGGTGCGCGCCGCCGAGATGACCGGCATCCACCTCGGCGGCACCGGTACCGCCCGGGTGCACGCGTCCGCGGCGCACCGCTGCGGGATCGGGCTGCGCGTGGACGAGGGCATCGACGCGGTGGTCGAGGACGCCGGCTTCGCCGCCACCGGGCGGGCCGGGATCGAGGTGGGACCGGACGCCCGGCCGACGCTGCGCCGGGTCCGGGTCGCCCGCGCCGGTACCGCCGGGGTGGTCGTGCACGAACGCGCGGCGCCCGTCCTCGAGGACTGCGCGGTCACGGACAGCGCGGGCTCGGCGATGGTGGTGTGGACGGACGCGGCCCCCGTGGTCCGGGCCGGCGCGCTGACCGGCGCGGGCAAGAACGGGGTGTACCTCAAGGGCGGCGCCGGTGGCGAGTTCACCGACTGTGTGCTGGCCGGCTCGGCGTATCCGGCGGTCTACGTGGCGGCCGGCGCGGCGCCCGTGCTGCGCGCGTGCACGTTCCGGGACTGCCCGGGCGACGCGACCATCGAGGATCCGGAACAGACCTCGGCGGTGTTCGCCGACTGTGTGGCCCGCGGGGTCGCCGAGGTCCTGGTGTCCGGCCGGGGCACGGCGCCGCCGGCGGGCCCGAACGGCCTTGCCGAGGGCTCCGGCGCGGCGGACGACCCGGCCGAGGCACCGGCGGATCTGGGCACGCTGCTCGCCGAGTTGGAGGAATTGGTCGGATTGGCCCGGGTCAAGCACGATGTCGCCACACTCGTGCAGTTGATGCAGTTGGTTCGCCGCCGCGAGGAGGCCGGGCTGACCCCGCCGCCGCTGAGTCGACACCTGGTGTTCGCCGGCAATCCGGGTACCGGCAAGACCACCGTGGCACGTTTGTACGGGCGGATCCTGGCCGCGCTCGGCATGCTCTCGCGCGGTCACCTGGTGGAGGCCGATCGCGGTGCGCTGGTCGGCGAGTACGTCGGGCACACCGCACCACGCACGACGGCGATCTTCCGCAAGGCGCTGGGCGGCGTGTTGTTCATCGACGAGGCGTACTCGTTGACGTCGGCGGGCGGCAGCGACTTCGGGCAGGAGGCGATCGCGACACTGGTCAAGCTGATGGAGGATCACCGCGACGACATCGTGGTGATCGTCGCCGGCTACCCGGACGAGATGCATCGCTTCATCGACTCCAACCCCGGTCTGGATTCGCGGTTCAACCGCACCGTGGTGTTCGAGGACTACGCGTCGGCGGATCTGGTGCGCATCGTCGAACACCAGGCCGCGGCCTACGAGTACACCCTCGACGAATCGGCACGCGCGGGCCTGTTGGCCTACTTCGACTCGGTCCCGCGCGACCGGCGGTTCGGCAACGGGCGTTCCGCGCGGCAGGCCTTCCAGGAGATGACCGAGCGGCATGCCCGACGCATCTCCGCCATCGCCGAGGTGACCCCCGAGGATCTGGTCTCCCTGCGCGCACCCGACCTCCCCGATCTCGTTCCGGCCGCCGGCGATCCCGCCCGGGCGGCCGAACCGACTCCGAAAGGCTGAACATGGCCGAACCACCCAACCCGAACGCGGATTTCCAGCGCGCGTTCGCCCGCTCGGTGCGCACGCCGATGCGACCGCTGCGGCCCGGCCGCCGGGTCTGGGCCGTGAGCCTGGGTATGCCGGTGCTGGCCGCGGCCGGGCTGGCGGCGGCGACCGTCGTCTCCGCGATCGACCTCGGCGGCGACGACGGCGCTCGGCGCAAGCCGGTGGCGCAGGCCGCGCCCATGCAGGACAAGCCCGTGGAGGTGCTGCCGAGCGGCGGCTCGACGGCGCCGCAGAGCGGTCCGAGCGCCGGGAGCGGCACCGGCGACCCGGCCGGCGCCCCCGGCCCCACGGGCGCGGGCACGCCCGGCGGCGGTTCGGCGTACCCGCCGGGCTATCCGTACCCGAACGGCGGCTCCTCCGGCGGGGGCGCGTCGGGTGGCGGCGGGTCGGCGGCGGGCGGCTCGACCGGCACGTTCGGCGGCGGCGGGTCGACGCCCGACGCGCGGAACCCGGCCACGGGTTCGCCCGGCGGCGGGGGCGGCACGGCGCCCACGCCCGGTGGCGGCAGCCCGGGCGGATCCGGCAACAAGCCGGCCCCTCCGCCGGTGCAGCCCGATTCGTTGGCCCCGAAGCAGACCTTCCTGGGCACCTCGGGCTACGGTTGCGCGAACAACGGCGCGAGCGGTTTCGCCGAGGTCGGCCGCTACGGCGACGGCTCCAAGGGCTGGTACACCGTGGGCAGCGGCGGGTGGAACAGGGACGGCTGCAACGGGAAGTTCGACGCGGTCCCGATGTCCGGGGACAAGAACAAGGACGACGCCAGCGCGCGCGTGTTGTGGTGGTTCGACGTCGGCAGCGCCTCCAAGCGCTGCCAGTTGAGCGTGTACGTGCCCTCGGGCAACGGCCGAGACGTGGGCGGAAACCCGGCGCAGTACTACGTGCTGCGCTCGCGCGACGACGACAAGACCGGTGCCTGGTACGCCCAGTTCCAGGTCAACCAGGTGGCCAACAAGGGCCGTTGGGTGAGCGCGGGGACCTTCCCGGTGGCCAACGGCAAGGTCGCGGTGAAGCTGGTCACGCGCGGCGTCGACTGGGGCGGCACCGCCGGTGCGCACCTGGCGGCCGGCCAGGTCCAGGCGAGCTGCACGGGCTGACTCGAAGACGCGGCCGGGCGCCCGGCCGGAAACGACGATGTCCGTGCTCGATCCCCACGATCGGGCACGGACATGCGTGCGTCTCGGTGCTGTCTCGGCCGTCAGGACACCTCTTCGGCCAGCGAGTCCCCCGCGTGCCGCTGCGGGGGCAGCAGACGGGTCGGGTCCACCGGCGAGTGGGTGATCGGCCCGCTCCAGACGATGGGTCTGGGCAGCGGGAACGTGTCGGTGTGCGGGGTCCGCACCGGCACGGGGCGCGGCTGGTGGCCCGCCTGGGCCGAGGTGCCGGTCTCGGCCGAGGCCGGCACCGGGAAGCCCGGATTGACCCCGCCGGCGGCGGTGATCCCGGACGGGCGCAGCAGTACCCCGACGGTGCGCCACAGGATCACCAGGTCGACCCGCGCGCCGCGGTTGCGCACGTACCACAGGTCGTACTCGATCCGCACCGGCCAACTGAGCGCGTTGCGGCCCTGGACCTGCGCCCAGCCGGTCAGCCCGGGGCGCACGTCCAGTCGGCCGCGCTGGCGCGGGCTGTAGTGCACGACCTGGCTCGGCAGCGTCGGCCGGGGTCCGATGATGCCCATGTCCCCGCGCAACACGTTGATCAATTGGGGCAGTTCGTCCAGGCTGGTGGTGCGCAGGAGTTGCCCGAGCCGGGTGATCCGGGTCGCGTCGGGTTCGTCCGGATATCGCGGGTCGAGCATGGTGCGGAACTTCAGGATCTCGAAGTCGCGGCCGTGCAGGCCGCTTCGGGTCTGACGGAACAACGCGGGTCCACCCATGGTCGCGCGGATCATCACGTGGATCGCGAGCAGAACCGGTCCCAGTAGAACCAGTGCCACCGCGGCCACGGTGATGTCGAACAGTCGTCGCATGCCATGCCCCTCCCCTGGTGTGGCGTTGGATTGTGGTGTGCTGCGGGCGCCGGTGGCGTCTCCCTCACCGGCCGGCGCCTTGTGTGTGCCTCACGTCCAGCCCAGGCCGCGGCGCGCGGCCACGGCCCGGTAGGTGTCGATCGAGACGCGGGCCACGCGCCGTTGGTCGAACTCGGCCAGCGCGCGGGTCCGGGCCGCGGCGCCGAGTGCGGCGCGCAGGTCCGGTTCGCTGATCAGGCGGTCCATCGCGGCGGCCAGGGAGTGGGACTCCCCGGCCGGCGCGAGCAACACGTGTTCGCCGTGGGTGCCGATCTCGCGGCAGCCTCGGATGTCGCTGAGCACCATGGGCAGCGCGCACGAGGCGGCTTCCATGGCGGATCGTGAGAAGCCCTCGCGGTGCGAGGGCAGGACGAAGACGTCGAGCGCGTTGTAGACGGCCGGCATGTCGGCGCGCGCGCCGACGAATTCGACGGGCGAGTCGTGCGCGGCCCGAGCGATCGCGTCGGGCTTGTCCGGGTCCTCGGGTCCGATCCAGACGAATCGGGCCTTGCCCGCGAGCAGTCCGGCTGCTTCCACGTATTCGAGGATGCCCTTCTCCGCGACCTGCCGCCCGACTCCGCCGACGAGCAGTTCGTCTTCGGCCACCCCGAGTTCGGCGCGGATCGTGGCGCGGGCGGCGGGATCGGGGCAAAAGCGGGTGAGGTCGGTGCCGTTGCCGACCACGCGCGAGCGCCATCCCGGCACGGCCCGGCGCAGCGTGGCGTGGTCGGTGGCGTTCTGGTACAGCTCGGCGTGCGAGGCGCGGGCGGCCAGGCTCTCGGTGCCCAGGACGAACGCGCGCCGGGCCCACGGATCGCCGGGGCGGATCCACAAGCCGTGGCAGGTGTTGACCACGACGGGCACCCCGGCGGCGCGGCCGAGCAGGCGGCCGAGCACGCCGGTCTTGGGGTTGTGGGTGTGCAGCACGTCCAGGCGCAATCGCCGCAGGGCGCAAACGAGTTCGCCGGCCGCGGCGGCGTCGCGGCGCGGATTCCAGGCGCGGGTGAGCGAGTTCAGCGGGACGTGGGTGACGCCCAGCGCCTCGATCCCGGGCACGTAGGGGCCGGCCGCGCTGATCCCGAAGGTCTCGAAGCCGGCGGCGACGTCCTCTTCCAGTTCGGTGCGCAGCAGCAGCGCCAGGCTCATGTCGACGGTGGTCAGGTGGGCGATCCGCAGCGGACGCCCGCCCGGTCCGCGTGGCTCACGCATGCGCACCGGCCTTCTTGCCGAGGCCGACCACCGCCGCGTAGGCGCGTTCCTGGCCGAGTCGGCCGCCGAGCTTGGCCCGGAAGAACGCGGGCGGGTCGGTGCGTCGGACCGGGACCCGGCGCAGCCGGATGGGATCGCAGCCGGGCCGGTTGCGGCCGAGCACACCGGTGGCGGCGCTGCGGAACCGGCAGCGCAGCGCGTGCTCCATGTCCGGCACGGCGACGCCCCAGGTGTAGGCGAAGTGCGCGGGGCGGCGGCCGAGTCGGCGTTCGATGTCGTCGGAGGCGTCGTCGAGTTCGGTCGCGGTGAGCGCTTCGGGACGGGCGTGGCTGCGGGTGTGGTTGCCAATCGTGGCCAGCCCCGAGTCGGCCAGTTCGGCCACCTGGTCCCAGGTCAGCGCGGCGGATCCGCCGCTGGTGCCGGTGGAGCCCTCCCAGCGCATCTCGGCGTCGATGCAGCCGGTCGCCAGGTAGAGGGTGAACGGCAGTTTGCGGGCCCGCAGTTCGGGCCAGGCGTTGGCGTACACGTCGGCGAAGCCGTCGTCGAAGGTGAGCACGATCGACGGAGTGGGGTCGCCGGCCGCGAGGCGGTCCACGGCGGTGTCCAGGGAGACCACGTGTCGGGCGGGCAGCAGGTCGAGTTGGGTGCGGAACGCGTCCGCGGGCAGGTCGAGTTCGTCCCGGGTACCGCCGCCGACGCGGTGGTAGATCAGCAGGGTCGCGCCGGGTGCGGGGTCGCGGGCGAGGGCGGTGGCGGCCAGGCCGCGCTTGAGCGTGGTGCGCACGCGGTCGCCGCTGATGGCGGTCATCGGGGGGTGCCCTTCGAGGTGAGGCGGGTCGGGCCGGTGCGGGCGACCGGCCACGGAACCGGTTCCGGTTCGCGGCGCAGGGGGGTTCCGGGGGTTCCGGCGGGGTCGGGCAGGTACAGGCGCAGCGTCTCGCCCAGGGCCGTGGCCACGCTGCGTGCGGCTTCGTGCGGTGGCCGGTCGCGCGGCAGGGTGCGGTCGGTGCCGAGGGCGGCGACGGTGTGCACGGTCCGGTCCGGGCCCAGGTGTACGAGGGTGTGCGGTTCCTCGCCGACCAGCCACCAGGTCTCGCCGCGGGCGCGGCCGGCGTCGACCGTGTCGGTGCCCCGGTAGCCGCAGGCGAGTGCGATCGCGCGGTGGTCGGCGAGGCCGGCCTCGTGTACCGGGTCGGGTTTGTCGCCGCGCTCGTGGGGATTGATGGCGGGTGGGATCACCGTCTCGGCGACCGGGGTCGGCTCGACCGGGGCGGCCTTGGCGCGGCGCGCCCGCAGGTGCTGCTCGACCGACATCCGGGTGGCCCGGGCGAAGCCGCGGGTGGGCAGGGTGACGGCGAGCAGGCGTCGGTCGCGGACCGCCTCGACGTCCCACAGGGCGGGGCGTTCGGGGGCGAGTCGCATTTTCTGCGGGGTGCGGGTGGGCATCAGGTCGACCAGGCGCGGCTCGGAACCGGCGGGCCACGGTTCGGCCAGGACGAGTTCCTGGGCCTGCCACTGCACCACGGTGCCGATGCCCAGGGCGGCGAATCGTTCGTCGTAGGCGGTGGAGTGCCAGGTGGCCACGTCGCCGAGGCGGAACCACAGGTGCATCGCGGCGGGCACGCCGTCCACGCGCAGGATGTACAGCCGGGCCCAGTCGTGTCGCGCGGCGCGGGCGATCAGGTCGCGCCGCGCGTCGGCGGCGGCGGGCTGGAGTGGGCCCTTCCAGCTTCGGGCGAACAGGTCGGTGTAGACGGCGAAGCCGGCGTCGAAGTCGGATTCGCGGGTGCCGGGGCCGCCGATCCGGTCGACGGTGAGGTCCCACTGTGCGCGGACCCGGGTGGCGAAGCGGTGCGCGTAGCGGTCGAAGCCGCGGAAGCGGGCCCGGTGGCCGGCCCAGCCGCCCTCGACCCCGGCGAGCATGTCGCAGGCCTTCTCGCGGGCGTCGACGGTGTAGCCGCAGGCGCGCAGCCCGGCGATCAGGCGGTGCGTCTCGGGGTCTCGGCTGGGCATGCGGTGCAGGCGCAGTTCGCGCACGCCGGTGCGGGCGAGGGCGTCGGCGATCGAGTCGGCGCCGTGCGGCTCGTCGGGGTGCACCACCACGTGGCTGCGGGGGCGGCGGTGTGCGGAGAAGACGCCCCAGCGGTCGGGACCGATCCGCTCCAGCGGGAGCAGCGCGCGCGGTTGGTCGGCGTCGTCGAGTACGGAGACCACGCGGATGTCGTCCGGCGGATCGTGGTGGCCGTGCAGGGTGGAGGCGAACCACGCGTGTGTGTCGAACGGGTCGGCGTGTACGCCGCGCGCGGCGACCAGGCGGTCCCAGGAGGCGGCGAAGGCGCCGTCGATCTCCAGGGGGTGCATCGGGCGGGCCCGCATCAGGCCCCCTCGGCCCGGCTGAACGCGCCGGGCGCTCCGGGTGTTCCGGGTGCCTTGTGCGTGCCGGGTGCGTTGTGCGTGCCGGGTGTCTCGGCGGCCCCGTGCTCGGCGTGTTCCCGGCCGCCGGCGTCGGCTTCGGCGTCCGGGGCGGCGGCCGTGTGGTCGGCTGCGTCGGGGTCGGCCGCGTCGGGGTCGGCGGTGGCGTGACCGAGGGCGGCGTGCTCGGCGCCCCCCGGATCGAGCCCGGTCCAGGCGCGCGGCCAGCGCAGGCGGGGGTCGCGCACGGGTACCTCGTCCAGGTAGCGGACGGGCGACGCGAGCAGGTCGGCGAGCATCAGCGCGATCGCCTCCAGGGTGTATGCCGGGTCGTAGCGCACGACCTCGCGCAGGGTGGGCACCGGCTCACCGACATCGACCCGGGCCACCGCGAGGGGGCCCGCGCCGATCCGGTACCAGCGGTCGTCCGGTCCCCAGTCGGCCCGCATCTCCTGCGGGCCCCGGCGCGCGCAGGCCACGGTGAGCAGGCGCAAGGTGGGCTGGTCCAGGACCAGTTCGGGGCTGGGCCGGGCCGGCACCTCGGTCGCCGGTCGTGCCTCCAGCCGCCGGGCGGTGCCGGCGTGGCCGGGCGGGACGGCGCCGACCCGGGCACGCAGCCGGCCCACCCGGGCGCGGGTGGCGATCGGTACGGCGCGCTGCACCTCGCGGGCCCCGCGCAGCAGCGGCAACACCCGGCGCGGCACCCGGGCCGCGCACACGTCGAGCAGCGCGGGTCGTTCGCTGCTGACCCGGTCCTTGAGCGGGCTCGCCCCCGGCAACAGGTCGATCAGCGTCAACCCGCACTCGGCGAAAGCGAGTTCCTGGGCGCGCCAATGCACCACGTTGCCCGGCGACAGCAGCGCGGCGGCCGGGTCGTAGGCGACGGTGTGCCAGTGCATCACCGGGCCGATCCGCACGCCGAGACAGGACGCGATGGCGCGGTCCTCGGCGTAGAGCACGTACAGCCGGGCCAGGCCGCGCTCGTCGAGCGCGCGGGTGAGCAGCCGGCGCCGTTCCGGGGCGGCGCCGAGGCGGCCCTTCCAGCTCAGGTCGAACAGCTCTTCGTGGTCGGCCAGTCCGGCGGCGAGCGGCGGGCCGCCAGGGGCGCCGTACGCGACGACCCGCAACTTCCACAGTTGACCGGCGCGGCGCATGGCCTGTCCGACGGCGCCGTCGAAGCCGCGATGGCGGGCCCGGTAGCCGGACCAGCCGTCGGGTGTGGACTCGATCATGTCGGTCATCCGCTCGCGCACGTCCACCGCGTAGCCGGCCCCGCGCAGCGCGCCGAGCAGCGCGTGTGTGGCGGGGTCGCGGCTGGGCACGCGATGCAGCGTCAGCTCGCGGATGCCGAGCCGGCGCAGTTCGGCCGCGAGCGCACCCAGCACCTCGGGGCGCGGTTCGGGGGTGCCGATCACGACACGTGTCCGTTCGCGCTGGCCGCGGCCGAGTTCGTGGGCACGACCGGTCGAGTCGAGTTCGAGCGGCAGCAGGGCCAGCGGTCGATTTCCGTCGAACACGGCGGGTACGCGCACGTTTTCGGCGAGTCGTGGTCGGGTCGTCAACCATGAGGACGCCCACGCGTGGGTGTCGAAGACGTCTGCCTGGACTCCCCGTCCGACCACCATTTCGTCCCACGCGCGAGCGAGATCGCCATCGATCTCCTCGGCGCGCAGGGTCGATGCACGATTCATCGCCCGGCCCCCACCTCGCGGTTCCGATGTGAGCAGCATCGGAACGTTTGTGCCCGACCGGCGCCGCCGCGCCCCCACACGGTCGGGGCTCGGGTCGCCCGCCGACCAGATTAGGCCGGATGGGTCACGCGTGAAGGGTGTTTCGCGATCCGTCCCCGAGTCGTAGGGGATGTTCCGCGATATCCGACGTTCACGACCTTGCCATGACGTGGCGGGAGTTCGGGCGGATGTTCGGTGTCGGTCCGGCGGACGTTCGGTGTCCGGCTGACGGGAGGTGACCCCGCTGTTACGGTTCCGGCAGCGGGAGCCGAAAGGCTGGGGAACCGCGGGACCGGGGAGGCGCGGGTGGGCGGTTCGAGGGTGGGGACGTTGCGGTCGTCGGCGCGTTCGTCGGTGCGGTCCTCGTTGCGGGGCGGTGCTGACGCGCTGTTGCGGTGGTCGCCGGCGCAGGTGTGGTTCGCCCGCCGGTCCCGGTTGCGGCTGGCCGTGCTCGGGTATCACGGAATCTCCGATCCGGCCGTGTTCGCCGGGCAGTTGGACCGCCTGGCGCGGATCGCCCGGCCGGTGTCGTTGGACGAGGTGGAGGCGGCGCTGAGCGATCGACGCCCCCTGCCCGCCCGCGCGGTGTTGTTGACCTTCGACGACGGCGAGCGCAGCATCCTGGAGCACGGCCTGCCGTTGCTGCGCGAGCGCGGCATCCCGGGAGTGGCCTACGTGGTGGCCTCGGCGATCGACTCGCGCACGCCGTTCTGGTGGCACGAGGCGCACCGGTTGGTCGCGGCCGGGGCGCGGGTCGCGGGCGAGCCGGAGCGGTCCCCGAGCGGGTGGGTGGCGTATCTCAAGACCGTGCCGCAGGAGCGCCGACTGCACCTGCTCGCCGCGTTGCGCCAGGGCCACGAACCGGTGCTCGGCGAGCAGTTGACCGGCGCGGACCTGCGCACCCTGGAGTCGGGCGGGATCCGGGTGGAGAACCACTCGCTCACCCATCCTTTGCTCGACCGCTGCTCCGACGCGGACGTGCGCGCCGAAGTGGTGGACGCACACGAACGGTTGACCAAGCTCCTGGGCCGGGCGCCGAGTTCGTTCGCGTATCCGAACGGGAACTGGGACGTGCGTGCCGAGCGGCTGCTCGACGAACTGGGCTACCGTTCGGGCTTCCTGTTCGACCACCGGCTCGGGCCCCGGCTTCCCGATCACCCGTTGCGGATCTCCCGCCTGCGGGTCGGCTCGAACACCCGCCCGGATCGGTTCGCCACCATCGTCTCCGGGCTGCATCCGGCGGTGCACGCCTTGCGCGGCGGCCGGTGAGGGGTCCGGTCCGGTTCGGCGTCGGTTTCGAGGTCCGGGGGGATCGTCGTGCTTGCTCTGCCCACGTTGTTGCGCTCGCCCGGGGAGTTGGCGGCGCTGGTGCCGTCCTGGCGCGCGCTGGTCGCCGCGACGCCCGGCACGTCCTACTTCGCCACGCCCGACTGGGTGCTGGGCTGGACCGAGTCGCTGGGCCGGGAGCGGGCCGGGCGGGTGCTGGTCGCGGTGTGGCGCGCGGACGACGGCGCCGCCGAGGCGGTCGTACCGCTGCTGCGCACCCGTGAGCGGCTGCACCCCCGGCTGCCCGGCGGGGTATCGATCTGGACCGTGCTCGGCAGCGGGACCGGCGCCGCGGACCACTGCGGGTTCGCCGTCGCGCCGCACCGGCACGAGGACGTACGCGCCTGGTTGGCCACGCTCGCCCGGCGGCGCAGCATGCTCTTCCCGCACCTGGATCCGAGCACCGGCGATCCGTATCTGCCCCCGGGTGCCCGGGAGATCGAGCGAACGGCCTGTCCGGTGATGCCCGCCGACCCCGATGCCCTGGGCTCGGCCCGGCACCGCCAGGGGGTGCGGCGCAAGGCGCGCCGGCTCGCGGCCGACGGGGTCGTCTTCACCTGGGCGGCTCCCGGCGAGCTGACGCCGGAGGTGTTCGACGACCTGCTGCGGCTGCATCGGCTGCGTCGCGACACCATCGGCGGGTCCAGCGCGTTCGACGCCACCCGGCGGCCGCTGCACGCGGCACTGGCGGCCCGGGCCGAACCCGGGCGCGGGCCGTGCGCGTTGGTGGCGCGGGATCCGGCGGGCGCGGTGGTGGGGGTCCTGTACGGATTCCTGTGGCAGGACACGTTCGCGTACTACCAGTTGGGCTGGGATCCGGCCTACGCGAAGGCGAGCCTGGGCACCGTGTTGTTCCACGAGACGCTGACCGCGCTGGCCGAGCGCAAGGTGGCCACATTCGACTTCCTGCGCGGTGCGGAGGAGTTCAAGCATCGGTTCGGCGCGACCGATCGATACGACACGACATGGTTGGTGGCCCGCGGTGCGGCCGGCGCGCTCCTCGGCGCGAAGGCCGCGGCCCGCCGGGCCCGGGATCGCCGGCGGCGACCGGCGCGGGGGAATCGTGACGGAGCGGATCAGGCTCGTCCACGTGGTGTGGCGGCTGAGTGTCGGCGGCGGTATCCCGCAGGTGAGCCGGCAGGTGCTCGCCGGGCTCGATCCGGAGCGCTTCGACTGCCACGCCATCAGCGCCCGCCCGGCCTGGGAGGAGGACGAACTCGGGGAGCTGGGCCCGAATGTGACGGTGCACGCGCTCGACCACACCGGGCCCGCCGGACCCCGGGACGAGGTGCGGCTGGGGCTGCGGATCGCGGCGAAGGTCCGGGAGTTGCGCCCGGACGTGCTGCACGCGCACAGCGGCACCGCCCGGCTCTCGCTGCCCGCCGCGCTGGCCTGCCCCCGGCTGCCCCGGGTGATGGAGGTGCACGAGCCGTTGAAGGACGGCCTGCACTCACGGTCGACCAATGGCATCGAGGTCGGCATGGTCAAGGCGGCCGGGTTCCGGCCGTTCGCCCACTCGACTCATGTCCGCGACGCGACGGCGGCGATCGTGCGATGGCGGCCCGAGCGCATCCCGCTGGTCCCCCTGGGGGTGCCGGTCCACGACCCGGATCCGGCCGCCGGGGCTGCGCTACGCGCCGAGTTGGGCATCGCGCCCGAGGCCCTCGTGGTGGTCGGGGTGGGCCGCGCCGCGCAGAAGAACATCCCGTTGATGGTGCGCGTCGGCGCCGACGTGGTGCGCAAACTCGGTGCCGCCGGACCGCCGGTGGTGTTCCTGATCATCGGCCGCCAGGAACCGGAGATCCCTGCGCTGATCGAGCGGTTGGGGGTGGCCGAGCACGTGCGGGTGGTACCGCCGCTGCCTCGGCTGGGCGACGCGTTCGACGCGGCCGACCTATTCCTGTCCACGTCCCACTACGAGGGCTTCGGCCTCGCGGTCGCCGAGGCGATGGTCGCGGGCGTCCCGGTGGTGGGCACGGCGGTGGGCGGGGTCACCGACGTGGTCGCCGACGGCGTCACCGGGCGACTGCTGCGCGCGGGCGATCGGGGCGGACTGGTGATGGCCTGCCGCGAGTTGCTCACCGACGCGGACACCCGGGCCCGGATGGGCGCGGCGAGCCGGGAACGGGTCCTGGCCCGCTTCACCCGGCAACACATGCTCGACGGCTTCGCCCGGGTGTACGAACGCGCGGCGCTGCGCCGGCGTTAGGCCCTGTTCGGCGGATCGGACCGGGTCCGGCGGCGAGGGGAACGTCGCCGGGCCCGGCTTCACACGATCGGCGGCCAGTCCCAGCGCGGGACTTCGCGCAACGGGTGCAGTTCGTCGTCAGTCTCGGCGTGCGAGTTCTGTTTGGCCACGTGGGTGCCGAACTCCACGTGCGAGCGCAGCGCCTCCCGAAACGGCTCGTCGGGCGGCAGTTCGGCCTTGTCGGCCGCGGCGAGATACAGCTCGACGAAACGTTGGCGCTGTTCCTCGGAGATCTTCAGGCCGCTATGGACCTCGATCAGATGGGGGAAGCCGCCCATGGTCCGGGTGAAGTCGTCCGGCCCGCCGAAGGTTTCGGCGGTGAAGGCGGTCAGGTGGTCCACGTGCTCCGGGCGCCCCGCGCCGAACAGGGGCCGCAGGAGCGGGTCGGCCAGGACGTCGCCGTAGAAGATGTCGATGAACCGGCGCAGACCCTCGTGTCCGCCCGCGTGCTCGAAAAGCGTCTCCATACCGCCACATCCCAGACCGGGACGAAGCGGCTGTCAACGGCCGGCAACGGGCCGTCACCGAACCGCTATCCGCGCAGCTCCGCCAGAATGTGCGCGGCCACCGCCGGCCACGTCATCGTCGCCCGCAGTTCCTCGCCGCGGACCACGGCGCGTTTGCGGAACGAGGGGTAGTCGGCGCTCAGTTGGCGCAGCGCCACGACCAGCGCGTCCTCGTTGCCCGGGGGTACGGTCAGGCCCGCGTCGCCGATGATCCAGGGCTGGTTGCCGACCGTGGAGGCCACGCACGGCAATCCCCGGATCAGGCCCTCGATCAGGGCTATCCCGAACGCCTCCATGTGCGTGGGGACGACCACCGCGTCGGCGGCGGCGTACACGGCGTCCATCGCGGAATGCGGCACCCGGCCCAGCGCGGTCACCCCGACCGGCAACTCCCCCGCCGGACCGCTGCCGACCAGCGTCAGCCGGTGGCGTGGGTCGCGGGCGTGGAGCCGGGCGAAGGCGGCGAGCAGGAGCGGGCCGCCCTTGAGCTCCCACTGCGTGCCGACGAACAGCAGCCGGGGCGGATCCGCGCCGCCCGGCCCGGGATCGGCCTCCGGCACGGGCTCGGCGTTGGTCCCGGAGCCGACCACGTGCACCCGATCCGCGGCCAGGCCGTACTCGCGCACCAGCACGTCGGCCGTGCTGGGGCCCATCACGAACACCCGGTGCGCGCCCAGCAACAACCGCCGCTCGCGGGCCAACCACCCGTCGGAGTACCGGGATCGATGCGTTCCGCCGACCGCCGCGCCCTCCAGGCCGACCCGGTCGGTGTACACGCCGTAGCGCACGCCCGGCGGCGGGGTCAGCGCGGGCAACGTCTGCACGATCAGCACCGGCCGCCCCGGGGCGAGCAGTCCGCGCGAGCGCACCCGGCGGTCCAGCGCCGCCGCCCACGCGCCGGTCTTGGTCCACGGCGTTCCGGGACCGGCCAACCGCGCCTCGTGCACCGCCCGCAGCCGGGCGGCGGCCAGCCCCGGCGCCCGGGCCAGCGGCATCAGGTCGTGCGCGGCCACCTCCGTGTGCGCCGCGAGCGCCCGGCACAGCCCCGGCACCGACCCGGAGAAGGCCCCGACGTGCAGCAGGGTCAGACCCGTCGGCCGGTTCATCGGGCCGAGGCTCCGCGCCCGCCCCGGGTGCGCCGGCGCAGTGCCCGACCACGCTGCCCGGCCTTGAAGCCGACCAGGCGTCCGCCGACGCGCACCGCCTCCCCCACCCGACCACGCGCCGGGGGGAGTTCGGCGCGGGCCTGTTCGTACCAGTCGACGAGCCGCAGCGCCTGGCTGTCCAGCGCGAAGCGCTCGCGGACCAGGTCGAGCGACCAGGCGCCGACGCGCTCCCGCTCGGCCTCGTCGCCCAACAGCGCCGCCAACTGGCCGACCAGCGGATCCCGCTCCACGGGCACCCGGCCCGAGCCCAGGCCGTAGAAGCCGAGGCCGTCGAACGCGCCGATCGTCTCGGGCGTGACCGGTTTGCTGAAGCCCTGCTCGCCGACCACGACGGTGGGTTTGCCGAAGGCCATCCCGCGCAGCGCCGAACCGCCCATCCCGACCACCACGTCGGCCAGCGCGTACGCCGGTCGCGGGTCGGCCATCTCGCCCGTCAGGACGATCGCACGCCGGCCCAGTTCGGCGTTCGCCGCGGCGGCACGGGCCTGGAGTTCGTTCTCGATCGAGCCGCCGCCGACCAGCACGAGCCGCACCCCGGGCAGCTCCGGGGACAGTCGGGCCACCGCGTCGACGGTGCGTTCCAGGTGCTCCTGTTTGAGGTGGCGGGCCAGGCGCGAGACAAGCACCACGGTGGGCGCGGGCTTGAGCAGCCCGTGTTCGGCGGCGAAGGCGTCCACGTCCACTTCGGCGTCGGCCCCGTCCACGATCGGATGGTCGATCGTGGTGTCCACCGGCGGTTCGAGCAGGTGCACGCGCGCACCCTCCAGGCCGCGCACCTCGCCGGTCTCCTCGTACAGGTCGCCGTAGCCGAGGGTGAGCGGCACACCGGTGCGCGGGAAGTACGGCGGCAGGCTGCCCATCGACATGATCGTGCCGAGCACGGGGGTGCCGCGCGGGACGAACGCGCCCAGGAACGCCTCGACCAGGGGCCAGTATTCGTAGGTGTGCACGACGTCGATGCGATGCCGGCGCACCGCCGCCGCGATGGTGCGCGAGACGGCGGGCGAGGGGCGTACGTGCGCCCGCTCGGGCAGCGCGAGCAGCGGCAGGCCCGCGGCGGCGACCCGTTGTCGCAGCGGACCCTGCCGGCCCATCACCCACACCTCGTGGCCCAGGTCGCGCACCGCGCGGGCCAGGTCCACCGCGTTGATCGAGCTGCCGCCCAGTTGCATGTCGTGCGGACACACCAGGATGCGCACGGTCGTTCACCCCTCCCAGGTGTGGTCGACATAGACCGGCGCGGCGAGCACGACCGCGCGCGGCGGGGTGTCGAGTTCGGGCCCGGCCACGTCGAACTGTTTGGCCGGATGCCACGCGGTCAGCGGATGTCCGTCGCCGTCGTAGACGCCGATCCACAGCGCGTAGCGCCCCCGGGGCAGCGGCAGTCGGTCCAGGGTGCACTTGACCCGGGTGCCCGACGGGCCGAACCGCACGTCGCGGCGGGTGGTGAAGACCGGACTCGCGGTGCCCTCGGTGACGCCGATGTGCACGGTGGCCGAACCGCGGAAGTCGCCGACGAAATCGGCCTCGACGACCATCGACCGATTGGTGGTGGGACCGGCGGTGTCCACGCCGCGCACGTCGACGTAGGTGGTGCGGATCGCCTCGTCGGTGCGGGTGCGCGCCTCGGTCTCCTCCTCGACGCTGTCCCGATACCCGCGCAGCGCCTGCCGGATCGGCCCGTCGGTGCGGATCTCGCCCTGCTCCAGCCAGATGCCCCGCGTGCAGATCGACTCGACCGACGCCAGGTCGTGCGAGACCAGGACCAGCGTGGTGCCCTGTTCGAGCACCACCCGCATCCGGTCCAGGCACTTTTGCTGGAACAGCGCGTCGCCGACGGCCAGTACCTCGTCGACGAGCAGCACGTCGGGCTCCAGGAACGCGGCGACGGCGAAGCCCAGGCGCATCTGCATACCGGAGCTGTACCACTTGACCTGCCGGTCGATCGCCGTGCCCAGTTCGGCGAAGTCGACGATGTCGTCGAAGCGTTTGGCCACCTCGGCCCGCTTGAGGCCAAGCAACGAGCCGTACAGGAAGGCGTTTTCACGACCGGTCAGGTCCGGGTGGATGCCTGCGCGGACCTCGATCAGCGCGCCGACCCGGCCGCGCACCTGGAGTCGACCGGCGTAGGGGTACATCACGCCGGTGAGCATCTTGAGCAGCGTCGACTTGCCGGACCCGTTGGAGCCGATCAGGCCGACCGCCTCGCCGGGGTCGACGTGGATGTGGATGTCGCGCAACGCCCAGCGCCAGTCGGCTTGATCGCGGCCGGACAACTTGCGCGCGATGCGGCCCAGGTTGTCCCGGAGCAACATGCGTTGGCTGTCCGCGCGAAAGCGTTTCCACAGGTGTTCGGCCTGGATCGTGCCCGGCGCGAGAGTGCCCGACCTGGCCGGCGCGAGCGTGGTCGACGTGCGGTCAGGCGACATCGGCGATCCCCGCCTCGAGCTTCTTGAAGATCTTGTATCCGACGATCAGCAGCACGGTCGCCGACGCCCCGGCCGCGCCGGTGAGTTCCCAGTCGGGTTGTTGTCCGTACAGGATCGAGCGCCGGTAGCCGTCGATCACCGCGGCGAGCGGGTTGCCGATCACGTAGGGCAGCAGCCAGTCCTTGGTGATCTGGTCCATGCCGTAGGCGACCGGGGTGGCGAACATGCCCATCTGCATGAGCAGCGGCAGCACGTGTCGGATGTCGCGGAAGTAGACCACCGCCGCGGACAGCACGAGCACCACGCCGAGGGTGACCTCGAATTGGATGAGCAGCAGGATCGGCAGCGCCCACATGGTCGCGGCGGGCGGGGTGGTATAGGCCGCGAACAGCACCACCAGCACGCTCGACGCGATCAGCATGTCGACGGTGGCCACGATCACGGTGGCGAACGGGAAGACCTCGCGCGGGCAGTAGACCTTGTTCAGCAGCGGCCCGTTGGACACCAGCGAGGACGAGCCCTGGGTGACCGAGGACATGAAGAACGTCCACGGGAGCAGGCCCAGGTAGCTGAACAGCGGGTAGGGCACGTCGTACTTGTGCGCGGTCTCGCTGAGGTTGCCCACCCGCTGGAAGACGATGGTGAACACCAGCATCAGCAGCACGGGCGTGATGATCGCCCAGGCGAAGCCGAGAACGGCTTGTTTGTAGCGGGCCTTGAGGTCGCGCTCGGCCAGGGTGCGGACGAGTTCGCGCGAGTGCCACAACTCCCGGATGCCGCGGAACAGGCTGGTGCGGCGCTTGAAACGCAGTTCCGGTGGTGGCCCCTCGACCTCCGGGTCGGGCGCCTGGGCGGCGGCGATGCGGCCGGTGCCGCTGCCGACGCCGGCCGGAGGCGCGGCGTGTCGTCCGGTGCCGGTGCGACTGTCGATGGTCGGCGTGGTCGCTCCCCCGTGGCCCGCGAGGGGCGCTCCGTTGACGTGTGTTCGGTGATCGGCGGGTTCGTCGACGCCGCCGCCGGGCCGGGCGTGCCGGCCCGCCCGGCCGAGATCGCCGACTCTGCTCACGCCGTCGCCGGGCATGCCGACGGCACCCCCCACATACTCCCCCACGGACTCCCCCTCCCTGGTTCGACAACAACCTTGGCACATGCGATCTCCCCACGAGTCGCATTCGGCCGTACGGGAGTCGGGGCCTGCGCCCCGTCCCGAGTCCCGCGTTCGACGCCGAGGCGTCGTCCCGATCCCTTCCTCGATGCCGCAGTGTCAGCGCGTGTGTTCGTCGAGCAACGCGGTCCACGCGTCCACCACGGTCTCCATCGCGTGTCGTTCCAGGCAACGGGCCCTGGCCGCGAGCCCCATCGCGTCCCGGTCGGCCAACACCCGGCGGATCGCGGCGACCAGCGGGGCGGGATCCCCGGCGCCCGGGCCCACCTCGGCGAGCGCCCCGGTGACCCCGTCCACCACCACGTCGCGGACGAACCCGACGTCGGTCGCGGCGGCCGGGATCGCGGTCATGCCCGCCTCGACCAGGACTCCCGGCACGCCCTCGCTGGTGCTGGAGAGCACCAGCACGTCGCCGGCGCGGTACACCGGGCCCAGGTCGGCGAGGTTGCCGGTGAAGGTGACCCGCCCCGGGGCCCGCCGCGCGGCCAGCGCCTCCAGGGCCGCGCGCTCGGGGCCCTCTCCGGCCACGAGCAGGTGGTAGGCCGGGAGTTCGCCATGCCGCGACGTCGGGGATGCGGCGGACTCCGCCGCCGCCCGGGGGCGCTCCGATGCCGCCTCGACGCGATCCGGAGCCGCTTCCACGAGCTGCGCGAAGGCCTCGATGGCCAGCGCGACCCGCTTCTCCACGGCCAGCGCGCCGACCACGACGAGCACCGTCGCATCCGTCGGCAGCCCCAACTCGGCGCGCGCCTTGGATCGATCGGTCGAGTCGGGCGGGGGGAACCGCTCCGGACGCCGCCCGTTGGGGATCGCCCGTACCCGCCCGGGCGCCAACCGGTAGGTGTGCAGCAGGATTTCCCGACCCGTCGGCGACACCGAGGCGATCGCCGCCGCCCGGCGCAGCAGCAGCCCCACCCGCGCCCGGCGCAGCGCGTCGCGCGCCCAGTGCCGGGGGTCGCCGATGTTGACGTAGACGAACGGCGTTCCGGTGCCCGCGAGGGCGATCCCGCACGCGTCCAGCGTGGTCGAGCCGTGCGCGACCACCACGCCCGCACCCGCCGCCCGCCGCCGCAGTTCGCGCAGCGTGCTCGGATGCAGCCGCCCCGGTCCGAGCACGGGGAAGTCCATCTCCCCGGTGCCGGCCAGCGCGACGAGCGCCGATGACCGCCCTCGATCGCGCAGCGCCGCGTCCAGATCGTGGGCGAACGCCTGTGAACCCCGTCGTCGGGGGTCGGTCACGACGTGCAGGACCCCACGCCGATCCGTCGTTGTCCCCATGGGGTGACAGGTTGTCACGAATCCCGCCCCGCCGGGGGCGTATCGATGACATGCTCGGCGGTGCGGGGTGGGGGCGTCCCGTGACCGACGGCCGCGTCGGGAGAGCGCGGGGGATGGCAGGGGTGAGGCAAGTGCACGTGCTCCAGGTGATCGACAGCGTGGACCGGGTCGGCGGCGCCGAACGCGCGGCGGTGGCGATGGCTCCGGGACTGATCCGGCGCGGCATCACCCTCGATGTCGCGTATCTCCTGGATCTCGACGGTTTTCAACCGGAGTTGGTCGAGGCGGGCGCGTCGCTGTTCGGGGTGCATCGCGGCTCGCGCGCGGGCTCGGTGCGCGGGTTGGCTCGGGTGATCCGCGATCGTCGGCCCGATCTGGTGCACACGACGTTGTACGAGGCGGACATCGCGGGGCGAATCGCCGCGCTGGCGACCGGTGTTCCGGTGGTGTCGAGCCTGGTCAACACCTCCTATGGGGCGGAGATGCGTACCCAGCCCGGGATTCGGCCGTGGAAGCTGCGCGCCGCGCAGGGCCTGGACGCGGCCAGCGGGCAGGGGGTGTGCCGGTTCCACGCGCTGACCGAGCATGTGGCCGAGGTGATGTCGCGCCGGTTGCGCGTGCGCCGTTCGCGGATCGAGGTGGTGCCGCGCGGACGTGACCCCGAGGCACTGGCCGCCGCGCGCGAGCGACGGGCCCGCACT
Organism: Embleya scabrispora; assembly: GCF_002024165.1. NCBI lineage: Bacteria > Bacillati > Actinomycetota > Actinomycetes > Kitasatosporales > Streptomycetaceae > Embleya > Embleya scabrispora. Next base: position 899,794 of record NZ_MWQN01000001.1, read on the forward strand.
CGGGCCGGCTTGGGTCTGGACGCCGACGTCCCGGTGCTGGTCACCGCGGCCCGACAGGAATACCAGAAGGGACTGGACGTGCTGCTCACGGCGTTCGCGTCGGTGCGCCGCGAGGTGCCGGACGCGGTGCTGCTCCTGGCCGGTCCGCCCGGTGGGCAGACCGCGTCGTTGCGCAGGGCGGCCGCCGGCCTGGCCGGGGATTCCCCGGAAGGGGCGGAACCCGTACGGTTCCTGGGATATCGCGACGACGTGCCCGATCTGATGGGCGCGGCCGACGTGTTCGTGCTGCCCTCGCGTTGGGAGGGCCTGGGCAGCGTGCTGATCGAGGCGATGGGGGTGGGGACGCCGATCGTCACCAGCGACCTGCCTCCGGTGCGCGAGATCACCGGGGCGGGCGACTGCGCGGCCCTGGTGCCGCCGGATTCGCCCGAGGCGCTGGCGACGGCGCTGGTCTCGGCCCTGACGGAGCGGGAGAAGACCGCGATGCGCGCGGAAACGGCGTATCGACGTTTCGGCGAGGAGTACACGATCGACAGCGTTTGCGACCGGATGGTCGCGTTCTATGCCCGGGCACTCGGTCCCGGAGCGCGGCGGAGCGGGTCGTCAGGTCCGGTGCGGTGACGGCCGCGCGAACACGGCGGGTCGGATCTCGACGGAATCTCCACACTTCCGGCACAGTCGAGGGGTCGTTCGGCGCCCCGCGTGCTCTACGTTTGGCCTGCCCCGCGGTCCCATCGCGCGGTGGCACCTCGAACCGGAGGGGGACCGGTGGAAACCTCTAGCTACTTCTCCGTTCTCCAGCGTCGTTGGCCGCTGGTGCTCGCCTGTCTGGCGATCGGACTGCTCGCGGGGCTGATCCTGACCCCATCGGACCCCAAGGGCACGGGCAACCAGTGGACCGCCTCGGTCAACGTGCTGCCCGCGCCGAACTCGGCGAAGGAGTTCAACCTCGCGCCGGTGCAGCTGATGACCGACAGCGGCGAGGTGGCCCGCCGGGTGGCGAAGCGGCTGAACAACCCGGACCCGGCGGTGCTGGCGGCCAAGGTCACCTCGCAACTGAACCCGAATCTGGGCCTGGTGACCATCTCCGCGAAGGCGCCCGGCCGCAGGGCCGCCGAGGACCTGGCGAGCGCGTGGGCCCAGGAGACGGTGGCCGCGTTCGCCGACTCGCAGCGCAAGGCCCGGCAGGGTCAGGCGGACAGCATGACCGCCCAGTTGGACAAGCTCAAGACCGACATCGACGCGCTGGACAAGAACACCACCAAACGTGCCACCCTCCAGGCCGAGTTCGACGCGAAGCGCACCCAGTACACCACCCTCGTGGGGCAGCAGCAGGAGTTGGTCAACCCGCTGAACGACCCCAAGATCGAGGTGATGGACGGCCTCAAGAGCACGGCGGACTCCACCACCAGCATCCTGGCGCCGACCTCGCGGCCGTTGCGGATCGCGCTCGCCGCCGCGCTGGGCCTCGCGCTCGGGTTGATCGCCGCGCTCATGGTCGACCGGATGGACGTGCGGCTGCGCGGGCGGATCCAGTTGGAGGACGCGTTCGGCCTCCCGGTGATCGCCGAGGTGCCCAGGGCCCCGCGCCGGCAGCGCGCCGGGCACGCGGTCCTGGTCGCGGGGCGCCCAGACAGTCCGGTCGCGGAGGCGTACCGCACGCTGCGTTCGGCGCTGCTGCTCACCGGTCCGCCCGGGCTCGCCTATCGGCTCGGCGGCACCGACCCGCGGCAGACCCGGGCCACGGCGATGCCCGTGCGCCGCGTCAGCGATCCGGCGCCGGTGATCCTGGTGGTGTCCTCGAAGCCGGGTGACGGGCGTACCAGCACGGTGGCCAACCTGGCCGCGGCGCTGGCCGAGGCGGGCCGCTCGGTGCTGGTCCTGGACTGCGACTTCCGCAACCCGGCCACCCACCTGTACCTGGGCGCCAAGCCGGGCAAGGGCATGTCGGAAGTCCTGCTCGCCGAGCAGGAGATCGACCTCGGCGACGTGGTGCGCGGAACGAACATCCCGAATGTGCGGCTGATCACCGCCGGGGCTCCGGCCGCCTACCCGGCCGCGCTGCTCCTGCGCGCGGGCGAGGTGGTCCAGCGTGCCCGGCACCACGCGGACGTGGTGCTGGTGGACAGTGCGCCGCTGATGTACGCGAACGACACCAACGACCTGGTGCAGCACGCCGACGCGATGCTGGTGGTGGCTCGCAGCGGCAATCTGACGGCCGATCAGGCGTCCCGGGTGGGCGAGCTGTTGACCCGGACCGGGGTGCCGATCGCCGGCGTCGCGCTGCTCGGGGTGGATCCGACCGGGGCGATGGGCGGCGGCATCAAGCGCGGGCCGCGCACGGGTTCGGTGGCCCGTATGGGCGCGGCGGGCGGCTTGGTGCTGCGCGGTCGCTCCGGCGGTGCACCGGCCGAGCCGGAGGAGGACGCCGAGCGGCCCGCGCCGAGTTGGGCCAAGCGCAACCAACTCACGGAGGGCGACCCGGAGTCGCCCGAGCACGGCCACGGCTCGCAGCGCACCGACCCGCCCGCCTCGACGGAGGACGGCACCGCCGGCTTCCGGGTGCAGTCGGCCGCCGAGCGGGCGCTGCACAACGGCGCCGGTGACGGCGCGCGGTTGGGTCCGCACTTCGACACGTGGTCCACCGTCGAACTCGGCTCGGAGGATCGCTGATGGGAGAACGCGTTCGTGTCCTGTGGCTCGCCAAGGGCCTGGGGCGCGGTGGTGCCGAGCAGTTGCTGGTCAACTGCGCCCGTCACCTGGACGACGAACGCTACGAGGTCGAGGTCGCCTACGTGTTGCCGTGGAAGGACGCGCTGGTGCCGACGCTGCGCGGTCTCGGCATCACGGTGCACTGTCTCGGCGGCGGGCGGACCTGGCCGCTGCGGCTGCGCACGCTGGTACGGGCGCGCGGCTACGGGCTGATCCACACGCACATGCCGGTCCCGGCGGTCGCCGCCCGCGTGGTGGCGGTCGGCGTACCGATCGTGCACACCGAGCACAACATGTGGCCGCGCTATCGGCGGCCCACCCGGCTCGCCAACGCGTGGACCTACCGGCGCAACCACGGCGTGATCGCGGTCTCGGCGGCGGTTGCCGAGAGCATCGTCCCGGGCCGGCTGCGCCCCGGGGTCGGCCCGACGGTGATCCACCACGGCCCGGACCTCGGCGACGCGTTCGCCGGCCCCGGCGCCCGGGAGCGGGCCCGCCGGATGCTGGACCTGGACCAGGACGCCTTCATCGTGGGCACGGTGGCCAACTTCACGCCCAAGAAGGACCAGTTGGGCCTGCTGGACGCGCATGCCCGGGTCCGTGACCGGCATTCCGGCGCGCTCCTGGTGCTGATCGGCTCGGGTCCGCTGGAGGCGACCCTGCGCGAGCGGGCCAACCGGGCCGACCTCAAGGGCTCGGTGGTCTTCACCGGCTCGCGCGGCGACGTGCCGACCCTGTTGTCCGCGTTCGACGTGTTCGCGCTGAGTTCGCGTCAGGAGGGGCTGCCGGTCTCGTTGATGGAGGCGATGACGGTGGGCCTGCCGTCGGTGGTGACCGCCGTCGGGGGATGCCGGAGATCGTCACCGACGGGATCGAGGGTGTGGTGGTGCCGCCGGGCGACCCCCGAGCGTTCGGCGACGCGCTGGCGGCGTTCGCCGAGGAACCGGCGCGCCGGCGGGCGTGCGGCGAGGCGGCGCGAAAGCGTTCCGCCGAGTTCGACGTCGCGGGCGCCCAGCGGCGGATCGAGGATGTGTACGCGAGAGTGCTGGAGGGGTCGCGGTGAGCGGGCAGGGACGCGGGAATTCGCCTTTCACCGTTCGGGAGTTGGGCAAGCACGACGAGCCCCGGGTGTTGGACCTGCTGGGTACGGCGCTGTCCGGCGGGCCGACCGGCGAGCGCACCTCGGAGTTCTTCCGCTGGAAGCATCGGGACAACCCGTTCGGCGCCAGCCCGGGCCTGGTCGCGGAGAGCGCCGACGGTCGAGTGGTGGCCGTACGGCTGTTCCTGCGCTGGGAGTTCGTGTTCGGCGGCGAGGTGATCCGGGCGGTGCGCGCGGTGGATACCGCGACCCATCCCGACGTCCAGGGCCGCGGCCTGTTCCGTCGGCTGACCACCGATCTGCTGGAGCGGATCGAGGCGGACACCTCGCTGGTGTTCAACACCCCCAACGGCAACAGCCTGCCCGGTTATCTGAAGATGGGCTGGCAGGAGGTCGGGAAGGTGCCGATCGCGCTGCACCCGATCCGACCACTGGCCTTCGCCCGCGGGCTCAAGGAGTTGCGCGCCTCGGGCGACCTGACCGGCACCTCGCAGACGTGGAACTCGGTGGATCCGGCGGCCCGCTGTCGCTTCCCCACCGCCCGTCAGTTCTTCTCCGATCCCCGGGCCGCGATCGGCTTCGACGAGTTGGTCGCCGAGGCCGACGCGGGCGACGCGGCGATCGGGCACGACAAGCTGCGCACCGCGCTCACCGGCGACTTCCTGCGCTGGCGCTACGGGGAGGCACCGGGCCTGGACTACCGGATCGTCGCCTCCTACAAGAACGGCGAGCTGACCGGCGTGGTCTTCGGCCGGCCGCGCCTGCGTGGGCCGTTGGTCGAGTTCACGCTGTCCCAGATGGTGGTCCGCCCGGGCGACCGGGACACCGCGCGCACCCTGTTCTCCGGGGTCGCCATGTCCGGGTGCGACCACGTCGCGACACATCTGCCGCGCGGCTCGGAGGCGGCCCGCGCGGCCCGCTACGCGGGCTACGCCACACCGCCGCGCACCGGGATGCTCCTGGTCGCGCGGCCCGTGCACCCGCATCCGATCGACGTCCACGACCTGCGCTCGTGGCAGCTCTCCCTCGGGGACTTGGAGGTGTTCTAGCCCGGCGGCCGATGCCGCGCCGGACCGGTCCCGAGCCGGTCCTCCGCGCGCGCCACCGCCGTCCTGCGTCGCGCCGGTTCGCCGTTCCTGCAAGGAGTTCCGTTGTCGTCCCGACCTGCGTGGTTCACCCGGTGGACGGGTCGTCCGCCGCGGCTGCCGTGGGGTTCGCTGCTCGCGCTCGCCGCCGTGGGTGTCTACGTCTCGGTGTTCGCGTGGGCGATGGAGTACCGCCCCTACGACACCTGGGGCGCGCTGATCGTCTTTCCGCTGCTGCTGACCGTCAGCGTGCCGCTGCTGTCCCGGTTCTCCCGCGACGAGCCGCCGTGGGTACGGCGGTTGGTGATCGGCGCGCTGGTCGCCAAGCTGCTCGCGTGCTTCGCCCGCTACTGGATGTCCTTCGTGCTCTACGAGGGTCGCGCCGACGCGGCGACCTACGACCTGGTCGGGCGGGCCATCGCGCCGCACTTCCGGGACGGCGACTTCACCGTGGACATCGGCCGCAAGGTGATCGGCACCGGCTTCATCATGATCGTCACCGGGATCGTGTACGCGATCGTCGGCCAGTCGCTGCTCGCGGGCTACCTGGTCTATTCGTGGCTCGGGTTCTGGGGGCTGTACCTGTTCTGGCGCGCGTTCAACGTGGCCTATCCGGACGGCGATCGGCGGCGCTACGGCAAGCTGCTGTTCTTCCTGCCGTCCCTGCTGTTCTGGCCGTCGGGGATCGGCAAGGACACGTGGATGATGTTCACGCTGGGGATGGCCGCCTACGGCGTGGCGCTGCTTTTGGTGCGCAAGCGCGGGGCGTTCGTGTTCCTGATCCTGGGCGCGGTGGGCACCACGATGGTGCGGCCGCACGTGACGGTGCTGCTCCTGTGCGGGTTGTGCGTGGGGTATCTGCTGCGCAACCGGCCGCAACAGGCGTCCGCCCTCGGGCCTTTGCGTGCCGCCTTCGGGATCGTGGTGCTCGGGGTGGGCTGCGTGCTCGCGCTCCAGCAGGTGGGCACCTTCTTCGGTACACCCGGCATCGGCGCGGCGCAGGCCAACCAGGTGATCGCCAAGACCCAGACGCAGACCGCGCAGGGCGGTTCGGCCCAGGCGGTGGACGACCAGGCGGCGCTGGCGATCTCGCCGGCCGCGCTGCCGCAGTCGCTGGTGACCGTGTTGTTCCGGCCGTTCCCGTTCGAGGCGCACAACATCCAGGCCCTGGTCGCTTCGCTGGAAGGCGTCGTGCTGATGGGCCTGTTCGTGGTGGCGCTGCCCCGGTTGAAACGTATCCCGGGTCTGCTGATCCGAAGACCCTACGTGGCCTTCGTGATCGTCTACACACTGGTGTTCGCGCTCGCGTTCGCGAACATCCGCAACTTCGGCATCCTCACCCGCGAACGGGTCCAGGTGTTCCCGTTCGTGCTGGTGTTGCTCGCGGTGTCGAAACCGGAACGGACCGAGACCGTGAAGGGCGGCGGTTCGGAGCGGAGACGGCGGCGTGTGCCCGTGCGGCAGACGATGCCGGTCGCGGCCGATTCCGAGTCGGTGGGGACAGGTTCGACGGATCCGGGGTATCCCGGGGAATTCAGGGGGGATGGGACATGGCGGTGACCGGCAAGCCGGCGGTGCTCGGCGGAACGGCGCTGTTCGCGGAGGGCCTGCCGCTGACGCGGGTACGGGTGCCCGAGCGGGAGGAGTTGACGCGGCGCCTGGACACGATTTTGACGAGTGGTCAGCTGACCGACGGGTCCACGGTCTGCGAGTTGGAGGAGGCCGCGGCCGCGCAACTCGAGGTGCCCTACGTGGTGGCGGTGTCGAACTGCACGAGCGGGCTGATGCTCGCGCTCCAGGCGATGGGGGTCAACGGCTCGGTGGCGATGCCGGGCTTCACCTTCTCGGCCACGGCGCACGCGGCGCACTGGGCCGGGGCGGCGCCGGTGTTCGCCGAGGTCGACCCGGACACGCTGACCCTGGACCCGGCGGACGCGGCGAAGTTGCTGGCCGAGTCCGGGGCTTCGGCGCTGATGGCCACGCACGTGTACGGAACCCCGTGTCGGGTCGAGGAGTTGGCCCAGGTCGCCGACGACGCGGGGGTGCCGCTCCTCTACGACGCGGCACACGCACTGGGCAGCCGGCGCGCCGGCACCCCGATCGGCGGCTTCGGCGCGGCGGAGGTCTTCTCGCTCAGCCCGACGAAGGTGGTCGTCGCGGGCGAGGGCGGCCTGATCGCGACCCGCGACGAGGGCTTGGCCCAGGCATGCCGATTGGGACGCGGGTACGGCAACCCGGGCGACTACGACTGCGTCTTCCCGGGCCTGAACGCCCGGATGTCCGAACTCCACGCGGCGCTGGCCCTGGTCTCGCTGCGGGGCCTGCCGGAGCGGGTACGCACGCGCACCGAGCTGGTCGCGGCCTTCGCGACGGCGATCCGGGACGTCCCGGGCGTGCGGTTGCCGGTACTCGCCGAGGGCGACGTGTCGACGTGGAAGGACCTGACGCTGGTGATCGACCCGGAGCCGTTCGGCCTCGACGTCCCCACGCTGGCGCGGGCCCTGAAGGCGGAAGGCATCGACTCCCGCCGCTACTTCCACCCCCCGGTACACCGCCAAAAGGCCTACGCCCACCTGCCGGCCCGAAACCTGCCGGTAACGGACGACATCGCAGACCGGGTCCTGACCCTGCCACTGTGGTCACACATGGACCCGACGACGGTCACCACGCTGGCGGAGGCGGTAACCCGCCTGCACGAACACGCAGCGGAGGTACGGTCGGCGACCGGCGGATAGGGGGAGGAGCTTCGAAGGCAAGGCGAGGCGAGCCGGGGTCGGCGGCATTCGGCGGTCGGCCCGGCGGGAGTCGGGCGCGGCCCGGCCCGACCGGCCGCACACGGGGCCGCCGGGTCCGTCGGCCTTACGTGCCGGCCGGGCCGACTCGGCACACGAGCCGGCCCGGCCCGACCGGCGTCGTAGCCGACTCGGCTCCGCCGACCCCGCCCACAACCGCAGCCCGGCACCCCGAGGGCCCGGGTCGAGTCCTCCGACAGACCTGCCCAAGTGGGCCATGCGTTCCCGGCACGCGCTGCACTTCGGTGCCGGTGCCGGTGCCGGTGCGGGGTTGGTCCGAGTCGGTGATGGGCCGCCGCCGACTCGAACCAATCCCGCACCAGCCGGCCCGCAGCCACAAGCACAACGCCCGCCGAAAGCAACCGGCCCACCCGGGGACGTGGCCCGGAAGACTCGACCCGACCGTCCACCCGCTCCCCGCTGCCGGCCGGTTTCGCCGGCCAACGCACCAGTCTCGTCGGGGACCCTCCGTCTCGGAGCCCCGAACGCCGGCAGCGGCCCACCACCGACTCGGACCAACCCCGCACCAGCCGGCCCGCAACCACAAGCCACCGCCCACCGGAAACACCCAACCCACCCGGAAAGCTCGCCGGAAGACCCGACCCGAGCCCCCTCCCCGCCCCGCTGCCGGCCGGCTTTCGCCGGCCAACGCACCCGCCCCGGCGGGGACCCTTCGTCCCCGAGCCCCGCATGCCGCCGGTGGACCATCCGCCGCCTCGCCCCGCCCCCGCTCCCCCGGATGGGTGGCTGGGATCGCGCGGGTGTGGTGGGCGGGTGAGCGTGGGGGGATGGGTGTTGGTCGGTGGGTCGTGGTGCTTCGGGGGTCGCCGCGCTTGTTCTGGTGCTGGCCGTGGTCGTGTTGGGCTCGGCCGGGATTGCTCGGAGTACCGTGCTCAATCGGGCCTTCTATCAGGGGGCGCTCGACGACGAGCGGGCCTACAACCGGATGTACGACGAGGTGCTCGTCGATCCGGCCGCCGCCCAGGTCACGCGGGATCTGTTGGCGCGGATGCCCGTGCCGCCGTCGGTGGTGACCGCCAACCTCAAGACCGTGCTGCCGCCCGCGACCCTGCGCGGCATCGTCGACACCCAGATCGCGAACACGATCGGCTACCTGCGCGGCGAGCAGCCCGAGTTGCGGCTGATCCTGGATCTGCGGCCGGTCCTGGCCAACGTCGGCGGTGTCGCCGAGTTGTACCTCGGGGACCTGATCGCCAACGTACAGGGACGCCCCTCCGCCGACTTCGCCGCGTTTCGCGAGGGCCTGGACGTCACCCTCGACGACCTCGCCGCAGGCCGCCGGCCGGCCGACTTCCCCACCTTCGTGCTGGACGCCCCGAGCATCGCCGCCACCGCCGATGCCCTGGTCGCGGTGGTGCCGGCGGACGCCCGGCCCGGGGTGCGCGTCCAGGTGACCGCCGCGCTCGGCACCGGCGACATCGCGGGAGCGCTCGCCGTGGTCGGGCCGTACGTGCTGGGCGGCGGCGCCGGATCGGCCTCCTCCGACCTGGCCGAGCGCACCGACGACGGGCAGTGGGACGTGCTCCCGGACCTGCGCCGCGCCGGCCTGAACCTGAGCAGCGTGTCCACCGCCCGCGGCTTCACCAAAACGGCCCTCGGCCCGATCCAGACGCTGGCCACCGTGCTCGGCATCGCCGCCGTGGCCCTGCTGTGGCTCACCGGTCCCCGTGCGTGGACCCGCCGCGTCCCGCTGATCGGCTGGTCCCTGGCCGTCGGCGGAGCGCTGACCGGCGCGCTGGTCCTGTTCGTCCGCGGCCGACTGCCGTACGTACTGGCCCAGCCGTCGCCCACCTGGCCACATTCGGTGAACACGCTGGTCACCGATGTACAGGGGTCCGCGATCTCCTCCCTCACCGGCGTCGGCCTGTTCGTCGCGCTGGTCCCCCTCGTACTCGGCCTGCTCCTCGTCGCCGGCGCCTGGACCTGGCGTCGCGCCGCCGCCCGCCGAGCGCTGGACCTGCCCCCGCGCCACCGCATCGCGCTCGCCGCGACCGTGGCCGCGCTCACCGTCGCGGCCCTGGTCCTGGGCGCCACCGTGGTCCCCGTCGCGGCGGGCAAGAGCGAGGAAGCGCACTGCCTGGGGTCGATCGAGCTGTGCGAGCTGCGCTACGACGAGGTCGCCTACCTGACCACGCACAACGCCATGGCGAGCACCGCCGACCGGTTCATCGGCCCGCTCCAGGACCCGAACATCACCGCGCAGCTCAACGCGGGCGCACGCGGCCTGCAACTGGACACCTACACCTGGGAGCAGCCCGACCAGGTCCAGCCCCGGCTCAGCGTCTCCAGCTTCGCGCCGGACATGCAGGCCGAGGTGTTGCGGCTGATCGACCTGGCCAACCCGCCGCGCCCGGGCCTGTGGTTGTGCCACGCGCTGTGCCGCGCGGGCGCGATCCCGCTGGCCCCGACCCTGCGCGAGATCGGCGCATGGCTCGACGACAACCCGGGTGAGGTGGTGACGCTGATCCTGCAGGATGACATCACCGGCGAGCAGACCGAACAGGCGTTCCGCGAGGCGGGCGTCGAGCGGCTGCTGTACACGCCGTCCGCGGACCCGGCGGCGAAGTGGCCGAAGCTGGGGGACATGGTCCGCGACGGGAAACGCCTGGTGGTGTTCGCCGAGCGGGCCAGTGGTCCGGCGCCGTGGTACCGCAACTTCTACCAGTACGGCATGGAGACCCCGTTCACCTTCCCCACCCCCGCCGACATGTCCTGTGTGCCCAATCGCGGCGGCACCGACAAGCGGCTGTTCCTGATGAACCACTTCATCACCAACCTGGGCGGCAGCCGGTTGGACGCCGGGCAGGTCAACGCGCGCCGGTACGTGCTCGACCGGGCCCGCGCGTGCGAGGCGCAGCGCGGGCGACCGGTGAACTTCGTCGCGGTGGACTACGCGACGATCGGCGACGCGGTGGGGGCGGTCGAGGAGATGAACGCCGCCCGCGCCCGGTCGGGGTGATGCACTCCCGGAGTCCCGCAGAACCCGACGAAGTCCCGGAGCAACCCCCATCGGACACGCGTCGCGCGGCCCCGCCGGACCCGCCTCAGTCCAGTTGCCCGGCCAGTGCGCCGGCGAGGTCGGCGACGCGTTCGGGTGTCAGCGTCTCCGACGAGACGTACATCGCCGCCGAGCCCGGCCCGGTCACCCGCAGCCGTACCGCCGCGACGTGCCCGTTGCCGACCGGGATCACCCGCTGCGGCTCGCCCGCCCCGATGTCGTCGGCGAACGGGCCCAGGACCGCCACGCTCGCCTCGGAGTCGCGCTGGATCACCGGCAGCGCGATGTTGAGCGGGAAGCCGCGCCGGGCGCCGTACGTGCCCACGTCGACCTTGTCGGCGCCGACGCGGTAGGAGCAGGTCAGCGCGACGCCGTTGACCCGCTGGACCGGGGTGAGGTCCGACCGCGGGTCGCGGGCCGCCGCCTCGTCGTCGGACCACCCCTCGGCGCCGGACGCGGCCGGTTCGCCGGGGGTGACCGTGCCGTCGATGTGGGCCTTGCGGGCCGCGGCGGCGACGTCGTACGGCAGCGGGCACTTGGTGCCGTGCTCGCCGATCGGCCGGACCTGCTGTCGGAACTTCTCCACGTTCAGGCGTTTCCCGGACCCGCTCGGGCCGTCGTCGCCGCCGCACGCGCTCGCTCCGGTGATGACCATCGCCCCCGTCGCGAGCACGGCGAGGGTTCGGCCTCGAAAGTGCTGCCCATCGATCATGTGGGCAGCGTAGCGACGCCTCTCACCCTCGGTGTCAGCCCATCGGGTAGACCTCGAAGGCCGAGGCGAACCGGGTGCCCAGGCGCGAGCCGGCCGCCCGACCCATGCCCTCCAGGAACTCCTCCACCTCGGCCATCGGGTGCTGCCCCAGGCCGGCGAGGTAGGCCGCGTGCGCCTTCAGCGAGGCCACGCCGGTCGCGAAGTCCTCGGTGGTGTCCACCGCGTGCCCGGACCGCGGCGACCCGTTCGCCCAGACCGCCCGCACGCCGCCCCACGGCTGGTGTCCCTCCTCGACCAGTTCGGGGAAGATCCAGCGGTTGCCCGCGTCGCGCACCCCGTCCACCACGGCGCGGCCGACCGCGATGTGGTCCGCCTGGTTGAGGAACGCGCCGCCCCAGGTGTCCCGGAAGTTGCCGGTGATCACGATCTCCGGGCGGTGCCGGCGCACCACCCGGGACACCTCGCGGCGCAGCGGCACGCCGTACTCGACCACGCCGTCGGGGTGGCCGAGGAACTCGACCGTGTCCACGCCGACGATGCGGGCCGACTCGACCTGTTCGGCCTCCCGCAGCGGGCGACACTTGTCCGGCTCCAGGCCGTCGATGCCGGCCTCGCCGCTGGTGACCATGACGTAGGTGATCCGCTTGCCCTGTCGGGTCCATCGCGCGATCGCGGCGGCGGCGCCGTATTCGAGGTCGTCGGGGTGCGCGACGATGGCCAGTGCCCGTTCCCAGTCCTCGGGCAGCCTCTCGTACGGTTCGGGCGCGGTCTCGGTGGTCATCGCATGGTCCCTTCCGGGGTGGCCGTTTCGGCCGGTGGTACGCGGACCTCGTCATCCTGGCAGCGGCCGATAGGATTCGTCTCCTCATGAGCGCCACGATCGTCGTCAAAGACCTTGCCGCCGGACACGGTGACCGTGTCCTGTTCTCCGGACTGGACCTGGTGATCGCCCCCGGCGACGTCGTGGGCCTGGTCGGGGTCAACGGTGCGGGCAAGTCCACCCTGTTGCGACTGCTGGCCGGCCTGTCCGCGCCGGAGTCGGGTTCGGTACAGCTGTCGCCGCCGACCGCGTCGGTGGGCCACCTGCCGCAGGAGCCGGAGCGGCGGCCGGGCGAGACGGTGCGCGCGTTCCTGGCCCGTCGCACCGGCGTCGCCGCCGCGCAGGCCGCGCTGGACGCCGCGACCGAGGGGCTGGTCGAGGGTCGCGCGGGGGCCGACGACGAGTACAGCGTGGCGCTGGATCGTTGGCTGGACCTGGGTGGCGCGGATCTGGAGGAGCGGGCCGAGGAGGTCGCGGCGGAACTGGGCCTGGCGGTGGACCTCGATCGGGAGATGACCGCGTTGTCCGGCGGCCAGGCGGCCCGCGCGGGGCTGATGTCGCTGCTGCTCAGCCGCTACGACGTGTTCCTGCTCGACGAGCCGACCAACGACCTGGACCTGGACGGTCTGGACCGGTTGGAGAAGTTCGTCACCGGGCTGCGCGCGGGCACCGTGGTGATCAGCCACGACCGCGAGTTCCTGGCCCGCACGGTGGACCGGGTGGTCGAGCTGGACCTGGCCCAGCAGTTGGTGCGCAGCTTCGGCGGCGGCTACGACGCCTATCTGGCCGAGCGCGAGGTGGCCCGCCGGCACGCCCGCGAGGACTACGAGGAATACGCCGACAAACGCGGCGACCTCGAGGCCCGGGCCCGGATGCAGCGCGGGTGGATGGACAAGGGCACCCGCAACGCGCGGCGCAAGTCCACGGACAACGACAAGATCAGCCGCAAGACCCGGGCCGAGGCGAGCGAGAAGCAGGCGGCCAAGGCCCGGCAGACCGAGCGCATGATCGAACGCCTCGACGTGGTCGAGGAGCCGCGCAAGGAGTGGGAGCTGCGGATGGAGATCGCCGCCGCCCCGCGCGCGGGCGCGGTGGTGGCCATGCTGAACGGCGCGGTGGTCGAGCGCGGCGACTTCACGCTCGGTCCGGTGACGCTGCAGATCGACTGGGCGGATCGGGTCGCGATCACCGGCGCGAACGGCGCGGGCAAGTCGACGCTGCTCGCGGCGCTGCTCGGGCGCACCGGGTTGACGGCGGGTCAGGGCTCGCTCGGCTCGGGGGTGGTGGTGGGCGAGGTGGACCAGGCGCGCGGGTTGTTCCTGGGCGACCGGCCGCTCCTGGACGCGTTCTGCGCGCTGGTCCCCGATCTGCTGCCGGCTGATGTCCGCACGCTGCTGGCCAAGTTCGGGCTCAAGGCGGCGCATGTGCTGCGCCCGGCGGCGACGTTGTCCCCGGGTGAGCGCACTCGGGCGGCGCTCGCGCTGCTCCAGGCCGAGGGGGTCAACCTGCTGGTCCTGGACGAGCCGACGAACCACCTGGACCTGCCGGCGATCGAGCAGTTGGAGTCGGCGCTGGAGTCGTATGCGGGCACCCTGCTCCTGGTCACCCACGACCGCCGGATGCTGGACGCGGTCCGCACCACCCGCCGGTTGCGGGTCGCGGACGGCCGGGTCACCGAGGTCTGATCGGGCGCCGGAGCGGGGTATCGGCCCTCCGGCTCGCCCGCGGCTCGATCCGACCGTGGCCCGGTGTCGATCCGTGCCTCGCCGACCGCCCATGATCCATCGTTAGAATCAGCGGCCATGAGCGAACTGCCGCCGGGCGCGAACCAATCCTTACCGGTCGGCGTCGTGCGGGTACGGGTGCCCGGGCCGTTCGACATCTCCGCGCTGATCACCGGTGAGGACCGACGGGTGTCCGGCGACGCCGACTTCGTCTTCTTCAACCAGGTGTCCGCGCCCGGGGTGCGGCTCGGCGGCGACACCGTCACCGTGGATCCCGCCGGCCTGCGGGCGGGCGCGACGCGGGTGACCGTGGTGGTCAGTCCGGCCGATACCACGCACACCCTCGGCGAGCTGCCGCCGCCGGCGATGACGCTCACGGGTGCGAGCGGCACGCTGCTCGCGCGGTTCACCCCGCCGCGACCACGCACCGAGACGGTGTTGTTGCTCGCCGAGATCTATCGGCGCGGCGCGCAGTGGAAGGTGCGCGCGCTGGGTCAGGGCTACGCGGACGGCCTGGCGGGCATCGCCCGGGACTTCGGCGTCGACGTCGAGGAGGAGACGCAAACCCCGTCCGGCCTGTCCGAGTTCCAGCGCGGCGTGGTGGAGCTGACCAACGTCGAGCGGGCCCGGCACGGTCTGCGTCCGCTCGCCCCGCAGCCGCAACTGACCGCGTGCGCTCAGGCGTTCAGCGCGGACATGATCACCCGGGCGTTCTTCTCGCACACCGATCCGGACGGCCGCGAGCCGTGGGATCGGGCGATCGCGGCGGGCTACCTGTACAGCCGGATAGGGGAGAACATCGCGTGCGGCCAGCGCAGCCCGGCCGAGGTGGTGCAGGGGTGGATGGACAGCCCCGGGCACCGCAAGAACATCCTCACCGCGGAGTTCACCGAAATCGGTGTCGGATATGTCACCGGCGGCACCTACGGCACGTCCTGGACCCAGGTCTTCGGCACCCCTCGCTGACCCGTTCCGGGGTGGCCCGGCGGTCTCCCCGTTGACCCGAATGGGTATAAAGACGATGCCGGGATCGACGTCGGCGACAGTGGTGCGCTCCGTGTGCGGGCACCGGCGCACCCTCTCGCGTCGAACCGGCAACCGGGTGCGAGGAGGCCCGATGACGGTGCGTCATACTCGGTTGTTCGAGGCGAGGGAGATCACGTGCAGCTTGAGTTGGATCCGCCGTACGGCGTAGGGCCGATCAAGATCGGCATGTCCATGGACGAGGCAGAGACCGCTCTGCGCGAACTCGGAGGAGATCTGTCGGGACGCACTCGTGGGTTCGCCCACTTCGGTGCGGACCTCTCGATTCATGTGGTGAGCGACAAGGACGGACTGGTCGAGGCGATCGAGGTACACCGGTCCGAGGACGATTTCGCCGACACGGTCCTGTGTCTGGGCATCGACGTCTTCGGCACACCGGCCGTCGACGTCACCCGACTGCTCGGCGAACTGACACCCGTCCGGGTGGAGACCGAAGGCGCGTCGCTGGTGGCCCCGGAATTGCTGGTGGCCCTGTGGCAGCCGTTCGTGCCCGGACACGGCAACAACAACGGCGTGGTCGGCGAGGGCCTGTACTTCCGCACCGCCCTGGTCGCCGGCCCCGGATACTACGACAAGAGCGGGCAGCACCGGGCGATCCACGCCGGGTGAGCCCGACCCCGTGAGCGATCGGCTCGCGACGGGAACACGACGAGCCGAAGTCGTGGATCATCGCCGAGAAGTGGTTCGGCGGGGTCCACGACCTCGTCGGCCGACGCTACGGCCGCTCGGACTCCGCCGCCCGGTGTGTGAGCTCGCCACCCGGGCCGACGGGGCGGCCGTGACGCGGTGGACAGGGGTCTGCGGCGATAGGCGGGACGACGGCCCTTCCGGGGCCGGGCCGGGGTCGACGGCCCCCCGGGGCCCGCACGGCGGCCCCGGGGCCCTTCGTGGACGCGCCCGACCGCCTCGCTCAGACCCGGTTGCCCAGCAGGCCGTTCAGGACGGCAGCGCCCTGGGGCGCGTCGGACACGGTGACCACGAACTCGCGTCCGGAGACGAGGGTGAGCGTCAGGGCCTCGCCGGAGCGCTGCACGACCCCGGTCGCGCGCGACTTGATCCGGTATCCCCAGCCGCCGAACTCGCGCAGCGCCCGCACCTCGCGGTGTCCGGCCTCGCGGATCTCGCTCAGCGGCACCCGCTTGCGCGGCCACGGCAGCAGCCCGAACTCGACGGTCAGCCCGCGCTGGTCGGCGTGCACCCGCACGACCGACAGGAAGGCGCATAACACCGCGCCGCCCAAGAGCCCGATGCCCGAGCCGATGAAGCCGTACTTGACGCTGACCACGGCGGAGGCCACCACGAAGGCCCCGGTCAGGCCCACCATGACGGGTGAAACGGCGGTTTTGCTCCAGGACGAATGTACGAACGACGACATGGGACCCCTCTGTTGCCCGGTATCGGCTGCCCTTGCCGTCCGACGATATGCCGGCTCCCGCAAGCTGCGGGAGCCGACAAATCGTCAGCGCGCCGCCACGATCCGGCCGCTGACCTCGCCGAATCCGATACGCGTGCCGTTCGGACCGGGGGCGGTAGCGGTGATCGTGACCTCGTCGCCGTCCTCCAGATAGGTCCGGCTGGACCCGTCCGGGAGCTTGAGGGGGTTCTCGCCGTTCCAGGTGATCTCGATCAGCGCGCCGCGCTCGCCGACCTCGGGCCCGCTGACCGTGCCGGAGGCGAACAGGTCGCCCGGGCGCAACGACGCGCCGTTGACGGTCATGTGCGCCAACTGCTGCGCGGCGGTCCAGTACATCGACGCGAACGGCGGCCGGGAGATCACGTGTCCGTTGAGCCGGACCTCCATGCTCAGGTCCAGCCCCCACGGCTCGGCGGCGCGGTCGTCCAGGTAGGGCAGTGGCTCGACGTCGCGCGCGGGGGGTGCCACGCGCGCGGCGTCGAGTGCTTCCAGCGGCACGATCCACGGCGACACCGAGGTGGCGAACGACTTGCCCAGGAACGGGCCCAGCGGGACGTACTCCCAGGCCTGGATGTCGCGTGCGGACCAGTCGTTGAGCAGGCACACGCCGAACACGTGGTCGGCGAAGCCGTCGAGGCCGACCGGCGTGCCCAGTTCGGAGCCGGCGCCGACGACGAAGCCGACCTCGGCCTCGATGTCGAGCCGCCGGGTGGGCCCGAAGGACGGCACCGCGTCGGTCGGCGCCTTGCGCTGTCCGCTGGGGCGCACGATCGGGGTGTGCGAGACCACGACGGTGCCGGCGCGGCCGTGGTAGCCGATCGGCAGGTGCTTCCAGTTCGGGCTCAGCGGCTCGGTGCCGGGTCGGAAGATCCGGCCGAGGTTGCTCGCGTGGTGCTCGGAGGCGTAGAAGTCCACGTAGTCGGCCGGCTCGAACGGCAGCCGCAGCACCACGTCCCGTCGCGGGATCAGGTGCGGTTCGACGCTCGCCCGCCGGCTCGGGTCGGTCAGCCAGGTGGTGACCGAGGCCCGGACGCCGCGCCACGTCGCCCGCCCGGCGGCCATGAGCGCGGTCAGGCTCGGCGCGTCCAGTACGTCCAGGGGCGCGCCGACCGCGCGTGCGGCCGCGCCGGCGTCGAGCACGAAGTCGCCGATGGCCACCCCGACGCGCGGCCGGTCCGGCTCGTGGTCGGTGGTGAACACGCCGTAGGGCAGGTTGTCGATGCCGTAGCCCGAGTCGGTCGGCAGCGGGACCCAGGTGTTGGGCATGAAATGCGGCTCCTCGTGGGATCGGTCGCGATGGTGCGGGCGTTCAGTCCCGCCGGTGCGGGGGCTCGCCGAGCAGGCCGAGCGTGAGCGCGTCCTGGAGCGGCTCGGCGACGCTACAGGTTCCGTACGAGGTCAGGTAACCGCGCAGGCGGGTGCGCTCGGGCACGGAGAGTCCGTGTGCCATGCGGGTGAGTTCGGCGCTGTCGCGGGTGGCCAGCACATCCGCGAGCGCGTCCGGTTCGGCGCCGGCGACGGCGTGGTGGGTGGCGAGCATCAGGTTGAGGTAACCGTGGTGCTCGAAACCCGTGGTCGGGTCGGTGTGCCGCACGGCGTTGTGCAGCCCGGCCGTGACCTTGAACGGCATTTCGCGGACCCGGCACGCGTGGACGAACGCGGCCAGTTCGACCTCGTTCGGGAACGCGTGCGCGGCGGTGCCGCCGGTGCGGAACTTGGGCCGCCCGTACGTGCCGGCGAGATTGTCCAGGTCTGCGTCGAGGCCCGCGCCTTTGAGGACCTCGACGTAGCCCGCCGTCATCTCCGGCAGGTGTTCGTGCAGCGCCGCGACCGCCTTGCCGATCTCGCCGTCGCCGGCGACCTCGATGCCCTCCAGGAGCAACCCGGGGGTGTCCAGGATGGTGCGTACCGCGGGCCCCACCGTGGCCGGCCCGCCCGGCGCCACGAGCACCACGCGCAGCGGCGCCTCGGGGTCGGCGAGCGCGACCAGGTCGGGCAGGTGAGCGACGCCGACCAGGAAGTGCCGGACGAAGTCGGCGAACCATTCGGTGCGGTAGACCCGGTGCGCGGGCACCGCCTCGGCCATCGGGGCGTTGCCCGGCGGGAACAGCGCCGCGTCGTCCCACAACCCCGCGAACAGCGGCAGTTCGGGTCGTTCGGCGTCCGTGCCCGAGTTCTCGTCGGTGTTCGCGCTCATGTCCGCGGCGCCTTCCCGGCCCAGGTCCACGCGTAGGCCGGGTCCTCGCTCGCGAGGCCTCCCTCGCCGACGCCCAGGGGCCGGAACGTGTCCACCATGACCGCCAGTTCGTCGAAGAACTCGACGCCGATGCTGCGCTCGTAGGCGCCGGGCTGCGGCCCGTGCGCGTGTCCGCCCGGGTGCAGCGAGATCGACCCCTGGCCGATCCCGGAGCCCTTGCGGGCCTCGTAGTTGCCCCCGCAGTAGAACATGACCTCGTCCGAGTCCACGTTGGAGTGGTAGTACGGCACCGGGATCGACAGCGGGTGGTAGTCCACCTTGCGCGGCACGAAGTTGCAGATCACGAACCCCTGGCCCTCGAACACCTGGTGCGCGGGCGGCGGTTGGTGGATCCGGCCGGTGATCGGCTCGAAGTCGGAGATGTTGAACACGTACGGGTACAGGCACCCGTCCCAGCCCACCACGTCGAACGGGTGGGTGGGGTACACGTAGCGGGTGCCGGCGACCTCGCCGCCCAGGCCGCGGTGCTTGACCAGGACCTCGACGTCGGTGCCCTGGGCCAGGAGCGGCTGTACGGGCCCGCACAGGTCGCGCTCGCAGAACGGCGCGTGCTCCAGGAGCTGGCCGAAGCGGGAGAGGTAGCGCTTGGCGGGCGCGATGTGCGAGTTGGCCTCGATGCAGTACGCGCGCAGCGGCTCGTCGCCGCCGGGCACCCACCGGTGGGTGGTGGCGCGCGGCAGGATCACGTAGTCGCCGGGGCCGACGGTCAGCGCGCCGAAGACGGTCTCCACCGTCCCCGAGCCGGACTCGACGTAGACGCACTCGTCGCCGAGCGCGTTGCGGTACAGCGGGGAGGTGGTGCCGGCGACCACGTAGGAGATCCGCACGTCGGCGTTGCCGAGGACGAGCCGGCGGCCGGTGACCGCGTCGACGGCCTTCCACTCGTTGTCCGCGAACAGGTCGTGCAGCTTGAGGTGGCGCGGCTTGAGCGGGTGGTTGGCGGTGACCGTCTGGTCCGGGACCTCCCACACGGTCGCGTCGGCGATGGCCGAGGGGATCGCGCGGTGGTAGAGCAGGGAGGAGTCGGAGGAGAAGCCCTCCTCCCCCATCAGCTCCTCGTAGTACAGGCCGCCGTCCGGGCGGCGGTGCTGGGTGTGCCGCTTGGGCGGCACCTCGCCCACGCTGCGGTAGTACGCCATGACTGCCCGACTCCTCCGTCCGTCCCGCGCCCTGTGCGCTCGGCTGCCCGTCCTCGACCGTGTCGGCCCGCCCGGCCGCGCCGGCCGGGCGGACGCGTCGCGGCCTAGAGGTTGCCGCGCCGCTCCTGCTCGCGCTCGATCGCCTCGAACAGCGCCTTGAAGTTCCCCTTGCCGAAGCCGAGCGAACCGTGCCGCTCGATCAGCTCGAAGAACACGGTGGGCCGGTCCTGGACGGGCTTGGTGAAGATCTGGAGCAGGTAGCCGTCCTCGTCGCGGTCGACCAGGATCTTGAGTTCGCGCAGCGTCTCGACCGGTACCCGGGTCTCGCCCGCCCACTCCCCCAGGGTGTCGTAGTAGCTGTCCGGGGTGGACAGGAACTCGACGCCCATCTCGCTCATCGCGCGCACCGAGGCCACGATGTCGTTGGTGGCGAGCGCGATGTGCTGCACGCCGGGGCCGCCGTAGAACTCGAGGTATTCGTCGATCTGCGACTTCTTGCGGCTGATCGCGGGCTCGTTGAGCGGGAACTTGACCCGGTGGTTGCCGCTGGTGACGACCTTGGACATGAGCGCGGAGTATTCGGTGGCGATGTCGTCGCCGATGAACTCCTTCATGTTGGTGAAGCCCATGACGCGGTTGTAGAAGGCCACCCACTCGTCCATCTTGCCCAGCTCGACGTTGCCCACGCAGTGGTCGATGGCCTGGAAGTAGCGCTTGGGGTGCGCGGCGGGCTTGCCGCGGAACAGCGGCTCGGCGGCGACGAAGCCGGGCAGGAACGGGCCGTTGTAGGCGGAGCGGTCCACCAGGGTGTGCCGGGTCTGGCCGTAGGTGGCCAGGACCGCGCTGCGCACGGTGCCGTGCTCGTCGCTGTCGTCGTGCGGCTCGACCAGGACGGTGGCGCCGTGCTCGCGGGCGTAGGCGATCGCCTTGTCCACGTCCGGGACCTCGATGGCCAGGTCGGAGACGCCGTCGCCGTGGGCGAGGAGCGCGGCGCCGATCTCGGTGCCGGCGTGGACCTCGCCGGTGATCACGAAGCGGGCCTTGCCGGAGACGAGGACGTACTCGGCGACGTCGCGGGAGCCGGTCTCGGGGCCGCGGTAGGCGACGCAGGTCATCCCGAACGCGGTGGAGTAGTAGTGCGCTGCCTGTTTGGCGTTGCCGACGAAGAACCGGACGTGGTCCATCGCGATGACGGGGAAGGGGTCGCCCGCCGGGTCGTACTCGACGGCGCCGACGAGGACGTCGGTGTCTTCCAGGGTGTTGAAGGTGCTCATGACGGGCTATCCCCTCGGAAAGGAACGGATGCCGGAAGTACACTTCCGCTGACAACATCTGACAACATCTCGGCCGGGAGCTATACAGATTGCCTAGGTGAGAGAGCCATATGCGAGACGATCTTCAGGATTCGCGCATCACGCTGGACGAGTTGGACGTACGTCTCATTCGGGCGGGCCGGCAACATCCGCGCGCCGGCATGCTGGAGCTGTCCCGGTTGATCGGGGTCTCCCGCGCCACCGTCCAGGCCCGGCTGGACCGGATGGAGGCGGCCGGGGTGATCACCGGCTACGGCCCCGAGGTGGATCTGATCGCCGCCGGATACCCGGTCCTGGCCTTCGTCACACTGGAGATCGCCCAGGGCGGCCTGTCGGGCGTGGCCACCGCGCTGGCGGCGGTCCCCCAGGTGCTGGAGGCGTACGGCACCACCGGCATCGGCGACGTGCACTGCCGCATCGCCGCCACCTCGAATCAGGACCTGCAACAGATCCTGATCGACATCAACCGCATCCCCGAGGTGGTGCGCACCACGAGCGTCATCGCCCTGTCGGAGGTCGTCCCCATGCGCACCCTGCCGCTACTGGAGGCCCAAAACCGCCCCCGCCCGAGCCGGGTACCGGCGTTTCGGGATCACTCCGCGTAGCGGCAGGCCGGGTCAGGGGTGAGGGCTAGGGGCGGGATCGTCGAACTGTGTGGCGCCGGGCGCGATGGTGCTCACGAAGCTGGGGGGAAAGTTGATCTCGCCACCGGGCCGACTCTTGCGCATGCCCAGTCGATCTCCCGAGTCTCGAATCCACTGCGGCAAGGCAGGGTCCTCCTCCGGCGGCATGACGCGTGACACCCAGGTCCCGTCCGGCCCCGGCACGACCGACCGGATCTCGGACCGCCCCTGCTCGTAGGGCGATCGGCCGACCAGCAGCCAAACCCGGTCGGATTCCCGATCCCAGTGGAACTCGGGCCCCTGCCGGCTCTCCGGATACCAACGATCATCGCTGTAGACGACCTTGCCCCGCTCGCCCTCCCCATAGCCGTCCGGCTCGAACGTACGCACCACAAATCGTTCCAGTCGCGATCCCGACCGCGCCGGATCCGCCTTGGTCCGGACTTCCATGGCGTACCGATCCCACGGTGATCGCGCCCAATACTCGGGCGTGGCCACGCTTCCCGTGTGATAGCGACTGTGCTGGTCGTACGGCGCCGTCTGCGCCGGAACCGGAGTCGGCCCCACACCCTCACACCCGGCGACGACCATCGCGACGGCCACCCACGAAACGACTCGTCCTTGCCCCCGCCACGACCCGCCGCTCCGGGTGGGAATCCCCCGGATACCCCCCGAAGTCCTCACCTCTTTCCCGGCCCACTCCTGACGACGGGGGCACCACCGTCGGCAGGGAACACCACGACCGCATCGCGGGGCCAGGTCACATGGAGGTCGTATGGCTCGGCCTGACCGAAGGACACGACCTTGGCGACTTTGCTTTTCCAACTGTCGGTATCGTACTTCTCATTCGGATCTATCGTGTCGTTCCACGTGAGGTCGGCCTGAATACGCACCACTTTGTCCCCGTTCGGCAGGACGCTGACCACCGCGTTTCCTTGGGCATTGAAGTCGCCGACATTCTTGTTCGTACCGTGTAGGTATTGGTAGCCGACGAAACCCTCGCCATTCTCGATGGCCATGTGATCCGTCATGTCGAATCTCGAGTACGTTGTCCGGCGATCGACCGCATCCTGTGCTATCTGGAGGAAATACGGCGGCAGTTTCGTATTGTTTGACTCGTCCATACCTCCGGCCTCGAGCACCGTGTTCAAATTTTGATTGCTGTTCATGTACTCGTTCCAGTCCGCGTCGTCGCGGATCGTCCAGTCACCGCCGCCACGCAGATACCGCGCGAGGATCTCCCGCCCGGCCCAGTCGCTGTTGAAGTTGAGTCCCTTGATTCCAGCGCGGTCGCCATCGCGGTTCATCTCCTCGCGCTGTTCGCCGGGGTCCTGCCGGGTCAGTGCGTCGAAGCCCTTGTCCAGGGACTGCAATGCGGTCTGGATCATCGTTCCCATGGAGCGATAGCGCGCGAAATCCTTGGCCGCCTGCTCGATGTCGCGTGCCGCGCTCTCGGCCGAGCCGTGGTGTTGCTCCTCGAGCCCCTTCGCCTGCCGAAGGATCGACGCGAGTTCGGCGCCGGCCGCGTCGGCCTCTGTCGCCAGTTGTCTCGCGCGGGCTTCATCGGCCTGGCTCGAACCGCCGCCGAACATCATGGTCTTCACGATCTGGTCCAAGGAGTGTTCGGCGGTGTCTTTGCGCCGTCGGGCGGTGAGGGCCTGGTTGTCCAGCGATGTGCGGGTTTGCTGATAGACGGTCAGCGCCGACAACCAACCGGCAAGACTCAGCTGCACGGTCTGGAGCGAATCGCGCAGGACACCGAGGTGCGGCACCAGATCCGTGACCCGGCGCTGGAATTCGTTTCCGGCTCGCCCCTGCCAGGCCGCGGGTCGCAGCAGGGTCGCGTCCAATTCGGTCTGTACCTGGCCCATCTGGACGACCACACCGCGAATCTGCGCCAGCAGCGCGTCGACGGCGCCGGGGATGCCGGGGGTCGGATCGAACCGCAGTCCGGGGAAGTCCTCTTTCGCCCCCATCAGGCGAAGAACTCCCTGATCCGCGGCGACCCGGACGCGGGCGCCTCGTCGGCCGGCGCGACCGTCGAGGCCGCTGTGACCGGTGGGGCCGTCGTGGCCGGCGGCGTCTGCGGCGCGGTCATCGAATTGGCGACGGCGTGCTCGGTCGTGCCGTAGTTGCGTCTCGCCACGCCCAAGCCCTCGCGTAATTCCGATATCTCCCCACGGAATGTGTCGACGTTCTCCTTCCATTTGTGGTTGAAGGCCGAGCAGGACCGATCCAGGCTCTTGTGCCCGGTTCGAATGGGTCCGGTCTCCTCGAGTGCCTTGAGAACCTGCCCGGCGGCGTCGGCGCACGCCGCGAACCTCTCCGCCAGCCGGTCGAGCCAGTCGAGATCGACCACGAATTGCTCGGACACGTCGAACCTCGATTCCATCCCGGACATATCGCCCTCGGCGTGCCCGCTCGTCGACAGAACTGATGAGATGCAGACGGTAGTCGATCGCACACGCGTGCGGCAGGACGAACCCGCCTTCCCGGTGGGGCTGCGCGACAGCGGGGTGGGTGGGGCGGGAGAATGCCGGGGGATGGTTGGTGATGATGTGGATCGGGACGTGACGATGTCGGTGTCTGGGCAGCAGGGTTCGGAGCAGGGTGCGCCGGAGGATGTGCATCGGCTGATCGCCGAGGAGCTCGGCGTTCGTGAGGGGCAGGTCAGGGCGGCCGTCGAGTTGCTCGACGGGGGCGCGACCGTGCCGTTCATCGCCCGCTACCGCAAGGAGGTGACCGGGACCCTCGACGACACGCAGTTGCGCACACTGGAGGAACGGCTGCGCTACCTGCGGGAGTTGGCCGAGCGTCGGGTCGCCGTGCTGGCCGCAATCGAGGCGCAGGGCAAGTTGGACGACGCGCTGCGGGCGCAGATCATGGCGGCCGACTCGAAGGCCCGCCTCGAGGACATCTACCTCCCGTACAAGACCAAGCGCCGGACCAAGGCGCAGATCGCCCGCGAAGCCGGCCTCGAACCGCTGGCGCTCGGGCTGCTGGGGGATCCGTCGCGCGATCCGGTCGCCGCCGCCGGGGCGTTCGTCGACCCGGACAAGGGCGTCGCCGACGCGCAGGCGGCGCTGGAGGGCGCCCGGGCGATCCTGGTCGAGCGCTTCGCCGAGGACGCCGACCTGATCGGCGCGCTGCGCGAGAAGATGTGGACGCGCGGGCGCGTGGTGGCCAAGGTGCGCGAGGGCAAGGAGGAGGCGGGCGCCAAGTTCGCCGACTACTTCGACTTCGCCGAGCCCTTCACCCGGCTGCCGTCGCACCGGATCCTGGCGATGTTCCGGGGCGAGAAGGAGGACGTCCTCGACCTGACGCTGGCCCCCACCGCGGACGCGGCAGAGGAGGGCGACGGTCCGACCGAGTACGAGCGGGCGATCGCGCACACCTTCGGGATCACCAACCGTGACCGCCCCGCCGACAAGTGGCTCGCGGACACCGTGCGCTGGGCCTGGCGGACCCGGATCCTGGTGCACCTGGGCATCGACCTGCGCGGTCGGCTGCGCCAGGAGGCCGAGGACGAGGCGGTCCGGGTGTTCGCCGCCAACCTGCGCGACCTGCTGCTGGCCGCGCCGGCCGGCACCCGCGCCACGATGGGCCTGGACCCGGGCCTGCGTACCGGGGTCAAGGTCGCGGTGACCGACGACACCGGCAAGGTCGTGGCCACCGAGACGATCCATCCGCACGAACCGCGCCGCCGCTGGGACGAGTCGATCGCCACGCTCGCGCGCCTTGCCGCCGCCCACCGGGTGGACCTGATCGCGATCGGCAACGGCACCGCCTCGCGCGAGACCGACAAGCTGGCCGCCGAACTGATCGCCAAACACCCGGAGTTGGGCCTGACGAAGGTGATGGTCTCCGAGGCCGGCGCCTCGGTGTACAGCGCCTCGGCCTTCGCTTCGCAGGAACTCCCGGACCTGGACGTGTCGTTGCGCGGTGCCGTGTCGATCGCCCGCCGACTCCAGGACCCGCTGGCCGAGTTGGTCAAGATCGACCCGAAGTCGATCGGTGTGGGCCAGTACCAACACGACCTGTCCGAGCTGAAGCTGTCGCGGTCGCTCGACGCCGTCGTCGAGGACTGCGTGAACGCGGTCGGGGTGGACGTCAACACCGCCTCCGCGCCGCTGCTCACCCGGGTGTCCGGGATCGGCGCGACGCTGGCCGAGAACATCGTGCAACACCGGGACGTCAACGGGCCGTTCAAGACCCGGCGCGATCTGAAGAGCGTGGCGCGGCTCGGCCCGAAGGCGTTCGAGCAGGCGGCCGGCTTCCTGCGGATCCCGGCCGGCGACGACCCGCTGGACGCCTCCTCCGTGCACCCCGAGGCCTATCCGGTGGTGCGCCGGATCGTGGCGGCGGCCGGGGGCGACGTCCGTACCCTGATCGGCGCGGCGCCGAAATTGCGTGCGCTGGACCCGAAGGCGTTCACCGACGAGAAGTTCGGGCTGCCGACGGTCACCGACATTCTGCGCGAGTTGGAGAAGCCGGGGCGCGACCCGCGACCGGCGTTCAAGACGGCCACCTTCAAGGAGGGCGTCGAGAAGTTGTCCGACCTCCGGCCCGGAATGCTCCTGGAGGGCGTGGTCACGAACGTGGCCGCGTTCGGCGCGTTCGTGGACGTCGGCGTGCACCAGGACGGCCTCGTACATGTGTCGGCGATGTCGAAGACCTTCGTGAGCGACCCGCACGACGTGGTCAAGTCGGGGGACGTGGTCCGGGTCAAGGTGCTCGACGTGGACATCCCCCGCAAGCGCATCTCGTTGACGCTGCGGCTGGAGGACGAGGCGCCCGAGCGCGGGGGACGCGACGGGCGGTCCGGGGAGGGGCGCCAGGCGAGTTCGCGGCAGGGGCAGGGGGGTTCGCGCCAGGGTCCGGGCGGCTCCCGGCAGGGCCAAGGCGGCGGGGCCGGCGGTGGCCAGGGGCGCCGAGGCGCGCCGCCGAAGCAGAGCCGTGGGTCGCAGCCGCCCGCCAGTGGCGGCGGCGCCATCGCGGACGCGCTGCGGCGGGCCGGACTGGTCGAGTAGGCGCGGTTGTTCGGCTGATCGTGCGCGCGAGCCGGGTGGGCCCGCGGACCCGCCCGGCTCGCGCGCGGTTCGCCGGCCCGACCCGCGCGCAGGTGCCCCGCACCCCGTACGGGCGCGCCGGGTGTCAACCCGCCCGGGCCGCCGGCGGCGCCAGCGCCCGGAGTACCGACACGCGGGTCACCCCGTATTCGGCGAGCAGGTCGGCCACCACCCCCGGGCCGGACGTGAGCGCGAGCAGGATGTGCTCGTCGCCGATGTGCTTGTCCCCGCGCTCCAACGCCTCCCGCAGCGACGTCTCCAGCACCCGCTTGGCCCCCTCCGTGAACGGCCCGGGTGCCGCGCGCCCGCCGAACGGCCACACCCGCCGGCGTCGCGGCGCCACCGCCAACGCGCCCTCGCCGTGCACCTGTTCGACCCTGGCCACGATCTCGTCCACGTCGATCCCGAGGTCGGCGAGCGCGGCCTGATCGGCGGGTGACACCCCGCCGCGCCGGCGCGCCCGGGCCAGCGCCCGCATCACCTCGTCGCGATGGGCGACGAATCCGATCGTCGCCAGTGCGACCGCCGCCGGCGTACCCTGCCCGTCCAGCAACGCCGCGAGCATGTGCTCCTCCCCCACCTCGCCGGCCTCGGCGCGTTGCGCGTGCTCGACCGCGCCACGCACCACGGCGCGGGCGTCGGCGGTGAACCTCTCGAACATCAGTTCCTCCCGTGCTTCTTGTGCACTGCCTGACGGCTTACGCCCAGCTCGGCGGCGATCTCCTGCCACGACCAGCCCTGCACGCGCGCGCTGCGCACCTGCACGGCCTCGAGCTGTTCGAGCAGCCGCCGCAGCGCGGCCACGGCCCGCAGGCCCACGCGCGGATCACGGTCCCCCGCCCTACTGGCGAGGTTGGTTGCTTCGGTCATGTCTGTCAACGTACGTTGACATGCAGCATCTGTCAACCGCAGTTGACACTCGAATACTCGCCCACCCGAAACCGCCCTGCCGATAAGGTCGCCACCCATGCGCATTCTTGTATTGGGTGGCACCGCGTTCGTGGGCCGGGCGATCGTCGAGGACGCACTGCGCGAGGGCGCCGACGTGACCCTGTTCGGGCGGGGACGAACCGGATCGCACCTGTTCCCGGACCTGCCCCGGCTGATCGGCGACCGCGACACCGGCGACTACGCGGCGCTGCGCGACGGCGAATGGGACGCGGTGGTCGACGTCAGCGGCTACGTCCCGCGCCACGTGAACCAGGCCATGGCCGCACTCGGCGACCGGGTCGGCCGCTACCTGTTCGTCTCCAGCCACGCCGTATACGTACAGACCGGCGTCGGCCCCGGCTCGGACGAGGACACCCCGCGCCGGCCACCCCGCCGCGACACCGAAGAGCTCGACAACGACACGTACGGCCCGTGCAAGGTCGCCTGCGAGGACGACGTCCTCGCCCGATACGGCGACCGCGCCACGATCGTGCGCCCCGGCAAGGTCGTCGGCCCCCACGACGTCCAGGAAACCTTCACCTACTGGGTCCGCCGAGCCGCCCGCGGCGGCCGAGTGGCCGTACCGGGCGACCTCGACCAGCCGGTACAGGTGGTCGACTCCCGCGACCTGGCCCACCTGGTGACCCGCCTGCTGACCGACGACCGCCCGGGCGCCTTCCACGCCGTCGGCCCGGCCGAGCCCACCACGCTGGGCACCCTGATCGAAACCTGTGCCGGCGTGGCCGGCGCCGACGTCGAACTCGTCCCGATCCCCATGGACGCGGTCTCGGCCCCCTTCCCTTTGATCGCGCCGAAGGCCGAATGGCCCACCCGCCAACGCAGCGCCGCCCGGGCCCGGGCCGCCGGCATGCCGGCCACCCCGCTCCCGGTCACGGTGGCCGACGTCCTCGCCTGGGACCGCCGACGCGGCGAACCCCCGCTGCCACGCGGCCTGTCCGCACAGGAGGAGGCCGCCCTCCTCGCCGGCACGTAACCCAGCCCCCGAAACACCGCAACCTCACCCCGGACAACGCCCGCGGTACACGAATGCGGCGGCGCCGGTCGCACTCCCGGGCGCCGCCCCCGGCCGACCACCAAGCCCCAGGTCAGCCCCGCATCCACCCCGGTCCGGCCCCCTGCGGATCTTTGATATGGTTCTCCACGTCGCCGCGCGAACACAGGGCGACCACCCGGTCCGGGTGGCGGAATTGGCAGACGCGCTAGCTTGAGGTGCTAGTGCCCGAAAGGGCTTGGGGGTTCAAGTCCCCCCTCGGACACAGAACGTGACACCGACTTGTGCGGGTCGAGGCTTGCCTCGGCCCGCACTTGTTGCGTTGTCGGATGAATCGGTATGCATCGGTTCCGGCGATCGGGAAGGCCGAGGCCGGGTCCGGTTCCCGTCGGTCAGGGTTGTCCCGTCGGGTTGCCGCCGGACGGCGGTGGGGGTTGGGTGTGGAAGGTCACGCCGGAGAAGTCGCGGCCCTGGAGGACTGGGCCGTGTTGGGTGCCGCCGGTGATGGTGTTGGTCACCGGGGCGGCGGCCGGCGTTTCGGTCAGTGGGGCCAGTTCGTCGAGCAGGGCTCTCAGCTCGGCTGCCGCTGCCGGGTCGGCCTGTAGGGCTCGGCGGAGGCGGGTGCGCCATTCGGCTTCGATGTCGGCCGCCACGATGTCGTTGCCCGCTGCGCGGGCCGTGGTCAACTCGCCCTGGGCGGCGTCCAGTTGTTGTTCCGTGGTGGATGGTTCGGAGCCGGTTCGGGTGAAGAAGGCGGCCAGGCGCGTGCGGGCCTGGGCCCAGGATTCGGAGACCATCAGGCCGACCAGCGTGGCTGCTCCGGATGCTGCCAGCGTCATCAGTTCCGGTTCCATCGGGCCCCCGTCGTCGCCGCCGTAACGAACTCGCGTTCCGTTTGTGGTGATGCGTCGTGTACGCATTCTCGCGCACCGGCGGCGCTGGAGGGGTCGAGTCGGGCACACTCGTCACCGGTCAACCCGGTGGTGGTGCGCCGCCCTGGAGGCGGTCCAGGTCGGAGGCACGGACCTGGATGACGAAGAGGGCGATCACCGCGGCGACCACCGCGAAGATCGCGGCCACGATGAAGGCCGAGGAGACGCCGCTCGTGAGTACCTGGTCGCTCCACGGTTTGGGCAGCGCGCCCGTGCGGTCGAATTCGGCGCGTTGGGCCGGGGTGGCCTGGGACAGGAAGGCGGGGACCTGGTCTTTCGCCTCGTTGCGGTTGGCCGTGCCGAAGACGGTGACCAGGATCGACAACCCGAGCGAACCGCCCACCTGCTGCATCGCGTTGAGCAGCCCGGAGGCCGCGCCCGTATCGCGGGCCCGCACGCCGGAGACCGCCATCAGCGTCAGGGACACGAACTGCATGCCCATGCCCACCCCGAACACCAGCGTCGGCCCGAGGATGCTCCCCAGGTAGGTGCTGTGCACATCGGTACGGGTGAGCCAGCCCAGCCCCGCCGCCGCGAGCAGCGCGCCGCCGACCATGAACGGCTTGGGCCCGTAGCGCGGCAGCAGCTGCGAGGCGAATCCCGCGCCGACCGCGATCACCGCGCTGATCGGCAGGAACGCGAGCCCGGTCCGGAGCGGGCTGAAGCCCAGCACGTCCTGGACCCACAGGGTCAGGAAGAAGAACATCCCGAAGATCGCCGCCGCCAGGCACAGCATGATGCCGTACGTACCGGCCCGGTTACGGTCGGCGAACATCCTCAGCGGGGTGATCGGCTGCCGGGAGTTGCGCTCGATCGAGATGAAGAGCGCGAGCAGCACCACGGCCGCCGCGAACGCGCCGAGGGTGAACGCGTCGCGCCATCCCTCCTGCGCGGCCCGGATGAATCCGTACACGAGCGAGCTGATGCCCAGCGTGGAGGTGAGCGCGCCGAGCAGGTCGAAGTGCCCCGGATGGCGCTCGGATTCGCGGATGTAGCGCGGCGTGGCCAGCGCCAGCAGCACGCCGATCGGCACGTTGACGAAGAACACCCACCGCCAGTTCAACCACTCGACCAGGACCCCGCCCGCGAGCAGCCCGATCGCGCCGCCACCGGCGGACACCGCCGCGAACACCCCGAACGCCCGGTTGCGGGCCGGACCCTCGGGAAACGTGGTGGTGATCAGCGCGAGTGCGGTCGGCGACGCGATGGCACCGCCGACACCCTGCAGCGCGCGGGCGGCGAGCAACTCCGGTGCGTTCTGCGCGAATCCGCCGAGCAGCGACGCGATCGCGAACAACAACACGCCGAAGATGAACACCCGGCGCCTGCCCAGGATGTCGCCCGCGCGCCCGCCGAGCAGCAGCAGCCCGCCGAAGGTCAGCGTGTACGCGTTGAGCACCCAGGACAGGCCGGTGGTGGAGAAGTCCAACGACCGCTGGATGTGCGGCAGGGCGATGTTCACGATGGTGATGTCCAGGACCACCATCAACTGGCAGGAGGCGATCACCGCGAGCGCCGCGCCGTTGCCGCCGCTTCGCTTCGGTGCTGCGGCGGTCTGCGAGGGTGTCGCGTTCGGATGCGCCATGGTGAGTCCCGCCGGGGGTTACGACCGCCGAGGCGTCGGTGCGACGCCCGCCGGCGGTGCGGGCCGTACCGGACGGGCCCACTCGTTCGACCGTAAACCCGCACCGGCCGACCCACCACCGGGCACCGCGCGGGGTCGGGTCGGCGAACCCGCGCGGTGGAACCGGGTCAGGACGTCCGGGGGGTGGCGCGCACGCCCATGTGGAGGTACCGGCTGCCGTCGGCGAGGCGGTAGAAGACCACGCTGTCCCACAGCGCGGCGCCCTCGCGCTGCCCGACGAAGGTGGTCTCGTCGACCGGGGTGAGCGTCAGCTCCATGTCCGGCGAGATGTCGGCCAGCTCGCCGGTGGTCTGGATGAGCATGTGCAGCCGACCGTCCCGGACCGAGAGGGTGGTGCGGTTGCCCACCCGCTCGTAGACGCCGGCGTACTGCTCGACGTCCACCTCGGCCGGGGTCTCCGGCGGGCCCAGCTGCGGCGACATGGTGACGCCGGCCAGCGTGGCGAACAGCTCGGCGCCGAGCCCGCGTTGCAGAGCCGAGGTGTCGCCGCCGTTGGCCAGCAGGCACACCACGGTGCCGGTGTCGGGCACCACCCACAACATCGCCGACTGGCCGATGGTGTTGCCCGCGTGCATGATCACCCGGTGGCCGGACCACTCGTCGAGGATCCACCCGATCCCCCACTGCGGCGCGAGCGTGTACGGGTTCGGCAGATCCACCTGCGGCTCGGTCATCCCCGTCGGCTCGGCCAGCAGCTCGGTACCCAGGTGTGCCCGGCCGAAGGCGACCACGTCGCTCGCCCGCGCGCAGATCAGGCCGGCCGGCCCCATCGCCCGCGGCAGACCCCACACGGAGGTCGCCTTGCCGTCCTCCACGTGCCCCGTTGCCGCTCCGAACCGCAGCACGTCCTCGGGCAGCGTCCAGGTGTGGGTCAGGCCCAGGGGCTCGCAGATCTGCTCGCGCAGCGCCGCGTCCCAGGTCTTGCCGGTCAGCCGCTCGATGATCCGGCCGGCGATCACGAAGCCCGTGTTGCAGTAGGAGAAGCTCTCCCCGATGGGGTGGTTCTGGGTCAGGTCCGCGCAGGCCGCGACGTACTTCTCCAGACAGTCGTCGCCGCGCCCGGTGTCCAGGAACAGGTCGCCGTCGATGCCGGAGGTGTGGGTCAGCAGTTGCCGCACCGTCACCGACTTGGTCACCTCGGCGTCGGCGACCTTGAACTCGGGGAGCAGGTCGACGACCGGGGTGTCCAGGGTGAGCCGGCCCTGCTCGGCGAGGAGCACCAGCTGGGTGGCGGTCCAGACCTTGGTCACCGAGCCGATCTGGAACAGCGAGTCGGTCGAGACGGGCGTACCGGTGTCCCGGTTGAGCACACCCGCGGCGAAGCTGTGCACCTCGCCGCCGTGCCAGAACGCGAGGCTCGCGCCCGGCACGTCGAACTCGGCGATCAGCTCGGCGAGGCGGGCATTCCAGTGCGCGGTGTCGACGACGGTTCCGGTCATGGGGCCTTCTTTCACGGGAGTCCGGAGGCGTACGGGCACGCTACGCGGACGACGCCCCGCTGCTGATGGTCGCGACGACGAACCCGAGCGCCGGTGTTCGTGTAAACGCACAATCAGCGGGCGCGGTCGCCCCGACCCGCCCGAACCAGGCCGGATTCGTACGCCACCACCACCGCCTGGGCCCGGTCGCGCACGTCGAGCTTGGTCAGCAGATCCGCCTCCCTCCGCTCCAGAGCGGCCGGCTCCTCCCGTATCGCCGCGGCGATCTCGCCGTCGCCCTTGCCGGTCGCGAACAGGCGCAGCAGCGCCACCTCGGCCGGACTCAGCCGAGCCAGCCGCTCGGGTTCGGACGCGGGGTCGGCGCTCACCACCGGCACCGCCACCGGCGTCGCGGCGGGCGGCGGCTCCGGCTCCTCCCCCGCCAGCGGCAACGTCGCCGCCACCCGGAAACCGCCGTCGGCGACCCGCCCCGCCTCGAACGACCCGCCGTGTACGGCCACCCGCTCCCGCATCCCGACCAGCCCGTGCCCACCACCGGTCATCGCGTAGTCGCCGACGACCACCTCGCCGCCCCCGTCGTCGCGGATCTCCACGGCGACCGCCCCCGGCAGGTATTCCAGCCGCACCGTCGCCGTCGCCGCGTTCCCGGCGTGTTTGCGGGCGTTGGTCAGCGCCTCCTGGGTGATCCGGTACACCGCCAGACCCACCGGCAGCGGCAACGCGCGCGGCGCGCCCAGCACGCGCAGCTCGGTGGGCAGCCCGGCCAGGCAGGATTCGGCGATCAGCCGGGCCAGGTCGTCGACGCCGGGCTGCGGCGCGACCGAGGCCGCCTGGTCCGGGTCGTGGTCGCTGCGCAGTACGCCGAGCAGCTGCCGCATCTCGCCGAGCGCCACCCGGCCGGACGCCTCCAGGGTGAGCAGCGCCGCGCGGGCCGCCTCCGGGTCGCGGTCCAGGCTGGCCCGGGCGCCCCCGGACATCAGGTGCATCGTGGTGATGTGGTGCGCCACGATGTCGTGCAGTTCGCGGGCGATCCGGCGGCGCTCGTCGGACAGCGCCCGGTCGGCCAGCAGCGCGCGGTTGACCTCGAGCTGTCCCTGCCAGTGCCGTACCGCGGCGCTGACCCCGAGCACGAGGAGGGTCGCCACGACGTCGCCGCTGAACAGCCAGAGGAAGGACTCCGACGCGTTTCGATATCCCGTCGCCTGGGCCGCCAGTGTGGCCAGGGCCGCGAGCGCGACGGTCCGGGGCCGCCCCGCCAGGCCGACCGTGTACAACGCCACGGCCAGCGTGATACCGAAACGTTGCGGCATCGCGAGAGCGGTGTTGAGCGTCACGATCAGGGCGAGCGTGAACAACAGCACCGCCACCGGCGACCGACGGCGAAAGATCAGGCTCGCCGCCGTCGCGACCATGACCAGCGCGCCGACCGCCCGCTCCCCCGGCCCGGCCGAGGGCAGCGTGAGAAACAAGCCGAACAGGTCCACGGCCCCCGCCACCGTGGCGATCAGGACGTCGGCCCGGGTACCGGCGTGGGCGCCCCGCCACCCGGTCGCCGACCCGGAGCCGGATTCGGTGGCGGTGAGGTCACGCCCGGTGACGGCCCTGCCGAGTGCGGCCATGGACACGGGGCCGTAGCCCATCCGGGGTCTCCTTCCATGGGGAACGGCGT
Organism: Embleya scabrispora; assembly: GCF_002024165.1. Lineage (NCBI taxonomy): Bacteria > Bacillati > Actinomycetota > Actinomycetes > Kitasatosporales > Streptomycetaceae > Embleya > Embleya scabrispora. The sequence goes on from NZ_MWQN01000001.1 coordinate 934,243, forward strand.
GCCAGTATTCCACCGTGGCGGAATAGGAACGAATCGCCGCAATATCCGCCCGCTCCGTGCAGCGCGCGCTTCCCCGGGGATGTGCCCTCCTCGGCCCGGACCCGCGAGTCGCGGGTCCGGGGCCGGGAGGGCTCGCGGTAGGCCCGTGGATCAGGCCCCCGCCGCCGCGCTCCCCGCCCCAGGGGCGCGTCGGCGAACGCCCCCGACAGCAGGTGTCCGGCACCCGGCGCGAAGGCCGGCAGGTCGAGGGCGCGCAGCATCTGATGCACCGTGCACACCGCGGCCGAGACGACCGGCTTGCCCAGTCGCTGTTCGGCGTCCTCGATCGCGGCGAGCGACGGCATCTGTACGCACGCCGACAACACCACCGCGTCCGCGTCGGCATGTGCGAGCCGGTCCGCGATGTCGGGCAGGCGCAGCGGGTCGTGCGCGGCCACGTCGAGGTTGTCCGGGATCTCCAGCGCCTCGAAGTCCAGCACCTCGATCCCCTCGTGCCCGAGGTAATCCACCACCGTGCGGGTCAGCGGCAGCATGTACGGCGCGACCAGCGCGACCTTGCGCGCGCCGATCGTGTGCAGCCCGTGCACGAGGGCGCCGGCGCTGGTGACCACGGGCGCGGGCGCGCCGTTCTCGACGGTGCGCCCGTGCAGGCGCTCCTCGGAGACCCGGTGGTAGCCCAGTCCCATGCTCATGATCGCCACCAGGCACGCGTAGCCGAGCACGTCCACCCGCGCGTCGGACAGTTCGACGGCGCAGCGGTCGGAGTCGGCGTCCATCGCCGCCAGTTGCTCGGGGGTGACGTGGGTCATCCGCATCCGGCTGGAGTGGAACGTGAAGCGCTCCGGGGCGACCGTCTCGCGGGCTCGCAGGATCGCGGGCACCTCGGTTTCCATCGTGACATTGGAACTCGGCACGATCTGGCCGACGCGGTAGGGGTGTTGACGCACGGGAGGGGCCTCCTGCTGGTGCCGGTAAAGCTGATGCCGATAAGAGGGAGCGGGGCGGGTTCGGGTCAGCGGGCGTCGATCACCGGGTTGGTCAGCGTGCCGATGCGCTCGACGGTCGCCTCGACCACGTCGCCCGGTCGCAGGTATTGCGGCGGGACCTGGGCCGCGCCGACCCCGGACGGCGAGCCGGTGGAGATCACGTCGCCGGGCTCCAGGGTCATCCCGGACGAGATGTCGGCGATCAGCCGAGGGATGTCGAACAACATGTGCCGGGTGTTGGACTTCTGCTTGACGTCGCCGTTGACCCGCAGCGACAGGTCGAGGGCCTGGGCGTCGGGGATCTCGTCGGCGGTGACCACGGCCGGGCCGAACGGGGCGTAGGAGTCCTGGCCCTTGGAGAAGAACCACTGCCCGGAGCGGCGCTGGTCCCGGGCGCTGATGTCGTTCATGATGCTGTAGCCGAACACGTGGTCCCACGCGTCGGCTTCGCTCACCTTGTAGGCGGTTCGGCCGATCACCACGGCGAGTTCGCATTCCCAGTCGAGCTGTGCGGTCAGGTCAGCGTTGTGCAGGATCGGGGCGCCCGGGCCGGTCACCGCGGTGGCGGGCTTTCCGAACAGCACCGGTCGCTCCGGGAGTTCCTTCGCGGTGTCGAGCGTGCGGTTGGACTCGGCCACGTGCTCGACGTAGTTGAGCCCGATGCCGATGATCTTCCCGGGGCGCAGCGGCGCGAGCAGCCGCACCTCGCCGGTGGGGTGCACGGTCCCGGCCGGGCGGTCGGCCGGCGCGCCGGCGAGCAGTTCGCGCGCGGTGTCGAGCGCGTCGGCGCCCGCCCGGATGAACGACAGCAGGTCGCCGGGGAGTTCGACGCCCGCGGCGGCGGCCAGGGCGGCCAGGTCCGTCACGTGCGCGCCGTCCTCGGCGCCCAGGCGGGGCGACGAGTCGCCGACGGTGTAGGTGACCAGGCGCATGGGGTGTCCTCACTGTCTTGCGTCCGGGCGGCGCGGTCGCGGCGCCTCGGGTGATGGGTGTGCGGGATGAACCGGCTCAGCCGGCCGGCGTCGGCTGGTGGCCGTCGTTGTCGGCGTACGCCTCTTCGCGGAAGAAGCCCAGCGAGCGCATCACGGGGAAGTCGTTGAACGAGAACAGCACCGCGTCCTCGCCCTGGTCGAGGTTGGCGTGCTCGTGCCAGGCCCACGCGGGCACCGCGAAGACGTCGCCCTCGTGCCATTCGAACCGCCGTCCGGCCACGATCGAGACGCCGTGGCCCTTGGCCGCGGTGTACACGACCGAGCCGGTGTGCCGGTGTGCCTTCGTCGCCTGGCCGGCGCGCAGGAGTTGGATGTGCGCGCTCATCGTGGGCATCACCGAGCCGCCGGTGGCGGGGTTGGTGTACTCCATGATCAGGCCGTCGTACGGCGATCCCTCGCTCGCCTTGGCCAGGTCGAGCAGCGCCTGGTAGGTGGGCTCCCATGGCCAGGCGAGCAGCGGCGAGTAGGGCCGGGTCCACCGTTCGATGCCGTACGGGACGAGGTTGCCGCCGTAGGTCAGGACGGAGGAGTTCACCACCTTGCCGGGCACCTGGTAGACGTCCGGGTGGACCTCGTAGAAGCCCGCGTCGAGCGCGTTGACCAGCGGAATGTCCAGGCCGTCCTGCCAGATCACCGGCGTGTCGTCGGACTCGTTGCCGTGCTCGTGCCAGGTCCCGTTCGGGGTGATCGCGAAGTCGCGGGCGCCGACCCGCAGTTTCTCGCCGTCGACGATCGTCCAGGCGCCGGTGCCTTCCAGGACGAACCGCAGCGCGGCGGCCTGGTGGCGGTGCGCGGTCATCGACTCGCCGGGCCCCATGATCTGCAGGCCGGTGTACAGCAGGCCCGCGGCGGCGCTGATGTCCCGGCGGCCGGGGTTGACCAGCATGACCACTCGGCGGCCGGCGTCGTCGGCCTTGACCAGGTCGAGCGCCTTGCGCACCAGCGGGCGCAGTTCGGCGTAGCGCCACAGTGTGGGTACCGACTTGGGCTGCGGGTACCAGGGTTCGATCTCGTTTGCCACGGTCCACAGCGCGCCGGCCTCGCGGTCGGCCAATTCGGCGTAGTAGGCGCTCAGTTCCGGGGTGTCGGTGACTCGGGCCCGGCCCAGCATGTTGTCGTCCTGGGTGGTCATGTCTCCTCCTCGGGTACGGGGATCGCGGCGGGGGCGGGGGGCGGTGCGGCGGCGGGGTCGTGGGTGAACGTGATCGGGGACCGGGGCCGGTTGTCCACGTTCAGCGCGAAGACGTCGAAGCGGTTGTAGTGGCCGACGATGTCGTGCATCTGCTTGGGCTGGATGCACTTGGCGAGGTCGATGTCGGCGTAGACGATGCCCTCGTCGTCGATCAGGGGTTCGCCGACGGGGCGCCCGTCCGGGCCGAACACGCCGGAGTAGGCGCTGCGTTCGCGGCCCAGCTGCTTGCGCACCTCGTCGTCGTCGCCGGCGATGGCGTCGACGATCTCGGGTGAGATGGTCGAGCAGGCGACCACCGAGAAGACCTTGCCCTCGAAGCTGTGCGCGGCGGTGCGGACCGCGATCGCGTCGGCCATGTCGTAGTCGGCGGGCGCCACGGGCAGCGCGATGTAGCTCGCGGCGTGCACGAGTTCGCCCTGGGCGAGCAGGGTGAAGCGGGCCAGGGTGTTGGTGTTCTCCCCGCAGGCGAGCACGCCGAGCGGGCCGATCCCGGTCGGGTGCACGCGCAGCGAACTGCCGTCGCCGCCGGTCCAGGTCAGCTTCTCCGCCCAGGTGGGCACCAGCTTGCGGTGCACCCCGATCAGTTCGCCGTCGGCGTCGATGGTCAGCATGGTGTTGTACAGCACGCCCATGCTGTGCGGGCCGCGCTCGTTGACGCCGATCACCACCACCGCGCCGACCGCCCGGGCCGCCGCGCGCAGCGTTTCCACGTGCGGGCCCGGCACGTCCACCGAGGACCGGTACAGGCGTTCGTACCAGGGCGAGCCCTGGACCGGGTTCATCGTCCAGTTCCAGTACGGGTATCCGGGGACGAACGCCTCGGGGAAGACGATCAGTTCGGCGCCGTTGCCGGCGGCCTCGCGGATCAGTGCGACCGCCTTGGCCACGGTGGCGGCCGCGTCCAGATAGACCGGCGCGGCCTGGACGGCGGCGGCCTTGAACCGGGGCGGGTTGTCGCGTTGTGCGCCGGTGAGCACGATCGGCGGGGTGGGACCTGTCATGGCGGGCTCCTCGTGGTGCGCTGTTCGGTCGGCGGATACGAGGTCGGGGTGTCGGGTCACCCCCGGCCGGGTGCGGCGACCAGGCGGGTGTCGGTTTCCGGTCGCCACCGCCTCGGCACGGTCTCGACCTGTGCGCGCGACAGGTGCAGCCGCGGCGGCACCCGATCACTACCCGCGCCGGGCGGTTTGCGGCTGCCCGGCCGCCAGGCGTTCGGCCAGGGCGCGCCCGGTCCGGCGTAGCCCTGGTCGGCGGCGGCGTGCAGCGTCCACAGCGGGTCGTACAGGTGCGCGCGGCCCACCGCGCACAGGTCCGCCCGGCCCGCGAGCAGGATCGAGTTGACGTCGTCGTAGGTGGAGATGGCGCCGACCGCGATGGTCGGCACACCGGTCGCGTTGCGGATCAGGTCGGCGAACGGCGTCTGGTAGCCGCGTCCGTAGGCGGGTCGCTCATACGGCACGACCTCGCCCGAGGACACGTCGATGGCGTCCGCGCCGGCCGCCGCGAGCGCCCGGGCGATCCGTACCGCCTCGTCCTCGGTGGTGCCGCCCTCGGCCCAGTCGCTCGCCGAGATCCGCACCACCAGCGGCTTGTTGCTCGGCCACACCGCCCGCACGGCGGACAACACCTCGATCGGGAAGCGCAGTCGACCGGCGAGCGAGCCGCCGTATTCGTCCTCGCGCAGGTTGGTCAGCGGGGACAGGAAGCCGGAGAGCAGATGGCCGTGTCCGTACTGGAGTTCCAGCGCGTCGAAGCCCGCCCGGTCGGCGCGTGCGGCGGCGGCGGCGAACGCGGCGGTGATCGCGTCCAGATCGGCCCGGTCCGCCTCGCGCGGGCGGAAGTCGCCGTCGGCGTCCCAGGCGATCGCGGACGCGGCCACGGTCGGCCAACCTTTCGGACCCAGCGGCGCCCACGTGCCGTCGGCGTCCGGCACCGAACCGGCCGCGCGCCGCCCGGCGTGGGTGAGCTGGATGCCCAACAGGGGTCCGTTCGGGACCTGTTCGCGCACCCGGGTGACCACGTCGCGCCAGGCCGTCTCCTGCGCGTCGGACCACAGGCCCGGACAGGCGGCGGTGGCGCGGCCGTTGGGCAGTACGGCGGTCATCCCGGCGAAGACCAGGCTCGCCCCGCCGAGCGCGAGCGCACCCAGGTGGGCGGCCTCGAACGGGCCGGGGAAGCCGTCCACGGCCGCGTAGGTGGCCATCGGCGGGACCACCACGCGGTTGCGCAGCCGGACCGAGCCGAGCCGGAAGGGTTGGAACATCGGCGCCGCGTCCACCCGGTCCGGTCGCCCGGCGGTGAACGCCGCGTCCACCTGCGCCACGAACGCCGGGTCGCGCTCGGACAGGTTGGCGTGGGTGACCCGGCGGCTGCGGGTGAGCAGGTTGAAGGCGAACTGCTCGGGCGCCTGGCCGACCGCCCGGTCGATGTTCTCGAACCATTCCAGGCTGGCCTGGGCGGCGCGCTGGGTGGCGGCCACCACCGGCTTGCGCTCGGCCTCGTAGGCGGTGAGCGCGGTCGGGATGTCGGCGTGTTCGTTCAGGCACGCGGCCAGGGCGAGGGCGTCCTCCATGGCGAGCTTGGTGCCCGAGCCGATGGAGAAGTGCGCGGTGTGTGCGGCGTCGCCGAGCAGGACCACGTTCTCGTGGTGCCAGGTGGCGTTGCGCACCGTGGTGAACCGGATCCACCGCGAGTTGTTCGGGATCAGCCGGTGTCCGTCCAGGTGTTCGGCCAGCAGCGCCTCGCAGCGCGCGATGCCCGCCTCGTCACTGGCCCCGCGCGGCAGCTCGCGACCGGCGAACTCGGCGAAGCCGCCGCGCCGCCAGGCGTCTTCGGCCAGCTCCACGATGAACGTGCTGCGCCGGTCGTCGAACGGATACGCGTGCACCTGCACCACGCCGAAGTCGTGCTTGTCGACGATGAAGGTGAACGCGTCGAAGACCTTGTCCGTACCCAGCCACATGTAGCGGCAGCCGCGCTCGTCCAGGTCGGGCCGGAACACGTCCGCGTAGCGCTCGCGCACGGCGGAGCGCACGCCGTCGGAGGCGACCACCACATCGTGTGTGCGCGCCAGTTCGTCCACGGGCGGGGCCTCGGTGCGGTAGCGCAGGTCGATGCCGAGCGCCGCGCAGCGCTCCTGGAGGATGCGCAACAGCCGCTCCCGGCCGAGCGCGGCGAACCCGTGCCCGCCCGAGGTCAGGGTGCGTCCGCCGTAGCGCACGTCGACGTCGGTCCAGCGGGCGAAGCCCTCGGACATCGCGGCGAAGATCTCCGGGTCTGCCTGGGCGATGCCGTCCAGGGTCTCGTCGGAGAACACCACGCCGAAGCCGAACACGTCGTCGGGTGCGTTGCGCTCCCACAGGGTGATCTCCGACGCCGGCGAGAGCTGCTTGGCGAGGGCGGCGAAGTACAACCCGCCCGGCCCGCCGCCGATGACTGCTATGCGCACAGCGTCCTCCAATGTTCCCGGCCTATCCGAGCGTATGTAATAAATTCCACGGTCGTCAACGTCACGCGATATCCGAGGGGTCGGATCGGGGTGCGATCCGCCCGGTCGCGCGGGGTGCGCGCGGGTCAGGTGTAGGACTCCGGACGCTGCGGGCCGCCCCGGGACAGCGCGGTCCTGACCTCGTCCGGCCACGGCGACGCGCCCTTGTGGTCCGGCGGGCAGTGCACGACGGACAGCCGGCCGGTCGCGGCCACGCCGTGCTCGCCCCGCACCTCGAACGAGTAGTGCAGCGAACTGGTACCCACCCGATCGATCCGCAGCCGGATGTACGCGGCCTCGCCGAACCACAGGCGTTCGAGGTAGTCCGCCTCGAAGTGCACCCGGGGGATCCGGCCGAACAGGTCGCCCACACCCAGTCGGCGCAGCAGCACCGCCTCGGCCGCCTCGACCCAGCGCTGCACGGCCGAGTGGTGGTAGTGGCCGGCCGCGTCGGTGTCCTGCCACTCGACGCGGCGCTCGACCACGACGGAGGGCAGGTCGGCCGGGCCGGTCGGGCTGTCTTCGGGCATCGTCGTGCCTTTCACGAGGCTTTTGGGGCAAGGGAGTTCGGGGCCGGTTCGCCGGCGTTGGCCGCCCAGGCGCGCAGTTCGGCGCGGCGCAGCTTGCCGTTGCCGGTGCGGGGCAGGGCGGCCACGAACTCGACGGCGCGCGGGTACTTGTACGGCGCGATCGTGCTCTTGACGTAGGACTGGATGCGCTCGGCGGTGTCCGCGTCGGCCGCGACCCCCTCGCGCAGCACGACGTACGCCTTGACGATCAGCCCGCGGCGGGGATCCGGCGCGCCGACCACGCCGCACTCGGCGACGTCGGGGTGTGCGGCCAGGGCCACCTCGACCTCGGGACCGGCGATGTTGTAACCGGAGGAGATGATCATGTCGTCGCTGCGCGCCTGGTACCAGAGGTAGCCGTCGGCGTCCCGGATGTAGGTGTCGCCGGTGATGTTCCAGCCGTCGCGTACGTAGCCGAGCTGGCGCGGGTCGTCCAGGTAGCGGCACCCGGTCGGGCCCTTGACCGCAAGCTGCCCCGGCGTGCCGTCGGGGACCGGCTTGCCGTCGCCGTCCAGCACGACGGCCTCGAAGCCGGGTACGGCCCGCCCCGTCGCGCCGGGCCGGATGTCCGCGTCGGCGGCGGAGACGAACACGTGCAGCAGCTCGGTCGCGCCGATGCCGTCGATCAGTTCGATGCCGGTGGCCGCGTGCAGGTCGTGCCAGGTCTCCGCGGGCAGCGTCTCGCCCGCCGACACGCAGCGCCGCAGGCCCCGGAGGAGATCGGCCAGGCCCGCGGCCATGATCGCCCGGTACGCGGTCGGCGCGGTGAACAGCACCGTGACGCCGTGCTCGGCGATGATCCGGGCCAGCCGCTCGGGGGTGGCGTGTTCGAGCAGCAGGGTGGCCGCGCCGACGTGCAGCGGGAAGACCACCAGGCCGCCGAGGCCGAAGGTGAAGCCGAGCGGCGGGGTACCCGCGAACAGGTCGTCAGGGGTGGGCTTGAGGATGTGCCGGGAGAAGGTGTCGGAGTTGGCCAACACGTCGCGGTGGAAGTGCATGGTGGCCTTGGGCCGACCGGTGGTGCCGGAGGTGAACGCGATCAGCGCCACGTCGTCGGCGGCGGTGTCCACGGCCTCGAAGTCGGCGCTCTTGGTCGCGCAGCGCCGGGTCAGGTCGTCGGCCGTGTCGCCCCCGTAGGCCACGGCGGTCAGGCCGGGGACGGCCGCGACGGTCAGTTCGTCCATGAAGCGGTGGTCGCACAGCGCGACCGTGGGCCGGCCGATCTCGCACAGCGTGGTCAACTCGTGCGCCCGCAGCAGCGGCATCGTGGTCACCGCGACGCCGCCGGCCTTGAGCACGCCGAACCAGCAGGCGACCAGCCACGGGTTGTTCGGACCGCGCAGCAGGACGCGGTTGCCCGGCACCAGGCCGAGGTCTTCAGTCAGCACCCGGGCGACCTGATCGGCCCTGGTGCGCAGGTCGCCGTAGCTCCACTGCTCGTCCAGGGTGACCAGACACCGTCGTTCCGGACCGAGCCGATCGATGGTGTCGTCGAGCAGGACCCGGGCGCAGTTCAGCCGGGTCGGGTAGCGCAATTCCGGTAGTTCGAAACGCAGTTCGGGCCACTGCTCGGCAGGTGGCAATCGATCACGACAGAACGTGTCGACGTGAGCGGAACGGGACAGCTCCATGTGCGCGCACCTCATCCTGGTGTCAGCGGGAGTCGCGGAGCCAGTATCTATCAATTATGACGACAGTCAACGTTGCGCGATATATTTCCTTCGGCGCAGCCGGTGGAACGCGGCGTCGACGGGCACCGGGTACCGGGCACGCGGACGCCCACCCCGGCGGGCGGTGTCTTCCGGGCCGAGGCCGGGACGCCGCAGTGCCGAGGTGGGCGGGATTGGTGGGATTTGCAGGATTGGCGGGACATGATCGCGAGAGTCCCCCACTCGGGGGCTCGTACCACCGCGCCTGGACCTTTCGGGTGAGCCGGGCGGCGTCGACGCCGGCTATTCGACCGTGACCGACTTGGCCAGGTTGCGGGGGCGGTCGATGTCCTCGCCGAGGGCTCGGGCCGCGTGGTACGCGAGCAGTTGGGTGGGGATGGTGAGCAGGATCGGGTCGAGTTCGCGCTCGTTGCGGGGCACGGTGATCCGGTCGGCCTCCAAGTCGCCGAGGTCGACCCCCGGGTGGGTGATCACGGTCAGCCGGCCGCCGCGCGCGCGGATCTCGTGTGCGGCCGCGAGGTTGCGCTCCACCAGGTCGTCGTCCGGGATGACGGCCACGGTCGGCAGGTCGGCGTCGATCAGCGCGAGCGGCCCGTGCTTGAGTTCGCTGCTCGGGTACGCCTCGGCGTGCCGGTAGGTGATCTCCTTGAACTTCTGCGCCGCCTCGCGCGCCACCGGATAGCCCCGGACCCGGCCGATGAAGAACAGGCTGCGCGCGTCCGCGAGCCGTCGGCCCGCCTCGGCGATGCCTGCCTCGTCCGCCAGGATCTCGGCGATCTGGCCGGGCAGCGCCTGGAGGCCGGCCAGGATCCGCGCGCCGTCCGCGTGCGAGAGGTCGTGTACCCGACCGAGCGCGAGCGCGAGCAGCGCGAAACCGACCGCCATATGGGTCAGCGCCTTGGTCGAGGCGACCGAGACCTCCGGCCCGGCGTGCAGATAGATCCCCCCGTCGCACTGGCGCGCGATGGACGAGCCGACCACGTTGACCAACCCGACCACCCGGCCACCCTTGCGCTGGATCTCGCGAACCGCGAAAAGCGTGTCGGCGGTCTCGCCGGACTGGCTGACCGCGACGTAGAGCGTGTCCGGTTCGATCACCGGATTGCGGTAGCGGAACTCCGACGCGGGCTCGGCATCGGCGGGCACCCGGGCCAGGTCCTCGATCAGCGTCGCACCCAACTGGCCCACGTAGTACGCCGATCCGCAGCCGAGCACCTTGACCCGGCGGAATCCGCGCAGCTCGCGCAACTCCATCCGCAGGCCGTCGAGGCGGGCCGAGCCGAACCGGTCGTCGAGCCGGCCGCCGAGCATGCGCTCCACGGAGGAGGGCTGTTCGTGGATCTCCTTGTGCATGAAGTGGTCGTGGCCCGCGAGTTCGAGTTCCTCGACGGTGAGTTCGACCGTGGTGGGCGTCTTGGCGACGTCGTCCCGCTCGCGGGTGAAGGTGCGAAAGCCGGTGGCGGTCACGCTCGCCAGTTCGCCGTCTTCCAGGTGTACGACCGAACTGGTGTGCCGGACCAGGGCGGACACGTCGCTGGCCACGAACATCTCGCGCTCGCCGACGCCGATCACGAGCGGCGAGCCGTTGCGGGCCACCACTATCCGGTCCGGCGTCGCGGTGTCCACGACGGCGATGGCGTACGTCCCGGTCACCTGCGCGAGCGCGGCCAGGACGGCGGCCTCCAGGGTGTCCCGCGTTCGCGCCGCGCCGGCGATCAGGTGGGCCAGGACCTCGGTGTCGGTGTCCGACGCGAGGTCGACGCCCTCGGTCGCCAGGCGGGCGCGCAGTTCGGCCGCGTTGTCGATGATGCCGTTGTGGACGACCTGGATCCGGCCGTCGGCGGAGGGCTGCGGGTGGGCGTTGGCCTCCGAGGGCGCGCCGTGGGTGGCCCAGCGGGTGTGCCCGATGCCGACCCGCCCGGCGGTCCTGGCCGGCACGGCGGCGGCGAGCGCGTGCACGCGGCCCACCCGGCGGACCACCTTGACCGTGCCACGCGCGCCGAGCACCGCGATGCCGGCCGAGTCGTAGCCGCGGTACTCCAGTCGTCCCAGGCCTTCGAGCAGGATGGGGGCGGCCTGCTGGGCGCCGATGTATCCGACAATTCCACACATTCTGATGCGCTCCTCGGCAGGTCGACGGACCGACCGGCGGAGCGGTCGGGTGGATGGGCGGCGGAGGGAGGCAAATACTCGGCGGGCGTGGACGGGACGGGCGACGCGACGGCGGTCGCGACGAGGCGCGACCGCCGCCCGGTCGGCTCAGCCGTAGATCACGCGGCGCAGTTGACGTTCGGTCAACTCCGGTGGCGCGACGAGGCGTTCGTCGAGTTCGTCGGCGATCAGGCGATAGATCTGCGCGTTGCGCCGACCGTAGACCCGGTGATGGCGATGCCGGCGCCGCACATAGTCCTCGACCGGCTCGCGGTACCAGGCCAGCACGTCGTCGACGATCCGCGCCACCTCGCCGGGTGCGAGGCCGGTCGTCGCCACGATGCGCTCCACCAATTCGCCGTCAGCCACCCCCCGATCCTGGCCCCGCGCGGCCCCGACGGCAAGAATCTGCCCGAATTCGGGCAGATCCACGCCGCACGGCCGGGTCGGGCGGGTGGCCAGCCGGTGCGGAAGGGGCTCGTGGGCTCGAAGGGCACGCTGGTACCGGTGAGGGCCGGGCCGCGTGTCGCCCGGTCCGGTCGCGGTGGGGCCGTGGACGGGTCCGCGACCCCCACCGATGTCGCGCTGCGCGTACGACCTCGCCAAGGACCTCTGCGACCCGGACGCCGGTTGGAGGCCATCCTCGAACGCGACCGGGCCCGAGGCGAACAGCCCCCGACCCTGGAACGCACCACGGACGCCCTGCCGGCCCCCCTGTACCACCGAGCCGTCTTCACCGACGACCCCCTCACCCCCGAATGGACCCACACCCTCGTCTCCCACCTCCTACCGGACTGACCGGATCCCCCGCCTCGGACGCCGACTGCGGGTAGCGCACTCTCGTGGTGGGAGGGCGCGGGGAGCGGGGTGTGGCCTGCTTCGCGCGCCGGGTGTCGGGGTGGGGTGTTGCGGTGCCACGCTGGGGGCATGGATCGCGCACCCGACATCCACCTCGTCGTCACCGGTACCGGGCTGAACGCGCGGATCACCGATCAGGCTCTCGCCGTCGTCGACGACGATCTCCGCGCCGACTACGAACGCACGGTCAGCCAGGGCCTGAAGGCCGCCGCGGCGGCCTGGGACGCCCACCGTTACGACGACTTCGCCATCCATCTCGCCGCTGCCGCCGACACCCTCACCGAGATCCAACGCATGGCCGTCACCTGCAAGGACCGCGCCGGCTACGAGGCCCTGACCGCCCGCGCCCGCCGCCTCGCCGCCCTCGACCCGGACGACCCGGACGCCGACTGAATCGCCGACGTCCCCCGCCATACGCCACCCTGTCCCCATGAACGACCGGACACCCCACCGCACCATCCACGTCGGCGGCCCGACCCACCCGACCCCCGCCGAACTCCGCACCGAACTCCCCGACGACCTGCGCATGGACTTCGAGGAGGCGTATCAGGACGCCCTGGCCGAGGCCAACGCCAACGGCACCCTGCGACCGTTGGCCGACACCCTCGCGACCTGGCAGGCCGAACTCGCCCGCCACCGCGCCCCGACCGCCGACCGGGTCGCACCGGCCGACGCGACCCGATCCACCGTCGGGTGCGCTCCCGGCCACTCGATGTCACCCGTGCTCGAGTAGACGAGAACGAATACTTCCCGCCATGACCACGATGCCTACGACGCCTCGACGGCGGGGCGCGGCGGGCGCGAACGCATCCGGCCGCCGCCGGCCGCGCCATGGTGCCGAACGATCCGGAGTGCTGACGCCACGCGCGGGCCGCGACGGAAGTCCCGCTGGACAACGCCCTGCTCGGGTCGTGAACGACAGGCGGCTCGCGGCATCGGCTTCGGGGCCTGTTCTACACGTGTCAACCGGCCGAAATCCGCCTAGGCACGGGGCAGATCGGGGCGGGACGATGTGTGCGCAAAGCCGAGTGTCAAGGGTGACGACTGCGGTGGAGCCGGACGAGGCAAGGCCGTTCCGGCTCGGGCATCCCAACGTGGGACGCGGCGTCCCCACGTCTTCCGAGGAGACCCGCCCGTGCTTCCCATGCCTCGCACCATCGCCGCGGTGGCCGCAGCCGTGGCCGCAGCCGCCGTCGGCATCGTCGCACCGAGCGCCCAGGCCGCGCCCGCGACGACCTACGCCACGAACTACGCCGCCCTGGGCGACTCGTACAGTTCCGGGGTCGGTACCGGCTCCTATCTGCCGGACAGCGGCTCGTGCAAGCGCAGCGCCAAGTCCTATCCCGCCCTGTGGAATCAGGCCCACCCGGGCGGCACCTTCGCCTTCGCCGCCTGTTCCGGCGCCAAGACCGCCGACGTACGCTCCAGCCAACTGTCCGTCCTGAACAGCGCCACGCAGTTGGTGACCATCAGCATCGGCGGCAACGACGCCGGATTCGTCAGCACCATCACCACCTGCGTGCTCAGTTCGGACAGCGAGTGCGCCGCCGCCGTGAACAAGGCCAAGACGTACGCGACCACCACCCTGCCCGGCGACCTCGACGCCACCTACGCCCAGATCCGGGCCAAGGCCCCCAACGCCCGGCTCGTCGTGCTCGGTTACCCGCGACTGTTCGAACTCGGCTCGTGCTTCCTGGGCTTGAGCCAGGCCAAGCGCACCGTGATCAACCAGGCCGCCGACACGCTGGACGAGGTCACCCGCCAGCGCGCGAGCGCCGCCAACGCCGATTTCGCCGACGTACGCTCCCGGTTCGCCGGACACGGAGTCTGTGCGTCCAACGCCTGGGTCAACGGCGTCTCCTTGCCGATCGAGGAGTCGTACCACCCCACGACTTCGGGCCAGAGCCAGGGCTACCTGCCCGCACTCCAGGCCGTGGTGGGCGTGCGCGCGCACTAGGACCGGCACGAGAACCGGCACGAGACGCGCGTCCGGGGCGGCCCGGGTCGCCCCGGACGCGCGTCGTCACAACCGGCGCGCCACCAGGTAGCCGGCCTCCCGGTCGAAGTCGAGCACCCGCGCCCCGGCGTCGAGCAGCCCGCCCAGCACCTCGCGCAGCGCCGACCGCCAGGCTCCGGCCGCCTCGGGGTCGGTCCGGCGCATCGCCTCGATGTCGGCGGGCACCGCGACCCGAACCACCTCGGCGTCCGTCCGCACCGACACCGGGCGGCCGTCCCGCTCCACCAGGGCCGCCTCGGCCCGCACACCCGAATCCGCGCCCCGCTCCGCCGGCTCCGCCTCCCCCACGGCCGCCCGCACCAGGGGGTCGTGCAACCGCCACACCGCCAACACCCGGTCGCTGCGATCCCCGCCGTTGACCGTGTCGACCATGTCGTCGCCGTAGAAGTTCGGCAGGTACTGCTCCGGCCGCGCGCCCAGCTTGACCAGGTTGAAGTAGGCGTTGCGGCGCACCAGCGGGTCGAACGTCCAGGTGATCCGGCGCAGCCCGCGCGCGAGCGCCCATTCCCGCTGGTGCCGCTTGAGCGCGAAGCCCACCCCGGACCCGGCCACGGCGCCGGTCGCGTGCGAGTGCAGCGTCTCGCCGATCGGCGCGCCGAAGAAGGCCACGCTCGCGCCGACGAGCCGGCCGTCGCGGTACGCCCCGGCCACGTAGTTGCCGGCATGGTCCAGTGCCCGCATCAGCTCGACGGTCAGCACCCGGCCGTGTCCCGCGGCGTGCGGCCAGATCTCGTCGTACAGCCGCTCGACCTCCCGGAACTCGTCGAGTTCGTGCAGTTCGCGCACCACCGAATCGCCCATCCCGCCGCCGCCCTTCGCCCGCCGGCCACCGCCGTCGCGGTCATGGGCTACCCCGACACCGCGTCCGCCGAACGGGTCCCGTCACCTCATCGGCCCCCGGCTCCCGGCCGGACCGACCCTCCCGTGACGTGCTTCACACGCAAACCACTGCCTCTCAGATCCCCCCGGCAGCAAATTCTTTGCGTCTTTCGAGGGAAAACTCGCAAGGTACTTGCGTCGGGGTCCAGCCGTTGGTGTGCTTACCGCACCCCACCCCACCATCCGGTTTCGACGGAGGCTCCCGTGCGCGCAGATCAGGCTTCTCCGTCGGTTTCGTTGGACGACAAGTACACCGCCGACCAGGGCCGCGTGCTGATCTCGGGCGTACAGGCGCTCATCCGCCTGACCCTCGAGCAACGTCGGCTCGACACCGAGCGCGGACTGGACACCCGGGTCTTCGTCAGCGGCTATCAGGGCTCGCCGCTGGGCGGTGTCGACCTGGAGATGGGGCGCGCGAAGCGGTTCCTGGACCCGGCCGGGGTGGTGTTCCAGGCCGGACTCAACGAGGAGCTGGCCGCGACCGCCGTGGCCGGGACCCAGCTGGTCGACCAGACGCCGGGCGCCCGGCACGCCGGGGTGACCGGGTTCTGGTACGGCAAGAACCCGGGCCTGGACCGCGCCGCCGACGCGATTCGGCACGCCACGATGGCCGGCACCGCACCCCTCGGCGGCGCCGTCGCGTGGATCGGCGACGACCCCGGCAGCAAGTCGTCGACGGTGCCCAGCTCGTGCGAGCCGATGATGGAAAGCCTGTCGATGCCGCTGCTCGCCCCCGGCACGATCGGCGAGATCGTCGAGTTCGGGCTGCACGCGGTGGCCATGTCACGCGCCTGCGGCCTGTGGACGGGCCTGAAGATCGTCGCCGACATCGCCGACGCGTCGACCACGGTGGACGTGTCGGGGTGGGGCAAGGACATCCCCGTCCCGGCCGCGACCAAGCGCGGCACGCTGCCGACCCTGGTCGGTCCGGCCGCGCTCGACGCCGAGCACGACCTGATCACCCGCCGGCTCGACCTGGCCCGCGCGTACGCCCGCGAGCACGGCCTGAACAAGGTCGTGCACGACACCCCCGACGCCCGGTTGGGCGTCCTCGCCGCCGGCGTGTCGTTCTCGGTGGTCCGCCGCGCGCTGGCCGACCTCGGTCTGACCGACGACGCCCCGGACATCCGGCTGATCCGCATCGGCATGCCGTTCCCGCTGGACGACGCGGAACTCGCCGAGCTGACCGACGGCCTGGACGAGGTCCTGGTGGTCGAGGACAAGGTGCCGTTCCTGGAGGCCCGGCTCAAGGAGGCGCTGTACCGCCGCCCGAACGCGCCGCGCATCGTGGGTCGGCGCGACGACACCGGCCGTCCACTGCTCACCGCGCGCGGCACGCTCGGCGCGGACGACGTGGCCCGCGCGATCGCCGCCCGGCTCGGCGCGGACCGGCTGCCCGAGTCCGCCGGCGCCTACCTCGCCACGCTCGCCCCCAAGCGCCGTGCCCGGATCGCGCTGCCGATGCTGGCCTCGCGCACCCCGTACTTCTGTTCCGGCTGTCCGCACAACGCCTCGACCCGCACCTCCGACGACACCCTGGTCGGCGTCGGCATCGGCTGCCACGTGATGATCGCGCTCGACGGGAAGGGCCGCGGGCACCAGCTCGGGCTGACCCAGATGGGCGGCGAGGGCGCTCAGTGGATCGGCCTGGCGCCGTTCACCGACGACAAGCACTTCGTGCAAAACCTCGGCGACGGCACCTTCCACCACTCGGGCTCGCTGGCGATCCGCGCCGCCGTCGCGGCCGGCACCAAGATGACCTACAAGCTGCTGTACAACGACGCGGTCGCGATGACGGGCGGCCAGAAGGCCGAAGGCCGGTTGGACGTACCGGCGTTGACCCGACTGCTCGCGGTCGAGGGAGTGCGCCGGGTGGTGGTCACCACCGACGACCCGCGCGGCTACCGGGGAGTTCGGCTCGACCCGATCGCGAGCGTCCGGCACCGCGACGAACTCCAGGACGTCGAGCGCGAGTTGTCCGCGCTCGACGGGGTCACCGTGCTGATCCACGACGACCGCTGCGCGGCCGAGGAGCGCCGACTGCGCAAGCGCGGGCAGTTGCCGACCCCGGCCGAGAAGGTCGTGATCAACGAGCGCGTGTGTGAGGGGTGCGGCGACTGCGGCGACAAGTCGTCGTGCCTGTCGGTGCAGCCCGTGGACACCGAGTTCGGCCGCAAGACGCACATCCACCAGGGTTCGTGCAACTCCGACTTCAGTTGCCTGAACGGCGACTGTCCGTCCTTCCTGCTGGTCGAGCCGGGCACCCGCAAGGCTCGGGCGATACCGGACCTGCCGCTCGAACCCGCTCTGCCCGAGCCCCGGTTCGGCGCGGACGACCTGCTGGTGCGGATGCCCGGCATCGGCGGCACCGGCGTGGTCACGGTCTCGTCGATCCTGCAGATGGCCGCCCACATGGACGGGCTGTACGCGGCGGGCCTGGAGCAGACCGGCCTGGCCCAAAAGGGCGGACCGGTGGTGTCCGACCTGCGCGTGTCCACCCGGCCGATCACCGGCGCGCTGCGCGCCTCGCGGTCCGGCGCCGACGTGCTGATCGGCTTCGACCTGCTCGGCGCGGCGGCGGAGAGCAACCTGGCCACCGCCGACCCGGAGCGCACCGTCGCCGTGGTCAACACCGCGATCGTGCCGACCGCCGCGATGGTCACCAACCAGATCGCGCTGCCCGGTTCGCCGACCGAGACGCTGGAGCGGATCGACACCGCGACCCGGCGGGCCGACAACCTGTACGTGGACGCGCTCGGGTTGTCCGAGGCGCTGTTCGCCGACCACATGCCGGCCAACATGATCCTGGTCGGCGCCGCGTTCCAGCACGGCTGCCTGCCGCTGAGCGCGGCGGCGATCGAGCGGGCGATCACGCTCAACGGCGCGGCGGTGGACAAGAACCTGGCGGCGTTCCGGTGGGGTCGGGCGCTGGCCGTGGACCCGGCCGCGGTACTGGCCGCGGCCGTCGTCGCGCCGCCGCTCGCGGTGGTCCGGGTGGACGCGGCCTCGGTGGCCCTGGCCGATCGCTCCGGCGGCGACGCCGCGCTGCGCGAGGTGCTCGGCACCCGGATCGCCGATCTGACGGAGTACCAGGACGCGGCCTACGCCCGCCGCTACGCCGACGACGTGCGCGCGATCCGGACCCTGGCGGTCGAACGGGCGGGTGCCGTAGGCGGTGAGCGGGTGGCGGTGGCCTATGCGAAGGCGCTGCATCACCTGATGGCCTACAAGGACGAGTACGAGGTGGCCCGCCTGCACCTCGACCCGGTCGAACAGGCCCGGCGCGACGCCGAGTTCGGCCCCGATGCGGCAGTCTCCGTGCTGCTGCACCCGCCGGTGCTGCGCTACCTCGGCATGAAGCGCAAGATCCGGCTGCGGCGCACGGCGGTGCCGGCCTTCAAGGCGCTGCGCGCGGCGCGCGGCCTGCGCGGTACCCGCTGGGATGTGTTCGGCTACGCCGAGGTGCGTCGGGTCGAGCGCGAACTGGTCGCCGAATACCGGACGTCGGTCCGTACCGGGCTGCGCGAGCTGACCGCCGACAACGTCGACGCGATGATCGCCCTGGTGGCGCTGCCCGAGACGATCCGGGGCTACGAGGACATCAAGCTCGCCCGGGTCGCCGAGTATCGCGCCGCGACGCGCGCCGCCCTGGCCGCACTCGCCGCGCCCGCCGCGGTCGCCGCCGCGGCCGGCCCGCCGCTGGTCCCGGCGAACTGACCGCGGCCCGCCCCCGCTCCACCACCCGCCCCCGACCTCCCCGACCTCCGGAGCAGCCGTGACCGTCGACCGCCTCCTGCCCACCCGGGACGCCGAGGACCTGCTCGACCTCACCCGTACCGTCGCCGACCGCGAACTGGCGCCCGTGGCCGCCCGGCACGAGCGCGAGGAGTCGTACCCGGAAGGGTTGTTCGCCGTCCTGGGCGAGGTCGGCCTGCTCGGCCTGCCCTACCCGGAGGAGGAGGGCGGCGGCGGTCAGCCGTACGAGGTCTATCTCCAGGTGTTGGAGGAGTTGGCCGCGCGCTGGGCGGCGGTCGCGGTGGCCACGAGTGTGCACACGCTGGCCTGCTTCCCGGTGGCCACGTACGGCTCGGCCGAGCAGCGGGAGCGCTGGTTGCCCGACATGTTGGAGGGCCGCCTGATCGGCGGCTACAGCCTGTCCGAGCCGCACGCGGGCTCCGACGCCGCCGCGATCGTGTGCAAGGCGCGGCCGATCGCCGACGGGTACCGGATCACCGGCACCAAGGCGTGGATCACGCACGGCGGAAAGGCCGACTTCTACGCCCTGTTCGCCCGTACCGGCGAGGGCGGCCGGGGCATCTCGTGCTTCCTGGCGCCGGGCGAGGCGGAGGGGCTGGCCTTCGGTCGGCCCGAGGCGAAGATGGGTCTGAACGCGGTCCCGACGACCAGCGCGTTCTGGGACGGCGCGGTCCTGGACCGGGATAGGTTGATCGGCGCGGAGGGCCAGGGCCTGGCGATCGCGCTCAGCGCCCTGGACTCGGGCCGCCTGGGCATCGCGGCCTGCGCGACGGGTCTGGCCCAGGCCGCCCTGGACGCCGCCGTCGAATACGCCAACGAGCGCACCACGTTCGGCCGCCGCATCGTCGACCACCAGGGCCTGGGCTTCCTCCTGGCCGACATGGCCGCCGCCGTCGACTCGGCCCGCGCCACCTACCTGGACGCGGCCCGCCGCCGCGATCTGGGCCGCCCGTACAGCCGCCAGGCCAGCGTGGCCAAGCTGATCGCCACCGACGCGGCGATGAAGGTCACCACGGACGCGGTCCAGGTCTTCGGCGGCGCGGGCTACACACGGGAGTTCCCGGTCGAGCGCTACATGCGCGAGGCGAAGATCATGCAGATCTTCGAGGGCACCAACCAGATCCAACGCATGGTCATCGCCCGGAGCTTCACCCACCCGGAGAAGTAGCAGGTCGGAGGCCACATTACCCGCCGGAGATTCCCCGTATCTTCGCCGCCCACACCACCCTGCAAGATCAACTGGGGCACGAGTGGGGCACCTCACCCGGCGGCCTGGTGCGGAAGCCGCCGGCCTACAGGGCGACCGTGCGTGTGACGGTGACGACCAGGACGCCGGCGCTGACGGTGTAGCGCACGAACACTCCGGTGATCGTGGCCTCTCGGCGGTCCGGGTCGCCGCCGACCTGCGTGGACCCCGATGCATAAGGAGCCCGGCCGATCGTGGCGTCGACCGCGTCCTTGAAGGCCCTGATCCGCCCGGACGACAACGGCTTCAGGCCGTCTTCGGCCTCGTTCGTATACTGCACCCGATAGCTCATGGGATCGCGTTCCCGTCCCGATCGACGCAGTCGGAGAAGTCCCCGGCCTTCAGGCGTGCGTGCACGGCCTCGTCGTCCTCCTGGGCCTCCGGCGGCAGTGCCCAGTGCAGGATCGCGTCACGTTCGAGTCGATCAAGCGGGGTCTCGTACATGACCTTGTCGAACTCCTCACGGCGATCCTCGGGCAGCGCCGCGCGGATCTCGGCAAGGGTGTTCGGCAGTTCGATCCGCTCGCCGCGAACAACGGTCGTTCTGGGCATACACGCCTCCTCGCTGTGAGGATTCCAGGATGCCAGTGCATCGGTCGCGCTCGATACCGGCGCGCGGGCGGCGGATTCGTCCCGATCCGTGCGCCAGGCGATCGGTGGTGCGCCCGGGGCAGCGTCAAGCGCCCCACCGAAGCGACGGACCGCCCTGACCTACCCGCCCGGCAGGTCCGGGCGCAGGCGTTGCCATGCCGGGTGGCGCAGGCGGCCCTCCGGGGTCCAGCCCGAGGCGGTGACCTCGGCGGCCAGCCGGGGGTCGACCCACTGGGCGCCGGGCACGTCGACCATCCCCGCGAACGGCGAGTCGGCGCGGGCCAGCGCGCCCAGGTATTCGCCGAGTTCACCGCGCTCGGCCAGGGTCGGACCGTCCTCGACCGTACCGACGTAGCGCAGCCCGTCGGGTGCGGCGACGCCGACCAGCAACGCCCCCGGCAGGCCCCGCAGCTCGCCCCGGCCCTCGATCCAGCCGCCGATCAGCACGTCGTGGGTCTCCACGTGCTTGGTCTTGATCCAGTCCGGGGAGCGCCGTCCGGGTTGGTACTCGGAGGCCAGGCGCTTGGCGACGACGCCCTCGTGGCCCTGGTGCAGGCTGGTCGCCCAGGCGCGCCGCGCGTCGCCCTCGATCCACTCGGGGGTGGACCAGCGCGGGCCCGCCGCATCGAGCCCGGTCAGCAACATCCGCCGTTCGCGGTACTGGGTGTGCAGCAGCGGCCGGCCGTCCAGATACATGACGTCGAACAACATCAGGTGCACCGGCGCCTCGATGGTCAGCCGGGCCGCCTTGCGCGGATTCACCACGCCCATGCGCCGGCGCAGTCGCGCGTAGTCGGGGCGCCCCCGGTCGTCCAGGACCACGATCTCGCCGTCCAGCACCGCCTGGCGCTGTCCGTGCTGTTCGCCCAGGCCGGCCAATTCCGGGTACACCCGGGTCACGTCCGACCCGTCGCGCGCCAGCAGGCGCAGTCCCCCGTCCCCCGCGCAGTACGCCACCGTACGGGCCCCGTCCCACTTGACCTCGAAGCCCCAGTCGAGCTCGTATCCCTCCCCCGGCAGCGGCGCCGCGGTGGCCAGCATCGGCGCAATCTCGGGCAACGCGGCATGAACATGATCGTGACCGGCCATGCCTCGATCATCGACGCGCCCCGACACCGCCGGCCGAGCCGCCGCGCCCGAATACACCCGGACGGCCGACATATCCGGGCGGCCGCCCCCTTCGGGCCGGGCTATCCCCGTCCGGTCGCCGCGTCGATCGCCTCCGTGATGCGCGCGGTGACCGCCGCCTGGTGCTCGGTCAGATAGAAGTGGCCGCCGGTGAAGGTGTGCAGCGCGAACGTGCCGTTCGTGTGGTCGCGCCAGGCCGTGGCCTCATCCAGGGTGACCTTCGGATCCTGGTCGCCGATCAGCACGGTGATCGGGCACTCCAGCGGCGCGCCGGGGGTGCACCGGTACGTCTCGATGGCGCGGTAGTCGGCCCGCAGCGCCGGCAGCACCATCTGCAGCACCTCGTCGTTCGCCAGCAGACTCGCGTCCGTGCCGCTCATCGAGCGCAGCTCGGCGGCGAGGCCCGCGTCGTCGAGCCGGTGCAGCCGCTCCTCGCGCTGCCGGTCCGGGGCCCGGCGCCCGGACACGATCAACGCGGCGGGCGGGACCCGCAGGCGCCGGGCCACCTCGAAGCCGAGGACCGCGCCCATGCTGTGTCCGAACAGGACCAGCGGAAGCCGCTCGTCCAGCCACGGATCCAGGGCCTCGGTGATGCGCTCGGCCAGGGTGTCGATGTCGTCGACGAGCGGTTCGGCGCGCCGGTCCTGGCGCCCCGGATACTGCACGCCCAGCACCTCGACGCGTTCCTTGAGCGCCGCCGACAGCGGGAACCAGAAGCTCGCCGAGCCGCCCGCGTGCGGCAGGGCGACCAGGCGCGGCACCTGATCGGCGGCCGGATGGAACCGGCGGATCCAGGTGTCCGATACGGACGAGGCGGTACTCATGGCGGGCCCTTCTGATCGTCACCGAATGATCGTGCTGCGTGAGCGTCAGCCTGCCATCGAGTCCCTGCGCGCGCCCAGCGGTTCGGCCCCGGTGAGCACCGCGTGCTGGATCTCGCGCAGCGCCCGGGACGGTTCCAGGCCCAGCAGTTCGCGCAGCGCGGTGCGGGTGTCGCGGTAGACCGCGAGCGCGTCGCCGCGTCGGCCGCAGTGGTACAGCGCGACCATCAGGTGCCGTGCGAAGTTCTCGTGCAGCGGGTACTCGCCGGTCAGCGCGTACAGCCGGGCCACGGTCTCCCGGTGCCGGCCGAGCGCGAGGTTCGCCTCCACCAGCAGTTCCAGGCACTCCAGCCGGGATGCCTCCAACCGCGCGGCGTGCGCCCGGACGATCGGCCCGAGGCTCACGCCCGCGTAGGCGGGTCCGCGCCACAGGTCGAGCGCGCTCGTGTACACCTCGGCCGCCTCGGAGTATCGGCCGGCCCGCGCACCCGCGCGGCCACGTTCGACCAGGCCGTGGAAGGCGTCGGCGTCGAGCCGGTCCGCACCGGTGTGCAGCATGTAGCCGCCGGCGCAGGTGGCCAGCGGGCCGGTGCGGGCCGGTCCCGGCGCGCCGAGGATCGCCCGCAGCCGGGAAACGTACACGTGCACCGTCGACTTCGCCCGCTGCGGCCCGGCGTCGGTCCAGATCTCGGCGACGATCTGGTCGACCGTCAGCAGTTGGTCCCGCCGCGCGAGCAGGGCGGAGAGGAGGGTTTCCGGCTTGGGCGCCGCGATCGTGCGCGGCGTTGCGCCGTCGACGATCCGCACGGGGCCGAGAATCTCGTACCGCAACGGCTCTTCCCTCTCTGTGGCGCTGCCTCTGGCGTCCGGTCCTGCTCTCTCACGACGGTGACATATGACGGGCGTATGGCGTACCCCTGACCAACCCCTACGCCGCCTTGCGCCGGGCTTGCGCAGGCCCCCCGCTCGGCCGCGTCGGCCTTCCCTCGGCGGCCCGGATCCGCCTATGGTCGATCGATGAGCACTGCCCGTTCGCCCGAGCGCGCCCTGTACGCCGTCAGCGACCTGCATTCCGCCATTCCCTCCAATCGCAGACTCGTCGAGGGCATCCGGCCGGGGCACGACGAGGACTGGCTCCTGGTCGCGGGCGACGTGGCCGAGCATGTCGAGGAGACCGCCGCGACCCTGCGCCTGCTCGCCGAGCGCTTCGCCCGGGTGATCTGGGTGCCGGGCAACCACGAGTTGTGGTCCACCAACGACGACCCGGTGCAACTGCGCGGCGAGGAGCGCTACCGGCATCTCGTGGCGATGTGCGGGGAGTTGGGAGTGCTGACCCCCGAGGACCCGTTCCCGGTCTGGGACGGGCCGGGCGAAACCGTCACCGTGGCGCCGATGTTCGTGCTCTACGACTACACGTGGTGGCCGCCCGGCGCGGCCACGCGGCAGCAGGCGTTGGACGCCGCGTACGAGGCCGGCGTGGTGTGCAGCGACGAGTTCATGCTGCACCCGGATCCGTACCCGACCCGCGGCGACTGGTGCCGGGCCCGGGTGGCGTACACCGAGGACCGGCTCGTGGCGGCGGCCGATCCGGCGGCGCCGTTCCTGATGGTCAACCACTTCCCGCTGGTCCGGCAGCCCACGGACGTGCTGTGGTATCCGGAGTTCGCCCAGTGGTGCGGCACCGACCTGACCGCCGACTGGCATCGGCGTTTCCCGACCGCCGCCGTGGTGTACGGCCACCTGCACATCCCGCGCACCACCTGGTACGACGGGGTGCGCTTCGAGGAGGTCTCGCTCGGCTATCCGCGCGAGCGCAAGAACGGGCTGCGCAGGCCGATTCCGCGCCGGATCCTGCCGGCCGAGGTCGCCGGGAGCGCCGGAGCCGACCGTTCGGGGCAATCGGCGGGTGCCCGATGACGATGATCGACGGCATCCTGCCGCCCGAGGTGTTCGCCGAGGAGTGCTTCGACGACCCCGACGGGCCGCCGCTGTACCCGGCCGAGGAGGCGCTGCTCGCGAACGCGGTGGACAAGCGGCGCCGTGAGTTCACCACCGTCCGACGGTGCGCGCGGCGGGCGTTGGCCCGGATGGGCGTGCCGGCCGCTCCCTTGTTGCCGGGGTTGCGCGGCGCCCCCGGTTGGCCGACGGGCGTGGTCGGCAGCATGACGCACTGCGACGGGTATCGGGCCGCGGTGGTCGCGGATGCCGCCGCGGTGCTGACCCTCGGCATCGACGCGGAGCCGGCGGGGCCGCTGCCCGAAGGCGTCCTGGAGGCGGTCGCGTCCGAGACCGAGCGGAAACACCTGCGCGAGCTGGCCGCCGATCGGCCGGAGATCGCATGGGACCGGCTTCTGTTCAGCGCCAAGGAGTCCGTCTACAAGGCGTGGTTCCCGCTCACCTCGCGCTGGCTGGACTTCGCCGAGGCCGAACTCGAATTCGACCCGGCGGCGGGCACGTTCGACGCCCAACTGCTGATCGAGGATCGACCGCTGGACGGCTTCGCGGGACGGTGGCGGGTGGACCTGGGCCTCGCGGTGACGGCGATCGTGGTCAAGCACGGCCACTGATCCGCTCGGGGCGGGGCCGCCGCCGGCCCCGCCCCGATCCGCCCGTCGGCGTCGGTATCGCCGTCAACTCCGCGTGAATCGCGCCAGGTTCTCCGCCGTGGGCCGCCACGCCTCGGCGAACTCCGCCGGCAGTTCGACGGCGTCCAGGATCGGATGCCTCGGTACCGAGACCCGATACCTGATCCGCCAGCCGCGCGGCGTCCGTTCGAGGATGTCGTAGTAGTCGCCGCCGTGTACCTCGCCGTCGATCAGCGTCGCGATGTATCGGCTGCGGGCCCGGACCGTGCCGCCCGCGTCCACCAGGAGCACGGTGTCGAGCGTCTGGTGGTCGGGGGTGTCCGGGCTGCGTCGGCCGGTGAACTGCCGCGCCGAGGCGATCCCTTCGATGGTGTAGCCGGCGCCGATGGTGTTCTCGATCACTGCGTTGTCCGTGAACACCCGGTGCAGGTCGGCGACTTCGTCGTTGTCGAAGACGTGCGCGAACTGCGCGAGGGTGTCGTGGATCTCCGCGACGTCCGCCGCGCTCAGCGCGGGTGCGCCGGTCACGGCGCGACCACCTCGGCGAGCCGGACCGCAAGCGGGAAGCCGACCCGGGCCACGCCCGCCCCGGCCTCGCGGGGAGCGCGCGGCAGGCTCAGCCGATAGGCGATCCGCCAGCCGGCCGGGGTCTTCCGGAGGATGTCCAGGAATTCGCCGCCGGTGATACGACCGGCCGGGTTGATCCCGATGTAGCGGCTGCGCGTCTGGACCTGGCCGTGCTCGTCCACCTCGACGGTCGTGTTCACCGTGTGATGGTCGGGTGTCGCGGCGCTCTTGCTCCGGGTGTACTCGGCGAACTCGGCGATGCCGTGGAAGGCCCGCTTGGGTCCGAGGCCGATCTCGACCACGACGTCCTCGGTGAACACGAGGCCGAGTCCGTCCACGTCACCGTTGTCGAAGACGTGCGCGAACAGGGCGAGCGTGCGGTGGATCTCGGCGAGGTCCACCGGCGTCAATACCTTCGTCATGAATGTCCCAGCCTCGAAGTGATGTCGTATCGCAGTGGCAGTGGCAGCGGTGGCGGTGATGGGGGTGGGCTCATCGGGCCAACCCGGCGGCCCAGTCGACGATGGTCGCCGCGGTCAGGTCGGCGTGATCCTCCAGGACGGTGAAGTGGTCGCCGCGAATCTCGATCAGGTCGTGCGGCTGCGGCCAGTACGCCCGCCAGTCCCACCGACCCTCGGGGTCGATCACGGTGCCCGCCACCGGCGTGTCCGCCTGCGCGACCAGGGTCGGGGTGGTGATCGGCCGCGGCTTCCAGTCCGCGAACAACTTCTGGTAGAGCCCCATCGTGCTGAGGTTGGTGTCGTCGAGCGTCATGTCGTACTGGGCGACGCGCCCGAGCATCCCCTCGATCATCGCGGGCAGCCACCAGTCCATGCCCGGCACCAGCGCGGTGTCGATCGGGAAGGTGTCGACCAGGCCGAGCCCGACCGGGTACACCCCCTCGGCCTCCAGGCGTCGGGTCACCTCGTGCGCGATGCATCCGCCCATCGAGCGGCCGACGACGACGAACGGCTCGTCCCCCACCGCCGCGCGCACGGTCTCCACGTGCATCCGCAGCAACGCGTCCGCATGGTCGGGCAACGACTCGTCGGCCACGAACCCCGGCGTCTGGATCACGAACACGTCCCGCTCGCCCTGGAACACCTGTCCGAACCGGGCGTATTCGTGCGGTCCGGAGATCGCGCTGAGCGACGGGAAGCAGACGATCTTCGGCCCGGCCTCGCCGGTCGCCAACCGCAACACCGGCTTGACGTGCCGATCCCGTTCGGACTCCGCGAAGGACGGTCGCAGCCCCGCCGAGGCCATGATCACCTCGGCGGCCGTGGTGTACTTCTCGGCCGCGCACAGTTGCACGTAGAACGACGCGAGCGCGCCCTTGACCCGGTCGGATCCGGTCGGCGCCGAACTCTGCGGCTGATCGGCCGACTTGCCCTGTTCCGCGAGGGCGGTGCGCAGATGCCGGGCGAGGGCGCGCGGGGTCGGATGCGCGATGGTCACCGTCGCCGGCAGCCGTAGGCCGGTCGCGCCGGCGAGTCGGTTGCGCAGTTCGACGGCGGTCAACGAGTCCAGGCCGACCTCCAGGAACGCCTGTTCCGGGTCCACCGATTCGTCGGCGGCATGGCCGAGGACCACGCCCAGTTCGGTCCGGACCAGGTCGACCAGGATCTCGTCCCGCTCCCCCTCGCCGGCCGCCGCGAGCCGCCGAACGAGCCCCGATTCGGCAACCGCCGGGACGGCACGCGCCACACGCCGCCTGCGCCGCCCGGCACCGGCGTCGGCCGCCCGGGCGCGCGAGCCGGTCCCGTCCACGAGCGTCCCGGCCGGCACCGGACGCGACGTCAGCGACCCGACCGACAGCACCGGCGCGCCGGTCTCGTCCCAGGCCGCCACCGCCACCGTGTCCGGTCCGGCGGGAGTGAGCCGAACCCGCAGCCGGGCCGCCCCGGTCGCATGCAGCCGTACCGCGTTCCACGCGTAGGCCAGGCTCGTCCCGACCTCCTCGCCGGCCGCCTCGGCGCGCCGCAACGCGTCGACCACGGCCACATGCAGCGCGGCATCCAGCGGTGCCGGATGCAGCCCGAACTCCGCGGCGTCCTCCGGCCCTTCCCCGTCCGCGCCGACCTCGGCGAACAACGCCTCATCGGTGCGCCAGGCGGCCCGCAGCCCCTGAAACACCGGCCCGTAGTCGATCCCGGCCGCGGCCAACACCTCGTACGCGTCCTCGACCGGCACCGACACCCCGCCGGCGGGCGGCCAACTGTCCACCTCCGGCGCGGCGTCGTCCTCGGCGATCTCCGGTGCCAGGAAGCCGCCGGCATGCCGCGCCCACTCCGCGCCGTCCCCCGCCGCCTCGTCCCGGGAGAACACCGCGAACCGCCGCCGCCCGTCCTCGCCCGCCGACCCCACCGCGACCTGGACGTGCACGCCGGCATCGGCCTCGGCGGCGTCGGCCGCGTGGGCAAGGATCAGCGGCGCCTCGATCACGAGTTCGTCCACCACCCCGAGACCGACCTCGTCACCGGCCCGCACCGCCAGTTCCAGGAAGGCCGACGCGGGCAACAACACCGTGTCGCGGACCGCGTGATCGGCCAGCCACGGATGTGTCCGGAGCGACAGCCGTCCGGTCAGCAGGACATCATCCCCGTCGCCGGTGCCCACCGAGGCCCCGAGCAGCGGATGCCCCACGGATCGCAGACCCAAGGACGAAGCTCCGGCGGCGGGCCGGTCCAGCGTCTCGCGCCAGTAGCGCCGACGCTGGAACGCGTAGGTGGGCAACGCTACCCGCCGGGGCTGGTGTTCGGCGAAGGCGGCCGCCCAGTCCACCGGGACTCCCCGCACGAAGGCTTCGGCCAACGAGGTGTACAGGCGCTGCGCGCCACCCTGGTCGCGGCGCAACGTGCCGACCACCACGGGGCGTTCCGGGCCGGCCTCCTCCAACGTGGCCTCGATCGCGGCGGTCAGCACGGGGTGCGGACTCGTCTCGACGAACACGCCGTGTCCGGACTCGGCCAGTCCGCGCACCGCCTCCTCGAAGCGCACCGTCTCGCGCAGGTTGGTCGCCCAGTACGCGGCATCCATCCCGGCCGTGTCCAGCCAATCCCCGGTCACCGTCGACCACAGCGGCACCGATCCCGAAACCGGTGTAATCCTGGCCAAATCTTCGACAATCCGGTCGCGGATCTCCTCCACCTGCGCCGAATGCGACGCGTAATCCACCGGAATCAACCGGGCCCGACCACCCTCGTCGGTCACGGCGGCCACCAACTCGGCCAACGCATCGGGTTCCCCGGACACCACCACCTGACCCGGGCCATTCACCGCCGCGACCGAGATCCGCCCGTCCCACGCGGCGATCCGCTCCCGCACCGTCGGCTCAGGCAATGCCACCGACGCCATCCCGCCACGCCCCGACAATGCCACGATCGCCCGACTGCGCAGCGCCACCACCCGCGCACCGTCGTCCAGCGACAACCCTTCGGCCACCACCGCCGCCGCGATCTCACCCTGCGAGTGCCCCACCACCGCATCCGGCGTCACACCGAAGGACCGCCACACCTCGGCCAGCGACACCAACACCGCCCAGAGCACCGGCTGGACCACGTCCACCCGATCCAACGAGGGCGCACCTTCGACCCCGGTCAACACATCCACCGCCGACCAGTCCACGAACGGCTCCAACGCCTTCGCGCACTCACCGAACCGCGACGCGAACACCGTCGATTCACCGAACAGTTCCGCAGCCATACCGGCCCACTGCGAACCCTGACCCGGAAACACGAACACGGTCCGACCCACCGGACCGACCGACCCCGAGACCACCCCGGTCGCCGACTCGCCGCGCCGCACCGCGTCCAGGTTCTCAATCAGCCCGCCTCGGTCGCCGATCACGACCGCGCGCTCCGCGAACGCCGCCCGCGTGGTGACCAGGGAGAAGCCGACATCGGCGGTCGACGGCGAGGCGTCCCCGTCGAGCCGGTCGAGCAACCGCGCCGCCTGGGCCTGCAACACCTCCGGTGTCTTCGCCGACAACACCCACGGGAGGACATCGTCCGACACGGGTCGCTCGTCGGCCGGTTCGGCCTCGGTCGGAGGTTGTTCGAGGATCACGTGGGCGTTGGTCCCGCTCACCCCGAACGCCGACACCGCCGCCCGCCGAGGCCGATCCACCTCCGGCCACGGCCGGGCCTCGGTCAACAACCGAACCCCGCCCGACGACCAGTCCACATGCGGTGTCGGCTCGTCCACGTGCAACGTGCGCGGCAACACCCCGCGCCGCAGCGCCTCCACCATCTTGATCACCCCGGCCACCCCGGCGGCGGCCTGCGCGTGCCCGATGTTCGACTTCAACGAACCCAACCACAAAGGCCGATCCGCCGGCCGATCCCGCCCGTACGTCGCCAACAACGCCTGCGCCTCGATCGGATCACCCAACGTCGTCCCGGTCCCGTGCGCCTCCACCACGTCCACCTCGTCGGCGGACAGTTCGGCACCGGCCAACGCCGCCCGGATCACCCGCTGCTGCGCCGGGCCGTTCGGCGCGGTCAGGCCGTTGGACGCGCCGTCCTGGTTGACCGCACTGCCGCGCACCACCGCGAGCACCTCGTGGCCCAGACGCTCGGCGTCGGAGAGCCGTTCCAGAATCAGCACGCCGACCCCCTCGGCCCAACCGGTGCCGTCGGCCGACGCGGCGAACGCCTTGCACCTGCCGTCCACGGACAGTCCGCGCTGCCGGGAGAACTCGACGTAGCCCATCGGCGACGCCATCACCGTGGCCCCGCCCGCGACCGCGAGATCGCATTCCCCGCTGCGCAGCGACTGCGCTGCCAGGTGCAGCGCGACCAGTGACGACGAGCACGCGGTGTCCACCGTCACCGCCGGGCCCTCGAAGCCGAAGGTGTACGAGATCCGGCCCGAGGCGACGCTGCCGAGCGTGCCCGTGCCGAGATAGCCCTCCAACTCCGCCGGCACCCGGTCGAGCGGGGGCGCGTAGTCGATGCCCGCGATCCCGGTGAACACCGACGTGCGACTGCGGCGCAGGCCGGTGACATCGATTCCGGCCCGCTCGAACGCGTCCCAGGCGGTCTCCAGGAGTAGCCGCTGCTGGGGGTCGGTGGCCGGTGCCTCGCGCGGCGAGATTCCGAAGAACGCCGCGTCGAAGTCGCCCGCGTCCGGCAGGAAGGAGCCCGCCACGGTATAGGTGGTGCCCGGCCGGTCGGGATCCGGGTCGTAGAGGTCGCGCAGGTCCCAGCCGCGATCGGTGGGCGCCTCGCCGACCGTGTCGGTGCCGGATTCGACCAGCCGCCACAGGTCCTCGGGCGAGGTCACCCCGCCCGGAAGCCGGCAGGCCATCCCGACGATCGCGATCGGCTCGCGCCGACTCGCCTCCACCTCGCGGACCCGCTTGCGGGCCTCCCGGACGTCGGCCAGCGCACGTTTGAGATATCCCCGGAGCTTGTCTTCGTCGGACATGGAGCTGCCTTTCCTGAGTGATGGGGCCTGGGGTGGTCGGTCGGTCCGGGGATCAGAAGGATTCGACGTTGCCGTCGAGCAGACCGAACAGTTCCTCGTCGGTGGCACTGTCCAGATCGATCTCGTCCGGGTCGGCGGACACCGAGGCGGACACCGAGCCGGGTGCCGGGTCGTCCCACTTGGCGGCCAGCACGCGCAGCCGCTCGATGATCGCCAACCGCTGGGCAGAGTCGCCGAGATCGGCGGTCAACGTGGCGTCCAACCGGTCGAGTTCGGCCAGCGCGTCGGGCAGGGGCAGGCCGGGGCCGGCGGCGGCAAGCCGCTCGCCGAGGAATTCGGAGACGTCGGCCGGGGTCGGATAGTCGAAGATCAACGTGGCCGGAAGCTCCAGGCCCGAACCGGTCTTCAGCCGGTTGCGCAGTTCCACGGCGGTCAACGAATCGAACCCCAGTTCCCGGAAGGCACGTTCGGGCTCGACCGAGGCCGCGTTCCCGTGCGCGAGGACGACCGCCGTCTCGGCGCGCACGAACTCCAGTACCACGGCGCTGCGTTCGGTCGCGGCCAGACCGACGAGGCGCCCGGGGAGTACCGGACCGGCTTCCGAAACGACACCCGATTCGGCCGCGCCCGGCAGCCCGATCGCGCTCGTGGCTCCGCCCACCCCCGTCCGACTCCCGTCCAGCCAGAAGCGTTCGTGCTGGAAGGCGTAGGTCGGCAACTCGACCGGGCGGGCGTGGAAACCCGCATAGGCCACGCTCCAGTCGACATCCACCCCGCGCACCCACGCCTCGGCCAGCGAGGTGTACAGGCGCTGCGCGCCGCCCTGGTCGCGGCGCAACGTACCGACCACCAGGGAGCGGCCCGACGTCGTGGTCTCCAGGGTTTCCTGGATCGCCGCCACCAACACGGGGTGCGGACTCGTCTCGATGAACACGCCGTGTCCGGACTGGGCCAGTCCGCGCACCGCCTCCTCGAAGCGCACGGTCTCACGCAGGTTGGTCGCCCAATAGGCGGCATCCATCCCCGCGGTGTCCAGCCAATCCCCGGTCACCGTCGACCACAGCGGCACCGACCCCGAAACCGGCGCGATCCCGTCCAGATCCGCGACGATCCGCGCCCGGATCTCCTCCACCTGCGCCGAATGCGACGCGTAATCGACCGGAATCAACCGCGCCCGACCACCCTCGTCGGTCACCACGGCCACCAACTCCGCCAACGCGGCGGGTTCACCCGACACCACCACCTGACCCGGGCCATTCACCGCCGCAACCGAGATCCGCCCGTCCCACGCCGCGATCCGTTCCCGAAGCACCTCCACCGGCTCCGCCACCGACGCCATCCCGCCACGCCCCGACAGCGGCACGATCGCCCGACTGCGCAGCGCCACCACTCGCGCACCGTCGTCCAGCGACAACCCGCCGGCCACCACCGCCGCCGCGATCTCACCCTGCGAATGCCCCACCACCGCATCCGGCGTCACACCGAACGACCGCCACACCTCCGCCAACGACACCAACACCGCCCACAGCACCGGCTGAACGACGTCCACCCGATCCAGCGAGGGCGCACCCTCCACCCCGGTCAACACATCCACCGCCGACCAGTCCACGAATGGCTCCAACGCCTTCGTGCACTCACCGAACCGCGACGCGAACACCGCGGACTGACCGTGCAGTTCCGCAGCCATACCGGTCCACTGCGAACCCTGACCCGGAAACACGAACACGGTCCGACCGAGGGTGCCCGTCGCGGCCCCGGTCACCACACCGGCGGCGGAGTCGCCCCGCGCCAACGCGCCCAGTTCGTCGGGCAGCGCCTCCGACGCGCCGATCAGCACGGCGCGCTCCTCCAGGGCCGCGCGTGAGGCGATCAGGGCCGCGCCGACGTCCACCGGATCGAGGTCGCCCTCGGCCAGGGCGTCGATCAGCCGGGCGGCCTGGCCGCGCAGGGCCGGTGCCCGCTTGGCCGAGAGCAGCCACGGGAGGACCACTTCGGGATCGCGGTGCGGGTCGGCGGCCTCGGGTTCGGCGTCCGGCGGAGCCTGCTCCAGGATCACGTGCGCATTGGTCCCGCTGACCCCGAAGGACGAGACGCCGGCCCGGCGCGGGCGCCCGGTCTCCGGCCACGGACGGGCCTCGGTCAGCAGCCGTACCCCGCCCGACGACCAGTCCACGTGCGGTGTCGGCTCGTCCACGTGCAACGTGCGCGGCAATACCCCGTGGCCCAGCGCCTCCACCATCTTGATCACCCCGGCCACCCCGGCGGCCGCCTGCGCGTGGCCGATGTTCGACTTCAACGACCCCAACCACAAAGGCCGATCCGCCGGCCGATCCCGCCCGTACGTCGCCAACAACGCCTGCGCCTCGATCGGATCACCCAACGTCGTTCCGGTCCCGTGCGCCTCCACCACGTCCACCTCGGCCGCCGGCACGCCCGCGTTCGCCAACGCCGCCCGGATCACCCGCTGCTGCGCCGGGCCATTGGGCGCCGTCAACCCGTTCGACGCACCGTCCTGGTTCACCGCCGAACCCCGGACGACCGCCAGTACCCGGTGCCCGTTGCGCCGCGCGTCCGACAGCCGTTCGAGGAGCACCAATCCGACCCCCTCGGCCCAGCCGACGCCGTCCGCGGCGCCCGCGAACGCCTTGCAGCGGCCGTCCACGGACAGTCCGCGCTGACGGGAGAACTCGGTGAACGCGCCGGGGGAGGCCATCACCGCAACCCCGCCCGCGACCGCCAGGTCGCTCTCGCCCAGGCGCAACGACTGTGCCGCCAGGTGCAGGGTGACCAGGGACGACGAGCACGCGGTGTCGATCGTGACCGCCGGGCCCTCGAAGCCGAACGAGTACGAGATCCGGCCCGACGCGACACTGCCCGCGTTGCCGTTGCCGACGTATCCCTCCAGGGCAGCCGGTACGTTGCCCGGGTGCGGCGCGTAGTCGTGGTACATCACTCCGGCGAACACACCCGTGCGGCTGCCGCGGAGCGTGGTCGGGTCGATGCCGGCCCGCTCGATCACCTCCCACGTGGTCTCCAGGAGCAGCCGCTGCTGCGGGTCGGTGGCCAGCGCCTCGCGGGGCGAGATCTCGAAGAAGCCGGCGTCGAACTCGGCGGCGTCGTAGAGGAATCCACCGTTTCGGGTGTACGACTTCCCGGCCGCCTCCGGGTCCGGGTCGAACAGCTCCTCGACGTCCCACCCTCGATCCTCGGGGAACGCCCCCACCGCGTCGGTACCGGACGCCACCAACCGCCACAGGTCGCCGGCGGACGAGACGCCACCCGGCAACCGGCAGGCCGTGCCGACGATCACGATCGGATCGTCCGCACCGGGTGCGGGTGTTGCCACGGCCGGGGCCGGCTCGGGCACTCCCGCCGCCTCCCCCAGCAGCTCGCCGCGCAGGAACTCGGCGAGGGCGGCCGGGGTCGGGTGGTCGAAGACCAGCGTCGCGGGCAGCCGCAGACCAGTGGTCGCGCCCAGCCGGTTGCGCAGCTCGACCGCCGTGAGCGAGTCCATGCCCACCTCGCCGAACGCCCGCCGCGCACCAAGCGTTTCGGGATCCGCGCCGAGTACGCCCGCGACCTCGGCGCGGACCAGGTCGAGCAGTTCCCGCTCCCGGTCGGCCGGACTCAGGCCGGCCAGCCGGGCGGTCAACGCGGCGCCGCCCGCCGACCGTGCCGCCGCCGTGGCGATCCTTCGGCTCGGTCGGACCAGCCCGCGCAGCAGCGCCGGTACCGCGTCGGGCCGGGCCCGCAGGCCGGCCAGATCCAGCGGCGCCGGGATCGGCACCGCCGAGTCCGGCCCGCCGGCGCCGCCTCCGGGCCGCACCACGGAATCGAACAGGCGCAGTCCGTCCGCCGTGGCCAGCGGCCGGATGCCGGCCCGGGCCGCACGCCGCCGGTCCGCCTCCGCCAATCCGGCGGTCATCCCGCCGGCCTCGGCCCACATCCCCCACGCCAACGACACCGCCGGCAGCCCGAGCGCCCGCCGGTGCAGCGCGAGGGCGTCCAGGAAGCCGTTGGCCGCTGCGTAGTTGCCCTGCCCGGGCCCGCCGAGCACACCCGCCACCGACGAGAACAGCACGAAGCCCGCCAGGTCCTGATGCCGGGTCAACTCGTGCAGGTGCCATCCGGCGTCGACCTTGGGCCGCAGTACCGCCGCCAGCCGCTCGGGCGTGAGCGCGTCGATCACGCCGTCGTCGATCACCCCCGCCGCGTGCACCACGGCGGTCAGCGGATAGGCCGCCGGCACGCTCGCGATCAGTGCGGCCAGGTGCTCCCGGTCGGCCGCGTCGGCCGCCGCGACGGTGACCTCCGCGCCGAGCTCGGTGAGTTCGGCCAGCAGTTCGCCCGCGCCGGGAGTGTCGAGGCCGCGTCGACCGGTCAACAGCAGGCGCCGCAGGCCGTGTTCGGTCACCAGGTGCCGGGCGACCAGGGCACCGAGCACACCCACACCGCCGGTCACCAGGACGGTTCCGTCCGGATCCCAGCCGCGCGTGTCCTCGACCGAGCCCGAACCGACCGCCGCCGCCGATTGGATCCGCCGCAGCCTCGGCACGTACAAGGCCCCGCCGCGCACCGCCAGTTGTGGTTCGTCGGCGTCGAGCGAGCCCGCGTGGGCCGCGCCGAGCACGCCCTCCGAGGCCGGCTCCCCGTCGTAGTCGATCAGTACGATCCGGCCCGGCTGTTCGGCCTGCGCCGATCGCACCAGTCCGGCCACCGCGGCGGCGGCCGGATCGGGGTTCTCCCCGTTCGTCACCGCGAACGCGCCGCGCGTGAGCACCACGATCCGTTCGGCCTCCGACCGCAGGACCTCCAGCACCCGTGCGGTCTCCCGGTGTGCCGAAGCCGACGCGTCCTGCTCCGTGGGTCGCACCGCCACGACCACCGCTCCGGCACCGAACTCCCGGCCGTCCCGGCCCGGCTCCCCGGATGGCGCCGTCCCCTCGACCCACTCCACCTCGAACAGCGCGTCCCGCTCCGGCGTTCGGGCCCCTTCCAGCTGATCCGCCGTCACCGCCCGGGTGGCCAGGGACTCGATCGACAGCACCGGCGTGCCGTTCCCGTCGGCGGCCGTGAGGGTCAGCTCGCCCGGGCCGGTCGAGCCGATCCGGATCCGCAGCTCGGTCGCGCCGGACGCGTGCAGCCGTACCCCGTTCCAGGCGAACGGCAGTCGGCGTCCCTCGGCCGCGTCCGGGTCGTCCAGGCTCCGCACCGAGGCGATGTGCAGCGCGGCGTCGAGCAGGGCCGGGTGGATGCCGAACCGGGCCCCGTCCCGGTGTTCGTCGGTCGGCAGCGCGGCCTCGGCCAGGATCTCGCCGCCGAGCCGCCAGGCGGCGCGCAGACCGCGGAAGGCCGGGCCGTAGTCGATGCCCGCCTCGGCCAGGGCCGCATACGCCCGCGAGACGTCGATCGGGCTCGCGCCGGCGGGTGGCCACGGCCCCGCGTCGCCGGATCGGGCCGGCGCTTCGACGGCCTGCGGCGTGCCCTCCGCCCCGCTCAGGAAGCCCACCGCGTGCCGGGTCCAGGGCGCGTCCGCATCGGCGTCGGCCGGTCGCGCGTACACGGCGATCGGCCGACGGGCGGCGGACTCGTGGGCCCCGACGACCACCTGAAGCTGTACCGCGTCGCGCTCGCGCAGGATCAGCGGCGCCTCGATGACCAACTCCTCGACCGTGTCCAGGCCGACTTCGTCGCCGGCCCGGATCGCCGCCTCCACGAAGGCGGTTCCGGGCACCAGGACCGACCCGAACACCACGTGCCCGGCCAGCCACGGATGGCTGCGCAGGGACAACCGTCCGGTCAGTACCACCGTCTCCGCGCCGCCGTCTGCCGCACCGCCCGCCAACCGCAACGAGGCGGCGAGAAGCGGGTGGTCGGCCGCGCCGAGCCCGAGCCCGGACGCGTCGTCGGCGCCCACGGCGGGCTGGTCGATCCAGAACCGCCGGTGCTGGAAGGCATACGTCGGCAGGTCGACCCGCCGTGCGCCGGAACCGGCGTACCACGCGGGCCAGTCCACCGCCGCGCCGTGCACGTGGGCGGTGCCGAAGGCGAGCAGCGCGGTCTCGTTCTCCGGCCGGTCCCGGCGCAGCGCGGCGGCGAACGCCGGTGCGCCGCCCGCCTCGGCGGCGAGCGCCGGTGCGTCCGCGTCCGCCAGGCTGTCCTGGGCCATCGCGGTCAGCACCCCGTCGGGTCCCAGTTCCAGATAGGTGGTCACGCCCGCGTCGGCGAGGTGGGCGATCACGTCCCGGAACCGCACCGCGTGTCGCACGTGTGCCACCCAGTGCCCGGCGTCGAGCGGTTGCCCGGCGTCGGCGGGTCGACCGGTGAGGTTGGAGACCACCGGGATGCGCGGCACGTGGTGGGTCAGGCCGGCCGCTATCCGGCCGAACTCGTCGAGCATCCCGTCCATCAGCGGCGAGTGGAACGCGTGGCTGACCCGCAGTCGTTTGGTCTTGCGGCCCTGTGCGGCGAACTCGGCGGCGACCGCGAGCGTCGCGTCGGCGGCCCCGGACAGCACGATCGAGCGTGGCCCGTTGATCGCCGCCACCGCCACCTCGGCCTCCCGGCCGGTCAGCGCGGCGGCGACCTCCTCCTCCGCGGCCTGGACGGCGACCATCGCGCCGGTGGTGGGCATCGCCTGCATCAACCGGGCCCGGGCGGCGACCAGGGTCGCGGCGTCGGGCAGCGTGAGTACGTCCGCGACGTGCGCGGCGGTCAGTTCGCCGAGCGAGTGTCCGGTGACGAAGTCCGGCCGCAGGCCCCAGGACGCGTACAGCCGGTACAGCGCCACCTCGATCGCGAACAGCGCCGGTTGCGCGTACACGGTCCGGTCGAGCTGTTCGGCCGCGTCCTCGACCAGGCCGAACACCACGTCGCGCAGCGGGTACGGGACGTGCCCGGTCAGCTCGGCGTCCAGTGCGGCGGCGACCTCGTCGAAGGCGGCGGCGAATACCGGTTGGGCGGCGTGCAGTTCGCGGCCCATGCCGACGCGCTGGCTGCCCTGTCCGGTGAACAGGTAGGCCAGCGGCCCCGATCCGCCCGCGCCGCCGCGCACGAGGCCGGTGGCGGGCGTGTCGGCCGCGAGCGCGTCGAGCCCGGCCAGAAAGCCCGCCGGGTCGTCGGCGACCACGATCGCGCGCTCGTCGAACCGGGCCCGGGTGGTAGCCAACGAATAGCCGACGTCGAGCACGTCGGCGCCCTTGAGCGCGGCACCGCGCACGTGCGCCGCCAGTCGGGCCGCCTGGGCGCGCAGCGCCGCCGGCGTCCTGGCGTTGAGCAGCCAGGGGGTCGCGAAGGACGATCGCCGCGCACTCGGCTCCCCCGGTTCGGCCGGCAGGCCCCGATCGGTGGCCTCGGGTTGTTCGAGGATCAGGTGCGCGTTGGTACCGCTCGCGCCGAACGCCGAGATTCCCACCCGTCGGGGCCGGTCGGTCTCCGGCCAGGCCCGGGCCTCGGTGAGCAGCCGGACCGCGCCCGCCGACCAGTCCACGTGCGGGGTCGGTTCGTCGATGTGCAGCGTCCTGGGCAGTACGCCGTGCCGCATCGCCTCGATCATCTTGATCACGCCGACGATCCCGGCGGCGGCCTGGGTGTGTCCGATGTTGGACTTGGCCGAGCCGATCCACAGCGGCCGGTCCTCGGGTCGGTCCCGACCGTAGGTCGCGATCAACGCCTGGGCCTCGATGGGGTCGCCCAGGGTGGTTCCGGTGCCGTGCGCCTCGACCGCGTCGATGTCGGCGGCGGTCAGCCGGGCGTCGCGCAGCGCCTGGCGGATCACCCGCTGCTGCGCGGGCCCGTTGGGGGCGGTCAGGCCGTTGGAGGCGCCGTCCTGGTTGACCGCGCTGCCGCGCAGCACCGCGAGGACGCGGTGGCCCAGGCGGCGGGCGTCGGCGAGCCGTTCGACCAGGACCAGCCCGGTGCCCTCGGACCAGCCGGTGCCGTCGGCGGCGCCGGCGAACGCCTTGCAGCGCCCGTCCGCGGCCAGTCCGCGCTGTCGGGAGAACTCGACGAAGCCCAGCGGCGACGCCATCAGCGTCACACCGCCGGCCAGCGCGAGGTCGCATTCGCCGCTGCGCAGCGAGTGGGCCGCGAGGTGCAGCGCGACCAGCGAGGACGAGCACGCGGTGTCGACCGTGACGGCCGGGCCCTCGAAACCGAACGAGTAGGCGATCCGCCCGGACGCGACACTGGCCGCGTTGCCGTTGCCGATGTAGCCGCCGACCTCGTCGGGCACCCGGCTGAGCCGGGCCGCGTAGTCCTGGCCGTTGAGTCCGGCGAAGACCCCGGTGCGGCTGCCGGCGAGGGTGGTGGGGTCGATGCCGGCCCGCTCGAACAGCTCCCACGCGGTCTCCAGGAGGAGCCGGTGTTGCGGATCGGTGGCCAGCGCCTCGCGCGGCGAGATGCCGAAGAACTCGGCGTCGAAGCCGGCGATGTCGGGCAGGAACGCGCCCTGACGGGTGTACGACTTCCCCGGTCGATCGGGATCGGGGTCATACAGCTCCTCGACGTCCCAACCGCGATCGGCGGGGAAGTCGCCGACCACGTCGATGCCTTCGGCCAGGATGCGCCACAGCTCCTCGGGGGATTCCGCGCCGCCGGGCAGCCGGCAGGCCGCCGAGACGATCGCGATCGGCTCCGGCGTCGGGTTGCGCGCCTCCTCCAACCGGGCCTGTGTGTCGTGCAGTTCGACGGTCAGCCGCTTGAGCAGGTGGCGGATCTGCTGGTCGCTCATGGTGGTTGTGCCTTTCGCGTGGACCGGCCGGTCGGGAGCCACCGGCGGGTCGGGGAATGCCGACGGATCAGGAGATGCCGAACTGCTTGCCGATGAATTCGATGAGTTCGGCGTCGGAGGCCGCGTCGATCTCCTCGTCGATCGCGCCGACCTCGGGACCGTCGGACCCCGCGGCGGGTGCCGAGGCGGCAACCCATCGGGCGGCGATCGTGGTCAACCGCGCGGCAGTGGCCGCGTGTTCGGCGGGATCGGCGGCCGGATCGCCGGCCGCGTGAGCGAGCAGCGCCTCCAGGCGGTCGATCTCGGCCCGTACCGTCTCGGCGTCCGCGACGGTCCGCGGGACGAGTTCGCCGCGCAGGAACTCGGCGAGCACGTTCGGGGTCGGGTGGTCGAAGACCAGAGTCGCGGGCAACTTCAGACCGGTCTCGGCGGACAGCCGGTTGCGCAGCTCGACCGCCGTCAGCGAGTCGAATCCCTGGTCCCGGAACGGCTTTCCGGCCTCGACCGAGGCGGCCGAGGCGTGCCCGTGCACAATCGCCGCCTGGGTCCGGACCAGGTCGACCAGATGCGGTCGGCGCTGCTCCTCGGGAAGTTCCGCGAGCAGCGCGGTCAGCCTGCTCGCGGGCGTCTCGGTGGCGGTGCCGCCGGGCGCCGCGGCAGGCCCTGCCGCCGGCGTCCGAAGCAGTTCGGCGACCAGCGGGTGCCGGCGGTCCCGGAACAGCACGTCCCAGTCGATGTCGCAGACCGTCAGGTGACTCTCGTCCGCGTCGAGGACCTGTCCGAGGGCTTCCACCGCGCGGGCCGGATCGAGCATGGTCAAGCCCTGCCGGCCGAGTCGTTCCTCGATCTTCGGCGCGGCGATCCCGCCGCCGGCCCAGTGTCCCCAGGACACCGAGGTGGCGACCCGCCCGGCCTGCCGGCGGCGGGCCGCCAGCGCGTCCAGGTAGGCGTTGCCCGGCGCGTAGTTGCCCTGCCCGGCCACCCCGCAGATGCCGGCCACCGAGGAGAACAGCACAAACGCCGACAGGTCGAGATCGCGGGTGAGTTCGTCCAGGTGCCGGGCGCCGTCCACCTTGACCCGCAACACCGCCTGCTGCTGCTCCGGAGTCAGGTCCCCGATCACCGCGTCGTCCAGGATCGCCGCCGCGTGCAGCACCGCGGTCAGCGGGAACGATTGCGGGACCTCGTCCAGTACGGCCGACAGGGCGGCGCGATCGGCCACGTCGCACGCGGCGAACGAGACCGTGGCACCGAGCGCGGTGATCTCCTCCGCGAGCCGCTCCGCTCCGGGCGCGTCCGCGCCACTTCGACTGACCAACAACACGTGTTCGGCACCGCGTCCGGCCACCCAGCGGGCCACGTGTCCACCGAGCGCGCCGGTGCCCCCGGTGATCAACACCGTCCCGGACGGCCGCCAGGTCGCGGCCGGCCGTGCCGCGCCGAGCGGCGCACGCACGAGTCGGCGGCCCCGAAGCCCGCTCGCCCGTACCGCGACCTCCTTCTCGTCCGCCGCCCCGGCCAGCACGGCCGTCAGTCGGGTCCACACCGGTGCCGTGGCGTCCCCGGTCGGGTACTCGCCCGGCAGGTCGATCAGGCCGCCCCACGACCCGGGACTCTCCGCCGCGACGACTCCGCCGAAGCCCCACGTCTGCGCCTGCTCGGGCACCCGTACCGGATCGCCCGCATCGACGGACACCGCGCCGGCGGTCGCCACCCACAGCGGGGCCGACACTCCGGCGTCGTCCAGCGCCTGGACCAGTGCCACGCCGGCCGCCGAACCCCACGGCACCGCGTCGAACCCGGGCGCCGTGCCGTCGGCGAGCGCCAGCAACG
Source organism: Embleya scabrispora (assembly GCF_002024165.1). Taxonomy (NCBI): domain Bacteria; kingdom Bacillati; phylum Actinomycetota; class Actinomycetes; order Kitasatosporales; family Streptomycetaceae; genus Embleya; species Embleya scabrispora. The sequence goes on from NZ_MWQN01000001.1 coordinate 975,732, forward strand.
AGAGCACGCCTGCGATCGGCCCGCGCGGTCCCGTCACCAGGTCCCGCAACGCCGCCCGTTCGCCCGCCCCACGCACCACCGGGATCGGCTCCACCCGGGCCCCGGCGGCCGTCAGGACCGCCGTCAGGAAGTCCGCCCACGCCGTCGCGGCGTCCGTTTCCGGGAACGGGAGCAGCCAGGTGCCGGCGAGCCTGCCGGGCCCGGAGCCGCCGACCGGACGCCAGACGATCCGGTGCCGCCACGCGTCGATCGTGGCGTGCGAGCGCCGCCGGTCCCACCACGACGACAACGCGGGCAACACCTCGCCCAACGACTCGGCCGAGGCGTCCGCCCCGAGAGCCGCCGCCAGTTCGGCCCGGTCGCCGCGCTCCACCAGGTCCCAGAACGCGGCGTCGATCGACGCCGCGGCGGTCGACACCGAACCGCCCGCGGGGGCGCCCCGCTCGGCGTCCCGAATCCAGTACCGCCTGCGCTCGAACGGGTACGTGGGCAACTCGACCACCCGTGCCCCGACGCCGGCGAAGCCGGCCGTCCAGTCCACCGCGACCCCGCGCACGAAGGCCTCGGCGAGCGAGGTGTACAGGCGCTCCGCGCCACCCTGGTCGCGCCGCAACGTACCGACCACGACCGGCTGTTCCACACCCACCTCATCGAGGGTGGCCTCGATCGCGGCGGTCAGCACGGGATGCGGACTCGCCTCGACGAACACCCCGTGCCCGGCGGCGGCAAGACCGCGCACCGCCTCCTCGAAGCGCACGGTCTCGCGCAGGTTGGTCGCCCAGTACGCGCCGTCCATCCGCGCGGTGTCCAGCCACTCCCCGGTGACCGTCGACCAGACCGGGATCGTCCCGGTAACCGGCACCAGCCCCGCCAAATCGTCGACGATCCGGGCGCGAATCTCCTCCACCTGCGCCGAATGCGAGGCGTAGTCCACCGGGATCAACCGCGCCCGACCACCCTCGTCGGTCACCGCGGCCACCAGTTCGGCCAACGCGGCGGGTTCACCGGAGACCACCACCTGCCCCGGGCCGTTCACCGCCGCGACCGAGATCCGCCCGTCCCAGGCCGCGATCCGCTCGCGCACCGCCTCCAGCGGCTCGGCCACCGAGGCCATCCCGCCGCGACCGGACAGCGCCACGATCGCCCGACTCCGCAGTGCCACCACCCGCGCACCGTCGCGCAGCGACAATCCGCCGGCCACCACGGCCGCCGCGATCTCACCCTGCGAGTGCCCGACGAGTGCGTCCGGGACGACCCCGTACGCCCGCCAGACCTCGGCCAGCGATACCAACACCGCCCAGAGCACCGGCTGGACCACGTCCACCCGATCCAACGACGGCGCACCCTCGGCCCCGGTCAACACCTCCACCGGCGACCAGTCGACGAAGTCCGCGAGCGCGCTCGCGCACTCGGCGAAGCGGGCCGCGAACACGGGTGAGTCGTCCAGGAGTTCGGCGGCCATTCCGGTCCACTGCGAGCCCTGTCCCGGGAACACGAACACGGTCTTGCCGACCGGCCCGGCCGTCCCGGTCACCACGCCCGACGGGCGGTCTCCGCGCGCCAGTGCCTCGAGCCTCGCCGCTCGATCCGCCGAGCCGACCAGGACCGCGCGCTCCGCGAACGACGCCCGCGAGGCGACCAGCGAGAACGCCACGTCCACGGGGTTCTCGTCGAGCACGCCCCGCACTCGGGCGGCCTGCGCCCGCAACGCGTCCGGTGTCCGGGCCGACAACACCCACGGGAACACGTCGTCGACGGGCGGCCGTTCGTCGGCCCGCTCGTCCTCGGACGGGGCCGATTCGAGGATCACGTGCGCGTTGGTCCCACTCACCCCGAAGGCGGACACCGCCGCCCGCCGAGGCCGATCCGTCTCGGGCCAGGCGCGGGCCTCGGTCAGCAGTCGCACCCCGCCCGAGGACCAGTCCACGTGCGGCGTCGGCTCGTCCACGTGCAGCGTCTTGGGCAACACGCCGTGCCGCAGGGCCTCCACCGTCTTGATCACCCCGGCCACCCCGGCGGCGGCCTGGGCGTGCCCGATGTTGGACTTCAACGACCCCAGCCACAACGGCCGATCCTCGTCCCGGCCCCGGCCGTAGGTGGCCAACAACGCCTGGGCCTCGATCGGATCACCCAGCGTCGTCCCGGTCCCGTGCGCCTCCACCACGTCCACGTCACCGGCGGACAACCCGGCATCGGCCAGTGCCGCCCGGATCACCCGCTGCTGCGACGGGCCGTTCGGCGCCGTCAACCCGTTCGACGCACCGTCCTGGTTCACCGCCGAACCACGCAGCACGGCGAGCACCCGACGGCCCGCGCGCCGTGCGTCCGACAGGCGCTGCAACACCACGAGTCCGACGCCCTCGGCCCAGCCCGTGCCGTCGGCCGCGCCGGCGAACGCCTTGCACCTGCCGTCGACGGACAGGGCGCGCTGCCGGGAGAATTCGACGAGCATGTTCGGCGAGGCCATCACCGCGACCCCGCCGGCCAGCGCGAGATCGCTCTCGCCCGAGCGCAGCGACTGGGCCGCGAGGTGCAGCGCGACCAGCGACGACGAGCACGCGGTGTCCACCGTGACCGCCGGCCCCTCGAAGCCGAGGGTGTACGAGATGCGGCCCGAGGCGACGCTGCCCGCGTTGCCGGTGCCGAGGTAGCCCTCCAGACCCTCCGGCGTGCCGGTCAGGTCGCGCAGGTAGTCCTGGCCGGCCAGGCCCGCGAACACCCCGGTCCGGCTGCCACGCAGCGTGTCCGGGTCGATCCCGGCCCGCTCCAGCGCCTCCCACGAGGTCTCCAGGAGCAGCCGCTGCTGCGGGTCCATCGCCAGCGCCTCGCGCGGCGAGATGCCGAAGAAGGCGCCGTCGAACTCGGTCGCCTCCGCCAGGAAGGCGCCGTTGCGGGTGTACGACGTGCCGACCCGATCCGGATCGGGGTCGTACAGCCCCTCGAGGTCCCAGCCCCGGTCGGTGGGCAGGCCGCCCACCGCGTCCGTCCCGGCCGCCACCAGGCGCCACAGGTCGGCGGGCGAGGCCACCCCGCCGGGCAACCGGCAGGCCATCCCGACGATCACCACGGGATCGTCGGTGGTGTCCGCCTCGGAAACCGCCTGGACCACGTCCGCCGCCTCGACCTCGCCCAGCAGTTCGCCGCGCAGGAATTCGGCGAGCGCGTTCGGGGTCGGGTAGTCGAAGACCAGCGTCGCGGGCAACTTCAGACCGGTCTCGGCGGAGAGCCGATTGCGCAATTCCACCGAGGTCAGCGAGTCGAATCCCTGATCCCGGAAGGGCTTGGCGGCATCCACGGCGGCAGCGCTCGCGTGCCCCTGGACAACGGCCGCCTGGGCACGCACCGCCTCCACGAGGAAGCGCGAGCGGTCGGCCGTACCGAGCGCGGCGAGTCGGGCGGCGAAGCCTTCGGCGGACGGGGCGTCGAGCGTGGCCGGCGGGCGGGTCCCGGCGCCGCCGGCGGCCGCGTCGAGCAGTTCGCCGACCAGCGGCGCGCGACGATCGCGGAACAGCACGTCCCAGTCGATGTCGCAGACCGTCAGGTGGCTGTCGCCGGCGTCGAGGACCTGGCCCAGCACCCGCACGGCGAGTTCGGGATCGAGCATCCGCAGGCCCTGGCGCCCGAGCCGTTCCTCCACCTCGGGTGCGGCGATGCCGCCACCGGCCCAGTGGCCCCAGGAGATCGCCGTCGCGGGCAGTCCGGCGCTCCGGCGGCGGGCCGCCAGCGCGTCCAGGTAGGCGTTGCCCGGCGCGTAGTTGCCCTGTCCGGGGACCCCGCAGATGCCCGCGAGCGAGGAGAACAGCACGAACGCCGACAGGTCGAGATCGCGGGTGAGTTCGTCCAGGTGTCGGGCGCCGTCCACCTTGACCCGCAGCACCCGGTCGAGTTGGTCGAGGGTCAGGTCGGCGATCACCGCATCGTCGAGCACGGCCGCGGTGTGCACGACGGCGGTGAGCGGCAGGTCGGCCGGGATGCCGGCGAGGACGTCGGCCAACGCCGCGCGATCGCCGACGTCGCACGCGGCGAACGAGACCCGGGCACCGAACGCGCCCACCTCGGCCGCGAGCGCCGCCGCTCCCGGGGCGTTTGCCCCGGACCTGCTCACCAACAGCACGTGCTCCGCGCCACGTTCGGCCACCCAGCGGGCCGCGTGCCCGCCCAGCGCCCCGGTGCCGCCGGTGACGAGCACGGTCCCCGTGGGCTGCCAGGGCGTCGGGTCCGGGCCGGCGGCCGGCAAGGCCCGGACCAGCCTGCGCGCCCAGATCGCCGCGTCCCGCAGCGCGATCTCCGTCTCGCCGGTGGCCCCGGAGAGCACGGCGACCAGTCGGTCCGCCGCCGCCCCGGTCGGGATCCGCGCCGGAAGGTCGATCAAGCCGCCCCACAGGTCGGGCAGTTCCGCTGCGGCGATCCCGCCGAAGCCCCAAATCTGGGCCTGTTCGGGCACCCGCACCGCGTCCTCGGCACCGATGGACACCGCACCGCCGGTCACGGCCCACACCGGGGCGACCACGTCCGCGTCCCCCAGCCCCTGGACCAGCGCCAGGGTCGCCGCCGCACCCCACGGCACGGCGGCGAAGCCGGGCACCGGGCCCTCGGCCAGGGCGAGCAGCGACACGATTCCGGCGACGGGTCCGTCCGCCGCCGCGACCGCGTCCGTCAGCCGCGCCCGCAGCGCCCCACGATCCGCGTCCTCTCGGGCCACCGCCAGCGGCACCACCCGGGCACCGGCCGCCGCGAGCGCCTCGCCGAACCACGCGGCCCACGGCTCGACCTCCGGGTCGTCCGGCACCGCAAGGAGCCAGATCCCGTCCGGCCGCGACCGCCCCGGATCGGAAACCGGGCGCCATACGATCCGGTGTCGCCAGGACTGCGTCACCGCGCCGGATCGCCGCCGCTCCCACCAGGACGACAGGGCCGGGAGTACCGCGCCCAACGGCTCGGCCAGATCCCCGTCCACGTCCCCGAGGGCGGCGGACAACCCCGCCGGGTCGCCACCCGCGACGAGTTCCCAAAAGGCCGAGTCCGCCGCGTCCCGGGTCGGTTCGGTGTGCTCGCCGGTGTCCAGCCAGAACCGCTCGCGCTGGAAGGCGTAGGTGGGCAGCGAGACCCGCGGCAGGGTGCCCTCGGCGAACGCGAACGCCGCCTCCCAGGACACCGGCACCCCGCGCACGAACGCCTCCGCGAGCGAGGTGTGCAGCCGAAGCAGATCGCCCTGCTCCCGGCGCAGGGTGCCGACCACGACCGGGTCGACCGTGCCGGCCGCCTCCAGGGTGTCCTGGATCGCGGCGGTCAGCACGGGATGCGGGCTCACCTCGACGAACACGCCGTGTCCGGACTCGGCCAGTCCGCGCACCGCCTCCTCGAAGCGCACCGTCTCGCGCAGGTTGGTCGCCCAGTACGCGGCATCCATCCCGGCGGTGTCCACCCAGTCCCCGGTCACCGTCGACCAGACCGGGATCGTCCCGGACACCGGCGCGATCCCGGCCAGATCCGCGACGATCCGCGCCCGGATCTCCTCCACCTGCGCCGAATGCGAGGCGTAGTCCACCGGAATCAACCGCGCCCGACCACCCTCGTCGGTCACCACGGCCACCAACTCCGCCAACGCATCGGGTTCGCCCGAGACCACCACCTGCCCCGGGCCGTTCACCGCCGCGACCGAGATCCGCCCACCCCACGCCGAGATACGCTCGCGGACCGTCGGCTCCGGCAGCGCCACCGACGCCATCCCTCCGCGCCCCGACAGGGCCAGGATCGCCCGGCTGCGCAACGCGACGACCGTGGCGCCGTCCTCCAGGGACAACCCGCCGGCCACCACCGCCGCCGCGATCTCACCCTGCGAGTGCCCGACGAGCGCGTCCGGGACGACCCCGTACGCCCGCCAGACCTCGGCCAGCGACACCAACACCGCCCACAACACCGGCTGAACCACGTCCACCCGATCCAACGACGGCGCACCCTCGACACCGGTCAACACATCGACCAACGACCAGTCCAGATGCGGTTCGACGGCCTTGGCGCACTCGTCGAAGCGCGCCGCGAACACCGGTGCCTGGGCGTACAGTTCGGCGGCCATCCCGGTCCACTGCGAGCCCTGGCCGGGGAAGACGAAGACGGTACGGCCGGGCGCGCCCGCCGTGCCGGCCACCACGGTCGGGATCTGCTCACCGCGCGCCAACGCGGCCAGTCCGGACTCCAGTTGCGTACGGTCCGCGCCCAGGACGACGGCACGCTCGCCGAACACCGAGCGCGAGGAGACGAGCGCGAAGCCGACCTCGGCCGCGCCGGGCACGTCGGTCAGTCGAGCCGCCTGCGCACGCAACGCCGGCGCCGACTTGGCGGAGAGCACCCACGGAATCGACGGCGCCGACACGGTCGGCGGCGGCTCGACGACCTCCCGGTCCTCGTCCGGCAGTTCCAGGATCACGTGGGCGTTCGTCCCGCTCACCCCGAACGCCGACACCGCCGCCCGCCGAGGCCGATCCACCTCCGGCCACGGCCGGGCTTCCGTCAACAACCGAACCCCGCCCGACGACCAGTCCACATGCGGCGTCGGCTCGTCCACGTGCAGTGTCTCGGGCAGCACGCCGTGGCGCAGCGCCTCGATCATCTTGATCACTCCGGCCACCCCCGCGGCGGCCTGGGCGTGCCCGATGTTGGACTTCAACGAGCCCAGCCACAGCGGCCGTTCCGGCGTGCGCTCGCGGCCGTAGGTGGCCAGCAGGGCCTGGGCCTCGATCGGGTCGCCGAGCCGGGTGCCGGTGCCGTGCGCCTCGACCGCGTCCACGTCGGCCGGGGTCAGGCCCGCGTTGGCGAGCGCCCGGCGAATCACCCGCTGCTGGGACGGGCCGTTGGGGGCGGTGAGTTGGCTGCTGGTGCCGTCCTGGTTGACCGCGCTGCCCCGAAGGACCGCGAGCACCCGGTGGCCGGCCCGGCGGGCGTCCGAGAGTCGTTCCAGGACGAGCAGGCCGACGCCCTCGGCCCAGCCGGTGCCGTCGGCGGCACCGGCGAAAGCCTTGCAGCGTCCGTCGGCGGACAGTCCGCGCTGGCGGGCGAACTCGACGAACATCCCGGGCGAGGCCATCACCGTGGCCCCGCCCGCGAGGGCGAGGTCGCACTCGCCCGAGCGCAGCGACTGGGCCGCCAGGTGCAGCGCGACCAGCGAGGACGAGCACGCGGTGTCCACCGTCACCGCCGGGCCCTCGAAGCCGAAGGTGTACGAGATCCGGCCCGACGCGACACTGGTGGTGCTGCCGGTCAGCACGTAGCCGTCGACCCGGTCGGGGGTGGACTTGTACAGGCGCGGGGTGTACTCCTGCGCGATCACGCCGGCGAAGACGCCGGTGGCCGAGCCGCGGACCGCCGCCGGGTCGATCCCGGCGTCCTCCAGCGCCTCCCAGGCGGTCTCCAGGAGCAGTCGCTGCTGCGGATCGGCGGCCAGCGCCTCGCGCGGGGAGACGCCGAAGAAGGCCGCGTCGAACTCGGCGGCGTCGTGGAGGAATCCGCCCTGTCGGGTGTACGTCTTGCCGACCGCGTCCGGGTCCGCGTCGTAGAGGCCGTCCAGGTCCCAGCCCCGGTCGGTGGGGAAGCCGCCGATCGCGTCCCGGCCCTCGGCCACCAGCCGCCACAGGTCCGCAGCCGAGTGCACGCCCCCGGGCAGCCGGCAGCCGATGCCGACCACGGCGATCGGCTCGTTCCGGGCTTCCTCGTTCTCCCGCAACCGGCGCCGGGCCTGGTGCAGGTCGGCGGTCACCCGGGTCAGGTAGTCACGCAGCTTCTCTTCGTTCGCCATGGGGTATCAGCCTTTTTCCGTGCGGCGGCTTCGCCGTGATGTGGTACGCGTCGGGGTGCCCGGCCGGCCCGCGTGGCTCCACGCGGGCCCGTTCGGGCCTGCTCCTGCCGGGGCGAGCGGGCTGCGCCGGCTCAGGAGATGCCGAGTTCGTTGTCGATGAAGTCGAAGAGGTCGTCGTCCGTGCCCGCGCCGAGACGGGCGATCACCGCCGAGGTCGGGTCCTCCGGGGCGGCGACGCCGAGCCGGCCGAGCAACTCGTACAACCGGGCGACCGCGTCGGCGCGGAAACCCTCGTCGGTACCGGCTCCGGCGTTCAACAGGTCGGCCAACGACACTTGCCAGCGGTCGAGTTCGTCGAGCAGTCGGCCGCCGTCCGGGGCGGCCGGGGCCGGGGCGAGCAGGTCGCGCAGGTGCTCGGCCAGCGCGATCGGGGTGGGGTGGTCGAAGGCCAGCGTGGAGGGCAGGTCCAGGCCGGTGCCGGCATTGATCCGGTTGCGCAGCTCGATCGCGCCGAGCGAGTCGAACTCGGCTTCCATGAATCCGCGTTCGGGTGCGATCGCGGCGGGTCCGTCGTGGCCGAGCACGGCCGCGGCGGTCTGGCGTACGAACAGCAGCAGTTCGCGGCGCTGTTCGTCGACGGGGCGGCCCGCGAGTCGGTCCCGCAGGCCGGCGGCGGGCTTTCGGGTGGTCCGGGCGGCGCCGCGCTGGGCGGGCACCCGGGCCTGGCCGGCCGCGCGGGTCAGGCCGGCGAGTACGCCGACGGCCGCGTCCGGGCGCAGCGTGCCGGTGTCGATCCGGGCCGCGATCGGTGCGGGCAGTGGGGTGTCCAGGGCCCGGTCGAGCAGGTCGAGGGCGGTGTCGGTGCGCATCGGGGCCAGGCCGCTGCCCGCGAGCCGGCGCCGGTCCACGTCGGTCAAATGTGCGGCCAGGCCGCCCGCTTCGGCCCAGTGGCCCCAGCCGATCGAGGTGGCGGCCAGGCCGAGACTGTGCCGGTGGTGGGCGAGGGCGTCCAGGAAGGTGTTGGCCGCGGCGTAGGCGCTCTGCCCCGGGTTGCCGAGCACACCGACGGCGGACGAGTAGAGCACGAAGGCGGACAGGTCCAGGTCGGCGGTGAGCGTGTGCAGGTGCCAGGCGGCGTCGACCTTGGGCCGTAGTACGGCGTGCAGGCGATCGGGGTCGGTGCCGGTGAGCGCGCCGTCGGCGACCACACCCGCGGTGTGCACGATCGCGGTGAGTGGGTGTGCGGTCGCGATGCCGTCCAGCAGTTCGGCGAGCGCTGTCGGGTCGGCCACATCACACGCGGCGATCTCGACCGAGGCGCCGGCGGCGGCCAGCTCGGCGCGCAGTTCGGTGGCGCCGGGGGCGCTCGGGCCGTGCCGGCCGACCAGGAGCAGGTGTCGGGCGCCGTGTTCGGCGACCAGGCGGCGGGCGGCGAGGGCGCCGAGGGTGCCGGTGCCGCCGGTGATCAGGACCGTGCCGGCGGGGTCGAAGGGGGTGGGGGTGGGCGCGATGGTGAGGACGAGTTTGCCGGTGTGTCGGGCCTGGCTCAGCCGGCGCAGCGCCGGGATCGCGTGTCGGGCGTCCCACGCGGTGACCGGCAGCGGGGTGAGCGTGCCGGACGCGAACAGCGGGGCCAGGACCCGCAACATGTGGGCGATGTGTGCGGGATCCAGGGTCAGCAGGTCGAAGGCGCGGTAGTCGATCCCCGGGTGGGCGGCGCGCACCTCGGCCGGGTCGCGCGGGTCGGTCTTGCCCAGTTCGACGAACCGGCCGCCGGGGGCGAGCAGTCGCAGCGACGCGTCGGTGAACTCGCGCGCGAGCGCGTTGAGCACGATGTCGACGCCCCGGCCGGCGGTGCCGGCCCGGAATCGGTCCTCGAAGTCGAGGGTGCGGGAGGAGGCGATGCGCTCGTCGGGCAGGCCCTGGGCGCGCAGCGTGGGCCACTTGGCCGGGCTCGCGGTGCCGTGTACGTCGGCGCCCAGGTGGCGGGCGAGTTGTACGGCGGCGGTACCGACCCCGCCGGTCGCGGCATGCACCAGGACGGATTCCCCGGCGCGCAGTCCGGCCAGTTCGACCAGGCCGTGGTAGGCGGTCAGGAATGCCACGGGGACGGTGGCGGCCTGGGCGTACGTCCACCCGGCCGGGATCGGGGTGAGCAGGCGGTGGTCGACCACGGCCTGGGACCCGAGCACACCGGGCAGCAGGCCCATGACCCGGTCGCCGACCGCGAGGTCCGTGACGTCCGGGGCGACTTCGAGGACCCGGCCGGCGCCCTCCGCGCCGATCCGGGCGGCGCCGGGGTAGACGCCGAGGGCGATCAGGACGTCGCGGAAGTTCAGTCCGGCCGCGCGCAGTGCGATCCGGACCTGCCCGGGCGCCAACGGCGCGCCGGCCTCGGGGGCCGGCAGCATCGCGACGTTGTCGATCGTGCCGGGTTCGGTGACGTCGAGCCGCCACGGCTCCTGGGCGCGCGGTGGCTCCAGCGCGTCGTCCGGACGCACCCGGGCCAGGCGCGGTGCGAGGATGTCGCCGGCGCGCAGCGCGAGTTGCGTCTCCGGGCCGGCGAGCGCGGCGGGCAGCGCGGCGAGCGAGTCGGGATGGATGTCCAGGTCGAGCACCCGCAACCGGCCCGGGTGTTCCCCCGCGGCGGCCCGGACCAGGCCCCACAGGCCGGCGGCGGTCGGGTCGCGCACGTCCTCGCCGGGGTGGGTGGCGATCGCCTCGCGGGTGAGCAGGACCGGTGTGATGTCGCCGAGTGCGGGGTCGGCCAGCCAAGTGCCCAGCAGCGTCACGGCCCGCTCCGTGACAGCGTGGGCGGCCACGACCGTGCCCAGTTCCGGGACGGGTCGGGCGAACGGGACCAGGACGCGGGCGGGTCGGGCCGCACCCGCGGCCAACGCGGCACGCAGCGCGTCGAGGTCGGGGTGGAACACGACGGGCCGGTCGTCGGCCTCGGCGAGGGTGGTGAGACCGAACGGGTCGGCGGTCTCGCCGAGGATCACCCAACCGTCGTCCGCCGCGACCGACTCGCCGGGCGGCACCGGCATCCAATCCACCCGGTACCAGGAGTCCGCGGCCGAATCCGCGCCCGAGCCCGGAGCGCCCGGTCGGGTCGCGAGCCGCTCCGCCGGGATCGCGCGCAGGGTCAGCCGGTCGATCGTCACGACGGGCGTACCCCGGTCGTCGGTGGCGGCCAGGGCGATCGTGTCCGGGCCGATCGGGCTGATCCGGACCCGCAGTTCGCGGGCGCCGGCGGTGTGCGCGGCGGCCCCGGCCCAGGCGAACGGCAGCCGGGTGGGCGCGGCCGGGTCGGTGCCGGGCAGCAGTGCCACCACGGCGTGCAGCGCGGCGTCGAGCAGCGCGGGGTGGACTCGGTGGCCGATCTCCTCGACCGGTTCGGGCAGTTCCACCTCGGCGAGCAGGTCGTCGCCGGCCTGCCAGGCGGCGATCAGGCCCTGGAAGGTCGGGCCGTAGTGGTAGCCCAGGGCGGCCAGGCGGTCGTAGACGTCGACGACGTCGATGGGGCTCGCTCCGGGCGGCGGCCACGCGGTGTCGGTCGGCGCGGGGGTCGTGTCCCGGGCCGGGTCCAGTCGGCCGGTGGCGTGTCGGGTCCAGGTCTCGGTGCCGGCGGCGCGCGAGTGTACGGTCAGGGCCCGGGTGCCGTCCGGTTGTTCGGCGCCGACGGCGAGTTCGATCCGGACCGGCGCCGCGTCGGGCAGCACGAGCGGTTCGGCCAGCACGAGTTCGCCGACGCCGCCCGCACCGGTGCGCTCGGCGGCGTACAGCGCGAGGTCGACGAAGGCGGTGCCGGGCAGCAGGACCGTGTCCTGTACCGCGTGGTCGGCGAGCCAGGGCCGGTTGGTGGTGGACAGGGTGCCGGTCCAGACCCGGCCGGAGCCGTCCGCGCGGGTCAGATCCGCGCCCAGGAACGGGTGTTCGCTCGGGTCGAGACCGGCCGAGGTCGGGTCGGCGCTCGCCCGGGACGGGTCCAGCCAGTGCCGGCGACGCCGGAACGCGTAGGTGGGCAGGTCGACCCGGCCCGGCTCGCGCCGGCCGCGGGTGGTGGTCCAGTCGACGGGCGTACCGGTGACGTGCAGCCGGGCCAGCGCATGCGTGAAGGTCGTCGGTTCGGGGCGGTCGGCGCGCAGCGCGGCGACCACGACCGCCGACGGGTCGTCCAGGTTCGCCAGGGCGAGCGCGGTCAGCACGGCGTCGGGGCCGAGTTCGAGGAAGGTGGTCGTGCCGAGGTCGGCGAGTCGGCGAATGCCGTCGCGGAAGCGCACCGCCTCGCGGATGTGCCTGACCCAGTAGTCGGGATCGGCGAGTTCGGCGGCGTCGGCGAGGTCCCCGGTCACGTTGGACACGATCGGGATGCGCGGTGTGCCGAAGCGCACGCCCGCCGCCACCGCGCGGAACTCGTCCAGCACGGCGTCCATGTGCGGGGAGTGGAAGGCGTGGCTCACCCGGAGTCGCCTGCTCTTGCGACCGGCGGCCCGCCACCGGTCGGCGAGCGCTTCGACGAGGTCGGCCGTACCGGAGATCACCACCGAATCGGGGCCGTTCACCGCCGCGATACCGACCTCGGTCGGGTGTTCGGCGATCAGGGCGGCGATCTCGTCCTCGGTGCCCTGGAGCGCGATCATCGCACCGGTGGCGGGTATTCGCCCCATCAGGCGACCTCGGGCGACGACCAGCGCGGCGGCGTCCGGGAGGTCGAGCACACCGGCGATGTGGGCCGCGGTGAGTTCGCCGATCGAGTGGCCGATCAGGTGGTCGGCCCGCACGCCGTACGCCTCGACGAGTCGGTACAGCGCGGTCTCGATCGCGAACAACGCGGGCTGGGTGTAGGCGGTTTCGCCGAGCAACGCGGCCTCGGCGCTGTCCGGTTCGGCGAACAGCAGGTCGCGCAGCGGCCGGTCGAGCGCGGCGTCCAGGTGCGCCAGCGCCTCGTCCAGGGCGCGGCCGAATACCGGTTCGGCGGCGTACAGTTCGCGACCCATGCCGACGCGCTGGCTGCCCTGGCCGCTGAACAGCACGGCGAGCGGCGCGCTCGGGCGGGCGGCACCCTCGATCAGATTGGCCGCGTCGAGACCGTCGACGAGCGCGTCGAGTCCACGCAGCAGGTCGTCCCGACCGCCACCGGTGATCACCGCGCGGTGGGCGAGGGTGTCCCGGGTGCCGGCCAGGGCCAGGGCCAGGTCCCCGAGCGCGAGATCGGGACGCTCGGCCAGGTGTGTACGCAGCCGGGCGGCCTGGGCGGGAAGTGCCTCCGCGCTCGCGGCGGACAACGTCCACGGCCCGGCGTCGTCCTGGGTCGCAGCGGTCGGCCGCGCCTCGATCGGGGCCTGTTCCAGGATCACGTGCGCGTTGGTGCCGCTGATCCCGAACGAGGACACCGCGGCGCGGCGCGGCCGATCGGCGTCCGGCCAGGGGGTGGGCTCGGCGAGCAGGCGCACCCCGCCGCGGGCCCAGTCCACGTGCGGCGACGGTGCGTCCAGGTGCAGTGTGCGGGGCAGTTCGCCGTGCCGCATGGCCTCGATCAGCGCGATCACGCCGGTGACACCGGCGGCGGCCTGGGTGTGTCCGAGATTGGACTTGACCGAGCCGACGAGCAGCGGCCGATCGGCCGGCCGGTCCGCGCCGTACGTGGACAGCAGCGCCTCGGCCTCGATCGGATCGCCCAGGGTGGTCCCGGTCCCGTGCGCCTCGACCGCGTCGACCTCGGCCGGGCTCAGCCCGGCGTCGTGGAGCGCGGCGCGGATCACCCGCTGCTGCGCCGGCCCGTTGGGCGCGGTCAGCCCGTTGGACGCGCCGTCCTGGTTGATCGCGCTGCCCCGGAGCACGGCGAGTACGGGATGCCCGTTGCGGCGCGCGTCGGAGTGGCGCTCCAGCAGGACCAGGGCCGCGCCCTCGGCCCACGCGGTGCCGTCGGCGGCGGCGGCGAACGGCTTGCAGCGACCGTCGGGGGCGAGTCCGCGCTGCCTGGCGAACTCGGTGAACATGCCGGGCGTGGACATCACGGTGACCCCGCCAGCCAGCGCGAGTGTGCACTCGCCCGCGCGCAGCGAGCGTGCCGCCAGATGCAGCGCGACCAGGGACGACGAGCACGCGGTGTCGATCGTCAGCGCCGGCCCCTCCAAGCCGAGGGTGTACGCGAGCCGGCCGGACGCGACGCTGGTCAGCGCGCCGGTGAGCAGATGTCCGGCGTGGTCCTCGGAAGCCTCGTGCAGGCGCGGCCCGTACTCCTGCGGCATGGCGCCGACGAAGACGCCCGCCCGGGTGCCGCGCAGCGTGCTCGGGGCGATGCCCGCCCGCTCGACCACCTCCCACGCGGTCTCCAGGAGCAGCCGCTGCTGCGGATCCATCGCGGCGGCCTCGCGCGGGCTGATCCCGAAGAAGCCCGCGTCGAAGGTGTCGGCCGCGTGCAGGAATCCGCCCGCGCGTACGTAGGTCGTCCCGGGCCGGCCGGGCCCGGGGTCGGGGTCGTGGAGCGCGTCGAGGTCCCAGCCCCGGTTGGTCGGGAACGGGCCGATGGTGTCGGTGCCGGTCGCGAGCAGGTCCCACAGCGCCTCGGGGGTGTCCGCGCCGCCGGGCCACCGGCCGCCGGCCGCGACGATGACGATCGGGTCGTCCTCGGGCGCGGCCGGCGCCGGGCCGGTCCCGGGCCCGCCGCCATCCGCGGGCACGGTGCCAGCCGTGCGGTGCGCGAGATGGGCGGCGACGGCCCGGGGGGTCGGGTGGTCGAACGTCAGCGACGCGGACAGCGCGGTCCCGCTCGCGGCGGTCAGCCGGTCGCGGAACTCCAGTGCGCCGACCGAGTCGAAGCCGAGGTCCTTGAAGGTGCGATCGGGGTCGACCGCACCGGGGCCGGCGTGGCCGAGCACGACGGCGGCGGTGGCACGGACGAGGGCGAGGGGGTCGGGGGCGGCGTGGCCGGGACCGTCGCCGAGGTGCGAACTCCCGTTTTCGGTGGCGGAGTTGACGGCGCCGATGTCTCCGGCTCGGGTGGACCCGGCCGCCGGCGCGTCCCGGGGCGTCGCCGCCGGTTCCGCGATCCAGTGCGGTGTCGGCAGGAAGGCGTACGTGGGCAGTTCGGTCCGTCGGGCGTCGGCCGGCAGTGCGGCGGTCCAGTCCACGGGGACGCCGTGGACGTAGGCCTGGGCCAGCGAGGTCACCAACCGGCGCGCCCCGCCGTCGTCGCGCCGCAGTGTGCCCACCGTCAGCGCGGCGGCGGCATCCGCGGAGCCGGCTTCGTCGAGGATCTGCCGAAGTCCCATGGTGAGCACGGGATGCGGGCTCGACTCGACGAAGACGCGCCGGCCGTCGGCGAGTGCGGCGCGGACCGCGTCCTCGAAGCGCACGGTGCCGCGCAGGTTGCGGTACCAGTAGTCGGCGTCCAGCCCGGCGGTGTCCAGCGGGCCGCCGGTGACCGTGGAGTAGAACGCGATGTCGCTCGATACCGGTGCGAGTGCCTCGAGTTCGCGGGCAAGGTCGGCGCGCAGCGGCTCCACGTGGGCCGAGTGCGAGGCGTAGTCGACCGGGATGGACCGGACGTCCACGCCGGCCTCGGTGTAGTCGGCGAGCAGCGTGTCCAGCGCGTCGCGGTCACCGGAGACCACGGTGGACGAGGGCCCGTTGATCGCGGCGATCGCGATCCGGCCGGCCCGTACGGTCGGCGCGGCGCGAACCTCGTCGGCCGGGAGCGGTATGGAGGCCATGCCGCCGCCGGGCGCGAGGCCGGCCAGGAGCAGGCTGCGCCGGGCGACCAGGCGCGCGGCGTCGGCCAGGGTGAGCGCACCGGCGATGTGCGCGGCGGCGATCTCCCCCTGTGAGTGGCCGATCACCGCGTCCGGGCGCACGCCGAACGCCTCCCACAGCCGGGCCAGCGAGACCATCACGGCGAACAGCGCGGGCTGTACCACGTCGACGCGGTCGAGCCCGGGCGCCCCGGGCACGTCCCGCAGGACGTCGTGCGGCGACCAGTCGACGTGCGGCGCGAGCGCGTCCGCGCAGGCGTCCAGGTGTGCCGCGAAGACCGGGGATTCGGCGCGGAGTTGCCGGGCCATGCCGATCCACTGGGAGCCCTGGCCGGGGAAGACGAACACGGTGGAGGTGTGCGGGTGGGCGACGCCGGTGACCGCGTCGGCGCTCGGCAGTCCGGCGGCCAACGCGCCCGCCGCGTCGCGGAGTTCGGCCGATTCCTCGCCGAGGAGCACGGCCCGGTGGGCGAACGCGGTGCGGTGGGCCGCGAGGGTGAGTGCGACGTCCCCGGGCGCGGCGTCCACCGCCGCGAGCCGGCCGGCCTGGCCGGGCAGCGCACGCGGGTCGCGGGCGGACAGCGGCCACGGCAGGACGGACGCCACGAGCGCGCGGGGGCCCTCGGGCGCGGGCGCCTCGCCCTCGGGTACCTCGTCGGCCACCACCGCGGGCGCCTCGCCCACCACCACGTGGCAGTTCGTGCCGCCCATCCCGAACGAGCTGACTCCCGCGAGCAGCGGCCGGTCCGGGCGCGGCCACGGTCCCGCTTCCGTCAGCACCCGCAGTCCGTTCCCGGCCGGGTCGGTCGCCGGGTTCGCGCTGGTGTGGTGCAGGCTCGCGGGCAGCGTGCGCCGGCGGATTCCGAGCACCGTCTTGAGCAGTCCGACGATGCCGGAAGCGCCCTCCAGGTGGCCGATGTTGGTCTTCACCGAGCCCACCGCGAGCCGGTCGGCGCCGGTGCGGCCGGCGCCGTAGGCGGTCCCGAGGGCGGCGGCCTCGATCGGGTCGCCGACGCGCGTGCCGGTGCCGTGCAGTTCGACGTACTGGATGCGGTCGGGCGCCACCCCGGCGGCGGACGCGGCGCGGCGCAGCACGTCGGTCTGGGCGCCGACGTCGGGCACCGTGAGGCCGTCGGTGTCGCCGTCGCTGGTGATCGCGCTGCCGTGGATCACCGCGTGGATCGGGTCGCCGTCGGCCAGCGCCCGCTCCAGCGGCTTGAGCAGCAGCACCGCGCCGCCCTCGCCGCGCACGAAGCCGTTGGCGCGGGCGTCGAAGGCGAACGAGCGGTGGTCCGGGGACAACGCGCCGAAACGTTCCGCGGCGACGGTGCTCTCCGCGGCCAGGTTCAGGTGCACACCGCCGGCGAACGCGACGGTGGACTCGCCGCTGCGCAGGCTCTCGCAGGCCAGGTGTACCGCGACCAGCGAGGAGGACTGCGCGGTGTCGACGGTCAGGCTCGGGCCGTGCAGGTCCAGGGCCCAGGACAGGCGATTGGCGATCAGCGCGCGAGCGACGCCGGTGAAGGTGTGCCGGGTGATCGCGTCGGTTCCGTACCGGTGCACCACGGTGGACCAGTCGCCGGCGATCGCGCCGACGAACACGCCGGCCCGGGTGCCCGCGAGGGATTCGGGCAGGAGGCCGGCGTCTTCGGCGGCCTCCCACCCGAGTTCGAGGGCCAACCGCTGGTGCGGGTCCATCGCGTCGGCCTCGCGCGGCGAGATGCCGAAGAACGCCGCGTCGAAGGTGTCCACCCGGTCGAGGTAGCCCCCGGGCCGCAGGTCCGCGCCGCGCCGGCGCTCGGCGCCCGCCTCGCCGACGGCGTCCACACCGTCCGCGAGGAGTCGCCAGAAGGCGGCGGGGTCGGCGGCGCCCGGCAGCCGGCAGGCGGTTCCGATGACGGCGATCGCGCCGCCGTGCCGATCGCGGTCGCCGGCGGTGTTCTCACTGGTCGTCATCATCGCGGAGTGTCGCCCCCCATGCCGAACGGTCCGATCCCGAACGGCGACGAGTGCGCCGAACGATCTCAGGATTCGTCCGGCGCACCCCGCCCGAATACCCCTGTCGATCCCCTACCGACCCCATAGCGGACGGGCTCCGGAACGACCCCTGTCGGGGCATGCCGAGGGCCGCCGGACATTCGCCTCGGCGGCCCCGGTCACGCTCCCCGATCGGGGTCTTTTCAGCCCGCGATCTCCTCCTCCAGCCAGGGCGGCAGGTCCAGTCGGCGGGCCACCCCGAGCTTGCGGTACACCCGGGTCAGGTGTTGTTCGACGGTGCTGACCGTGATGAACAGCCGGCGGGAGATCTCCCGGTTGGTCTGGCCCTGGGCGGCCAGCGCGGCGACGCGGCGTTCGGCGTCGCTCAGGCCCGCGCCGGGCTGCTCGTCGGTGCCCGGGGAGCCGCCCGAGGCGGTGGCCGGCAGCGTGATGCGCGCCGTTTCGCGGTGTTCGGGTCGCCCGGGGCGTTCGACGATCCGGTCCGCCTCGCGGTTCGTGGCGGGTTCGTGGATGGGCGCCGGCTCGGGTGTCGTGCCGCGCAGGCGCGATATCGCGCCGTCCCGGTCGGGTACGGCGGCCAGCCGGTCGGTGCGCGGCAGGGTGTGCGGCAGCTCGGCCCGGCACACCTCGGACAACTGCCGGGCCCGACGGGCCGCCCGTCGGGCCCGGCCGAAGTCGCCCAGTTCGCGGTAGGCGTTGCCGAGTTGGGCGAACACCAGGGACAACTCGAAGCGGTCCCCGCAGGCCTGGAGTTCACGAATCGCCTCCCACAACAGCGCCGGGCGGCGGCGCAGTTCGACCACCGACGCCTGCACGCCGAGCGCGAGCCCGCGGGTGCGGGACGGCTCGTCCGCGAGCCGGTCGAACTGTTCGGCCAACAACTCGCGGGCCGCGTCGTGGTCGCCGAGGTGCACGTGGGCCCGGGCCGCCTCGACCCGCCAGGGCACCAGGCCGGGCAGGTCGATCCGCCACGCCGTCATCAGCTCGCCGCAGGACAGGAAGTCGTGCAGCGCCGCGTCGGCGCGGCCGGTGGCCAGGTTGTACCGCCCGCAGGCGTGCAGGTAGTGCAGTCCGGCCGGGGTGTGGAACATCGCGCCGGGCACCGGGAGTTCCAGGAGCCGGGCGGCCTGGTCCCGGTCGCCGCGCGCGACCGCGGCGACGATCCGGGCGGCCAGCGGAACCCCTACCGCAACTCCCCAGCCCTCGGGGGCGATCCGGGTCAGCGCGGTCGCGGCGCTCTCCTCCGCGCCGAGCAGGTCGCCCTGGCGCACGGTGATCTCGCCGAGTACCGCCGAGAACAGCGCGTGGGCGATCGGGCTGCGCCGGCCGGCCGCCCGGTCGATCAGCGCGACGCACCACTCCTGGGCCTCGGCGGCCCGGTCCGCGTACACCAGCGCGGTCAGCGCGGAGGTGAGCGATTCCACCGTGGCGTCCTCCAGGCGCGAACCGCGCAGGATGCGCTCGGCCCGGTCGCAGACCCGGTCGGCGTCGAGCCGGCCGGCCAGGACGTCGGTGAGCAGGTCCAATCCCTCGATCCGGCCGATGGTCGCGGGCAGCGGGGACACCTCGGCCCCGTATTCGGGCAGGTCCGCGTCGACGGCCGGGTACCAGTACTTGAGCCAGACCCGGGCGGCCCGGGTCTCGGCGGCGGTGAGCCAGTCGGCCGACTCGCCGGGCGCGCACGACTGCCGGCTCGCCTCGATCACGATCCTGGCCTCCTCGAGCCGGCCGTACCAGGCGAGGTAGCGCACGCACACCAGCGCGTCCCGGCCGCTGAGCCGGCCGTCGCGCACGGCGGCGGCCAGCCACGGCACGTGTCGCGCGGCGGCGGCCGGGTTGACCAGCCATTCCAGTCCGATCAGGAAGGCTTTGATCGAGACCCGGGTGCACTCGTCCGGGGCGATGCGTTCGGCCAGCTTGAGGTAGTCGACGGCGAGGCGCAGATCGCCCTCGGCGACCACCGCCTCGGCGGCTTCGCGCAGCGTGCGCACCGCCCAGGGCGCACGGAACTCTCCGGCGCCCGCGAGGTGTTTGGCCACCGCCTCGGACGGCGCGCCGTCGATGTGGCGCAGCGTGGCGGCGCGGCCGTGTCCGCGTTCGCGTTCCGGCCGGGTCATCGTGTCCAGCACGGCCGCGCGGGCCCGGTCGTCGCGAAATCGCCCGCAGGCGACGAGTCCGGCGTCGTTGAGGGTGCGTGCCGCGCGGGTGGCGGTGGCGGGTTCGAGGTCGACCAGTTCGGCCAGGCCCTCACTCGTGCCCGACTCGCCGAGCAGGGCCAGCCCGCGCGCGACCTCCACGGTGGCCGGGTCCAGGCGGTACAGGCAGCCGACCAGGGCTCGGCAGTAGGCGTCGGCCGCGGTCGCCCGAAGCGGGCGCCGGGCGCTGTCGGTGCGGTGTCCCGCGCCCATGTCCTCCAGTAAGGCCCGGATCAACAGCGGGTTGCCGCCGGTGAGTTCGAGTACATCGGCGGTGAGCCGGGCGGCGGCGCCCGCCCCGACGGCGGGTTCGAGCAGTTCGCCGACCGAGGCGCGGCCGAGCAGGCCGAGTCGGATCCGCCGGTGGTGCGGCTGGCGTTCGACGTCGGCGGAGAAGGCGGCGAACGCCGCCGAGGGGGCTGCGGCGTATTCGCGTTCGCCGAGCAGGACGAGCACCCGTGCGGTGCGGACGCGCCGGATCAGGTGGGCCAGGAACTGCAACGACACGGGGTCGGCGTGCTGGATGTCGTCCACGACCACCACGACCGGCCGTGACTCGGCCAACGTCAGCACCACCGCCGACAGTTCGTGAACGGCGCGGACCGTGGTCGCGTCCAACGCGTCGGTGCCGGCGAAGGCGGCGGTATGGGCGCCGTCGTCGAGGAGCCGGTCGATCCGGGTCTGATCCTCGTCGGCGAGCGGGGCCGACTGGAGCAGCTGGCGCACCACCCCGAGCGGGAAGTCCTGCTCCATCGGGGTGCCGATGGCACGCAGGAACAGCGCCTCGTCGGCGGAGGGCCGCTCGGCGAAGGTGTGCAGGAGCGCGGTCTTGCCGACCGCCACGGGCCCGCAGACGGTGATCGCGCCGCCGACCCCGGTCGCGCAGCGGGCCCGGGCGTTATCCAGTCGGCTGAGTTCCTCGGTTCGCCCCACGAAAAACACGTGCCACTCCCCCGGCGGAAATCCAAGTGTTTCCGCTTGTTGAATTAGCTATTGCCGTTGATTAACATTTGCGCACGCCGATGACACATCGGGGCCGCGGCGCCGCGGAATATCTCGGTTCGACGGCTCGTCGGCGCACGACGGCCGAAACACGCGTTATCGGGCCCGATCCGCGGGGGCCGCCGGGCCTGCCGACGCGCCGAGGCGGCCTCGGACGTCGGGGTGGGATCGATCCGACCCCGGTCGAATCACGGAGGATTCAGCGACACAGCCCGCTGGACATGCGGGCGAGGTCCACGTCGAGGCGGGACACCAGCGCGAGGCGCCAGGCGCTCGCTCCACGGGTCCCCTGCACGGCCGTCTCCGAAAAAAGAAGTGGAAGAGTCCCGAATCGGTGATTCGGACTTTCGCTCCATAGCTGACCGGCAGTCTAGAAATCCGCTCGCGTCGCGTCAACACGAAGGTCTCGCGAAAGAAAGGCGACATGCGGACGCGAGGATCGTCCCCGTCCGCACGCGCAAGGGTCGGTAGGGGTCCGCTAGGGGTGCTGGGCGTCCCGACGGCGCGGCTAGTTTCCTCAAGGGCCGGAGCCGGTGTTCGCCCCGCTCTGCGCCGCTTCGCGACATCCCCGACTCTCGACAGGACTCGACCATGCGCGTCATCCGACCACGCCTACCCAGAATCGTCGGTGCGGCGCTCGCCGCCGCGTTCGTCCTGTCGGCCTGTTCCGCCACCGCGAAGACGGGCCCGAACGCGGCGGAGCCCGCGGCGGGGCCGCCGGTCAAGGGCGGTTCGGTGACGGTGGCGATCAACACCGAGCCCACCTGCTTCGACATCCACGTGAGCCCCCAGGACATCACCGCGTCCATCCAGCGCAACGTGTTCGACTCGCTGGTCGCCGAGGACGATCAGGGCAACTTCCAGCCCTGGTTGGCAACTTCCTGGGAAGTCGCGCCGGACCTGACCGGCTACACGTTCAAGCTGCGCACCGACGTGAAGTTCACCGACGGCACCCCGTTCGACGCGAACGCGGTCAAGGTCAACTTCGACCGGATCGCGGCCAAGACCACCAAGTCGCAATACGCGGCGAGCCTGCTCGGCCCCTACGCCGGCACCGAGGTGCTCGACCCGGCGACGGTGAAGGTCTCCTTCACCAAGCCGTTCGCCCCCTTCCTCCAGGCCGCGAGCACCGCCTACCTGGGCTTCTACTCGCCGCAGACACTCGCCGCCAACGGCGACAAGCTCTGCGCGGGCGGCCCGCACCTGGTGGGCACCGGCCCGTTCCGCTTCGCCGCGCACACCAAGGGCCAGAGTCTGACGCTGGAGAACAACCCGGCGTACAACTGGGCACCTGCCGGCGCCAAGCACCAGGGCGCCGCCTACCTGGACAAGCTGACCTTCCGGTTCCTGACCGAGGACTCGGTCCGGGTCGGTGCGTTCGCCGGCGGCCAGGTCGACATCGCCGGATCGATCCCACCGGTCAACGTCAAGGGTCTGGAGGGGCGTTCGGACGTACGCATCCTGCGCCACGACTTCGCGGGCGCGGTCTACAGTCTGTTCCTGAACACCACCCGGGCGCCCTTCGACGACGAACGGGTACGGCGGGCCGTACAACGCGCGATCAACATCGGGCCGAACGTGCAATCCATCTACTTCGACCAATACCGGCGCGCCTGGGGCCCGTTGGGGCCGGCCACCCCGGCTACGACAAGGCGCTGGAGAACACCTGGCCGTACGACCCCGCGCTGGCCGGCCGGTTGCTGGACGAGGCCGGGTGGACGGGCCGTGACGGCGACGGATACCGGACCCGCGACGGCAAACGGTTGAGCGTGCAGTGGCCCAGCGCGCCCGCCGCGGTGCGCGAACAGCGCGACATCCTGGCCCAGGCCGTGCAGTCGGACCTGAAGAAGATCGGCGTCGAGGTGCAGCGGCCGGCCCTGGACCTGGGCGCGTTCACCACGAACGCCTACGCGGGCAAGTACGACGTGCTGGACATGAGCTGGGCCCGCTTCGAGCCGGACGTGTTGCGGCTGTACTTCAACTCGGCGAACCTGCCCAGCACCGGTGGGCAAAACGCCGCCTGGCTGAGCAATCCGCAGATCGACCAGTGGACCGACGCGGCGGCGGCGACCCTGGACCGGCCCACCCGCGACCGGCTGTACGCGCAGACCCAGGGCTGGGTGATCGAACACGCGGCGGTGGTCCCGCTCTACGCGGCCACCACGATCTTCGCCACCGGCAAGCACGTCAACGGACTGCGCCTGGACCCGAACGCCTGGCCGCTGTTCCACGACGTGTGGAGCGCGCGGCGATGAGTCACGCACCGACGATGGCGGACGCGTCGGCCCCGGTCGACGCGTCCGCCCCGGCCGAGGCCGTGTCGTCCGCCGATCCGCCGGGCCCGCCTCGCCCACTGCGGCTGCTGCGCGCGATCGGCGCACGCCTGGTGGCCGTCGCCTCCGTGCTGCTCGGCGCGGCGACGCTCGCCTTCGTCGGGCTCAAGCTGCTCCCGGGCGATCCGGTGGCCACGCTCCTGGGCCCGCAGACCACCGCGTCGCCCGCCGTACGGGCGCAGATCCGCGCCGACTACGGCTTCGACGAGCCGGTCTTTCGGCAATACCTGCACTATCTGAACGAGTTGCTGCACGGCCGACTCGGCGAGTCCTATCAGCTCCAGCAGCCCGTCTCCGCGCTGATCGGCGAGCAGTTCCAACCGACCCTCGAACTGGCCTCGGCGGCACTGGCGTTGGCGGTGGTGATCGCCGTGGTCTCGGCGATCGCCACCGCCGGGCGCCGGTCCGGGCTGCGTTCGGCGTTGGGCGCGTGGGAGTTGGTCGCGGTCTCCACGCCGTCGTTCTGGCTGGGGATCGTGTTGCTCACCGTGTTCTCGTTCCGGCTCCAGTGGTTCCCGGTGGCCGGCACCGAGGGCGTACAGACCCTGGTCTTGCCGGCCGTGACGCTCGCGCTGCCGATCGCGGGGGTGCTGGCCCAGGTGTTGCGCGAGGGCTTGGAGACGGCGCTGGCCGAGCCGTTCGTGGTCACCGCACGAGCGCGCGGGCTGAGCCGGATCGCGGTACGCGCGCGGCACGCGTTCCGGCACGCGGCGATTCCGCTGCTCACCCTGTCGGGCTGGCTGACCGGCACCCTGCTCGGCGGCACCGTACTGGTCGAGAAGGTCTTCGCCCGACCCGGGATCGGCGCGCTGACCCTGCAATCGGTGAACACCAAGGACATGCCGGTGGTGATGGGCGTCGTCCTGCTCGCCGCCCTGGTCTTCGTGGTGATCTCGCAGGTCACCGACCTGCTCTACCTCGTCATCGATCCACGGCTGCGGAAGGGGTGACCCGATGGCCCAGGCAACGATCGAGAGTGTCCGGCCGGTACGGATCCGGCGGCGCGGCCGAATCGGCCCCGGCGTGGCGTGCGCACTCGCCGTCCTCGCGCTGTTCGCGCTGATCGGCCTCGCGCCCGGGTTGTTCACCGACACCTCGCCGATCGAGACCGACCCGCTCGCCGCACTGCAAGGGCCCGGCGCCGAGCACTGGTTCGGTACCGACCAACTCGGTCGGGACGTATTCGCCCGGGTGCTGCACGGCGCCCGCCCCTCGCTGCTGCTCGGCCTGGGCGCCACCGTGTTCGCGCTGATCGGCGGTACGTTGTGGGGTCTGGCGTCGGCCCTGGGCGGACGGGTCGCCGATCAGGTGGGCATGCGGCTGGCCGACATCATGCTCTCGCTGCCGGAGTTGTTGCTCGCGCTGTTCGTGGTCACGCTGCTCGGGCGCGGCACGGTCGATGTGATGATCGCCGTGGCGGTGGCGGCGATGCCCGGTTACGCGCGGCTGGTTCGTGCGGAAGCGCTGGTGGTGCGCCGTTCGGGCTATGTGGAGGCGGCGGCCGGCCTCGGCCTGCGCCGCGGGGTGCTGATCGTTCGGCACGTGTTGCCGAACGCGATCGGGCCGCTCCTGGTGCTCGGCACGGTCGGCTTCGGCACCTCGCTGATCTACGCGTCCGGGCTCAGCTTCCTGGGCCTGGGCGCCCAGCCGCCGTCCCCCGAGTGGGGCGCGATGCTCTCCGAGGGACGCGGCTTCCTGGAGACCGCGTGGTGGATCGGGGTGTTCCCCGGCGCCGCGGTGACCTGCGCGGTGATCGCGGTGAACGTGGCCGGCCGACACGCCCGTGCCCGCTTCGCCGGAGGGACTGCCCGATGAGCACCGACCTCGCCCCCGCCCCTGCCGCGCCCCTGCTGGTCGTGGACGGGCTCGACGTCGCCTTCCGCGGCCGCGAACCGGTGGTGCGGGACGTGTCGTTCACCCTCGACCGGGGCGAATGCCTGGCCGTGGTGGGCGAATCCGGCTCCGGCAAGAGTGTCACCGCCCGCACCCTGGTCGGACTCACCGGCGACGGCGCCCGGGTGACGGCCCGTCGGCTGGCCTTCGACGGCACCGACCTGACCGCGCTGTCCGAGAAGCGGTGGCGCACGCTGCGCGGGCGGCGGATCGGTCTGGTGCTCCAGGACGCGCTGGTCTCGCTCGATCCGCTGCGCACCGTCGGCGCCGAGGTCGCCGAGGCACTGCGGACGCACGCGGTGTTGCCGCGCGGACGGGTCGGCGCCCGGGTGCTGGACCTGCTCACCGACGTCGGCATCCCAAATCCGGCCCGGCGGGCCCGGCAGTATCCGCACCAACTCTCCGGCGGCCTGCGCCAGCGTGCGCTGATCGCCTCGGCGCTGGCCGCCGGGCCGGAACTGCTGCTCGCCGACGAGCCGACCACCGCGCTCGACGTGACCGTGCAGGCCCAGGTCCTCACGCTCCTCGGCCGGCTTCGGGACGAGGGCACGTCGGTGCTGATGATCAGCCACGACCTGGCGGCGGTGGCCCGGCTGGCCGACCGGGTCGCGGTGATGTACGCGGGTCGCATCGTCGAACACGGGCCCACCGAGCGAGTCCTGGCCGAGCCGGAGCACTCCTACACACGGGCGTTGCTCGCGGCGGTGCCGACCGGGCGGGCCAAGGGCACCCGGTTGTCGGCGCCGGTCGGCGCGACCCGGACGGCGACTCCGCCCGCGCCCCCGGTCGGCGATGTCCTGCTCGACGTGGCCGGCATCGGCAAGAGTTTCCGCGGCCCGGACGGGACCCGGCAGCACGCGGTCCGGGACGTGTCGTTCACCGTACGCTCCGGCGAAACCCTCGGGGTGGTCGGCGAATCCGGCTCCGGCAAGACCACGGCCGCGCGGATCGTGCTCGGCTGGGAGCGACCCGACACGGGAGCCGTGCGCTTCCGGGACGCCCCGTGGAGCACGCTTCCGGAGTCCGCCCGGCGGGCCTCGCGCGGCCGAATCCAGGCGGTGCAGCAGGATCCGCTCGGCTCGTTCGACCCCCGCTACCCGGTGGCCCGCATCCTCGGCGAAGCGGTCGCCGCGGCCGGCCTTCCGGGCGGCCGACTGCGCCCCACCCGCGCCGCGCATCGGGCTCGGGTGGGCGAACTGCTAGATCTGGTGGGCCTGTCCGAGGATCTGCTCGATCGCCGGCCGCGCGACATGTCCGGTGGCCAGCGGCAACGGGTGGCGATCGCCCGGGCGTTGGCCCCCTCGCCCGAGTTGATCGTCTGCGACGAGCCGGTCTCCGCGCTGGATGTGTCCATCCAGGCGCAGATCCTCGACCTGCTCGCCGATCTGCGGGCCGAACTGGGCCTGGCGCTGCTGTTCATCTCGCACGACCTGGGCGTGATCCGGCACGTCAGCGATCGCATCCTGGTGATGAAGGACGGCCGGGTGGTGGAGAGCGGGGACGCCGAGCGGGTGTTCACCCGGCCCGAGGCGCCCTACACCCGGGAGTTGCTGGCGGCGATCCCGCGTCCCCCGGCATCGGCCGACGGCGCGGAACGGACCACCGGTCCGGAGCCGGTAGAACATCCGGCCGGGCGGGTGCTCAGCGGCGGGGCGGTGCCGTGACCGGGCCGGACGCGCGGGTGTCCTCCCCGGCGACGGACGCGGGTGTGCCGGCGGGCTCCGCGCGCGGGGTGAACGCGCGCAGGAACGTGGTCACTCCGGCGGTCACCGCGCGATGCAGGGCCGCGTCGTCCACGGGCCGGGTGCCGAGCGCGGTGAGCGTGGGCAGGTCGCCGGAGATCAGCGCGAGGAACTGGTTCGCGGCGGTGACCGGGTCGTCGATGTCCAGGTGTCCGCCGTGCGCGAGCCGAGCCAGTCGGCCTGCCAGGGCCTCGACGATCCGGACCGTGCCGCCCTCGCGGATCGTGTCGTACAGGTCCGGGAAACGGGCCGCCTCGGCGTACACCAGGCGCTGTAGCGCCCAGCCCTTCTCGCCGGCCTGGCACTGCACCACGCGGTGCGCGATCGCGGTCAGGCGCGGATGCAGTTCCTCGGCGTCGGTCGGGAACGCCTCCAGGGCGGCCAGGATCCGGCCGCTGGATTCGATCGCGGCCTCGACCACGACGGTGCGGAAGAGGTTGTCCTTGCCGCCGAGGTGGTTGTAGATGGTCGGCTTGGACACGCCCGCCTCGGCGGCGATCGCGTCGATCCCGGCGAGTGTGTAGCCCTCGCGCGTGAACACCGCCTCGGCGGCGGCCAGGATCGCCCGTCGCTTGTCGATCCGGCCGCGGGTGGCGGCGGGCCCGGGGGCGGCGGGCGGCGGGGTCGTCGACCGTTTCGTTTCCTCGACCATGTTGCGACGTTACCAGACGTGCTGTTAATTTTTACTCGCGAGTTTAGTTAACTGATCTCATCGGTAACTTGGAGGCGTACATGCCCGCCGCACCCCCCGATCCCGAAACCAAGATCGACGGACCACTCCTGCGCCTGATGCTGGTGATGCTGCTCGGCGGCGTGATGGGCATCCTCGACACCACGATCGTCAACGTCGGCATCGACACCCTCGGCGCGCACTTCGACGCGCCGCTCGAAACCATCGAATGGGTGGCCACCGGCTATCTGTTGGCCCTCGCCGCGACCGTGCCCCTGGCCGGTTGGGCGGCCGGCCGCTTCGGCGGCAAGACCGTCTGGCTGACCGGCCTGATCGTCTTCCTCGCCGGCTCCGCGCTGTCCGCGGTCGCCTGGAACGCGGGCAGCCTGATCGCCTTCCGGGTGATCCAGGGTGTCGGCGTCGGCGCCCTGGAGCCGACCCTGCTGACCATGCTGGCCGTCGCCGCCGGACCCAAGCGGGCCGGGAAGATGATCGGCATCGTCGGCGCGGTGGTCACCCTCGGCCCGATCCTGGGTCCGGTGCTCGGCGGCGTGCTGCTCGAACACGTCGACTGGCGCTGGATGTTCATCATCAACCTGCCGATCGGCCTGGTCGCCCTGGCGCTGGCGTACCGGCAGATCCCCGCCGACCCGCCGCGCGAGGGCGACCCGCCGCCGCTGGACGCCCGGGGCATCGCGCTGCTGTGCCCGGGATTCGCGGTGGTCGTCTACGGCCTCTCCCAGGCCGCGGGCGACAGCGGCTTCGGGGCACCGCGCGTGCTCGCGGCACTGATCGCGGGCGTCGCGCTGATCGCCGGCTACGTCCTGCACGCGCTGCGCGTCGAGCACCCGCTGATCGACGTACGGCTGTTCCGGATCCGCGGCTTCGCCGGCGGCATCGGTGCGGTGTTCCTGACCGGCATCCTGCTCTTCTCGCTGCTGTTCCTGATCCCGCTCTACTACCAACTGGCGCGCGACCGGGGCGTGATGGCGGCCGGACTGCTGCTGGTACCGCAGGGGGTCGGGGTGTGGATCGGCATGCCGATCGCCGGGCAGCTGTTCGACAAGGTCGGCGCCCGGGCGCTGATCCCGTTCGGCGGGGTGTTGGCCGCGCTGGGCATCCTGGGCTTCAGTACGGCCGACGGCGGCACCAACACCGCGCTGCTGGTGGGCTATTCGGTGGTGACGGGAGCCGGACTCGGCTTCGTCGGAGCACCCGCGATGTCGTCGGTGTTCGGCTCGGTGGCACCCGAATCGGTGCCCAGCGCCACGGCGGCGGTGTACCTGAGCAATCAGATCGGCGGCACGCTCGGTATCGCGATCGCCGCGCTGGTCCTGCAGAACCGCTCCGAGGCGCACTCGGTCGTCCCGGCCTTCCAGGGCACGTTCGGCTACCTGATCGCGATCGCCCTGGTGGTCGGCGCGGTCGGTCTGGTACTGCGCCGCGGTCCTTCGGCGGACCCGGCCGCGCCTGCCGAAGCGGCGGAGGAAGGCGACGCGGCCCTGCCCGAACCCGCGCGCCAGGAAGCCTGATCGGCATCGGCCCGGTTCGCGTCGGCACGATGCGGCGACGCGAACCGGGCTCAGGTCCGGTCGGGCGACTCGATCGGCCGGGTCGACCTCCTGCCCGAGCGGTCGGAGCCGGAGGACGGTGCGCGCGGCCCGAGTGACGCGGGTCACTCGGGGCGATCCGAAAATCCTTGCGACGGAGCGTGAGCACGCGCCGTTCGGCGTGTCCCACGAGCACGTGATCCGGCGGGAGTCGGCACGACTCGACGGTGCACACGGGGGATGCGATGGGCGATGGCAGACAAGCGGAAGCAGTTGCTCCGGTAGATCCGAGCAAGGACCGCCCGGCGGCTGCTGCTCGAACGGGCCTCGACGCGGAGCCGGCCGATGGGCCGATCGAGCGGTCCGGGGACCGGTCCGGCGACCGCTCCGAGAGCATTACATCGCCGGAGGAGCCGACCGGGCTGCTCTACCACCTGATCCGCTGGCCGATCCGCATCGTCGCGTTGATCGTGCTGTTGCCCGCCCGCCTGGCGTGGGAACTGCTGAGGGTCGCCGGGCGCGCGGTTCGGGACTGGGTGCTGATCCCGACGGGGCGACTGGTCGCGGTGATCGGGCGCGGATTGCGGTGGTTGGTGTGGGACCGGTTCGCGATACCGATCGCACATGCGCTCGCGGCCGTCGG
This sequence comes from Embleya scabrispora, assembly GCF_002024165.1. Lineage (NCBI taxonomy): Bacteria > Bacillati > Actinomycetota > Actinomycetes > Kitasatosporales > Streptomycetaceae > Embleya > Embleya scabrispora. Next base: position 1,005,307 of record NZ_MWQN01000001.1, read on the forward strand.
CCGCGGGCTGCGCTGGGCCGTGGTGGGGCTGGGGCGCGGGCTGCGCTGGGCCGTGGTGGTGCCGTGGCGCGGGGCGGTGGTGGTTGCCCGGGTGGTGTGGCGTGGGCTGCGCTGGGCCGTGGTGGTGCCGTGGCGCGGGGCGGTGGTGGTTGCCCGGGTGGTGTGGCGTGGGCTGCGCCGGGCCGTGGTGGGGCTGGGGCGCGGGTTGCGCCGGGCCGTGGTGGTGCCGTGGCGCGGGGCGGTGGTGGTTGCCCGGGTGGTGTGGCGCGGGTTGCGCCGGGGCGTGGTGGGGCTGGGGCGCGGGCTGCGGATGGTCGGGCGATACGGGATCGTGCTGCCGCTGCGGTGGGTTCGGGACGCGGTGGCGCGCCCCCTGGCCACCGGTCTGGTCACGGCCGGTCGATGGGTCGCCCATGCGCTCGGGCGCACGTTGTACTACCTCGTGCTGGTGCCCGGGTGGTGGTCGTGGCGCGCGGCTCGGGGGCTCGCGCGGGGCTTCGGGCGGGGGCTGTACTACGTCCTGGTCGTACCGGCGAAGGCGCTGTGGCGTGGCCTCGTCGCCTGCGGTCGGGTCGCGTTGCGCGGGGCGGGCGCCCTGCTTCGGGGTCTGGCACTGGTGGTGCGCGGTATCGCCTTCCTCCTTCGGCGGCTGGTGCTGATCCCCGCCCGGTGGGTGTGGCGGGGCGCGGTGGTGGTGACCCGGGCCGTCGGACGGGGCCTGTACCGCGGCCTGTTCGTCCCGGCGCGATGGCTCGCTCGTGGCTTCCTGCGCGGACTGCGCGCGACCGGGCGCGGATTGCGCGTCGGGTTCGTCGTGTTGGTGGCGCGGCCGGCGGCCTGGACCTGGCGCCGGGGCATCCGCCTCGGCCGCGCGACCGGTCGGGGCCTGTACCTCCTGACCGTGCTGCCGGCGCGATGGGCGGCCCGCAGGGTCGTCCTCCTCGTCCGCCTGCTCGGCCGGGGCCTGTACGTGCTCACGGTGCTTCCCGCCGGGTGGGCCGGCCGCAAGGTCGTGCTCGTGGTCCGGTTCCTCGGTCGGGGCCTGTACGTGCTGACGGTGCTTCCCGCCCGGTGGGCCGGCCGCAAGGTCGTGCTCGTGGTCCGGTTCCTCGGCCGGGGGCTGCGGTTCGTGATCGTGCGGCCCGCGCGGTGGGGCGGGCGGCGTGCCCGGTCGGGTGCGCGCATGGCCGGTCGCGGGCTGCGGGCGACGGTGGTGCGGCCTTCGGCGTGGGTCGGTCGGACGATGGTGGCGCCCGCCCGTCGGGCGGCCCGGTCCGGCTGGAGGCACGGCGTCGCCCCGGTCCGGGCCGTGTTTCGCACCGTCTGGGAGCAGACCCGCCTGGCCGGCCGCGACGTACGCCGCGCGCTGGGCTTTCGCAGACGCGGCTCCTCCGACGACAGGTAGCTCGATACCACCATTTCGCCCCGTACCATCCCGAGAGGTCCCCCAATCATGGGGTGTCCATTGCCGTCGGCGGCTTCTGGAATGGGACCAAATCTCGTTGAATGTCGTCGTGGATACGAATGTGGCGTCGATTCGGCGTGTGACGACGGTGGCCGATGTGCTCGCGGCCGGGGACCTGTTCGACGAACCGGTGCGCCCGGACTGGGCGGCCCGCTTCCTGGGCGAGGCGGGCCATCACATATTGCTCGCCTACGTGGCCGCCACCCCGGTCGGGATGGTCACCGGCGTCGAGACGACCCACCCCGACAAGGGCACCGAGATGTTCCTGTACGAACTGGCCGTCGCCGACAGCCACCGGCGCCTCGGCATCGGCCGTGCCCTTACCGAGGCCCTGGCCGAACTGGCCCGCAAACGCGGCTGCTACGGCATGTGGGTCCTCACCGAACGCGCCAACGAGGCCGCCATGGCCACGTACCGCTCCACGACCCCCACCACCGAATCCGACCACACCATGTTCGGCTGGACCTTCGACACCTGACCCCACCCGACCTGGGTGATCCGTGTCGGACCGGCCGATTCGGGCACACGTATCCGCGAGCCCGGTCGGCGAACTCCGATCTCGGACGTGCCGACCATCCGCCCCGGGGATCGTTCGACCACACGGTCGAACGCCTCGTGCCGCCCCCCAGGAAGCAGGTGCGTGCCATGGCAGAGGTCGTGCGTGAGGTCGAGCGGAAGTATGTGGCGCCGGAGGGGGTGGGCGTGCCGGACTTCGCCGGGGTGGCGGACGGGGTCCGGGTCGAGGTCGGCGAGACGGTCGAGTTGGACGCGATGTACTTCGACACCCCCGGCCTGGCACTGGCCGCACGCGGCATCACGCTGCGGCGGCGGACCGGAGGCGGGGATGCCGGGTGGCATCTGAAGCTGCCCGCCGGGGTGGATGCGCGCGACGAGGTACGGGCGCCGCTGGGTGCGTCCGAGCGGGTGGTGCCGGACGAACTCGCGGTGCGGATCCGGGCGTACACACGCGGCGCGGAGCAGGTGCCGGTGGTGCGCCTGCGGACCGTGCGCGAGGTGCGGGTCGCCCGCGCGGACGGACCCACGCTGGCCGAGATCGCGCACGACACGGTGACCGCGGACGTCTTCCTCGGGTCGAAGGTGACCACCACCTCCTGGGTCGAACTCGAGGTCGAACTGGTCGACGGCGACACGGCGTTGGCAAACGCGCTGGAGCGGCGACTGGGCAAGGAGGGCTGGCGGCGCTCCGAGTCCGCGTCCAAGCTCGGGCAGGCGCTGGCCGCGGCGGGAGCGCAGCCGAAGCGTCGGATCGCGAAGCCGCGGTCGGGCAGCGCCGGGGCGGTGGCGCTGGACTACGTCCGGGAGCAGGTCGACACCATGTTCGCGTACGACCCCCGGGTCCGGCTCGACGAGCCCGATTCCGTGCACAGGATGCGCGTCGCCACCCGGCGCCTGCGCAGCGCGTTCCGGGTGTTCTCGCGGGTGCTCGACGAGCGGGTGACCCGGATTCTGGGCGCGGAACTCAAGTGGCTGGCCGCGGAGTTGGGTCGGGCCAGGGACCAGGAGGTATTGGCCGCGCGATTGCGCGAGCGGGTCGCGGCGCTGCCGGCCGAGGCGGTGCTGGGCCCGGTGGAGGCCCGCTTGACCGCCTGGGACGCACGGCGCCGCAACGAGGCCCGGGCCCGGATCCTGGCCGATCTCGACGGCCCCCGCTACTTCGCGCTGCTGGACGCGCTGGATGCCCTGGTCGCGCGGCCGCCGTTCACCGTCAAGGCGCATCGTCCCGCCCACAAAACGGCCACGGTGGCTCTGCGCCGGGCCGACCGCCGCACGTTCCGGCGCGCCCGCGTCGCACTGCGCACACCCGCCGGCCGGGCCCGGGACACCGCCCTGCACGAGGTACGCAAGGCCGCCAAACGGGTCCGCTACGCCGGCGAGGCCACCGGCCCGGCCCTGGGCAAGCCGGCCAAGCGGCTCGCCAAGCGGGCCAAGGCGATGCAGGGCCTGCTCGGTACGCACCAGGACAGCGTGCAGACGCGCAAGGCGCTGCGGCGGCTGGCGATCGCCGCGCACGCGGCGGGCGAGAGCTCCTTCACGTGGGGGCTGCTCTACGGCGAGGAGGTCGCGCTCGCCCGGCGGGTCGAGGCCGACTTCCCCACGCACTGGGCGGACTTCGCCCGGTCCCGGCTGCGCCGCGAGCTCTGACGGCGCCCACCGGTCACGCCCTTCGACCCCGATCTCCGGCCGCATTTTCCGGCCATGATCCCGGCCGCCACATCTCCACTCGGGAACCACCCGGTCACGACTCGGGGGTTCCGCTTTCGGCGCGTCGGTCCAACCGCTACGGTCGGTCCGGCGCAAGTGGGGGCGGGCGCGTGACAGCGCGCACCGAAAGTGTGGGGATCCAGGGGTGGGCATGGACGACTGGCGTATCGACGTACCTACGAGCGGCAGCAAGCACCTGCCTCCGGATCCCGGGTACATCAAGGGACTCGCCAGTCAGGGCTATCGCTTCGAGGAGGCGGTGGCCGACCTCGTGGACAACTCGATCGACGCCGGCGCGTCCGAGGTCGTGGTGCATTTCCGGCGCACCGGCGACCTGTTGACCTCGCTGGTCGTGGTGGACAACGGACGCGGCATGACCGAGGCCGAGTTGGACACCGCGATGACCGTCGGCAAGCGGCGGGCGTACGACGACACGGCGCTCGGCATGTTCGGCATGGGTCTGAAGGCCGCGTCCTTCAGCCACGCCGAGAGCGTCACGGTGATCAGCCGGGCCAAGCGGGCCGGCACCGTCGGGCGGCGCTGGCGGACCGAGTCGGCGCAGGAAAGCTTCCAGTGCGACATCGTCGAATTGGAGTTCGCCAAACGTTTCCTCGACCTGTACGACGAGTACGTGGTGTGGAACGGCACGGCGGTGCGCTGGGACGGCGTCCGCGACTTCCCGGCGCGCGGTGACGCCGGCCAGACCGACATCTACGTGACCAAGACGATGCGTTCGCTGGCCGACCACCTCGGTCTGCACCTGCACCGGTTCCTGGCCGACGGGCGGATCCGGATCACCATCGCGGTCTCCGGGACCGACGACGACGTGCCGCCGATGACCTGGCAGGTCCAGGCCGTGGACCCGTTCGGCTACGCCGTGTCCGGACTGCCGGGATATCCGCGCGTGTTCACCACGACGCTGGACGGCGTCGGCCCGCTGACGCTGACCGCGCACGTATGGACGCCGCGCTCGAACGCCGAGCAATTCCGCCTGCCCGGCGGCATCCTGGCCCGTCAGGGCCTGTACGCGTACCGTCACGACCGGCTCGTCCAGGCCGGCGGCTGGTACGGCCTGCGCCAGAGCGAGCAGCACCTGTCGCTGGCCCGGGTCGCGTTCGACCTGCCGGCCGACTCCGAGCATGCGTTCGGGTTGACCGTGAAGAAGGCCGAACTCCAGCCCGTTCCGGGCTTCGTGGACGCGGTCGAGCAGGCCGTGGACGCCGACGGGCACACCTTCCTCGACTACCTCAAGGACGCCGAGGGCGCCTATCGGCAGGCCCGGACCACCACGCGCGAGCGCAAGGCGGTGCTGCCGCCCGGGAAGGGCTTCGCGCCGGAGCTGCGCGCGGCGATCGAGGAGGAACTGCCGTTCGTCCCGGGCGAGGAGCCGATCGAGGTGCGCTGGGTGCCGCTGGGCGGGGACGTGTTCTTCTCGATCGACCGGGACGAGCGCCGACTGCTGCTGAACAAGCAGTTCCGCGCCGCGCTGCTCGGCGGTCGGCGCGGCGGGCTCAACGACGTGCCGGTGCTCAAGACGCTGCTGTACCTGCTGATGAACGAGGCGTTCACCGGCGAGCGCATCGGCCCCCGGGTCAAGGACAACCTCGACCTGTGGCAGTCGTTGCTGCTCACCGCGGTCAAGAGCGAGACGGCGAAGTACGGTTCGGAGGGCGGCGCGTGACGGGCGCGGACGGGCGGAGCCGACACCTGGGCTGCGAGGCGCTGCGCGACCATCTGGACAACGGGGCACCGATGTTGATCCCGGTCGAGGGCGACCCGCCGCTGTACTGGCACCTGGAGGCGGGCGGCCGGCGACCGGCGCTGCGCATCCCGGTGCCGGCCGGCACGAAGGCGCCCCGGCTGGGCATGCAGGGCGTGCGGGCGGTGTGCGTCCTGGACGGCGGCGAGCAGTACCTGCACGTGTACACCGAACAGCTCGACCTGCTGCGCGAGTTCCACATCGTGTGCTGCGAGATCGCGGATCGGGTGCAGGTGATGAAGTCCCCGCCGGTGGTGGCGGTTCGCACCACGGTCCTCCTCTGGCGCAAGCTCCTGGCCCGGGGCCGGCGTATCTCGCTGGAGGCGGAGATCGGCCTGTTCGGCGAGTTGCTCACGCTGATCGGCCTGGCCGAGGCACGCGGGTGGCACGCGGCGGTCCGGTCCTGGCAACACCCGGACTGCGCGGATCACGATTTCACCGTCGGGCCGTACGACGTCGAGGTCAAGACCGTGACCGGACGCGCCCGTGTACATACGGTCCACGGGCTGGGCCAGCTCGCGCCCCACGCCGACCGACCGCTGTGGTTCGTCTCGCACATCCTGGACGAGAGCGACACCGGCCGCTCGGTGCTCGGCCTGATCGAGGGCATTCGTTCGACGATCCGCGTACACGCGCCGGACGTGCTGGACGATTTCGACACCCGCCTCAAACTGGGCACGGACAACGAGGCCGAGATCCCTCGCGAACGTCGGTGGGTTTCGGCCGGAAATCCGTTGGCGTTCCCCGCCGACGCCGATTTTCCGCGCCTGACCGAGAACATTCTCGTCACGCTGCCGGAGGCCGTCGCTCGGCGCATCGTCGACATCGACTACCGCATCGACGTGGCCGACCTGGTCCCCTCGATCGCACCCGCCCCCGACGGGATCGACCACGCCGTCGACCTCTCCCGGGTGCTCCCGCCCGACGTCGCGTCGGACCTGTCCGAGTCGAACCAGTCGAAGGGCGGCGCTTCGTGACCGAAGAACTCGCGCTTCTCGCGCTGCACCGCGCGGCCTTCGGCGGCATGTCCGCCGGCCCGAAGAATCTGACCAAGGCACTCGCCTACCACGCCGACGAGCATCCCGGCCCGCTGCCCGACCTCGGCGAGACCGCGTTGCGCCGCCGACTGCACCACGCGCACCCGGACGACGCGCTGCTCATCCTGTGGCGCGATCGACTCAGCCGCTGGGACTTCGCCGACGGCGACATCCCGCCCAACACCGACGCCCGCCGCGCGGCGACCTACGATGCCCTCGGTCTGGAGCGGGGCACGCGCGAACTCCTCGATCGGCGCGCGCCATTCGCGCGAAGCTCAGGCGCTGTGGTGATCACCGACGAAAGCTGGGTTTCCTGGTACGGGGAGGATGTCGCGCGGCACCACAGCCACTACTGGGACGCTTATCGGGAGACCCTGCTCGGCAAAGGATGGGCGCCCGAGGCCGTCGCCGCGCTCGACCGCAACACCACCCGCGTGGTCGAGCGCCTGGCCGATCCCACCTGGGACCAGCCCTATCAGGCCAAGGGGTTGGTGGTCGGCTACGTGCAGAGCGGCAAGACCGCCAACTTCACCGGCGTCGCAGCGAAGGCGATCGACGCGGGTTACCGCCTGGTCATCGTGCTCACCGGCACCATCGAGGCGCTGCGCGCGCAGACCCAGCGCCGCCTGGACATGGAACTCGTCGGCGTCGAGAACATCTACTACGGCCAGGACCCGGACTCGGGCACCCTCGCCTTCCGCGACTACGACTATCTCGACGACCGGGACCGGCTGGACGGCAGGTTCCTGCGCCACGGAGCGTTGCCGTCCCGACTCGGCGGGTTCGACATCGTCCGGCTGACCCGGCATCAGGACGACTACCAGGCGCTGCGTCAGGGGCTCAGCGCGCTGGAGTTCGAGAAGGCGGATCGGTTCACACCGCTGTACGCGCCGGAGAACCTGCATCGCAGTTCGGCCCGGCTGATGGTGGTCAAGAAGAACGCCTCGGTGCTGAAGAAGCTGGTCAAGGACCTGGCCCGGATCAAGACCGAGCGCGGCGAGATCCCCGCGCTGATCATCGACGACGAGTCGGATCAGGCGTCGGTCAACACCTCCGACCCGAAGAAGTGGGCGCAGGACCAGGTCCAGCGCACGGCGATCAACGGGATCATCTCGGAACTGCTCGGCATGCTGCCGCGCGCCCAGTACATCGGTTACACCGCGACCCCGTTCGCGAACGTCTTCATCGATCCGGCCGACTCCGAGGACATCTTCCCCAAGGACTTCGTCATCTCGCTGGACCGCCCGGACGGTTACATGGGTGTCGCCGACTTCCACGACATCGACTCCACGATTCCCTCGGCCGAGCGCACCGTGGCCAACTCGGCCGGGCTCGCGCACGTACGCTCGGTGCGGCCGGCGCATGACGACGACGACAGCGATCTTCGCACCGCCATCGACATGTTCGTGCTCACCGGCGCGATCAAGCTGTTCCGCGAGGATCACGGGCTGGGCGCGGACCACTTCCGCCACCACACGATGCTCGTGCACGAATCGGTGCGCACCCATGTGCACCGGGACCAGGCCCAGCGGATCAACGCGATCTGGCGCCGTGCGGGGTATCTCGGCGCGGGGGCACACAAGCGCCTGCGCGCGCTGTACGACGAGGACGTGTACCCGGTCAGCGAGGCACACGCGGCGGGTGCGTCCATCCCCGACTCGTTCGCCGACATCGCCCCCTACATCGGCATCGCGGCGATGCGGATCGAGGACTCGAACGGCAGTCCGGTCGTGGTGGTCAACGGCGACAAGGAGATCGAGCAGCGCGCCGCCGACTTCGACCGGGACAAGGTCTGGCGGATCCTGGTCGGCGGCGCCAAGCTCTCGCGCGGCTTCACCGTCGAGGGCCTGACCGTCTCCTACTACCGTCGCAAGACGCTGACGGCGGACACGCTCATGCAGATGGGCCGCTGGTTCGGCTTCCGCAAGAACTACCGCGATCTGGTCCGGCTCTACATCGGCCGCGACGAGGGTGGTCGCAACGGGGACCTGTACGAGGCGTTCGAGGCGATCTGCCGGGACGAGGAGGAGTTCCGCGACCAGCTCCGGCTGTACGCCGAACTCGTGGACGGCTCACCGCAGGTGACGCCGGCTCAGATTCCGCCCCTGGTCACCCAGAGGTTGCCGTGGCTCAAGCCGACGGCGCGCAACAAGATGTTCAACGCGGAACTGGTGGAGACCCGGTCGCCGGGCCGATGGGTGGAGCGCTCGGCCTACCCGAGCAAACCGGCCGAGTTGCGCCACAACGTGGAGCGGTTCGAGCCGGTGATCCGGTCGCTGGCGGCGGAGCGCATCGAACTGGCCTATCCCGTGCAGGATCGGTTGTTGCGCTTCCCCGCCTATATCGGGCGCATCGCACACGCTCCGCTGCTGTCGGTGCTGCGCGAACTGCGCTGGGCCGAACCCGCCCAGTTCCGGCCGGATCTGGCCTACCTGGAGAACCCGGAGATCGCCGCGAAGATCGACGACTGGGTGGTGATCGCCCCGCAGTTGCAGAGCCCCAACCTCGACCCGGTGACGCTGCACGGCTTCGGGCCGCTCGACGTGGTGAGTCGGCGTCGGCGCGAGGGCGGACTGTTCGACCAGGTCAGCTTCGGTACCCATCGATTCGCGGCGCGGCGGATCGTCGGCACCGACACCTCGATCGGCGACCCGGTCGCGGACGGCCTGGCCGGACCCCGGCGGGGCTGCCTGCTGGTCTACCCGACCATGGAGCCGGAGAAGAACGACCTCGTGATGGCGTTCGCGCTCGTCCCCCCGGTCACCGCTGTCGGTCGCGACCGGCGCCTCGTCGCCTTTCGGGCCAAGGACTCCTCCCGGGGCGCGGCCGCGATCGTGGCGGCGCCGGCGCCGGTGTGACGCCGTCGGGCGGGGCGGCGTGATCGCAAAATCACGTCGCCCCGCCCGACGAGCCGCTGGTAGCCGTCCCTGGCTACCGATCCGTCAGTGCACCCAGAGGGCGTAGACGGTGCCGCCGTTGTTCAGACACAGGTACACCGGGCCGTGTGCCGGGACCGTGGCCTTGCCCGCCGCGTCGCACGACTCGGCGCTCGGGTAGTAGCCCCAGAGGTAGAAGCCGCTCGGATCCGCCATCGCGGGTTGCGCGGCAACCCCCACACCCAACATCGCCGCGGCCAACGCGATACCCGCCATAGCCTTGCGCATGTGCTCGACTCCGTTCTCGACCCGAGGGCAACCCGGGGCGTTGGAAAGGTCGTTCGGGCTGTACATGTGGAACATGTGGTGCCGGCGCGCACGCGGAAAACGCTAGCCGGTGCCATCGGCGCGAGCAATAGGTCTATACCAATTGAATCGATCCATGCACCGATCCACACGTTGCTCACACGTTCGGCCCGTGAACGGCCGGAATGCATCCCGGGTTCGGGCGGTTGTGCCGACGAAGGACAGCCCCTGCCCGCCGGAGGAGAGCCCATGCCGACGTCCACACCCGGCCACGTCGTGACCACCGTGCACAGCACCCAGACCGTGACCGTCGAGATCGACGGCGAGGTGGTGGCCCGGTCCACCCGTCCCGTCGTGCTGTACGAGACGGGTCTGCCCATCCGCTACTACCTGCCGCCGGACGATGTCGATCTGACCCGCTTCGAGCCCACCGACACGCACACCACGTGTCCGTTCAAGGGCGAGGCGTCCTACTGGACCTATCTCGGCGGCGCCGACTCCGCCCCGCGCCCCGACGTGGCGTGGGAATACCCGAAGCCCATCGAGTCGGTACCCGACATCGCCGGCCACCTGTGCTTCTACGACTCGGTGGCCCGCGTCACGGTCGAGGGCGAACCCCCGGCTCCGCCCGCCTGATCGGCACGACGGCCGATCCGCCGCCGCCGATCGTGTTCACCGACTCCCGGCCGGCGGTCCGGTCCGACCGGCGCCGTCCGGCCGGGTCGGGAAGGCCGAAGAAGCGCTCCGCGTTGCCGCCGAGGATCAGCGCGCACTCCTCGGCGCTCAGCTGCGAGCAGTCCCGGATCACCGCACCCGGGTCCGACTCGCCCAGCGGGAACGGGAAATCGGTGCCGAGCATGACCCGGTCGGCGCCCATCACCTCGACCAGCAACCGCAGCGCGCGCGGGTCGAACACGGCCGAGTCGACGTAGAACCTGCGCACGTACTCGGACGGCGGCCTGGGCGAGTCGGCCCGCACCAGATCCCGGTTGTGCCACGCGTTGTCGGCCCGCCCGAGCAGGAACGCGAAGCTGCCGCCGCCGTGGCAGAAGCACAACTTCAACGACGCGGGCAACCGTTCGAACGCGCCCCGCAGAATCATCCCCAGGATGCTCAGCTGTGTCTCCGCGGGCATCCCGACCAGCCACGGCAACATGTGGTCGCGCATGCGGTCGCCGCCGAGCATGTCCCACGGGTGGACCAGGACCGGAATGCCCTCCTCCCCGCAGTGCGCCAGGAACTCCACGATGCCGTCGTCGCCGAGGTAGCGCTCGCCGACGTGGTTGCCGATGTGTACGCCGCGGTGCCCGGCCGCGACCGCCCGCGACACCGTCTCCCGGGCCGCGCCGAGGTCCTGCAAGGGCACCTGACACAGCGGCAGCAGCCGCCGCGGATCGGCCGAGCAGTAGTCGAGGATGCGGTCGTTGACCAGGTCGCACCACTCGACCGCGCGCGCCGTCTCGGCCGCGTAGCCGAACATCAACGGGGTCGAGGAGATCGCCTGGACGTCCACGCCGAGCGTGTCCATCTCGGCCAACCGGCTCTCGGCGTCCCACAGCGGCGCGCGCACCGGGCGGTACTCGTCCGAGCCGCTCATCATCATCCCGGTGCCGTCCCCGCGCACCCGCAACCACGGCTCGCCCGCGCCCGTCAGCACGCGGCTCTCGGCCCGCGAAATGATGGGGAAGACGTGCGCGTGGACGTCGATGACAGTCACGGAACCTCCGTGGTCCACCGCCGGACTCGGCCGGCGGTCGGGGTGTACAGGTGGGGACGGGCGGCGCGGTCGGGGCTCATTGGACCGCCCGGGGCCGAGGCGTGATCCTCGGCCGCATCGCCTCGGGCCAGTCCCGGCCCGGGTGGATCGCGCCGCAATGCGGGCAGAGGCGGTCGCCGGCGTAGAACGCCTCGAACAGCGGCGGCAGATCGTCCACGATAGAGCGCACCTGTACCGGCGAGCGGTGCACCAGGTGGTGGCACTCGACGCAGTACCACTCGAACGCGTCGACCTCACCCTCGGCCCTGGTGGACTCGATCACCAGTCCGACGCTGCCGGGCTCCGGTCGTTGCGGGGAGTGGCGCACGTGCGGCGGCAGCAGAAAGACGTCGCCCTCGTCGATCGGGATGTCGACCGGTGGCCGGCCCTCCTCCTCCATCACCCGCAACACCATGGACCCCCGGAGCTGATAGAAGAACTCCTCCAACGGGTCGTCGTGGAAGTCGGTGCGCTGGTTGGGGCCGCCGACCACGGTGACCACGAGGTCGGTCCCGGTCCAGATCTGGACGTTGCCGACCGGCGGCCGGAGCAGGTCCCGATGCTCGTCGATCCAGGCGGTGAAGTTGAACGGCAGGCCGTTGCTCGGCTTCGGCAGACTCATCTCGCCCTCTCAGGACTCGACGACGGAGGCGACGGAGGAGACGGTTCGGTCGTGGCGGTGTCCCCCGACGGAGCGGGCCGCGGGATATGGGCGACGCAGGAGATCTCGATCAGCAGGTGCGGATGCGGGAGTTGGTGTACGGCGACGGTGGTGCGGGTGGGGCCGGTCTCGTCGAAGTACTCGGCGTAGACCTCGTTGTAGCCGCCGAAGTCGTTCATGCTCACGAGGTACGTGGTCAGCGAGACCGCGTCGGAGAGCCCGCCCCCGGCGGCGGCCAGCAGGTCGGCGATGTTCTCGATCACGGCGCGCGTCTGCGCGCGGATGTCGAGGTCGGTGGTGCCCGCCGGGTCCACCCGGGCGCCGACGAAGCCGCCGTCGGGGCGCCGCGAACTGGTCCCCGACACGTAGACGAAGTCGCCGGCCCGGCGCACGTGCGGGAACCGGCCGCGCGGGGCGGCCTTGCCCGCGACCACGATCGCGTCGTCGGCGCTCACCGGGTGCTCACCTCGGCCCGGCCCAGCCCCGCCGCGGACACCCGTACATGGACGCCCTTCGGCAGCGGCAGCGCGGCGGTGGCGGCGCCGGCCAGCACGATCCACCCGGGCCGCAGTTCCAGGCCGGCCCCGGCGGCGAGCCTGGCGGCGGCGATCAGCGAGCGCAGCGGGTTGCCCAGGATGGCCGCCGACGACCCGGTCGCCACGGGCCGGCCGTCGATCTCCACGAGCAGGCCCAGGTTGGCCGGGTCGACCGCGCCCGGGTCCTGCCAGGGGCCGACGCCGAAGCCTGCCGCCGACGCGTTGTCCGCGATCACGTCGGGCAGGGTGAAGGCGAAGTCGGCGTAGCGCGAGTCCAGTACCTCGTAGGCGACCGCGACCCCGGCGACCGCGCGCACCGCCTCGGCCGGGGTGACCTCGCCGGACAACGGGCGGCCGATCAGGAAGGCGATCTCCGGCTCGATCCGCGGCTGGATCAGGCCGGCCGTGTCCAGGACCCCGCCCTCCTCGATCAGCATCGCGTCGGTGAGCAGCCCCCAGATCACGTCGTCGACGCCCATCTGGATCATCTTGGCGCGGCTGGTGAAGCCCATCTTGACGCCGATCGTCGCCTCGCCCCGGGCGATCCGCCGCTCGATCACGGCGCGTTGGACCCGATAGGCGGTCGCCGGGTCGAGGTCGGCGGTGTCGGTGGGGCGCTCGGCGGTACGCCCGGCGAGCGCGGCCTCGTCCAACCGGGCGGCGAACGCCGCGACGAGGTCTGCGTCGTGTGAAGCGCTCATCGTTCGCCCTCCCGGGAATCGACGGGGGTCTCGGTATCACCGGCGGCGAACGCGACCCGGACGTCGCCGAGTCCGTCGATCCGGGCTTCCAGCACATCGCCGGGGACGACCGGCACCATCGGGCCGAGCGCGCCGGTGAGCACGGTGTCCCCGGCGCGCAGCGGGCGGCCGAGGCGGACCAGATGGTCGGCGAGCCACAGGGCCGCGTGCAGCGGATGGCCCAGGCAGGCGGCACCGATGCCGGTGGAGACCGGTTCGCCGCGCCGCTCCAGGACCATGCCGGCGAGCCGCAGGTCGACGTCGGCGAGCGCCACCGGCCGGTTGCCCAGCACATACATCCCGGACGAGGCGTTGTCCGCGATCGTGTCCGCGATGGAGATGTCCCAGTCGCGTACCCGGCTGCCGCACACCTCGATCGCGGGCAGGACGAACGCGGTGGCCCGGATCAGGTCGGCGACGGTGTGCCGCTCGTGCGTGAGGTCGGCGGCCAGCACGAGGGCCACCTCCGCCTCGGCGCGTGCCTGCGGCACCGCGCCGACCGGGATCTCCGCCCCGTCGGGCACCGCCATGTCGGCGAACAGCATGCCGAAGTCAGGTTCGTGCACCCCGAGTTGACTCTGAACGGCGGCGGAGGTCAGGCCGATCTTGCGGCCGACGAGCCGACGGCCTTCGGCGAGCCGGGCCAGGGTGAGTCGTTCCTGGACCGCGTACGCCTGCTCGACGCCGTCGATCAGGTCGCGAACCGGTGCGCATGGCACGCCCGTTCGCTCCGCGTCGCGAAGTCGTGCGGCGGCCGCCTCGACGGCTCTCCCGTCGGTCGCCTCGCCGGCCGTCCCGCTGGCATTCGTCACTGTTCCGGACCCTCCAGAGCCTTCGGTGTCTTCGCTGCTTTCGGTGTTTTCGATGCCTTCGGTGTTTTCGATGCCTTCAGATGGCGATGCAGATGTTGACCGGCTCGGAGAAGAAGTCCAGCGAGTATTCGCCGCCCTCTCGGCCGATGCCCGACGCCTTGATCCCGCCGAACGGGGTGCGAAGGTCGCGCAGGTTCCAGCAGTTGACCCAGACGATCCCGGCCGCGACGCGCGGGGCCACCCGATGGGCGCGGGACAGATCGCGGGTCCAGACCGTCGCCGCGAGGCCGTACGGGCTGTCGTTGGCCAGCGCGACCGCCTCGTCCTCGGTGTCGAACGGCGCCACGTGGCAGATCGGCCCGAAGACCTCCTCCCGCACGGTGCGCGCGCTCTGCGGCAGACCGGTCAGCACGGTCGGCTCGACGTAAAAGCCCCGATCGCGCTCGTCGCCGAAGCTCGGTACCCCGCCGCCGGCGACGACCGTCGCGCCCTCCTCGACCGCGAGCCGGTAGTAGGACAGCACCTTGTCCCGGTGCGCGGCCGAGATCATCGGCCCGTAGTCGGTCGACGCGGCGGCCCTGCGCCCGAGTTCGGCCACGAAGTCCGCGTGGATCGAGCGCTCGACGTAGACCCGCTCGGTGCACAGGCAGATCTGCCCGGAGTGGGTGAAGGCGGAGCGCAGGGTGCCCGCCACGGCCTGCTCGAAGTCGGCGTCGGCGAACACGATCGCCGGATTCTTCCCGCCGAGTTCGAAGGAGACCGGGGTGATGTGCTCGGCGGCCACGCGCATGATCGCGGTACCGGTGGCCGACTCCCCGGTGAACGCGATCGCGTCGACGTCCGGGTGCGCGGTCAGGAACTCCCCGGCCGCGCCCGCGCCGTGACCGTGGATCAGATTGAACGTGCCGACCGGCAGGCCGACCTCGTGGATCACCTCGGCGAGCAGCGTCGCGGTGGACGGCGTCTCCTCCGACGGCTTGGCCACCACGGTGTTGCCGGCCGCGAGTGCGGGCGCCACCTTCCAGGTGAGCAGCAGCAGCGGGAGGTTCCACGGCGAGACGATCGCGACCACGCCGAGCGGTCGGCGCACGGTGTAGTTGAGCGCCTGTCCGGTGCCGCCGCTCCAGCCGGGCACGGCGGTCGAGTGGGCCCGCTCGGGCCGGCCGTACAGCAGGTCGGCGTAGGCCCGGAAGTTGCCGATCGCCCGCGGGATGTCCACGCTCGCGGCCAAGTCGCGCGGCTTGCCGGTGTCGGCGACCTCGGCGTCGACGAACTCGTCGAAGCGGGCCTCGACGCCGTCCGCGATCCGCCGCAGCGCCCCGGCCCGCACCTCGACCGGGGAGCCGCCCCACGCGGCCAGCGCCGCCCGGGCCGCCGCCACGGCCGCGTCCACCGTCTCCCGGTCGGCTTCGGGCACCTCGCCCACCACCGCCCCGTCCACCGGGTCCACCAGCGGGAACCGCGCGGCACCGGCGGGCCGGAACTCCCCCGCCACGTAGTGCGCGGGCCGGACCGCCTTCCCGACCACCGAACGTGCCATCGCCGATCCCTTCGCCGCGGGTGACGGTCGCCGTCGCCCGCCATCGTCCTCGCCGTTGTCAACCATCCGTCCCGGGGTTTGTCACCTCGGGCTTTCCCACCCTGAGCCTCCCGCGCAACGACATGTCCGTCCAATGCCTGTTGGCGGCTCCCGCATAGCGTTTCTGATATGTACTGCACATGAAGATCAAACTAATGCTCAGCTTATTCTTGACTCATTAGATCTGGGGTCGATAGAACTGACCCACCAGCCCGACGACGAAGGCGGAAGATCATGAACATCGCCGCAATTCCGCAGGTGGCGCACCGGTTCGTGGAGGTCGGCGGGGTTCGGGTCTTCTACCGGGAGGCCGGACCCGCGGACGCGCCCACACTGCTCCTGCTGCACGGGTTCCCCTCGGCCTCGCATCAGTTCCGCCGGCTGATCGACGTGCTCGGCAACGACTTCCACCTGGTCGCGCCGGACTATCCCGGATTCGGGCACACCGAGGTGCCGGACGGGTTCACCTACTCGTTCGACCGGCTGGCCGACGTGGTCGAGGGGTTCGTGGACGCGCTCGGGCTGGAGCGCTACGTGCTCTACACCTTCGACTTCGGCGGGCCGGTCGGCATGCGGCTGGCCGAACGGCGGCCGGCGGCAATCGCCGGGCTGATCGTGCAGAACGCGAACGCGTATGCCGAGGGTCTGTCCGAGGTGGCCCGCGAGTTCGTCGCGCTCACCCCCGAGGTCGACGGGGCGCGGGACCGGGCCGCCGAGCTGCTGGTCCTGCCCGTCACGCGCGGCCAGTACGAGGGCGGTACCGCCGACCCGACGCGGGTGGCCCCCGACGGCTGGACACTGGACCAGCACTTTTTGGACCTGCCGGGGCGCAAGGCGGCCCAGGTCGACCTGGCGCTGAACTACCACACCAACGTCGCGCTGTACCCGAGATGGCAGGCCTGGTTGGCCGAGCACCGCCCGCCGACGCTGATCGTCTGGGGCCGCAACGACATGTTCTTCCCCGAGGCCGGCGCGTACGCCTACCTGGCCGACCTGCCGGACGCCGAGGTGCACGTCCTGGACACCGGCCACTTCGCCCTGGAGGACAAACTGGCGGAGGTGGCGCCGCTGATCGCCGACTTCCTGGGCCGAATCCCGCGCCGAGCCGGGATCCGAACGGAGCGGGAGCCGGGCCCGGCGGCGGGGTTTGGCTTCGTCCGGTAAGCGTCGATAGGTTGGCAAAACGTGTTGTCGCCGATCGAAAGCGGTTCCCGGTGGATGTCGCCCGCGCCATGGCCCACGATCCGCACGGTGTCTTCGCCCGCATGCGCGAGGCCGGCCCCGTACACCCGATCGTCGCGCCCGACGGCAGCTCGGCATGGTTGGTCACCCGGCACGCCGACGTCCAGGCGGCGCTCGGCGATCCCCGGTTCTCGCTGGACAAGTCGCATGCCAGGCCGGGTGGTTACAAGGGGTTCGAACTGCCGCCCGCCCTGGACGCCAACCTGCTGAACATGGACCCGCCGGACCACACGCGGCTGCGTCGACTCGCCGGCCAGGCGTTCACCGCACGGCACACCGCGAACCTGCGCCCCGAACTGGAGCGTGCGGCCGAGGCGTTGGCCGACGACCTCGCCGCCCGCGAACGGGTGGATCTGGTCCGGGACTTCGCCACCCCGTTCGCGGTCGGCGCGATCTCCGAACTGCTCGGCGTGCCGGCCGAGTCCCGGACCGATTTCCGCACCTGGACCAACGCGGTACTCGGCGCCGACGCGACGCGCGAGGGCATTCGCGCGACCGTGCGTGAGATGTACGCGTTCTTCGTCGCGCTGCTTGCGGCCAAACGGGCGAATCCCGGCCCGGACCTGCTGTCCGCGTTGATCGCCGCGCGGGACGCCGACGATCGGCTGAGCGAGGACGAACTCACCTCGCTGGCCTTCCTGCTGCTGTTCGCCGGCTACGAGAACTCGGCCAACCTGATGGCCGGCGCGCTGTACGCGATGGTGGACGACGAGGTGTTGCGCGACGCGTTGCGGGCCGACCCGGAGGCGGTGCCGACCCTGGTCGAGGAGGTGGCCCGGCACATGTCCCCGGCGCTGCTCGCGATCCGGCGATTCCCGCTGGAGGACCTCGAGGTGGGCGGGGTGGCCATCCCGGCGGGCGACACGGTCTTCCTGTCCATCGCGGCGGCCAACCGTGATCCGCGCCGCTACCCGAACGCCGACCAAATCCGGCTCGATCGGCCCGATCCGGCCCGCCACCTGAGCTTCGGCCAGGGCATCCACTACTGCATCGGCGCACCGCTGGCGCGCCTGGAGGGCGAGATCGCGGTCCGTACCGTCCTGGCCCGCTTCCCGAAGGTCCGGCGGCACGCGCCGATCTCATGGCAGCCCTCGATCCGAGTGCGCGGATTGAGCAGCCTGCCGGTCGAACTCGGCGGCTGACCCGCCGGATCCGCCGCCCGCCAGGCGCCGTTCCCGGAGCGGGAATCCCCATGGTCGGTGTTGCCGGGGCGAATGGACTGTCACAACTGTGTGAGAACCCTGTGCGCAGCGTGTCGCGCCCCGTGACGTCCGGGCCGAAAACGGCGACAGTGGAGGCAGCACGGCAGGGGATCGACGGCGCGGGGCCACAACCGTCGAAGGGTGGCGTGCCATGGATGGGGAGTCGGAGAGATGGCTGTTCGTCAAGCGATGGCAACTCGAACGCGCAACGACAACGAGCGGGTGCCCGGCCGGGCGGCGGGTGTGCGCTGGTGGACCCGGCGGACCACGCAGGCCGCCGCGATGCTCGTGCTGATGGTGGTGGCACTGGCGGTGGGGCCGTCGCTCGGCGTGCTGCCGTCGTTGTCCGAGCGGGTGAACGGGGTCAGCCGGATCAGCGACGTGGTGCACGACTCCGAGTCGCACGGCCACAACCGGCACTGATCGTCGGACGACTGAGGCGCCGCCTCGCGAGGTCGGCCGGCGGGCCCCGACGCGCCCGCCCCCGGGGTCTCAGTACCGCACCGACTCGATCGCCCGGCGCAGTCCGACCTCCAGGATCTCCAGGTCCTCCCAGTCGCGGGTGACGTGGTCGAACAGCAGTCCCTGGAGCAGGGCGAGCAGGATGTGCCCGTCCAGGCGCGCGTTCGTCGATCCCAGGGCCAGCGCGACCAGTTCGGCGAAGCCGCGGAACTCGGCCTGGCAGCGGATCATCTCCTCGCGGATCAACGGCTCGCGCGCGCCCGCGAGTTCCAACTCCAGGCGGGCCAACTGCACATCCCGGCCCTCGTTCCACCAATCGCGCACGAACCGGGCGATCCGCGGGTAGTCGATGGCGATCGGGCGCACGGCCGTCATCCGCATCAACTCGTGGGTGATCTCGTTGGCGTACATCTTGTCGCGGGTGGCCATCCGGTCGATCACGGCCAGGATCAGTTGATCGCGCGTCTTGAAGTAGTACGTCACCGAGCCGTTGGGCAGCCCCGCCTCCTCCTGCACCGCACGATGGGTCAGCCCGCGCAGCCCCTGTGAGGCAAGCACCCGGATCGACGCGTCGAGCATCAGCGTGCGGCGGTCGGCCCGCGCGGGGGTCGGGGACGACGGGGCGGGTTCGTTGTCGTGCGGCATGGGTCCATTATCCCCGAGCTTGACGCTTGTAGAAATCTTCTCTACAACTATAGAAACTGCTTCTACGAACGTAGGAATGGCCGATGGCTGCCTCATCAGGGATACCCGTCACCGCCGCGCCACGGGGGATCGACACTTCCGCACCCGGACGTTCCGGCCGCCCGACGAACCCGAAGCTGGTGCTGCTGCTGGTATGCGTCGCCCAGTTCGTCCTGCTGGTCGACGACACGATCGTCAACGTCGCCCTGCCGACCATCGGCGACGACCTCGAGTTCGGCGAGAGCTCGCTCTCGTGGGTCACCAACGCCTACTTCCTCACCTTCGGCGGCTTTCTGCTGATCGGCGGCGGGCTGGCGGACCTGCTCGGCCGGCGTCGGCTGTTCGGGATCAGCCTGACGGTGTTCGTGCTGGCCTCGGCGGTGTGCGGGCTGGCCCCGAACGCCGGGGTGCTGATCGGCGCCCGCGCGGCGCAGGGCATCGCCGGCGCGCTGCTCTCCCCCGCCGCGTTGTCGATCCTGCTGGCCACCTTCCGCGACCCGGCCGAGCGGGCCCGCGCACTCGGCACGTGGGCCGCGCTCACCGGACTCGGCGCGGCCACCGGACTGCTCCTGGGCGGCGCGCTCGTCGAATGGACCCACTGGCGCTGGATCTTCCTGATCAACCTGCCGATCGGCGCGCTCGCGCTCTTCGCCCTGCCCCGGACGATCGGTCCGGACGACCGCGACGCGCCGCGTCGGGTACCGGACTTCGCCGGCGCGGCGCTCGGCACCGCCGCCGTGCTGACCCTGGTGTACACGGTGGTCGAGACCGACAAGCACCCCTGGGGTTCGACCCGGACGCTGGTCGGCCTGGGCGTGGCCGTCGTCCTCGCCCTCGGCTTCACCGTGCGCCAACGGTCGGCGGCCGAACCGCTGTTGCCCCGGGCCCTGTTGCGGATGCGGCACGTGGTGCTCGCGGACGTCCTGGTCCTGGTCGCGGCCGGCGGGCTGTTCGCGATGTTCTTCTTCCTGACCCTGTACATGCAGCGCATCCAGAGCTGGTCGCCGATGCGCACCGGCCTGTCGTTCCTGCCGTTCAGCGTCGGCATGGGCGCCGGCGCCGCGGTGTCCACCAAGCTGCTCGCGCACCGGGGACCGCTGCTGCCGGTCAGCGTGGGTCCGGCGGTCGCGGCGGGCGGCATGTGGTCGCTCAGCCGGCTGGACGCGCACAGCTCGTTCGCCGCGCACCTGCTGCCCGCGCTGGTGATCACCGGGCTGGGTCTGGGGGTGGCGTTCGTCGCGATCATCAACACCGCGACCGGCGGCGCGGGTGAGGGCGAGGGCGGGGTCGCGTCGGCCATGGTGACGACGTGCCAGCAGATCGGCGCCGCGATCGGGATCGCCGTGCTCGTCACGGTCGCCACCGACCACACGCGGAACCAGGTCGCGTCGGGCGTGGAACGGGGTCGGGCGGCGGTCGACGGATTCGCCCGGGCGTTCGAGATCCAGGCGGGTCTGATGGCCGCCGCGGCGGTGCTGGGCGTCGTGGTCGGACTGGCCGCCGAGCGACACCGGGCCGCGCAGGGGTAGACCGCGCGTGTGACGCCGGCCCGGGCGACTCACCCGGGCCGGCGTCGGCGGGTGGCGGGCCGGCGTCGGGGGCCGATGGGCCGGCCTCGGGGGTTCGGCGGCGCGATCCGTGCCGGTGTGATCATGTGCTCCGAACCGGTGAACTCCGCCCGACTCGTGCGTGTCCGCACCGAAGTGATCACAAACGTATGCCAGACACACGACATGGACACCACTTCCGTCACGTCGTCGCGTCGCACGTTGCTGATGGGCGCCGCCGCAACCACCACCACCCTCGCTCTCTTCGCCGCCGCTCCGTCCGCCTCCGCCACGGACAAGCAGCCCTCCCCCCGTCCCGCCTTCGTCCCGGAACCGGTACGCACGGTCGACGCCGGCCCCCAACGCGTCGCGGTGACCTTCGACGACGGACCACATCCCGACCACACGCCCGGGGTGCTCCGGGTACTGCGCCGCCATCGGGTGCGCGCGACGTTCTGCGTCGTGGGCACCGAGGTCGAGAAACATCCCCAGTTGCTACGCGCGATCCACGACGCCGGACACATGATCGCCGGCCACTCGTGGTCCCACCCGGACCTTCGGCGCCTGGACCCGGACGAGGTGGCCGAGGAGGTCGACCGCAACCTCGCCGCGATCGCGCGGGTGTTGCCCCGGTATCGGGTCGAGTGGTTCCGCGCGCCGTACGGCGGCTGGTCGCCGGAGGTGTTGGGCGCGCTGAGCGCTCGCGGTCTGCGTCCGCTGGGCTGGTCGGTCGATCCGGTGGACTGGTCGCGCCCGGGTACGGACGCGATCGTCGAGCGGGTGCTGAGCGAGCTCACGACCGGCTCGATCGTGCTCAACCACGACGGCGGCGGGGACCGCGACCAGACGGTCGCCGCGCTGGAGGTATGGCTGCCCGAGGCGTTGTCCGACGGGTTCCGCTTCGTCCTCCCGGCCTGACCCGCGCCCGATGCGGCCCGCCGCCCCGGGACCACGTCGACCGCCCCCACACGACGTGGGCCCGGGGCCGGGCCGCGGGCGTTACGGCCTGGCGCAGCGTGCGCAGCGGCCGGTCAGGGCCACGGCGGTCGGGTCGAGGGCGAAGCCCTGTTCCGCCGCCAGTCGGAACGCGACGTCGTCCAGCAGGTCGCCCGGGGCGTGGCCGACCGTGCCGCAGACGCGGCAGCGTACGTACACCCGCGCGCCGCCGACGAGATGGCCCGCCAGGTGGTAGGTGGCCGCGTCGTGCCGGAGCCTGGTGAAGGCGACCAGGTCGAGGCGTTCGAGCGCGTCGAGGGCCCGGTAGATGGTGGTCCGGTGCACCCCCGGCGCCGCGCGCGAGACGGCGGCGAAGATCGCGTCGGCGCTCAGGTGCTCGTCGGCGTCGGCGAGGACCCGCAACACCGCCGTACGCGCCACCGTGACCCGCTCGCCGTGCGCGCGGATCTGCCGCACCGCCTCGGCCACGGGGTCGGGGGTGGGGTGCTGTACACCGTCGTCCATATGCAACAGTGTCGCATCTGGCCGGTGCACGATCCGGCCCGGGGCGACCGACCGGACACCCCGACGCAGGCCGGCGAGGCGGCACGAAGGGGGTGGGGCGGTGCCGATCCGAGACCGCGACGACGCCTGCCCCGGGGTCGTGGACACCTCCCCCGCCGACGACGGACTGATCGCGCGCGTACGCCTGCCGGGCGGCCGGCTCGGGCCCCGCCAGATACGCGAACTCGCCGCCCTGTCAGGGCGATTCGGTACCGGATCGGTGGACCTGACGGCCCGCGCCAACATCCAGCTGCGCGGCCTGGCCGAGACCGACCTGCCCGCCTTCGCCGACGCCGTCGCGGCCGCCGGCCTGATGCCCTCGCGCAGCCACGACCGGGTGCGGAACATCCTGGCGAGCCCGCTGGCGGGTCGCGATCCGCGAGCCCTGCTCGACGCCGACCCGATCCTTGCCGCCGTGGACGAGGCCGTGTGCGCGGCGCCGGACCTGACCGCGCTGTCCGGGCGCTTCCTGATCGGCGTCGACGACGGCGGCCTCCCGATCGCCTCCGCCCGACACGACCTGGACCTGGTGGCCCGGTCGGCGAACAGCGTCGCGCTGTACGCCGCCGGCCACGACACGGGATGGCGTTTCGCCCCGGCCGACGCGGCGACCGCGATCGTCCGCGCGGCCCGCGCGTTCCTGACCGCCCGCGCCGACAGCGGGGCCTGGCACATCCGGGAACTCCCGCTCGGCGCAGTCGCGTTCGCCGCCGAACTGGGCGGCGATCCGGGACGACCGGGCCCGATCCCGAACGGGGCGGCGACGCCCCCGCAGTCGCGGCGGCGCGACGCCGGGCCGCCGATCGGGGTGCTGCGTCAGAGCGACGGCCGCTACGCCGTCGGGGTCTCGGTGCCGCTCGGGCGGTTGACGCCGGAGCACCTGCACGCGCTGGTCGCGACGGGGGCCGAGGTGCGGATCACCGGCTCCCGGGGCCTGATCGTCCGGGACCTGGTCGACCCGACGGGCGTCTCGGCCGGATTGGCGGCGGCCGGCCTGTCCGCCGACCCCGCGTCGCCGTGGCGCGGAGTGAGCGCGTGCAGCGGACTGGGCGCGTGCCGCCGAGCCCTGGCCGACGTCCGCGCGGAGGCGAGCCGCCACGCGCTGGGCCACTCCCGAGCCGCCGCACTCGCCCTCGACACGGACCTCTCCGACAACGCCGGCCAGACCTCCCCCGGACGGGTCGCCACACACTGGGTCGGTTGTGCTCGCGCCTGCGGCACACCCGCCGGGGCGACCGTGCTGGTGGCCCGGGAGGACGGCGGCTACCTGGCCCTGCGGCCGGATGCCGCCGGGCCGCCGGGTGCCCGGGGAGCGACCGCGCCGACCGGGCCGCCGAGCCGGCCGTGAGCGTCGGCGCCCGCCCCCGCCGGAGCCGGCCGCCGGCTACCCCGATTCCCCTCACCCCGACCACCATCACCCCGCTCGCGGGCGAAGGAGCAGCCGACGTGGACGACTGGATCAAGGACGGCCCCGAGATCTATCGGCGTTCGTTCGCGACCATCCGGGCCGAGGCGGACCTGTCCCGCTTCCCCGAGGACGTCTCGCGCGTCGTCGTGCGGATGATCCACGCCTGCGGCATGACCGACCTGCCGCAGGACGTCGGCTTCCACCCCGACGTGGCCCGCGCCGGCTCGGCCGCCCTGCGCGACGGGGCGCCGATCCTGTGCGACGCGAACATGGTCGCGTCCGGGGTCACGCGCAAGCGGCTGCCCCGGGACAACGACGTGCGCTGCCTGCTCGCCGACCCCCGCACCCCCGTGCTCGCCGCGGAGCAGGGCACCACCCGCAGTGCCGCCGCCGTGGACCTGTGGGTGGACGATCTGGCCGGCGCCGTGGTGGCCGTCGGGAACGCGCCCACCGCGCTGTTCCGGCTGCTCGAACTGATCGACCTGGGCGCCCCGCGCCCCGCCGCGATCATCGGCATCCCGGTCGGCTTCATCGGCGCGGCGGAGTCCAAGCAGGCCCTCGCCGAGCATCCCGCCGGTATCCCCTACCTCGTCGTGCACGGCCGCCGCGGCGGCAGCGCGATGACCGCCGCCGCGCTGAACGCGCTCGCGAGCGAGCAGGAGTAGCCGGTGTCCGACACGAGCGACTCTCGGCAGCACCCCCACCCCCAGGAGCACAGCGTGACCACCACCGGCCGCCTGTACGGCATCGGCCTCGGCCCGGGCGACCCCGAGCTGATCACCCTCAAGGCGCATCGCCTGATCACCTCGGCCGACGTGGTCGCGTACCCGGTCAAGAAGGGCGCCCGCGGCGTCGCGATCACCATCGCCGAGCCGTACCTGACCGAGACCCAACTGCGCCTGCCGCTGGAATACCCGGTGACCACGGAGAGCACCGATCATCCCGGCGGCTACGACGGCGCGCTCGCCGACTACTACGACGCGACCGCCGCCGAGATCGCCGCGCATCTGGACGCCGGGCGCGACGTCGCGGTGTTGTGCGAGGGCGACCCGTTCTTCTACGGCTCGTACATGTACTGGCACGAACGGCTCGCCGACCGCTATCGCGTCGAGGTGGTCCCCGGGGTGACCTCGGTCAGCGGCGCGGCGGCGGTGCTGGGCCGCCCGCTCGTCCAGCACGACGAGGTGCTCACCATCCTGCCCGGCACACTTCCGCCGGACGTGCTCGCGGCGCGGCTGCGCACCGCCGACTCGGCCGCGGTGATCAAGCTCGGCAAGCGGCATTTCCCGGCCGTGCGGGGCGCCTTCGAGCAGGCCGGCCTTGCCGACCGCACCTGGTACGTGGAGCGCGCCACCACCGAACGGCAGCAAGTGCGCCCGCTCGCGGAGGTCGACCCGGCCGAAGTCCCGTACTTCTCCCTGGTGATCACCCCCTCCACCGCGCCCGGTGGCGAGTTCGCCACCAACCGCACCCCGCGCGCGCCGGAGCCGGACTACGCGATCCCCGAACCCACCGGCGAACTCGGCTCGATCGACGTGGTCGGCCTGGGCCCGGCCGGCCCGGAATGGCTCACCCCCGACGCGCACGCCGCGCTCGCCGCCGCGGACCACGTGGTCGGCTACGGACCGTACGTCGACCGTGTCCAGCCCCGCCCGGGCCAGAAGCGGCACCGCACCGACAACCGGGTCGAGGCCGAACGCGCCCGCCACGCCATCGCGTTGGCCGAGGCCGGCGGCCGGGTCGCGGTGGTCTCCTCCGGCGACGCGGGCGTGTTCGCGATGGCCTCGGCCGTGCTGGAGGCCGCGCACGAGACGGCCACCGAGGTCCCGGTCCGGGTGGTCGCGGGGCTGTCCGCGATGCAGGCCGTGGCGGCGCGCGCGGGTGCGCCGCTCGGCCACGACTTCTGTGTGATCAGCCTGTCCGCGATCCTCAAGCCGTGGGACGTGATCGAGCGCCGGCTGACCGCCGCCGCCGAGGCGGACCTCGCGGTGGCGATCTACAACCCGGCCTCGAAGACCCGCCGGACCCGGGTCGCCGAGGCCCGGGACCTGTTCCTGAAGCACCGCTCGCCGGACACCCCGGTGGTGGTCGGGCGCGACGTCGGCGGTGCGACCGAGTCGGTTCGGGTGGTCCGCCTGGCCGATCTGGACCCGGACGTGGTCGACATGCGCACGCTGCTGATCATCGGCTCGTCCCAGACCCGCGCCTACCCGCGCCCCGACGGCGGCACCGGCGTGTACACGCCGCGCCGCTACCCCGCCTGAGCGCCCGGGGGCGGGCCGGCGTGCGGGTTTGTGTCACAGTGAGCGCTATGTACGACTCATGCCCCGCCCGCCACCGCCCTGGCCAGGACCCAGCGCGCGGCGCTCGCCGCGTCGGCGACCTGTTCCCGCGCGGTCGCCTCGGGGCGGCGGATCACCACCACGGGCAGGCCGAGTTCGCGCGCGGCGGTGAGCTTGGCCGCCGTCCGGGTGCCGCCGCTGTCCTTGGTGACGATCACCTCGACGCGGTGGTCGCGCATCAGCGCGATCTCGTCCTCGACCGTGAACGGGCCCCGGGCCAACAGCACTTCGCAGGCTCGGGGCAGTGCGCCGGTGGGCGGCTCGACGCTGCGCAGCAGGAACCACAGCCGGTCCAGGTGTGCGTACGGCGCGGTCTCCAGGCGCCCGGTGGTCAGGAACACCCGCCGGGCCAGACCCGGCAGCACCCGCGCGGCGTGTTCGGCCGAGTCGACCGGGTGCCAGTCGTCGCCCGGTACGGCCGTCCAGCCCGGCCGTTGCAGCCGCAGGAGCGGTACGCCGACCTCGGCGCAGGCGGCGACCGCGTGCGCCGAGATGCGGGCCGCGAACGGGTGGGTGGCGTCGACCACGCCGACCACGTCCCGGGCCCGCAGCCACGCCACCAGGCCGGGTATGCCGCCGAAGCCGCCCACCCGGGACTCGCCGACCGGCAATACCGGCGATCGGGTCCGCCCCGCCAGCGACGACACCACGCGCAGACCGGGCGTGTCCGCGAGGAGTGCGGCCAGGATCCGGGCGTCGGAGGTGCCGCCGAGCACCAGGAGCACCCGGCCGTCGGCCGGCCGGTCGATCGGTGTCGTCCCGCTCATGATCGGCTCCTGCCGCGATGACCCGCCCCGACCGCCCGTTGCGTCGCGGCTGGACCACCGGGACGTGTGCCACGGCGGCCACCACGGCCGCCTATCAGGCCCTGCTGACCGGCGAGTTCCCCGATCCGGTGACGGTGTACCTGCCCGGCGGGCAGACGCCGGCGTTCGCCCTGGCCGTCGAGGAGCGCGATGCCGACGCGGCCATGGCGGGTGTGGTCAAGGATGCCGGGGACGATCCGGACGCCACCCACGGGGCGCTGATCCGGGCCACCGTGCGGCACGCGGCGGCCGGGTCCGGGGTGACCTTCCGGGCCGGGCCCGGGGTCGGCACCGTGACGCTGCCCGGCCTGCCCCTGCCGGTCGGTGAGCCGGCGGTCAATCCCGTCCCGCGCATGCTGATGCGCGAGGCGGTGGCGCGGGTGGCCGGCGCGTACGGCGGCACCGGTGACGTGACGGTCGAGTTGTCCGTGGACGACGGCGAGCGCATCGCCGAGCAGACCTGGAATCCGCGCCTGGGCATCCTGGGCGGCCTGTCCATCCTGGGCACCACCGGCATCGTGATCCCCTACTCGTGCTCGGCGTGGATCGACTCGATCCGCCGGGGCATCGACGTCGCGGCGGCCACCGGCGAGACGCACGTGCTCGGCGCCACCGGCACCACGTCGGAGCGGGTCGGCGCCGAGGTGCACAAGTTGTCCGGCACTGCCCTGCTGGACATGGGCGACTTCGCCGGCGCGCTGCTCAAGTACCTGCGCCGGCACCCGATCCCGCGATTGACCATCGCCGGCGGCTTCGCCAAGCTCTCCAAACTCGCCGACGGCCATCTCGACCTGCACTCGGGCCGCTCGCAGGTGAACCTGGACAATCTCGCCGAGCGCGCCGCGGCGGTGGGCGCCGGCGCGGAGTTGGCCGCGGACATCCGCGCCGCGAACACCGCCCTGCACGCCCTGCAACTGGCCCGCGCCGCCGACGTCCCGCTCGGCGACGCGGTGGCCGAGGCCGCCCGGGACGCGGCGCGCGACCTCCTGCGCGGCAGCGAGATCCCGATCACCGTGGACGTGATCGCCATCGACCGCGGCGGCACGATCGTCGGCCGCGCCGAACCGGCGGCCTAGGACGCGCCCGTTCATCCGGCCGGCTGCGACGCGGCCGCCCGGTCCCGCGCCTCGCTGTACAGGTGGCTGTCGCAAAACCCCGGCTCGCCCAGCACCCGGCCGACCATGATGACCGCCACCGCCCTGATCCCGTTGTCGCGCACCAGCGACACCAGATCGGCCAGTTCGCCGCGCACGATCAACTCGTCGGGCCGCGACGCGCGGGCCACCACCGCGACCGGGCAGTCCGAGCCGTACAGCGGGGTCAACTCGGCCACCACGCGCTCCACCTGACCCACCGCCAGATGCAGCACGAGGAGGGCGCCGGAGCGGCCGAGGGTGGCCAGGTCCTCACCGGGCGGCATCGCCGTCGCGTTGCCCGCGACCCGGGTCAGGATCACCGTCTGACCCACCGTCGGCAGCGTCAACTCCCGGCCCATGGCCGCCGCCGCGGCGGCGAACGCCGGTACGCCGGGGGTGATGTCCCACGGGATGCCGAGCGCGTCGAGCCGGCGCTGCTGCTCGGCCACCGCGCTGAAGAACGAGGTGTCCCCCGACTGGAGGCGGGCCACGTCGTGCCCGGCGGCGTGCGCCGCCCGCAGTTCCTCGACGATCTGATCCAGGTTCAGCC
This sequence comes from Embleya scabrispora, assembly GCF_002024165.1. Taxonomy (NCBI): domain Bacteria; kingdom Bacillati; phylum Actinomycetota; class Actinomycetes; order Kitasatosporales; family Streptomycetaceae; genus Embleya; species Embleya scabrispora. Next base: position 1,033,936 of record NZ_MWQN01000001.1, read on the forward strand.
CGGCGGTGTCCACGAGGCGGGCGCCGGGCGGTGCCGCCTCGACCAGTTCGCGCGGGACGAGTGCGCCCGCGTACAGGCACACCGGCGACGCGGCGATGATGCGCAGCCCGCGCACCGTGATCAGGTCGGCCGCGCCGGGGCCGGCGCCGATGAAGTGCACGGTCATGGGTGGGTTACTCCTGGTTCGGGGCCGGCCGGCTTGACGACCACCCATTGGGTGACCGGCATCGCCGGTCGCCATCCGGTGAAACGGCCCACCGGGGTGGCCCTGGTGATCTGGAGTCGGGTCAACTCCCCGCCGTACGAGGCCCGGTGGCGGACAAGTTCGGCCTCGGTCTCGGCGACCACGGCATTGGCGACCAACCGGCCCCCCGGACGCAGCGCGGACCAACAACGTTCCACCACGCCCGGCACGGTCAGCCCGCCGCCGACGAAGACGGCATCCGGGGTCTCACCCTCCGGGAGCACGTCCGGCGCCCGGCCGCGCACGATCCGCAGGCCCGGGACGCCGAGCGCGACCGCGTTGGCCTCGGCCCGCTCGGCGCGGTCCGCACGCGCCTCGAAACCGATCGCCCGGCACGACGGATGTGCGCGCATCCACTCGATCCCGATGCTGCCGCTGCCCGCGCCGACGTCCCAGAGCAGTTCCCCGGGGCGCGGCCCGAGCCCGGCCAGGGTGACCGCCCGGATCTCGCGCTTGGTCAACTGCCCGTCGTGTGCGTAGACGTCGTCCGGCAGACCGGCCAGCCGGCTCAGTCCCGGCCCAGGCCCGCACACGACGGCAACCACGTTCAGGTCCGCGAACCGCCGCTCCGGGGCCGCCGCGAGCGCGTCGGCGGTGCCGCGCCACACCGACTCGGCCGGGCCGCCCAGGTGTTCCAGCACGGTGACCTCGCTCGTGCCGAAGCCGCGCGCCACCAGCAGCGCCGCCGCCCGCCCGGGCGTCAGCCCATCCGCGCTCAGCACCAACACCCGCCGATCCGCGGCCAGTTCGGCCGTCAAGGTATCCAGCGGTCGGCCCACCGCGCTGACCAGCGCAACGGTCTGCGTCGACCAGCCGAGCCGCGCACATGCCAACGACGCCGACGAGGCCACCGGCACCACCGTGACCCGATCGGCGCCCAACGTCGCCACCAGCGTGGCCCCGACGCCGTGGAACATCGGATCGCCGCTGGCCAGTACGCACACCCGCCGGGACGCCGCCAGGTGGGCCACGAAGTCCACCCGGAACGGCGACGGCCACGCGACCCGTTCGGCCCCGGTGGTGCGCGCCATCGCCAAGTGCCGCGCCCCGCCGACCAACACCTCGGCCTCGCGCACCAAAGCCCGGGCCGCTTCGGACAGTCCGGCCCAGCCGTCGTCCCCGATCCCGACCACGGACACCGGCCGGGCCTGCGGCGATGCCGCCGCAGGCCCGGATCCGGCTTCCCGCTCAGCCATCCCCCGCGTCCTCGCCGCCCTCGAGATCGCCCTCGACATCCAGGTACACCTCGCGCAGCCCGTCGAGCGTGGCCGCCTCCGGCTTCTCCCACATGCCCCGGTCGGCCGCCTCCAACAGCCGCTCGGCGATCCCGCGCAGCGCCCACGGGTTGGACGTGCGCATGAACTCCCGGTTGGTCTCGTCCAGGACGTATTCGCCCGCGAGCTTCTCGTACATCCAGTCCGCCACCACACCGGTGGTGGCGTCGTAGCCGAACAGGTAGTCCACGGTGGCCGCCAGCTCGAACGCGCCCTTGTAGCCGTGCTTGCGCATCGCCTCGATCCAGCGCGGGTTGACCACCCGGGCGCGGAACACCCGCGCGGTCTCCTGCTGGAGGGTGCGGGTGCGGACCGCGTCGGGCATGGTCGAGTCGCCGATGTAGGCGGCGGGCGCGGTCCCGGTCAGCGCGCGTACCGCCGCGACCATGCCGCCGTGATATTGGAAGTAGTCGTCCGAGTCGGCGATGTCGTGCTCGCGCGTGTCGGTGTTCTTGGCCGCGACGGCGATCCTGCGGTACGCGTCCTCCATGTCCTCACGTGCGAACACCCCGTCCAGGCCCCGCCCGTAGGCGTACCCGCCCCACGTCGCGTACACCTCGGCCAGGTCCGCGTCGTCGCGCCAGGTGCGGGCGTCGATCAGCGGCAGCAGGCCCGCGCCGTACGCGCCCGGCCGCGAGCCGAACACGCGCGTGGTGGCGCGCCGCGCGTCGCCGTGCCGGGCGACGTCGGCCCGGACGTGTGCCCGGACGTAGTTGTCCTCGTCCGGCTCGTCCGCCTCCGCGGCCAGCCGCACCGCGTCGTCGAGCAGCAGCACCACGTGCGGGAAGGCGTCCCGGAAGAAGCCGGAGATGCGCACCGTCACATCCACGCGCGGGCGGCCCAGTTCGGCGGGCGGGATCGTCTCGATCCCGGTCACCCGGCGCGACGCGTCGTCCCAGATCGGCCGCACCCCCAGCAGCGCCAGCACCTCGGCGATGTCGTCGCCGCTGGTCCGCATCGCGCTGGTGCCCCAGACCGAAAGGCCCACCGAGCGCGGCCAGTTCCCGTCGTTGTCGGCGCGGTAGCGGGCCAACAGCGAGTCGGCGAGCGCCTGTCCGGTCTCCCAGGCCAGTCGGCTGGGGATCGCCTTCGGGTCCACGGTGTAGAAGTTGCGGCCGGTCGGCAGCACGTTGACCAGGCCGCGCAGCGGCGAACCGCTGGGCCCGGCCGCGACGTAGCCGCCCTCCAGGGCGTGCAGCACCGCGCCGATCTCGTCCCCGGTGCGGTCCAGGCGCGGCACGATCTCGGTCGCCGCGAACGCCAACACCTCGGCGACGGCGGGCGATGCGCCGCCCAGCACCTCGGCGGTGACCGTCGCGGCCCGGGTCGGGTCCCAGTCGGCCGCCTCCATCGCCGCGACCAGTCGGTGTGCCCGGTCCTCGGCGTCGTCGGTCTCGGTCCGCGTGGCGCTGCCGCCCTCGACCAGGCCGAGGGATTCGCGCAACCCGGGCAGCGCGGCGGCCCGTCCGCCCCACACCTGGCGCGCCCGCAACATCGCGGTGACCAGGTTGATCCGGCCCTCACCGGTGGGCGCGCTGCCCAGGATGTGCAGGCCCTCGCGGATCTGCGCGTCCTTGACCTCGCAGAGCCACCCGTCCAGGTGCAGGATCAGGTCGTCGAACTCGGCCTCGTGCGGGCGGTCGGTGATGCCGAGGTCGTGGTCCAGCTTGGTGGCCTGGATCAGCGTCCAGATCTGGCTCTGCAGGGCCGGGCCCTTGGCCGGGTCCAGCGCCTGCACGTTGGCGTATTCGTCGAGCAGTTGCTCCAGGCGGGTCAGGTCGCCGTACGTCTCGGCACGCGCCATCGGCGGCACCAGGTGGTCGACGATGATCGCGTGTGCGCGCCGCTTGGCCTGGGCGCCCTCGCCCGGGTCGTTGACCAGGAACGGGTACACCAGCGGCAGGTCGCCCAGCACCGCGTCGGGACCGCACTCCGAGGACAACCCCAGGTTCTTGCCCGGCAGCCACTCCAACGTGCCGTGCTTGCCGAGGTGGACGAGGGCGTGCGCGCCGAAGCCGCCCCGCCCGGCGGGCGCGTCCAGCCACCAGTAGGCGGCCAGGTAGTGGTGGCTCGGCGGCAGGTCCGGGTCGTGGTAGATGGCGACCGGGTTCTCGCCGAAGCCGCGCGGCGGCTGGATGATCAGGATGACGTTGCCCGCGCGCAGCGCGGCGAGCACGATCTCGCCCTCCGGATCGCGCGAGTGGTCCACGTACAGCTCGCCGGGCGGCGGGCCCCAGTGCTCCTCGATGTTCGCGCGCAGCCCGAGCGGCAGGGTCGCGTAGCGCTCGCGGTAGGCGGCGGCGGAGATCCGGACCGGGTTGCCTTCGAGTTGACCCTCCGTCAACCACTCGGGATCCTGGCCGCCGGCCGCGATCAGCGCGTGGATCAGCTTGTCGCCGTCCGGGGGTTCCAGGCCGGGCAGCGCGTCGGCGCCGTCGAGCGCGCCGACGTCGTAGCCGGCCGCGCGCATCGCGCGCAGCAGCGCGACCGCCGAGGCGGGGGTGTCCAGGCCGACGGCGTTGCCGATCCGGGAGTGTTTGGTCGGGTACGCGGAGAGCACCACGCCGACTCGGCGCTCCGTGGCCGGTACGTGCCGGAGCAGGGCGTGTCGTACCGCGATCCCGGCCACCCGGGCGGCCCGTTCGGGGTCGGCGGCGTAGTGGGTGAGGCCGTCCGCGCCGGTCTCCTTGAACGAGAACGGGACGGTGATCAGCCGGCCGTCGAACTCCGGCACCGCCACCTGGGTGGCCGCGTCCAGCGGCGACAGGCCCGCGTCGCCGGCCTCCCACTCGGCCCGACTGGTGGTGAGGTTGAGCGCCTGGAGGATGGTGATGTCGAGTCCGGCCAGCGCCCCGACGTCCCACTGCTCGTCGTCGCCGCCGGCGGACACCTCGGCGGGCTTGGCCCCACCGGCACCACCCGCGGCCAGCACGGTCACCAGGAGCGCGTCCAACTCGCCGAGCGCGGCGAACAACGACTCGTCGGCGCCGCGCAGCGACGCGCACCAGATCGGTACCGGCCGCCCGCCCGCGTTCTCGATCGCCGTGCACAGGTCGGCCACGAACGCGGTGTTCCCGGCCAGGTGGTGCGCGCGGTAGTACAGCACGCCCACCGCCGGGCCGTCGCCGCCGGACGCCGTGCGGTCGAGCCGCCCCCAGGAGGGCACCTCGACGGGCGGCTCGAAGCCGAAGCCGGTGAGCAGCAGCGTGTCGGACAGGAAGCGGTGGAGCTGGGTCAGGTTGGCGGGGCCGCCCTGGGCGAGGTAGGCGTGCGCCTGCGCACTCACCCCGGCGGGCACCGTGGCCAGTTCCATCAGCGCCGCGTCGGCGGCGAGTTCGCCGCTGACCACGACCACCGGGCGCGGGCCGGCGAGCAGCGCGTCCAGGCCCGCCTCCCACGCGCGCCGGCCGCCGAGCAGGCGGACCACGACGAGGTCGGTGCCGTCGAGGAGCGCGGGCAGGTCGGCCACGTCGACCCGGGAGGGGTTGGCCAGGCGCCAGTCGCCCTCGCTCGCCTTGGCGCTGAGCAGGTCGGTGTCGGAGGTGGAGAGAAGGAGGATCACCGGGAGCCTCCGACGGGGACGATGCCGCGGGCCGACCGGCCGGGCGTGTGGCCGCCGGGCGTGTGACGGGCGGGCGTAAGCCGGCCGGGTGTACGTCGGCCGGGTGTACGTCGACTGGGTGTGCAAGAACGCCGGCAGGACGAAATCGTCACCTGGAAGCGCCTCTCCGGGGTCCGCGCCCCATCGGACTCGGGGTGAGACGCGCAGTTCCTGACTCCCGGTCGCGCCGTGGTCGACGTCGGGCGACGTCGTACGGCGGAGCCGGTCACAGTGGCGGGACCGTCCCGGGATCACACCGGGTTCCTGCCACGCCCTCCCCGCGCCGGTAGGGCCGGCGCGGGGCCAGCATTGCTCAGTGGCCCGCCTTGACGCAACATGCCCGGATCGGCGTGGGCGGCGGGGGTGATACATGTCACCGACGGCCGCCGGTCGCCGCGGCCGGCCTCGCCCGCTGTCAGCCGCTCTCGCGGACCCGCTCCACGAACGCGCCGAACTCGTCGGCGACCTCGTCCTCGGTCCACTCCAGGGCGGGTTCGGCGACGGTGATCTCCGTGTACGACAGACCCGGCAGCGCGGGCTCGGTCCAGCGGCCGGTGAGCCACACCCCACGCTCGACGGCGTACTCGACGCTCGTCCGGTTGAGCAGTTCGGCCGGGTACGGCAACCACACCTGGAACTGGTGGGTGTGCGGGACCGCCGGGAACACCTTCGTCTGCCGCACCCGGGCGAGGCCGGCCGCCACCGTCGCGGCATGCCCGACGCAGGTCGCCAGCCGGGGCAGTGTCTCGGTGAGCGCGGCCAGCGCCTCCAGCGCCATCGGCCACGCCTGGAACGGTCGCCCACCGTAGCGGTGGCGCCACGCGTGCGCTTCCTCGATCAGCTCGGCGGTGCCCGCGAGGGCCGCCCCGGCGCTCGCGCCGAGACCCTTGTAGTAGGACACGTACACCGAGTCGAACAGGTCGACGATATCGGTCAGCCCGTGCCCGAGCCCCGTGGTGCTCTCCCACAGCCGGGCGCCGTCCAGGTGCAGCGCGGCGTGCCGATCCCGGGCGGCCTGGACGACGGCGATCAGGTCGTCCCAGGCGGGCAGGACGAAACCGTGGTCGCGCAGCGGGAGTTCGTAGAAGAGCGTGCCGAATCGCTCGGCGCTGCTTCGGACGTCGTCGGCGGTGATCTGCCCCGGCCCCTGGGTGAGCACGAGTGGCCGGAGCCCGGACAGGACCGAGATCGCGTCGCGCTCGTAGGTCAGCGGGTGGGCGCGGGGGTGGATGCCGACCACGTCGGATCCCGTGGCTCCGGCGTGGATGCGCAGCGCGACCTGCTGGGCCATCGTGCCGGTGGGGAAGAGCAGCGCCGCCTCGGTGCCGAGCAGCTCGGCGGTCCGGGCCTCCAGGCGGGCGACCGCGCCGCCGTCGCCGTAGGTGTCCGGCCATTCGTCGGGGTCGACGTGCTCGTGCGCGTAGGCGTCGAGCCGGGCCAGCCGCTCGGCGACCGTGGCGGGCCGTACCCCGGACAGGATCCGGCCGCATGCACGGATCACGCGCATGCGGCCGGCGTGCTCGTCGTTGCCGATGTATGCCATGGGGGCATCATGCAACGCGCGGGATCGCTCCGGTACGCACACACGGCCCGCCCCGGGGAGGGGGCGGGCCGTGTGGGTGGTGCGAGGTGCCGCGGATCAGATGGTGATGTTCTCCGCCTGCGGGCCCTTCTGGCCCTGCACGGCGTCGTAGCTGACCTTCTGACCTTCGGTCAGCTCACGGAAGCCCTGGGACTGGATCGCCGAGTAGTGCGCGAAGACATCCGGGCCGCCGTCGTCCGCCTGGATGAAGCCGAAGCCCTTTTCCGCGTTGAACCACTTCACGGTTCCAGTAGCCATACAAATCTCCTTCGTGGTACCGAATGCGGACGTGCGCACATGCACATCCACAGGCCGCAACAGCAATTCACTCTTCACACGAATCCGGTTCTGGATAAACAAAAAGCGCCCGACGGTCACGACCGTAAGGCGCTCACAAAATTCATGGGAACCACTACTGCAACTGCCTCGAGGCTAGCACGGAAATGTCGCGGGGCTCGGAAGGCGGACAAATATCTCCGCCCGCGGGTCGCGAGCCGCCTACTCGTGGGCCGCCTTCGGCTCGGTGAAGCCCAACTCCTGAAGGATCGCCGCCGTGTGCTCGCCGACCGCCGGGATCGGGCCCATCGCCGGCTCGCGGCCGGCCACCGTGACCGGCGGCAGCAGCGCGCGCAGCGGGCCCGCCGGGGAGTCGACGGTGCGCAGTCGGTCGCGGGCGGCCAGTTGCGGGTGGTCGGCGAATTCGGCGACGGTGCGCATGCGGGCGTTGGCGATGCCGACCGCGTCCAGGCTCGCCACGATCTCGTCGGCCGTACGGTCCGCGAAGGCCGCCTCGATCAGCGCGGTCAGCCGCTTGTTGGCCGCCACCCGCAGCGAATTGGTGCGAAAGTCCGGATCCTCGATCAACTCCGGCTGCCCGAGTACCCGTTCGCACAGCGCCGCCCACTCCCGATCGTTCTGCACACCCACGAACACCTGACCGCCGCCGCCCACGCGGTACGGTCCGTAGGGCGCGATCGCCGCATGCCGGGCTCCGGTGCGCGGCGGGGGTGTGCCGCCGTAGGTCGCGAAGTAGTACGGGAATCCCATCCACTCGCCCAGCGCGTCGAGCATGGAAACCTCGAACGAGCTGCCCTCGCCCGTGAGTTGCCGCTCGTAGAGCGCGGTGAGCAGGCCGGTGAAGGCGTACATCGCGGCGGCTATGTCGGCGATCGGAATCCCCGCCTTGGCCGGCTCGTCGGCGGTACCGGTGACCGACAGCAGTCCCGCCTCGCACTGCACGAGCAGGTCGTACGCCTTCTTGTCCCGATAGGGTCCCGCGGTCCCATAACCCGATATTCCACAAACGATCAGCCGGGGAAATCTGGCCCGCAATTCGGCCGCGCCGAGCCCGAGCCGATCGGCCGCGCCCGGTGCCAGGTTCTGGACGAACACATCGGCTCGGGCCAGCAGTCGATCCAAAATCTCCGGCGCCCGCTCGTCCTTCACGTCGAGCGTCAGACTTTCCTTCCCCCGATTGGCCCAGACGAAGTGGCTGGACAAACCCTCGACGGTCTCGTCGTACGCCCGGGCGAAATCCCCCGCGCCGGGCCGCTCGATCTTGATCACCCGGGCGCCGAGATCCGCCAGTTGGCGCGTGGCGTAGGGCGCGGCGATGGCCTGTTCGAGCGAGACGACGGTGACACCCGTGAGCGGTAGGAACACCCTCCCATCCTGACAGAGCCGGGCACGCGCACGGCCTGTCGGTGGCGGCGAACCCTTCGGTCCGCGCCGAAGCGTCCCGGGGCGATGATGGCGGCATGGACTCGACCGCACGTGCCTCCGATCCGGATTCGGTGCCTCGCCTCGCCGCGCTCGCCGCGTTGCTCGCGGACGAGACGCGAGCGGCGGTGTGTCTGGCCCTGCTGGATCGGCGGGCCTGGACCGCCGGCGAGTTGGCCCGGCACTGCGGGGTCGCGCCGTCCACGATCAGCGAGCACCTGACCCGCCTCGTCGAAGGTGGCCTGCTGGTCGGGGAGCGGCAGGGACGGCACCGGTATGTGCGGTTGGCCGATGCGGGGGTGGCGCGGATGGTCGAGGACCTGGCCGCGTACACCACGCCGGCGACCCCTCGGCCGGCCGCGTCGCTGCGGGCGCACTCGGCCGGCGCGGCCCTGGCCCGGGGGCGTACCTGCTACGACCACCTGGCCGGCCGCCTCGGCGTGGCGATCACCGACGCGCTCACCGCCCGGGGCCTGCTGCGCCAGGACGCCGGCTTCGCGATCACCGAGGCGGGCCTGACCTGGCTCACGGAATTGGGCGCCGACCTCACCGCATCGGGCAAACGTCCACTGGCCCGCCCCTGCCTGGACTGGACCGAGCGCCGCCACCACCTGGCCGGCACCGCCGGCGCCGAACTGTGCCGACTTCTGTCGTCCCGGGGCTGGACCGAACGTGTCGGCACGGGCCGCGCGGTCCGCGCCACCGAGGCCGGGCGCGCCGAACTGGGCCGGATGCTGGGCATCCGGGCGGAGGACCTCGAGGTGACGGCGGGCACGGCTCCGGCCTGAGCGGTCACCGGCGGCCTCACATGCGCGTGAAGGCCGCTCGATAGCCGCTGGGCGTCAAGCCGGTGCGGCGCAGGAGGTGTTTGCGCAGTGAATCCGTGGTGCCGATGCCGCTGTTGTGCGCGACCTGTTCCATGGTCAGGTTCGTCGATTCCAGCAACTCCCGGGCCCGGTCGATGCGTTGGTGGAGGAGCCATTGCAGGGGGCTGAGGCCGGCCTCGGCGTGGAAGCGGCGGGTGAGGGTGCGCACGCTGGTGTTCGCGTGGGCGGCGAGGTCGGCCAGGGTGAGCGGGCGGTCGAGTCGGGCCAGGGCCCAGGCGCGGGTCTCGGCAAGCGATACGCCGGTCTCCGCCGGAAGGGGCGTTTCGATGAACTGGGCCTGGCCGCCCGGGCGGACCGGGGCCGCGACGACCAGGCGGGCGACGGTGTTGGCGATCGCCGCGCCGTGGTCGGTGCGGATCAGGTGCAGGCACAGGTCGATGCCGGCGGACAGGCCGGCGGAGGTCAGGATCGGCCCGTCCTCGACGTACAGCACGTCGGGGCGCAGGTCGACGGCCGGGAAGCGGCGGCGGAACTCGTCGGTCATGGTCCAGTACGTGGTGGCCGCGCGCCCGTCGAGCAGGCCGGCCTGGGCCAGCACGAAGGCGCCGGTACAGATCGACGCGACGCGCTTGCCGGCCGCGGCGGCGGTGCGCAGCGTGGTCAGGATCCTCGGGTCGGCGTCGGCGCGGGCTCCGGTGCCGGTGACCACGACCGTGTCGGCGGTGTCGATCGTGTCCAGGCCGTGCGGCACCACGATGTCGAGGCTGCCGGTGCCGACGACGGCGCCGGGGTCGGCGGTGCACACCCGCACCTCGTATCCGGGCGCGCCGTCTGCCAGTTCGACGGCGCCGAGCACCAACTCCGGGATGGACAGGTCGAAAGTGGTCACCGGCGGCACGGCCACGACGGCTATTCGATGGACGGCACGCATGGCCCGAACCTCCGGATGTTTGGCGTTCCGGCCACTACCGTACGCCCGGGCGGGAGCGGGAGGCTGAGCACGTCCATTCGGACGCCACCCCTCCCTCCTCCTGGAGCGATCATGTCCGCATCCACCGGATTCCACGTCGTGGTCGGCGCCGGCACCACCGGTACCGCCACCGCCCTGCTCCTCGCCGAGTCCGGCGAGCGGGTCCGGGTCGTCACCCGACGCGGCGGCGGCCCGGGGCATCCCCTGGTCGAACGCGTCGCCGCCGACGCGACCGACGCCGCGCGCCTGACCGAACTCACGCGCGGCGCGACCACGTTGTTCAACTGCGCGATGCCGGCCTACGACCGCTGGCCCACCGACTGGCCGCCGCTGGCCGCCGCGCTGTTGACGGCGGCGGAGCGGACGGGGGTGCACTATGTGATGCTCGGCAACGTATACGGCTACGGCCCGGTGGACGGGCCGATGACCGAGGACCTGCCGATGGCGCCGACCACGGTCAAGGGCCGGGTCCGGGCCGACATGTGGACTGCCGCGCTGGCCGCGCACGAGGCGGGCCGCGCCCTGGTCACCGAGGTCCGCGCGAGCACGTACCTCGGCGTGGGCGTGGCCTCGCTGTTCAACTTCGTGGTCGTCCCGAACGTGCTCGCCGGCACCCCGGCCGCGCTCCCCGACGACCTCGACGCACCGCAGAGTTGGTCGTACAACGGCGACGTCGCCCGCACCCTGGTCGCGGCGGCCCGCTCCGCCGAATCCTGGGGCCGCGCCTGGCACGTACCGTCGTCGACCGCGTCCGTCCGCACCCTGACCACCCGCTTCGCCGCCCTCACCGACTCGCCCGCCCCGACCCTGACCCGAATGTCGATCGAGGAACTCCGCGCGCTCGGACGGGAGAACCCGATCGTCGGCGAGTTCGAGGAAATGCTCTATCTGACGGACGGCAACTCCCACGTGGACGCGACAACAACCACCAAGCTCCTACAGGTCTCCGCCACCCCCACGGACACCGCCCTCACCGAACTGGCGGCCTCCGTAAGCAAGTAGGCCAGGCGAGCAGCGCCGACGAACGCGTCACCCGCCCGGTCCGCCGGGCCACCCAACGATCGCTCCGCTCGCCGGGTGGCGCATATACCGTCGGCGTATGCGGGCTTGGAGTGGGGGCGGGCGGTGACGCGGGTCGGACGGGCGTGGGTGGGGCTCGTCGTGGTTGTCCTCGTCGGCGGGTGCGGCTCGTCCGGGGGTGATGCCGACGAGGTTCGGCCCACGGACGCGAAGGACTCGTCGTCTCCGCCGCCGGGGCGTGCCGGCTTCGTGGTTCGCTATGAGGAGCCGGCTTCCGCCGATCGGGACGCGGCGTCCTTCCTGCGTGCGCGAAGGCCCATGGAGGCGGCCGTCGAGGCGCTCGGCGCGTTCGTCGACCCCGGGCGGGAGATCGCCGTCGTCGGGCGCTCGTGTGGCGGGGAGGGTTCCGCGTACGATCCCGAAACCCGTCGTATCCAGGTGTGTTACGACGACCTCGCGGACGAGCGTGCCCTGTTCGAGCGCGGCGGCCATCGGCCCGCCGACGACGAGGTCGTCGCCGTGGTGGCGGAGACCGTGTACCACGAGGCCGGCCACGCCCTCGTCGACGTGCTGCGGCTGCCCTTCGACGAACGGGCCGAGGAGGATGCGGCGGATCGGTTCGCCGCTCTGCTGTTGCTGCGCCAAGGCGTGGACGGGGAGCGGCAGTTGCGGGCGGCGGTGGAGGAGTACCGGCTGTCGGCGGCGGAGGCGGACCGGGCCGATCGTGATGCGAAGGACGAGCACGCACCGGATCTCGTACGCGCCGCCGACCACCTCTGCCGGCTCTACGGCGCCGCCCCCGACCGGAATCCCGACCTGGCGAACACGAGCCTGCTCCCCCGGGAGCGCGTCGCCGGCTGCGCGGCCGAGTGGACCCGTGCCCGCGACGCCTGGCTGAAGGACCTCGCGCCCATCCTGCGTCGGTAGCCCGCGGCGGTTCCACACGCCGTCCCGATGCACGATCGCCCCCTGCAGGCCGGTTCCGACACGACAGCCGCGGCGGCGCCACGGACGGCCGATCAGGTCGAATCTGCGAGGCTTGTGGCGGAGGTGTCCTGGCATCTGCAAGGATGGTGTTCCGCGGGCGGCGGTTCGGCCGTCGCCTGCGTACATCGGCTTCGCTCTGTGGGAGAGGCGGGCGTGACTAGGATCCCGGCCGTGAACACGTTCGGGATCGGTGACGCGGCGGCTCTGCTCGGTGTGAGCGCGGATACGGTGCGGCGCTGGGTGGACTCCGGTCGACTCGACGCGCGGCGGGACGAGAACGGTCGGCGGGTGGTGGACGGTGCCGCGTTGGCCGCGTTCGCCCGCTCGACGGCCGCCGGCGACGCCCGCGCGGACAGCGAACGGCTCGGCTGGTCGTCGGCGCGCAACCGCTTCCGCGGCATCGTCACCGACGTCCGCAAGGACACGGTGATGGCCCAGGTCGAGATCCAGGCCGGGCCGTACCGGGTGGTCTCGCTGATGAGCGCCGAGGCCGCGGACGAACTCGGCCTCCGGGTCGGCGTACTCGCCACCGCGGTCGTGAAGTCGACGAATGTCATGGTGGAGCGGACCGAGGGCGCGCGCGAGCACTCCCTCGAATAGTGGGAGCGGGCACGATGGGCGCAATCGGGACGGTGCGGGCCGGACGGGTGATCGCGGCGACGCTGCTCGCGGGGGCGATGGTAACCCTCACCGCGTGCGGCGGCGACGACGACAAGAAGGACGACCGGGACGCCACGAAGGCCGCCCCGCAGGCCCCCGGCAGCGCGCCCGCCGCCGACGCCAAGCCGCTCAAGGGCACCGTCACCGTGTTCGCGGCCGCATCGCTGACCGAGACGTTCACCGCGCTGGGCAAGCGGTTCGAGGCCGCCCACCCCGGCGTCACCGTCAAGTTCAACTACGGGGGCAGCTCGGCGCTCGCCGCGAGCATCAACCAGGGTGCGCCCGCCGACGTGTTCGCCTCCGCCGACGAGAAGAACATGAAGCTCGTCACCGACGGCAAGAGCGCCGACGGCGCGCCCACCGCGTTCGCGAAGAACACCTTGCAGATCGCGGTGGCGCCGGGCAATCCGAAGAACGTCAAATCGCTCGCCGACCTCAAGCGGGACGGCCTCAAGGTCGCCCAGTGCGCCCCGCAGGTTCCCTGCGGCGCCGCCGCCAGGACCGCGCTCGACGCGGGCGGCGTCAAGTTCACCCCGTCCACGCTCGAACAGGACGTCAAGGCCGCGCTGACCAAGCTCACTCTCGGCGAAGTGGACGCCGCGCTCGTGTACCGCACCGATGTCAAGGCCGCGGGTGCCAAGGTGGTCGGCGTGGACTTCCCCGAGGCCGCCCAGGCGGTCAACACGTACCCGATCGTCCCGCTCGCGAAGGCGCCCAACGCCGACGCGGCCAAGGCGTTCGTCGCCTTCGTCCTGGCCGAGCCCGGCCGCACCGCACTGACCGCGGCGGGTTTCCAGGCCCCGTGATCGGCTCTCTCCGGGTCCGCCGCCGCGTGCGGGCCGAACGACCGCGCCGCGGCGGCGCGCCCCTGGCCCTGCTCGTCCCCGGCCTGATCGGCCTGGTGTTTTTGGTGCTGCCGCTGCTCGGACTGCTGATCCGGGCGCCGTGGAGCGACCTGGGGCGTCAGCTCGGCAGTACGGAGGTCCGCGAGGCGCTGAAGCTCTCGCTGTTCACCGCGACCATCGCCACCGGCATCGTGCTCGTGCTCGGTGTACCGCTGGCGTGGCTGCTCGCCCGCACCGACTTCCCCGGGCGGCGCCTGATCCGGGCGCTGGTCACCCTGCCGCTGGTGTTGCCGCCGGTGGTGGGCGGTGTGGCGCTGCTCCTGGTGCTGGGCCGCAAAGGCATCGTCGGCGCATGGCTGGACGACACGTTCGGCTACACGCTGCCGTTCACCACCACCGGGGTGATCGTGGCCGAGGCGTTCGTGGCGATGCCGTTTCTGGTGATCAGCGTCGAGGGTGCGCTGCGAGCGGCGGATCCGCGGTACGAGGAGGCCGCGGCCACGCTGGGCGCGTCCCGCTGGACCGCGTTTCGCCGGGTCACCCTGCCGCTGATCGCCCCGGGCGTGGCGGCGGGCGCGGTACTCGCGTGGGCCCGCGCGCTCGGCGAGTTCGGCGCCACCATCACCTTCGCCGGCAACTTCCCCGGCAAGACCCAGACGATGCCGCTCGCCGTCTACCTCGCGCTCGAAACCGATCCGGAGGCGGCGATCGTGCTCTCCCTGGTGTTGTTGGCGGTGTCCGTGCTGATCCTGGCGGGCCTGCGCGAGCGTTGGATGACCACCTCGTGACCGGCCTCGACCAGGCACCCGACCGGGCACCCGACGCGGTGCCCGACCCGGCCGCCGGCCTCGACGCGCATCTCGTGGTCGCCCGCGACGCGTTCCGCCTGGACGTACGCCTGACCGCCGCGCCCGGCGAGGTGGTCGCGCTGCTCGGCCCCAACGGCGCCGGCAAGACCACCGCGCTGCGCGCCCTGGCGGGCCTGACCCCCTGGGCGGCGGGCACACCCGGCTCGCCGGCGTCGACCTGGAGGATCCGGACCGACGCCGCTACACCCCGCCCGAGCGGCGACCGGTGGGCGTGGTGTTCCAGGACTACCTGCTCTTCCCGCACCTGTCCGCGCTGGACAACGTCGCCTTCGGCCCGCGCTGCCAGGGCGTCGGCCGGCGCGAGGCGCGCGCCGTGGCGGCCGAGTGGCTGGAGCGGGTCGGCCTGGCCGAGCACGCGGGCGTCAAGCCGGGTCGGCTCTCCGGCGGCCAGGCGCAGCGGGTCGCCCTCGCCCGGGCGCTGGCCACGCACCCGCGGCTGCTGCTCCTGGACGAGCCACTGGCCGCCCTCGACGCGCGCACCAGGGTGGAGATCCGGGCCACGCTGCGCCGGCATCTGACCGACTTCGACGGGGTCGCGGTGGTGATCACCCACGATCCGCTCGACGCGATGGTGCTGGCCGACCGGCTCACCGTGATCGAGGCGGGCCGCGCGGTCCAGGACGGCACGCCGGCGGAGGTGGCCCGGCATCCGCGCACGGACTATGTGGCCCGCCTGGTCGGCCTGAACCTGTACCGCGGCACCACCTCCCGGGGCGGCGTCGAGCTGGCCGCCGGGCAGCGCCTGGTGGTCGCCGAACTCCCGGACGCGGCCGAGGTGTTCGTGGCCTTCCCGCCGTCGGCGGTGACGCTGTACCGCAGCCGCCCCGACGGCAGTCCGCGCAACCTGTGGCAGGTCGAGGTGGACGGCATGGAACTGCACGGCGACACGGTGCGGGTCGAGCTGACCGGACCGGTGCCGCTGCTCGCCGACGTCACGCCACCGGCCGTCGCCGAACTCGAACTCGCGCCCGGGAAGCCGGTATGGGCGGCGGTGAAGGCCACCGAGGCCCGTGCGTACCCGGCCTGAACACCATCACCGCGCGCGATGACGGTGCGACCGTGCACCATGGTCCCCGTGACGAGCCTGACCACCACCGACGCGACTCGTGCCCGGATGAGTCGCCAACGCAGCAAGGACACCGGCGTCGAGGTCGCGCTGCGGCGCGTCCTGCACGGCATGGGACTGCGCTACCGCGTGCACCGCCGCCCGCTCAAGGGCATCCGGCGCGAGGCCGACGTCGTCTTCGGCCCGGCCAAGGTCGCCGTCTACGTCGACGGCTGCTTCTGGCACGGCTGCCCGGTGCACGCGACCTGGCCCAAGCGCAACGCCGAGTTCTGGAAGACCAAGATCGAGGGAAACCGCACCCGCGACGCGGACACCGACCGGCGGATGGCCGAGGCCGGCTGGTTGGTCGTGCGGGTCTGGGAGCACGAGGACGCGGCCACCGCGGCGGCCAGGGTTCGGGACGCGGTGATCGCACGCCGCGCGGCCGGCTAACCTGTCCGCATGGCACGACCCATCACCATGATCGACCTGTTCGCGGGCTGCGGTGGAATGACGTCCGGATTCGCCGCCGCGAAGGGCTTTCGGCCGGTCATGGCGGTCGAGTGGAACCTGCACGCGGCCGCGACCTACGCCGCCAACTTCGGCGAGGCGCACATGCGCTGGGGCGACATCGCGGAGATCCCCGACCGGGACATCCCACGCGCCGACGTGATCATCGGCGGCCCGCCCTGCCAGGGTTTCTCCAACCTCGGCAGCCGCAACGTGGAGGATCCGCGCAACAAGCTCTGGAAGGAATACCTGCGTTTCGTCCGTCGGGCGAAGCCCAAGGTGTTCGTGATCGAGAACGTGGACCGCTTCCAGAAGTCCGCCGAGTTCGCGCTGTTGCTCGCCGAGGCGCAGCCCGGCGGCCTCCTGGAGGGGTACGAACTGTCCGACGCGCTGCTCCCGGCTGTGGACTACGGCGTTCCGCAGCGCCGCAAGCGGGCGATCGTGATCGGCTCCCGGATCGGCCGGATCGAGGCGCCCGAACCGACCCACGGCCCCGGCCGCCGGCTGCGCTGGAGCACCGTCCACGACGCGATCGCGGATCTGCCGCGCGTGCCCGGGACAACCAGCCTGCCCGCGTCGAAGACCGAGTTCTTCGGCCGTCCGGTGCCCGGCGTGTTCAAGGAGGCCGACCTGCACCTGGGCCGCACGCCGACCGAGCGCTCGCTGCTGCGCTACGACTGCGTGCCGCCCGGCGGCGGCCGGTTCGACCTGCCGGACCACCTGCTCCCCGACTGTTGGCGGAACAAGAAGACCGGTACGACGGATGTGATGGGCCGGATGCGCTGGGACCATCCGTCGCTGACCATCCGGACCGAGTTCTACAAGCCCGAGAAGGGCCAGTATCTGCATCCGCAGTGGAACCCGGAGGACCCGGCCGACCGGGTCAACCGGCCGATCACGCACCGCGAGGCGGCCCGGCTCCAGTCCTTCCCGGAGACCTTCGTGTGGTGCGGTTCCAAGACCGAGATCGCTCGACAGATCGGCAACGCGGTGCCGCCGGGGTTGGCGGAGGCGATTGCCCGGCATCTGAAGCCGAGGTTGCGCGAGGCGGGGTGACCCGGCGCCCGCGGCCGGTCAGAAGGGCGATCGGCGCCCGCGACCGGCCGGTCAGGAGGGCGTTTCCTCGTCCAGGGCGTACATCCGGGGCGGTAGCTGCTCCTCGGCCCGATCCAGGTCGGTCCCGTCCAGGTCGAGCCACACCCGGTCGCGGCGCTCGCCGGGTCGGTCGAGGCCGCTCGCGGCCCAGGTGAAGATGCCGCACACGGTGGCCCGGTCCCGGTCCGGCGCCTCGATCTGCGCGGCGAAGCAGACGGCGAGCGAGGTGCGGGTGGGGATCAGGTACTGCTCGTTGTCCGGGTCGGGCCGGCCGGTGGTGGCCGCGCGCGGGGGTTCGAGGATCTTCATCCAGGTCAGCGTCGCGCCCGGGGCCTGGCCCGCGAAGCAGTCGGTGACCGATTCGCGCAGCGCGGCGGCCGGGTCGTCGCCGAGCCAGTCGAACCAGGCGTCCTGGTCGAGCAGTTTGGCGAAGTCGTCGCGCGGCGGGCCGTGGTGCGGGTTCTCCCGGTACTCCCCGGTGAGCGTCCCGTCGGGGCCGACCAGCCACGCGCCGCGGATCGCCTCGCCGGGCACGTAGCCGTTCGGGTCGTCGGCGTAGGCCGGGTCGATCTCGGCGACCGAGCCGCCGGGCGACTGTGCGGCGGCGGCGACGAGTCCGGGGTCGTCCGGGGGCTCGCGTCGCACCACGGAACCGGTCACCGGGGCCTCACCCATGCGTACCACTCTCCAGCGCTCGTCGACGGTTCGGAGGGCTCGGCTGATGTGCGCGGCCCGGACAGGTCGGCCATTCTCGCGCACGGCCGTCGGCCGGCCGGCCCCGGGCGACCCGGTCCGGCTCGCCGCTCAGCGCCCCCAGGCGACGGTGATCGCCTTCGTATGCTCGGCCGCCTGCTCCCGGGCCGTGGCCGCCTCGGCCGCCCGGCCCAGTTCCTCGGCCAGCCGGGCTCGGCCGAGCCAGTTGTACGGGCTGCTCGGTCGCACATTGACGCGCTCGCTCAGGAGGGTGCGGGCCAGGTCGTGCCGGTGTGCGCGCAGGGCCGCCTCGACCAGGGTCTGCTGGATCGCGTCGCGCTGCGCGTGGCTGCCGCCGAAGGTGTTCAGGCGGTGCCGGATGGGGACGAGGATGTCGACGGTGTCCGGGTAGCGCCCCTGTTCGAAGGCGACCAGCGCGCGGCACACCGGCAGGCCGACCTCGGCGGTCATCGTGTGGTTGCTCACCCCGGGGTGCGGGTCGGCCAGCCACCGCTCCCGGTCGCGCGTCACCGCCTCGGCGTCGGCGATCCGGCCGGCGCCCAGGTACGCCATCACCGCGTGCACGTCGTTGAAGGCGTAGTACGGACCGTCCGCGCGGGCCGCCCACGCGTCGGCCAGTCGGGCCCAGCGCTGCGGCTGCTCGCCGCCCGCGAGGTGGATGCGCCACAACAGGGCGGAGGCGTCCAGGAGTTCCATCGCGGCACCGACAGAGCGATCGTTGTGCAGCACGGCGTCGTAAATCGCCAACGCCCGGTCGATCGCGCCGGCCTCGATCGCGTACAGGCCGTAGTGCCACCAGTTGTGCACGTTGAGGTAGTTGCCGCCGGACCAGTCGTCGACCCGGGCGTCCAGGAAGCGGATGCCCTCGGCGAAGCGGCCCTGCATCTCGTACGTGTGCACCACCGCGTGGATCGCCCACACGTCGCGCGGGTGCGCCGCCACGGCGGCCAGTCCGGCCTGTTCGGAACGCTCGTAGTGGCCGGTCTCCTCCAGGCCGAACGCGGACATCCCGAGCAGGGGCCCGTAGTGCGGATCGTCCGGGTCCCACGCGCCCAGCGCGCCGCCGACGCGGTCGCGCAGCCGGGTCGCGTCACCGGTGAAGAAGTCGATCTGATGGCCGATCGCGAGCGCGAGCACGTCCCGGGGGTGCGCCACGACCAGGTCGCGCAGGATGTCGCCGGCCCGGTGGACGTCACCGGCCAACCACGCCTCGGCGGCCGCGAGATGGGCCGACTCGCGCGCATCCGCCCGCGGCCCGCCGGCCGCGAACGCCGCATACCGCTCCCGCGCGGCGGCGGCATCGGCCGGCTCGGTACCCAGCAGCCCGAGATAGGCGGCGAACGCGTGGGCCATCGGCGCCTCGGGAGCCGCCGACAACGCGGCCTCCACCTCGGCGGAGACCTCCGCCCGAAAGAACAGGAGGGCATCAAGCCCACGCTCGAAGTGCCCGGCCGCCTCCGCTCCCATCCCGGACAACCCGAGCCCCTGCCGATCCACCACGCCCACCGAGGTCCCTTCCATCACACCCGAGCCCGAGTCCCACCCCGATTAAACACGCCGGCGTGCTCCCCGGACGTGCCGCAATCGCCATCGAAACGAAGGGCGGTGCACACGAACTCGGAAGGTCTGTGCTCGCAGCACGCTCACCACCGGCATGGTGGCCGGGCGCGTGTGGAGCGCACGGTGCGCGTGCGCTGTCTTGTCGGCCGCCGGGGTGGAACTCCACCACGGGCGGAGTGGCGCCTTGTCGCGCCCGAGCTCGTCGGGTGGTTTGTCGGGATCGATGCCTTCGTGGATTCGGGTGCAACGATCGGATCGGCGTCGGGTGGATCGGTGAGACGAGTGCCCACCGTCGGCCGTATCGGGCGGGGCGTGGGCGCGGCGAGGGTGGGGGTGACCCGGTGTCGGCCGGGACCAGGTCGGCCTCGGGACGTTGCTCATGTTCAGGAATGCTCTTCGTACGCTCGCCGCGCAGCGCATGCGGTTGGCGCTCACCGTGCTCGCGATCGTCTTCGGTGTGGCCTTCGTGGCCGGTGTGCTCACGCTCAAGGACACCATCACCGAGGCCGCCGCCACCTCCGCCGCGGACGACTTCGCGGGGGTGGGCGTGGGGGTTCGCGCCGACTCGGAGCACGTCGCCGGCGATCCCGCCGCCCTGGGGCCCCGGCTGGTGGAGCGGCTGCGTGGGCTGCCCGGCGTGGCGACCGTGCGCGGCTCCGTCACCGGGCCCGCCGTGGTGGTCGACCGCGACGGGGACCTTGTCGGTCGGGTGGAGGAGTCCGCCGGTACCAACTACGCGCCCGGGCCCGAGGGTTCCGACCCGCTGTACCGGCTGACCCAGGGCCGCGCGCCGAGCGCCGCCGGCGAGGTCGCCCTGGACGAGGCCGGAGCCCGGGCGGCGGGCTATCGGGTCGGTGATCGGCTGCGCGTGGTCGCCGGCGGCGGCACGATGGACGCCACCCTCGTCGGCACCGTGCACGCCGTCGACGCCCGGATCCGGCTCGGCGCCACCCTCACCCTGTTCGACACCCCCACCGCGCAGCGCCTGTTCGCCGCCCCCGACACCTACGACCTGATCACCGTCGCCGCCCGCCCCGGCACACCCGACGCCGCGCTCCTGGACGCGGTCCGTCCCCTCGTCCCCGCCGGCGCCGAGGCGGTCACCGGCGCCGCGCTCACCGCCGAGCGCCGCGACCTGGCGTCGGCCGGGACCGCCGGACTGGCCACCGGGCTGCTCGTGTTCGCCGGCGTCGCGCTGTTCGTCGGGACGTTCATCATCACCAACACCTTCACCATGCTGATCGGCCGCCGCACCCGCGAACTCGCGCTGCTGCGCGCGGTCGGCGCCACCCGGCGGCAGGTCACCCGCTCGGTGCGCCTGGAGGCGCTGATCACCGGCCTGGTCGGCGCGCTGCTCGGGCTGCTGCTCGGGGTCGCGCTGGCCGCCGGTCTGCTCGCGCTGCTGCGCGGCACCGACACCGCACCGCCGCGCGGCCCGCTCGTGCTGCGGCCGGGCACGATCCTGTGGTCGCTCGTGGTGGGCATCGGCGTGACCGTCGCCGCCGCGTGGCTGCCCACCCGCAAGGTGGCCCGGATCGCGCCGATGGCGGCGCTGCGCGCGAATCCGCCGAGCCCGGCCGGGCTGTTCCGACGCAATCTGGCCGGCCTGCTCCTGATCGGCGTGGGCGTCGCCGGAGGTTATGCCACGGTCAAGGCCGCCCCGGGCGGCAACGGCGAGCCGGTTTTGGTCACGGTGTGTGGCGTGCTGGCCGTCACCGGCGTGCTGATGCTGATCCCGCTGCTTTCGGTCGGCGTCATCGGGGTGCTCGCACGGCCGCTGACCCGGGTGTTCGGGGTGACCGGGACGCTGGCGAGCCGCAACGCGCTGCGTGATCCGCGCCGCACGGCCGCGACCGCCTCCGCGCTGATGGTCGGCCTGTTCCTGGTCACCGGCCTGACCGTGATCGGCGCTTCGCTCAAGGACAGCCTCGACCACGCCGCGGCGCGCGGGCTGACCGCCGACTACGCGGTGTCCACCACGCTGCGCGACCCGATGGCCGCCGCGACGGTGGACCGCATCGGCCGATTGCCGCACGTCGAGGCGGCGAGCGTGTACCGCACCGTGACCGCGCGGATCGGCGACGCCGAGCAGGAGGTCGCCGCGCTGGACCCGGTCGCGGGCCCGAAGGTGATGCGCCTGGACTTCGTCGCGGGCGGCCCCGAGGCGCTGGGCACGGACCTGCTCGTGGAGCGGGTCGAGGCCGAGTCGCGGGGGTTGGGCATCGGCGCGACCGTGCCGGTGACGTACCCCGACGGCACGTCCGGCACGCTGCGCGTCGGCGGGATCTACCGGGCCAATCCGATCCTGCTCCCCTACCTGGTCTCCACCCGCGTCCTGGACCCGCACCTCGAACGCCCGATCGGTCGACAGGTGTTCGTCAAGAGCGCGCCGGGCGAGGCGCGGGCCTTGGAGGCGACCCTGAAGGACGCCTTCGGGGCCGATCCGGCCCTGCGCGTGCAGTCGAAGGACGAACTGCGCCGGGGTCTGGGCGCGGCCATCGACCTGCTTTTGAACATCGTCTACGGCCTGCTGGCGATGGCCGTGCTGATCGCGGTCATCGGCATCGTCAACACGCTGGCGATGTCGGTCCTGGAACGCACCCGCGAGATCGGTCTGTTGCGCGCGATCGGCCTGGACGCCCGCCGGGTGCGCGCGCTGATCCGCCTGGAGGCGGCGCTGATCTCGCTGTTCGGCGCACTGCTCGGGGTCGGGCTCGGCACCACGGTGGGAGTGCTGGCGGTGCGCGGGATCGACCTGGGCAACGTCCCGCTCGGCGCGACGATCCCGTGGCCGCGGATCGCCCTGTTCGTAGTCGGCGCGCTTGCCGTCGGGCTGCTCGCGGCCGCCTGGCCCGCGCGGCGCGCGGCGCGCATGTCGGTGCTCGGCGCGCTCGGGTCCGAGTGAGGTGCCGGTCCGCTCCGGGCGGCGTCCGTCCCCGACTCCCGCCGATTGGCCGGACGCCTGGACGGCTGCCGGTACCTTGGCGAACGTGCACCCGCCACCACCCGCGACGATCGCCCGCGCCGTCGTGTTCGACGTCGTCCTGGCCGGCTCGGTCGCCGTCGTGGCCGGGCTGCTCCGCGCGCTCGGCTCGTTCGACGAGGACGGGTGGCATTCGCCGCATTCGCTGCCGTGGTGGGGCGTGCTCGTCCAGGTCGCCGCCGGCGCCGCGCTCGTCCAGCGGCGGCGCCGACCGATCGCCTCCGCCGGCGTCGTCTTCGTCCTCTCCTTCGGCGACCCGGTGCTGGCCGGGCCCTTCGCGGCCTACGCGCTCGGCGCCTACGCCCCGCCCCGGCGCGCCACGTGGGCGCTCGCCGTCGGGCTCGCGGTGACCATGTGCGAGCCGTGGCGGGCGCAGCCCGGGCCGGACCTGTTCGTGGAGCTCCTGGCCGTCGTCACGCCGCTGCTGCTCGGGAAGTACCTCGCGTCGCGTCGCGGCCTGATCCTCGCGCTGGCCGAACGCGCCGAACGGGTCGAGCGCGAACAGGCGGAGCGGGACCGGCAGGCGCGGATCGAGGAACGCCGCCGGTTGGCGGGCGAGATGCACGACATGATCACCCACCGGGTCAGCCTGATGGTGCTTCAGGCGGGCGCCCTGCGCACCATCGCCGAACGGGACAACGTGCGCGCGGCCGCCGAGGAGTTGCGGCTGACGGGCTGTCAGGCGCTGTCGGAGCTGCGTGAGTTGGTGGCCATCCTGCGTGACCCCGACGACCCGACGCCGCCCGGTGCACCCGCGCGGGGCGGCGAGCCGGCCGGTCTGGACGTGTCCGACCTGGTCGCCGACTCGCGGGCGGCGGGTGTCGAGGTCGACCTGACGGTGAGCGGATCGGCGCCCGCCGACCACGCGCCGGCCGCCGTGCGCGGCGCGCGGCGGGTGGTCCAGGAGGCGCTGACGAATGTGCACAAGCACGCGCCCGGCGCGCTCGTGACGGTGGCCGTGCGGCACGAGCCCGGGGGCATCGCGGTGACCGTCGCCAACACCGCCGGGGTCAGGACCCCCGACGTCGACCTCGGCACGGGCGGCACCGGCCTGCTCGGTCTGCGCGAACGGATCGAACTGCTCGGCGGCCGCTTCCGGGCCGGGCCGGACGACGCCGGCGGGTTCATCGTCGACGCGCTCATCCCGGTCGGCGAATCCGCCGGCGCCCCGACCCCTCCCGTCCACCACCCCGTGCCCGACGAAGGTGCCGCATGATCCGACTCCTGCTCGTGGACGACGAACGTATGGTGTGCGCGCACCTGCGCACCATCCTCGGCGGCGCCGAGGACATCGACATCGTCGGCGAGGCCTACGACGGCGCCGAAGCCCTGGAGCAGGTGGTCCGGCACCGGCCCGACCTGGTGCTGCTCGACCTGCACATGCCGGGTGTGGACGGGCTGACCGCGCTGCGCCGGATGGTCCGGCTCGACGCGCCGCCCAAGGTCGTCGTGCTGACCACGATCGACACCGACGACCACGTGTTGCGGGCGCTGCACACCGGCGCGGTGGGCTTCCTGCTCAAGGACACCCCGCCCGAGGACCTGGTCGCCCTGCTCCGGGTGGCCGTCGAGGGCAACACCGTGTTGTCCCCGGCCGCGGCCCGCAGCCTGATCGGCGCGAGCGCGGCCCGCGAGACCGCCCGCCGCGAGGCCCGCCACACGATCCGCGACCTGACCGAACAGGAGACCCGGATCCTCGCCTGCCTGGGAGAGGGCATGTCCAACGCGCAAATCGCCGCCCGCCTGTACCTCACGGAGCCGACGGTCAAGGCCTACGTCTCGCGCACCCTGACCAAACTCTCGTGCACCAACCGCACCCAGGCCGGCCTGATCGCCCACAACGCGGGCCTGACCCTCGACTGAACCCGCCCCCCGACCGCAGCCGCTGCGCGGAGCGAAGCGGACGGGACGGGCGGGCACACGGGCAGGAGGGGACGCCCGGGCGGAAACCGTGTGCCCGTGTCGATGCCGCCTACCGGCCGAGGCGATCGGTCACCGCCGGCCCCGAGCCGTCCGCCGCGGCCCGGACCACCAGCCCCGCCACGTCCCTGCCCGGCCGGTGTCCCGCTCGCGGATGCTCCGGCAGGAAGGTCTCGCCCCTGGT
Organism: Embleya scabrispora; assembly: GCF_002024165.1. Lineage (NCBI taxonomy): Bacteria > Bacillati > Actinomycetota > Actinomycetes > Kitasatosporales > Streptomycetaceae > Embleya > Embleya scabrispora. The sequence continues at coordinate 1,058,545 of NZ_MWQN01000001.1, forward strand.
TCGTCTCGAACCGGTGGCCGCCGTCGTCGGCGCGGACCATCCTCTGGCCGGCGCCGCCGAACCGCGCCCGGCCGACGACCGCCGGCTCGACCACGACCCGTCCCGGGACTGGCTCCCGGGGCCCGACGACAGGTGGGACGACCCGCCTCGTCAGGACACGAGGTCGCGCCAGAACGGCACCGTCGGCACGGTGTACTCGATGCTGCCGTCCAGGAACTCCGCGGTGAGGTAGTTGGTCAGGTTCGCGCCGTACACCACGATGTCGGTCTGCATCATCGACAGCACCGGGTGACCCCACTGGCCCTCGGTCCCGGGCAGGTAGCGGTGGCCGTACACCGGCACCATCCTCGGTACCCGCGCCAGGTGATACCGCGCCGACTTGAGCGCGTGTTTGAGCTGCGCCGGCCGGGCGCCCCACACGTCCGGCCAGAAGGCGTTGTGCTCGACGTCGAACAGCACACCCTCGGTGGGCAGGCCCAGTCGGGCCTTCAGGTCGCGCGCGCCGCCGGCGCGCCAATTCGGCCACCCCTTGCCGGTCGGCAGCGCGGCCGACAACATCGCCCTGTGGTCGGCGGAGAAGCGGAATCCGAAGTCCTGCTCCACGGTCTCGAACTCGGCCCCGGTCAGGCCGGGCAGGAGGTCGGCGCCGGTCCGCTCCAGAAGCAGGCGGAAGTCCCGCTCGGTCGGTCGATCCGGGGACGGTGTGCTGGTCATGGCCACCGAGCGTAGTCGGCGCCGGTCGCCGCGCCGGGACCGCCGGGGCGGCACGCGGCCGGATTTTATCGGAACCGGCCCGGCAAGCACCTGAAAGTCGGCTGACCGGTGTTCTAGCATGAGCGCTCGATGCTGGGATGAAGTGCGAATTGAACGGTGCTGGTTGAACGGTCGGGGGACCCGTTGATCGACGAAGTTCGGCATGCCCCGCGGGCCGCCCGATGACGGTCCCGCTGCTCGCCGCCGTCGCGGCCCTCCTCGCCCTGGTGGCCGCGCTGATGTGGTTCGGATTCCGGCGCCGGCCCGCCTCCGTGGCGGCGCGCGCCGACACGCTGTTGGCCCAGGCCGAGGGGGCGCATCGGGCGGGCCGGCTCGCCGCGGCCGATCGCGGCTATCGACGCGTCGCGGACGCGCTCGGCAAACCGGGCGCGCCGACCGGCCTCGCCGCGACCCGGGGCCGGGCCCTGATCGGCCTCGGCGAGGTGGCGAGCCGCCAGGGGCGCCCGGCCGACGCGCTCGCCGCGTTCCGGGCCGCGTTCGCGCTGACCACGCTGCCGCCCGGCGCACTGGAGCTGACCGCGGCCGACGCGACCCGGCGGGCCGATCCGGGGCCGCTGGAGATCGCCTTGTGCGTCGACCTGGTCACCCGCACCGACACCGACCCCGACCATGCCGCCTACGACTTCCTGGAGGCCCGGTGTGTGGTCGCCGCCGGGGCGTCCGAGGCCGAGCTGATCGCGGTGGAGGCGCTGGCGGCGCGGATCGAGGCGGGCGCGCCGCGGCTGGAGTGGGCGGTGTACGCCCGCGCGTGCGCGCTGCGCGACCTGGGCCGCGGCGCCGAGGCGATCGCCGCGTTCGAGCGGGCCGACCGGCTGGTGCCGCGCGCGGCCACCGGGTACGAGCTGGGCCGGCTGCACCGCGACGCGGGCCGACCGGACGAGGCGCTCGCCGCGTTCGAGCGTTCGTTGACCATCGAGCCGGAGCGGCCCGAGGTGCTGTACGCGATGGCGCTGACCCACCTGCGCCGCACGCCCGCCGACAAGGCGCAGCGCGTCGCCGCCCTGGAGGCCGCCGTCGGCCTGCTCACCCGCACCTGCACGCTCGCCCCCACCCACGCCCAGGCCTGGCTCGGCCTGGGCCGGGCGCAGCACGCGCTCGGCCACGACGACGCCGCGTTCGAGCCGCTGCGCCGTGCCTGCGAGTTGATGCCCGAACACGTCGACGTGCAGATGGAGTTCGTCGACCTGGCACTGGCCCGGGGGCAACGGGCCGCCGCCATCCCGGTGTTGCGCCGCGTGGTGGCCGGCCGGCCCCGGCATGTCGCGGCCAACCTGATCCTGGGCACGCTCCACGACGAGGACGGCGACTTCGTCGCGGCGGCGCCCTGTTTCGAGCGGGTGGTGGCGGTCGAGCCGGGCCATGCCCGGGCCCGATTCGGCCTGGGCCGGGCGCTGTTCGAGCAGGGCGAGGCGGGGCGGGCGATCCCGCACCTGGCCGCGGTGCCGGAGCGGGATGCGGCGCAGCACCACCTGTTGGCCCGGGCGTACAGCGCGGCGGGCGAACCGGCGGCGGCCGACGCGGCGTTCTCGGCCGCGATCGAGGCGGGCGACGACAGCGCGATCGCCCACCACCGGCAGGCCTGTGTGCGGCTGCGGCGCGAGTTGCGGCAGGACGCGATCGCCTCGTTCTGGCGGGTGTTGGACCGGGCGGACGACGATTCGCCGTTGGTCGCGGAGGCGTTGCTCTTCCGTGGCATCGCCTATCGCGAGGAGGGCGACCTCGGCGCGGCGCGGGCCGACGCGGACGCCGCGGTGGCCGCCGCGCCGCGCGACGCCCGGGCCCACTACGCGCGCGGGCAGTTGGCCGTCGTGGAGGACGAATGGGCCACCGCGAGGGGCGCGTTCGAGACCGCCGTGCGGCTCGACCCGGACTACGCGCCGGCCCGGTTCGGGCTGGGGTTGGTCCGGGAGCACGCGGGCGAGCACGAGGGCGCGGCGGAGGCGTACGAGCACGGGTTGGCGCGCCGGCCGGACTGGACGCCGGCCGTGGTGCGCCTGGGGGCGGCCCGGATCGCGGCGGGGCGGATCGCGGACGGCGTCGAGGTGCTGGGGCGGGTGCGCGGCGAGCCGACCGGGTCGGCCCGCTTCCATCTGGCCCTGGGCTACGCCCGGCAGGGTCGGGTGGAGCGAGCGGACGAGTTGTGGGCCGCGCCGGGCGGGGTCAACGACGCGATACGCGCGCACAACGTGGCCACCGCGCGCGATCTGCTGGCCCGGGCGGCGCTGGCCGCCGGGGACCACGCGCTCGCCCGGGAGCACTGGCAGGCCTGTCGGGACGCGTTTCCCGAGCACGACGGCTACCGGACCGCGCTGGCCGAGACGTTGTTCCGCGAGGGCGCCGAGTTGTTGCGGTTCGGCCGGGACGGGGGCGCGCAGTTGGCCGCCGCCCGGGATCGGCTGGGCGCGGCGGCGGCGCTGGTCCCGGGTGATCGCCGGGTCCGGCTGCACCTGGCGGTCGCCGCGTTGTACGCGGGCGAGCCGGCGCTTGCGGTGCGGTTGTCGGCGGCGCTGGATCCGCTGGCCGACCCGCGGGTGGGCCATCTGGCGCCGCTGGCCCGGCTGGCGCTCGGCGCGGGCACGGTGTCGCTGGGCGCGCTGGTCGAGGCGGAGCCGGCGGCGTGGGCGGTGCGCGGGATGCACGCCGCGCGGGGCCGGCGGTGGGCGGACGCGGCGGAGGCGTACCGGCAGGCGCTGGTGGTGCCCGGTCCGGTCGAGCCGGAGCCGCGGGCGGCGGTGTGCGAGGCGGCGCGGTGCACGGCTTCGGCGCGGGCGGGGTGTGGGCAGTGCGGGCGGGCGTATTGCGCCGAACACGGCGTCCTGGGGGCCGCGTTGCCGGCCCGCTGCGGGAGTTGCGTGGATGCGGTCCTGGCGGCGCTGGCGTCCTGTGCGCACCTGGCGGGCACGGGGGCGGTGGCGGAGGCCGAGGCGACGCGGTGGGCGGGCGACGGTGGGCGGGCGGCCGCGCATCACCTGCTGGCGCTGCTGCGGGCGCAGCGGGGCGATCACGACGCGGCCCTTGCCGGTCTGGAGCGGTTGTTGGCCGGGCCGATGGCGAGCGACGAGGGCCGGTTGATCGCGGCCCGGGTGTATCTGCACCGGGCCGCGGCGCACAGCGAGGACCTGGTCGCCGCGTCGGCGGACGTGGAGCGCGCCGCGCGGCTGGTGCCGGAGTTGCCGGAGGTGCGCCGGGCCCGACCGCTGCTGCGCTCGTGGCAGGCGCTCGCCCACGCCCTGGCCGGCAGGCACGAGGCGTCGATCGAGATCCGCCTCGAGTCGGAGCGGATCGACCCGACGGATGTACGCAACCTGCAATGCCTGGCGCTGTCCGCGCTGCGCGCCGGGCAGGCGGGCGACGCGGGGCACACCACCGGGCTGTGGCGGCTGGTCTGCGGGACGTGGGCGACGGTGTTGTACAGCCCGAGGTTTTGGATCGACCTGGAGGCGCGGACCGGGCGGGAGATCTCCGCCGAGCAGATCCACACCGCGCGGCAGGAGCAGATCGAGCGGGTGTGTCGGGAGTTGCGCGAGCGCGCCGCGCACAGCGAGGGCTCGGTGGCCGCGCTGTATCGCAGGCTGGACCGGCACTGGGCGTGGGAGGTGGCCGCGACCGAGCGGGTGGCGGCGCTGGATCCGGCGCCGGCGCCGATCGTGTGCGGGCCGCTGTTCCTGGCCCGGGTGGCCGATCCGGAACACGGCTCGGACGCGGGTCGGGCGTTGGCCGAGACGGTGCGCGCCGCCGCCGATCCGCACACCGGCGACCTGCTCGGGCCGTTGGGGATGTACCACCACCTGATCGACGTGGGCCGCTTCGACGAGGCGGTGGCGGGGCTGACCGGTCTCGCGGGCCTGGCCGGGCCGGACGCGACACCGGGGGTGGCCGCGCTGTTGGCCCGGGCGCACCTGGTCCGGGCGCGGGATCTGGGCGGGCGCGGGGAGTGGGCGCAGGCGCTGGGGTGTCTGGAGCAGGCCGCGCCGATCCCGGCGGAGGCGACCGAGTTGGCGGCGGAGGTGGGAATTCGCGCCGCCAAGGCGGTACTCGCCGCCGCGCCGGCCGAAGAGGACGAGGCCGCGCGGCTGTTGGAGCGCGCGTGGGCGCTGGCTCCCGACGGGCCGGGCCTGCGCGGGGAGTTGGCCGGGGCGTACGCGCGACTGGCCCGGCGGGCGCACGAGGGCAGGCGGCATCGGGACGCGATCGCGCTGGTGCGGCAGGCGCTGGAGCTGACCCCGGCGGACCCGGCGACCCGGGCGCTGGCGGGCGCCGCGTTGCGCGGGCTGGTGATGGAGTTGCTGGCGGCCGACACCGCCGCGGCGGCGGCCGAGGCGGTCGGGGCGATGCGCGAGGCGTTCGCGCTGGATCCGGGCGAGGCGAGCCGGATCGGGCTGACCAACTCGCTGTTCCTGAGCGCGGAGCGGCTGGCGCTGCGCGGGGGTGCGCGTGAGCGGGCGGTGGCGGCGATGGCCGAGGCCATCGCGCTGGCCGACCCCGACGGCGGGACCGACTCCGTGGCCGCCGAGGCCCGCCGGCGGGTGGCCGCGCTGCTGGTGGAGACGGCGGGGGCGAGCGAGCGGGACGAGGACTTCGACCGGGCGATCACGCTCCTGGAGGAGGCCCGGCACTACGGCGACGACCCGCCCACCCGCCGGGCGCTGGCGTTCAACCACTACTACGCGCGGCACTACGAGGTCGCGGAGAGGTTGTTGCGGCAGGAGATCGGCGGCGGCCTGGAGATCGACACGCTGCGCGAGGCGTGGGTGGTGGTGGCCGTCGACTGGGGCTACGACCTGCTGGCCAAGGGCCGTGCGTACGATGCGATCGAGGTGCTGTCGGCGGCGCTGCGCGAGCACGAGGAGCCGAGGCTGCGGGACGCGCTGGTGGCGGTGTACCTGGGCGAGGAGCGCTACCAGGACGCGATCCGCACGCTGGAGGCGGTCGAGTCGACCCCGGAGAACACCCGCCTCCTGGCACTCGCGCTGCACAACGAGGGGGTACGCCAGGCGAACATGGGCCACAACCACACCGCGCTCGTACACCTGGAGCGGGCCCACGAGTACCACCCGACGGACGGCACCCGGGAGATCCTGGACGAGGTCCGCTCCCGAATCCACGGTTACTACTGACACCGCCCGCGCCACGGCGCCCTCGCGCCCCATCGCACGACGAAGCCGCACCGCATCCCACCGAAACCACACCCACCGCGCACCGCACCCCGATCCCCCGGAGCCCGGATCATGCCCGCAGCCGAACCCTCGCCGTACGACGTCCTCGGAATCACCCCGGCCGCCACGCCACCCGAGGTACACGCCGCCTACGAACGCGCGTTGGCGGCGGCCACGGGCGCCCCCGACCGCGAGGCATGCACCACCGCCTACCTGCACCTGCGCAACACCGGCCGCCGCCTGGGCGCCGACATCCTGGAGTACGCCGCCCCCGACCCGTCCACCACGGCCCGCGAGGCATTCGCGGGCGTCGCCGAGCAACGCTTCCTCCCCCGGGACGCCCCACCCCCACCGATCACGACCCTGGTCGTCCTGCGCCGCTCCACCACCGCCGAAGACCACCGCGAACCCCCGCCCACCGACACGACTTTCGCCACCCCGGCCCGCTTCACCGCCACGGCCGACGTATTGCCCCCGGTGGACATCCCCCGCTGAGCCCATCGGCGCCGACCTCCGCCGCCCTCCCGCCGCCCCGGCCCCGCACGCCGTCCCGCCGGGGAAGCCGCTTCGCGTTGCGCGTCGTGCCCCGTCCCGACCCCCAAGGGGTGGGATTTCGCGTTCTGATGGTTGACCTAGTCCACTGTTGTGAGGATGGTGGCAGGCAGTTGTCCGGATCAGGGGAGGGACGCCGTGGCCAAGCGGTTCGAGGGACGTAGGGCATTGATCACCGGGGCCAGCAGGGGAATCGGGGCGGCGTTGGCGGTGCGGCTCGCGGCCGAGGGAGCCGATGTGGCGGTGACCGCGCGTACCGTGCGGCAGGGGAATCTGGCGGGGTCGTTGGAGCGGACCGAGACGCTGATCGCCCGGCACGGTCGCCGCACCGCCGTGGTGCCGGCCGACCTGTCCGACGAGACGCAGCGGGCCAGGATCGTGCCCGCCGCCGAGGAGGGGCTGGGCGGGCCGATCGACATCCTGGTCAACAACGCGGCGATGGCCTCGTACGCCTCGCTTCGGGTGTACCCGCAACGCCGCGCCCGGCTGCACTTCGAGGTGAACGTGCTGGCCCCGATGGAGTTGTGTCAGGCCGTGGTGCCGGCCATGGCGACGCGTGGCGAGGGCTGGATCGTCAACGTGACCAGCGGTACCGCCCGGCCGTGGGCGGGGCCGCCGTTCGATTTGGGGGTGCTCGGGACCAAGAGCGCGGTGTACGGGGCGTCCAAGGCGGCGCTGAACAGGATCACCAACGCGCTGGCGGCGGAGCTGTACGGGACCGGGATCCGGGTGAACACGATCGAGCCCCGGGCCGCGGTACTCAGCGAGGGCGCCGAGGAGTTGGTCGGCGGGCAGTTGCGGCCCGATCAGATCGAGACGATGGACCAGATGGTCTCCGCCACGCTGGAGTTGTGCGACGGGCCGGCGGCGCGAACCGGCGGCGAGTACGTGAGCCTGGACCTGCTCTCCGAGTTGGGCATCAACGTCTGAACCGCCTCCGCCGGGCGGCCCGGGCGCCGGGTCACCCCGGCAGGCGCAGCAGGAGCGCGGCGAGCAGGCGGGTCTTCGGGTCGGCCCAGTCCAGGCCGGTCAACTCGCCCGCCCGGCGGATCCGGTAGCGCAGCGTGTTCGGGTGGATGTGCAGCGCCGCGGCGGCGGCGCGCACATCGCCCAGCGCGTCCAGCCAGGCCAGCACCGAGTCCGCGTACTCCGTGTCGTGCTCGCCGTCGTGCGCCCGCAGCGCGATCAGGCGCGGGTCGCGGATCTCCCGGTGCTCGGCCAGCAGCGCCTGGACCTCCCCGTGCAGCACCTGCGGACGCACCTGCGACAGCGCCGCGACCTCGGCCGACACCCCGCCGGTCGCCATCGCGTCCAGGACCCGGTCGGCCGACTCCCGGGCCGCGACGGTACGGGCCAGGCTCGGCGCCGGATCGCCGACCGCGCCGCGCACCACCAGGTCGAGGTGGCCGTGCGCGGCGGCGGCGATCTCGTGCGCCCAGCCGAGCGCGACCGTCTCGGTCGGCGGCGCGGACAGCAGCACGTAGACCCTCGGACCCAGCGGCGCGACCCGGGCGTGGCTGTGTCGCGCCGCCGCGTACACCGAGACCAGGTTCGCCAGTTCGGTCCGGGCCAGCTCCTGCGCCGACTCGTCGGGTACGTCCGCCCGCACCGCGAAGCCGAGCACGAGCACCGGTCGCACCGGGTCCAGGCCGAGTTGCGCGGCGGCGGCCCGAGCCGCGATCGAGCCGCCGAGCAGGCCGGCCACGCTCTCCCGGGTCGGCCCGGCCTCGGCGGCCGACCTGGCGCGTCGGCGCACCAGATGCAGCGTGGCCACCCGCGCCGCGCCGACCAGCACCTCCTCGGCCCGATCGGCGAGCGGCCGGCGGCCCTCCTGGACCCAGATCGTGCCCAGCCACCGCCCACCGGCGTGCACCCCGACCGCGAGCCGGCGCCGGATGCCCAGGTCGGGCCGCTCCTCCACGGCGACCACCTGCGTGGTGGTGCGCAGCCGGTGGAACACGCCCCAGTCGCGCAGCCGGGCCATGTACTCCTCCGGCCCCTGCCACCCCAGGATGGACAACCGCCGCAACTCGTCGGCCTCGTCCGGCCCGGTGGCCCGCGAGTAGGCCAGCACCCGGTTGGCGCTGTCCTCGATGCTCACCCCGCCGCCGGTGAGCATCGCGGTCGTCTGGGCGAGCGAGAACAGGTCGCCGCCATCGGGCGGTTCGGCGTCGGGCCGCTCGTCGAGGGCGGCGTGCGCGAGCGCGGCCACCTGTTCCCAGCGGGCCTCGGGGCGCACCGACAGCAGCACCACGCCCGCCGCGTCGGCCACCTCGCGCAGCGCCGCGCTCTCCCCCTTGACCGCGATCGCCGTCGCGCCGGCCGCGCCCGCCGCCCGCACCGTGCCGGCCGCCGCCCGGCCGCGCAGGCCGACCGCGAGCAGCAGATCGCCCGGCATCACGTGCGGCTCCTCCTCCGGATCGAGGATCGACACGTGCCGAACCGCCGCCTCCAGGCCGCCGGCCGCCGCCGCGACCCGGATCGGGCCGTCGCCGACCGGGCCGCCGAGGGCGGCGAGCAGTTCGCGCAGCGGGACGGCGGATTCGGGCACGTTCGGCCCCTTCGTGGATTCGGCAGACATTGGCCGATGGGCCAAGCGGGGAGTTTCGAGTTTAACCGATCGGATAAACACCCGACGGCGGTCGCGGCCTACCGTTGAGCGCGAGATCCGTGTCCGCACACGGCCGCACACCGCCGCAGATCACCGAACAGGAGCGCCGTCTTGGACGCTGTGACCCAGGTTCCCGCCCCGGTCAACGAGCCGGTACACGACTACGCCCCCGGCACGCCCGCGCGGGCGCGCCTCGAAGCGAAGCTCGCGGAACTGGCCGCGGCCCCGATCGACCTCCCCATGACCATCGGCGGCAAGCGGCGCATGGGCGCCGGCAAGCGCGAGGACGTGGTCCAGCCGCACAACCACAGCGCGCGCCTGGGCACCTTCGCGCACGCGGACACCGCCGACGCGCAGGACGCCGTCGACGCGGCCCTCGCCGCCGCGCCGGCCTGGCGGGACCTGTCCTTCGACGACCGCGCGGCGATCTTCCTCAAGGCCGCCGACCTGCTCGCCGGCCCGTGGCGCGAGACGCTGGCCGCGGCGACCATGCTGGGCCAGGGCAAGAACGCCCAGCAGGCGGAGATCGACTCCTCGTGCGAGCTGATCGACTTCTGGCGCTTCAACGTGCACTTCGCCCGCCGTGCGCTGGCCGAACAGCCGATCAGCAGCCCGGGCGTGTGGAACCGCACCGACCACCGGCCGCTCGAAGGCTTCGTCTACGCGATCACCCCGTTCAACTTCACCGCCATCGCGGGCAACCTGCCCACCGCGCCCGCCCTGATGGGCAACGTCGTGGTCTGGAAGCCGTCGCCGACGCAGACCTTCTCGGCCGTACTGCTGATGGAACTGCTCGAAGAGGCCGGGCTGCCCCCGGGCGTGATCAACCTGGTCACCGGCGACGGGATCGCGGTCTCCGAGGTGGCGCTGCGCCACCCGGACCTGGCGGGCATCCACTTCACCGGCTCCACCGCCACCTTCCAGCACCTGTGGCGCACGGTCGGCGAGAACATCGCGAACTACCGCACCTACCCGAGGATCGTCGGCGAGACCGGCGGCAAGGACTTCGTGGTCGCCCACCCCAGCGCCGACCCCGACGTGCTGCGCACCGCCCTCGTTCGCGGCGCGTTCGAGTACCAGGGCCAGAAGTGCTCGGCCGCCTCGCGCGCCTACATCCCGCGCTCGCTGTGGGAGTCCGACTTCAAGGCCGACTTCCTGGCCACCGTCGACGGCCTGTCGATGGGCGACCCGACCGACCTGAGCCACTTCCTGGGCGCGGTGATCGACGAGCGCGCGTTCGCCAAGAACAAGGGCGCGATCGACCGGGCGCACGCCGACGAGACGGTGGAGGTCGCGGCCGGCGGGACCTACGACGACAGTGTCGGCTGGTTCGTCCGCCCGACCGTGCTGGTCTCCGCGAACGCCGACCACGAGATCTTCAAGGACGAGTACTTCGGCCCGATCCTGGCCGTGCACGTGTACGAGGACGACGCCTACGACATGATGCTGGCCCAGATGGAGTCGGTCTCCGCGTACGGCCTGACCGGCGCGATCATCGCCCGGGACCGCGAGGTCATCGCGCACACCGCGCACGTGTTGCGGTTCGCGGCGGGCAACTTCTACATCAACGACCGACCCACCGGCGCGGTCGTGGGGCAGCAGCCGTTCGGCGGCGGGCGCGCGTCGGGCACCAACGACAAGGCCGGCGCGATGCAGAACCTCACCCGCTGGATCAGCTCACGCTCGATCAAGGAGACGTTCGTCCCGGCGACGGACCACCGCTACCCGCACATGGGCTGACCCCACCCCACCGGTACATCGGGAGAAGAAGATGCTCCGCAGCCCCATCCTCGCGGCGGCCCGCTCGCCGCGGACCCGCTCCCTGGTCGAGCACCTGCCGCCGACCCGGGCCATCGTGGACCGCTTCGTCGCGGGCGACGTGCTCGACGACGCCGTCCGGGTCACCCGCGAACTCGTCGGGACCGGGCGCAAGGTGACGCTCGATCACCTCGGCGAGGACACCACCGACCGCGCGCAGGCGGACGCCACGGTGGACGCGTACGACGCGCTGCTCGACACGCTCGGCGAGACCGGCCTGGCCCGCGACGCCGAAGTGTCGGTCAAGCTGTCCGCGGTGGGCCAGTTCCTGCCCGGCATCGGCGAGCGGACCGCGCTGGAGAACGCCCGGCGGATCTGTACCGCCGCCGCGCGGGTGGGCACCACGGTCACCCTGGACATGGAGGACCACACCACGACCGACTCGACCCTGGGCATCCTGCGCGAATTGCGCGTGGACTTCCCGTGGGTGGGCGCGGTGCTCCAGGCCTACCTGCGGCGCACCGAGCAGGACTGCCGGGACCTGGCCTACGAGGGCTCGCGGGTGCGGTTGTGCAAGGGCGCCTATCAGGAGCCGGAGTCGGTCGCGTTCCAGGACAAGGGCGACGTGGACCGGTCCTACGTGCGCTGCCTGCGGATCCTGATGGAGGGCAAGGGCTACCCGATGGTGGCCTCGCACGACCCGCGCCTGATCGCCATCGCGAGGCACCTGGCGGATCGGGCGGAGCGGGCGCCCGGCAGCTTCGAGTTCCAGATGCTCTACGGCATCCGCCCCGAGGAGCAGACCCGGATCGTCGAACAGGGCGATCTGATGCGGATCTACCTTCCCTACGGCGCCGAATGGTACGGCTACTTCATGCGCCGACTCGCCGAACGCCCCGCCAATCTGACCTTCTTCCTGCGCGCGATGGCCACGAAGAGCTAGGCAGGGCAGGGCAGTTCGCATGGGCGCCGGACGGGAGCGGTTTCTCCCGTCCGGCGCCCGCTGTCGTTTCGGTGCGTGCTCGGCATGATCGGTGTGATCGGCGTGCGGGGCACGCTGACAGCATGGGCTCATGAACGCAATGGACTTCGGCGACTTCACGGTGCGCCGCGCGAAGGAGTCGGACGCGGGCGCGTTGGCCGGGATCGACGTGATCGCGAGCGCGGGTGACGCCGAGCGGCGGGCGAACATCGCCCGAACTGTTCCACCTCTGCGGTCGGCCGCAGGTCGGACCGACGCATCCATGACCTTGTGAGCCGTGAGCCGACGCGGGCGGCGTGGGACGGACCTGGCTCTCGCCGTCCGGCCCTGCCGAGGAACGCGCCTGTCTCGTCGGGGTCAGACGGGTCGGGTCATCGGGCCTTCGCGGTACATCTCGGCGGCGAGCGCGGTGGTGATCCTGTCGCCGAGGGCGCCGTACGCGTATTCGACCATCCACCGGTCACCGTCGTGCCAGATGCGGGTGATGGTGCCGAGGTGGTGACGTCGTTCGTGGTGGTCGACCTTGCGCCAGAGGTGTTCGCCGACGGCCCATGGGGGTGTGCCGGTCATGATTTCTCCTCGGGTGTGGAATGGGACGACGGGGGCGAGGGCGGGTGCTTCGGCACGCGCACGGTGCGCGATCATCCGCACGTAGCCCGGGGAGAACCCGGTGGCGCGAGCGATGGTCTCCGTCGATATGCCGAATCGGTGCGCATCGGCAACGGCGGCCCGCAGCACATCCCCGGCGGCGCGACAGCAGCGGCGGTGGGCACGCTGCCGGCGCAGTGAGGTGGTGGCGGGGTCGGGCCACTGACCCTGAAGGCGGCCACGGTGCGGGCGGTTGCGGTGAGGCGGGCGAGAAACGGCGGATACACGAAGCTGCTTTCGGCGATGGGTCGGCGGGCGGTTCCACTGGGCCTTGTCCGGCCGGGCGTGCGGGGGTCTTCAGGCGCCCGGCCGGACAAGGGATCAAGCCCCCGGCCCCGCGGTCGCGCCGGTGGCCGCAGGGCCGGGGGTGCCGCCCGCAGGAAACAGTCGGAGCGGGCGGCGTCGGGCGTGGCTCAGCCGCCCGAGTCCAATCCGCGCCCGACCGACGGCGCCGGGAGGGTCCGCATCGGATACATCCGCGACTCATGCACCAGAGCGGTCGGTTCCGCCCGCGTGACGTCCAGGGGTTCACGACCGGGCGTGGTGATCCGGATCAGACGAACCTCGTCACCGGACGGGGTCACGGCGGTCATGTGGGCCTCCGCCGCACGTGAGGGTGTCAGCGCCGCAATCGGGTGGCGAATTTCTGTCATGGCCACGAGCTTGCCGCCAAGCATCTACGGTGGCCAGTAATTGTGCATGCACAGTGCGTATACGCCCGCCCCACGCAGTCATGCAGCACACGTACACGTTCGTACAGCCAAGACCCTCGCCCGTACCGGCCCGTACTCCGGAGGCGCAAGTAGTGGACGGAAGACCCAACCCGGCCGCAAAGATGTTCGGCGCTCAGCTGCGTCACCTGCGCAGGAGGGCAGGACTCGACCCCGCCCAGCTCGGCGCCGCAATCGGCAACAGCCGGTTCACCATCGAGTCTTGGGAGCGCGGAGTCCGTACTCCCCACCCGGACACCATCCGGACGCTCGACGAACTTCTCAACGCCGACGACATGTTGACCGCCGTCATCGAGCAACTTGCGAGCCCGCTGTTCCCGGGCCAGTTCGCCGAGTACGCGGAACTGGAAGTCAGTTGTGTCAGTCTCTATTCCTATAACGCGCTCGCCATTCCCGGCCTGCTGCAAACCGAGGATTACGCGCGTGCCGTCATCGGTGCCAGTGTTCCTCCGTTGGACGACGAGGATGTCGAACGGCTGGTCGCCGCTCGCATCGAACGACAGGTTCTCCTGACCCGCAAGCCGCAGCCGGTGGTGAGCTTCGTCATCGAGGAGATTGCGATCCGGAGGCCGATCGGCGGAAAACCCGTGCTTCGAGAGCAGTTGAAGCACATCGCCGAAGTGGCCGACATGCGCAATGTGACGATCCAGGTGATGCCCATCGACGTCGTCGAGCACAGCGGGCTCGAAGGCCCGATGATTCTGATCCGGACGTACGACGGGCGTGATCTGGTCTACATCGAAGGGCAGGTCGGCGGCGTATGGGCAACAGACGCCACGCAGGCTGCCATCATCGCGCAGCGGCATGGAAGGATCCAGACGCAGGCCCTTCGGGCAGCGGAGTCGATCGAACTCATCGAACGGATCACGGGAGACCTATGACCAGGGAGCGCATCGCCACGGGGACGTGGCGGAAGAGTAGCTACAGCGGAAACCAAGGTGGTGACTGTGTCGAGGTCGCGCCGTTGACCGGCGCTGTCGGCGTTCGCGACAGCAAGGTCGGTGAATCGCCGATCGTCCGGACCCGCGCTGAAGCATGGGCCGCGTTCCTCGACTCGCATCGCTGAGCGACCCGCGTCCGCCCCGCCTTGGATCGACCGGTGGCGGGGCGGGTGGTCCTCGACAGCGCGTCCTCACCTGGGCTCGACCGGCCCACGGCCCCTCAGATGGTGGCCCGGTGCTCGTCCCGTGGCGGTGTCGCGGGAGCGAGGGCGCGGGCCGAGGCCCGGGTGCGGCGTACGGCTGCCAGGTGGTGGAGCAGCGTGGCGGCGGTGAGGATGGCTGCCGGGTAGCCGAGTCGGGGCGGCGTGAGGGCGGGCCACTGTTGGGCCAGGCCGCCGAGGGCGCCGCCCAACGCGATTCCGGTGTAGATGGCGCAGGAGTTGAGGCCCAGGAGTACCGGTGCGGCCGTGGGGTGCAGGGCGATCAGACGGTGTTGTTGGGGGACGACGATGATGCCGACCGCCCCGCCCCAGATCACGGCCCACACCATTGCCCCGGCCAGGGTTTGTACCGCGATGGGCGTCAGGGCCAGGACGACCGTGCCCAGCGCGAGTGCGACGGTGAGAACTCGCGTGGGGTCACGGCGGTCCACCAGGCGGCCGGCTGTGAGGTTGCCGGCCAGGGTGCCGGTGCCCCAGGCCGTCAGGATCAGGGTCAGCCGAGCGTCGGAGCCGTTGGTGGCGGCGTCCAGTGCGGGTGCGATGTATGTGTAGAGCGTGTACGAGGCCAGGAACGTCATCGCCGTGATCGCCAGCAGGCTCAGCACACGACGCTGCCGCAGCGGGCGCAGGCGGTCGGCCAGTGACGCCGCCGGCAGGACCACCTTCGGCACGCCGAGCGCCACACCGACCGCGGCGAGCAGGCCGAGTCCGGCTACGGCCCACAGGGTGATGCGCCAGTCGGTGCGGCCGATCAACGTTCCCAGCGGCAGCCCGACGGCGGTGGCGAGGGTCAGGCCGCCGAGGACGAACGCCAGTGCCCGGCCTCGGCGTTCGGGCTCGACGATGGCGGCGGCCGTACTGGACGCGGTCGAGGTGATCGTGCCGGCACCGATCGCGGTGAGGACGCGGGCGGCCATGACCACCTCGTAGCCGGTGCCGACCGCGGTGAGGGCGTTGCCGGCGACGAACACGCCGAGTGCGACGAGCAGGGCCATACGTCGGTCCAGCGCCCCCGCCACCGCCGCCATGACGGGTGCCGACGCGGCGAGGACCAGGGCGAAGACCGTGACCAACTGCCCGGCGGCGGGCGTGGAGACGTCCAGATCGTCGGCGATGGACGGGAGCAGACCGGCGATGACGTAGCTGTCGGTGCCGACGGCGAAGGTCGCCAGGGCCAATGGCGCGAGTCGTTTGAACATGGGGCGGCGCTGCCTTCCGGTGCGGTGCGGCGGATCGCAAGAACTGACGAGTCGGCAGCGTAGGCAACACATGGATGCTTGTCCATGTATCAATGTGTCGGATAGGCTCGACCCGACGCGATGAGCGGCAGGGGCAGCGTCGGCGGCAGCGAGAGCGGCACGAGCAGGAGGCGGACGATGCGCGAGGTGTCACAGCCGACTCGGGAGGCCATCCGGCTCGTGGACGTGTTGCGGGCGCTCGGCGATCCCGTGCGGCTCGAACTCGTGCAGCGGCTCGACCGTACGGGCCCGGACAACTGCTCTGCGGCCGGCGAGGAACTCGACGTCCACCAGACGACGTTGTCCCACCACTACCGGGTGCTGCGCGAAGCCGGCGTCACCTGGACGACCATCGAAGGCCGGACCCGGCTGGTCCGGGTGCGCCGCGACGACCTGGACAATCTCTTCCCCGGGCTCCTCGACTCCGTCCTGGCCGGAGCACGCCGAAGCCGGCCGACGCCCGACCACTGACCCGCGACCGGAGGGCCGATCCGGGTGGACCGGGTGGACCGGCCCTCCGGTCCACCACGTCGTCGAGTTCCAGGCCGGCGTACAGGCCACGCTGAACGGCTCCGTCAAGGGCGAGGACGAGCCGGAGGGGCGCCACCGAGGCGGTGGGCGCCGGGTCGTCGGTCGAGCCGTCGAGCGTCAGGCCGCCGCCGGCGGGCGCGCGGGCCGGTTCTCCACCTCGGCCCGCAGCAGGAAGCCGCCCGTGCGTACCCGGCCCGTCGTGAGATTCCCCCCGACCGCGCGCAGCCGCTCGGCCAGGCCCAACAGGCCGTAGCCGCCACCCGCTTCCGCCGCCCAGGCGTCCTTGGCGAAGATCCGCCCGTTGCCGTCGTCCTCGACTTCCAGCCACGTCTCGCCGAACCGCACCTCGCACCGCCGGGCCCGGCTGTGCTTGATCACGTTGGTCACCCCTTCGCGGAGCACATGGGCGAACACGTCGCGCAGTTCGAAACGCACCACGTCGCCCGTCCCGGGCACGGTCGCGGAGATCCCGGCGGCGCGCAGCGCCAGTGCGGCGTTCGCCAACTCGTCGTCCAGGGACACCGACCGCGTGTCGAAGATCGTGCTGCGGATCTCCCGCATCGCCTTGCGGGACAGTTCCTCGATGTCCCGGACCTCCGTTCGTACGGAGTCCCGGTCCACGTCGCTCTCCAGCATCCTGCGCGCGACGCCCCCCTTGAGCGCGATCGTGGCCACCGTGTGTCCCAGCACGTCGTGCAGATCCCTGGCCAGCCGATTCCGCTCGTCCACCACCGACTGGTGGGCAATGACCGCCCGGGCGGCGCTCAACTGCGAGACGACCCGGGCGAGCAGGAACAACGACGAGAACGACAACGTCAGCAGCACCAGCAGCCAGGTCCCGTCCCAGTCGACCCGGCCGTCGACCACCCGGGTGGCGATCACCTGGGCCGACGCGACCCCGAGCCCGACCAATCGGCTCGCCCGGGCCGGCAGCAGCACGACCGCCGCCACGATCGCGTAGGCGAGGTGGACCAGCATCGTGACATCTCCCGTGACGACCGGCAGGGCCGAACCCACCACGAGGAGCCAGCCGACCATCAGGGAACGCCGCCACCGCGATTGCCGCTGCCCGACGTGTGTGACGACCAGGAAGCTCCCCGCGTAGAGCACGAGATCCGCGACCAGCAGCGGCCGGCGCAGCCCCGCCGATCTCCCCCCGTCCATGTGCACGGTGACGAGCGGCACCAGGACGATGAGGAGCACCACCAAAACGTGCCCCCGCAGCCGGGCCGGTCCGGACTGCTGCCACGCTCCCACGCCCTGTCCCTCGACGGGCCACTGCCGAGGTCCGAAGCGCGTCGATTCGACGTTCACAAGCCGGCCTTCCGGAAGCGCATGTCCATGATGCGTGTGACGAGCCATTGTGCTCCCACCCCCACTCGCCTCTCCCACGTCGCCGTCGGCGCCGCGCCTCAGAGCCAGCCGTATCCCTCCGCGATGCGGGCCGCCTCGGCACGGGTCCTGGCCGTGGTCTTGGCCATCGCGGACGAGACGTGGTTGCGCACGGTCCCCTCGGACAGGTGCAGCACCTGTGCGATGTCGGTGATCGTGCCGCCGTCGAGGGCCTGGGCGAGTACCTGCCGTTCCCGACCCGTGAGCGGGCTGGTGCCCGAGTGCCGGGCCTCCGACGCGAGGCCGGGGTCGATGACCCGCAGCCCCGCCGCGGCCCGGCGCACCGCGTCGACGAGGTGTTCGGGCGGCGCGTCCTTGACGACGAACCCGACCGCGCCCGCCGCCATGGCCCGGGTCAGGTATCCGGGACGGCCGAACGTCGTGCACACGACGACCTTGCAGGACGGCAGCAGCTCGCCGAGTTCGGCCGCCGCGGTCAGGCCGTCCTTGCCGGGCATCTGCACGTCCATCAGCGCCACGTCCGGACGGGTACGCAGCGCGGCGGGGCCGACCTCGTCCCCGCTGCCGACCTCGGCGACGACCTCGATGTCCGACTCCAGACGGAGCATCGAGACGAGTGCACCACGCACCAGGGCCTGATCGTCGGCCAGCAGAACCCTGATCACGCGAGTACTCCTCCAACGGTCCGGGCGGCCGGGCTCAGCGTACTGGCCGGGACACGGGCGCCGTCCCGGACAGCGCCTCGGGGTTCGGGGCCATTCGCGAACCGGCCGCGGGGGCGGCTTCGCACCGAGCCCCGTCCGTCCCGGCTCCGGCGTTCTCCGGCTCACCGCCCTCGGCGGCCTTCGCGTTGGTGTCTCGCAGCGGCACCTCACGAATCAACCAGGCGGCCGCGATGGTGAGGACTCCGATCACCGCGCCGCCGATCGCGACCGCGTGCAGCCCGCTGGTCATCCCGTCGGCGAAGGCGTCCCGTACCGGCGCGGGCAGCGCACGCAACCGCTCCGGGGTCAGGTTGTCGTCCACCGGCGCACCGCCTCCGCCGGATGCTCCGAGCCGGTCCGCGATCGTGTCCTCGACGGAACGGGTGAACAGCACACCGAGCAGCGCCACACCCAGCGAGGCGCCGATGAGCCGGGCCAGCGTGTTCGCGCCGTTCGCCGCGCCCATGTCGCGCACTTCCACGCTGTTCATGGTGATCACCACCGTGTTCTGGACCAGGCATCCCACGCCCAGCCCGATGACGGCGGTGAGCAGGGAGCCGACCAGGGTGTTCGTGCCGGACTCCAGGATCAGCAGGAGCAACATTCCGACCGTGATCAGCGCGCCGCCGAGGATCGGGAAGATCCGGTACCTGCCCCGCTTGGCGACGATGATCGCGGCGACGACCATCATGTCCACCATGCCCAGCATCATCGGCAGGAGCAGCAGGCCGCCCTTCGTCGACGAGGCATCCCGGGCGAACTGGGTGTACTGCGGCAGGAAGTTGGTCGCCGTGAACATGGCGGCGCCGCTGAGGAAGGCGAGCAGTTGGGCGATGACGAAGTTCCGGTCGCGGAACATGCGCGGCGGCATCAGCGGCTCGTCCACCCGCCGCTGGACGTACCCGAAGGCGACCGGCGCCACGAGCGAGACGAGCGCGAGGCCGACGATTTGGAACGAGCCCCACGCGTACTCCGTGCCGGCCCAACTCGTCAGCAGGTTCAGCGCCACGATGCCGACGGTCAGCAGCCCGGTGCCGACATAGTCGATCTTCGCTCGGGCGGTCGGGGTCGCGGTGTGGATGAACAGGCCGGTGAGGATCAGGGCCACGATCCCGATGGGCACGTTGACGTAGAACACCCAGCGCCAGTCGAAGTGATCGGTGAGGAAACCGCCGATCAGCGGGCCGCCCACGAAGGCGGCCGGCATCATCACCGCCATCATGCCCTGGATCTTGCCGCTCTGCCGGGGCGGCACCAGCTCGCCGATGATCGCCATGGCCCCGACCATCAGCCCACCGCCGCCCAGCCCTTGCAGGGCTCGGAAGCCGATGAGCTGGGCCATGTCCTGCGCCGCTCCGGAGAGGATCGACCCGGCGAGGAAGAGGGTGATCGACACCATGAAGACCCGCTTGCGGCCGTACAGGTCGCCGAGCTTGCCCCAGATCGCCGTGGATGCCGCGGTGGCGAGCAGATAGGCCGTGATCACCCAGGAGAGGTGATCCAGACCGCCCAGATCACCGACGATGGTGGGCAGTGAGGTGGCGATGATCAGGCTGTCGAGCATGGCGAGGAACATGCCGAGCATCAGCCCGCTGATGCCCACCCGGAAGAAGCGCCCGAGCACGGCGTCGTCTCCGCCGGCCGCGTCGGCCGCGTCGGCCGCGTTGGACGGCCCCCGACTTTGCTCCACTGTTTCCGTCTCCGGCATCTGCTCATTCCTCTCCGAGCGTGCTGACCCTCCCCACCACCGGGCGTGCGACGGCCGGGGGACGCGCCCCGACCCTGTGGCGCGCTTGGGATCAGCGTGGTGCTCGGATCTCGGCGATGCCCACGACGTTTGTCACCGGTGTGCCGGCCGCCGACGCGGGGCGGGCGCGGACGTCCCGCGTCGGCGGGTCGGGCACGACGAACGCCCCGCCGCGGGTCACGGCGGGGCGTTCGTCGGATCGAACGGGCGGTCGGTTCAGCGGGGCAGGCCCAACTCCCTCGCGATCAGCATGCGCTGGACCTCGCTGGTGCCCTCGCCGATCTCCAGGATCTTGGCGTCGCGCCAGAAGCGGGCCACCGGGAACTCGTTCATGAAGCCGTAGCCGCCGTGGATCTGGGTGGCGTCGCGGGCGTTGTCCACCGCGCTCTCCGAGCTGTACAGCTTGGCCAGCGCGGCCTCCTTCTTGAAGCCCTCGCCGTGCACGAGCAGCGAGGCCGCGTGCCGCCAGCCCAACCGCGAGTTGTGCGCCCGCAGTTCCATGTCGGCGAGCTTGAACGCGATCGCCTGGTTGGCCCCGATCGGCCGGCCGAACGCCTCGCGCTCACCGGCATAGCGCACCGACTCGTCCACGCAGCCCTGGGCCAACCCCGTGGCCAGCGCCGCGATGGCGACCCGGCCCTCGTCCAGGATGGACAGGAACTGGGCGTAGCCGCGCCCGCGTTCGCCGAGCAGGTTCTCCGCCGGGACGCGCACGTCGGTGAACGACAACTCGCGGGTGTCCGAGCAGTTCCAGCCGACCTTGGAGTAGGGCGGTGCGACGGTGAAGCCCTTCGTGCCCGCCGGCACGATGATCGTGCTGATCTCCTTGCCGCCGCCGCCCTTGGTACCGGTGACCGCGGTGACCGTGACGAAGCCGGTGATGTCGGTGCCCGAGTTGGTGATGAAGCACTTGCCTCCGTTGATCACCCACTCCCCCGTCGCCTCGTCCAGACGGGCCGTGGTGCGGGTGGCGCCCGCGTCGGACCCGCCGCCGGGCTCGGTCAGGCCGAAGGCGCCCAGCATCTCGCCGCTGGTCAGCTTGGGCAGCCAGGTCTGCTTCTGCTCCTCGGTGCCGAAGCGGTAGATGGGCATCGCGCCCAGCGAGACGGCCGCCTCCAGGGTGATCGCCACGGAGGAGTCGACGCGGGCCAACTCCTCCAGGACCAGGCCGAGCGCGAGGTAGTCGCCGCCCATGCCGCCGTACTCCTCCGGGAACGGCAGGCCGAACAGGCCCATCCGGCCCATCTCGCGGATGATCGTGTACGGGAACTCGTGCTTCTCGTACAGGTCGCCGATCGCGGGCGCGATCACGTCCTTGGCGAACTCGGCGACGGTGCGACGCAGTTGTTCGTATTCCTCGTCGAGGCGATGGTCCAGCATGATCCGGGCTCCCGGGTTCGGTGGCGGGGGACGGACCGGGCCGCTCGTGGCGGCGCCGGTGCGTCAGTGATGGTTCGGTCGGCTGCCGGGCGGGCGGTTGCCGGGCGGTTGCGGCTACGCGCCCGGGCCTGCGGCGGAGGTGGTGGCGGGGTCGGTGGTCGGGTCGGCGAGCACGAGGCCGTGCGCGTCCATCCGCTTGCCGATCAGCGCCTGGACCGCGCGCGAGGGGCTGGGCCGGCCGAGCAGGTCGGCCATCCAGGCGCTGGTGGCCACCAGTGCGCCGAGGTCCACGCCGGTCTCGATGCCGAGGCCGTGCAGCATCCACACCAGGTCCTCGGTGGCGAGGTTGCCGGTCGCGCTCTCCGCGTACGGGCAACCGCCCAGGCCGCCCGCCGAGGCGTCCACGGTGGTCACCCCGAAGCGCAGCGCGGCCAGGGTGTTGGCCAGTGCCTGGCCGTAGCTGTCGTGGAAGTGCACGGCGATGCGCGACGCCGGCACGCCCGCCTCGGCGAACGCGGCCAGCAGCGCGGTGACGTGTCCGGGGGTGGCCACGCCGATCGTGTCGCCCAGGCTGAGCTGCGAACAGCCCATGTCCACCAGGGCCTTGCCGACGCGCACCACCTGGTCGAGCGGGACGGGCCCCTCCCACGGGTCGCCCCAGCACATGGACAGGTAGCCGCGTGTGTCGATCCCGGCGGCGCCGGCCCGCTCGACCACGGGGGCGAACATGGCCAACGACTCGGCCACCGTGCGGTTGAGGTTGCGCCGGGCGAAGGTCTCGGTGGCGCTGCCGAAGACCGCGATGCGGTCGGCGCCCAGCTCGACGGCGCGGTCGAAGCCGCGGTCGTTGGGCACCAGGACCGGCAGCCGGCGATCGGCGGCGGTGATCTCGGCGTCGGCCCGTACCGCCGCGAACACCTCCCCCGCGTCGGCGAGTTGGGGAACCCACTTGGGCGGTACGAAGCTGGTCACCTCGATCGTGCCCAGGCCCGCGCGGGCCAGCCGGCGGACGAACTCGATCTTGGCCTCGGTGGGTACCACGCCGGACTCGTTCTGGAGTCCGTCACGGGCGCCCACCTCGTGGATGAACACCCGCTCCGGCAGCCCGGGTTCGGGGCGCACATCGGGCAGTCGACGCGTCATCGCCCCGCCGCCTCTCCGTCGGTCCCGCCGGCTTCGGCCTCATTCGCCGCCGCGTCCGGCTCCACCACCGCCAGCGTCTGGTCCATCGCCACCGACGCGCCGACCACCGCGCCCAGTTCGGCGACCACACCGGCGAACGGCGCGGTCAACGCGTGTTCCATCTTCATCGCCTCCACCACGACCACGGTCTGTCCGCGGGCGACCCGGTCACCGACGGCGGCCTTGACCACCGTCACCGTGCCCGGCATCGGCGAGGTCAGCGCACCGGTGTGGGCCGCACCGCCCGCCGCCTCGGCCCGCACGGTGTCCACCTCGCTCACCCGCCAGGTGTCCGGTCCGTAGGCGAGCCAGCGCACGCCCGACGACTCGGCGGCGTAGTCGAAGCGCCGGGTCAGCCCGTCGTACGCGACCGAAAGCCCGCCCGGCACCGCCGAGACCGAAGCCGACACCGCCGGTCCGCCGTCGACCGAGACCTCGCCGTCGCGCACCCGCACCTCGATCGGCTCGCCCGGCCCGATCCGCAACACGTGCGTGTCCCAGGCCGGTCCGCCCACCCGCCAGCCGGTCTGCGCCGCGAACGGGTCCGCCCAACCGTCGGCCGGCACCCGCTCGGCGCGGGCCGCGAGGGCCGCGGCCACCGCCACCTCCGGCGGCGCCGGATGCCCGGTCAGCTCATCCGTCCTGGCCTCCACAAGGCCGGTGTCCAGGTCGCCCGCGAGCACCGCCGAATCGCCCAGCAGGCGGTACAGGAAGCCGAGGTTGGTGGTCACGCCCAACACGCGGGTCTGGGCGAGTGCCGCCCGCAGTCGGCTGATCGCCGTCGCGCGGTCGTCGCCGTAGGCGATCACCTTGGCCAGCATCGGGTCGTACGAACTGCCGACCTCGCCGCCCTCGCGCAGCCCGGAGTCGACCCGGACGCCGTCGAGTTCCGGCTCACACACCGTCAACACTCGGCCGCCCGTGGGCAAAAAGCCCCGATCGGGGTCCTCGGCGTAGATCCGCGCCTCGACCGCGTGCCCGTGCATCGACACGTCCGACTTGCCGATCGCGGCACCTGCGGCGATGCGCAGTTGGCTCTCCACCAGGTCGACGCGGGTGACCAGTTCGGTCACCGGGTGCTCGACCTGGAGGCGGGTGTTCATCTCCATGAAGTAGAACGAGCCGGGATCCTCCGACGGCACGATGAACTCGATCGTGCCGGCGCCCACGTATCCGCAGGCCCGGGCGGCCCGTACGGCGGCGGCGCCCATCGCGGCCCGGGTGTCGGCGTCGAGCAGCGCCGACGGCGCCTCCTCGATGATCTTCTGGTGCCGGCGCTGCAGGCTGCACTCGCGTTCGCCCAGGTGTACGACCGTGCCGTGGGTGTCCGCGAGCACCTGGATCTCGATGTGCCGGGGGCGGTCGATCCAGCGCTCGATCAGCAGCGTGTCGTCGCCGAAGGCGCCCTTGGCCTGGCGCCGGGCCGCGGCGATCTCGTCGGCGAGCAGCGCGCCGTCGTGCACCAGGCGCATGCCCTTGCCGCCGCCGCCCGCCGACGGCTTGATCAGCACCGGGAAGCCGATCTCCCGGGCGATGTCGGCGAGTTCGGCGTCGGTCATGCCCGCCGCGCCGCCGCCGGGAACCACCGGGACGCCGTAGGCGGCGACCGTCTCCTTGGCCCGGATCTTGTCGCCCATCAACTCGATCACCCCCGCCGGCGGCCCGACGAAGACCAGCCCGGCGCGTGCCACGGCGGCGGCGAACGCGGCGTTCTCGGACAGGAATCCGTAACCGGGGTGAACCGCTCGGGCCCCGGCGCGCACGGCGGCCGCGACCACCGCGTCCACGTCCAGGTAGCTCGGCACCTCGACCGCGGCATCGGCCTCGCGCACGTGCCGCGCGGCGGCGTCGCCCGGCCCGTACACGGTGATCGCGCGCACGCCCAGGCGGCGCAGCGTGCGGATCACCCGGACCGCGATCTCGCCTCGGTTGGCGACCAGTACTGCGTCGAACACGTCGTGACCCCTCTACATCCGGAACAGACCGA
This sequence comes from Embleya scabrispora, assembly GCF_002024165.1. Taxonomy (NCBI): domain Bacteria; kingdom Bacillati; phylum Actinomycetota; class Actinomycetes; order Kitasatosporales; family Streptomycetaceae; genus Embleya; species Embleya scabrispora. The sequence continues at coordinate 1,083,041 of NZ_MWQN01000001.1, forward strand.
AGCGCGGCTCGGCCAGCGGCGCGTTGGCGCACGCCGTCAGGGCCAGGCCCAACACGGTGCGGGTGTCGAGGGGGTCGATGATCCCGTCGTCCCACAGGCGTGCGGTCGCGTAATAGGCGTTGCCCTGCCGCTCGTACTGCTCGCGGATCGGCTGCTTGAACTCTTCCTCGCCGTCCCAGCTCTCGCCGCGCGCCTCGATCTGGTCGCGCTTGACGGTGGCGAGCACGGTGGCGGCCTGTTCGCCGCCCATCACCGAGATCTTGGCGGTGGGCCACATCCACAGGAAGCGCGGACTGTAGGCGCGCCCGCACATCGAGTAGTTGCCCGCGCCGTGCGAACCGCCGATCACCACGGTCAGCTTGGGCACGCGGGTGGTGGCCACCGCGGTGACCATCTTGGCGCCGTGCTTGGCGATGCCGCCGTGCTCGTAGTCCTTGCCGACCATGAAGCCGGTGATGTTCTGCAGGAACAGCAGTGGGATGCCGCGCTGGTCGCACAGTTCGATGAAGTGCGCGCCCTTGACCGCGGATTCGGCGAACAGGATGCCGTTGTTGGCCACGATGCCCACCGGGTGGCCGTGGATCCGGGCGAAGCCGGTGACCAGGGTGGTGCCGTATTCGCCCTTGAACTCGTGGAAGCGCGAGCCGTCGACGATGCGGGCGATCACCTCGCGCACGTCGTAGGGGGTGCGCGCGTCGGGCGGCACGACCCCGTACAGCCCGGCCGGGTCGACGGCGGGCGGCTCCACTTCGCGTACGTCCCAGGGCAGTTGCGGCCGGGCGCCGAGGGTGCCGACGATGTCGCGGACGATCCGCAGCGCGTCCTTGTCGTCGGCCGCGAGGTGGTCGACGACGCCGGAGATGCGCGCGTGTACGTCGCCGCCGCCCAGTTCCTCGGCGCTGACCACCTCGCCGGTGGCGGCCTTCACCAGCGGCGGGCCGCCGAGGAAGATGGTGCCCTGGTCACGCACGATCACCGTCTCGTCGCTCATGGCCGGCACGTACGCGCCGCCGGCGGTGCACGAGCCGAGCACGGCGGAGATCTGGGGGATGCCCCGGGCGCTCATCTGCGCCTGGTTGTAGAAGATGCGCCCGAAGTGGTCCCGGTCCGGGAAGACCTCGTCCTGCATGGGCAGGAACGCGCCGCCGGAGTCGACCAGGTACAGGCACGGGAGTCGGTTCTCCAGCGCGATCTCCTGGGCCCGCAGGTGCTTCTTGACCGTCATCGGGTAGTAGGTGCCGCCCTTGACCGTCGCGTCGTTGGCCGCGATCACGCACTCGCGACCGGCGACCCGGCCCACGCCCGCGATGATCCCGGCGGCCGGCGCGTCGCCGCCGTACATCCCGTCGGCGGCCAGCGGCGCGATCTCCAGGAACGGCGTGCCGGGGTCCAACAGGGTTTCCACCCGGTCGCGCGGGAGCAGTTTGCCCCGCGCGGTATGCCGCTCCCGGGCCCGTTCGCCGCCGCCCAACGCCGTGGCCGCCAACCGGGCGCGCAGTTCGCCGACCGCGCGTTCGTGGGCGTCCGCGTTGGCCCGGAACGCCTGGGACCCCGGGTCGGCGGCTGTGCCGAGCACGTTTTCCATGACACCGCCTCGAGTTAACCTTCGTTCACCTGCCCCCGAGGTTAACCACGGTTAATCCGAGTGTCTAGCATGGACACATGACCGTGAGCCGTCGAGACCAGATCCTGCAGGTGGCCGCCCGGCTGTTCGCCGAGCGCGGCTATCACAGCGTGGGCATGGACGACATCGGCGCGGCGGTGGGCATCAGCGGCCCCGCGCTGTACAAACACTTCCGGGGCAAGGAGGCGATGCTCACCGAGCTGCTGGTCGACATCAGCGAGCAGCTGCTGGCCCGGGGCGAGCTGCGGGCGTCGATCGAGGACCCGACGCAGGCGCTGTCGGCGCTGATCGAGGGCCAGGTCGAGTTCGCGCTGCGCCACCCGGACCTGATCACGCTGCACGACCACGCGCTCAACCAGGTCCCCACGGCCGAGCGACACCGCATCCGCCGCGTCCAGCGCGCCTACGTGGAACTCTGGGTCGAGGTCGCGATGAAGGCCCACCCCAACCGCTTGGACGACCGAGAGGCCAGAGCCGCAGTACACGCCGCCTTCGGCTTGATCAACTCCACCCCCCACACCCTACGCACCCCCCAACGCATCCTGGCCCCCATGCTGACCCGAATGACCCTGGCAGCGTTGGCAGCAGCAACGGCGTAGCCTGCCGCGCGACCGCACTCCCGGCCCGCGACCTTCGACCGGACCGGTGGCGACAAGCCGTCGACTGCGATACCGGGAGGACGGCCGAGGCCCCCGCGCGCTCGGGTCGCGGGGGCCTCGGGTGTCGCGAGTGCTGCGAGTGCTGCGAGTTGTCGTGAGCGTCGGAGAGGGTCAGACGTTCCACTGACCGGTGTTGGTGGACATCATGCTGATCTGCAACTGGATCGTCGTGATCTTCGAGTCGGTGGGGACCTCGTAGGTGACGAATCCGAGTCGGCTGCCACCGGGCGGGATGCTCACGCTCGACGGGAACGCGGGGCCGGCGCTGGTCTCACTGTAGGTGCTGCTGAACTGCTGACCGTCGGCGTCGATCAGATGAGAGCCGTAGTTCGGCGTGTCGGTGATCGGCTGGTCACCGCTGTTGACGATCTTCCACTGAACCGCGACGTACCGATTACCCGCTTTGGGCTTGAGGTATTGGTTCGACGACGCGGCCGGATCGACGAGCTTCACCAGGGTGACGTCGACCGGGACGCCCTTGGTGTTCGTCAGGCTGAGCGTGTCGCCGACCTTGGCGGCGGGCGGCGCACTCGGCTTGGCCGAGGTGGGCGCGGTTGTGGCCTGGCCGGCCGGGGCGGCAACCGTCGGCGACACGGCCCCGCCGGGCGGCTCGGTGACTGACTTGTCGATGATCGTCGGGTTGTTCGCCTTGGTGACGACTTTGTCGTCGCGTCCGTTGCAGGCAGCGAGCGCGAGCGTGCAGCCGACGGCCAGGACGACGCCGATGGTACGAGTGTGCATGATCCCCCCACAGTTCTGGTCCCGGGAGGCTACGCCCGGCCGCAACGACGGCGTGGCCGCATTCACACACTCGTGACGTACAGTTCGCGCCGGCCGGAATACTCACGCAACCCGTTCACCCCATCCCAGAAGTCGGCTCACGCGTATGCCCCAACTGCGGCACCCCACTTCGCGCCGGGTGCGCGGCTTTCACTTCGACGAATGGCCTCACCGACGAGCCGAACCCGAGGCACACTGAACGTAGCCGGGCCGTGACGCACACCGAAGGATGCCTATGGACGAGCACACCGACGAGCACGCGAGCCAGGACGACGGGCCCGAACCGGACGGGCGGGTGTTCCGGACGTGGCTGGGTGATGAGCTGATCGAGATCCCGGCCACGATCGCAGGCATCCGCGAGGCCCTTCCGGCGGAGCAGCGCGACGAGTTCACCAAGGTAATCGAGGACACCCCTGCGCGGGACATGCCCCTGATCATGAACCGGTGGTCACGTCGCACCCGCCCGGAGATCGATGCGGCCACCCGACGCGAGATGGACAGGATCGAAGGGCTCGCCCTCGACGCCGAGGCGGACCTGATCATGGGGGAGGATCTGAATGTCGTACAGGATCGCTTTCAGTCCCGAGTGCGAAAGGGCGGTACGTGACCTGTCCTCACGGCAGCGCGCCGACCTAGACCGAGGGATGGCCGCTGTCGCGAACGACCCCTACGGGTGCGGCAGTTCGCAGACGTACCACAAGGACCGGCGCGAGGTGACCTGTGGATCGGTCATCGCCGAGTACATAGTGAGCGCGGGCGTTCTCACCATCACCGTGGTACGGGTGCAAGGGATCTGACGCACAGCGCAAGGAGGCCCGAGCCCACGCAGGGGTCGGGGATTCCGGTACGCACCTACGAGCGCAACTTGTGCCAGGGCGGGGTTCGGAGCCGCCACAAGCCGGGTGAGCGCCGAGGCGTGCGCGGCCGTCCACGCGAACGGCGGCACCCCAAGGTGCGCACCGCGACGCCGGCCCCGGCCGCACCCTTGGTGTAGGCCGATACGGGGTTGACCGGGACCCCTGTGGTGATCACGACGCCCGGCGCGTCCTGCCGCAGGATGGACGGGTTCGTGCGGCGCGACAGCATGAGCAACTCAGCCGTCCTCCCCCGGTCTCCTTCGCCTCCCACTTCTCGCGCCCCTCCCCTATCGGCCCGTCCTCCGCCCCATCGCCCGAATCGTGATGTTGAGTCGCCCGCTCGCCAGGCCCGTCGCCGGGTCGCCCGTGCTCGGGCGGATTCTCGGCACGCCGTGGTATGCGAGTCGGGATGGGCCGCCGAAGACGATCAGGTCGCCGCTGTACAGCTCTACGTCCGTCCATGGGCGGGTGCGGGTCTCGGTGTTGCCGAAGCGGAAGACGCATCTGTCGCCGATGCTCAGCGATACCACCGGGGCCGGCGACTCCTCGTCCGCGTCGCGATGCAGGCCCATGCTCGCGCCGGCGTCGTAGTGGTTGACCAGGCCGATGTCGTACGGGTCGGACGGGACCGACCCGTACACCTCGACGACCGCCCGCCGGGCCAACGCGCCGAGCAGTGCCGGGAACGGCTTGACCGGCGTACCGTCCGGCAGGAACTCGCTGTAGTGGTACGGCTCCCAGTGCAGCCCGAGGCACACGCTGCGCACGCTCATCACCCCGCCCGAAGGCATCACGGTATGCCGCATGCCGGCCGGCGGCGCGGCCCACGATCGCGCCGCCGCCACCAACTCCCGCTGCTCGTCCAGGGACAGCCAATCCGGTACGTGCCAGGCCCCGGGCGCGAGTTCGACCCGCTCCCGGGGCACGGGGAAGAGTTCGTCGGTCACGTCGTGGCAACTCCCCGTCGGTCCTTGCTCATCCGGTGCCGCCCTCGCTCACCCACTTCGGCGCCCGCTTCTCCCGAAACGCCGCCATCCCCTCCGTCGCGTCGGCCGAGGCGAACAGCTCGGCCGAGCGCCGGGCCAATGCCCGCCCGTCCCGGTCGAATCCGGCCTGGAGCGCGCCGATCGTCAACTTCTTCGACTCGACCAGCCCCTGCCGCGAGCACAGCCGGAACGACGCGACCAGCGCCGCCACCGCCTCGTCCGCACCCTCGGGGCCGTCCACCGCGCGGGTGAGCAGGCCGATCCGCTCCGCCTCGGCGCCGTCGAACACATCACCGGTGAGGTAGTACCGCGACACCGAGCGCGGGTCCATCCGCGGCGCGGTGGTCAGCGAGATAACCGCCGGGCTGAGCCCGAGTCGCGCCTCGGTGAACGCGAACGTGGCCTGTGCCGGCGCGATCGCCAGGTCCGCCGCGCCGACCAGGCCGATCCCGCCGGCGCGTGCGTTGCCGCGCAGGTGTGCGACCACCGGCACCGGCACCTCGACCACCAGTCGCAGCAGCGCGAGCAATTGCTCCGCGCCCTGGGCCATCCCCCCCGCCGCCGCCTCGCGCAGGTCCATGCCCGAACAGAACGTCGGCCCGGTGTGGGTGAGGACCACCGCCCGCACCCGCTCGTCCGCGCCCGCCTCGGCGAGGTGGTGGCGCAGCCGGGCGACCAGGCGCGCGGACAGCGCGTTGCGGTTGGCGGGCGAGTCGAGGGTGATGGTCGCGATGCCGTCGTCCAAGGTCATCCGGACCGGATCGTCGGTCGGGTGCGGGCGGTCGGGCTGGTCGTCCAGGCTCGTGCGTACCGGCTCGGGCTCCACGGTGTACCTCCGGGTTCGGGGCGATCGGCGCGGGGACTCGGGGGTGGCCCGGACCGCGCGCCCGGTGCCGCGTATGTTGCCGGTCGCGGCACCCGCGTGTGTCGTCGGCCCCCCGCTCGGTCGACCGAGGACACCACCTCGATCGGCACGCGCGAGGGACCGCCGCGATACCTCGATCCTCACACGCGGGGGTCGGCTTCGATCGAACCGCGTCGCATTCATGTTCCTTTCATGTCGAGCGCGCACATTGGCACGACACGCTTTGTACCGAGTCCACACGGAGGGTGTCCGCGTGCGACCGTGGGGCGACCCGGAGTAACCGGATCCCCCGGGATCCGCCGCCGAACGAAGGAGTCGCCCGCCATGACGCCCGCCATGACGCCCGCCGCCGACACCGGAACGCCGCCGCACATTCTCGTCGTGGACGACGAGCCCGCCGTCCGCGAGGCCCTCGAATCCAGCCTGCGCTTCGAGGGCTACCGGGTCACCCTCGCCGACGAGGGGGTGGCCGCGCTCACCGCGATCGCGGGCGACGAACCGGACCTGGTGCTGCTCGACGTGCTGATGCCCCGCATGGACGGGCTGACCGCGTGCCGTCGACTGCGCGCCCGGGGCGACACGCTCCCGGTACTGATGCTCACCGCGCGCGACGCGGTCGGCGACCGGGTCACCGGGCTCGACGCGGGCGCGGACGACTACCTGGTCAAGCCGTTCGAGCTGGACGAGCTGCTGGCCCGGGTACGCGCGCTGCTGCGCCGCAGCGCGATGGCCGGCACGCGCGAGGAGGCCCGGGACGACGCGCTCGCCTACGCCGATCTGCGGATGGACACCGCCTCGCGCGAGGTCACCCGCGCGGGCCGGACGATCGATCTGACCCGCACCGAGTACACCCTGCTCGAACTGTTGCTCACCCACCCGCGCCAGGTGCTGACCCGGGAGCAGATCCTGCACAACGTATGGGGGTTCGACTTCGAACCCGCGTCCAATTCGCTCGACGTGTACGTGATGTACCTGCGACGCAAGACCGAGGCCGGCGGCCTGCCCCGGCTCGTGCACACCGTTCGCGGCGTCGGCTACGTCCTGCGCACCGCGGAGGCGCCGTCCTGATGAGCCGTCACCTGCCGCTGCGCGCCCGCCTGGCGCTGCTCACCGCGCTCGCCGTCGCCCTCGCGGTCGCGGCGGCGGCGGTGACCTGCTGGGTGCTGACCCGCAATCAGCTGCGCGAACAGATGGACCGGACCCTGGCCACCACCGGGACACCGTTCCTGAATCCGCGCGGCGGCCAGGCGACGACCATCGCGGACATCTGCCTGCGTCCCGCGCCGCCGTTCCAGCGCGGCCTGTTGACGTATCAGGTGGTGCGCGGCGACGGCTGGTTCTGCACCCAGCAGGGCAGCAGCGCGGTGCCGGTCAGCCCGGTGCCGGTGACCGAGGACGACAAGGCGGTGGCGGCGAACACGTCGGGCACGAAGAAGGTGGTCTTCCACGACGCCACCACCAAGAGCGGGCAGCACGTGCGGGTGATGACGCAGCACGTCAGCCGGGACACCGCGGTGTCCGTGTCCCGGCCGCTCGACGAGATCGAAAGTTCGCTGGACAGCCTGGCCACGTGGCTCGTCGCGGTCAGCGCGATCGGCATCCTGGGCGCCGCCACGCTGGGCCTGCTGGTCGCCCGCGCCGCGCTGAGGCCGGTGGACCGGCTCACCGAGGCGGCCGAACACGTGGCCCGCACCGAGGACTTGGACACGGTGATCCCGGTCGCGGGCAAGGACGAGATCGCCCGCCTGGGGCGCTCGTTCAACGCGATGACGGCCTCGCTCCAGGCGTCCCGGCTGCGCCAGCAGCGACTGATCGCCGACGCGGGGCACGAACTGCGCACCCCGCTCACCTCGTTGCGGACCAACACCGACCTGCTGCTGCGCAGCGAACAGACCGGGCGCTCGATCCCGCCGGCCGACAAGGAACGCCTGCTGCACAACGTGAAGGCGCAACTGGTCGAACTCTCCGACCTGGTCGGCGATCTGCTGCTGCTGGCCCGGCCGGACCACGTGGAAGGCCGGCCGCCGGCCGAGGCCGCCGCGCTGCACACCGCGGTCGAACGCGCGGCGGAGCGGGCCCGGTTGCGGGCCCCCGACGCCCGGATCGTGGTGGACGTCAGCCCCTGGTACGTGCGCGGCGAACCGGCCGCGCTGGAGCGGGCGGTGGTCAACCTGCTGGACAACGCGCTCAAGTTCGGTGGCCCGGAGGGAGTCGTGACGGTCCGGCTCGCGGACGGCCGCCTGACCGTGCGCGACCACGGCCCGGGCATCGCCGCCGCCGACGCCCCCTACGTGTTCGAACGTTTCTGGCGCGCGCCCGCCGCCCGCGGCCTGCCCGGCTCCGGCCTGGGCCTGTCCATCGTCGCCCGCACGGTGGCCGACGGCGGCGGCACGGTGACCCTGGAACCGGCCGCCGACGGCCCGGGCACGATCGCCAGGATCCACCTGCCGGGCACCCGGGAGACGCCGCCGGGCTGACCCGGCCTGGACACACCGCGGCCCCCGCCCCAAGAAAACCGGGACGGGGGCCTCGGGCGACCAGGTGGCTCAGCGCTCGTCGGCCGGCGTCAGGTCGCTCTCGTAGTGCACGATCGTCGGCGGCACCGCGAAGAACTCGCCGACGATGCCGCGCCACTGGGGGAACAGTTCCGACTCGCGGAAGCCGACCGTGTGCGCCTCCAGCGTCTCCCAGCCGATCAGCAGCAGGTACGAGGTGGGCGACTCGATCTGGCGCACCAGCCGGGCCCAGCGGAATCCGGCCGACTTCGCGACCACCTCGCGCCCGCGCAGGAACGCGGCCTCGAATTCGGCCTCGCGGCCGGCGGTGACGGTGATGTCCGCGTGTTCGATGATCATGATGGCTCCCTGCGTCGTCGGATCGGGGTCCGGCTCGGATTCGGTGTCGGCACGACTCCCGAATTGTGGCGAACCGCCCCGGCACGGGCTGCGCCGGGGCGGTTCTCCACGCGGAACCGCGGCCGGGGTCACCGCAAAGGGATCACCGCGAAGGGATCACCGCAAAGGAGTCACCGCCAAGGAGTCACCACGAAGGCACCACCGGAGTCAGCTGAACCAGTGCCGCTTCTTCCGGGTGAGCTGATAGCCCAGGATCCCGAACACGACCGCGACGAACGTCGCCATCGCGGTCCAGAACCACCGCGCGTTCGGCCCGTCCATCCAGTCCCACTGGTACCAGTGGTCCTCTTCCTGGTCCCACGCGACCGACCGGGTGTCCGCGGTCTGCCCGCTCTTGAGCACCGCGCCGGCCTTGGTGATCGGTACCAGCGGATCGGCCAGCTTGCGGTCCGAGGTCGGCACCTGGTCGTCGCCGTCCTCGGTGTCCACCCGCACCGCCACCTTGACCGCGGCGCCCGCGTCCAGGTCGGGCACGTCCATCGCGGCGATCCGGACGAAGTACATCCCGGGCAGCGGGTCGGTGGACCACGGCTCGGCCCAGTCGCGCACCACCCGCGGGACGCACGTGAGCGCGAGCTTGGTGTCGGTCTTCTGCGCGGTGGCGACCTGCTTGCCCTCGACGCACGGCTGGCGCCGACGCAGGCCGTCGTAGATCTCGATCCGGTAGGTCACCGGGCCGGTGCGGGCGTTGCCGGACGCCAGGTCCAGATCGACCTTGGCGTGGATCTCCTTGCCCGCCTTGGCCGGGAACTGCCAGTACAGGTATTCACCCTCGGACGCCGACCAGCGCGCGTCCTCACCGAGCTTGAGCGTGCCCGCGGCCAGGAACGTGGTCCCCGGCGGCACGTCCTGATCGGCCGCCGCCGCGCCCGCGAACAGCGTCACCCCGACGAACGCCGCGGCGACCGCCGCGAGCGCCCGCCTCATCGTACGGATCGCCGTCATGACATCGCCTTTCCGAGAGCCTTGAACGCCCGGCGCAGCCAGCCGGCCAACAGGCCCGAGACCAGGCCGAATCCGGCGAGCACGCCCAGGAACACCCAACCCCGGCCCAGGCCGTGCACGTTCGCGGCCTTGCTGTCGGTGGCCTTGACCAGGTCCACCGTCAACTCCAGCGGCAGACCGGGCTTGGTGGCCACGTTCGGCTGCGCGGCGAACGCGTTGGTGACGACCAGACAGACCGTCTTCGTCTTCGCGTGGTCGTTGTCCGTCTTGTACGGGTAGCGGAACCCGGCGGACTGGACGTCCGTACGGCCGTTGCCCGCACCGGCGTTGCCGACCAGTTCGCGGCCGTCCTCGCCGAACGCGGTGACCGTCACGTCGTAGTCGCGCGCCACCTTGCGGTCGGCGCCGACCGTCGCGGTGGCCCGCAACTCCTGGTTCGGCTTGACCGGGACCTTGTACCACAGGTGTTGGCCGAACTCCTCGCGGTCGCTGTACACCCCGGGCCCGAGCAGCGGGGCGTCCTGGCAGCCGTTCGGGCTGCCCTTGACCGGAGCGGGTGTCTCGTCCACCTCGCGCACCGCGCGCTTGACGATCTGCTGGACCTTCTGCGACAACTCGTCGGCGTTCAGCACCGAGGTGTACGTACCGCCGGTGGCCTCGGCGATGCAGGACAGCTGCCGGCGGGTGTTCTCGTCGGGCACCAGGCCGAGGGTGTCCACCACGAGGTTGAGGCCGGAGGCGGCCAACTCGCGGGCCACGTCGCACGGGTCGGGCGGCGCGCAGGTCTCCTCGCCGTCGGTGATCAGCACGATGCGCCGGGTACCGGTGCCGGTGCCCAGGTCCTTGGCGGCCTCGCGCAGGGACAGTGCGATCGGCGTCCAGCCGGTCGGCTGCAACTTGGCGATCTCGTTCTTGATCACGACCTTGTTGGGCCTGCCGACCGGGGCCAACTGCTGGGTGTCGACGCACCCCTTGGCCTTGTCGTTGCCCGGGTACGTCGCACCCAGCACCCGGACGCCGAAGTCGGCCGGTTCCGGGACGCCGTCCACGACCTCGTTGAAGGCCTTCTTCGCCGCGTCGATGCGGGTCATCCCGCCGGCGTCGTTGGCCTTCATCGAGCCGCTCACGTCGAGGATCAACTCGACCTTCGGTGGCGGCGCGGTCGAATTCGTCTCGTCGGCCATCGCGGACGGCGCGGAACCGCCCACGACAGCCAAGGTCGTCAGCAGGCCGATCAACCCGGCCCCGACCTTTCGCATCTTGATCGTCACGGGGAGGGATCCTACGGATCATCGGGGCCCGCCGTTTGCCGCACGCGGCAGGTGGATTGACAACCCGTCAGGCGTTTGGTGACGATTCGTCGGTAACGTTCCCTTCCGGCGCGGTCAGGTCGTAGAGGGTGACCCCGTCGACGGTGGTCGCGGTGAACGTGCGCTCGACCCAGGTCGCGATCTCCTGCGCGGTGTTGCCGCCGCCCATGCCGCGCATCCCGTCGAGGCCGCCGCCGATGAAGTAGTGGATCCGGCCGTTTCGCACCAGCTTGCGGAATTCGTCCAGGGTCGGCGACGGGTCGCTGCCGTTGAAGCCGCCGATCGGCATCACCGGGTCGCCGGTGGCCAGTTGATAGCCGGACGCGCTGTTCGAGCCGACGGAGGCGGCCACCCAGGTGTAGCGGCCGGCGTCGCGCTTCAGCGCCGCGACGACCTCCTTGCCCGGCGTGCTGCCGTTGAGCAGGCCGCCCATGCCGCCGCCGGGTCGGCGTGCCGTGCCCCCTCCGTCCTGCGGGGCGGTGCCGTCGCCCATGCCCGGGCGTTGCCCGCGGGTACGGCCGGCGCCGTCGGGCGCTCCGGGGAACACCTGCGCCTCCGCGCCGGGTTGTCCGCCGGGCACCTGACCGCCCGGCGCCTGACCCGGCGGCACGCCCGGGAAGCCCCGTGGTCCACCAAAGCCCCCCGGCCCGCCCGGAAATCCCCGTCCGAAGCCCGCCCCCGCCGGACCCGCGCTCGGGATCGACCCGCGCTGTGCCGTGGTCACGGTGGCCCAGGTATAGCCCGCCGGCCCGGCCAGCAACGCCACCGCGGACACCCCGGCCGCCACCGGCGCAAGCCCGCGCAGCGCGGTGAGCGCGACGGCGAACACACCCAGGGCGCCGACGACTCCGCCGATCAGCACCGCGTGCCGCAACCACGGGTGCCAGTCCGGCGTACGGCCCAGCAGGTGGTGCGACCACCACGCGCTCACCGCCACGGTGAGTGCCGCGACCGCCGCCGCCCGCACCATTCGGCGCCGCTCCCACAACAGCGCCGCGCCCATCGCGACCAGCGCCGCGATCGCCGGCGCGAGGGCGATCGTGTAGTAGGCGTGGAAGATGCCCGCCATATAACTGAACGTCAGCCCGGTGCCCAGCAGCCATCCGCCCCACAGCACGAGCGCCGCCCGGGCGGGATCGGTGCGCGGCGCCCGGCGGGTCGACCACAGGCCCACCACCAGAAGAATCAGCGCGGCAGGCAACAACCACGAGATCTGGCCGCCCATTTCGGCGCTGAACATCCGGTCCCAGCCGGTGGCTCCCCAGCCGCGGCCCCGGGGCCCGCCGCCGCCCACACTGCCGGTCTCGTCCCCGTTGAGCCGACCGAGCCCGTTGTAACCCAGCGTCAGTTCGAGGATCGAGTTGTGCTGCGAGCCGCCGATGTAGGGGCGCGAGGATTCCGGCCACAGTTCCACGATCGCCACCCACCACCCGCCCGCGACCAGCAACGCCAGCCCCGACGAGAGCAGTTGTCGCACCCGTTGCCACCAGCCCACCGGCGCCAGCAGCAGATACACCGCCGCGAGCACCGGCACGACCAGGAACGCCTGGAGCATCTTGGCCAGGAACCCGACCCCCACACACGCCCCCGCCAGAACCAACCAGCGGGTGGCGCCGCTCTCCTGCGCACGCAGGACCGCGTACGCGGCGACGGTGAGCAGCAGGACGAGCAGCGCGTCCGGATTGTTGAACCGGAACATCAGCGCCGCGACCGGCGTGAGCGCCAGCACCGCCCCGCCCAACAGGCCCGCCCAGGCCGGGAATCGGCGACGGATCGCGAGATAGAGCACACCGACCGTGGCCACACCCTCCAGCGCCTGCGGGATCAGGATGCTCCACGCGTTGACCCCGAAGATCCGGGCGGACAGGCCCATCACCCACAGCGCCGCCGGCGTCTTGTCGACGGTGATCGAGTTGCCCGCGTCGGAGGAGCCGAAGAAGAACGCCTTCCAGCTCTCCGTGCCCGCCTGAACGGCCGCCGCGTAGAACGAGTTGGCCCACCCGGAAGCACCCAGGCCCCAGATGTAGAGCGCGCCGGTACCGACGAGCAGCGCGAGCAGCGCGGGGCGCACCCACGGCGCGTCCGCCTCACGTCCGCGCACCAGCCGGGCGTACCAGGGTCGATCGGCCGCGCCCCCGACTCCGGGAGCGGGGATCGGCAGCGGAACCACCACGGCGGTCATGCGTCCTCCTCGCGAGACGTGCTCTCGGCGGCGCCCGCCGACGTGATGGAAATCACCGACACCGTCGGTGCGTTCGGGCCTGTCGTGGCCGCGCCGGCGGGTGGATTCGGCACCGTCGCGCCCGTCGGGCGGCGGGCGGCGCGAAAGACCCAGACCCGCAGCAGCAGGAAACGCACGATGGTGGCGACCACGCCGGCGCCGACCAGCGCCACCGACTCGACCGTTCGGGACGGACCGGCCACGGCGGCGTGCAATCCGGCCAACACGGCGCTGCTCACGCCCAGGCCGACGACGAACGCCAGGCCGCCCTGGGCCTGATGGCGCCAGGCACCGGCGCGCCCGCGTACCCCGAAGGTGAAGCGCCGATTGGCCGCCGTGTTGGCGATCGTGGTGACGCTCAGCGCGAGGGCGTTCGCGGCGAGCGCGCCCAGGCCGTCCCGAAGCAGCACGTACAGCACCAGGTGGGCCAGCGTGCTGAGTACGCCGATCGTCGCGAAGCGCGGAAGTTGCGCGCGCATCCCGGTGGGCAGCCGCGCCTCGCGCACCCGGGCCGGGACCGGGACGCGAAACGTGCCGGCCGCGATCCGCCGGGCGACGCGGGCCATGCCGCGCAGATCGTCGATCGCGGTGTGCAGCACGTCGACCCGGCTGTCCGGATCGTCGACCCAGTCCACCGGGACCTCGTGGATGCGCAGCCCGTTGCGCTCGGCCAACAACAGGAGTTCGGTGTCGAAGAACCACTCCTCGTCGTGCACGTGCGGCAGCAGCGCCTGGGCGACGACCGTGCGGGCGGCCTTGAAGCCGCACTGGGCGTCGGAGAAGCGCGCCGCGAACACCCCGCGCAGCAGCAGGTTGTACGACCGTGAGACCACCTCGCGGCGCGGCCCGCGCACCACGTCGGCCGACCGGGCGAGGCGGGTGCCGATCGCCAGATCGCTGTGTCCGGTGACCAACGGCGCCACCAGCGGCAGGAACGCGTCCAGGTCGGTGGACAGATCGACGTCCATGTAGGCCACCACGTCGGCGTCGGACTCGGTCCAGACCTTGCGCAGCGCGCGGCCGCGGCCCTTGCGGTCCAGGTGGACCGCGCGGACGTGCGGGAGTTCGCGCGCCAACTCGCGCGCCACCGCATGGGTGCGGTCGGTGCTGGCGTTGTCCGCGACGATGATCCGGAAGGCGTACGGGAAGCCGCGCAGGAGGTAGGCGTGCAGGCGCCGGATGCTCGCGGTCAGCACGTGCGCCTCGTTGTACACGGGCACCACCACGTCCACGATCCGGGTGCGCGTGGGTGTCGTCAGGCTCATGGTCGGACGGTGTCGCGGCGGCCTGGGAGCCGGATGAGGCGTTTCTTAAGGTGCGATGAGAAACGCGCGACCGCGAACACGCGGCGGGCCGGACCCGGAAGTGGCCGAGGGGGGCTGGCGCGGGACGTACGTGGGATGCGAATCTCGCGTACCGAGACGCCTATGCTGCCGATCGGAAGACCGGCACAGCGCGACACAGCGATCCGGAGGTCGAATGAACACCTCGGCGGGCAGATCAGTCGGCGCGGACTCCCCGCAACCGTTCGTGGAGGCGGCCGAGATTCCGGCCGGCGGCCGGCTCTTCAACGCCCGGGTGGCCGGACCCGCGGCCGGGCGACCGGTGTTGTTCCTGCACGGCTTCCCGCAGACCTCCGCCTCCTGGACCGCGCAACTCCTGGGCCTGGCCCGGGCCGGCCACCGGGCGATCGCCTTCGACCAGCGCGGCTACTCACCCGGCGCCCGGCCGCCGCAGGAATCGGCGTACGGGCGCGACGAGTTGGTCGGCGACGTGCTCGCCGTACTGGACGCCCTCGGCCTGGACCGGGTGGATCTGGTCGGGCACGACTGGGGCGGCGCGCTGGCCTGGCAGGTGGCGGGGCTGGCGCCGGAGCGGTTGCGCACGCTGACGGTGGTCTCCACGCCGCATCCGGTGGCGCTGGCCTCGGCGGTCCGGGACGAGGCGACGGGCCAGCGCGAACAGTCCTCCTATATCCGGCTGTTCCGCACGCGCGGTGCGGCCGAGGAGAAGCTGCTCGCCGACGACGCCGCCTATCTGCGCGCGCTGTTCGCCTCGCTGCCCGCCGAGGCCGCCGAACGCTACCTCGCGGTGCTGCGCGAACCGGGCGCGCTCACGGGCGCGTTGAACTGGTACCGGGCGATCGACCCGAAGGCGCTGCTCGACATCGGCGACATCGACGCCCCGACCCTGTACGTCTGGAGCGACCGGGACGAGGCGTTCGGCCGCGCCGCCGCCGAGGCCACCGCCGACTCGGTCACCGGCCCGTACCGCTTCGAGGTGCTCGCGGACGTGGACCACTGGGTCCCGGAGAACGGCGCGGAGGCCCTGACCGGTCTGCTGCTCGAGCACTTGGCGGCGTTTCCGGCGCGGTGAGGCGACCGTACACACCCGTCGACCTCCCTCACTCCTCCCACAGGCCCGCCACGGTCAGGCCCGGGTCGATGTCGGCGAGCGCGCCGGCCGGGTCCAGGGTGGGCAGGACGCGGTGGGTCGCGGCGGCGTGCGCGTAGACCAGCAGCAGGTCCTCGGCGGTCCAGCGGACCGAGGGCCAGACCGGGTCGCGGCCGGGGCACAGTCGGATCAGGCGGGTGTGGAACTCGTCGAGCTCGGCCGGGTTGGTGAAGCTCCGGGCGGCCTCGATCGCGTCCCGGTCGGTGCGCAGGAGGGCGTGTGTGGGGATCACGGGGACGCGCATCACCGCGTCGGGATCGCCGTCCGACATGCCCATGCCGCGCGCGACACGGTGCAGCGCCGAGGCCATCAACAGCGCGACCAGCAATCCGCTGTCCTCGCGCACTCCCCCGGACGGGAAGAACCTCGCGTCCCAAAAGTGTTGTTCGGCGTTCAGATGCTCGCGCACGAGCATGCAGCCGACGCCCACGCAGCTCTGCGGCAGGGTTCTGGCAGCCATGCCGCTACGGTACGACTCCGGTGGCGCGCCGTGGCGCGGTTTCGGTTATTTACGACAACGGCCTCTTTGTGACGGCGGCATGCCGTACGACCATCACCTGCGGGCCACCCCCGCTCGGCTCAGCCCAGCTGGATCGATCGTTTCGACAGCCCGAACCAGAAGCCGTCGATCACCTGGCGCAGCGTGTCCAGGTCCTCGTGCCCGGCGCCGAGCGAGACGAACAGCGGGGCCAGGTGCTCGGTGCGCGGGTGGGCCAGGCGCGCGGCCGGCGCCTTGTGCGCGAAGTCGAGCAGCGCGTCCAGGTCGCCCGCGCGGAACGCCTCGTCGCCCCAGTGGTCGAACTCGGCCGACCACCCGGGCACCGGCGCCTCGGCCCGGGGGTCCAGGCCGCGCAGGTTGTGCGTGAAGAAGCCGCTGCCGACGATCAGCACCCCCTCGTCGCGCAGATCCGCGAGCCGGCGACCGACCCGGTACAGCTGCACCGGGTCGAGCGTGGGCAGCGACATCTGCAGGACGGGTACGTCGGCGTCGGGATACATCTCCACCAGCGGTACGTAGGCGCCGTGGTCGAGGCCGCGCTCGGGCGCGTCCCGCACGTCCGGCCCGAGCAGCGCCCGCACCCGCGCCGCCAGGCCGGGCGCACCGGGGGCCGGGTAGGTGACCCGGTAGTAGTGCTCGGGGAAGCCGCCGAAGTCGTACACGAGCGGGACGGTGCGCGTGGCCCCCAGCGCGATCGGGGCGTCCTCCCAGTGCGCGGACACCATCAGCACGGCCGTGGGCCGGGGCAGCTCGGCGGCCCACGCGGCCAGCTGACCGGTCCACAGCGCGTCGTCCGCGAGCGGCGGCGCACCGTGACCGAGATAGACGACGGGCATGCGCGACACGGCGGGCCGCGACGAGGTGGTCTCCATACGGACAGAATACCAAGTAGTTAGATGTTCAACAATTGATCCGACAGAAGAAATGTCGCTCCGAACGCCGTCGGGAGTAATCCACTGGCCGTCGCCCCCGGGGTGCCACTTATCCTTGACCCCGTAATGGGAACGCCAGTAGCCACATCTCAGCTCGCCGACCTCCAGGCGCGCCTGCCCCACCTGATGCTTCGGGATCAGGACCGTCTGCGCCGTCGCCTGGACCGGGCCCGCAAGAGTCGCAAGGGCCCGCAGCAGGTCGCCGAGACCGAGAGCCTGATCGCCGCGTTCGACGCCGCCGAGACGCGGGTCGCGAACCGGCGCGCCGCCGTGCCCACGATCGGCTATCCCGAGGCGCTGCCGGTCAGTCGCAAGAAGGACGACATCCTCGCCGCGATCCGCGACCACCAGGTCGTGATCGTCGCGGGCGAGACCGGCTCGGGCAAGACCACCCAGATCCCGAAGATCTGTCTGGAACTGGGCCGGGGCGTCCAGGGCCTGATCGGGCACACCCAGCCGCGCCGGATCGCCGCGCGCACCGTCGGCGACCGGATCGCCGAGGAACTGGGCGGACAACTCGGCGACGTGGTCGGCTACAAGGTCCGCTTCAACGACCAGTCGAGCGATCACACCCTGGTCAAGCTGATGACCGACGGCATCCTGCTCGCCGAGGTGCAAAACGACCGGTTGCTGCGCCAATACGACACGCTGATCATCGACGAGGCGCACGAGCGCAGCCTCAACATCGACTTCCTGCTCGGCTACCTCAAACAACTGCTGCCGCGCCGTCCCGACCTCAAGGTGATCATCACCTCGGCGACGATCGACCCCGAGCGCTTCTCGCAGCACTTCGACGACGCGCCGATCATCGAGGTCTCCGGCCGTACCTACCCGGTCGAGGTGCGCTATCGCCCGCTGGTCGCGGAGGTCGACGAGGACGAGGACGAGGAGGAGGGCGGCGGCAAACGCCGACCCGACGACCGCGACCAGGTCCAGGCGATCAGCGACGCGGTCGACGAACTGCTCGGCGAGGCGTCCGGCGACATCCTGGTCTTCCTCAGCGGCGAGCGGGAGATCCGCGACACCGCCGAGGCGCTGAACAAACGGCAGCTGCGCAACACCGAGGTGCTGCCCCTGTACGCCCGGCTGTCCGCGGCCGAGCAACATCGGGTCTTCCAGCAGCACACCGGCCGGCGGATCGTGCTCGCGACCAACGTCGCGGAGACCTCGCTGACCGTGCCGGGCATCAAGTACGTGATCGACCCGGGCACCGCGCGCATCTCCCGCTACAGCCTGCGCACCAAGGTGCAGCGATTGCCGATCGAGGCCGTATCGCAGGCCTCGGCCAATCAGCGCAAGGGCCGCAGCGGGCGCACCTCCGACGGCATCTGCATCCGGCTGTACTCCGAGGAGGACTTCGAGTCGCGGCCCGAGTTCACCGATCCGGAGATCCTGCGCACCAACCTGGCCTCGGTCATCCTGCAGATGACCGCGCTCGGCCTGGGCGACATCGCCGCGTTCCCGTTCGTGGAGCCGCCGGATCGGCGCAACATCAAGGACGGCGTGCAACTGCTCCAGGAGTTGGGCGCGCTCGACCCCGACGAGCCGGACGTGCGCAAGCGGCTGACCCCGGTCGGGCGCAAGTTGTCCCAGCTGCCGGTGGACCCGCGCCTGGCCCGGATGATCCTGGAGGCGGACCGCATCGGCGTGGTCCGCGAGGTGCTGATCATCGCCTCCGCGCTGTCCATCCAGGACCCGCGCGAGCGGCCCACCGAACACCAGCAGCACGCCGACCAGTTGCACGCGCGGTTCGCGGACAAGGAATCCGACTTCCTCGCGTATCTCAACCTGTGGAACTACATCAGGGAACAGCGCGACGAGCTGTCCTCCAGCCGGTTCCGCAAGATGTGCAAGAGCGAGTTCCTGCACTATCTGCGCATACGCGAATGGCAGGACCTGCACAGCCAGTTGCGCTCCGCCGCCAAGTCGCTGGGGATCGAGGCGACCGGCGAGCCGAAGGAGCCGAACACCCAGCACATCCACACCGCGATCCTGTCCGGTCTGCTCTCGCACATCGGGCTGATGGACCCCGCCAAGCGCGAGTACGGCGGCGCGCGCGGCACCCGCTTCTCGGTCTTCCCCGGCTCGGCGCTGTTCAAGAAGCCGCCGCGATGGGTGATGGCGGCCGAACTCGTCGAGACGTCCCGGCTGTGGGCCCGGATCGCCGGCCGGATCGAGCCGGAGTGGATCGAACCGCTGGCCGGGCACCTGATCAAGCGCACCTACAGCGAGCCGCACTGGGAACAGAAGATGGCCGCGGTGATGGCGTTCGAGAAGGTCACGCTCTACGGCGTGCCGATCGTGGCCGCGCGCAAGGTCGGCTACGGCAAGGTCGATCCGGAGCTGTCGCGCGAACTGTTCATCCGGCACGCCCTGGTGGAGGGCGACTGGCGCACGCACCACAAGTTCTTCGCGGCCAACCGGCGGCTGCTCGCCGACGTCGAGGAGCTGGAACACCGGGCCCGGCGCCGGGACATCATGGTCGACGACGAGACCCTGTTCGACTTCTACGACGAGCGGGTCCCGGCCGACGTGGTCTCCGGGCGGCACTTCGACGCGTGGTGGAAGAAGGCCCACCGCACCGATCCGGACCTGCTGAGCTTCGAGAAGTCGATGCTGATCAACGCCAAGGCCGGCGGGATCACCGAGGAGGACTACCCGAACACGTGGGTCGAGGAGGGTCTGGAGCTGGCGCTGACCTACCAGTTCGAGCCCGGCTCGAACGCCGACGGGGTGACCGCGCACATCCCGGTCGCGGTGCTCAACCAGCTCTCCGGCGAGGGCTTCGAGTGGCAGATCCCGGGGCTGCGCGAGGAGTTGGTGACCTCCTACATCCGGGCCCTGCCCAAGGGCATCCGGCGCGGCTTCGTGCCGGCGCCGGACTACGCGCGGGCGATCCTGGCCCGGCTCACCCCGCGCCGGGGCTCCCTGGTGGACGGCCTGGAGCGGGAGTTGAGCCGGATGGCCGGGATGCCGGTCAAGCGGGAGGGCTGGGACCTCGCGAAGGTGCCCGAGCATCTGCGGATGACCTTCCGGGTGCTCGACGACGACCGTCGCGTGCTCGCCGAGGGCAAGGACCTCGACGCGCTGAAGCTGAAACTGCGCGAGCGTATGCGCGCGGCGGTGTCCGAGGCGGCGAGCACGCTGGACATCGAACGCGCCGGCGTCACCACGTGGGATCTGGGCGAGTTGCCGCGCGTGGTCGAGCAGCGGCGCGGGCCGCTGGTGGTCAAGGCGTATCCGGCGCTGGTCGACGAGGGCGCCTCGGTGGCGGTGCGGCTGTTCGACAGCGAACCGGAGCAGCTGCGCGCGATGCGGGACGGGACGCGGCGCCTGGTGTTGCTCAACGTGCAGTCGCCGGTCAAGCAGATCCAGGGCCGGCTGCCCAACATGGCCAAGCTGACGCTCAGTCACAACCCGCACGGGGGCATCGACGCGCTCTTCGAGGACATCCTCGCGTGCGCGGCGGACATGCTGATCCGGGACGCGGGCGGGCCGGTGTGGGACGAGGCGGGCTTCGTACGGCTGCGCGATCGGGTCAAGGCGGGGCTGCCCCGGCTGACCGAGGACACGGTGGTCAAGGTCGAGCGCATCCTGGGCGCGTCCCACGGCGTGGCCGGGCGGCTGAAGGCGACCCGCAGTCCGGCACTGGCCCCGGCGCTGGCCGACCTGAAGGCGCAGTACACGGCGCTGGTGCACAAGGGCTTCGTGGCCGAGGCGGGGTGGCGCCGGCTGCCGGACGTGCACCGCTATCTCCAGGCGATGGAGCGCCGGTTGCAGCGGTTGGAGGCCGACCCGGTGCGAGATCGCGAGCGCATGCAGAAGGTCCATCAGATCCAGGCGGCTTACCGGGACTTGATGGACCATCAGGCAAAGGGTGCGCCGATTCCGGCCGAGGTGGCGGCGGTGCGCTGGCAGATCGAGGAGTTGCGGGTGAGCTATTTCGCCCAGTCGCTCGGCACCCCGCAGCCGGTGTCGGACAAGCGGATCCTGAAGACGATCGAGGAACTGCGCGGGTAGCGGCGGGCGGTGCGGCGGGGCCCGGGGTTCGAGGCCTCGGGCACCGCCGGTCCGCGTTCGGATCCGTGATCAGACCAGGTCGTTCTTGAACAGGTCGTGGTCGGTCAGCAACTTCTCCAGGCGAGCCTGGTCGACCCGGTTGACCACGGCCTCGCTCTCCTGCCGGTCGCGGACCACCTTGGCGAGGGTGATGCTGGAGGTCACCACGTAGAGCACGCCGATTCCGAGGAAGGCCCGGATCCAGCGGTCGACCGGGAGGTAGACGATCCCGATCAGGACCGCGCTCACGGACACCCCGAAGGACAGTGCGGCCTGGACGAAGAACCCTTGGGTGTTGTTGGTGCGCAGCGGCGAAGTCATGACAACAGTTTTGGGCCGGGCGGGTGGTGCGCACATGAGTAGGTGTACTCAAGTGCCACGACGCGCCGTCCGATCTCGATCGGGTTGTCCTCGCGTGGCCGAAAAGTGCCGCGCGAGCCGCCCCTTTCGGGCGGCTCGCGCGGTGGGTCGTCGAGGGGTCGCGGGAGATCAGGCGGCCACGGCGTGCCGGCTGTCGGCGGGTTCGAGGGCCAGGTGCAGGACCTCGCGGACGTCGGCGACCGCGTGGACGGTGAGCCGGCTCAGGATCTCCTCGGGCACGTCGTCCAGGTCGGCCTCGTTGCGCTTGGGGATCAACACCGTGGTCACACCGGCGCGTTCCGCGGCGAGCAGCTTCTGCTTCACGCCGCCGATCGGCAACACCCGGCCGGTGAGCGAGACCTCGCCGGTCATCGCCACGTCGGAGCGGACCGGCCGCCCGGTCAGCAGCGACACCAGCGCGGTGGTCATCGTGACACCGGCGCTGGGGCCGTCCTTGGGGACCGCTCCGGCCGGGACGTGGATGTGTACGCCGCGGTCCTTGAGGTCGCCCACCGGCACCTCCAGCTCCGCCCCGCGCGAGCGCAGGTAGGACAGCGCGATCCGGGCCGACTCCTTCATCACGTCGCCGAGTTGGCCGGTCAGGGTCAAGCCGGTGCCGCCGGTCTCGGCGTCCGCGAGCGAGGCCTCGATGTAGAGCACGTCGCCGCCCGCGCCGGTGACCGCCAGGCCGGTGGCCACGCCCGGTACCGCCGTGCGCTGTTCGGCCTTGCTCAGCAGCGACTCCGGGGTGTGCCGGGGCCGGCCGAGATAGTCGCGCAGGTCGCCCGCGTCCACCGTGATCGGCAGCGGGTGCGACGCGGCGTCCAGCGCCTGCCGGGCCGCGACCTTGCGCAGCACGCGGGCGATCGAACGCTCCAGGGTGCGAACGCCCGCCTCGCGGGTGTACTCGCCCGCGAGCAGCCGCAGCGCGTCCTCGGTGAAGGACACCTCGGTGGCGTCCAGACCCGCCTTGTCCAACTGACGCTTGATCAGGTGGTCCCGGGCGATGACGACCTTCTCGTCCTCGGTGTACCCGTCGAGGCGGACCAGCTCCATCCGGTCGAGCAGCGGCTCGGGGATGGTCTCCAAGACGTTGGCGGTGGCCAGGAACACCACGTCGGACAGGTCGAGTTCGACCTCCAGGTAGTGGTCGCGGAAGGTGTGGTTCTGGGCCGGGTCGAGCACTTCGAGCAGGGCCGCGGTCGGGTCGCCCCGGTAGTCCGAGCCGACCTTGTCGATCTCGTCGAGCAGGACGACGGGGTTCATGCTGCCCGCCTCCTTGATCGCCCGGACGATGCGACCGGGCAGTGCGCCGACGTAGGTACGGCGGTGGCCGCGGATCTCGGCCTCGTCGCGGACGCCGCCGAGGGCGACGCGGACGAACGAGCGGCCCATCGCGCGGGCCACCGACTCGCCGAGCGAGGTCTTGCCGACTCCGGGCGGGCCGACCAGGGCGAGTACCGCGCCGGAGCGCCGGCCGCCGACCACGCCCAGGCCGCGCTCCTCGCGGCGCTTGCGGACCGCCAGGTATTCGACGATGCGCTCCTTGACGTCGTCCAGACCGGAGTGGTCCGCGTCCAGGATCGCGCGCGCCTCGGCGACGTCGTACGCGTCCTCGCTGCGCTCGTTCCAGGGAATCTCCAGGACCGTGTCCAGCCAGGTCCGGATCCAGCCGCCCTCGGGCGAGGCGTCGGAGGCGTGCTCCAGCTTGTCGACCTCCTTGAGCGCGGCCTCCAGGACCTTCTCCGGCAGGTTCGCGGCCTCGACCCGGGCCCGGTAGTCCTCCTCCTCGCTGTCCGGGGTGCCGTTGAGCTCGTTGAGCTCCTTGCGCACCGCGGCCAACTGCTGCTTGAGCAGGAACTCGCGCTGCTGCTTGTCCATGCCCTCCTGGACGTCCTTGCGGATCGTCTCGGCCACGTCCAGCTCGGCGAGGTGGTCCCGGGTCCAGCCGACCACCTTGGTCAGCCGCTCCTCGACGTCGATCGTCTGGAGCACGTCGATCTTCTGCTGCAGGCTCAGGTAGGGGGCGTAGCCGGAGTTGTCCGCCAGGTCGCCGGCGTCCTCCAGCGCCTGGACGTGGTCCACCACCTGCCACGCGCCGCGCTTGCCGAGCACGGTGGTGACCAGGGCCTTGTACTCCCGGGCCAGCTCCAGGGCGCGCTCGTTCGCCTCGACGTCCGGCACCCGGGTCGCCTCGACCCACAGCGCCGCGCCGGGACCGGTGGTACCGCTGCCGATCCGCACCCGGCCCTCGCCGCGCACCACCACGACCGACTCGCCCCCGGGCAGCCGGCCGACCTGCTCGATCACGCCGAGCGTGCCCACCGCCGGGTACTGTCCGTCGTCGCGCGGAACAAGCAGCACCCGCGCCTTGCTCTCACTACGGATGCCGGGTCCGCCGGACCGCCCCGCGGCGGCCCGCGCGGCATCCACGGCGGCTCGGGTCTCCGCGTCGTCGAGTTCGAGCGGGACCACCATGCCGGGGAGGACGACGACGTCGTCCAGCGGAAGAACCGGCAGGGTCAGGGTCCCGATGGTCTCGCTCATGTCATGCCCCTTCAGTGGCCACAGTCGAAAAAGTTGCGCTGTACCGACTCAAGAAACACGAGCCCCTCTTTGTTCCCCCACTCGCCCCGATCCGTGTTCGCCCTGGGCGAAGTTGTTGTCGTGCAGCGCTGAAGGCTGCATGGGTGAGGTTCACACCCCGGTCGTGGCTGATGGCCGGCCCGCGACCGGTATATGGGCCGAGGTCGACGGCCTGCGGATGTGCGGCGGTGAGGTTGCCGCGACGGTTGACCCTGACGCGGGGTCAACGTCCCAGCATGGCTCGCATGACTGAGAAAACCGATCACTTCACGGTCCACCACGACGGCGTCACGATCCCGGTGTCTCGCGGCGGCCGGGGACGGCTACTGGTCCTGTGCCCCGGGCTCCTGACGACACAGGCCGATCTGCGCGAGTTGACCGAGCTGCTGCGGCGCGACCACGATGTGGTGACCTTCGACTTCAGGGGCCATGGGCTCTCCTCGGCCGCCGAACGGTACTCCTTCGAGGCGTTCCTCGGCGATCTCGTCGCCGTGATGGCGGAGCTTGTGCGCCTCGGCATGTCCTCGGCGCCCGTGCTCGTGGGCCACTCGCTGGGCGCGGACCTGATCGTGCACTACGCCGCCGAGTATCCCGGCGCCGCCGCCGAACTCGTTCTGATCGACGGGGCGAACCCGGTGCCCGATCCGTTCATCGGCGAGGCCGATCTGCCGGAGTTCCGCGCAATGGCGGAGGATCTGCGGCACGAGGCCGAGCGGGCCGAGGGCACACCACGTCAGGTACTGCTCACCGCACAGGACATCCTCGACCTGAATCTCGAGGTGGATGTGGTGCGGTCCGCAATCCTGGACCGCTATCGGAAGATCGACCGTCCGATCAGCATGATCATGTCGACCCGGATGGCCGGTGACAGCGGCGAAGGGCGTGCGCCGTGGCGCAATCGGAACTGGCGTGCCGGCATCGAGCGGCTGGTCCGCGAGCGGCCGCACGTCTCCACGTCCTGGCTCGACGCCGGTCACGGGCTGGTCGTCACCCACGCCCCGGACATCGCCCGGATCATCCGGAGTACCCAAGGCCCCGCGGGCCAGGCGACTTCGGAAGTCCACGAGACTGATCCGATGTTGACCATCGGCGAGTTGGCGTCGTACGCCGGGGTGACGGTGCGCGCGGTGCGGCACTATCACGCCAAGGGGCTGCTGCCGGAGCCGGAGCGGGATCACTCCGGCTATCGGAGATACGGCGCCGGCGCCGTGATCGAGCTGATCAGGATTCGCACCCTCGCCGCGGCCGGAGTCCCACTGGCGCGCGTGCGGGAGCTGCTGGAGGCCGACGAGGAGGAGTTCGCCGCGGCGGTCGAAGACATCGACAAGCGGCTGCGGGCGGAGATCCGGGAGCGGCAGCGGCACCGCGAGCGGATCGCCCGCCTCGCCGCCGGCGACAACCTGGCGCTGCCTCCGGAGGTGGTCGCGTTTCTCGACCACCTCCGGAAGCTTGGGGTCGACGCGCGAATCGTCCAGGTCGAGCGCGACGGCTGGATCCCGCTGGCCGCGCACTCACCCGAGCGGGTCCCGCAGTGGGTGGCACGCAAGCGGGAGCAGATCGCCGATCCACGGCTCATCGACTTCCATCTCACCCTGGGTCGGGCTTTCGACGAGGCCGACGACGTACGGCTGGTCGAGCTTGCCGACAAACTGGCCGACTACCTCACGCAGACGGCCGACGAGCAGGGTGAGGACTACGTCGACGATGTCGATATCGAGCCACCGTTCGCCAAGCTGATGGACACACTGGCGTTCGACAGCACGCCGCCGGCCCGTCGCCTGATCGAGCTGCTGAGGCAGCGAGGCTGGACCGGCTGGACCAAGCTCGAACGAACAGTGGGTAGATGACAAACCCACGACACAACTCGGGATCGAGCCCGTCGTCGGACCGACCGCACACCGGCGGCGAGTCGTTTGCAGAGAGCCGGGACTGCGGGTCGACGAGCGGCGCGGCGAAGGCGGTCTGTGCGCTACTGGTAGCTGTCGTAGGTGGGCTTGCCCTTCGGTCGGTAGATGCCGAGGACTGTGCCGCTCTTGGTTGTCGAGACGCTGACCGGCTCCAGCGCGGTGGGGATCGCTCCGTCGGCGAAGAGCCGCTTTCCGGTGCCGATGATCACCGGGTGGATGGTCAGCCGGTACTCGTCGACCAGGTCGTGCCGCATGAGGGTCTGGGCGAGGTCGCCGCTGCCGACGACGTTGATGTCGCCGCCCTCGGATGCCTTCAACGCGCGGACGGCGTCGGCGATGTCGCCCTCCAACAGCGCGGAATTCCGCCACTCGACGGACGTCAGGGTCCGAGACGCCACGTACTTGCGCGTGCTGTTCATCCGCTCGGTGAACGGGTTGTCGGGATCGGCGGTCGGCCAGTAGGACGCGAAGATGTCGTACGTCTTGCGGCCCAGCAGCATCGCGTCGGAGTCCTCGTACCATTCGGCGATGCCCGCGCCGACCTCCTCGTCGGACACCGGCTTCTGCCAGCCGCCGTGCTCGAAGCCGCTCTCCGCGTCCTCGTCCGGACCGCCCGGCGCCTGCATGACGCCGTCGAGCGTCAGGAACGTACAAACGATGATCTTGCGCATGGTGTGCTCCCTATGTCGTCGACGGGTAGACCCCACCACCGCCGAAAACTCATCGCCACACCGGAATCCTCGTGGGCCGCTCAGACCAGGTGCTCGATCGTGACGTCGTTCCAATGCCGTGCGAGGTACTCCGCGACCAGTCGACGGTGGCAGTGGTGCGCCGTTTCCTCACTGCAGAGCAGCACCGCGTTGTCGAGCGCTTCCCGCGGGACGACGTCCTCGATCCGGCGAACCTTCATCAATCCGAGGAAACGTTCTTCGTAGGCCGCCCAGCCGACACCCTGTTTCTTGTAGGCGTCGAGCATCTCCTGGGTCGGCGCCAACTCGGTACGATGGCTGTAGTGCGCACCGCAGAGCGCGCTCAGGAAGTACCTCAGATCGTCACGCTTGGCGAAACCCGACAGCTGCGAGACGTTGTTGAGTCGAACGTCGACGAGAGCCGTCACGCCGGCTCCCTGCAAAAGTCCGAAGAACTTCTCGGCGGACTTCTTCGTGAACCCGATCGTGTAGAGCTTCATCGATCCTCGCTGACATATGCGATCCGTCGCTCCTGACGCTCGAGAGCCTCCTGGAGGCGCATGGCCGAGGTCCGGAAGAGATCTTCCCGGTCCAGTCCGAATTTGGCCATCAGGCGCCGCATCGCCGCCTCATGGTCCTCGATATGCCCGTCACCGTGGATGTGTTCGACGGCGATCCCGTGCTCGTCGAGGACTCGCGCGACGAGCACACAACGATGACAGTCGAGCGGCTCCTGTTCCGCGCACATGACGGCGATTCGCTCGCTCTGCGAACCCTTCCGCAGACGTTCGACGCCGGTGACGAAATCCGGGGTCCGGGCCAGCAGGTCATACCGTACCCGTCCATCGACATAGCAGGTGAGGTCTTGGGTGCGTGCACCCAGTTCTTTTCCCAGGAAGACGTACTTGATATCGCTGTCGCGCAGGCTGCGCTCGATGGCGTAGCGGTTGAACCGGGGCGTGAATCGGCTGACCGGCACCGACCGCACATCGGCGACTGCCGTGACTCCATGCTTTTGCAGCAGGCTCAGAAAACCTGAGATGCTGTGTGTGGAGTGGCCGACAGTGAATAGTTTACTGGCTGTCACAGCTTGCCGCCTACACTTGGATCCGCGCTCGTTCGATGATGGCTGCCACTAGTTTGTAGGCATGACCTTCGAATGGTTCTCCGAGACTTATCGTGAGGAAGGATTCGCCCAATTCGTGAGTGCCTTCCGATCGAATCAGATATTCCTGCTCATACGTGGGATCGGTCACTCGTAATATATACGCGTGCCCGGCGTGGGAGAAGCAGGCGCTCAGGGCCTTGCTCGGATCTCCGAACCTCGCTCTGGGAGTGTTCACTCGTAACGTCAGGTCCGTGACGCGTATCAGCTTGAGCGAGTCCCGCAGAGCAACCGTCTTTTCGGTCGGGACGCAATCATTGGCGCCGTGGAAGGTACGGGATCCGTTGATCCACAACGTGTCGGGGCGCTGCTCGAGCGTCAGCAGTTCACTCCACCCGATCCGGCCGGTCCTTCGCCAACGACAGTCGGGGTCGAGGAGCCAGTTCTCGGTCTGGAACCGGTACGGCTGAGGCCGAAGCAGCGACACCGCGACGACATCGAGGACATTCGGCTCAGTGCCGTCTCGGTACCGTCGTTCGCGCTCGGAGACCTCGCGTTTCGGGCGGTCGCCGACCGGGCGTATCCACTCCCCCGAGCCGTCGTCGACGATGCCCGCCACGCACCGGGCCGAATGCTTGCGGGAATTCGCCAAACATACGAGCGTCTTGTTCGTACGTTCCACGTTCGTCCCCCGATCCGAACGGATTGTCGGTCGTGCGGATCGTCTCGAAGCCCACGACGGAAGCACAACCCTCGCCCGTTTTTCGAGCAGGCACGAACTCGGCGCACCGTAGGTGCACTTCGCGCGCACCGCCCACGATCAGGGCTGTCGAACGGTCCGGGGTCAGAGGTGGCGGCGGGCGGCTTCGAGGATGGTGTTCGCGGTGGTGTTGAACGCTATGGCCGCGCCGGGGGCGTGGGTGCGGACGAGGTTGACGGTCTTTTCGAAGAGCGGGAGGAGGTCTTCCGACTTGCGGATGCCGCCGCCGATCAGGACCACGTTCCAGGCGCGCTCGGTCAGGGCGGCGACGATGGTGGGCTCGGCCGTCTCGTCGGGGCCGAACACGGTCATGGAGGCGTGGATGCCGTGTTCGGCGAAGCGGGCCAGCTCCGCCTCCAGGACGGCGAACAGGGCCGCGCCGTCGGTGCCGGGGACGATGTGCGGGTCGATGCCGAGAACAAGTACCGAAGAGGTCATGGGGGCAACCTACGAAATGGGGTCCGGCGGCCGGAACGGCGGACCCTCGTGGGCCGGTTGGGCTGCGGGCGGCTGACGGCGCCGCGTTGAGGGCGGGTTTCCGCCAGACCCGGGGTGGTGGGGGTGGCTGTACTGGACGCACCCCGGGTTCCGGGGCTCCCCCACATCGCCGAAAGGGACATCCATGTCCGTCATCGACCGAGTCGACGAACGTGCGGCCGCATCGCCCGAGCCCGGGTCGGATCTCGCGCCGCCGCGGCAGTACTGGGCCGCCGTCGTGTGTCTGTTCCTCGGGATCTTCGCGATCGTGACGACCGAGATTTTGCCGATCGGGTTGTTGACGCCGATCGGGGACGACTTCGGGGTGTCGGACGGGACGGCCGGGTGGTTGATGACCGTGCCCGGGTTCCTGGCCGCGATCTGTGCGCCGCTGGTGACGGTGTCCACCGGGCGGCTGGATCGGCGGAGCATGCTCGTCGCGCTGATCGTGCTGCTCGCGGTGGCGAACTTCCTGGCCGCGCTCGCGCCGGCGTTCTGGGTGGTGCTGGTGGCGCGTGCGCTGGTCGGGGTCACCATCGGCGGCTTCTGGTCGATCGGGGCGGGCCTGGCGCCGCGCCTGGTACGGCCCGAGGCGGTGGGCAGGGCGACCGCCGTCGTCTTCGCCGCGGTGCCGGCCGGCTCCGTACTCGGCCTGCCCGCCGGTACCCAACTCGGCGAACACCTCGGCTGGCGCGCCTCGTCCGTGGTCATGGGCGCCCTCGCGCTGGCCGTGTCGATCGCGCTGCTCGTCCTGCTGCCCCCGCTGCCCGCGACGACCGTGACCCGGGCCCGGGTGCTGCGCGGCCTGTTGCGCGGCGCCGACGTGCGGATCGGCCTCGCCGCCACCGCCCTGGTGGTGATCGCGCACTTCGGTGCCTACACGTACGTGACGCCCTTCCTCGAGGAGGTCACCCGCGTCGACCGCGGCCGGATCGGCCTGTACCTGCTGGTGTTCGGCGTGGCCGGCATCGTCGGGAACTTCGTCGCGGGCGCGACCCTGGCCCGCCGCCTGCGCGCCACCTTCGTCGGCTGCGCCGCGCTGATCGCCGCGGCCACCGCGCTCTTCCCGGTGCTGGGCCGGTGGGACGCGGGCGCGCTCGGCCTGCTCGTGGTGTGGGGGTTGGCCTACGGCGCGGTCCCGGCCTGCTCGCAGACCTGGTTCGCCCGCTGCGCGCCGGATGCCCCGGAGGCCGCGACGGTGGTGTTCACGTCGTCCTTCCAACTCACCTTCGCCGCCGGCGCCCTCCTGGGCGGCGGCGTCGTGGACGCGACGTCCCCCTCGACGGTCATGGTGTGCGCGAGCGCGGTCGCCCTGGCGATGGTCGCCGTCGTCGCGACCCTCGGCGGTCCGGGCCGCGAGAGGGCTTCGAGGTAGCCGGGCGGCGGCCCCGAGAACGCGCCGAGAGGGTTCGGGGAAGCGCCGAGAGTTCGGCAAGCCCCGAAAGGGTTCGGGAAAGCGACGGTTGACTTCAAGCCGACTTGAACTTCTAACGTTTTCCTCGTCGCCCGGAGCAACCGCTTCCGAGGCGCATCCGAACTCTCCTTGGGGAACCCATGACCACGCTCACGCACACTGTCGCCGACACCACCGCCGCTGCCGCCGACGGCGACGCGTTCCGGCTCGCCGTCATCGTCGGCAGCACCCGGCAGGGCCGGTTCGCCCCGGTGGTGTCGAACTGGTTCGCCGGCGCCGCCGAGGAGCACGGCGACTTCGAGGTGGACATCATCGACCTGGCCGAGGACCGCCTGCCCGACGTATGGGCCCCGCTCAGCGGCGAGCCCGCCGCCGTGGTCGCCCGCGTCGGCGCCCGACTCGCCGCCGCCGACGCCTTCGTCGTGGTCACGCCGGAGTACAACCACAGCTTCCCGGCCGGACTGAAGAACATGATCGACCTGTTCCGGAACGAGTGGCAGGGCAAGCCCGTCGGCTTCGTGTCCTACGGCGGCATCTCCGGCGGCCTGCGCGCGGTCGAGCAGCTGCGGCTGGTCTTCGCCGAGCAGCACATGGTCACCACCCGCGACGGGCTCGCCTTCCCGATGGCGTGGGAGAAGTTCGACGCCGACGGCAAGCCGGTCGACGCGGCCGGGACCGCCGCCGCCGCGAAGGTGATGCTCGACCAGCTCGCCTGGTGGACCGAGACCACGCGGTCGATGCGCGCACGCCGCCCGTACGGCGTCTGACCCCGAGCACCGACGCCGCACCCGCCACCGCGGCGTCCCCACCCCGTCGAACGCCAGGAGCCCGCGATGGCAACGACCACCGCCCCGGCCGCGAACTCCCCCGCGGCCCCCACCCCCACCGACACCCCGTCCCGCGGCATCGCCGCCATCGCCCTCGTCGTCGTGCTCGGCTCGATCATGTCGGTCCTGGACGTGACCGTCGTCAACGTCGCGCTCAACCACCTCGCACAGGACTTCGACGCCCCACTGGCCACGATCCAATGGGTCGCGACCGGGTACACCCTCGCCCTGGCCACGGTCATCCCGACGGCCGCGTGGGCGATGGGCCGCTTCGGCACCAAACGGCTGTACATGTTCTCGATCGCCACCTTCGCCGCCGGATCGATCCTGGCGGGCCTGGCCTGGTCGGCCGAATCGCTGATCGTCTTCCGGGTCCTGCAGGGCCTCGGCGGCGGCCTGATCATGCCGGTCGGGATGACCATCCTGGCCCGCGCCTCCGACCCGAGCCGGATGGGCCGCACGATGGCCATTCTGGGCATCCCGGTCCTGATCGGCCCACTGGCCGGCCCGATCCTGGGCGGATGGCTGGTGGACGACGTCTCGTGGCGCTGGATCTTCTTCATCAACGTGCCGATCGGCGCGATCGCCCTGGGCCTGGCCGCCAAGGTCTTCCCGCGCGACACCGCGCAACCGACCCGGCCGCTGGACGTACCCGGACTGCTGATGCTCTCCCCCGGGCTGGCCCTGCTCATCTACGGACTGGCCACCGGCGGCGAGAAGGGCGACTTCGGCGCCGCCGGGGCGCTGGTGCCGGCCGTGCTCGGTGCGCTCCTGGTGATCGGCTTCGTCGCCCGGGCGTTGCGGGTCGAGCACGCGCTGATCGATCTGCGACTGTTTCGCAATCGGGCGTTCGTGGCCGCCGCGGGCACGATGTTCCTGTTCGTCTGCGCGTACTTCGGCTCGATGATGCTGGCTCCGCTGTACTACCAGCTGGTGCGCGGAGAAAGCGCCACCGCCTCCGGGATGCTGGGCGCGCCGCAGGCGCTGGCCACGGCGCTGGCCATGCAGGTGGCCAGTCGGCTCAGCGACCGGATCGCGCCGGGGCGGATCGTGTTGATCGGGATCGCGGTCGGCGCGTCCGGGTTCCTCGCGTTCACCACGCAGGTGGCGGCGGATACGCCGTACTGGGTGCTGATGGCGTGCATGTCGGTGACGGGCGTGGGGGTGGGGATGACGCTGATGCCGACCACCGCCTCGGCGCTGCGCACGATGTCGCACGAGCAGGTCGCCGTCGCGGGGACGACGTTGACGATCATCCAGCAGGTGTCGGCGGCGATCGGCGGGGCGTTGATGTCGGTGCTGTTGGCCGGCTCGATGCGGGATGGCCTGCCGGCCGGGCAGGGGGCCGGCGGGCTGGGCGAGCTGCACACGTTGTCGCCGGATGTGGTGGTGGCGGTCGGGCCGGCGTTGGCCGACGCGTTCCAGGGGACGTACTGGTGGGCCGTGACGTTGATGGGCCTGGCGCTCCTGCCGGCGCTGTTGATGAGCCGCCGGCAGCCAACGGGGGCGGTCGGCGAGTAGGCCGGGATCGGGTGGGCCGGCCTGCGGCCGGTCCTCAAGCGCCGGACGGGCTGGGGTTGCTCGGGTCGACGAAGTCGATCGCGGGGGCCGGAAGCCCCTGGCCGGCCTGCGGCCCGCCGGTCCTCAAGCGCCGGACGGGCTGATTGTCCTCAAACGCCGGACGGGCTATATGACCCGTCCGGCGTTCGGTGTTGTCTGTTGGCCGTTATTGGTCTTCCGTCGGCTGCTTTGTCATCGTGTCCGGGCCCTTGTACGTGCCCTCCCTCGTGGGGGGCTTTTCGGCCGTCCATTCGGTCGGTGGCGCCGCCTCGGGGACTTCCGCGTCTCGGACCATGCCTACGATTCGGCGGCCGGTGAGGCCCAGGCTGACCAGGCTCAGGCCGTCGAAGAGCAGGGCCAGGGAGATGAACGTGCCGATGGCGTAGCGGCTGCTGCTCGGCCATTCGGCCAGTACCAGCAGGCCCAGGACCAGGTCGACCACGCCGACGCCGATGGTCCAGATCATCTTGGCCGACATGCTCGCCACGCCGCCGACGATGCGGAACATGCCCGCGCCCAGCAGCAGCAGCGCCACGAACAGGGTGAGCGCCTGGGCCCCCACGTCGGGTCGGCGCAGCAGCACCACGCCGGCCGCGATGTTCAGCGCCGAGACCGCCACCACGAGCCAGAACGCGTTCTCCTTGCGCGCCTGGATGGCCTGGACGAAGCCGACCACGCCGCCGATCAGCAGCAGCCAGCCGAACAGCACCATCGTGGTGAGCGTGGCCACGCCCGCGTAGATCAGGCCGACGACCCCGCCGAGCACGAGGACCACGCCGAGCGCCACGAGCAGACCGAACCCGAACCCCTTACCGCTGCGTCGGTGCCGTCCCGCGCCGGATTCGGCGGAGGGACCGGTGACGCCCTTCGTGCTCTCCATGGGTGCCGCTCCTCGGATTCCGTCCCGCGCCCGCGAAATCGCGTGCGGGGTACGCCTTCCCACTGGAAAGCGACATATCCGCTCGATCGGCTGTTCGCATGATCGTCACGGGCCGGTGCGGGCCCTGTGGAGCACGCCGCTCAGCGGCCCGCCCCCGGGGGCAGCGACGGCGGCAGCGCGGAGCGCACCGGGGACAGCGCCGGGGCGAGCGCCGGTCGGGCCGCGGGCATCGGGGTGGCCGTCGCCGTGGTCACCGTGACCCCGCGCACCGCCGGGCCGGGCCGATCCGTCAGGCCCAGGAAGTGCCGGCGCAGCCGATACTTCTCCACCCGCCCGTTCGGCGTCCGCGGCATCCGGGCCACGATCCGCACGTACGCCGGCCGCATGTACGCGGGCAGCGACTGGACGCACCACGCGCGTAGCTCGTCGGGGTCCAGCGGTCGGCCCGGCTCCGGCTCGGCGTACAGCACCACCTCGTCCTCGTCGTCCCGGTCGGCCGGCACCCCGAAGACCGCGCCGACCGCGATGTCGGGATGCTGGTTGACCAGGTCCTCGATGTGGTACGCCGACACGTTCTCGCCGCGGATCCGGATCCGGTCCACGACCCGGTCGACGAAGTGCAGCAGCCCGTCCTCCTCGTCGACCACCGCCGCGTCGCCGGTGTGGAACCACAGGTTGCGGGTCGCCTCGGCGATGCTCAGCGGGTCGCCCACGTACTCCTGGACCAGCAGCCCCGGCAGATGCGGACGCATCGCCAGGTGGCCCACCACCCCGCGCGGCACCGGGCGGTCGTGCTCGTCCAGGATCGCCACCCGGCTGAACGGCAGCGGCGCGCCCAGGCAACCCCGGCGCACGATCCGCGACGCGGGCAGCACCGGCACACCCAGGCGGTCGCAGACCCGCTTGACCTCCTTGGCCCCGAGCCCGCGCCGCAGCGCCTCCGGGGTGCCCTCACCGGGCTCGGCGCCGATCAGCACGGCGGCGATCGGCAGCCCGGTCTCGACCTGCCCGTAGCCCGCCACCACGGTGTCGATGCCGTAGCGGCGCGCGAACGAGTGGTGGATCGCGGGCAGCGGCTGCATCAGCACCTTGCTCAGCGGGTTGTCCCGCTCGCCGCGCCGCTCGGGCGCGCCGGAGAGCCAGCCCACCATCGTCTCGGTGAGCACCGCGCTGGTGGCCCCCGCGGCCGTCACCCGGCGCCAGAAGTCGACCGGGTGGAACCGGTCCCACAACGACACCCCCGCGCCCGTCCAGGCCGCCCGGGCCAGCCCGGCGAACGCGCCCTGGAGCGAGTGCAGCGGCAGGTCCACGTGCACCACGTCCTCCGGCGTGGTCAGCCGGCGCAGCAGCAGGGTGTACGCCGCCAGCCAGCGATGCGGCAACACGGCGGCCTTGGGCCGGCCCGTCACCCCGGCGGTGTGCACGATGATCCCGACGTCGGCGGGGTCGATCGCCACGCCCGGCGGCTCGGCGCGGGCCAGGAAGTTGGCGTAGGCGATCTCGGGATAGCCGTGCGGCGGACGCGGTCCGACCGCGTCGTGCACGGTCAGCCGGGGCAGCCGGTCCAGGTGCGGGCGCACCGCCTCCAGCGCCTGTACCAGCATGCGTTCGGTGACCACGAGCAGCGGCCCCGTCGACTCCAGTTGCTCGACCAGCGGGTCGCCGATCAGGTCCGGGTCGATCGGGCAGTAGACCGCGCCCGCCTTCCAGATGCCGAACATCCACAGCGCGGCGGCGTACGAGCTGCGGCAGTGCACGGCGATCCGGTCGCCGCGCCGCACGCCCGCCCGGGCCAGGTTGCCGGCGATCGTGTCGGTGGCCCGCTTGGCCTCGGCGTAGCTGAGGTCCAGGCCGTGCTCGCCGTAGTGGATGAAGACCCGCGTCGGGGTGTGCGCCGACCACCGGTCCAGTGCTTCGGTGACCGACTCTCCGTCCGCGGCGAGTTCGGCGGCGAGACCCGCCTCGAGTTCTTCGGCGGTCATGGCTTGGAACAACCCCCTTGCGACACGCAGAAACCCGGAAGCCGGCGGCTGGAGACCGTGCGTGTACTCGATCACACGGGGAGAAGAACATATCGCCTGTGCGTGCGGGTTGGGGGCCCGGGCGCGGGCTTCCTACCGGTGAGTTCAGCACTTAGCATCCAGGTGGCCCGGTTGTCGACGGTGTGTCGTGCGACGGGAACAGGGCGTCATGGTGGCGAACGGAGGCACCTCCTGTGCGAGAGCGGGGCGGCGTGAGCGATACGGACAACCAGCCCGACAACGGGCACGACGACGGGCC
Source organism: Embleya scabrispora (assembly GCF_002024165.1). Taxonomy (NCBI): domain Bacteria; kingdom Bacillati; phylum Actinomycetota; class Actinomycetes; order Kitasatosporales; family Streptomycetaceae; genus Embleya; species Embleya scabrispora. The sequence continues at coordinate 1,118,992 of NZ_MWQN01000001.1, forward strand.
CGGCAACGAACCCCGGGCCGCATCGGGGACCGCCCCCGACGGTCCACCGGCCGCGGACGGCCCGCTCGACGCGGCCGAACTGCGGCGGCGGGTGGCCGACTTGGTCGCGGCGCACGATCCCACCACGATGCCCTCGGTGGAATTCCTCGGGCACCGCTTCGACGCGGGCCTGGCCTGGGTGCACTTCCCGGTCGGCTGCGGCGGACTGGGCGCCTCGCGGGCGCTGCAACAGGTGGTCGAGGACGCGTTGATCGAGGCCGGCGCCAAGGTGGTCAGCGCGTACCGCAATCCGATCGGCCTGGGGATGGGCGCGCCCACGATCGTCGCGCACGGCAACGCCGAGTCGCGCGTGCGGTTGTTGCGCCCGCTGTGGACCGGCGAGGAGGTGTGGTGCCAGCTGTTCAGCGAGCCCGGCGCGGGCTCGGACCTGGCGGGGTTGGCCACTCGGGCGGTGCGCGACGGCGACGGCGACTGGATCGTGACCGGGCAGAAGGTGTGGACCTCGCTCGCGCACAAGGCGCGGTGGGCGATGCTGCTCGCCCGGACCGATCCGGACCTGCCCAAGCACCAGGGGCTGACCTACTTCTTCCTGGACATGACCTCGCCCGGGGTGGAGGTGCGCCCGCTGCGTCAGGCCACCGGACAGGCCGAGTTCAACGAGGTGTTCCTGACCGACGTACGCGTGCCCGACGCGCATCGCGCGGGTGAGGTGGGTCAGGGCTGGGCGGTGTCGAACACCACGCTGATGAACGAGCGGGTGGCCATCGGCGGCGGCGCCGCGCCCCGCGAGGCGAACGCGATCGGGGCGGTGGCGCGGATGTGGCGCGACCGGCCGGAGTTGCGCACTCCCGGCCTGCACGACCGGCTGCTTCGGGCCTGGGTGGAGTGCGAGGTGGCCCGGCTCGGCAACGAGCGCATCCGCCAGCAACTCGCGGTCGGGGCGCCCGGGCCGGAGGGGTCGGCGGCCAAGATCGCCTACGCGCGGTTGAACCAGGACGTGACCCGGTTGTGGCTGGAGCTGACCGGCGAGGAGGGCCTGGGCTACGACGAGTGGACCATGCGGCGCAGCGACATGGGCCAGGCCACGCTCGGCGCACGCGCACCGGGCTACTACTACCTGCGGGCCAAGGGCAATTCGATCGAGGGCGGCACCTCGGAGGTGTTGCGCAACGTGATCGCGGACCGGGTGCTGGATCTGCCGCGCGAGCCGCGCACCGATACGAAGGTGGCGTGGAAGGAGATGCCCCGGTGAGCGAACCCACGATTCCCTCGCTGTTGTACGGCGAGATCGAGGAGGAGTTGCGCGCGACGCTGCGCGAGCTGCTGCGGGACCGGTGCGGGTGGCACGACGTGCTGGCGCGCATCGACACCGACGAGGCGTACGACGAGGGCCTGTGGAAGGCGGTGGCGGCCGAGCTGGGGTTGGCCGGGCTGCTGGTGCCGGAGGAGCTCGGCGGGGCCGGCGCGGGGCCGCGGGAGGTCGCGGTGGCGCTGGAGGAGCTGGGCCGCGCGGTGGCGCCGGTGCCGTTCCTGGCCAGCGCGGTGCTGGCCACCTCGGCGCTGCTCGCCTGCCCGGCCGGTGCGGCGCGCGATACCGCGCTGCGCGCGCTGGCGGAGGGCACCCGTACCGCCACCCTCGCGGTGACCGCGACCACCTGGCCGGAGGCGGGCTTCCCGCTGTCGGTGACGGGGGCGTGGGAGGGCGAGGAGTTGTCCCTGACCGGCGCGGTGACCGGGGTGTTGGCGGTGGATCGGGCCGAGTTGCTGGTGCTGCCGGTGATCGTGGCCGGCGAGCCGCATCTGGCGCTGGTGGCGGGCGACGCGGCGAACCTGTCGCGCGGCGCGGTGACCTCGTTGGACGCGACGCGTCCGGTGGGGCAGGTGACGCTGGATCAGGTGCGCGGGCGGGTGGTGGCCGGTCCCGAGCACGCCGAGCGGGCGCTGCGGCTGGCGGTGTGCCACGGCGCGGCGCTGCTCGCGTCCGAGCAACTGGGCGTGGCGGAGCAGGCGTTGGCCGAGGCGGTCGGCTATCTGAAGGTGCGTCACCAGTTCGGCCGGCCGATCGGCTCGTTCCAGGCGCTGCGCCATCGTGCCGCCGACCTGTGGTCGGACCTGGCGTCGGCCCGGGCGGCGGCGCGCTACGCGGCGGCCTGCCTGGCGGAGGACTCCCCCGACGCGGCGGTGGCCACCGCGCTGGCCAAGGCGTACTGCTCCGAGGTGGCGGTGCGAACGGCGGAGGAGTGTGTGCAGATGCACGGCGGGATCGGCTTCACCTGGGAGCACCCGGCGCACCTGTACCTGAAGCGGGCGATGGCCTCGGCGCTGCTCCTGGGCACCGCGGATCGGCACCGGGCCGCACTCGGCGCGCTGGTGGACCTGCCGCCGGCGATCTGAGCGCCCTTGCGCACGCGCGCGGATGGCCGGCCCCGTCGGGACCGGCCATCCGTGTGTGGGTGCGCTGCCGGAAACGGCCCTAGCCGCGCAACATCAGCACGATCATCACGATCGCGAGCACCATCAGCACCGCCCACACCGTGGTGACCAGGCGCAGGCGGCGGCCGTCGCGCGGTGTGGTCGTGTCGGGCGGGGCGGCATCCGTCGGCGGTGGGTTCTCGCTCATGTCCTCGCTGCCCTCCACGGGTGCTGCGCGCGGCGTCCGTCCCGTCCAGGATGACACCGCGCGCGGCCCGTTGAGGAGCCCCCGAAGCGGTCGAGGGCCGCGATGACTCAGTGCTTCGCCGGTGTGGTCGGCAATACCGCCGTGGTGTCCGTGCCCGCGTCCGCCGTCCCCTGCTGCGGCGTCTGCTGGGCGGCGATCAGCCGGGCCAGCCAGAACCGCATGAAGGTGGACAGCGAGAAGCGCAGGAACAGGGCGAACCCGAGGAGCGAGACGGGGATCGCCGAGATGCCCAGGGTGATGGCGTCGTTCTGGGTCAGGATCAGCGTCGTGCCGTGGGACATGAAGTAGGCGCCGAAGCCCATCCCGATCCCGAGCACCATCAGCCCCACGCCCAGCCACATCAGCTGGGTGTCCAGCATGGTCTTGGGCGCGCGCAGCTTGAGGGCCCCGACGTCGGCGGTGAACTGTCGGGTCCGATCCTGGGTGGCCGCCGGGACGGCCGCGTGGCGCGGCGGTGCGTACGCCGGTGACCCGGCGGTCGGCACGCCCTGCGGAACCGTCGGCGGCACGCCGGGGGGCGGGCCCGCGGGTGCGGGTGGCTGCCCGTCGGCGTTCACGCTGTTCATACTCATATAAGTGCTCACCTCGTGGGTCGCCGTGAGGTTGATGCGTACCCGACGGCCATGTGCGATCAGCCGCCCAGGTACGCGCTGTGCAGGTCGCCGGCGATCTCGTCCGGGGTGCCGACCTGAAGGATCCGGCCACCGCTCATGACCGCGGCGAGGTCGGCGACGGCCAGGGCCGTGCGCGCGAACTGCTCGACCAGGAGCACGGTGACACCGGTCTCGGCGATCTTGCCGACCACGTCGTACAGCTGGTCGACGACGAGGGGCGCGAGGCCCATCGACAACTCGTCGAGCAGGATGATGGCCGGGTTGGTGGCGATCGCCCGGGCGACGGCCAGCATCTGCTGCTCGCCGCCCGACATCGTGCCCGCGGCCTGGTTCCGGCGCTGTTCGAGGCGGGGGAAGATCGGGAAGACCTTCTCCTCGATCTCCTTGCGGGAGACTCCTCGATAGGTCGCCATCCACAGGTTCTCGGACACGGTGAGATTGGGGAAGACGCCGCGGCCTTCCGGGATGCTGCACAGGCCGATCCGGGCCAGGTCCACGGGCGCGGCCCCGGTGACGCACCGGCCGGCGAGGTATATGTCGCCGGCGGTGGGCTGGTGCAGCCCGGTGATCACCTTGAGCATCGTGGTCTTGCCGGCGCCGTTGGGGCCGAGGACGGCCATCACCTTGCCGGTGGGGACCGCGAGGTCCACCTTGTGCAGCACCTCGACCTGCTCGTACGCGGCGCTGATCCCGCGCAGTTCGAGCAGCGGCGGGGCGCTCGGCGCGCCGGCCGGCTGCGCGTCGGCCACATTCAGGGTCATACGGTCTCCTGAAGGACTTCGTCGGCCTCCGCCGCGTCCGCGGTACCGAGGTAGGCCGCCTGCACGGCGGCGTTGTTGCGGATCTCGTCGCACGTACCGTTGGCGATTTTTTTGCCGAAGTCAAGTACGTGCAGTTCGTCGCAGGTGTTCATCACCAGGTCCATGTCGTGCTCGACGAGCAGTACCGCGACGCCGTCGGCGGCGATCTCGCGCAGCAGTTGGCCGAAGCCGCGCGTCTCCTCGTCGTCCTGGCCCGAGGCCGGCTCGTCCAGGAGCAGGATCTTGGGCCGGCAGGCCAGCGCTCGGGCCAACTCGACCACGCGGCCCTGCCCGGTGGGCAGTTGGTCGGCGCGCACGTGCGCGATCGAGGTCAGGTCGAGGCGGTGCAGCAGGCGCGCGGCGGTGTCCTGCGGTGTCTCCTTGGTGCCCCGGTGCAGCCGGCGGTACTGCGCGGCGGCGACCTGGATGTTCTCCCGGACCGACAACGAGCCGAACAGTTCCAGGCGTTGGAAGGTGCGGGCCATGCCGAGCCGGGCCCGGCGGTAGGGCGCCAGTTTGCCGACGTCGCGCCCGTCCATCCGCACGTGTCCCGAGGAGGGCGGTTGCAGGCCGGTGATCACGTTGAAGATGGTGGTCTTGCCCGCGCCGTTGGGCCCGATCAGGCCGGTGACCTTGCCCTCGTGGGCCCAGATGTCGACGTTGTTCAGGGCCGTGTGGCCGCCGAAGCGGACCGTGACGCCCTCGACCTCAAGCCCCATGACGTGCTCCCGGCAGGATGGGTGACGGTGCCGCGGCCGACGCCGCCGCGGGCAGCGAGGGCAGCGCGATCAGTTTGTCCAGCGCCTCGATGTCGGCGGCCTTGAACCGGTTTCCGTTCAGGCCCAGGCCCTCGGGTTGCCCGGACAGGCCCTCGGGCACCTCCGGTTCGGTGCGCGGCGCCTTGATCATCACCTCGATCTTGAGCGCGGCCGGGATGCCGATCACCGCGAGCAGGATGCCGATCACGAACGGCCAGTTGCCGATCACGTCGGTGAACCGCAGGACGATCAGCGCCAGTTGGGCGGCGGCGCTGCCGGCGAGTACGACCGGACGGCGCAGCGCGGGCTCCCACTCGGGACGGATCTTGGCGGCGATGAAGCCGTTCGGGTTCTTGCCGAGCGCGATGCCGTTGAGGCCGATCAGGATGGTGGTGAGCTGGGCGTAGTCGGGGAAGAGGTTGGTCATCAGCGGGGTGCCCAGGAAGATGCCCGCGAACAGCGCGGCGCCCGGGGAGGTGAGCCCGGCGATCACCATCAGCATCAGCACCGAGAGCCCGGCGGTGAAGTCGAAGTTGACCGGGGACAGGGTGCCGGCCGCGCCGCCGAGGATGCCGCCGCCGACGCCGGCCATCGCCGCGGAGAGCCCGAAGACGGTGAGCGTGGTCAGCTTGTGGTTCATCCCGATCGTCGCGCAGGCCGCGGGGCTGTCCTTCATGGCCAGCAGCCTGCGGCCGAACTCGCCGCGCCGGATCCACACCACGACCAGCGAGGACAGCGCGAAGAAGACCGCGCCGAAGATGAAGTAGGCCCGGTCGGAGGAGATGTCGATGCCGGGCCAGTCGAAGCGCTCGAAGTTGAGCGTGCCGCTGTTGAACAGGTCGATCCTCGTGTCGCCCCAGGTGAAGGCCGGCAGGCCGAAGATCCACCGGTCCAGCATCACCGCGAACGCGGCGGTGGCCAGGGCCAGATAGATCCCGGACAGGCGCAGCGCGGGCAGCGCGACGAGCACGCCGATGCCGGCGCAGATCAGCGCGGCCCACAACAGCCCCAGCGGGTTGCCGCCCGAGCCCAGGTGCGAGACGCAGATCGCGCCGATGCCGGCGAAGCCCAGTTGGGCGAGCGACATCTTTCCGGCGTAGCCGACCAGCGGGATCACCGACAGGCCGATCAGGGCGAAGCCCCACATCCGGGTGCTGGCGAACAGGTCGGCGGGGGTGAGGGAGTTGGCGGCGACCACGGCGCCCGCGATCACGATGGCGGCGAAGACCAGCGAGCCGGTCCAGGTGGGGCGGTGCGAGATCTCCCGGGTGCGGGAGGAGGCGTGGCCGCGCAGCCGGGAGGTGGGCAGCAGCATGATCGCCACGAACAGCACCAGGACGGGCATCGAGTCGCTGAGGCCGGACAGGTACGGGCCGGCGGTCGGGAAGCGGGTCTCGGTGAGGTAGCCCTTGCCGTACTCGGTGACCAGCCCGATGACCATCGCGCCGACGAACGTCCACGGCAGGCTCTTGAGCCGGCCGATCACCGCCGCGGCGTAGGCGTTGACGATCAGCAGGGTGAGCGGCAGCGCGGCGAAGGAGAGTTTGGGGGCGATCAGGATGCCCGCGACCGCGGCCAGCATGGTGCCGGTGGCCCAGGCGAGCATGCCGGGCACCTCGGGGCGCGAGCCGTTGAGCACGGCCAGGTTGCGGTCGTCGACGGTGGCGCGCATGGCCACGCCCGCGCGGGTGGAGCGCAGCAGCACCCACAGGCCGATCGCCACGATCAGCGCCACGGCCAGCGTGATCAGGTCGTGGTAGGAGACCCGGGTGCCGGCCATGTCCACGGACTCGCCGGGGAAGAAGTTGACCACGTTGCGCGGGGTCTGCGGATCCCAGATCCACATCACCGCGGCCAGCAGGCTCAGCAGCACCGCGACGGTGACCATCAGGCGGGTGGTCTCCGACGTGCCCTCGAGCCTGCGCATGATGGCGAAGTGCAGGAACACCCCGAACGCGGGGGCCAGTACGCCGAGCACGACCACCAGGGACAGCCACACCGGCAGGCCCCAGTCGAAGTGCAGCTGCCAGTAGGTGAAGGCGGCGAGCGCGCCGGTGGCGCCGTGGGCGAAGTTGAAGATGCCCGTGGTGGTGTAGGTCAGGGTCAGGCCGCCGGCGGTGATGGCATAGATGCCGCCGGTGACCAGGCCGCTGATGGTGAGGATGATGAACTCGTGCACGCGCCCTCCGTTCGGGCCGGGCCGTGTCGCGGGGCGATCGGTCTCGGAGACTGGTGCGGCACGGCGCCTGACAGGTCGTCAGGGCCGCGGGGCCGCCCTCCCGCCCGGTGCGGGGCGAGAGGGCGACGGGGTGTCGCGGGTGCTTTCGGTGCCTCGGGTGCTGCCGATGCCTCGGGTGCCTCGGCTGCTTCCGGTGCTTCGGGTACTTCCGACGCTTCGGCTGCTTCGGGTGTTTCCGTGCTTCGGGTGTTTTCCGGTGCTTCGGGTGACGCGTGGAGTGGGGGGTGCTCCCGGCCCGGTGGGCTCGGGAGGTCACCGTGTGCTCAGGAGGTCACTTCCTCCGGCGGCGCGGCCGGCGGCGGCTCGCCCCCGTCGGCGGGCGGCGGGTTGCCGGTACCCGGATCGCCGGTCGCCGGCGGAGCGGTTGCCTCGCCGGCGGGCGGGGTCGTGGCCGGGGCCGACGGCGGCGGCGCGCTGGGCGCGCCCGGGGCGACGGCGACCACGTTGGCCGGGTCGCAGTTGAAGAACTCGGCCTTGTTCGGCTTGGTCAGCGCGGCGTCGTACTCGAAGCCCTTGGCGGTCGCCTTGACCATGGTGAAGCAGTCCGAGGCGCGTACGTCCTTGGTCTCCACGATCGGACCGGGGGCGAACAGGCCGCCCGCGTCCCAGTTCGCCCGCTTGCCCTTGGCCAGCACGCACTCGGTGGTCAGCTCGGTACCGCACTCCTTGACCGCGCTCGCCCACAGCAGCCAGGAGTTGATCCCCGACATGTGGAAGAACTCCAGATCCTTGCTCGGCTCGGCGAGGTGCAGGATCTCCAGCGCCTTCTGCACGGCCGGGTTCTTGTCGCCGAGCGACTGCGGCACGTAGGTCGGATAGATGTAGGTGTCCGGGATCTTCGAGTTCTTGGCGGAGGCCAGGGTGTAGCGGTTGTACGCCGAGGCGTCGCTGACGATGACCTTGGGGTGCCAGTTCATCGCGTCCATCTCGCGGAACATCGACGCCGAGTCCACCGCGAGCCAGGTGGTGATCAGCATCTCGACACCGGCCTGCTTCATCTTCTCCAGCGTCGTGCGCCCCGGGGGCGGCATGACGGGGACGTCCTCCTTGAAGACGACGGTGCCGCCCGCCGCCTCCACGCCGGCCTTGTAACGGGCCATCGCGGGCCGCAGCGAGGCCATGTTCTGCCCGAGCAGGCCGACCTTGGCCTTGACCTCGGGGCGCGCCGCGAAGACCGCCTTGTAGGCGCCCACCACGGTGGTCGTGGTCGGCAGGCCCACGGCGAGCACCTGGAGATCGGCCTTGGCCGACTCCTCGCCCACCACGTAGGCGGGGAAGGCGCCGAGCTTGCACCCGGTGCGGGCCTTGACGCCGTCGTTGTCGAACGGGTTGCCGCCGCCGACGACCATGAAGTCGCTCTGGCAGGCCGCGGTCATCACGGTGCCCACGTTGCTGAGCGCGGCGTCGCGCTGGGTCAGCTTGATGGTGCGGCCGTTGATCCCGCCCAGGCCGTTGCACCACTTGGTGAAGCCGTCGGCCATCTCGAAGAACTCTTTGCCCAGGCCCGGTTGTGCGGGAGCGTTCGGGTCGCCGGTCACGCTCACCGAGATCTGCTTCTCGGTCACGCCCCGGTCGGCCTTCTTGGTCAGCGGTTTGCCGTCGCCCTTGCCGCACACGTCCTTGAGCGTGCCGAAGTCACCCGGCGCGCCGCTGCCGACGGGGGCCTTGCCGTCCTTGGTACCGGTGGCGGCGGGGCCGCCGCCGCCCGATCCCGGACCCTTGGCCACCGCGTCCTCGCCCGAGCGGCTACAGCCGACCGCCACTAGGAGCGGCACGACCAGCAAGCCGGCCGCCGCTCGTCGGCGCGTCCCACGCCGCCCGGCGGAAGTTGATGCCATCAGCCCTCCCGACACTTCGTTTCCGCGGGCCGGGCCGAGGGCCCGGTGCGCTCTCACGTACTTCTCCTGCGTGCGCTGTGCTCGCGTTGTTCACGTCTGTGCTTCCGCCCCGTCTGCGAGGCATCCTCGCGACTGGATCTGACATGCCATCAGTTAATGGGCCATGAAGCAATGGCCGGGACCTTAACCGGGTGTCCTACAGGGTGCAAGGGTCACCGAACCGGCGAAAACCGCTGGCCGGCAGCCCTGACGGAGCCGGGTACGAGGTGGGGCGCACGAGTACACACGTGTCACCGATCGGACCGTACGGACGGTCGTTTCCGGGCTTCGTGATGGCACTGTTACGAGGTGCGGAAAATCCGTGCCGGGAGATACCCGAGGGGTTCGTGAGGCATTCGAAGCGATACGGCGGCAAGGAAAAGGCGATACGACGACACCCGTTCTCCATAAAGCGACAAGGAGTCAGTGAGCCGATGCATACGTTCGAGCCGACCACCGACGCGGAAGAGATCGAACGCGTTCCGGCGGCGGACGGCGAACTCGCCCTGCGCCGCGCGGGCGAGCACTACGAAATCATCAGCAACGGGTGCTTTTTGATGGACACCCGCGCGGGCGCCTCCGAGCGCCTGCTCGCGCGCACCGCGCTCGCGGCCGTGACCGCGCCCGGAGATCTGCGCGTGCTGGTCGGCGGCCTGGGCGTCGGCTTCACCCTGCGCGAGACGCTGACCGACCCGCGCGTCGCGCACGTGCGCGTGATCGAGCGCGAACCGGCCGTCGTGCGCTGGGGGCGCGGACCGCTGGCGCCGTTCTCCGGCCACGCGCTGGACGACGCGCGGGTACACGTGGTCACCGCCGACCTGGTGGCCTGGGTGCGCTCCGGGGCCGGCGACGAGCGTTTCCACGCGCTGTGCCTGGACATCGACAACGGGCCGGACTGGACGGTCACCGACGGCAACGCCTCGCTCTACGACGACGCCGGACTGGCCGCGCTGCGCGAGCGGTTGGCGCCGGGCGGCGTACTGACGGTATGGAGCGCGACGGCCTCCCCCGGCTTCGCCGACCGCCTGCGGGGCCACTTCGCCCGGGTGCGGGTGGAGCGGGTGCCGGTCGCTCGGGGGGAACCGGACGTGGTGTTCGTGGCACAGGAGGGGTGAGGCGGGCCGCGCGGTCGGGGTCGGATCCGACCCGGTCGGGTCCGGTCGGGTCGGGTCGTAGCGGGATGGTCGCGCGGCGGGGGTTCGGCGTCGTCGTACCGCCGTGACGTGGTGCGATGGCGCGCGGAGTGTAACTGACGCAACGTCAGATTAACTTGCGTGTGTCATCCAACTGCTGCCAGCATGCGAACACGGTTGCCGAAAGGGTGGACATGCACGACGACGAGGCGGATTCGCCCGCTGCGCACACGCCGAGCCGACTGCGCGATCGCAGCGAACTCCGCGATGTGGTGCAGATCTACGCACACGGCGCGGACCGCCGCAAGCCCGACCTCGTCGCCTCGATGTTCACTCCCGGGGGCAGGCTGGTGATCCACCGAGACCCCGGATCCGCCGAACCGCCCACGGTGCGCGCCGGCCGCGCCGAGATCGCCCGGGCGCTGGCGAGCCTGGACCGCTACCCGGTCACCACCCATCTGATCGCCAATCAGCTGATCACCTTCGGCCCCGACGGCGACCGCGCCGACGGCGAGACGTACTGCACCGCGCACCACATCTACGAGTCGCAGGGGGTGCGCCGCGACCGGGTGATGTCCATCCGCTACCTGGACACGTTCGTGCGCACCGACGAGGGCTGGCGCATCGAGACCCGCACGCTGCACTGCGACTGGGTCGAGGACCGGCCGCTGACCGCATGAGCACCGGCACGAAGGGGGCCGGGCGCACATCGACCAAACGCCACGGCCCGACCACGATCCTGGTCGCCCTGTCCTTCGCCGCGACCACGATGGCGGTCATGCAGACCGTGGTCTCGCCGATCCTGCCTCAACTGCAGAACCGGCTCGGCGTCTCCAGCTCCGCCATCGCCTGGGTGCTCACCGGCAACCTGCTCGCCTCGGCCGTGGCCACCCCGCTGCTCGGCCGGCTCGGCGACCTGCGCGGGCGCAAACGTTTCCTCTTGTACGCGCTGGCCGCGGTCGCGCTCGGCTCGATCCTGGCCGCGTGCACCACCTCCTACGTGATGCTGATCGCCGGGCGCGTACTCCAGGGCATGGGCGGCGGCGTGGTCCCGCTCGCCCTGAGCGTGGTGCGCGACGAGTTCCCCAAGGAACGCTCCGCCGGCAGCATCGCCACCATCGGCGCCACGATCAGCGTCGGCGCGACCTTCGGCTCCGTCAGCACCGGGCTGATCGCCGACCGCTGGGACTACCACCTGCTGTTCTGGCTCTCCGCGCTGGTCGCGCTGCTGTCCATGCTGATGGTGTGGCGGGTCGTGCCGGACACCGCCGAGCGGCGGCAGGGCCACGTGGACCTGATCGGCGCGCTGACCCTGTCCGGCTGGCTGGCCGCGCTGCTCGCCGCGGTCAGTACGGGCAGTCGATCCGGGTGGGGCGATCCGCTGGTCGTCGGCGGCCTGGCCCTGGCCGTACTGCTGTTCGCCGCCTGGATCGGCTGGGCGCTGCACCACCCCGAACCCCTCGTCGACCTGCGGGTGATGGCCCGCCGACCGGTCCTGCTCGCCAACCTGTCCGGGATCTTCACCGGCATGGCGATGTACGGCTCGTCCCTGCTGTTCCCGCCGTTCATCCAGGCGCCGTCGGCGCTCGGCTACGGCTTCGGCAAGTCGGTACTGATCGCGGGCCTGATCATGCTCCCGGGCACCCTCGGCAACCTGGCCGCCGCACCCGTCGCCGCGCGGATGACCAATCGCCACGGCCCCAAACCGGCGCTGGTCCTGGGACCGCTGCTCAGCGGTACCGCGTTCGCCCTGCTGTTGCCGCTGCACGGGCACTGGTGGGCGTTCTCGATGGTGGGCGTGCTGTTCGGGTTCGGCCTGGGGTTGGCCTTCTCGGCGATGCCGGCGCTGATCAACGACCATGTGCCGGCGGACATGACCGGGGTGGCCAACGGGATGAACGCGGTGCTGCGCACGGTCGGCGGCGCGACCGGGACGGCGGTACTCGGCGCGATCCTGAGCGCGAGCCCGGCGGGCGCGGCCACGGCCCGGGCGGCGGGGGTCGCCCACGCGCCGGGGTTGACGGGCTACCTGGTCTGCTTCGGCATGCTCGGTGCCGGTTGCCTAGTGGCGGCCGTGCTGGCGTGGTCGATCCCGGGAGTGCGGCGGGGCGGGCGGGGGGTGCCGGTGGTGGTGGAACCGGATCGGGTGGAGGCGGGGAGGTAGCGGGGCGGAGGTGGGGGCCCGACGGGCGGGGGCGGGCGGGAGAGGGCGACGGGAGAGGGCGACGGCTGCGGAGCAACCAAAGTCGATGGCGGGGTCGACTCCCGGTCACTGCCGGAACACCGACGTCGCTGCCTAGGCTGGAGTGTGATCAAGAGCCACGTCACCCGAAACACCCCCGGCGCACCACCCCCCACCGGTCTCGTCCGCAGACTCGTCCCGCAACGCACCCGTCGGGAATGGGGCACCGACCTCGGCTACGCGCTCGGCGCCCTCGGGCTCGGCTCGCTGATCCTCGCGACCGCCCTCCAGGAGGAGAACGCGCCGGGCGTCCTGCTGGAGGCCATCCTCGGCAGTGTCATGTTCGTGGCCATGCTGCTGCTGCGCCGCAGCCGACCGACCGCGCTCGCGGTGACCTGGATCCTCGTCGGCTTCTTCTCGGCCGCGCTCACCGGATCCGCGCCGGTGGCCCTGCTCAGCCTGGCCATCCACCGGCCCTGGCGGGTCGTCGCGTCCGTCGCCGTCCTGGACCTCACGCTTGTCACCGGCACGTTCTGGGTGGGCGCCGAATCGGCTCGCGCCTACTGGACGTCGGTCCTGGCCATGACGCTGCTGATCACCACCGCCGTGGCCACCGGCATGCTGATCCGGTCCCAGCGCGAACTGACCGCGTCCTGGCGCGAGCGGGCCCGGCAGGCCGAGGAGGGCCAGCGGCTGCGCGTGGAGGAGGCCCGCCACCTCGAACGCGAGCGGCTGGCCCGGGAGATGCACGACGTGCTAGCGCATCGGATCTCGCTGCTCGCGATCCACGCGGGCGCGCTGGAGTACCGGACCGGCGCCTCGCCGGAGGAGGCCCGCGCCGCCGAGGTGATCCGCCAATGCGCGTTCGAGGCACTGGAGGATCTGCGCGAGGTGATCGGCGTCCTGCGGGCCCACCCCGACGACGACGGCGACGGCGAGCCCGAGCGGCCCCAGCCCGTGCTGAACGACCTGCCCGCACTGGTCGAGGAGTCCCGTCTGGCCGGCGCGACCGTCGACCTGGACCTCGCCGACCTGCCGTCGGTATCGGGACGCACCGGCCGGCACGCGTACCGGATCGTCCAGGAGGGGCTGACCAATGCCCGCAAACACGCCCCCGGCGCACGGGTACGGGTCCTCGTCGCCCCCGCCCCCGACGACGGCCTCGCCATCGAGGTGGTCAACCGCCTCCCGCACGGCCACCGCCCCACCGCCATCCCCGGCGCGGGCGCCGGCCTGATCGGCCTGCGCGAACGCGTCGCCCTGATCGGTGGCCGCCTCGACCACGGCCCCACCACCGACGGCGACTTCAGCCTGCGCGTGTGGCTACCGTTGGCCAAGTGAAAAGTACCGACGGCTGTGTCCGGGTCCTCGTCGTCGACGACGACGCGCTGGTTCGAGCCGGACTGTCCATGATGTTGTCCGGGCTGCCGGACGTCCGCGTCGTCGGCGAGGTCTCCGACGGCGCCGACGTGCTCGGCGCGGTCGACGAACACCGGCCCGACGTGGTGCTGATGGACATCCGAATGCCCCGCGTGGACGGCCTGGCCGCCACCGCGACCCTGCGGGCCCGCCCCGAGGCGCCGGAGGTGATCGTGATGACGACCTTCGACACCGACGACCACATCCTCAAGGCGATGCGGGCCGGCGCGAGCGGCTTCCTGCTCAAACACACCCCGCCCCCGGACATCGTCGAGGCCATCCGCCGCGTCGCAGCCGGCGAACCCATGCTCTCCCCCGACGTGCTGCGCCGCATGATGACCTACGTCGCCGCAACGGGCATCGACCCCCGCCGAGCCCGAGCCCGATCCGCCCTCGCCCACCTCAGCGACGGCGAACGCGCCGTAGCCACACTCGTCGGCAGGGGCTACACGAACGCCGAAATCGGCAAGGAACTCTCCATCAGCATCGCCACGGTCAAGGCCTACGTCTCCCGACTACTCACCAAACTGGACCTCAACAACCGCGTACAGATCGCCCTGCTGGTACACGACGCATCAACCGACACGTAACGCACCACACCGGACACACACGCCGACCGGACACGAAGCGGGGCAGGGCAGGGCAGCGGTGAGCGGCCGGCCGGCCGGGTCGAGTGCGCCGGGGCGCCTTCCAGGGTGGGCGGGGTGTTTCCGGCGGGCGTCGCGTTTGTGGTTGCGGTGGCCGGTGCGGGGTTGGTCCGGCGCCAGAGGCCGGCCGCCGCCAGCGCTCGGGGCTCCAAGACTGGAGGCTCCCGACGAGACGGGCGTCTTGGTCGGCGAAAACCGGCTGACAACGGGGGCAGGGAGGCGGCCGGGTCGAGTCCTCCGGGGAGCCTTCCCGAGTGGGTCGGGTGATTTCGATGTGGGGCGGGCGCGTGAGTGGCGTCGGTTCACGAAACCGGATCCCGTGGGGTGCCGCAGCCTTGACGTGAGAGAAAACCTCTGGTCAGCGTTGATGGGGGCGGTTCTTGAGTGTCTCGGGATCCGGTTTCGGCCCCCGTTGGGCACGTTCGGTCTCCTCGGTGGTCTCCGGGAGGCCGCAGCACGCGAAACCGACGTCCTCTGCGCAATTTCGGCCTCCACACAGATGTCGAGGAGGTCGGAGTGCACGAAACCGGCACTCGACGCCCGACTGTGCCCCTCGACCCTGCAAAACCGCAGGTCACCGGAACTCGAAGCCCGAAATCACGCACCGCGATCCGGTTTCGAACCCCAACTCCCCTGCCAACGCCCCCGCATCGCCCCAACCCACTCAGCAAGGCTCCCCGGAGGGCTCGACCCGGCCGCCCTCCCCGCCCCCCGCTGCCAGCCGGTTTTCGCTGAGCAACACGCCCGTCTCGTCGGGGCTTCGAGTCTTGGAGCCCCGAGCGCTGGCGGCGGCCGACCTCTGGCGCCGGACCAACCCCGCACCGGACACCCGCAACCACAAACGCAACGCCCACCGAAGACACCCCACCCACCCGGGAAAGCTCCCCGGAGGACCCGACCCGAGCGCCCTCCCCGCCCCCCGCTGCCAGCCGGTTTTCGCCGAGCAACACGCCCGTCTCGTCGGGAGCCTCCAGTCTCGGAGCCCCGAGCGCTGGCGGCGGCCGACCCTTCGAGCCGGACCAACCCCGCACCGGACACCCGCAACCACAAACGCAACGCCCACCGAAGACACCCCACCCACCCGGGAAAGCTCCCCGGAGGACCCGACCCGAGCGCCCTCCCCGCCCCCCGCTGCCAGCCGGTTTTCGCCGAGCAACACGCCCGTCTCGTCGGGAGCCTCCGGTCTCGGAGCCCCGAGCGCTGGCGGCGGCCGACCTCTGGCGCCGGACCAACCCCGCACGGGCCACCCGCAACCACAAACGCAACGCGCGCCGAAGACACCCGACCCATTGAGGAAGGCTCCCCCGGAGGACCCGACCCGAGCGCCCTCCCCGCCCCCGCTGCCAGCCGGTTTTCGCCGAGCAACACGCCCGTCTCGTCGGGAGCCTCCGGTCTCGGAGCCCCGAGCGCTGGCGGCGGCCGACCTCTGGCGCCGGACCAACCCCGCACCGGACACCCGCAACCACAAACGCAACGCCCACCGGAAACACCCCACCCACCCGGGAAGGCGCCCCGGCGCACTCGACCCGACCGCCCACCCGGCCTGCCACCACCGCCACCGCCACCGCCTTTCCCCAGGCAACACACGCTTCTCGCCCGAGGATCCGGGCCGCCCAGCGCCCGCGCCCCGGCTCCAGCCCACCCCGCCCACCCCACCCCACCTCGCGCCGGCGTGGCCTCAAGTGCTCCCTCCGGCCACGCCCCTCCTTCAAGCCCTCCGCCCCGGCCCTCCGTTCAGGCGCTCCCCCTCCTTCGGGTGTAACCGGCCACGTCACCCGGGGGTTTCCGGGGTGTCCTTGGTTGGGTGAGGTGTAGACCAAGGCTGCCGAGTGTGGACTGTTGGGCGCTGTGGGGGGCCGTCTGGGGTGGTCAGGCTGGGGGCATGATCTGTGTCGAGCAATTGACCAAGCGTTACGGGGAGCACGTCGCCGTCGACGGGGTTTCCTTTCGGTGTGAGCCGGGGACCGTGACCGGGTTCCTGGGGCCGAACGGGGCGGGGAAGTCCACCACCATGCGGATGATCTGCGGCCTCACGCCGCCGACTTCGGGGGGCGCGACTATCCAGGGTGTCCCGTATCGGCAGTTGGCCAATCCCGGGCGTCACGTCGGCGTGTTGCTGGATGCCAGTGCCCAGCACGCGGGGCGCAGCGGGCGCGAGACGCTCGCCCTCTGTGCCCGCGTCCTGGACGTGGACCGGGCCCGCGTCGGCGAACTGCTCGCCCTGGTCGGCCTGTCCGGCCCCGCGGCACGGCGTCGGGTGGGCGGCTATTCGTTCGGGATGCGTCAGCGGCTGGGCGTCGCGCAAGCCCTGCTCGGCGACCCCGCCGTCCTGATCCTGGACGAGCCCACCAGCGGCCTGGATCCCGAGGGGGTCTTCCAGATGCGCACCCTGCTGCGCGACTTCGCCGACCGCGGCGGCACCGTCCTGCTGTCCTCGCACCAACTGCGCGAGATCGAGGCGGTGGCGGATCGCATCGTGATGATCGCCAAGGGTCGCGTCGTGGCCGACGGCACGAAGGGCGAACTCCTCACCGCCCCCGCCGGCACCCTGGTCGCCGCCGTCGATCCGGCCGCGCTGCACGCCGCGCTCACCGCGGCCGGACTGTCCCACCACCCGACCGACCCGGCCGGCACCTTCCTGGTCGACGCCTCGGCCGATGCCGTCGGCCGCGCCGCCGCGAATGCCGGGGTCGTACTGCGCGAACTGCGCCCCGCCGAACACGAAGGACTAGAGGAGATGTTCCTGAGCCGACTCGGCTCCACCCCGCAGGAGGTCTCGTCGTGACCATCACCGCCACACCCGACACCGCAACCATCGCCGCACCCGTCGCCGCGCCGACCCTCCTCCGGCTGACCGAGATCGAGCTGCGCAAGATGACCGACACCCGCGCGGGTCGTTGGCTGCTGGCCGTGGTCGCGCTCGCCGCCGTTGCCCTCGTCGTAGTGACCCTGACCGCCGCGCCCCACGAGGATCGCACCTGGCGGTCGTTCCTCACCTCCTCCCAGGCCGGCGTGGCGGTGTTGTTCCCTGTGATCGGGATCCTGGCGGTGACCTCCGAATGGTCCCAGCGCACGGCCCTGACCACCTTCGCCCTGGTTCCCGATCGCCGTCGCGTGCTCGGCGCGAAGGTCGCCGCCGGGGTGGTCCTGGCCCTGTTCGGCGTCGTGTTCGGGCTGGTGTGCGCCACGCTCGGTCGGGCGGTCGCGGGCTTCACCGACCGAGGCGCCGGAACCTGGTCCATCCCCGGCTCGATGCTCGCCTCGGTGCTGCTCGCCGCGATCCTGAGCATCATCCTGGGCGTGGCGTTCGGTGTGCTGTTCCTGAACGCCCCGCTCGCGATCGTCGCCTTGTTCATGGTGCCGAGCGTGTTGGGAATCCTGTCCGACCTCGTCTCCGCGATGGAGTCCGTCAATCGCTGGGTCAACCCGGGCCCGGCCCTCGACCCGCTCTACGACACCGGCATCAGCGGTGTCGAATGGGCCAGAGTGGCCGCCACGATGGCCATCTGGCTGCTGACCCCGCTGGCCGTCGGCACCTATCGCGTCATCCGCACCGAGGTGCACTGATCCGCCGAACGATCGACGACGGGCTCGCCGAGCAGGTGATCGCGCCGCACGGCGGGCCCGTTATCAAGGCCCTCCTCTCCCCCGCCCCTACTTCGCTCCCGGGAACAACGACACGAACGCGTCCGAGGCCGCCGTCATCCCCTGCCCGAAGGGGGCGTCCAAGTCCCAGATCAGGAACAACAGGAACGCGATCAACGCACTGAACAACCCCGCAACGATCAACTCCGGTGCGGATCTGCGAATCTGCAAGGTGAAGATCATCCCGACGGTGACGATCGCGCCGATGATCAGGCCGAACCACACCAGCCCCGGCATCGACGCGCCCGCCTGTCCGCCGCGCGCCTGCCGCGCGTCGTCCGCGATCGCGACCTGGTCCAGGATCGGCTGGTACATCTGCGCTTCCTGGTCGCCCTGCGGCGCGTAGTCCGTCACCTCGTTGCGTACGGTCTCGAACAGCTGTGACGCGCGCGGGGACAACTCGCCGTGGTCGGCCATATAGCCCCACTCGTGCTTGACCACATACTTCACATAGGCGTCGATGTCCGCTCGGATCTGATCGCGCACCTGCGGCGGATAGACCCGGACCCGCTCACTCACCTCGTGCAACGCCTGTGCCTCGTGCCGCACTTCGTCCTCGGCCGCGCCCCGCCCCTCCCACACGGCGGCGATCGCGAGACCGAGCACGATCGCGTAGACGACACCGATCATCATCGTCATGTATTCGAGCACGTCCGGCGTGGCCGACGGGTCGTCGTCATCCGGCAACCGCCGCTGCTTGAGCACGACGACGGAGAGGACCACCGCGCACACCGCGATCATCGCGAGTGCCAGTACAACCCAATGCGTCACGGATGACCTCCGGGGCAAAAAAGGCAAAGGATCCAGTGGGTCTAAAGCCGGGGAAGCGCCGAACTCGGCGCTTCAGCCACGCCCGCCACCGCCCGATCCGCGCGCCCCCGCCCGGCCACGCGGCTTGAGCGCGGCACCGGCCAGAATCGCGGGCGCGGTGATCAGCAACGTCGTGGTGACGAGCGAGTTCCCCCGCACCGGAGGCGGCGACGGAGCCGGTCGGGCCAACGACCGCCGCTCCGCGATCGGTTGCAGCGGCGGCGGGGTCGCCACCGGCGGCGGCGTGCTCGGCGGTGGTGGCGGCGGCGTCGTCCGCACCGGAGGCGGCGTCGCCTTGGGTACGACCACCGCCATCGGCGTCGCGCGCTCCACCGGCGGAGGCGGCGTGCTCCGCACCGGTGTCGGCTTCGTCGGAGGCGGCGTCGGCTTGGGCGTGGTGGGCCTGGGCTTCGTGAGTGTCGGCGACGGCTTGGGGCTGGACGTGGGTCGACAGGACCCGTTGCGCAACAACCTGAAATCGACCGTGAGTCCGATCCCCCCGATCGGCGGACCGGTGGCCGGCGTCACATCGACCCGAACACTCGCCCCGGGCGATCCACCGATCGAAACGCACACGTCCACATGCGCGCCGGGCGTATGCCCACCGCCGGCACCCGACCCCGCCCACGCGACACTCGCCGGAGCGGCCAACAAGGCCCCCGCCCCGACCACGCACCCCCACCGGCGCGCCCGACCCCATGCGCTCATGGCAGCGATCGTCTCGCCAAATCACCGGCTTTGGCCCGAATACCCCTTCGATTCACTCGAACGGGTCACTCGCCGACCAAATATGCGCAGCCATCCGAAAGTTACCCAACAATCGAAAGGCGACCCGCCGCTCAGTACGTCCGCACCCCCGCCAACCACGTCCCCCCGCACCGCGACCTCCCGCAGCATCATCGGGTCCACCCCACCGGATCCGAGTCCAGCCACACCACATCGGCCGCCGCGCCCACCACGAGGCCCCGCCGGTCGTCCGCGAACGCCTGATAGGCGGCCCCGTCGCTATCCGCGTCCAGCGCCTGATCCACCGTCAACCACTCGTGCGGCGCCCGGCCCTGCTCCGGCATCCCCTCGAACGTCCGTCGGGTGACCGCGACTTGGACGCCCTCCATCGGCCGGTGCGAACTCACTGGCCAGTCGCTGCCGAACGACACCGGCGCGCCCGAGTCGAGCAGTCCGCGACTGTGCGGCGCATCGCAGTACGGCGCCAACATCGCCGCCGTGCCGCCCTCGATCACCCCGTCCGCGAAGAACTTCACCGTCCGCACGGACGACAGCGGCCCGCCCTCGGCCGCCACCCTCGCCCGCGCCGCGCCGAACTCGGCCCGCTGCGCGCGCCAACGATCCGGATCGCCCCGCAACGCCAGGTTGGCGCCCCACCTCGGCGGCGATCGCGTCGACACCGGTCAGCCCCTTGATCCGCGGCCCGAAGTGTTCGAGGCCGCCGAAGAGGGGGTGTGCGTGTCCGTCCCCGAACGCCGGGAGCAGCAGGCCGTCGCCGAGGTCGACGATCTCGTCGGCAACGGACCCGAGGGCGAGCGCATCCGCACCCAGCGCGATGACCGGTCCGCGTGAGCGGCCGGCGCAGTCGTGCGGCGACCCTGCGTGAGCCCCGTGCCGAACCCGCCCCCCGACTGGGCCGGACATATTAGGTCAGCCTAACCTGCTCCAGTGAACGTCCTCCCGACGCGGGGTCGAACAACGCGGCGCCGAGCCCTCCTGATGGTCTCGGTGCTGCTCGTGTTGGCCGCCGCGTGTCTGCTCAGCCTCGCCGTGGGCAGTCGCGGCATCGCCCCGAGCGTGGTGCTCGACGCGCTCGTGCACGGCGGCGACTCCACCGACGCCATCGTGGTGAACTCGATGCGGGTGCCGCGTACCGTCGTGGCGTTGCTCGTCGGCGCGTCCCTCGGCATCGCCGGCGCCTGCATGCAGGGGCTGACCCGCAATCCGATCGCCGAGCCCGGGATCCTGGGCATCAGTACCGGCGCCGCCGCCGGCGTGGTGACCGCGATCGCGGTGTTCGGGGTGAGCAGCCTGACCGGCTACGTGTGGTTCGGCTTCGCCGGTGCGCTGTGCACGGGGGTACTGGTGTACGCGGTCGCGGCGCGGGGGCGCGGCGGCGCCACCCCGGTGAAGCTGGCGCTGTCCGGGCAGGCCCTGGCGGCGACGCTCGGCGCGGTGATCACCATGGTGCTGACCACCGATCAGGGCACCCTGGACCAGTACCGGTTCTGGCTGGTCGGCTCGCTGTCCGGGCGTACCGACGAGGTGGCCTGGCAGATGTTGCCGTTCTTCGGCGTGGGCGTGCTCCTGGTGGTGGCCACCGCGCGCGGTCTGGACGCGCTCGCGCTCGGCGACGACGTGGCCAAGGGCCTGGGCCACAAGGTGAACCGGATCCGGGTGATCGGCGGCCTCGGCGCGACCGTGCTGACCGGTGTCGCGGTGGCCGCGACCGGGCCGATCTCGTTCGTCGGCCTGGCCGTTCCGCACGCCGCCCGGGCCCTGGTCGGCACCGATCACCGGTGGGTGCTGGCCATGTCCGCGCTGCTCGCGCCGATCCTGCTGCTGGTCGCGGACGTGCTGGGGCGGGTCCTGTTCCCGCCCGCCGAGGTCGAGGTGGGCGCGATGACCGCGCTGATCGGCGTGCCGATCCTGGTCGCGCTGGTGCGCCGCAAGCCGGTGGTGTCCGGATGAACCGGCCGAGCAACCACAGCAACCTCAGCAACCTCAGCCACCCAAGCCTCACGAACCCCCCGAGCCGCGCGAACTACCACCCGTACGGTCACGTCCTGGTCCGTCGCCCGAGCTTCTCGTTCCTGCTGCATCGTCGTTCCGTCGTGGTGACAACCGTGGTCGCGGTGCTGCTCGCGGCCGGATTCCTGCTCAGCCTGTGTGTGGGCGAGCGCTTCATCCTTCCCGGCGACGTGCTCGCGGTGCTCGTCGGCGCCGACGACAGCTTCGTGGTCGAGACGTTGCGGCTGCCGCGCACCACCGTCGGGCTCCTGGTCGGGTTGTCCTTCGGCATCGCCGGCGCGCTGATCCAGACCGTGGCGCGCAACCCGCTGGCCAGCCCGGACGTGATCGGCGTCTCGCACGGGGCCGCCGCGGCCGTGGTGTTCGGCCTGGTCTTCGGCTACGGCGGGCCCACCGCGACTCCGCTGACCGCCGTGGCGGGCGGCACGATCGCCGCGTTCCTGGTGTACGTGCTGGCCTGGCGTCGCGGGCTCAACGCGCAGCGGTTCGTACTGATCGGCGTAGGCGTGTCGGTGGCCCTGTACTCGGTCACCAACCTGCTGCTCACCAAAGCCGACATCGCCCTCGCCCAGCAGGCCAAGGTGTGGATGTCGGGCAGTCTGAACGGGCGCGGCTGGTCCCAGGGCGAGCCGCTGTTCTGGGTGTTGCTCGCGCTGACCCCGGCGATCGTGTGGGCCGCGCGGGCGTCGAGGTCGGCCGGCTTCGACGACGACACCGCGATCGCGCTCGGTATCCGGCTCGGCCGGATCCGGCTCGGCCTGGTCGTGGTCGGCGTGTTGCTCGCTTCGGTGGCCACCGGCGCGGCCGGGCCGGTGGACTTCGTCGCCCTGGTGGCGCCGCAGGTGGCCCGCCGGCTGACCCGGACCCCCCAGGTGCCGCTGGTGTGTTCGGCGCTGCTCGGCGCGCTGATCGTGGTGATCGCGGACATCGGCGCGCGGATGCTGATCTCCGACGCCGAGTTGCCGGTGGGCGTGCTCACCGCCGCGGTCGGCGGCCCGTACCTGCTGTGGATGTTGACCCGATCCCGTTCCGGAGGCGCCTCGTGACCACCCATCAGCTCGCCGCGCGGGAGCTCACCCTGGGCTACGAGGACCGGATCGTGGTCCGCGACCTGGACTTGGAGGTGCCCGCGGGCAAGGTCACCGTGGTGGTCGGCCCGAACGCCTGTGGCAAGTCCACCCTGTTGCGCTCGCTCGGCCGGCTGCTCAAGCCGGTCGGCGGCAGCGTGCTGCTCGACGGCGCGGCGCTTCGCGACCTGCCCACCCGGGAAATCGCTCGGCGGATAGGCGTGTTGCCGCAGAGCCCGGTGCCGCCGGAGGGGATCACCGTCGCCGACCTGGTCGCGCGCGGCCGGCAGCCGTACCAACGCTGGTGGCAGCAGTGGTCGGACGAGGACGAGGACGTGGTGGCCGACGCGATGCGGCGCACCGACGTGGTCGAACTCGCCGACCGCTACGTGGACGAACTCTCCGGCGGGCAGAGGCAGCGGGTGTGGATCGCGATGGCGCTCGCCCAGGGCACCGGGATCCTGCTGCTCGACGAGCCGACCACGTTCCTCGACATCGCCCATCAGGTGGAGGTGCTCGACCTGGTCCGCGAACTCAACGTCACGCGCGAGCGTACGGTGGTCGCCGTGCTGCACGACCTCAACCAGGCGTGTCGCTACGCGGATCACCTGATCGCGATGCGCTCCGGCGCGATCGTGGCGCAGGGCGCGCCGGGCGAGATCGTCACGGCCGATCTGGTCGGCGAGGTCTTCGGGCTCGACTGTGTGGTGATCCCCTGCCCGGTCACGGGTGCGCCGATGGTGGTTCCGGGGCAACCCCGAGAGATCGGGTAGCGAACGCGCTTCCCGTTCGGCCCGCCGGTCGTGCGCGATCACGGTCGCCGCCCGCCGCCGTCCTTCGAGGAGTTCCGATGAGATCCGCCTCCCTGTCCCGCGTCGCCGCCGCCTTGGGCGTGGTCGCCGCGCTCGTCCTGGCCGGGTGCTCCTCCGAGGGTGCCGACGGCGACAAGGGTGCCAGGTCCGGCTCGGCGGACACCCGCGAGGTGCGCTCCGCCAAGGGTGTGGTCAAGGTCCCCGTCGCGCCGAAGCGTGTGGTCACCCTCGACATGGGCGAGTTGGACACCGCACTGACCCTCGGCGTCAAACCCGTGGGCTCGGTGGTGGGCAGTCCCGGCGCCGGGTTCCCGAAGTACCACGGCGACAAGACGGCGGGAATCAAGGAGGTGGGCGCGATCGGGGCGCCGAACCTGGAGGTGATCGAGTCGCTGAAGCCGGATCTGATCCTGGGCAACCTGGTCCGCGACGCCGATCGTTACGACGCGCTGAGCCGGATCGCCCCGGTGGTCTTCTCGGAGCAGGCCGGCACCCAGTGGCGGCAGAACTTCCTGCTCGACGCCGACGCGTTGAACAAGAAGGCCGAGGGCGACCGGGTGGTGGCCGCGTTCGGCGCGCGGGCCAAGGCGTTGGGGAGCACGCAGGGCGACCCGGGCGCGGTGAAGGTGAGCGTGTTGCGGTTCGTCGCGGGCCAGAACCGGCTGTACGGGAAGGCCACGTTCGTCGGCGGCGTCCTGAGCGAGGTCGGCCTCGGCCGCCCGGCCGCGCAGAACGTCGACACCTTCATGGTCGAGGTGAGTGCCGAGCGGATCGAACAGGCGGACGGCGACGTGATCTTCGTGGCCACGTACGGTCCGAAGGACAAGACCGACCACGACAAGGTCACCGGCGGCCCGCTGTGGAAGACGCTGAGCGCGGTCAAGGCCGGTAGGGCGCACGAGGTGGACGACGAATACTGGATGGTGAGCACCGGTTACACGGCTGCGGACCATGTCCTGGCCGATCTGGAACGGCTGTTGTCGAAGCGGAGTTGAGGCGTCGGGGCGGAAAGTCTCGGGCCTTCTCGCGGCGACTTCCGGGCCGGACGACCGGCCCTTCCCGGCGCCGGCGTCGGCGCCGGGGGGAACGAAGCCCCGCGAATCCGCGCGAAATGTTTCGCGATCTCGTCCGGCGACAAACATCCAGTGTGCCGGCCCGTCCGCCGGGGCCGGATTCGGCCACGCGTACGGGCGGTTTCGGTCGCGACGAACGGGGGGACCGTGTCGGGCGTCGACGATCGGCACGGGAACGGCCCGTCGCCGGAGGCGGCGGTGGGCAGCCACAACGAACTCGGCGGGACGGTACACGGGCCCAGCGTGCAGGCGGGCACGGTACACGGGGGCATCCACGTCTCCATCGGCCCCGCCGACACCGCCGTGGTGCCGTGGCAACTGCCGCCGGCCCCGCCGATGGTCGATCGGGTGCGCGAACTGGACGCGCTGGACCGGCTGTGCGCCGCCGGGACGCGGCTCGTGTTGCTCGGCGGGCAGCCCGGAGTCGGCAAGACCACGCTCGCGCTGACCTGGCTGCGTCGGCTGCACGCCGCGTTTCCCGACGGCCGGCTGTACGCCGATCTGCGCGGCCACGGCGGCGGACGTCCGGCCGTGCCGAGCGAGATCGTCGGCGGTTTCCTGCGCGGACTCGGGGTCCCGGCGGATCGGGTGCCCCGCGACCCGGCCGAACAGCTCGGCCTGTACCGCTCGTTGACCGAGGGCCGCCGCTTGGCGGTGTTGCTCGACGACGCCACGACCGCCGCCCAGGTCCGTCCGCTGCTGCCGGCCGGGGCCAACCTCACCGTGGTCACCAGCCGCGGCAGGTTGTCGGGGCTGCTGGTGAACGGCGGTGTGCCGGTGCCGCTGGAACCGCTCGACCATGCCGCCGCGGTGCAGCTCCTGGCGGACACCATGAACGACGACAGGGTCCGCGAACAACCGGCCGAGGCCGCCGAGTTGGTCGAGTTGTGCGCCCGCCTCCCGCTCGCCGTACGGGTGGCCGCCGCCCGGCTGGCCTCGCGGCCGACTCGGCCGATCACCACGATGGTGCGTGCCCTGGCCGACGAGCGCGGGCGCCTGGACGCATTGGCCCTGGACGGGGACCACACCGTCCGGGCCGCGTTGGACGTCTCGTACCGCGAGTTGCCGGCCGCGGCGGCGCGGCTGTATCGCGGACTCGGCGTGCATCCGGGCCCGGACTTCGGGCCGGCGGTGGCAACGGCGGTGCTGGGGGCCCGGACGGTGAACGGGCCGCCGGCCGTCCTGGAGGACCTGCTCGATCGTAATCTGCTCACCGAGACCGCCGACGAGCGTTACCGATTCCACGACCTGATCCGACTACACGCGGTGGACAAGATGTCCGAACGCTCGGACTCCGAACGCACGGGCACCCTGCGCGCGATCCTGGACCACTATCTGGCCACGGCCACCCGCGCGGAGGAACTGCTCGAACCCCAACACCGGTCGCTGGCCCGGGACTACGCGAGCGCCGAGGTGCCTCGGGTGGACTTCGCCGACGGCCCGGAGGCGTTGGCCTGGCTGGAGCGACAGCGGGTCACCCTGGTCGCCGCGATCCGCACCGCGGCCAATGCCGACCTGCACACCGTGGTCTGGCAGTTGACCGACGCGCTGTGGCCGCTGTTCCTGCGCGGCAAGTACTTCGAGGATGCCCGCGCGGCGCACGCGTTGGGGCTGGACGCCGCCCGTGCCTGTGCCGATCCGGCCGCGGAATCACGGATGTTGACCTCGGGCGGGTTGTGCGAACTGGACTGCGGCGGGCATGCCCGGGCGTTGGAGATGTTCGCCGCCGCGACCGAGGTGTGCGCCGGGTCCGGTGACGCGGTGGGGGCGGCAAGGGCGCGCAACTACACCGGTCTGGCGCTGCTCGGCCTGGACCGACTGGACGAGGCCGACGAGGCGTTTCGCGAGGCGGAGGGCCGGTGTCTGGCTCTCGGCGATCCGCGTCCCGCCGCGTTGGCCCGCTTCAATCGGGGGGATGTGGCGCTGCGCGCGGGCCGGGCCGCCGACGCGATCGCGCACGCCGAGGCGGCACATGCCGGGCTGGAGCGGGTCGACGACGCGTACAACGCCGCCCGGGCGCGGGCCCTGATCGGCCGAGGGCTGGTGGCCGACGGCCGACCCGATCGGGCGGATCCGCATCTGCTCGCCGCGCTCGGGGTGCTGCGCGGGCACAACGCGAGCGTGGAGGTGGCGCACGTGCTCACCACGCTCGGTGAATCCGCCGAGCGACAGGGGCGACCCGCCGACGCCCGGGACCGGTACGGCGAGGCATTGGGTCTGCTGGACGCGGTGCGGGCCCCGGCGGCCGAGACGGTACGCGCGCGGTTGCGCGGCCTCGATCCGCCGGGGTGACGGTCCGGCTCAGCCCGGACCCGACGCGCCGAGGACGGTCAACGCGTGCAGGATCGACGCGTAGCGCGGCCAGGGCGGATCGGCGTCGCCGCGCCGCACCCGCCCCGGCGGCGCGGCACCGATCCGAACCAGGGCCAGGTTCGGCCCGCGGACGATCAGCGTGACCAGGGCCCCGGGATGCGCCGCCGCCAACTCCCGATCCCGCTCCCCCAGTCCCGCCCACGACGGCCGCCCACCCTCGGCGACCACCAGCACATCGGCCAACGCCGCGCGAGGCGAGGGCAGTTCGACCCGCACGTGTTCGTCCACCACGGTCCTGCCGTCACCACCACGCACCACCACGGTCACCGAGACCGCCCCGACCCCGAGCGACCCGCCCGGCAGGCACCCCGTCATCGCGGTGCTCCCGGCAGGTCGGCGATCCGTACCCTCGGACGCGCGGCGGGGGCCTTGAGTTTGAGGTGACGGTAGATCAGGTGGCGCATGTTTCCCGCGAAGGAGCCGGGTTGGGAGGTGATCCGCGCGGCCACCCGGGCGTAGTCCGCCCGCCGGTGGTCCGCCGGGATCCGGGACAGCTGGGCGAGCATCGAGCGCCGGTGCCGGATCCGCGGCGCGAAGCGCGCCAGGTCGCCCAGCGGGGAGGCCGGATCGATGTCGGCCTCGGGGTAGGTCGCCAGGGCCACCGGGGCGTCGGTGGCGGTGGCGTACAGGCTCAGCGAACCGTGATCGCCGACCACGCAGTCCGCGGCGACCAGGACGCCCCGCCAGTCGTCCTCCGGCGGGATCAGCACCAGGCCCTCGCGCAACGCCTCGGCCAGCCAGGCCCGTACCTGCCACGCGCCGTGGCCGCTCCACACGTTCGGGTGCATCAGCGCGGTCACCCGGTAGCCGTCCCGGGGCAGTTCGGTGGTCATCCGGTGCAGCAGTTCGGGGGTGCGGCCGAGCAGCGAGTTGCCGCCCCACGTGGACGTGACCACGATGTGCCGCTGCCCGGGCGCGATCCGCAGCGCGTCGCGGTAGCGCGCCCGATGCGCCCGGCTCGCCACCAGGCAGTCGTAGTTGGGATCCCCCGCCACCACGGCGGCGGGCACCGCCTCGGGGCAGGTCGCACCGAGCCGGGCCAACTCCTCGGCGTGCGCCAGCAGGATGGTGGCGGGCACCAACCGGCCGTCCCGGATCAGATCCTGCGGCGCCAGTCCGTACGTACCGCGGGCGGCCACCCTGCGTCCGCCGCGCCGTGCGGGGACCAGCTTGTTGTGTCCCGCGCCGTGTGCCATCACGATCACGGGCGCGTCCAGTTCGGCCAGTCCCTCGTGTCCCGCCGCCAACGCGAGGTCGAAACTCATGTCGACGGCCCGGTGCCACGGCACCGTGGTGGCGCCGAGCCGGTCCAGGAACTCGGCGACTCCCGAGGTGAAGATCGTCGGTGCCATGGTGAAGAAGACCTGGACCCGCAGGTCTCCTTCGAGCAGACTGACCGCGTCGATCAGGCGTTGTCCCGACGTGACGTTGTGCACCACGACCAGAACCCCCCGCTCCGCCGAACGGGTCGTCCACCGCGCCGCGTCCGGTCGGACCGGTACGGGTCTGGGCTCGCTGCCGGACAGGATCGTCATTCGCGCCTCCATGAGCGTCGTCACCACCGGACGGGCCCCGTTCCCCCGTGGCCGAGCGGATCTGTGGGGTCGAAACGGCCGTTGCCGCCGACAACCGGGACATCCCCGGCCGGTGGGGTGAATTCCTTGCAGGTTGCCGGCAGTCACGTTGCATCACCCGAGCGCAACCGGAATGCCCGCTTGCGAATAGGCGATTTCCGGACGGATCGCGGCCGTCGTCTTCTGGTGGCCCTGTGGCAGGACGTGCCACAGTGGTCACGCGACACCTCGGCACCGGGCGCGTTGGCCAGGAGGGACTGGGGCGGGGGGATAACGCGGTGCTATCGATCCGGGCACTGGGCCCGATGGAACTGTGGGTGGACGACGCTCGGCAGCCCCTGGGAACGATCAAGGAACGATGCGTACTGGCCGTGCTGTTGGGCGCGGAGGGCGCCGCGGTCTCGACCGACGTGATGATCGCCCGGGTGTGGGACGACGAACCGCCGCCCACCTCCGTGGACACGCTGCGCACCTACGTGTCCCGGCTGCGCCGGCGTCTGCGCAACACCGGCCACGCGGCCCGCCTGTCCTCGGATTCGCGGACGTATCGGCTCCAGGTGGAGCCCGAGGAGGTCGACTTCCGTCGCTTTCGGCTGTTGCGCGAGCGGGCCAACGACACCGAGGATCCGGCGCTGGCCGCGGAGTTGTTGCGCGAGGCCGAACGCCTGTGGCGCGGCCAGCCGTTCGCCGGGCTGTCGGGGTTGTGGATCGAGTCGATCCGGGGCGGCCTCGAGGAGCAGCGCCGACAGATCCGTGAGCGACGTGTTCACCTGGAGCTCGGGCTCGGCCGTCATGCCGAAGTCGTCGTCGAGCTGCGCGACCTGGCCGCGCAACATCCGGTCGCCGAGCCGGTGGTGGCCGATTTGATGCTCGCGCTGTACCGGTGCGGGCGCTACGGCGAGGCGTTGGAGACCTATCGCCGCACCCGGGCCCGACTGAGCAGCGAACTGGGCGCCGATCCGGGGCCGGATCTGGAGCGGCTGCACACCCGGTTGTTGCGCCGGGATCCGGCGCTGGCCGTTCCCGCCCGGGTGCCCGGTGGATCCGTGCCGCGCGAGGCCCTGCCCGAGCGGCCGGTCCCGAGCGCGCCCGACACGCTGCTGCGGGACACCCGGCACTTCATCGGCCGTCGTGCCGAATTGGCCCAGCTGTTGCGCGAGGACGAGGTCGGGACGGCGCTGCCGGTCACGGTGATCTCCGGCCTCGCCGGGGTGGGGAAGACCTGTCTGGCCATCCATGCCTCGCACCTGATGCGGGCGAACTACCCGGACGGGCGCCTGTATCTGCATCTGCACGCACACGACGCGCACGAGTCGCCGATCGAACCGGCCGAGGCACTGGGCTCGTTGCTGGTCGAGATGGGTGTGCCGAGCCCGCAACTGGCGGCCACACCGGATCTGCGGGCGGCGCAGTGGCGCCGGACCATGGCCGATCGGCGCGCGTTGATCGTGCTCGACGACGTCCGCGACGCCGCACAGGTACGACTGTTGTTGCCGGGCAGTCCGCGCTGTCGGGTCCTGGTGACCAGTCGACGCCGGCTCACCGATCTCGAAGGCGCGCGCTCGTTGTCCCTGCGGGTGCCGAACACGGCCGACGCGGCAGCCCTGTTCACCCGGATCGCCGAGGAGGTCCGGGAGTTGGCCGACGCGGATCACGCACCGGTCGCCGAGATCGTGAAACGGTGCGGCAATCACCCGCTGGCCATTCAGCTCACCGCGAATCGGTTTCGTCATCGCGCGGGGCGGGTGCGCGATCTGGCGGCCCGGCTGGCCGAGGCACCGCGCACATTGGACGTGATCGACGCGCCGCCGGGTATCTCGATGGCGTTCAATCTGTCCTACACGGAACTGGGTTCGGTCGCGCAGTTGGTCTTCCGGCGCCTCGCGCTGCATCCGGGACCGGATGTGGGTCGGGCCGCGGCGGTGGCGATATGTGGCCTGGGCCCGGACGAAGTCGCGCGTGGAATAGACGAGTTGGTGGAATCGCATCTGTTGGAGGAGCCGGCGCACGATCGATATCGTTTCCACGACCTCGTGCACGACTTCGCGCTGCACACGGCGTATCGCGAGGACTCCGCGCCCGAGCGGGTGGAGGCGGTCACGCGGGTTCTCGATCTGTATCTGGATCTCGCCGATCGGGCGGACCGGCTGGCCTATCCGTACGGGCGGCGATCGGGCCTGGTGCCGGTGCCCGTACCGCGCACGGAAGTCCCGTTCGAGACGCCCGAGGCGGCCGAGGAGTGGCTGGACCGGGAGCGGTTCAACCTGGTCGCGGCGGCGCGACCGGTGCCGGGCGTGGCGTCCGAGCACGCACGTCACCTCGCCGAGGTGTTGGCTCGATCGCTGCTGAAGTGGGGTTCGTGGGGGCTCGCGCGCGATCTGTACACCGCCGCCCTCGCGGAATGGCGCGCGGCCGGTCCGGGCGAGGCGCGGGCCGCGACGCACCTGCTGATCGAACGGGCGTCCATCCAGTGGCGGTTGGGCGCGCACGAGGACGCCTTCCTGGACGCGAGCGAGGCGCTCACGCTCGCCGAGGGCGCGAAGGATCGACGCGGCCAGGCCGAGGCGTTGGCCGAGATCGGCGCCACACACCTGCGGGCGGGCCGTTTCCCGGCCGCCCGGGATCACCTGGATCGGGCCCTGGAGATGCACCGGGAGATCGACAGTCCGCATGGCCGGGCCGGAATTCTGCTGCATCTGGGTGTACTGAACGGGCATCTGCGGAAATACGAGCGGGCGACGGATCTGCTGCTCGCGGCACGGGACGTCTACGAGCGGCTGGGCGAGCGGCGCGAATTGGTGAAGGTGCTCAACAACATCGGCGAGATCTTTCTGCTTCGGGATGATCCGGACAATGCGGAGCGGTATTACCTGGAATCACTGGAGGCGGCGCGCCAAAGCAACGCGCAGGCCGAATACGCGATCCTCGTGAACAATCTCGGCCAGGTGGAACTGGCGCGTGGGAATCCGCACGCCGCGTTGCATCGTTACGCGCAGGCGCTGCACGTCTACGGGCAGATCAGCGATCTGCGGTCCGAGGCCGACACCCGGATCAACGTCGGTCTCGCGCATCTGGCCATGCACGACCCGGGCGAGGCGCTCGCGCACTTCGCCCGGGGGCGCGCGATCGCCGAGCGGATCGACGATCGGTTGCACCGACAGCGGGCCGCCGCGGGCTTCGCGCAGGCGTACTTCGATCTGGGCGACCTGGTCGAGGCGCGGGCGGAGTACCGCACGAGTGCGGACCTGGCCCGCGGGTTGGGCACGGTCCTGGAGGAGGCGCGGGCGCTGGCCGGGCTGGCGCGCACCACCGAGGCGATGGACGGCGCGGCCGCCGCCCGCGCGCACTGGTCGTCCGCGTTGGCGGGCTATGAGCGCCTGGGGGCGGCCACTTCGTCCGCCACGGCCGAGGCGGACGAAGCCAGGGCCGCCCTGCGGCGCATCGACGGTGACGGGTGACGAGAGGCGGTGCGGGGCGGCGGGGTCAGGCGAAGAGCACGAGCAGCGTGGACGGATCCAGGTAGTCGCCGGCACCCATCATGAAGGTGGCAAAGAAATCAAAAAAGGACATGGTGCAGCCTTTCCCGCAAAAGGTTGGGGCGGAATCCGCCGAAGCGGCGACGGATCCGTAACCTATCGGCACGCCGGCGATCTTCGCAGTCGATTGCCGCGGTCGGCGCGCACCTTCTTCGACACGTGTGCAGTCGCGCGGATCAGCGGATGGGTTTTGCCCGTTCCACTCGCATTGCGCCGGTCGGGCACGAGGCGGACAACTGCGCCTCGGCCGACATACGGGTACTCCGTGGCATCCCGGATCCGGTGGCCAATTCCGCCAGGGCCTCGGGCGCGCCGCGCATATCGCGCATGCCGGGGAAGGCGTTCACGTCGATGATCGACGGGACGCCGTCGACCTCGAGGATGTCCACGCCGTAGACGTCGAGACCGAACGCCTCACCCACTCGGCGGGCCAGGGCGGCCCAGCCGGTCGGCAGGTCCTGCGGGGCGATCGGCTTGGTGTCGGCGGGGCCGTCGAGCGCGGTGCGGCGCAGGCCCGCGAAGACGTGCCCGTCGACCACCCACAACTTGTGGTCCCAGCCCCCGTTGTCGACGAACTCCTGGGCCACGATCGGCTCGTCCGGCCATTCCCGGGCCATCGCCCGCAGCGCCCGCGCGTCGTCGACCCGAGCCACCAGGTCGTGTCTGCGGCTGTGTCGGCTCTTCACCATCAGCGGGAAGACAGGACCGGTGTCGAGCAGTTCGGCGGGCGAGGCAAAGGCGGTGGTGTCCGGGAACGGCAGCCCGGCGGTCCAGGCGAGCTCGGCCATCCGGACCCGGTCCTGGCAGGCGCGGGTGGCCGCCGCCGAGTTGAGCACCCGCGCGCCGTGCCGCTCGGCCCGTTCGGCGAACGCGAGCGCCCGGGCGGTACGGGCCTTGAGCAGGTAGACGTCGGCGGTGATCGGGTGGTCGGCGGTGACGGTGTCCGGATCGATCGCGACGACCTCGTGACGCGGCGTCAACAGGGCGCGCGCGTCCGCGAGAAGCGGGTGGTCGGGGCGGTCGGTGACGAGGCAGATCCGCACGTGTGCACGCGCCCCGTCAGCCGACGTACGCGGCCGGCGCGGCGTCCACGATCGGGCTCGCGGCGGCGCGGGCGGGGGTGACCACGGACCTGGCGCGCAGCGGGGGACGGACGGCGGTGACCAGGCCGGTGCCGTGGTGGGCCGGCCCGACGCCGACGCCGGCGCTTCCGGCCGCGAGGTCGAGTACCGCGCGGGCGACTCGGGCGACGCCGTCGGGCACGCACCGGAAGCTGGGGAAGTCGTTGACGTCCACGACCATCGGGCCGTCCGGCCCCTCGATGATGTCGACGCCGAACAGGTCGAGGCCGAAGGTGGCGCCGATGCGCTGCATCAGCGCGGCCGTTCCGGACGGCAGCGGCACCCGGCTCTCCCGGACGGGCTGCTGCGGATGCAGCGGCGAGCGGCGCACGGTCGCGTGCAGTTCGCCGGCGACGGAGTACACCTTGAGGTCCTGCCCGGAATTGGGTACGTACTCCTGGGCCAACAACGGCCCCTCGTGGACCAGTTCGACGGCGAGGTCGGCCAGGTCCTCGGGGCCGGACACCAGGTGCACGGCCCGGCCGGAGCTGCCGTCGGCGGGTTTGACCACGAGCGGGTAGCGGTCGGCGGGGATCGCGCCGAGCAGGTCCGGGATGGCGGCGAACCAGGTGTCCGGCATGGGCAGCCCGTTCGCGCGCGCGATCACCGCGGCCACCGCCTTGTCCCGCACCGACCGGATCGAACGCGCGTCGTTGATCGTGGTGAGCCCGAGCGCCGCAGCGGCCTCGAGCAGACCCAGTCCCGGGCCGCCGGAGACGGTCTTGAGCACCCACGCGTCGTGCGAACCGGCCCGGATCAGGTCGGACAGGTCGATCAACGAGCTGCCGGGACGCACGATGTCGACGTGGTGCCCCCACGCGTCGAGCTGTCGGATCACGTCGAGCGGCATGCCGTCATGGCGGTAGTGCTCCTCGACCAGGAAGGCCAGTTTCATCGATTTCCCCCCGGGACGGCCGCCGTTCCCCCATCCGGCAGAACTTTGACGGCACAGCATGACACGCGTGCCGCGGACGACCGGCACACACCCCACCAAACTCCGCGCGTGACCACCATCATGGGCCATTTGGGGGACGATTCCTCATCGCCCCAGACTAGAGAGGAATCAAGCCTTCCGCTCGCCCCCCGGCATAGAGCAGGTCAAACCCCGTACGCCCGGAATACAACCGATGTCCCAAGATGAGCGAGGCGCGAGGCGCACGGCGCAGGGCGGTGTGGATGAGCCGGATGCCGGTGAACGCAGGAGCGGCAGGGCGGCCGCGGGTGCGGTGCCTTCGATCGACCGCGAGCGGCCGATGGGCGTGGACGCGTCGGGGTTACGCGCGTCGATCCACCTCTGGTGCCCATGCGATCAACGCGGGCCCGCTCCGTACGCGTCGTGCTCGGCCGTCGACACGGCGGGTATGACGAGAGCGCTCGTGCGACAGGGCCGCCGGGGCCGCGAACGCGCGCGGGACAAGACAGCGGGGACAAGCCGGCGGGAGCGGCCGACGCGGGAGGCATCGGACGCCGGGGCGCGGCGGTACATCGGGGCGAGCGGTATCGGCGGCCGCGACGGTCGAGCGGGCCGCGGAGGCGTGGGCGCCGCCGTGCGGGCGCCCGTCGGTGGGGTGTGGTGATCGCGACAGTCGTGATCACCGCACCCGGTGGCCCTCGCCGAGTCGGCATCGGGATCAATAGGGCATCGGGCGCCCGGATGGTGTGCGCAGATCCGCCGGCGGCTGCGGCCGCGGGGAAACGGGGCGTTTGACGATCCTGATCCGTGTCATGGCCGCGTCCTCCTGGTCGTTCCCGGTCCGGCGCAGAGGCCGCGGTGTACGCGACGCGCGCCACCTGCTCCTTCGATACCCACCCGGACGCCCCGAACCCTCCGCCGACGGCGAACAACCTGTCACTTTGCCCGCCGCGACCCCAATTCCCCGGCCCGGAGGGTGAAATCGGGTCGTCGGGCCGGCCCGACGGCACGCTTGACCGACCCGAACCGGGCAACTGGGCCGCGAGGAACAGGGGTTCCCGGTTCCGGGAGGTGACGAACCGCGTACGCCCCCCGATCCGACCTGACGGGCGGGGCGATGGATATAGTGAGTTTGGATTCCCAACTCAGCTATCGGGAGGTGCCGGCATGGAGCAGGCAGGGACGACGGTGGCGCAGGCGACCCCCTCGTCGGTGCGCGAGTTCACGGTGGACCGGTCGTGGTGGTCGTGGGAGGGTGCGCACGGCGGGAGCCTGGTGGCGCTCGCGCTGGAGGCGATGCGGGACGACGTGGTCGCGCGGTCGGGCGCGGATCGGTCGGCGCGGACGATCAACGCGCACTTCCTCAGACCGGTGGACGAGCGCCCGTTCCGGCTGACCGGCACGGTGGAGCACGCCGGCCGCGGCAGTTCGGTCGCCTCGTTCCGCGCCGCGCAGGAGGGTGCCCCGGTGCTGTTCGGCTCGGCCGTTTTCGGTGCCCGGCGTCCCGGGCCGGACGAGGCCGGCTCCCCCGCGCCCAGCGTGCCGCCGCCGGACCGCTGCGACCCGCTCGCCCTGCCGGCCGGCCTGGTCGCGTTCGGGGACCACCTGGAGATCCGTCCGGCCGGGCCGAACCTCCCGCTGTCCGGCGCCGCCGAACCGGAGTTGGTCGCGTGGATCCGGTTCGCCGACCGGCGCGCACTGGACGCGGCGGCCGTGGTGATCCTGGCGGACGCCCTGCCGCCCGCGCTGTTCGCCCGGTGGACCCGGCCCAGGGCGGCCCCGTCGGCCGAGCTGACGGTGCACTTCGGCAACGCCCTGGACGACGGCCCGGTGTCCGGCTGGGCGCTGGTCCGGATGCGCACCGAGCACGCCGGCAACGGCTGGGCCCTGGACGACAGCGCGGTGTGGACGGCGGACGGACGCCTGCTCGCCCTGGGCCGCCAGGCCCGCCGGGTCCTGGCCGATCGGGGCGCGCCGGATCCGGCCGGGCGCCCCCGACCGCCTCGATCCCGCTGAACGCCGAGGTCCCGCGCACCCGTTCGTCGGGGCAGGCGGGACCTCGGCGGGTCGGGCGGGCGTACGGTCAGCCGCGCGGAACGTTGCGCTGCGCGGTCTCGACGACGCCGATGACGTGGGCCGGGGTCATCTGGAGCAGCCCGCCCACCTGGTCGAGCAGGGCCCGCTCGGCGGAGCCGATACCGCCGTCGGCCGCGGCGATCAGGGCCGCCCGGGAGAGCAGCCATTCCCGGCCCTGCGGCTGGAGTTGGTCACCGAGCGGGACCAGGATCGGCGGCAGGTCGACCGGCGCGCCGGCCAGGTCCGCGTCCAGTTGGGCGACCGTGTACCCGGTCACGCCCGCCTCGGCCACGGCACCCGCGGCCGCGGTGCGGGCCGCGGTGGACGGCATGCCTGTCACGCGCAGCACGGCCACCGCCAACGCCCGCATGCCCTGCGCGAGTTGCGCGGAGATCTGGGCGCTGGTCGCGCCCTGCAGCACGGTGTCGTGGAAGGTGCCGCCACACGTCGCGCACTCGACGTGGGTGCCCTGCTGCTTGTACGGGAAGATCGGGATGAAGAACAGCGTGAACCAGCGGCGGGCCTGCTTGAGGTGATATTGCCGATCACCTCCGCACCGCGGGCAATGGAAGACGCCCCCCGAAAGTGTTCTGAATATGGTCTTGAAACCCCAGATGAGCATGTTCTCGATTCCCCGTCGTCGCGTTGGCCGGCACGATGCTCCCACACCGCCACGACAGGTCTCCTACGGGTATCCGACCGCACCGGACCGGCCCTCGTGGGCCGAACGCGTACTCGCGCGCCCCCGCACCCACGTGTTCGCGCGGCCGGCGATCCGGGCGCGCCGCCGCCCGTTCCCGGGCGACCGCTCCGCCGCTCGACGCACCGCCGCGATCAACCGCCGTGTCGGCCTCGGCAATGCCTGCGAGGCCATAGAAGTGTCACATGTGAAATGGTACCGTCCTTCGAAACCAGGCGACGACGATTCGGGGCACACGGTGGAGCGGCAGCGAGAGACCGACGGGATCGAGAGTCACGACCGTGAGGTGTCGGCCGCGCTGGCCGAGTCCTTCCGGCGGGGATGGGCGGACACCGGCCGGAAGTTGCCTCCCCTGCCCGGGGCCGCCTACGCGGCCAAGCGGCGCGCGGCGTTGTCCGAGCGCTTTCCCGGCGAACGGATCGTGGTCCCGTCGGGCGGGCTGAAGACCCGCAGCAACGACTTCGACTACACGTTCCGCCCCCACTCGGCGTTCGTGCACCTCACCGCCGAACAGGGCACCCAGGCCGTTCCCGACAGCGTGCTGGTCTTCGAACCCACCGGGACCGGCCACTCGGTCGTGTTGTTCACCCGGCAGCGATCCCCGCGCGGCGGCCCCAACGGCGCGGAGCTGTACAGCGACCGGCATCACGGCGAGTTCTGGGTCGGCCGCCGGCGCACACTGGCGGAGACCTCGGACGCGCTCGGAATCGAGTCCGCCCCGCGCGAGAACCTGGAACGCGCCCTCGGCGGCAACGTGCCGACCCGGGTGGTACGCGGCGAGGACACGCTCGTCGACGCGCTGATCCCGGCGGTGCGTCCGGCCGAGGCGGAGGCCGAACTGCTCACCTGGCTCTCCGAGTCGCGACTGGTCAAGGACGAGTGGGAGATCGAGCAGATGCGCGCGGCCGTGGACTACACGGTCGCCGGATTCCACGATGTGGTCGGCGAGTTGCGGCATGCCACGACCCTGGCCCGGGGCGAACGCTGGGTCGAGGGCACGTTCAACCGGCGGGCCCGCCTGGAGGGTTACGGTCTGGGCTTCGAGACCATCGCTGCGGCCGGGGCGCATGCGTGCGTCCTGCACTGGATGCACAACGACGGCCCGGTACGCGACGGCGAATTGCTGCTCCTGGACGCCGGCATCGAGGCCGACTCCTTCTACACCGGCGACGTCACCCGGACCCTGCCGGTCAACGGGCGCTTCAGCGACGTGCAACGCCGCGTCTACGACCTGGTGTTCGCCGCCCAGTCGGCCGGCATCGCGGCACTGCGCCCGGGTGCGCCGTTCGGCGACTTCCACGACGCCGCGATGCGCGTGGTCGCCGAAGGGCTGGACGACTGGGGCCTGTTGCCCGGAGGCGCCGAGGCCGCGCTCGCGCCCGGCTCGGGGTTGTACCGCCGCTTCACCATCTGCGGCTCCGGCCACATGCTCGGCCTGGACTGCCACGACTGCGCCGCGGCCCGCCGGCAGAACTACCTGGGCGGCACCCTGGAGGCCGGCCACGTGCTCACCGTCGAGCCGGGCCTGTACTTCCAGCCCGACGATCTGACCATCCCGGAGGAACTGCGCGGCATCGGGGTCCGGATCGAGGACGACTTCCTGATCACGGCCGACGGCGCGTTGTGTCTGTCCGCCGCACTGCCGCGTGGCGCGGACGAGGTCGAGGCCTGGATGGCGT
Organism: Embleya scabrispora; assembly: GCF_002024165.1. Lineage (NCBI taxonomy): Bacteria > Bacillati > Actinomycetota > Actinomycetes > Kitasatosporales > Streptomycetaceae > Embleya > Embleya scabrispora. The sequence goes on from NZ_MWQN01000001.1 coordinate 1,157,477, forward strand.
CGCTGCGATGACCACGCGCCGCCCGCTGGTGGATCAGGTAGGCGGACAGTTACGGCGGGCCGGCGCGGTGGCGGTGGTCGGACCCACCGGGTTCGGCAAGTCGCAGGTGCTGGACGACGTTTGCTCCGCGTGGCAGGCGGCCGGGGATCCGGTGGTCCGGCTCAGTTCGGCCCGCACCGACGCGCAGATCGCCTACGCGCCGCTGATGGACCTGTTCTCCGCGTGTCCGGCCGAGGTGCGCGGCGAACTGTCCGATCTCCAGCGGTCGGCGATGGACTGGGTGCTGCGCCGGGTGGGCGGGCCCGAGCCGGACACCACCACCTTCCGGGTCACCGTGCTGTCCTGCCTGCATGCCTGGGGGCGGCGGGCCCGGCCGCTGCTCGCCGCCGACGACGTGCAGTGGTGGGGGCCGGGCAGCCTGGACGTGTTCGGGTTCGCGGCGCGGCGCAGCCGGGGCAGTGTGTCGCTGCTCGCCGCGTTGCGCCCGGACGGACCGTCGCCGCACGACGTGCTGGGCGGCGGCGCGGTCGAGATCGGCATCCCGCCGCTGGGGCCGCAGGAATCGATCGCGGTGGTGCGCTCGTTCGGCATCCCGCTGCGGGCCGCCGCCCGGATCCACACGGCGACCGGCGGCAGTCCGCGCCTGGTTTCGGACATCGCCGCCGGGCTGGCCCGCGCCGGGATCCCGATCGATGCCCTGGACGCCACCCCGCTGGCCCCGTACGCGCGCCACGCGATGCGCGCCCGGCTGGCCGACCTGGCCGAACCGGTGCGCCGGGTACTGCTGTTGGCCGCGCTCGCGGCGGAGCCCACGCCGGCCGGTGTACGTCGAGCCGCGGGATCGTCGGCCGAGGCCGCGCTGGCCGCCGCGGAGGCCGCGGGGGTGGTCCGGGTGACGGCCGGGGCGGTGGTGTTCACGGCGCCGGTGCTGCGGGAGGGGATCGTCGCCGAGGCGGGCGGCGAGGCGGTACGCCGGGCGCACCGGGTGTTGGCGGCGGCCTCGCTCGCGGCCGACGACCGGGCCTGGCACGCGGCGTGCGCGCTGGGCGCGACCGAGACCGCGCCCGAACTCGTGCCGGGCCTCGCCGAGGCCGCCGCGAGTGCCCGGGGGCGCGGCGACCACATCCGGGCCGCCGAGTTCGGGCTCCTCGCCGTCGACCGCGCCGGCGGCGGTCGCCCGGACCTGCTCGTGACCGCCGCCCGGGACGCCGAGGCCGCGGGGCGCTTCGACCTGGCCCGGACCGCGCTCGACCGCCTGATACGCACCCGGGCCGGACCGGCGGCCCGCGCCCGGGCCGGATTCGCCGTCCTGGACGCCGCCGGGCGAGGCGCCGCGCTGCTCGCCGACGTCGCCGCCCAGGCCCTGGCCGACGCCACCGCCGCCGCCGAACCGGCACTGGTTTCGGCGGCCCATCTGCGGCTGGCCTGGAGCGCGCACCTGGACCGGGGCTATCCGGCCGACGCCCTCATCCACGCGGAGCACGCGGTGGCGTGGGCCGAACGCGCCGGCGACCCGGCGGGCCGAGCCGCCGCACTGACCATGGCGGCCCGGATCCAACAGGGCCGGGGCACCCCGGACCACGTCGACACCCTGCGCCGCGCCCTGGAGGCGGGCGCGGCGGCGGAAGCGGGCGCGGACGCGGCCGCCGGGCGCGACCCGGGAGGAAGGCGGCCCGCACCCCGGCGCCGGACACCCGAGCAGGATGGCGGGGTCGACCCGGAGCCGCATGCCGGAATCGACCCGGGCACCGGGCACGGCCCCAACCCCGGGCAGGCCGCCGCTCCCACCCCGGGATCGGCCCCCGCCCCCACCGACCACGCCCCCGAGCCGACCCGCGCTTCCCCCGAGCACGCCCACGCCCCCGCCCACGCCCCGACCGCAGCCCGCGAGCATGCCCCCGACCCGACCACCGCCGGAGCCCGCATCATCCACGACCCCCGTCGCGTAGCCGTCTGCTTCGCGCTTCTGGAGGATCGCCCCGCCGAGGCCGAGCGCCTGCTCGCCGAGCTGCGCCCCCTGGTCGGCGACGGCAACGGCCCCGCCGACCTGGTCCGGCTGCTCGGCAGCGCGGTGCAACTCCACGCGCACACCGGCGACGGTCGCACCGCCCGCGAGGAGGCCGCCCGGCTGGTGGCGCTGGCCCGGGACGTGGGCGCCTCCCCCGGCCCGCCGTGGTACGCGGCGGCGACCGCCGAACTCGCCGGCGGCACACTGGAACAGGCGCTCGGCTACGCCGAGTTGGGGCTCGCCGCGTCGGAGGAGGAGACGGATTCGGTATTCGCCGCGCACTGCCTGCACCTGTCCGGCGCCGTCCGCCTGTTCCGGCGCGACACCGCCGGCGCGTTGGCCGATCTGCTCCGGGTCCGGGACCTGACCCGGGAGTTGTGCATCGGGGACCCGGCGGCCATCCCCTACCACGCCGACCTCGCCGAAGCCCTGGTCGCCGCCGGCGACGTCGAGGCCGCGACCTTGACGGTGGCGGAGGCCCGGGGTCGCGCCGAGGAGTTGGCGCGGCGGAGCGTGCTGGCCGCGCTGGACCGGGCCGAGGCGCTGTGCCACGCGGCGGCGGGCCGGTTTCCGCCCGCCGAGGAGTTGTTGACCACGGCGCTGGCCACCTTCGAGCGCCTGGCATATCCGCTGGAGTGCGGCCGGGTCCTGCTGGCCCGGTCGGCCGTCGAACACCGGCGCCGCCGCCCGGCCCGGGCCAGGGAGTCGTACGCCGCGGCCGAGGCGGTCTTCCGCGCCGCCGGGGCACCGCTGTGGGCGCCCGCCCGGCCGGAACGGGCCGGCGCGCCGGCCGGGCTCGCGGGGCTGACCGAGGCGGAGCAGCGAATCGCCGACCTGGTCGCCGACGGCCGCGGCAACCGCGACATCGCGAACTCCCTGTACGTCAGCGTCAAGACCGTCGAGGCGATGCTGACCCGGATCTACCGCAAGCTCGGGGTGCGCTCCCGGGTCCAGTTGGTGGCGCTCGTGCACCGGGAACTCACGGAACTCGGGCACCGGGACGGACGCCGGTCCCCGAACGACCGGCCACCGTCCTCGGTCAGTCGGTGAAGGCCCACGAGACCGCCCCCCGGGAGGCGTTGACCACCGTGGACGCGGCCGATGCCCGAACCAGCGCCCCGTTCGTACGATCGCCGTAGGCGTAGACGCCGAGCACGAACCGATGTGTGGCGGTGGTGCCGTCGGCGGTCGGCAGGTCCAGCGTGGCGGCGCGCACCATGCGCTGCGCGGTCCAGGTGCCGACGCCGTCGGCCACGAAGCGGGCGCGCAGCGCCGGCGCGGAGTGTTCGGCGCCGATCAGCACACCGTCGCCGCCGTAGCTGTAGCTGTGTTTGAAGACGTATTCGGTGCGGGCGGCGAGCACGTCGTCGAGAGTGTCCGGGTCGAGGTCGAAGGTGGTGGGCACGTAGCGGCGCACCGTCTCGCGTTCGTCGGCGTCCAGCAGGTGGGCCAGGCCGGGATCGCACAGCAGCGAGAACCACCTGCGGTGCATGCCGAGTTCGGCCTCGAACAGGGACGTGATGGTGGCGCCGCTGTCGGCGACGGATCTGAGGAAGGCGCCCTCGTCGTCGGTGTCGCCGAAGGTGATCAGCCGGTGTACGAGGATCTTCCGGGCCTGCTCCGGGCGCAGCCACCGCGCGGGATAGGTGGTCTCGTCGAGGTAGGCGACATCGAGGTCGGGTGCGAGCAGCCGCAGATAGTCCACCAGGGGTTGGTCCCGGCCGTAGCCGCGTCGGGCGTGCCGGACGGAGTCGAGCACGACCAGGCGTTCCAGGCCCAGCCGGTTGCACCGGTCCACGTAGTGCAGGGCGAGGTCCAGGAACGGCGACCCGCCCGCGACCGGGCGGCCGAGCAGGTCGGCGTACAACTTCGCGCTGTGGTGACACTCGCCGGCGCCGACGCCGGAAAACGTGTTCAACTCGCAGAAGGCGTAGCCCGTTTCGGTGGGAATGATGTCGGCCCGGGCCAGCGCGAGGCCCGGGCCCATCCGGGCGCGGTCGATGTGTCCGGCCATCGCCGCCGGGATGTGGAAGGTCTCGGCCAGTTCGGTGGGCGACAACGTCGCGCACACGTGCCGCATCACCTTTTCGTGCGCCGAGACCAACCGAGCGGTGGCGGCGTGCAGTTCGTCGTGGGTGTCGCGGTCCATCCGGAAGTGTGTGGGCAGGGTCGGGAAGAGGAAGCCGAGGTCGCGCAGGTGCCGGTCGGAGGCGGCGCGGGCCAGGGCGAGTTCGTCGGGTTTGTGGGCGGCGGCCAACTCGGCCAGGAAGGGGCGGTTCTCAGCGGCGAACATCGGCGGGCTCCGCATCGGGGTCGGGTCGACGGCGCGGGGCGTCCGGGCCGGTCCCGAACGCCGGCGGTCGGACGTGGCGGCGGCCGAATTCGGCCTCGATCGCCGCGCCCGCCCGGAACAGGTCCGCCTCGCCGAACTCGCGTCCCACGAGCTGCAATCCGATCGGCAGGCCGTTGCCGGCGAACCCGATCGGCAGCGACATGGCCGGATGTCCGGTGACCGCGAACGGGATCGTCTGCATGTCGTTGGCCAGCCTCGGCGGCGGCCAGTCGGTGGGAAAGTCCTCGAATCGGGACGCGGTCGCCTGGCCGCAGGCGGTGATCAACACGTCGTGCTCGGCGAACACCCGGCGCCGGAACTCCTCGACGAGTTGCCCGCGTACCGCCAGGGCGCGCAGCAGGTCGCTCGCGCCGATCCCGGCTCCGGGCATCAGCTTCTGGTAGGTGTACCGCCCGAACGACCAGGGGAAGCCGCGCAGATTGTGCTCGTGTACGGCGAAGCCCTCCGCCGCCAGGATGATTCGGCCGCAGGCGTCCAGGGTTTCGTAGGGCGGGAGTTCGCACTCCTCGACGATCGCGCCGAGCCGGTCGAGGTGGGCCAGGGCACGTTCGATGCCCGCGACGATCTCCGGGCGGGTCGCCGGGTCGTCGGCGTACCAGGCGGTCGAGTACGCCACCCGCAACCCCCGTACATCCCCGTCGAGTCGATCCGGCCCCTGCCCCGCCGGCGCGTCGCGGGTGCGCGGATCGCGGGTGTCGGGGCCGGCCACGGCCCGGAACGCGGCGGCGGTGTCGGCCACCGTCCAGCCCAGCGGTCCGAAGTGGTCCATGGTGTACGACAGCGGAGTGGCGCCGTGGCCGGAGACGCTGCCGTAGGTCGGCTTGAGGCCGACCACCCCGCAGTGGAACGCCGGCCCGCGGATCGAGCCGGCGGTATCGGATCCGAACGCGACGCGCAGGAAGCCGGCGGCCACCGCGACCCCCGCGCCCGAGGACGAACCGCTGGGGATGTGCTCCGGGTTCCACGGATTCACCGCCGCCGGGAAGGGCAGGTCCCGGCTCGGTCCGCCGAGCGCGAACTCGTAGGTGCTCAGCTTGCCCAGCAGTACCGCGCCGCCGGTCCGCAGCCGGGCCTCGACGGCGCTGTCCTCGGCGGCCGTGTCGGACACGGTCAGCCAGGACTGGTTGGTGGTCGGCACCCCCTCGGCCGCGAAGATGTCCTTGAGCGCGTACGGGATGCCGTGCAGCGGGCCGCGGTCGAGGCCGGCGCGCAGGTCCAGGTCGGCCTGCCGGGCGCGGCGCAGCGCCTGCTCGCGCAGGACCAGGACGAACGCGTGCAGCGTCGCGTCGTGTGCCTCGATCCGGCCCAGCGCGTGCTCCACGAGGTCCACCGAGGTGAGCCGCCCGGCGCGCAGCAGCGCGCCGGCCTCGGCGACGGAGAGCGCGGCGAGCCCGCCGGGCCGGGAAGGCTCGGTATCGGGCGCGGTGTCGGGCGCGGTATCGGATGAGCTGTCGGGCTCAGACATCGGCGCTCCCCCCTTCGCTGTCGCGCAGCAGCCGCATCTGTGCCCGCAGCGAGCGGTAGCCGGCCAGGACGCCCGGGGCCAGATCCGGTGGCATGTCGATACCGAGCCGGGCGAGCACGACGGCGAACTCCCGGTCGGCGGCCTCGGCGGCGCGCTCGGCGTCGGTCGCGGCGGAGTCGGCGCTCACGCCGCGCGGCCGTCGTCGCCGGGCAGGCGCGGGCCCGCTTCGCGTTGTGCGGCCAGCCACGCCTCGACGTCGGCCGCCGCGACCGGCAGCGCGTGCGACATCACCCGCGCGCCGTCGGCCGTCACCCGTACGTCGTCCTCGATCCGCACGCCGATCCCGCGCAGCCCCTCCGGGACCAGTTCGTCGTGCGGTTGCAGGTAGATGCCCGGTTCCATGGTGAGCACGTGGCGCTCGCGCAGCACACCCTGGGCGTAGTGCTCGGGCCGCGCGTGTCCGCAGTCGTGCACGTCCAGGCCGAGCATGTGGCCGAACGCGGCCAGCGTCCACCGCCGGTACGGCTGCCGCTTGTCCGCGAGCGCCTCCTCCACGCCGACCTCGACCAGGCCCAGGTCGCGCAGCCCCTCGATCTGTACCCGCTTGCAGGCCAGGTCGACGTCCTCGAACGCGACCCCGGGGGCGATCGCCGCCAAACCCGCGTCGCGCGCCGCGTGCACGATGTCGTAGACGTCCCGCTCGGCGGCGCTGAACCCGCCCGACACGGGCCAGGTCCGGGTCACGTCGGCCGTGTAGCAACTGCGCGCCTCCGCGCCCATGTCCATCAGCAGCAGGCCGTCCGGCCGGACCGCGCCGTCGTTGCGGACCCAGTGCAGGGTGGTGGCATGCGCCCCGGCGGCGACGATCGAGGCATAGCCCACGCCGTTGCCGTCGTGTCGCGCCCGGGTGGCGAAGACGCCCTCCAACAACCGTTCGGAGACCTCGCGTTCGCTCGGCAACACGCGGGCGACATCCTCGAAGCCGCGCACGGTGATGTCGACGGCCTCCTGAAGCTGCGCCAACTCCCAGTCGTCCTTGGGCAACCGCAGTTCGGCCAGCACGCTCGCCAACAGCGCGTCCCGGACGGCGTTCTCGGCCGTCGCGGGCAACAGCTCCCGATCGATGCCGGTGTCGTAGCCGCGCAGGACCCGCACGGGACCGGAGATCCGGCGCAGCGCCGCCGGGAGTTCGCCGATCGGGCGCGCCTGCACGCCCAGCACCGCGGACTTCTCCTGCGGCGACAGGCAGCGCCCCTGCCAGACCTCGCCGAGGATGCGGTCCAGATAGCCGACACCCGACGCCGGGCCGTGCCGTGGGTCGACGTACAGCACCGCGTCGTGGCCGCCGGTGATCGGGTGCAGGACCAGTACCGAGTTCGGGTCCTGATCCGCTGTCAGCCAGATCAGGTCGCTGCCGCCCCGGAACGGGTAGGGCGCGCCGTAGCTGCGCCATTGGATGCGTCCGGTCGGCACCACCAGGGTCTCGCCCGGGAAGGCGTGCGACAGCGCGGCGCGCCGGGCGGCCGTGCGTTCGGCGTGCGGCACGGGGGACAGTGTCGTCTCCTGCTCGCGCCAGTTGCCCGTCATGTAGTCGACGAACGCGGCCGGGATGTCGTTGTCGTGCGCCCCGGTGAGTTCTTCCTTGCCGACGTTTCCCACGTGCGGTCTTCCCTTCGAAACGGACGGGCGATCGGTGATCGGCGATCAGCGGTACGGGCGCGCCAGATGGGCGCAGGTGATCAGGTCGAGTGCGGCGTGGCCGGTGGAGCTGAACACGGTCGGGCAACCGGCCAGATCGGGGTGGTCACCGGTTTCCAGGGCCTCCAGGTCGAGCGCCGTACGGTGGATCACGCCGGCTTCGGCGACGGCGGTCTCGATCGATTCGACGACGAGGGTGGCGGAGGCGAGCAGTTCGCGGGAGACCTCGCGCGAGGTCGTGGTGTGCGCGCCCATGCAGTTGACGTGCACGTGCCGTGGGAGGTCCGCGGCGATCGGCAGCGGGTCCACGGACGTGGTCGCCGTGGCCACGACGTCGGCCCCGGAGGTGGCCTCCGCCGCCGACGCGCAGACCAGGGCCCGGGCCCGCCCGGCGGCCCGGATCCGCGCGCACAGCGCCTCGGCGTGCGCGGGGGTGCGGGAGTGGACGCGTACGTGTGCGATCTCGCGTACGGCACGGACGCCGAGATACTGCTGCCACGCCTGGACGCCGGCGCCGACGATGCCGAGCACGGCCGCGTCGGGAGCGGCGCAGCGGTCGGTGACCACGGCGGTCACCGCGGCGCACTTGAGGTTGGTGACGAGCGCGCCGTCCAGGACCGTGAGCAGTGCGCCGGTCGAGGTGGCGAAGACCGGCACCACGGAGGTCACGGTCGAGCCGGGTCCGTGCGCGATGGTGGCGACCTTGGCGATGTACAGGCCGAGGTCGGGAGAAACAGCCGGCATGGAAAGGTACTTCACGCCGCGTGCGTCCTCGACGGTCTGCCGCAGCGGTACGGTCATCCGCCGGACCGCACCGCTGTGCAGCGCCTCGCGGATCAGCCCGGCCACGGCGGTGACGTCGGCGGTGGCGACGTCGGTGTCCACGCGGGTCATCCCAGTCCCGCCAGGATGTCCGCGAGGTCGTCGGCGAACCGTTCGGTCAGCGCCGTCGGCATGTCCCCGCGCAGCATCATGCGCACGCCGGCCTGGTTGCGCGGCACGATCGGGAAGAACATCGCCGAGCAGTAGTAGCCGCGCCGGTACAGCTCGGTGGACAGCCGTACCGCCCGGTCGTTGTCGCCGACGGTGACGAACTTGATGTGCGATCCGGTGCCCCGGAGGTCGTGTCCGCGCAGGCGCTCGTCGAACAGCGCGATGTTGCGCGCCAGTTGTCGCTGTCGGCGGCGAAGTTCCGGACTGCGGTGCAGGTCCAGGGCGCCCAGGGTGGTGCCGACCGCGGCCGTGCGCAGCCCCTGCGACCAGGCCAGCGGTCCGGACCGGTAGAGGAATTCGAAGACGTCGCGCTCACCGGTCATCGCGATGCCGCCGGTGCTGCCGAACGCCTTGGCGATCGAGGCGACGATCAGGGTCCGGGAGCCGAGGTCGGTGAACACCGGACGTGCGTATCCTTCGCCGCGATCGCCCAGCGCGGACAGCGCGTGCGAGTCGTCGAGGTAGACGAACATGCCGTACCGGTCCTGGAGTTCGCGGATCCCGGCCAGGTCCGCCTGCCCGCCGACCGAGTAGACGCCCTCGCAGACGTAGGCCACGCGCGGGTGGCGTTTGCAGACGTCCTCCAGGAACTGCGTGTCGTTGTGCGGGCAGGTGAGCACGAGCGTCTCGTCGGCGACGATCGGCTTGAGGAAGTTCATCGAGAAGTGCGCGAACCGGTCGAAGACCACGACCAGCGGTTCGCCGTCGGTGAGATGGCCGGAGGCCAGCAGCGGCAGGATCGCCGCGCTGAGCACGCCGCAGGACACCGACGGCAGCACGTGCGCCCCGAAGTGCTCGGCCAGTTCCGCTTCGAGGCGTTCCAGGATGCCGAGCCGGATGCGGAACTCGCCCATGGACAGGCCGGTGATGCGCTCCTCGGCGAGCGCGGCGCGGCCCGCCTCGATCACCGCGGGATGGCTGTTGAACCCCAGGTACGAGCACGACGACAGGTTGGCGAACTCGTGCCCGGAACTCAGCTCGCGCAGCCGGTTCTGGCCGTCGACGGCCTCGACGACCAGGCCGAGCATGCCATTCTTCTCGGACAACCCCCAGGCGGCCTCGGCCGCGGGCACCATCGTGCGGTTGTTGCGGAAGCGGTGCGGTCCGACGACGTCCTCGCTCACCGGCCCGCCCCGCTTCGGGAACGCAGCCAGTCGCCGAGCCGGTCGATGGCCTCGCGCGCCTTGGCCAGGCGGGTGTAGTGCAGGTGCCACACGTGCACCATGCCGGGCCACACTTCGAGCACTCCGGTGGATCCGGTCCGCTCCAGCGCGGCGACGAATCGCTCCGCGTCGCTGAGCAGGATCTCCCGGCTGCCGACCTGGACGAGGATCGGCGGCAGTCCGCTCGGGTCGGCGTACAGCGGCGACGCGTAGGGGGTCGTGGGTGCGGCGCCCGCCAGGTAGGAACCGGTGACCAGGGCGACCACGTCCGCGCTGACCAGCGGGTCCTCTGCGGCCAGGGTCCGGTAGGTCTCGCCCGACGCGGTCAGGTCGGTCCACGGCGACACGCACGCCGCCGCGGCGGGCAGCGGCAGGCCCAGGTCGCGGGCCTTGAGCAGGGTCGCCAGGGTCAGCCCGCCACCGGCCGAGTCGCCCGCGAACACCACGTCCGAGGGCGCCACGCCGTCGGCGAGGAGTTCGCGATAGGCCGCCACCGCGTCGTCCAGTGCGGCGGGGTAGGGGTGTTCGGGGGCACGTCGGTAGTCGACGAAGAACATCCGGCACCGGGTGGCCCGGGCCAGCTCCGCGACCATGCCGCCGTGGCTGCGCAACGATCCGTACACGTAGCCGCCGCCGTGCAGGTAGAGACCGGTGCGGGTGCCCTCCGCGTTCGGCGGGGTCAGCACGTATCCGCCGGCCCGCACCGTCACCTCGACGTCGGCGGCGATCGGCGTGCCCCAGGTGTCGTAGTGCACCCGGGCCTCGTCGATGTCCTCGGGCCAGTCGCGCTCCGTGAGCACCGCGAGCAGCGCCTCCAGCTCGCTCGTGTCCCGCTCCGACATGGCGGGCACGCCCGTCGCGGTCCGCTCGGCGGTCATCGCGGGTTCCCGCCGTCGGCGCCGACCGCTTCCACGCCCCGGTGGTAGCGCTCGTGCGCGGCCTCGTCGGGGACCTCCAGGCCGGGCGCCGGCACCTCCAGGCGGTAGTGCGCGTACCACTTGGCCAGTTCGTCGGCGTCCGGGAACTGGTACTCCAGGTGCCGGATGGGCCGGCGCGAGGGCTGCTGCGCGTCGACCGGTCGCGGGGCCGAACCGGCGTGTGCCAGTCCCCCGTCCACCTCGTTGAACAGCACGATCATCACCAGGTCGGCGTCCAGGTCGACGTCCGCCGCGGCGGCGTAGTCGGCGAGGATGCGCTCGGCGTGCTCCTCCTTGACCGCCACGTTGAAGCTGTGCGGCATCAACTCGATCAGGTCGGCGGGCGACACCCCCGCGTCGCGGAGGTAGGCGCGGGTGTCGCAGATCACCGGCAGCCCGCCCACGATGTTGAGGTTGGGTCCGTAGATGTTGGCGATCAGCGGCGTCGCGGCGTCGAAGTGCACACACTTGGTGGTCAGGAACTCACGGGCGGTGGTGTGGTCGTCGTTCGGGGTGAAGTGCCGGTTCTTGTTGAAGCCGTCGACGTCCATCCCGGCGATCCGGTCGTAGCCGATCGTCACCGGACTGAACGCGGCCACGTCCACCCGCTCGCCGAACGCGCGGAACAACGATTCGAGATAGTCGCGAGCGACCGCGGCGTGGTGTTCGTCGTGGACGTCCAGACCGTGGCCGGCCAGGGTTCGCGCGACGCCGCGGCAGACCGCGACACCGTGGCCCTCGGCCACCAATTTCACGAGCGCGTCGACGAGTTCGTCTCCGACGGCGTGCAGCCGGCCGTCCACGTACTCCGTGCGATAGGCGGACACGTCGACGATCGTGTCCTGCGGCAGGATCTTCACTGGGATCTCCCGATTCACGAGTGCGGGTTACGAGGCGGCGACGCTTTACGACGCGGCGTCGGCGTCGGCCGTGTGCAGGGCGAGCATGCGGCGGGCGCGCAGCACGAACGGCGGGGCCAGCACGCGGTCCTTCTCGACCGCGAAGCCGTAGGGGGTGCTGTCGTAGTCCGCCACCACGCGGCGGTATTCGGCGAGTTCGTCCGCGCCGACCGCGAAGGTCGCGGCGATCACGTCCACCTGGCGGGGGTGGATCGCCGCCTTGCCGGTGAATCCGGCGCTCCGGGCGGCCCGGCACTGGGCCTCGACCAGGTCCAGGTCGTGCAGTTCGAAGGAGTTGGTGTCGATCGCGGGCACCCGGTACCGGGACGCCGCGGCACACAACCGGGCCCGGGCGTGGTCGAGGTAGACCTCGCTCGGGGCGTACAACTCGGCGGTCAGATCGGCCTGTCCGAAGCACAGACCGTCGCTGACCTCGGCGATCTCCAGGGCGTTCTCCACCGCGTCGACGGTCTCGATGAAGCTGCACACACCGGGCGGGCGCGAAGTGCGCGAGAGCAGTGAGCGGTATATCGCCACGTCGCCCGCGCCGGCGATCTTCGGGATGAAGACCACGTCGATCGGGACGCCGCCGATTCTCGCGTCGGCGTCGAGCAGGAACCGCATGTCCTCCAGGCCGTCGTACGTGGCGATGGTGTTCACCCGCAGTCCCAGCGCGGGCAGTTCGGCCCGGGTCAGGTCGACGCCGGCCAGGGCCTCGCGCGCCTCGACCTTGCGGGCCGGGTGGATGGAGTCCTCCAGGTCCAACACCAGCATGTCCGCGCGCATCCGGCCGGGTTCGGCCACCGATGCCACGCGCAGTGCGGGGGTGTAGAGCAGGCTCGCGTGTGCTCTCATCGCGCACTCTCCCTTCCGAACAGCAGATTCATCTTCCGCAGCGAGAACTCCTCGTAGCGGATCGGTTCGTACCTGGCGGGCCGGTCCTTGACGAACGCGGGGAAGCAGTCGATGACGGTGTCGTCGTTGGCCAGCTTGAAGAACGCGATCGACTGCCTGCGGCGCACGTCGAGCCGGACCCGGTGCGGCGTGGAGACGTACTCGTCGTTGGACCAACGGGCCATCAGGTCACCGATGTTGACGATGAACGTGTCCTGCTCGCGCACGCCCACGTCCAGCCACTCGCCCGCGCGGTCGCGGATCTGCAGGCCCGGGCCGTCCTGGGTGAGCAGCGTGATCAGCGTGCCGTCGGTGTGCTGCCCCATGCCCTGGTCGTTGACGAACTCCGGGGCGATGCCCGGGTACAGGTGCGAGCGGAGCGAGTCGTTCGAGGTGTCGGTGCGAATCGCGAAGAAGTCGCGGGGCAGGTCCAGGGCCAGCGCGAGGAGTTCGGCGATCCGGTCGGACACCGACTCGCAGGCCGCGAAGTACCGCTTCAGCGCGCCGCGGAAGGCCGCGCCGTCCGGGTCGTCGGGGAAGGGCAGTTCCTCGTCGTCGTCCAGGATCAGCCGGCCGACGCTGAACTTCTCCACGTAGTCCGACGGCATGCCGGCCCTGCCGGTGTAGGCGTAGGCGTTCTCGGACAACAGCGCGCTGTATCCGTAGGGGCTGTAGTCGTTGTCGCCGCGCACCGTGCTGGTCCGCATCGCGAACTCGTGTTTGGTGTCCAGCGGGAGCCCGAAGAAGTCCAGCGAGGCGGCGTAGGCGTCGGTGAACACGTCGGCGGCGATGCCGTGGCCGCGCACGATGAAGAAGCCCGTTCCTTTGCAGGCCCGGGAGATCTCCTCGGCGACGGCGCGTTCGGCGTCGGCGTCGGTGCGCGCTGCCGTCAGGTCGACGACCGGGATCATCGGTCTTCCTTTCGTCGGGGGACGAGGACGGTCCGGTCGAAGGCGATCACGGTCACGCCGTCCTGGTTCAGGCCCGTGGTGTGCACGGTGACGATCCCCTCGTCGGGCCGGGTCTTCGACTCGCGTTTGGCGAGGATGCGGGTCTGTGCGTAGAGGGTGTCGCCGACGAACACGGGGGCGGACAGCCGCACCTTGTCCCAGCCGAGGTTGGCCACGCCCTTGGCGCTGATCGTGGCCACGGTCATGCCGTTGACGATGCCGAAGGTGACCAGGCTGGACACCACGATGCGGCCGAAGCCGGTCTGTTCGGCGTATACGGCGTCGATGTGCAGCGGGTGCTGGTTGAGGCAGAGCAGCGAACTCCACACGTTGTCGGTCATGGTGATCGTCCGGCCGGGTCGGTGTTCGACGACCTCGCCGGGGACGAAGTCCTCGTATTCCAGGCCGCCGTCCTCCCGGTAGGTCCCGGGGGCGACGGTCCGGAAGGAATTCGTCCTCATCGCGATCCTCCTCGTGCGCTTTCGGCGCCGCCGGAGTCGAGGCCGGCCCCCACGCTCGAGGCGACACCCGCCCCCGGGCCGGTGCCCGCTTCCGCTCCCCCGCCCGCGTCCGCGCCCGCGCGGCGCAGCGCGGAACGGCCCGCGCGCAGGGCCGCGTCCGTGGCGCCGTCAGCCAGGCCGACACCCCAGAACGCGGCGGTGGCCGTGGCCAGTTCCACGTAGCAGACGGTCGCGTCCCGCGCGCCGGCGATCGACACCCGGGTGAATTCGACGCCGTAAGCGGCGGCCAACTCCTCGATCACCTCGTGCTCGTCGGCCGCGCCCCGACAGACGGCGCTCGGGTCGACGCAATAGGTCTCCCGGAACAGCCGCCAGATGTCCTGCGGATCCAGTTCGCGCCCGGTGGCGTCGGTGACGTCCTGTACCACGCCGGCGAAGTCGCGGCGCAGGCCGACCGGCAGGTCCAGTCCCCAGCCGGCCTTGAGGACGTAGGCGATGCCGCCCTTGCCCGATTGGCTGTTCACCCGGATGATCGCCTCGTAGTCGCGGCCGACGTCCCTGGGGTCGATCGGCAGATACGGCACCTGCCACGGCGCGTTCGTCGGATCTCCGCCGGCCCGCTCGGCCAGTGCCGCCAGGCCCTTGGCGATGGCGTCCTGATGGGTGCCGGAGAAGGCGGTGTAGACGAGGTCGCCGGCGTACGGGTGCCGCGGGTGCACCGGCAGTCGGTTGCAGTCCTCGACGATCTCGCGGACCGCGTCGATGTCGGAGAGTTCCAGTTCCGGATCCACGCCGCGGCCGAAGAGGTTGAGCGCGAGGGTCACCAGGCACACGTTGCCGGTGCGCTCGCCGTTGCCGAACAGGGTGCCCTCGACCCGGTCGGCCCCGGCCATCAGGGCGAGTTCGGCCGAGGCCACGGCGGTGCCCCGGTCGTTGTGCGGGTGCACGGACAACACGATCGAGTCGCGGCGGTCCAGGTTGCGGTGCATCCACTCGATCTGGTCGGCGAAGACGTTGGGCGAGTGGGTCTCCACGGTGGTCGGGAGGTTGAGCACGAGCGGTCGGTCCGGGCAGGCGTCGACGACGGCCGCGACCCGGTCGGCGATCTCCAGGGCGAAGTCCGGCTCGGTGACGTTGAACGTCTCGGGCGAGTACTCGAAGCGGATGTCCGCGCCGTTCTCCCGCTCCGCGAGCCGCACCAGGTCCTCGGCACCGGTGACGGCCATCCGCAACACCTCGGCGCGCGACATGCCGAACACCACGTCGCGCCACAGGCACGCGGTCGCGTGGCACAAATGCACCACCGCGCGTTCGGCGCCGCGAATGGCGTCGAAGGTGCGCTCGACGAGTTCGGTTCTGGCCGGGGTGAAAACCGATACGGTGACGTCGTCCGGAATTCCGTTCTTGATCACCAGTTCGCGGACGAAGTCGAAATCGTCGACGCTCGCCGCCGGATATCCGATCTCGATGTCCTTGAAACCGAGCCCGACCAGCAGGTCGAACATGCGCTTCTTCCGGCGCAGGTCCATGGGCTCGGCCAGGGCCTGGTTCCCGTCTCTGAGGTCGACCGACGCCCACACCGGCGCACGGTCGAGCACCCGGTCCGGCCATGCCCTCGACCCACCGTCCCGGCCCGGCGGCAACACCGGGTCGTTCCGCGTGTAGCGGTGAAACGGCATCGACGAGGGGCGCTGCGGAAAACCGGGGTTCCGTCTCGGCGCAGAAAATGGTGAGCCCGTTCCACTCACTCCCACGATGAATTCCTCTCGCAGTTGGCGGCGCCCCGAACGTAGCCGGCGGCGGGCCCTGCGGAAATCAGAGGAACCTCTAGAGCGAACCCTGGAATCGGATCAATGGCGCGCATTCGGGCGGGTCCGACAGATTTCCCGGTTGACGTCCCCGGTTTGCCCCCGGATAGGATTTCGGCGCACCGATCGACCCTGCCCGGCACCGCTCGGCGGTCCGCGAGACCGCGTCGGTTCGCACGCCCGCACCCATCGCCTCATGCGAAACGGCAACCTCATGGCCAACTCGACCGGTTCCGACCACCGCACGCCCAGGGCGGACCACGCGCCGCCGCGGCCGGGGCGGGTACTGACGGTGGTCAGCCTGGGCTACGGGATGATGGTCATCGACATCAGCATCGTGAACGTGGCGATCCCGGCCATCCGCACCGACCTGCACGCGAGTCTGGCCACGATGCAACTCGTGGTCGACGCGTACGTGATCGTGCTGGCCAGTCTGGTGCTGGCCGGCGCCGCGGCGGTCGGGCGCTACGGGTCGGTGTCCGTGTTCCGCGTGGGCACGGCGGTGTTCGGGGTGGCCTCGGTGTTGTGCGGACTCGCCCCGAACGGCGCGGTGTTGGTCGCGATGCGGGCCGGCCAGGGGCTGGGCGCGGTGCTGCTCGTGCCCGCGTCGTTGGTGATGCTCAGCGATACCTACAAGGAGCCGAACGAGCGCGCCAAGGCGGTCGCCGTCTGGGCGATGGTGGCCGGAAGTCCGGTCGCCTTCGGGCCGGTTCTCGGTGGGGCGCTGGTCGGCGCGATCGGCTGGCGGAGCATCTTCCTGGTCAACGCGCCGATCGTGGTGATCACGCTGTGGCTCGCGGCCCGCCACATGCCCGGGCGCGAGAAGGGGCCCGACGCGCCGCCCGGGGCCCGGGAACCGCAGGATCTTCCCGGGCAGTTGCTCGCCATCGTGGTACTGGGCGGTATCGCGTTGGCGCTGACCGAGGGGCACGAGCTGGGCTGGACCCATCCGCTGCCCCTGACGGCGGCCGGCGTCGCGCTGGTCGGGCTCGTCGCCTTCGTGATGTGGCAGCGGGCGTGCACGTTCCCGATGATTCCGGGCGATTCTGTTCCGGGCTCCGGGGTTCCGCGAGTTCGTGCTGGTGGGTCTGCTGCTGTTCGTCGGCTACTACGGCCTGGTCTTCGCGATCAGCGTGTTCCTCCAGCAGGTGCACGGCTACGGGCCGGTCGCCACCGGACTGTGCTTTTTGCCCTCCGCGTTGCCGATCACGTTCATGCCCCTGGTCGCCGGGCGGGTCAACGCCCGGCTCGGCGCCTTCCGGGTGCTGGCCATCGCGACCGTGTCGACCACGATCGGCGGCGTGTTGCTGATTTTCCTCGGCGGCGAGACCCCGATCGGTGTCGGTGTCGGGCTCACCTTCATCGGACTCGGCTTCGGGCTGGCGACCGTGCCGCAGATCACCCTGGTCATGGCGACCGCCCCGGAGCACCGCACGGCGATCGCCAGTGGACTGCTCTCGGCGGCGCGCAGTTCCGGAACCATGATCGGCGTCGCGCTGATCGGCGGCCTCCAGTCCGGGAACACGATCGCCGCACCGGCGACCGCGGCCGTGGTGGTCTACCTGCTGATGGCGGTGGCCACGGCCGTCGGCGGGCGCCGACTGCCCGCGCACACCGGCTAGCCGAAACCGCGTCCTCCCCGCCTCTCGGGCCGCCGATTCATCCGACTCGCCACCCATCGGAGCACTCATGCCTGAGCATCAGACGCATCACGACCTCGCGGCCCGCGTCACCGCACTTCGGGCGCACGATCCCGAATTCGCCCGCGCGATCCCCTCGTCGAGCGTCGCCGACGCCATCGCCGGATGCGACGGCAGCCTCGTCGCCACCATCGCCGCCGCGATGCACGGCTACGCGGACCGGCCGGCGCTGGCCCGACGCGCCGAACGGCTCGTCCGCGACCCCGACACCGGCCGCTCCACCCTCGAACTGCTGCCGGAATTCGAGTACTTCGGCTATGCCGAGGTGTGGCGGCGGGTGGTGGCGCTCGCCGGCGCGTGGGCCGAGAGCGTCGAAGGCGGCCTGCGCATGGGCGACTTCGTCGCGGTGGTCGGGTTCACCGGCGTCGACCATGCCACGATCGACCTGGCCTGCATGTACCTGGGCGCGGTCGCGGTCCCGCTGCCGACCGGCTCCCCCGCCGCGCGGCTGGCGCCGATCGTCGCGGAGACGGCACCCCGGATCCTCGCCACCGATCTCGACGCCATCGACGTGGCGGTCGAGACCGTACTGCGCTCGGCGTCCATCGAGCGCGTGGTGGTCTTCGACCACGATGCCCGCGTGGACGCGCATCGGGGCGTGCTGCGAGCGGCCGCGGACAAACTGGCCGGGCGCGCCGCGGTGGTCTCGCTCGCCGAGGAACTGCGGCGCGGGGAAGGGCTGCCGACCGTGCCGGCCCGGGACGACGGCGATCCGGATCGGCTGGTCGGCCTGATCTACACATCAGGCAGCACCGGCACCCCGAAGGGCGCGATCTACACCGCGTCGATGATCACCCGGATGTGGCAGAACGGGCGCGGCGGCATGACCAACGCCGGGGCGAGCCCCGACACCCCGCTGCCGACGATCGTCCTGCACTACATGCCGATGAGCCACGTCAACGGCCGGGCCTGGCTGATCTCCGGACTGTCCTCGGGCGGCATCGGATTCTTCGCCGCGCGCGGCGACATGTCCACCCTGTTCGACGACATCCGGTTGTCCCGGCCCACCGTGCTGAGCCTGGTGCCGAGGATCTGCGACATGGTGCATCAGCGCTACCTGCTGGAGGTCGACCGCGTCACGCGCGCCGCGACCGAAGCGGGCGCCGACATCGACGTGTCGACCGCCGAGGAAACCGCGCGCGACAGGATCCGGGACGGCATGCTCGGCGGCCGGATCGTCAGCGCCCTGTGCGGCAGCGCGCCGCTGTCGGCCGCGATGCACACGTTCATGGCCCGGGTGCTGGGCACCCGGATCGTGGACTGCTACGGCTCGACGGAGACCACCCGGGCGGTGGTCGTCGACGGGCGGGTACGGCGGCCCCCGGTACTCGACTACCGACTGGTGGACGTCCCGGAACTGGGCTACTTCGGCACGGACAAACCCCACCCGCGCGGCGAACTGCGGCTGAAGTCCGTCGGGTTGGTGCCCGGCTACTACCGGCAACCCGAGGTCGACGCGCGGACGTTCGACGCGGACGGCTACTACCGCACGGGCGACGTGTTCGCCGAACTCGCCCCCGATCACCTGGTCTACGTCGACCGGACGAACAACGTGGTCAAGTTGTCCCAGGGCGAGTTCGTGGCGATCTCGCGTCTGGAGGCGCTGTACGCGACCAGCCCGCACATCGCGCAGATCCACATATACGGCAGCCCGGAACAGGCGTTCCTGCTCGCCGTGGTGGTCCCCGCCCGCAGCGGCTCGACGCCGGCGGACGACGATACGACCCGGGCGGGGATCCTGGACGCGATGCGCGAACTGGCGCGCGACGCGGGGTTGGCGGCGTACGAGATCCCGCACGACGTGATCCTCGAACCCGAGCCGTTCACGGTGGCCAACGGGCTGCTGTCGGGGATCGGCAAGCCGCTGCGCCCCGCCCTCCTCGCCCGCTACGGCGCCCGCCTGGAACGGTTGTACGCGGACATCGCGGCGGGCCGGGCCGGTCGCTTCGCCGCGCTGCGGGACGCCGGGCCGCACGCGGCGCCCCTGGACGCGGTCCTGGCCGCGGTACAGGTCACCCTCGGGCATCCCGCGTCGGCTCTGCGTCCGGACGCCGGATTCGCCGAGTTGGGCGGGGACTCCCTGTCCGCGCACACCTTCGCGACCGTGCTGGAGCAGATCTTCGACGTGGAGGTCCCGGTACAGCTCGTCCTCGGCCCCACCGCGACCCTGACCCGCATCGCGGACCATCTCGGCGCGGCCCGGGAACCGCATCCGGCCCGGCCCACCTTCGCCTCGATCCACGGCCGCGACGCGGTCGAGGTGCGCGCGGACGAGCTGAGCCCGGAGCGGTTCATGGACGCGGGACTGCTTCGCCGCCCCGCGAGCCGGCCGGCCGCGGCGCCGGCCGGAACCGTCCTGCTCACCGGCGCGACCGGCTACCTGGGCGCGTTCCTGGCCGTCGAGTGGCTGCGACGGATGGCCGACACCGGCGGCCGGCTGATCTGTCCGACCCGCGCGGAGGACGATGCGGCGGCCCGGGAGCGGGTGGTCCGCTGCCTGCGCGCCGCGTCGGCGGATCGGCCGGGCTGGTTCGACGCGGTCGCCGCCCGGCATCTGGAGGTCCCGGCCGCCGACGTGTCCGCGCCGCGCCTGGGCCTGGACGCGTCGACCTGGCGGCGGCTGGCCGCCGAGACCGATCGCATCGTGCACGCCGCGGCCCTGGTCAACCACGTGCTTCCGTACGGCCGGTTGTTCGGCCCGAACGTGGTCGGCACCGCGGAGCTGATCGAACTCGCGCTCACCGGCCCGGCGAAGCCGTTCACCTTCGTGTCCACCATCGCCGCCGCACTGGAGCCCGACGGATCGGTACTCGACGAGACGGTCGACGTGCGCACCGCGGCACCGGTCCGCCGGCTGGACGGGTCCGACGCGAACGGATACGCCACCGGCAAGTGGGCCGGCGAGGTGCTCCTGCGCGCCGCGCATGAGCGAACGGGCCTGCCGGTGACGGTATTTCGGCCGGACATGATCCTGGCCCACCGTCGACTGCCGGGCGTGGTCAACCTGCCCGACCGCTTCACCCGGCTGATCCTCAGCGTGGTGGCCACCGGCATGGCGCCGCTCTCGTTCCACCACCTCGACGCGGACGGGCGGCGGCGCCGGGCGCACTACAGCGGCCTGCCCGTCGACTTCACCGCGGCGGCGATCACCGCGCTCGGCGCCGACGCCTCGGACGGGTACCGCACGTATCACGCGGTCAACGCCAACGACGACGGCGTCTCCCTGGACGAGATGGTGGACTGGCTGATCGCCGCCGGGCACCCGATCCGCCGGTTCGCCGACTACGAGCAGTGGCGCATGCGCTTCGAGGCGGCGCTGCGCGGGCTGCCCGAGGAGCGGCGGCGAGGCTCGCTGCTCCCGCTGCTCCCGGCCTACGCCCGACCGAGCGAACCGCGACCGGCCGGCGCCGTCCCCAACGCCCGCTTCACCGCCGCGCTTGCCGCCGTCGGCGGCGAGCCCGTCCCGTCCATCACACCGGACTACCTCGCCAAGTGTGTCGCCGACCTGCGCGGCCTCGACCTCCTGTGAGGCGGGGCGGCGTCCGGTTCAGCCGCCGGGCAGGAGCACCACACGTCTGCCGTGCAACCGGCCCTGTTCCATCCGCCGATGCATCTCGGCGGCGGCGCTCAGCGGTTGTTGCTCGAGCGTACGGGCCCGGAGTCGGCCGTTCGCCAGGAGGCGGTTGATCGTGCCCGCCGCCTCGGCGAGTTCGCCGGACGTGGCATGCGAGATGACGAAGCCGGCGATCGAACAGTCCTTCATGTAGAGGCGGCGCACCGGCACCACCGGATCGGTGCCGGTCGCCGCCAGGACGACGACCCGGCCGCGCGGGGCGAGCAGCTCGACCGCCTCGGTCAGGTCGTTGCGGCCGGAGCAGTCCAGGTGCACGTCGACTCCGCCGGGGCAGGCGGCGGCGATCAGGTCGAGGAGCTTCGGGTCCCGGTAGTCGAAGGCCGCGTCGGCGCCCAGGGCCCGGCAGTGGTGGAGATCCGCGGCGGCGGCGGTGGCGATCACCCGGGCCCCGGCGTCGACGGCCAGGGTCACCATGGCGCTGCCGACGTTCCCGGCCGCGCCGAGCACCAGGACCGTGTCGCCGGCGGTGACCCGGCCGTGGGTGAACAGGGCCAGATACGCGGTGGCGGCGGGATGTACCACGGCGACCGCCGCCGTCGGGTCGACACCCGCCGGGAGGGGGTAGAGCCGGTCGGCGGCCACCACCGCCTGTTCGGCCGCCGCACCCGGCCGCCCGCCGTGGCCGAGGCTGTTGGCCCACACGAGATCGCCGACAGTGAAGCCCGGCGCACCCGGCCCGGCCGCTGCCACCGTGCCGACCAGGTCGCGGCTGATCACCAGCGGAAACCCGACGGGCGTGCGGAAGACCCCGGAACGAAGCAGGATGTCGACCGGGTTGACGGTGGTGCCGAGGACGTCCACCAGGACATCGGTCGGCCCCGGTGTGGGCGCCGGGAGTTCGCCGTAGCGGATGTTCTCCGCCGGTCCGAGCGAGTCGATGAAGGCTGCGCGCATGTGCTCGAATTCTCCGGTCCGGTCGGGGTGGTTCGGGCTCGCCCGATCTTCGGGCCCGCCCGATGTGGCGGGCCGGCCCGGTGTTCCTGTTCGTCCGGTGTCCGCCCGCGCGCCGTTCCATGCCGAAGCACCGGCGGCCGGGTGTGTGCCGTGGCCGCCTGCGCGCCGGCGGCGCCGGGACCTTCCGCGGGGCCGCCTCGGGAGCGAACGCGTGGGAGTACCGGCGCCGGCGGCGCGGCGGTGGATCGGCCGTACGTCAGGCGATGCTCAGCTTGTGCTCGGCGAGTTCGGTGACCGCGTGTGCGACCGAGGCGAGGGTGGCGTGTCGGTGCCAGCCCGCGAACGATCGTCCGGCGAAGTCCCGGATCCCCACCTGCTCGGCGCGCGGCATGCCCAGGCTTTCCACCCGCCGACTGAGCCGGATCAGGCGCAGCAGCGAGGCGTGGTCGGCGTTGGTCAGATCGGTCAGCCACAGCTCCGCCGGCCATTGTCCGCCGATGCCGCCGACGCCGAGCAACAGGAAGTCCCCGATTCCGCTGCGGGAACGGCGCGTTCCGTCGGGGACGGCCGGCAGTCGGACCCGGACGGTGGCGACGAGTTCGGCGGCCTCGTCGGTGCCGGACGGAATGAGGAACATGCGCTTCCGGCCGACCTTGACGAGCCGTGCGATCCGGCTTGCCTGGAGGGGTTCGTCGCCCCACCCCGGTAAAGCCGGGTCGGCGGGGAGCAGCCAGGTGTCCTCGGCGACTTTGGATATGTGCGACACGCCCGCCGCACTCAGCTTCGAGACGACGCCGATGCCGTCCAGCCGCTCCGCATTCAACACCACCGGACAATCCGGTATTCGATGCCGCATGGCGGTTTCCAGATATGCCCGGACCATCGAATCCTCCGGCGTGTCGTAGCCCGTCTCGGGCCCGGACGGGTCCCGTTCGCCCCGGCCGCGCGGCCTCGTGGGGGGCAGGTGCAGCCGCCAGTTGACCGGGCTCGCCGTGGTGGCGGACACCGCCCACACGCCGACCACCTGCTGCGCGGTCACCGCCTGTCCCCGCTCCCAGGAAAAGGTCCTGGCGACCCCGACGGAGTGGGTACCCGACTTCGGAATGATCATCGGCTGCAACACGCAGGCATGGGGGGACGTGTGCCGGGCGAGATAACGCCCGAGCGCCTCTCGCATCGGCTCCCAGTCCCACGTGGAGTCGTTGATGAAATGGTGCAGTCCCTGGTCGTTGACCTGCTTTCCGAGAAAGGCGGCGATATTCCGAACGGACTTCCGTCCCGGAGCACCGAGCAATCCGCGGAGATACATGACACCTTTACGTCGTTGATCCGCCCTGGGCAGGGAGGCGAAAACAATCGGGGACACCTCGGCGACCAAACGATCGAGGGTCACCTTCCTGGCCGCCTCGGAATCCGGGCCACGGTCGGCGAACTTTGGCAGGCATGCATGATTCGGGCTGCCGTTGGCGAGCGCCATTACCACTCCTGTTGCTGGACGGACAGTTTACTTCCGAAGGAAATCGGCAACGAAAAACGGCAGCCCGAAAGGCACGACGAGG
Source organism: Embleya scabrispora (assembly GCF_002024165.1). NCBI lineage: Bacteria > Bacillati > Actinomycetota > Actinomycetes > Kitasatosporales > Streptomycetaceae > Embleya > Embleya scabrispora. The sequence goes on from NZ_MWQN01000001.1 coordinate 1,180,873, forward strand.
CATGGTTGTGACACGCCGCGCGAGGGCGTCGTCGTCGAGGGCGAGATCGGATGCGAAAGGCGAGAGCGAGGGGCGGAGGTGGGGCGGGGGTGGGATGCACGGAATGCGGGGGGGCGCGACCGCCCGCGACCCGGGGTACGCAGACCCCGGCGGCGCGTCGAGGCAGCCGGGCACCCGGACCGCTGCGGCGGACTGCACGTCAGGCGGGACGGGATCGTCGGGCGGTACGCCGCAGGTACTGCCGCCGGCGGCGTACGAGGGCGCGGGGCGGCGCGCGGACTCGCCCCGGGAGGGCCGGCTAGCGCGTCCGAATTCTTCCGGCGATCATGGCTCGACAACCAATACGGGTCGTTGGGGGAAATAAACCGACGGGTTTCTCGGCCCCGCTGCCACGATCGGGCCCGGCGACCTTTCCGGGTCGTGGAGCCGTCCGCTCGTATTCATTGATCCCCCTTCATCCGGTCGACCGATCGAGGGCCGCACCGGGACTTCCGGCAATGCCGTGGTGCCGCGGACCCGCATCCGCCGCACCCGACCTGCTGCCGTTTTCAGGTCAATGCGGTTCGAATTTAATCGCACGGTCGTTCGCCGGCAAGGTCGAGGCGCGGTCAGACTGGTCATCACCGGGTCAGGCCGGTCAGCGTTGCGGTCGGCTGCGCGCCGATAGTGCACGGCGTGTAATTTTCCCGAAACATACGAGCCGAGAACCCGGAAAGCGGGAATATTGTTGCGCGGACAATACCCGGGTACCGGCCGGTCGGCGGGGGGCGCCGACCGGCTCGGGCCCGCTCAGTCCCGGGGGTCCGCGCGCAGGGACCGCTCGACCAGGTCGGCGGCGGCGCCGGTGTAGCCGGCCGGGTCGCAGAGCCGGGTCAGCTCGGCGGTGTCGAGATGCTCGGCCACTTCGGGCAGGCTCGCGAGGTGGTCGGCGAGCGGGCGGCCCAGCCGGTCGGCCGCCTCGACGGCGCGGGTGAGCAGCGCCGCGGCGGCAGGCTTGCCCAGGTGCGCGGCCAGCACGCCGGCGACCCGTTCGGCGACGATCGCGCCGCCGGTGAGAGCGAGATTGGCGCGCATGCGCTCGGGCCGCACGACCAGGCCCTCGGCCAACTCCACGGCGGTGTGTGCGGCGCCGCCGGTCAGCCGCAGGCACTCGCGCAGCGGTTGCCACTCCGCGTGCCAGGCACCACCCGAGCGCTCGTCCTCGGCGAGCATGCACTGGGTCAACACGGCGGCCTGCGCGGGTACTTGCAGCGCGGCGCTGCGGATCAGCGTGGCCAGTACCGGATTGCGCTTCTGCGGCATGGCCGAGGAGGCACCCCGCCCGGGCACGTGCGGCTCGACCACCTCGCCGACCTCGGTCCGGGTCGACGACTGCACGTCGACCGCGAACTTGCCCAGGGCGCCGGCGGTATGCGCCCAGGCCGCGCCGACGTCGGCGATCGGCGTACGCAGCGCATGCCACGGCAACACCTGTACACACAGGCCGGTTTCCGCGGCGAACGCGGCCACCAGCCGCTCCGGGTCGGCGCCCGCCTCGACGTAGCCGGCCAGGGTGCCGGCCGCACCGCCGAGCGAGACCGGCAGCCCGTTCGACACCGAGGCCACCCGCCGATCGGCGTCCAGGACCAGCCGCCGCCAACCCGCGGCCTTGAGCCCGAACGTGGTCGGCACCGCGTGCAGCGCGAGCGTACGCCCGGCCACCGGCGTGTCGCGGTGGCGCCGGGCGAGGGCGCCCAGGGCCTCGGCCACCCGGGCCAGGTCCGCGCGCAGCAGCGTCGCCGCGCGCCGCGCCACCAGCATCGCGGCGGTGTCGAGGATGTCCTGACTGGTGGAACCCAGATGCACGTGGCGGGCGGCGTGCGGATCGATCGCGGACACCACCCGGGTCAGCGCCCGAACCAGGGCGACGACCGGATTGGCGCTCTCGCGCGCGTCCACCGCCAGGGCCCGCAGGTCGAACCGGTCGGCGTGCGCGGCGGACGTGATCACCTCGGCCGCCGAGGCCGGCACCAGCCCGAGCGCGGCCTGCGCCCGGGCCAACGCGGCCTCGGCGTCCAGCATCGCCTGCAACCACGCCGCGTCGCCGACCGCGGCCTCCACCGGCGTGCCCGCGCGCACCGGCGACAACAACCCGGCGTCCACGTACGAAAGTCGCCCGGCCGCGGCGCCGGTCACACCACGACCTCGATGTGCTCGCCCTCGGTCGCCGCGTCGATCTCGACCCGGCTCGGGCCGAGCGCGAGCACCGCTCGCGCGATCGCGTCCGCGTCGGCGATGGTCACCGAGTCCACGCCGGGCCGGATCCCGGCCGCGGTGACCCAGTGCACCGCCTCGGTGGGCACGCCGTACGCGAAGCGCCTGGGGTGTGCCCGGCCGTGCGCGTCGATCACCCGGTACGGCCGTTCGGTCACCGCCAGCCCACCGGTCTCGTAGTCGTACTCGTCCTCGCCCGAACTCGGGATGCGAAAGGTCGTACACGACTCGGTGTGCAGCAGATGGCGCAGTAGCGGATCCGCGGTGCGCCGCAGGTCGGGTTCCGGCAACCGCGCCTCGATCAGGATCTGCGCCCGCACCGAGGGCCCGGGGACCGTGGTGGAGTCGGCGATGAAGGAGGGGGTGCGGGTGTCGATCCGGATCCGGGTGTCCGGGCCGGTCAATTCGAGCACGCCGGCCTCGATCAACGCGATCATCTGCTCGATCCGTCGTGGTGGCGGGCCGATCGACAGGAACGCGTTCAGGGGGGTGTACCAGCGCTCCAGCTCGTCGCGGTGCGACGCCCCGTCCAGGCCGCCCTGGTCGACCGCCAGGCGGACCTCGTTGCGCAGGTCGCGCAGGACGTCCAGGGCGGCCTTGAACGGCCCGCTGACGTTGCCCTGGCGGGCCTGGCGCACATCCTCGGTGAGATGTGCCAGGAGCCATGTGCGAAACGCGTCCCGGTCGGCGAACTCCCGTCCCCGGAGCGGATCGGCGATCGTGTCCCAGCTCCAGCGATCCGCGAGCGCAATGCCCCGGTCGGCCAGGACGGTGTCACGCTCGGCCGGCCCGGCGGTCAGATACCGCTCGGCGAACTCGCCGCACTCGTCGCCCCGGCCGGCCCGCCGGAGCAGCGTCTCGTAGTAGACCGTCTCCACCTCGCGGGCGATCAGCGGCCACAGGTCCTGCTTGAAGGAGATCGGCGCGCCCCGGCGGGAGCGAGCACGCAGCCCGGCCACGTAGTGCGGGGTCAACAGGCGCGGGAAGTAGCGGCCGTGCGCGCCCTTCTCGTTCTCGCCACGTGCCTGATAGGGCAGACCGCGCCGAGAACTGGCGTACAGAATCGGCTCGTTGCCGCTCGACCGGTACACCGTGCGGTCGTCGACCCGCTCGAACCGGCCGCCCCGGCCCAGGGTGAACAGCGCGAGGTAGTCGAAGAAGCACAGGCCCAGGCCGCGCAGCAGTACGGGCCGGCCGGGCGCGACGCCGTCGAGGTCGGCGTCGGCCGGGTTGGTCGGGGTGAGGTAGGTCAGGTGGTTGATCCGCGCCAGGCTGGCCGTGCGCTCCTCCCGGGGCGTGGGCCGCGCCGCCACGTGTCCCTGGGCGAGCACGACCGCGTCCAGGGAGTTCAGCCGGGTCCCGTTGGCCAGTCGCACCCCCTGCGGCCCGCCGGGAAATCCGTGGGTGTCGGCCATGGCCACGGCGCGCGAGCGGTGCTCGCGGATCTCCACGTGCGCGGGCGCGCCGTCCCGGATCCGCCGGAAGCAGTCGGCGAAGTACCAGCCGCACAGGGTCCGCGTGGGATAGTCGTTCGGCCCGAGCCGGCCCGCCTCGGCGAGCGTGGCCGGGTCGTACCGGTCCGCCTCGACGCCTCCGGCCGCGTGCCGCAGTGCGAGGTCCGCGGCCCATTCGTACAGGCTCGGGCCCGGCTCGATCGGCCCGTCGATCCGCGACGCGGCGTCGGAGAAGACGGTGGTCTGCGAGGCGACCGTGTTGGTCAGCAGATGCCGCGACTGTTCCATCCGCCAGACCGCGCCGGCGCCGGGCGCGGCCGGGTCGACGACGTGCACGACCAGGCTCTCGTGCGTCGGCCGGGCACGTTCGTTGGCACACAGCCGCTCCAGCACGGACAGCCCACGAGGGCCGGTGCCGATGATGGCGATCTCGTGTGGCGTGGTGTTCACGGATGCACCCCTTCCGCGCCCGGTGTCGACACGGTCGCGCGGTGTTGCCCGGCGTCGAGCACGTCGGCGATCAACGTGCCCAGGATTCGGGCGCCGTCGCGGGTGAGCACCGACTCGGCGTGGAACTGCACGCCCGCGAAGTGTGGTCCGCGCAGCGCGTGTACCTCGTTGACGCCGTCCTCGCGACAGATCTCCACCGGGCCGACGTCGGGCAGATACGCGCGGTCGAACGCGCTGCGGGCCACGAAACTGTTGTAGAACCCGACCCGTTCGGGGCGGCCGAACAGTTCGATGTTCTTTTGCACACCCTGATGCGGCGTCGCGCGCCGGCGCAGATCCAGGCCCAGTTGGTGGCTGAGCACCTGATGGCTCAGGCACACCGCGAGGAACGGAAGCCGCTCGGCCAGCAGTTGCTTGATGCCGTCGTGCAGGCGCACGATCCGCGGATCGCCGTGGTCCAGCGGATCGCCGGGTCCCGGGCCCATCACCACGAGGTCGTGATCGGCGAACGAGTACGGCTGGTCGTAGCCGCGCACGCTCACCCGCAGCCCGAGCGAGCGCAGTTGGTGTGCGATCATCGCGGTGAACGCGTCCTCGGCGTCGATCACCAGGACGTGCCTGCCGGCCAGGCTCGGGAACTCCCCCGCGTCGCTCCCGGGTCCGTCCAGCCAGAAGCGGGCCAGGTCGGTATTGCGCTCGCGCAGCGCGGCCCGTACCCGTGCGTGCCCGCCCAGGGAGCGCGCCGGCGCCGGCGCCGAACGCGGGGCGCCCAGCAGGCCGTTGGCCTTGACCCACGTCTCCGCCACCTCGGCGGCCGGTTGCGAATCGCGCACCAGCGTGGCGCCGACGGCGATGGCCATCCGCCCGGAGGCGTCGATGTCGGCGGTGCGGATCAGGATCGACGAGTCCAGCGTGTGTCGTCCGGCGCCGTCGCGGCCGAACAGCGCGAGCACCCCGGAGTAGTAGCCGCGGCCCTCCGGTTCGTACCGGGCGATCACCCGGGCGGCGCTCTCCACCGGACTGCCGGTGACCGTCGGCGCGAACAGCGTGGTGCGCAACACCTCGCGGATGTCGCGGTCGGTGCGCCCCTCGATGAAGTATTCGGTGTGCGCGAGCCGGGCCATCTCCTTGAGGAACGGGCCCACCACCCGCACGCCCCGGTCGCAGACCCGGGACATCATCTTGAGTTCCTCGTCCACGACCATGTACAGCTCGTAGGTCTCCTTGCGGTCGTGCAGGAAGTCCATGACGCCGGTCAGCGTGGGCCCGGAGGTGGGATACCGGTAGGTGCCGCTGATCGGATTCATCACCGCCACGCCCCGACGCAGGCTCAGGTGCAGTTCCGGGCTGGCGCCGACCAGGGTGCGGGCGCCGGTGTGCACCAGGAACGTCCAGTAGGCGCCGGATTCGTGCGCGAGCAGGCGGCGCAGGAACGCGGCGGCGGTAGCCGGGGTGTAGTCGGTGATGTCGGCGAGGAAGCGGCGCTTGAGCACGAAGTTCGCGCCCTCGCCGGCGCTGATCTCGTCGGTCAGCACGTCGGCGACCAACGCGGCGTAGGCGTCGTCGTCGATGTCGAAGTGCCCGTCCGTCCAGTCGATCTCCGCGTCGGGCAGCCGGCCGAGCACGTCGGCGCGGGAGAGCGTGGCCTGCTCCCGGACGGTCAGCGTGACCAGTGGTGCGCCGTCGTCGGGCGCGGGCAGGCCGCGTTCGGCGAGTTGCCGGTACGGCAGCAGCGCCAGCACATCCGGGCCGGCCGGTCCCGACGGCGAGTCGGGGATGGGGATGTCGGCGACCCGCTCCACCACGCCGATGTCCCCGGTGAGGATCTCCACCCGGTCGCCGGCGGTGACCGTGGGGCGGTACAGCAGCGCGAACGGCGGCGGGTCGGCGGCCAGGACCCGTTCCAGCAGGGCCCGGGCCGAGTCCTCGGCCGGGGGTGTGCGGCTCATCTCGCCGCCCCGATCCTCGTCGCCCGGACCCCGGCGGGCGACGCGTCCTGCGCGGCCGGCACGAGCGGGCCGTCGTCGGTGCGCAGCCCGCGGGTGGTGGCGACCACCGCGCACTGGAGGGCGGCGTATTCGAGGGCGAGCGCGTGGTCCGCCGCGGAGAAGTCGGCGACCGCGTCGGCGACCAGGAAGGTGCGGATGTCGTTGGTGAACGCGTCCACGGCGGTCATCAACACCCCGACGTGCGCGTAGATCCCGCAGACGACGAGTTGATCGCGGCCGCACGCGCGCATGCGCTCCAGCAGGTCGGAGCGGAAGAAGGCGCTGTAGCGCCACTTGGTGAGCAGCCAGTCCTCCGGACGCGGGGCCAACTCGTCCACGATGGCCCGGTCCTCGGCGGACACGCGCATGCCCGGACCCCAGAAGTCCAGGAGCAGGCCGCGCTGTTCGGCGGTCATGGATCCCGGCTGGGCGGTGAACGCGACGGGCATCCCGAGGTGGGCGCAGCGTTCGCGCAACAGCACGATGTTGTCGATCAGTTCGCGGCGCTGGGCGGCGGCGAACGGGCGCACGAAGTAGCGCTGCATGTCGTGCACGAGCAGGACCGCGCGGTCCGGATCCACCGTCCATCGGGCGGTGTTGGCCGGCAGATCGCTCTCGCCGGGCAGCGGATATGGGGCAATGTCCGGGATACCGGGCATGATCGCTATCCTCTCAGGCGCCGAGCGTGGCGCCACCGTCGACCGTGAGCTCGTGCAGCGTGATGTGCCCGGCCTGGTCGGACAGCAGGAACAGCACCGCGGCGGCGACGTCCTCGGGCCGGGCGAGTTTGCCCAGCGGGATGCCGACGCGAAATGCGTCGGGGTCGCCCTCCAACGTGTGCCTGCGTCCGCTGTCGTCGTGCCACATCGACCACAACATCGGCGTGTCGGTCGACCCGGGCGCGACCACGTTGCAGCGGATGCCGTACCGGGCCACCTCCAGGCCGAGCGACTTGGTGAACATCGTGGCCGCGGCCTTGGAGGCGGCGTAGCCGGCCATCTTCGCGCGCGGGGTGCTGCCGCCGTTCGAGGACACCGTGACCAGCGCCCCCTCGCCGCGCGGCGCCATCCGGTCGACCACGGCGCGGGACATGTGGAACACCCCGCCGACGTTGACCGCGAACATGTCCGCCCAGTCGCGGTCGGACATCTCGCGGACCGGGCCGAGGCGCAACACGCCGGCCGCGTTGACCAGGAACCGCACCGGGCCCAGCTGCGCCTCGACCGCCGCCACGGTGGCCTCGACCTCGTCCGCGTCGGTGACGTCGGTGGGGAAGGCGGTCACGGGCAGGCCCGCGGCGACCAGTTCCGCGACGTACTTGCGCAGCCGGTCCGCGTCCCGGTCCACCGCCGCCACCGCCGTGCCGCGCTCGGCGAGCGCGCGCACGACCGTGCCGCCGATCCCCCCGGCGGCGCCGGTGACCACCGCGACCTCGTTCGTCATGTCGATTGCCCTCCTGTCGCTTGGTGTGCCGGGCCCGACCCGGCCTCGGCCGCCGTCCACGCGTCGGGCGCGACCTCGGCGTCCCAGGCGGCCAGGACGAGCAGTGCCTGCTCCGCCGTCAGGCGCGGATCGCAGAAGCTGGTGTAGACCTCGCCCACCCGGTCGGCCTCCCACGTGTCGAACACGCACTCGGTGACCTGGTCCGGGGTGGTCTCCAGGTGCACGCCGCCCGGGTGTTCGCCGGCCTCGGCGAGCACCGCCCGAAACGCGGCGACCTCGCGGCGGAGCGTGCGCACGTAGCGCGTCTTGTAACCGCGGTCGGTCACCACGGTGTTGCCGTGCATCGGGTCGTTCAGCCACACCACCGGATGCCCGGCCGAGCGCACCGCGCGGACCAGGGCGGGCAGTCGCTCGGCGATGGTGTCCGCGCCCATCCGGATGATCAGGGTGAGTCGGCCCGGCACCCGGTCCGGGTCCAACCGCAGGCACAGTTCGGTCAGTTCGGCCGGGTCGATGTCCGGGCCGACCTTGACCGCGACCGGGTTGACCACCTTCGCGAGCAGCGCCACGTGCGCGCCGTCGACCTGGCGGGTGCGCTCCCCGATCCACGGCCAGTGCGTCGAGGTCAGCAGCAGGTCGCCGGACTCGGTCCGGCGCACCAGGGGCAGTTCGTAGTCGAGGACCAGCGCCTCGTGGCTGGTCCACACCGGCACCCTCGGGTGGGCGGCCCGGTGCCGGTCCAGGTGTCCCATGATCTCGGAAGCGGCCAGATAACCGGTGACCAGGCGCAGCGGATCGGGCCGCCGCTCCTCCGCCACCGGTTTCGGGCCGTTGATCAAGTGACCTCGGTAGACCGGCAGTTCGACGCCGCCGACATACTCGGTCGGCCGGGATCGGGGCTTGGCGAACTGGCCCGCGATGCGTCCTACGCGCACGACCGGGCGCCGGCCGAGCCGTTCCATCGCGCCGGCGAGCAGGTCGAGGACGGCGATTCGGCGGGCGACATCGGCCTCGCCGCACTCGCCGGGATCCTCGGCGCAGTCGCCGGCCTGGATCAACTCCGCCGCGCCGGCGCTCACCTGCGCGAGGCCGCGGCGCAGCGTACGCACGTCGGTTTCGCCGACCAGGGCGGGGCGTCCCGCCAACGTTTGTCGAACACTGTGGATCTGGGCGTCGTCCTCCCAGTCCGGCTGTTGCGCGGCCGGGTGCCGCGGAATCGGCAGCAGGTCACTGGTCAATGCCGGCTCCAGCGATTGAATGCCCACCCGGACGGCCGCGGCTATTCGGCGCGGCCGTCCGGTCTCGGAATTTACTTGGACGGTGATCCGAAACGACTGAAGAGAACACGCCCCCACCCTCGCTCTTTTGTCCGAGCGCGCCAAGGGCGGGGGTTCCGGTTCGTCAGGTCGATGCGAGTCTGTCAGCTGGCCGGCCATCCGACGGATTCGCGAAAATCGGCTTGACCGAGGATTTACCGTCTGCGAGGGTGCCGGTATGAGGCCGAAATCCCGGGCCGAAAACGGGGCGAAGGCGCGTACCGGGAAATGAATTCGAAACCCGGCCGGGGCCGCCCGGGATCGTTCAGCTCGTGCCCGAGGGGTTGGAGATCACGTACCGCCAACAGCCGTCGGCCCCCCGCCGGGCGACATCGGTCGCGGTGCCCTCGATGTGCACGTGGACACCGTCCGGGCCGACCCCGTCGTGTACGTAGTCGTTGATCACCAGGGCGATGTCGCCGACCACGTAGACGTTGCGCAGCGAGACGGCGATCGGGACGCGATGGCGCAGCACCGTCGGCAGCGCGGCCCGCCGCTGCGCGCCCTGTGTGGTGACCCCCGGCTCGCGCACGTGCATGCCCTCCGGTTCGAAAAGCTCCTGGAGCAGTTCGAGGTTCCGGTCGTTGAAGGCGCCCACGAAGGTGTGCAGGAGCTCGGCCGGCTCGGCGGGAAGGCGTACGTCGTTTCGAATGGCAGACATGGTTCGAGTACAGCATCGGGCGGTCGAGTCGGACAGAATCGAGGGGCATGTCTGTCACCTCGGTTTTTCCCGCCCCGGCTTGCCGCGACGGACCTGACAGATCCCGAAACCATGGCTGGGCCGATCTTTTGTCGGCCCGGCATGATGTCGACGATATCTGCATACGCCGAGACGATATCGGCTCACCGGGAGCGTACCCCTTGACCAACATCTCCATCATCTTCCATTCGCGCAGCGGTAACATTTACCAGCTCGTCGAAAAGGCCGCGCAGACGGCTCGGGCCGCGGGCGCCGAGGTGCGCGTGCGCAAGGTGGCCGAGTTGCCCGATCCGATGATCCTGGACAAGCAGGCGTATCAGGATCTGGCGACCGCCACGGCGGACATCCCGGAGGCGGGCCTGGACGACCTGGTGTGGGCCGACGCGATCATGATCGGCACGCCGGTCCACTACGGACTGCCCGCGCCGCAGATCCTGAACTTCTTCGACCACACCGGACCGGTGGCCATTCCGGGCAAGTTGATGAACAAGGCGGTCTCGGCGTTCGCCTCCGGGTCGATGCCGCACGCCGGCCAACAGGCGACGATCCTGGCGCTGCACAACGCGTTCTGCCACTGGGGTTCGGTGATCGTCTCCAACGGTTCGGCCGCGGCGGTGCTGCACCAGCCCGGCAACGGCGCGCCGTACGGCACCGGCACCATCTCGCGGCACGAGGCGAACAGTGTCACCGACGACAACCTCGGCGCGATCGAGTACCAGACGCTGCGCACCCTCCAGGTCGCGGGCGCGCTCAAGCGCGGGCTCGAGCCGGAGCCGGGAATCACCCTGGTGAGCGAGGAGCGGCTGCGCAAATTCGGCCTCGACATCTGAGGCGAGCACGATCCGGCGACGCGCGCCTTCCGGCGACACGAACGAACCGAGGAACCCGCATGACATTTCGCGACACCGCGTGGCCGGAGGGTACGCCCTGCTGGGTGGAGGTCCGGGTCGGTGATCCCAAACACACGAGCGCGTTCTACGGAGCCCTGTTCGGGTGGGACTTCCTGGACCGGGGCGAGGAGTACGACCATTACCTGACGGCGAGTCTGGACGGTCGCACGGTCGCCGACATCGGTCCCCGGTTCGGGGAGCCGGCGAACGCGCCGTCGGCGTGGCTCGTCTGCATCGCGGTCGAGAGCGCCGACGCGGTGGCGGAACGGATCGTCCGGGCGGGCGGGACGCTGACGGTCGCGCCGACCGACGTCGGCACGCACGGCAGGTTCGCGGTGGCGGCCGACCCGGGCGGGGCGGTGTTCGGGATCTGGCAGGCGGACGAGTACTTCGGCGCCGAGGTCGCGGACGTACCCGGCGCGGCGGTATGGCACCGGTGCCTGACCCGGGACTTCGGCGCGGCGCAGGCGTTCTATGTCGAGGTGTTCGGCTACACCGTCACGCCGGAGCCGTCCGGGTCGGGCGGACCGGACGGTGGCGGCCCGGACGCGGCGGCGGGCGTCGTGCTGCGGCTCGACGGCCGTCCCGTGGCCGGCCTCGCCCGGGCGGGTGCGGGAGCGGTGTCGCACTGGCTGGTCACCTTCGGGGTCGCCGAGTTGGCGACGGCGGTGGCGAAGGTGACCGCGTCGGGTGGTTCCGTCCTGACCGGCCCCTACGACACTTCACGCGGCCCGAGCGTCCTGGTCGCCGACGAGCAGGGCACCCCGTTCGAGGTGGTCGCGGTGAGCGCGGCGACCTGACGGGGGACGGCACTCGACATCGTCCCGGAGTCCGCTTCGTGCGGGCTTCGGGACGATGTCGTGTCCGGCGTTCGACGGTCCTCCCGACCGCTGCGTCCACACGTGGGTACGAAGCGTGAACGGGGCCCGAGAGTAAGGGAGTTGCCCACATCCGGGGACGCGTGTCATGGCATGCTGCGCGTCATGGTGGGTGATGCGCTGTCGGGGCGGTTGGTGTCGGATCGTCTGTGGGAGTTGGTGGTTCCGTTGTTGCCGGGTTTCGGGGTGCGGCGGCAGGGGGGTGGTCGGGCGCCGGTGGAGGAGCGTGCGGTGTTCACGGCGGTGGTGTTCGTGCTGACCAGCGGGTGTGCGTGGCGGCAGTTGCCGGCGTGTTTCGGGGTGGCGTCGCCGACGGCGCATCGTCGGTTCACGGTGTGGACGAACGCGGGGGTGTGGCCGCGGCTGCGGCGGGCGGTGCTCGACCACCCGGACTCCCGCGACGAGATCGAGTGGGGCGAGGCGATCGCCCTGGCCGCCACCGCCCGGCGCACACGAGACGCCTGAGCACCGCACGGACACGACGAGGGGCCCGCGCGCCGACGTGCTCGCCCGGGCCCCGCACCACATTCCGATCCGTGTCGCTAGTCGAATGCGATCTGCACCGTGCCGTCGGTGATCACCTTGACCGGCAGTCGGTCGAGCTTGATGCCGAACCACTTGTCGTACGCGGTCAACAACTCCTGCTCGTCGGTGATCGTCACGCTCTCCCGTCGGTCGCCCTCGACCCGGCTGAACCGGTCCTCCTTGAGGGTGACCCGGCCGGTCTCGGTCGGCAGCGAGCAGAACAGGTTCTGCAGGAACGGCGAGTCGGGCGCGGTGCGATACCACCACAGCGTGGGCGCGAAGTCGGACAGCTCGCACGGCACGTCGTAGACCCGGTACAGCGCCGTGTCGTTCGCCACGACGTCGATGCCGCCGTCGTCGGCCCGCTCGATCCGGAACGCCCCGTTCGGGTCCTCCTGGACCGCGTCGGTGTCCAGGGACAGCGGGTACCTGCTGTTGCGACCGAAGCCGACGTCGACGAGCCATTCCCCGCCGTCGATCCGGACCTTGAGCGCGAGATGGCACAGCGGGGCGGTGAGATTGCCCTTGATCCACACCCGACCCGGCATTATCGAAACCTCATAGCCGAGGCTTTGCAACAGGAAGGAAAGTGCCGGATTCACTTCGTAGCAACCACCGCCCCGACGCTCGTGGACGACCTTCGCGACCACCCTTTCGTCCATCAGGATGTCTTCACCGAGGTGATAGCTCAAATTCTCGAAGGGAACCGCGAACAAATGCCTCCGGTTCAACTCGCGCAGCGACTCCAGGTCGGCCCGCTCCGGCCGTTCCGCGGCGATGCGATCCAGGTATGCGGATACCATGGCGTCGTCGATCACGTCAGCGATCCCCTTTCAGATTCCGAGTGGTCCGCGAATCGCGGGAAGAGTTCGGCCGCATTGCCCAACTGGATGCGGGTCAGCTCGTCCGGCGAGAACGCCCCGTGCTCGACGATGAATCGGCCGTTCTCCGCGCTGAACGATTCCGGCATGAACGGGAAATCGGAGCCGACCAGGATCCGGTCCGGCCGGGCGAACGAGCGCACCGAGGCGAACGCGTGCGGATCGCCGATCATCGCGGTGTCCGAGTAGAGCCTTTGCAGGTAACCGATCGGATCCTCCGGGAGCCGCTCGGCGAGGTCGGAGACGATCAGCGGCCCGAGCGCCAGGCGTCCGGCGAAGTACGCCATGCCACCGCCGCCGTGGGACAGGATCAGCCGCAGGCCGGGGTGCCGCTCCAGCGTGCGGTTGTACAGGAGCTGCGCGGTCAGCCGGACCGTCTCGAACGGGAACTCGCAGAGCGAGGCCGGGAGTCCGAAGGCGGGCTGGCCGGTGGACGGGGGCACCGTCGGGTGCACGAACATCGGCACCCGGCGGCGTGCCGCCTCGGCCAGGAACTCGTCGAGCGACGGGTCGCCGAGGTAGACCCCGTTGTAGTTGGTGATCAACCCGACGCCGTCGAGGCCGAGCACGTCCTGGCAGTACTCCAACTCGGCCAGGGCCGCGTCCACGTGCGGCAGCGGCAACACCGCGAACGCGCCCAGTCGACCCGGATGCCGGGACACCAGCTCGGCCATGAACTCGTTGATCCACCGGGCCAGATGGGCCCCGGTGTCCGCGTCCACCGCCGGCACCCCCGGCCAGATGTTGACCACGGCCGCCCGGATTCCCTGCCGGTCCATCATGTCCAGGCTGGTTTCGATTTTCCACGCCGGTTTGTCGACGCCGGGCAACGTCGATGCGAACCCGAGTCTCCGCAGTTCCTCGACATAGAATTCGGGAACGATGTGGTGATGTACGTCGATGGCGTTCGACCAAGGCGTGCCCACGGCCACGGAAGCGCTTGTCCGCATGAATTTCCTTCGTCCAGACGGTCCGGCACAGCAATACTCGACCCTACGTTCGGCATCGGGGAGTGTCGATGTGCCGGCGGGAAGTCTGTCACCTTCTGCGGACCGGTCGGTATCCGCGCCGCCGACCGAGATGACAGTTCCCGATGCATTGTCTGGAAATCCCGCGACACCGCTGCCAATCTTTCCGGGCAGAGCAGCCGCACCGGGCGTCGATCGGGTCGTCGGCCCGGATTGCTGTTCCGCGCCGACACGAGATGGGTGAATATGACTACGCACGCAGTCGGAGCACCGGGTGGGGACGCGGTCGGGATCCTCGGTACCGGCTCCTACCTCCCCGGCGACGTGGTGACCAATACCGACGTCGGCACACCGGCCGGAGTGACCGACGAGTGGATCACCCGCAAGACCGGGATCCGCGAGCGCCGTTGGGCCAAGGCCGACGAAGCCACCTCGGACCTGGCGGTGATGGCCGCGCGAGCCGCCCTCGGCAATGCCGGCGTCCGGGCCGAACAGGTCTCGCTCGTGATCGTGGCGACGTCCACGCCGGACTCGCCGCAACCCCCCACCGCCGCCGCCGTCGCGGCCGAACTCGACGTCCCCGCGGGCACCCCCGCGTTCGACCTCAACGCCGTGTGCAGCGGCTTCGTCTTCGCGCTCACCACCGCGGAGCGGATGATCCGGGGCACCGGCGGCCACGCCGTGGTGATCGGCGCCGACATCTACTCGCGCACCCTCGACCCGAGCGATCACCGCACCGCGGTGCTGTTCGGCGACGGCGCGGGCGCGGTGGTGCTCGGCCCCGGCGCCGGTCGCGGGGTGCTGGCCACCCGACTGGCCACCTATCCGGCGGAGCGTCAGTTGATCCGGGTGCCCGCGGGCGGCTCCCGGATCCCGGCCTCGCCGGCGTCCCTCGACCAGGGACTGCACTACTTCCGGATGGACGGTCGGGCGGTGCGCGACTTCGTGGCCGAGCAGGTCGGCCCGCTGATCCGCGCGTTCCTGGCGGAGCACGCGCCGAACCCCGCGCGGCCGCCGCACTTCGTACCGCACCAGGCCAACGGCCGGATGATCGAGGCCCTCGCCGACGACCTCGGCTTCCCGATCGAGCGTACGCACACCACCGTGGAACGTTTCGGAAATACCGGCGCGGCGTCCATACCCATTTCCCTGGATGCCGCCGCCGACCGCCTCCGAGCCGGCGATTCGGTACTGCTCGCCGGTTTCGGCGGGGGTATGGCCGTCGGTCTGGCACTCGTCGAATGGGACGGGCCACGCGGCGCGGATTGACCACGTCCCGCGACACCTGACGAATCCGACCACCGTTTCGTTGTACCGGGTGGTCGGCGCCCGGGATGATTTCATCCATGAGTGAAAGCAGCGTTACCACCCCCCTGTTCGAGGTCGATTTCGAAACGCGCGTGGGGAAATCACCGGCGGCCGTCTACGCCGTGCTCAGCGACCTGCCGCGCTGCCGCGAGTGGAGCGAGGAGTGCACCGGCGGGGAATGGGTCGAGGGCGCGCCGGGGGCGGTCGGTTCGGTCTTCCGCGGCGAGAACTTCCGTCGTACGGACGTGGTTTCGTGGGCTCCGGTGGTCCGCGGCGTCTGGCACACGCACGCCGAGGTGGTGGCCGCCGAACCCGGGCGCCGCTTCCGCTGGGCGATGCGGACCAACGACGGACGGGCCCAGGACAGCGTCTGGGGATTCGACATCGCCCCGGCCCCGGGCGGATCCACACTCGTGCACACCTTCCGGATGGGCACCGCCACGGAGGGAATCCGGGGCATCACCGCCGAGATGACCGAGGACGAGAAGAAGAGATTCTTCGCCGAATGGGGAGCGAAGCTCGAAAAGGACATGGCGGCCACCGTGGCGCGGCTCAAAAAGGTCATCGAGGCCGACTGAGCGCACCTCGACCGGCCGACGCCGAAATGACACAGGTGAATCGAGAATGACACATGCTTCTGCAGCGCATAGGTAATCGCGGCATACGCCTGGGCACGCTGTTCGACCGGGCCGCCGCCAAGTACCCGTCGAACGTCCTGATGCTCGACCACGACTTGGACATCGCCCCGGAACGCGGCCGCAGCATGACGATCGCGGACGCCGCCGAACTGGTGAGCGACCTCGGCACCCGGTTGTGGCGCGCGCGGGTACGGCCCGGCGACCACGTGGTGGTGTACAAGAGCAACGCGTTCGACATCACCCTGCTGGCCGTCGCGGCCGCGCGGATCGGTGCCGTGCCGGTGCTGCTGTCCCCGTACCTGGACGGCGAGACGGTGACCGCGCTGCTCGACCGGGTCGAGCGGCCGGTGCTGATCACCGACGTCGCCAAGCTCGAATCCGCGCTCCCCGACTCGGTGTTCACCCACGCCGACCGGGTCCTGCTGGCCGCGGGCGAACACCCGCGCGCGACGAGCCTGGCCGAGCCGGCCGCGGCCCCGCACGTCCCGGCGCTGTGGATGCCGCCGGAGCACCCGACGCTGGTGACGCACACCTCGGGCACCACCGGAATCCCGAAGCTGGCCGTGCACACCGGCTACAGCCTGGAGGCCCGCTACCGGCCGCAGGCGCTGGCGACGACGCTGATGCGCCGGCGCGAAACGGTGGCCATGCACGTCTCGTTCGTGCACTCGAGGCTGTTCACCGCGCTGGCCATCTCGCTGCTTCGCGGCTTCCCGGTGGCGGTGCTGGCGAATCCGGACCCCGAGCACGCCGCGGCCTTGTTCGCGCGCTGGCGGCCGGCCGTACTGGAGGCGCACCCGAACACCTACCTCAGCTGGGAACCGCTCGCGGACGACCCGCGCGCGCCGCTGTCCAACGTCAAGTTCTTCAGCAGCACCTTCGACGCGCTGCACCCGCGCACGGTGCGCACCCTGATCGGCGCGTCCCGGCGCCGCGCGCCGAGGTTCGGGCAGATCTACGGACAGAGCGAGGTCGGCCCGAGCGTGGCGCGCTCCTACGGCCGCAACCGCTCGCCGGAAGCCGACGGACGGTGCGTGGGCATCCCCTTCCCCGGGATGACGGGGGTGCGGGTGATCAGCCGGGACGGCAATCCGCCCTCGCCGACCTCGCCCGGGTTCATCGAGATCAGCAGCGACGGTCGTATCCGCACCTACCTGGGCGAGCAGGAGCGGTTCCACAAGCAGGCCGACCGGGAGTGGTGGCGGATGGGCGACCTCGGCTACCGCACCCGGTGGGGTTGTCTGCACCTGATGGACCGGGAGGTGGACGAGATCCCCGGCTTCGGCAGCACGCTGGACGTGGAGGACCGACTGTTCACCCGGCTCGACGAGTTGGCCGAGGTGGTCATCGTGCCGATGCCGCAGGGCCCGCCCCGACCGGTGGTGTGCACCAAGGACGACCGGCCGTTGGACCACGCCGCCTGGCGGGCCGCGGTGGTCGATCTGCCCCCGATGGCCGAGCCGACGCAGTGGCGCAGGGCAGACCTGCCGCAGACGGCCACCACCAAGATCAAGCGCCTGGAGCTGATCCGACTGCTCGACGGCGCCTCCGGCGGGTCGCAGGTCGGGGAACCGGCGTGAGTACCATCGCCGTCGCCGGCGGCGGCATCGGCGGCCTCGCCTCGGCGCTCGCCCTGGCCGCCCGCGGCCACGACGTCGTGGTGTGCGAACGCAGCCCCGAATTCGTCGAGTTGGGCGCCGGCATCCAGCTCGCCCCCAACGGGATGCACGCGCTCGACCGCCTCGGTCTGGCCGAAGCGGTCGGCCGGATCGCCGTCCCCGTGGGCGAACTGCGCTTCATGGACGGGGTCACCGGGGAACACGTGGTGGCCATGCCGCTGGATCGGCGCTACCGCGACCGCTTCCGCAACGCCTACGTGGTGGTGCACCGGGGCGAGTTGTACCGGCTGCTGCTCGACGCCTGCCGAAGCCGCGCGGGGATCGAACTGCGGGCCTCGCACCCGGTGGTCGGCTACGCGCACGAGGCGGACGCGGTACGGGTGTTGCTCGCCGACGGGGCGAGCCTGGGCGCCGATGCGCTGATCGGCGCCGACGGGCTGCACTCCGCGATCCGCGCGCAGTTGGTCGGCGACGGCGCGCCGCGCGACGCCGGCATCACCGTGTACCGCTCGATCGTGCCGATGGAGCGGGTGCCGACCGAACTGCGGCACATGTCGGTGACGTGGTGGGCCGGGCCGGGGCGGCACTTCGTGCACTGTCCGATCGCCGGCGGCCGCTTTCTCAATCTGGCGCCCAGCGCGGAGAACGCGCCCGCCGAGACCTTCTCGGGGGTTTCGGTGCCGGCGTCCGAGGTGCTCGGCGAGTTCGGCGCGCTCTGCGAGAGCGCACGGCGGCTGCTCGAACTGGGCGCCGACTGGAAGGCGTGGGTACTGGTCGACCGGGAACCCGTGGACGGTTGGACGGACGGACGGGTCGCCCTGCTCGGCGACGCGGCCCACCCGATGCTCCACTACGCGGCCCAGGGCGCCTGTATGGCCCTCGAGGACGCTGTGGTCCTGGGCGACCTGTTGGACTGCCCCGCGGGGTGGTTCGCGGCCCGCCTGGGCCGATACAACGCCGTCCGCCGCGAGCGCACCGCGCGGGTGCATCGGCTGGCCCGGGACAGCATCGCGCTGTGGCACGCCGAGGACGCGGCGGCCGAGGCCCGCAACAAGACGCTGTCCGCGATGTCGCCGGCCGAGTTGTACGACTTCGTCGCCTGGCTGCACGGCACCCGGGAGTTCGCCGGCTCGCCGTCCGTCACTCCGGCGATCCAGGACCCCGCGGAAAACTCGGCCTACACCCTCGGCGGCCGGCTGGACCCGACCGAGACGCCGAACCCGAGGACACCGTCCCGGTCGCCCCGAAGCGCGGCCGCCGGCTCACCCGCGTCCGCACGAAGTGCCGGTACGTACACCCTCGGCGGGTGGCTCGAACCGGCCGAGGACCCGCAACCGGTCACGCCGCCCCGGTCGCCCCGGAATCCGGCCGCCGGCCCGCTCGCGTCCCCGCGAAGCACGGGCACGAAGGAGTCGCCGAAGACCCTGTGAACCGTGTGACGTCGGCCGATCCGTCCTCGGCCGCGGCCGTGCCCGGCGCCGGCGGGCCGGGGAGCCGCCGAGCGCACGGGTCAGGCCGAGACGCGCTTTTGTGAGGGATACACGTAGGGCGCCTTGCTCCGTCGTTGGGCCAACTGCGCGCGCCCCGCGCCGGCGGCCAGGAGTCGCTTGGGTCCGACGGCCCACGGCGGATCCGTTTCCGCCCCGGACGCGTCGAACAGCGCGGCGGCCTTCGCCGACAACCGTCTACAGGCCGCCTCGTCGCCCAACTGGGCGTGCGCGCGCGCCTCGTGCGAGGCCAACAACGAGCGCAGCACGGTCGGCGCCGAGGCATCCGCACCGGCGTCGGCGAGCCGGATCAGCCGCAGCGCGTCCAGGCCGTTGCCGCCGCGCATCAGGTGGTAGCTCAGACAGGACAGGATGTACGCGCCCAGGTTCGGGTCGCCCGCGAGGCTGGACGCACGCAGGCCGGCCAGCAGGTATTGCTGGCCCTGCGCCCGCTTGCCGTGATCCGCGGCCAACCACCCCGCGAGTTGGGCCAGTTCGGCGATGGCCCCGTACAGCCGCCTGGCGGTCGGTGCGTCGAAGGACGCGTTTGTGGTCAGGTGTCGGGCCCAACGCAGCTCGTGCACCACCCAGTTCAGCACGAGGGCGCAGTTCTGCGCGTCGCCGAGGCGGCGCAGCCGGGCGATCCGGCCGAAGAGCATGTCGATCATCTCGGGATCCAGCTCGGCGCCCTCCGTCCGGGCGGAAGCCGGTCTGCTCTCGGCGGTCAGCCAGTCCACGGCGAGCAGGACCAGGCCCGAGCCGGGCACCAGGAAGGGCGCCTGCAGTTGTTCCTCGTCGTCCTGCTCGACGAGCGGACGGAGGATGCGGTCGACGTGCTCCTCGGACCACGGTGGGCTCAGGCGGAGGTCGCTGTCGTTTCCCGTCGATTCCGCCTCGGGAAAACGCTGCGGCCAGATATGGCGGATTTCGACCACTCGGCCGAGACTCTCCGATAAAATGGTTGCCACGAAGCCGGGTACCCGCCCCCGCGGATATGCTCCCTTGATCCAACCGTACGGCGCCTTGAGACTGACGGTGCCATCCCCGTACCGTCGATTGATTTCTCGGGCCAAACGCTCCGGAGTCCATTGCAGGATTTCCAGAGATATTGCGAGTCGAGAGTCTTTCCCCATCGGTGCATCTCCCCCTTGAAACGCTCCTTTGAGTGTGCGGCCGGATGCCGCCATGATATGGATCAAGATTGTCACATCTGTGGCATCAAAACGCCACAGCGTGCTTCCGTGTCTTATATGGTTCGGCCGGCGGGCCGGGGGCCGGCGGGGGACCGCGTCCCCTGCGGAGAGTCGCGAAGAGCGGGTGGCCCGGCCTGTGCCGCAGGTGCCGGGACCCGCCGCAGAGGGCTGTCCGGGTGGGGCCCGCGCCCATTCTCCCGGGCTCCGCCAACCCTCCTGACCTGCACGGAAGTCGGCTGATCGAGGGTTGGTACGCGGCAGGCCGGAGCGTTCCACCGAGGCCGACGGCGCGCTTCCCGAACGTCACCCAGCGGGGCCGGCGAGGGGGTGTCGAGGGGGCCGCCGGCTCATTCTCGCTCTGAGATGAACGGCCGGATCCCGCCGGTCCGGATCCGCGTGCCCCGGTCCGGCCGGCGACCGGAACGGCCGCCTGGCGCCGCGCGATTCCCTCGCGCGCATGCGGGTGGTCGAGCACCGCCCGCCGCAGCCGCGGCCACACCCCCGCGTTCGTCCACACCGTGAACCGACGATGCGCCGTCGGCGACGCCACCCCGAAACACGCCGGCAACTGCCGCCACGCACACCCGCTGGTCAGCACGAACACCACCGCCGTGAACACCGCACGCTCCTCCACCGGCGCCCGACCACCCCCCTGCCGCCGCACCCCGAAACCCGGCAACAACGGAACCACCAACTCCCACAGACGATCCGACACCAACCGCCCCGACAGCGCATCACCCACCACGACGGGCGGGCGCACCACCGGACAGGTGACCCCATATGAGACGGAAGCCTGCCACTGCGGACGCAACGCGGCCCGCTCGGAGACACTTTGGGATCCGGGGGTGATTTTCGGAGACGATGTCACATATAGGTAGATGACGGCACCATCCATTTCGGATGGTGCCGTCATCTCCCGTCTACGGGCCTGCTCCCGTGGCTACTTGCTGCCCCAGGACCCGATCCGCATAACTTCCTTCACGAGCACGTCACGAAAGGTCGGGACACCCTTCGTGGTGAACACCGCGGTGACCGTTCGGACATGCTCGTTCTCGGTCACCTCGCGCAGGAGGGAATGCGCCAGATCGATGCGCGAGGTATACAGACCCGGCGTCTCCGGTGCGGCGAAGTGGTATTCGGTGAGCGTGTCCGTGTTGTAGAGCGCCGACGGCCGGATGATCGTCCAGTCCAGGTCGGTCGCGCGCACGATCTGCTCCATGCGAAGCATGTCCGCGTAGAGCGTGCGACCGATCCTGGTCAGCGTCGGGTAGATCATGCGCCGATAGAGGAAGGACTCCTGGAGCGGCTTTTCCCCGGCCGAGGGGGGAGAGCTGACCGCAAGCAGTCGAGAACTCACACAGGCCAACCGCTTGACGCCGTGCGCGGACATCGCGTCGGTGATATTGGTGAGCCCCCGGGAAAGCACCGTGACGGGCTCCCGCCCATAGGGTATTCCCAGGATGGAAATGATCGCGTCCTGCCCGATCACCGCCTGCTCGACCGCGTCCTTGTCGAATACGTCCGCGCCGACCGTCCGCAGCAGTGGGTCGCTCAGCGGAAAACTGTCGGGCCGGCGGACGACGGCGGTCAGCTCGTGACCATCGGCGATCGCCAGTTCGGAGAGGCGCCGTCCGGTCGAACTATTCGCTCCGAATACAGCGATCTTCATAGGCTTTTTCCCATCTCGGCGGGGTGAACGCGGCTCCGAATTTTGTGGATTTCCGGCTGCTGCCGGCGGACTACGGCTTGGTGGCCGTGAAGAGACCGAACGGCGGGTTCGCCACGAAGTCCGCCCAGTAGCCCTTCGTCGATACGCCCGCGACGTGTCCCGGGGCCAGATTCGGCCGGCGCCGGATGTCGACCAGCCCGGCCCGGGCCATGGCCTCCTCGGTGATACCGGCGGGCCAGAAGAACCCGTCGAAACCGACCGGCGGTTCGACATCCATTTGGATGTGGATGACCTGGAGGTCCCCGTGCTTTTCCTTCGGGGTGATGGACAGGCCGTAGCGCGGGTAGACCGACATCTTCTCGATGTCGATGTCCGGGTTGGAGCACAGCGCCACCATGGTGCCGCCGGACTTGAGGTTCCGGGTGCAGCGCAGAACCATCTCGTAGTACTCCTCGACGTCCTTGGCGTGCACGAACGCCCAGATCGGCGCGACGACGTCGAACTCACCGAGCACGGGCAGCCGCGCGGCGTCCCAGACGTCGAACGTGATGCCCAGCGGGTCCTTCTCCTCGACCTCCCGGGCGCAGTCGATCATGCTCTTCTCGATGTCCACACCGACTACGTGCTCGGCGCCCAGACGCTTGAACAGGCGCGAGTAGTAGCCGGTGCCACAGGCCACGTCCAGCACCGACTTCCCGGTCAGATCGGGAAGGCCCCCGAGCAGTGTCTCCCGTTCGACGAAGGCGTAGGGAAGGTTCTTCACGCTGTCGTACTGGGTGCTCGAGGCCTGGTACTGCTCGCTGATCCTGTCGAGGTGGACGGTCTTCTGCATCATCCCTGACCTTTCTGGGGAACAGCACGGTTCTGGAAAACAGCACGGTGAACCGACCGGAGTCGGGCTTGCGACCTCCATGGCGCGGAGGGCATCAGGAGAAAATCTTCTGGACCTTCCGGGACACCCATTCGCTCACCGTCACGGTGTCGAAACGATCCACCGCGGACGATTCGGAGAACGGCTGCATGGGCTCGATCGAGGCGTCGTAGTTGGGCAGGTAGAAATACGGCATGGTCAAGCGGGAAGTGGTGTCCCCGCGCTCCGGATTGACGACCCGGTGCATCGTCGAAACCCAGCGGCCACCGGTCCACAGGGCCATCAGGTCGCCGAGGTTCACCACGAAACTCCCCGGAATGGCGGAGACATCGCGCCATTCGGTGCCCTGGAGCACTTGGAGTCCCTTGCGGTCGTCCTCCATGTGCAGGACGGTGACGCTGCCGAAGTCGGTGTGCGGACCCCGGCGCAATTGTCCCGGCAGCGGCGGCTCGATTTGCGGCGGGTAGTAGTTGACCGCGACCGACGAACCGTGGTGGTCGTGCTTGTCCTCGAAGAAGTCCTCGTCCAATTCCAGGGCCAGGGCCATCAGTCGCATGAGATCCGCGCACAGATCCCCGACCACCCGCATGTATTCCTGCCAGGTGGACCGGAAGTCCGGCGGGTTCTCCGGCCAGATGTTCTTGTGCGTCCAACTCGCCCACTCGTCGCCGAGTTGCCCGCGTTCCTGGTCGCTCAACTCGCCGGTGACATGCGCGGCGAAGGTCTCGCACAGGTCCGGCGGCGTCTGCAGATCCAGGCTCCGGGCGAGGGTGCCGCCGGCGCGGCGATATCCGGATACCCCGGGGCGGTTCGCGATGAGGTCCTTCTCCTCCTCCGGGAGTTTGAAGAAGGAATTGGTTCGGTCGAACATGCGGTCGATGAGTTCTCGGGGCACCCCGTGACCCACGATGATGAAGAATCCGGAACTCGAACACGCATTGCCGATCGCCTTGGCGATGGCTGCCCGCCCGCGAGCCGTGTCCCTGGACGAAAGGTCGATGACCGGCACGAAACCGTCGGCCACGGTGACGGTCGACTCGTCACTACCCACGGGATACTTCCTCTCTGACTCTCTGACTCTCTGATGCTCTGACTCTCTGATGCTCTGGCGATGCTCTGACGCTCGGACTCTCCGACGCTCGAACTTCGATGACTCCGACGCCGTGAATCCCCGACGTTTCCGGGATGTTTCACCGCCGGCATTCCCGAACTCTCGGCCGCGACCGGCGCCACGCTTTGACACTAGGCGGGGTCGCCGGCGCCGGCCATGCCCGGCGGCGGAATCTGTCAACTCATCCGGAGGCGGCCGAATTTCGCGCTCGATTTCGCGAAAAGCCAACGACGGATGGCCGATCCGCGCGATGAACAACCCCCGCGAGGGAGCGGTTCATCGGCGGATCGGCCGCTGGAAGGAAAGGCCCCTCCTATGCACTACGCGTCGGTAGCGAACAACTTCTGTATTTTTCGTGACATCCACTGCCCGGCCGTCACCGTGTCGTACCGGTCGATGGCGCGTGTCTCCCGGAAGGGACGCATCGGCTCGATCGGCGCGTCGTGGTTGGGCATGTAGAAGAACGGGATGGTGAGTCGGGACGAGGTGTCCCCGCGCGCGGGGTTGACCACCCGGTGCATCGTCGACACCCACCGCCCGCCGGTCCACAGGGCCATCAGGTCGCCGATGTTGACGACGAACGTGCCCGGGATCGCCGGGACGTCACGCCACCTCGTCCCGCCCTGGAGCACCTGGAGGCCGCCGCGTTCGTCCTCCTGGTAGAGCACGGTCAGCCCGCCGAAGTCCGTGTGCGGGCCCCGGCGCAGCTGTCCCGGCAGCGGCGGCTCCAGTTGCGGCGGGTAGTAGTTGACCGTGACCGACGAGCCGTGGTGGTCGAACTTGTCCTCGAAGAAGTCCTCGGCCAACCCGAGCGCCAGGGCGAACAGCCGCATGAGATCCGCGGACAGCTCCCCTATCACCGCCATGTACTCCTGCCAGACCGGCTTGAAGTCGGCCGGTTCCTCCGGCCAGATGTTGGCCAGCGTCCAGGTCGCCCACTGGTCGCCGAGCCGACGACGCTCCTCGTCGCCCAACTCGCCCGTGGTGTGCGCGGAGAAGGCTTCGCACAGGTCCGGAGGCGACTCCCGACCGATGCTGCGCGCGGTCGTGCCGCCCATTCGGCGGAAGCCGGATACGCCGGGGCGATTGGCCACCAGGTCCTTCTTATCGTCCGGCAACGTGAAGAAGCCGTAGGTCGCCGTGTACATGCGGTCGACGAGATCCGCGGGGACACGGTGGTTGACGATTATGAAGAACCCGGAATCCTCGCACGCTCCGCCGATGGCGTCGGCGATCGCGGCGCGCCCCCGGGCGCTGTCCCTCGAAGACAAGTCGATGAGCGGCACATAGCCGTCCACCACGGTGACCGGTGGCCGATCACAGTCCATGACCAATCTCCTTCCCAGCCGCTGCTCTCTCGGTATTTCTCAGGAACGCACTTCGACGCTCGGGGCCGCCGTCTCCGGTTGGGCGCTCGGCGCCGTCTGCTTGCCGCGGGAGATCAACCCCACGGCGAGGGCGCCGACGGCGAGCACTCCGAAGGCCACCCAGAGCGCCACCGAATATCCGTGCACGATCCCGGACTTCACCGCGGCCTTGCCGTTTCCGTGGTCGTCCAGGTAGGACGAGGTGACACTGGTCTGAATCGAGTTGAACAGGGCCGTACCGAGTGCGGCGCCCACCTGCTGGACCGCGTTGTACGCCGCGGACGCGATGCCCGCCTCGTGCCAACCGACGTCGACCATGGCCAGGTTCGTGGCCACCGCGAGCAGGCAGCCGAGGCCGATCCCGGTGAGGATCTGCGCGGGAACCAGATAGGCCGTGAACACGTGCGAGCTGTCCGCTTCGAGCTGGGTGAGGATCAACAACCCGGCGGCGGCGGAGAGCAGGCTGAACACGATCAGGAATCGCGGGGCGACCCGATTGTGCAGCTTCGCGGCGATCAGCATGGAGCCGATGATCGTGCTGACCGCGTTCACGAGCAGCGACATGCCGGTCTTCACCGGCGAATACCCGAGAATCGTCTGCGAGTAGTAGCTCATGAACAGGTAGAAGCCGTAGATCGAGATGAACATCACCCACACCGACACGAAGGCCGCGCCGCGCACCCGGTGCAAGACGATGTGCAGGGGCATCAGCGGGTTCTTCGACTTCGTCTGCACACCCACGAACAGGGCCAACAGCACGATGCCGCCGAACAGCAGGAGCAGGACCAGCGGGTCGTCCCATCCGCGCGGCTCGGCCTGGGTGAACGCGTAGACCATCGCGACCAGACCGCTGGTGCTCAGCAGCACGCCCGGCACGTCGATGGTGCGCAGACTGCCGCTGGGTTCGTCGCGCAGGATCAGCGGGGTGCCGGCCAGCGCGATCAGGCACATCGGGATGTTGATGTAGAGGCACCAGCGCCAGTCGGCGTATTCGGTGAGCAGACCGCCGGCCACCACGCCGAGGGCCGCGCCGCCCGCGCCGACCGCGGCGAACACGCCGAAGGCCTTGCCACGTTCGACCGCGTCGGTGAACGTCAGGGTCAACAGCGAGAGCGCCGCCGGGGCGAGCAGTGCGGCGAACAGCCCCTGGGCGGCGCGTGCCCCGACCAGGGTGCCCACGTTCTCGGCGAGGCCGCCGACGGTGGAGGCGACCGCGAAGCCGAGCAGGCCGATCGCGAACGACCTGCGGTGGCCGAGTACGCCGCACACGCGTCCGCCCACGAGCAGTAAGCCGCCGAAGGCCAGCGCGTACGCCGTGATCACCCAGTGTCGGTTGGCGTCCGACATACCCAGGTCCTGCTGTGCCGAAGGAAGCGCGATGTTCACGATCGTCGCGTCCAAAACGATCATCAACGTGGCCAGGCTGATCACCGGGAGGGTCCACCATCGCTTGTTCGACTGCGCTGGGGACTCGAAGGCTTCCTGCTGAATGTCCGTCACAACCAACTCGCACTTCGGTCTAGGTACTCGAACAATGGTCTAGTAGTCGACGAGCGTACTACAGCCCGACGCGCGGTAACGGTGCGAATCCGCGCGCCCGGCAGCCTGCACGGAGCCACCCGGGAGGACCAACTCCCTTAGAAATCAAGCAAGTTCGTGATAGCGCCCGCATCTCGATTCGCCCCGGCGGCGGCGCGGCTCACCCGTTCGCAGGGGAGGCGGTTCGTCCTCGCCGGTGGCGGGCCGTCACCATGGAGAGGCGGTGCGCGGTCGGGCCCGACCGGCACCGCATCCGAGCCCGCGCCCGCTCCCGCGCGAATCGGGGGTCCGGCTTCCGTTTACCGGGGTCCCGACGCCGAAATGCACGACAGCGGAGCGGAAACGGATCGGCCCCGACCCGACGAACCGCACGGAGATCGGAACTGCCTCGGCCACGGGTCATGCCAGACTCGGGCGGGGCACGCGGTGATACGTTGTGCGCACCTTTATCGAGGCGGCCACGTGAATATGGAGGTGAAGGTCATCGTAGATAAAGAGCAGAATTCGGGTAGCCACGCCGGCCGGAGCGTCGGCAATGTCTGGCTGCGCCCCACGCGCGGAAACAAAAGCGGCGAGCCGCCCCTCACCCGGGCCCGCATCATCCAAGCGGCCGTCGCCCTGTTGGACGAAGAAGGCATGGAACGGCTGACGATGCGTCGGCTGGCGGAAAAGCTTCAGGTGGGCGCGACCACGCTCTACTGGCACGTGGCGACGAAGGACGACGTCATCGACCTGGCCGTGGACGCGATCTTTGGTGAGGCACCGGTCCCGACCGGGCACGCCGCAAGCCCCCGGGACGATATCGCGGCACTGATCAACGATTGGCGACAGGCCATGCTCCGCCATCCGTGGGCGGCCACGGTGCCTTCACGACAGCGCCCGCTGATAGGCCCGAATTTCCTGACCTGGATGGAATTCCTGCAATCGGCACTGCTCCGTGCCGGGCTGGCCGAGAATCGACTGAACCCGGCGACCTGGGCACTCTATAACCATGTGATGGGCGCGACCGCCACCCAATCCAGCCTCCAACTTTCACCGGAGGAGACCCGGATCGGCCAGGAATACCTGGAAAGCCAACGCGACTGCTATCCGACCGTCGCCGCCCACAACTACATCGCCGACACCGACTGGGACCACAGTTTCGCCGTCGGCCTCGAATTCCTCCTCGACGGAATGGCAACCCACGTCAACCCCTGACCGAAACCACCCGCCCCGTCGCCGCGTGGCTCGCCCGAGCCGGCGGCGCCCCTCGCCCCGAACCTCGGGCATACGACATGTGCGGACCGAGACAAGTCTCGATCCGCACATGTCGTATACAGCCGGTGGCGATGATGCCCGCCGATATTCCTCGGTGTCCGAGGGGGGACTTGAACCCCCAAGCCCTTTCGGGCACTAGCACCTCAAGCTAGCGCGTCTGCCAATTCCGCCACCCGGACGAGTGGTGCGCGGGGGTTGCGCCCCGCGTGCATGGCAAGGATAGCAAGGTTCGGGAGAGCTTTGCGACACGGTTACCTGTTGGTTGGTTTGGCCGGATCCGAGGGGTGGTTTGTGTCGATCGGGTGATGGGGTGTGGGTGTCGGCGCGGCGGGTGAACATTCCTGGGAAGCGTGTACAGCGGTGCCGTCGGGCGGGTCGCCGGTGGTGTCGACGGGCGGTGCTCATCCCGGGAGGGGAATCCCATGCAGCTCGGCAGGCCGGTGGCGACGGGTGAGGTCGTGGAGCGGACTCGACGGGACGAGGGGGTGGTCGGCGCGGCGGCGACCGGGTCCGGGGACGGGCGGGAGCGCGGCGAACGCACCCTCCCGGTGGCGCCGGCCGAGGTGCCGTCGGCGGCCGGCGGGCGATGATCGGCCGGCGGCGGCTGCCGGAGGAGCGGCCGGGCGTCGCGCCCGTGGGGTACAAGGTCGCCGGGCTGCTGCTGTCGGTGGACGGTGATCGGGCCGCCTTCGCCGGGGTGTCGATCGGACGGAGCCGGGCGTACGGGGTCGACGCCGAGGCGCACTGCGCGTACGGGCGGCGGCACGCCCCGCCGGCGCCGCGCTGCGACTGCGGGTTTTACAGCCTCGCGGACCGGGCGGAGGCGCGCGCCCTGATGTGCGCCACCGAGTATCGGCACGCGGCGCTGCTGCGGGTGGACGTGCTCGGCCGCTACATCCGCTACGAGCGCGGCTTCCGGTCCGGCCGGCAGCGGGTCACCTCGGTGTGGGTGGGCGCGTGCCGGTGTGGCAATCCGGCCGAACTCCTCGTCGACGCCGGGACCGGGGTGGTGGGACGGCGCGGCCTGGTCGGCAGCTGTACCGGGTGCGCGGTCGGGCGGGTGGGGTTGTCGTTCGGGTCGTACGCGCGCCTGGCCGGCGTGCCGGTGGCCGCCGACGCGAGCCCGTACGTGCCGCGCGGCGAGGACGACCTCGTCCCGCAGCTGGTCGCCGAGGTCACCCTGCTCCAGGCCCGGCTCGACCGCTGCCAGGAACAACTCGGCCGCCTCCTCGGGGCGGATCCCGAGTGACCGGGCCCGACGAGGCGCCCGGGTCGGACGTGCACGCGGTGCTCGTGGGCTGGGCGCTGTTCCTCGGCGCGGTGCTCCTGGTCGTGGTCGACTGCACCGTCGTGCTCGCCGGCTACTGGAACGCCACGAACGACTGCATGGAGCGTTGGGGCTGCCGGGAGCCGACCGTCGGGCCGGCCGACGGCTCGCTGGTGGCGTTCGGCACGAGTCTGCTCGCGCTGCTCCTGGCCACGCTGTCGATGGCCCTGCCGGGATGGTCGCTGCGCGCGGTACGGCGGTGGCTGGGCCTGGTGACCGTGGCCGGCCAGGTGATCGGGGTCGTGGTGGTGGTCGACGCCACGGGTTGATCGGGAAGCAACCACCGTGCCCGTCTGTTCTCGCTCGTGTGAGCGAGACGGTGAACACGACGACGACATCGACCGGGGCGGCCCGCCCGCCCGGGGGCGGGGCTTCGGCCGCGACGGGCCGCGCGGCGGTGGACGTCGTGGTGATCGGCGCCGGACAGGCCGGGCTGGCCGCGGCCTACCATCTGCGTCGGTCGGGGTTGTCGTTCGTGGTGCTCGACGCCGACGAGGGGCCGGGCGGGGCGTGGCGGCACCGCTGGCCGACCCTGCTGATGGAGGCCGTACACGGCATCCACGAGCTGCCGGGGATGGCGGTGCCGGACATCGACCCGGCGCGGCCGGCGTTCGAGGCGCTGCCGGCGTATTTCGCGGCGTACGAGGCGGCTTTCGAACTCGCGGTCCTGCGGCCGGTGGTGGTGCGCGCGGTGCGGTCGGGGGTGGGCGGCGAGCAGGCGCCCCCCGGCGTGGCGCGTGGCGCCCGTGACGTCGACGGCTCCGAGGCCGGCTCCCCCGCCGAGTTGTTGACGGTCGAGACCGATCGCGGCGTCTGGACGGCACGGGCCCTGATCAACGCCACCGGGACCTGGCGGCATCCGTTCATCCCCTACTACCCGGGAGCCGGCGAGTTCCGGGGTCGGCAACTGCACATGGCCGACTATCGCGGCCCGGCCGAGTTCGCGGGGCAGCACGTCGTCGTGGTCGGCGGCGGCACGTCGGCGATCCACGCGCTGGCCGAGATCGCCGAGGTCGGCACCACCACGTGGGTGACCCGCCGGCCGCCGGTGTTCCGCGAGGGCGACTTCGACGTCGAGGTCGGCAGGGCCGTGGTGGCCCGGGTGGAGGAGCGGGTCCGGGCGGGGCTGCCGCCGGAAAGCGTGGTCGGCGTCACCGGGCTGCCGCCGACCGCCGCCGTGCGGGCCGCGCGCGAGCACGGGGTGCTGACCCGACTGCCGATCTTCGACCGCGTCACCCCGCTCGGCGTGGCCTGGGCCGACGGGACCGAGATCCGCGCCGACGCGATCGTGTGGGCGACCGGATTCCGGGCGGTATTGCGGCACTTGGCACCGCTGGACCTGCGCGAGCCGGGCGGCGGGATCCGTATGGAGGGCACCCACACAGCGCGCGACCCGCGCATCCACCTTGTGGGGTACGGTCCTTCGGCGAGCACGATCGGCGCCAACCGGGCCGGCCGCGCCGCCGTACACGACCTGAAGGCGCTGCTCTCCACCGAGAGCGACGCCCACATCGCGGCCTGACCCGAAGCCGGTCCGCGAGCACCGGGCACGTGCCGGCACAGGTGCCCGCACACGTATCACCGTACGTGTCGAAGCGCCCGTCGACGTCACCCTCCGCACACACAAAGGATCTTGCGCCGACGACGCCGATGCGGCATAACAATGATCACGCAACCGGTGGGAGACCAGGTGCCGCAGGATGTGCTGTTCTCGATACCGTTCGAGGCCCCGATCAGTCCGTACCTGGACCACGCCCGCAGCCGCCACCTCGACTGGGTCCGCGAACGCGGACTGATCCGCACCGAGGACGGCATGCGCGAATACATCGCGTGGGACCTGCCGGAAGCGGTCGGCCGCACCTACCCGCACGCGTCCGCCGACGACCAGTTCCTGTTGATGAACTGGTTCGCCCTGGCCTTCCTGTTCGACGACGACTGCGACACCGGCCCGGGTACCGAGGCGTACTCCCGCACCGACGCCAAGCCGAGCCCCGCCGCCGCCGTCGTGCGCCCCCGTTCCCCCGAACGCCCCGACCGCGTCGCGGAGATCGCCCGCGAGCTGATCACCGTCCCGTTCCGCGAACCCGGCACTCCGCCCGACCTGGTCTCGCCGATCACGCTGGCCTGGTCCGAGGTGTGGGCCTCGATGTCCGAGGGCACCTCGGTGACCTGGCAGAACCGATTCGCGGCGAACTGGGCCAGATTCCTGGCCGCGCACGCGTCCGAGATGCGGATGAGCGAGTCCCGCGCGGTGCCCGACCTCGACTCCTACCGGGTGATGCGCCGCAACACCGCCGGCATCCCGCACTCGCTCGACGCGATCGAGCGCAGCCGTCGCTTCGAGGTGCCCCCGCAGATCCAGGCCCATCCGTTGATGCGCCGGCTGCGCGAGGCGGCGACCGACACCATCGCTTACATCAACGACATCCAGTCGCCGGGCCGTCGGGGCCGTCGGGTCGCCTCGCACAACCTGGTCGCGGTGCTGCGCGATCGGCTCGACTGCTCCTACGACGTCGCGCTGCGCGAGGCGACCCGGATGACCTACGAACAACTCGACACGTTCATGACGCTCCAGGCGTACATGCCGCAGATCTGCGGCGAACTCGGCCTGGGCACCGCCGATCGCATCGCGGTGGAGATGAGTGTCGAAGGCATGCGCAACTGGATCCGCGGCTACTACGACTGGGGCCTGCGCTCGGGCCCGTACACCGTGCCGGACGTCGTCCCGGACGAGCCGATGCACGGCCGCGCCGAGGAGTCGGCCGACCCGACGACCGCTCCGCTCCGTAGTCGAACGGCCTGACGCTCCGTCACCAAGCCTGACCGCCGGGCCGGTTGCCCGCCCCGCCCGCCCGGGTCACTGCGCCGGTCCCGGATCCGCGCTCGCCGCCCGGGCCATCCACCCCTGCGTCTCGATCGAGAAGACGTTCTCGCACCGCTCCACGAACCGGGCCTCCTCGGCCGGATCCAGCGGCATCCGGGCGACACGATCGTCGCGCAACCGCCGCAACTGCTCGGCCGTGCGGGCGAACGAGATCAGATTCTCCTGATACCGCACGCCGTACCCGTACAACATCACCGAGGCCGAAACGGTGGTCACCACGGGCACCCATGCCCCCGCCCCGGCGCCGCCGGCCGTGCCCGCCACCACCGCGAGGGACATGCCGGTGATCGCCAACACGAACTCGGCGAACTGGATCCGAACCAGCCCGCGCCGCATGCGGATCACCTGCGTGGCGTAGTAGCGATCCGCCTGCTGGTCGATCCGCTCCCGCACGTAGCTGTCCACGTCGTGCACGGGCGGCGGCAGCGGATACGCCCCCGGCGCCGACTGCGGGAGCAGCGCGAGGAGTTCGGCGGCCGCGTCCTCGAGGGCGGCGCGCCGCCCGGTCAGCCTCGTCCGGCGCTCGGCCTCGGTGCCGGCGTAGGGTCGGCTTCTCGTCAGATACAGGTAGACCTCGCTTTTGAGCGCCTCGCTGACCGACCTCGTCCGAGTCCACGCCTCGATCCGCTCCGGTGGCAGGCGCAGCGACGTCACCAGCGGCACCAGCCCCACACACAGCGCGCCGACCAGCGACAACACCGTGCCGACGTCGCCGGACGCCTGGGTGCCGGCCGTCACCAGAACCGCGCCCGCCACACCCAGGATCAACCGGACCAGGCGCCAGCGCCGCACCGAGTTCTTGGCCGCCGAGGCGGCGAGAGACCACCGTCGTTGGGCGCGCCAGGTCTGTTCGAGCACCGGATCCGTACCACCGGTCACGCGGGCCTCCAGGGCGGGTTCGGTGCCTCCGCACGTCCGGCCAACTGCATCGCGCGGCCGTGCGTACGCTTCAACTCCCCTTCACCGGACCGGGTCAGCGGTGCCAGTTCGATCGCCTCGACCGCCACACCGGTGCCGGCCCGGTCGGTGACGAACAGCAGCAGCAGGCGAGGGAAACACGCCCGCAACTCGCGTACCAGCGTCACGTCCGGCGGGTGCCGGATGACCACCACGACCGGCCCGGTCTCCAGGCCGTGCGCGTCGAGTACGTCGCGGAAACCCGCCTCGCCAGCCAACTCCGGGTCGTCGTAGCCGTCGTAGCCCAGATACCCGGCCACCGCGTCCCGGATCGCGGCGACCAGGTCCGCCGCCATCCGCGCCCCGGCGGGCACCGCGACCTCCAGGTGCGGCCAGGGACGCGGACGGCCGCTGGCGCGCAGCAGGTAGGCCCGGAGGGTACCGTCCCGGGTCGCCGCCAACACCGCGACCCGCCCGTCGGCACCGGCCCCCAGCTCGCCCAGCTGCGCGGCGGCGATCGCCGGGACCCGGGCGTACACCACACTCAGCTCGGCCACCGTGTACGCGGGATCCGGCCGCAGCACCGGCAGCACCTCGCCCAACGCCCGCACCAGCGGGTCCGGTCGCGGCGGCGGCACCGGGACGCGCTCGGTCAGCAGCGCCTCGCTCAACCGCTCGCGCAGCACCTCGCGATCCAACGAGCCGCACACCTGCAACACGTCCGCCGCGGCCCGCAGTCGGTCCTCGTAGGCACCGTCCAGGGCGGTGGTGACCGCGTATCGGGTGGGCGAGGAACGGTCGAGATGCCACAGCCGGACCTGGTCGAGGTCGGCGCACAACTTGGCGGGCAGGCGGCCCGCGGTGATCTCGTCGTCGGCCCAGTCGCACATGTCCACCTCGCCCAGGTGGATCGCCTTGAGCGCGCTCGTCGGCAGGTCCGCGCGCCGAACGTCCGGCAACTTCAGTGCGATGAACCGGTATCGGGCGTCGACCCGCCGCCGACCGTCCGCGATGCCGGCCTCGTAGCCGACGTTCGCCGACTCCATCGCGTGTTGCGACAGCAGCAGCACGGTCGCCTGACTGCCGTGCAGTTCCAGGGCGATCTCCTGCTGCCACGCGTCGCCGCTGCGCAGGAAATCCTTGTCGTACACGGCCTCGAAGCCCTCGGCCGCCAACCGCGCGACCAGCGCCTCGCGCGCGTCCAGGCAGCGACAGCAGACCGCGTCGGGCTTGGCGCGCGTGCTGTGGCTGACGAAGATCCGGGGCCGCGGCGGCCCCGGAGACGCGCCGTGCGGATCGGGGACACGCCGGATGGTCACGAGCCGCTCGCATACAGCTCGTCGGGGCCGAGCAGGCGGAACCACCGGTATTCGCAAGGGTCCAGAACGAGCATCGCGGGCGATCCCGCACGGATGTCCAGAATTTGCGGCCTCCGCGTGTCCAGGAGCTCCACCAGGGTGCCCTGCGGCGTGCCGGGCGTGGTCAGCGCGACGGCCCGGCGGATGTCGCCGAGGTTGGCCGCGCAGAGCACCACTTCGTCCTCGTGACGGCGCAGGAGCACGACGACGTCCTCGTGCAGGGAGGGCAATCGTGTGGCCGTGCCCCGGGCGAGCGCCGGCTCGTCGCGATGCGCGCGCAACATCGCGGCCAGCCGAGCGTTCGTCGGGCCGGACGGCAGCGTGGCGACGGCGCGAAGTCCGGGACGGGCGAGCAGGATCGACGCGCATGCCCAGGTGAGCGGTGCGGCGTCCTCGGTCAGGACGGACAGGGACACGCTTCGGCCCAGGGCCCCTTCGTAAGGCGCGATGGAGCGCATGCGGACCTCCTCCTCCGAGGGGTCCAGGATCAACGAGGCCTGGGGAACCCGAATCCCCCGGCCGCCCTGCGGGGGTGGACTCCTGGTCATCGCAGGCGGGAATCCGTCGTTCTCGTTCCACCCGGTGGGGCCGTTCGGCAGGTCACAGTCGAGCACCAGGAGCCGCCCCGGGTACTCGTCCACCGAATCGCGGAGGATTCCCAGCAGTTCGTTCCCCTCCGCAACCGGCGGAGCACCCCGCTCCACCACACTCCACCAGTACCGAGACCGCACGATCCGGATACCGAAGGCGCCCGCGGCCAGCAACGCGCGGCAATACCGGAGCACATTCGCCGCGTCGATCTCTCCCCTGACGCGCGCCACATGCTCCGTGGGAACATCCACCAGCACCCGCATGCCGGCGGCGCCGGCCGCGCGCATCCACACCCACACCTCGGCGTCGGGCCTGCCGTCGGCCGCGGCGATCGCCTCGGCCCGGAACGGCAGACACGCACAACCGATCCCGTAGCGACGAAGCCGGGCGAAGTCGGCTGCTCCCGGGCCGAGGGGCATCGTCGCGATGAGGGCGTCCGCCACCCGATCGGTCGACGTCTCGTCCCTGCGCCGCGGGGTGACCAGGACGGATCGACCGTCTTGGGTGCGCAGTTCGACCGGGCCGCCCCGGCCGACGACGGTGAACGTCGAGTAATCCTTCGGCGACACGCGCAACGGGCTGAACGGCAGCGGCACTTCGTCGGGCGGCTGGATCGGCAGGTCCCCCTCCCACCGCAACATCCGTCCGTCGGCGTCCACCGCCAGCGACGTGTGGCCGACGATCGCGAGCGAGGTGAGGTCGGCCCGAAGGGCCTCGCCCTCGACGGTCTGGGCGGGCCCCGAACTCGGCACGCGCACGAGCCGCGGGCCGGTCTGGGCCAGGACCAACGCACCGCCCGGCGCGCCGCCGGCGATCGCGGTGATCGGTCGTGGCTCGAAGCGCGAGTCGAAGCGTGTTCGCGCGCCCGTGGAGAGGTGAACGATCTCCACCTCGCCGCGGGCGGACACGATCAGCACCTCCTCGTGCCCGTGGCCGGCCTGGATCCGGGTGCCGGCCTCGGCAGTCCTGGACAGCTGCATCTCCAGGTCGGAGCGTGCTCCGAACGGGGTCGCCCAGACCCCGCGTTCACTCACGACGATCACGCGAAAGCCCACGATCGCCACCGCCCGGATCTTGCCCGGACGCAGTCGGCGTGCCCTCGAGAGCGACGTCTGCTCCACCACGATCACCTCGTCGCCCACCCTGAGCAGCACGATTCCCGAAGTGCCGTCCAGGTCCGACAACTCGGCGGCTTCCGCCAGCCGCTCGGTCGACCACACCTCGCCACGGAAGGAGCGCAGCAGTTCGGTCCCGCCCTCCGTCGGCCGCACCGCCGCTCGCAGGTCGCCGTCCGCCAGCGCCGCCGTGGCCCCGAACACGGTCCGGGTACGCAGCAACAGCCGCCGCTCGGTCGGAAGCTTGGACCCGGCCCGCCGCGCGGCCAGGTCCGCGAACACCACGATCGGCACGTGCACCGACTCGCCGGCCGCCAGCTCCACCGCGTATCCGCCCGAAGCCGGTTCGCCCGGTGCGGCCAGTTCCACCCGCACCCGTAGCCCACCCGGTACTTCGAGCACCCGATCACCGGGCTCCGGCGGTCGACTCAGCGTGAGCCCGTCCTCGTCGCACCGCACCCCCAACCGCACCCCTCGGCGTACCGTCGCACCGAAACCCGACGGTGTGCCCGTGCGCGTCGGGGGCTCGACACGCAACCGGGCCGCGGCCGAGTCGACCAACGTGCGGGCCGGCGCGCTGGTTTCGAGGACGCCCGGCAGTCGCGGCAGGAAGTGCACGAGCCAGCGGGCCAGATCATCGCCCGTCGTGCCGTCCGGCATGAGCGCGTACCGAAAGGCCGTCAGGTCCGGTTCGATGTCGCGAGGGTGGGCGCCCATCACCTCCGCCACCGCCAATCTGGTGTATCGCCGCACCAGTTCGGGCGCCCGCTCCTGCATGTGCTCCGTGAGCCGAAGCACGCGCGCCCATCGGCGGGCGTCGAGCGCCAGCCGGGTACGCAACACGGCCGCGACGTCCGGTGCCAGGACCAGGGCGTTCGGATCGGCCGACTCGACGAGCGGGGAGAACCACAGGTCCGCCTCCAGGCTCGCCGTGCTGTCGGGGACGAACTCGATCCGGGCACGTCGTACGAACACCGGTGCGGCACAGGGTGCC
Source organism: Embleya scabrispora (assembly GCF_002024165.1). Taxonomy (NCBI): domain Bacteria; kingdom Bacillati; phylum Actinomycetota; class Actinomycetes; order Kitasatosporales; family Streptomycetaceae; genus Embleya; species Embleya scabrispora. The sequence continues at coordinate 1,217,844 of NZ_MWQN01000001.1, forward strand.
AGACACAACGCCTGGGCCAGCAGCGGCAACGCCGGTTGGCGCTCGGCCACGGTGCGCAGCAACTCCTCGGCGCCGAAGGGCTCGTCGGCGGCGTCCGCCCAGCCGCCCCGCACCGGATCGGGCCGGTCCCACCCCGCCGTCACCGCCGCACCTCCCCCCGCACCCGCCGGGTCTCCCGTCGGGCCGAGCGGATCGAGGTTCGCCGGTCCAGCGGCACCAGCGACACCCGCTGCCGCAACGACCACGGATGTGCCCGCGCCGGGTACGGCGTCACACAGACCACCGGGCAACCGGCCCGGCGCACCGCGTCGATCCAGTCCCCCCACTCGACGGGGCCCGCCGCCGCGTCCCCGCTGAACGGCAGCCTCCGCAACCCCAGGTCCGAGATCAGCACCACCGGCGTTCCCGCCGCCGGCGGTCGGTAGGCCGCACGTTCACGCCGCCCGACCCACCGCACACCCCGCGCGGGTGTGCCCCAAAAGCGCAGTACCTCGACCCGGTCCCGACCGACCACGCCGGCGGCCAACTCGCGCAACCAGCGCTGATCGGCCCGAAACGGCATCATGGACTCGCCCGTGTCCAAGAGGAGTTGTACGCCCTGGCGGGTGGTCGGCCGGGCCCGCCGGGGGAGTTCGCGCAGGAAGGATCGAGCCGCCACCCGCCGGACGAGGGCCCGCTCGTCCACGGAACGACCGACCACGTCCGTCGAGCCGACCGCGAACATCACACCCGGCGCCCAACGGCCCACCCACGGCGGCTCCGGAGGACCGGGGCGCTCGTCCGTGCCCGCTTCGAGCAGGCGATCCACCTCGCCGGGCAGCGCCTCCCCCGGCGCGGCCGGCTCGATCGCCTCGTTCGACGCGTGGGGGCCGCGCAGCACCAACAAGGAGCAACCGGCGTCGGGCACACCCGGCATCGGGACGATCTCCCCCGGAGCCGGCGGCCCGGCCGGTTCGTCGGCCGACAACGCCTCGTCGAGGCCGTCCGCCGATTCCGGCGCGTCCGCGTCCCCGGCGATGCCGAGCATGCGGGCGATCTCGGCCGCCGTGTCCGCGTCGGTCACGTCGAGCGCGACGATCGCCCGGACCAGGTCGCCCAGATAAATCCGCCCCCGTGCGGTACTCACCCGTGCAGCCTCGCGCTCCCTCGGCCCTTGTCCAGGGCGACCTCCAGGACCAGGTCCCAGGTACGGCTCCCGGGCTCGACGCCGAGTTCGTGGCAGGCCCGCAGGGTGTCCAGGAACTCGGCCGTGCTGGGCCCCGCGGCCCACTCGGACTCGGCGGCGACCTTCAGCAGGTGCTCCGCCACCCGATCCGCCGTCGACTCGTCGTAGTCGGCGCCGAGATGGCCGCGGGCCACGTTCAACAGGTGCTCCTTGTCCGGGGCTTCCAGTGACAGCACGATGCAGCGACGGACGAACGGCGCGGGCAACTCCCGTTCGTTGTTGCTGGTGATCACCACCAGTGGCTCGACACCCGCACGCGCGCTCACCTCCTCGCCGTCCGGTCCGGGGAAGCTCAGCGTGTCCAGCGGTACGAGCAGGCTGTTCGGCAGGTCGGGATCGGCCTTGTCGATCTCGTCGATCAGCACCACGGATCCGGGCGGAGGCCCGCTGTCCCGGCCGGCCCCGGGTGCCGCCGGCTTCCCGTCCCGTGCCGGCGGAGTCCGGTAGGGGTCGAACGCCTTCCACAGCACCCCGGACGCGCAGTAGGCGCCGATCGTGGGCGCGACCTCGCGGGTCTGTGCGTCGTTGAGCCGGCGCATCGCGTCGAAGCGCCAGAGCAGGTCCTCGGGTTCGGTCCGCGCGGTGATCACCTCGGTGTGGCACAGTCGGCCGAGGTGGCGGGCGACGATCGGCGCGAGCGTGGACTTGCCGGACCCGGGCGGGCCGAACACCAGGAGCGGTCGCCGGGTCGCGAGCGCGACGTTCACGGCGAGCACGATCCGCTCGTCGTCGAACACGTATACCCCGTCGTCCGGGACCGCGCCGGCACCCGCGAACTCCGGGCCGGGCGCGGGGGGAAGCTCGCGGGAGGGGTCGAACGCCATGGCTGTGGGCACCTGTCCAGTGTGCCGTCCGGCCCGGCGCCCGGGTGGGGATTCCGGCACAAGCGGGCCCGTCCGGGCCCGATTCGATCCGGGTTCGGTCACCGGTTCGCCTCCGTCCGGTGCCGGGCCGGTCGCCGGTCTGACAGGATCCGATGCCGTGCGGAAATCTCCGATCCACCTCGACGCGGACACCGCGGGTGTGCTGCGGCACGACCGGGTCGCGATCGCGGCCGGGTTCGCCGCCTACGCGGCCGTGCTGGTCTGGCGGGTCGGCGCGCAGGCGGTGTTGCCCGCGCTGCTGGTCTTCGGGGTGCTCGCCGTCGCGCTCGCGGTCTGCGACATCCGCCTTCTGCGGCTGCCCGACGCACTCACCCTGCCCGGATACCCCGTGCTCGCCGCGCTGTTGCTTATCCCCTTCGACGGGGACGCGTACGGGCGCGCGTTGATCGCGATGGCGGCCGCCTACCTGGGGCATCTCGCGCTCGCCCTGGCCGGTGTGGGGGTGGGCCTGGGCGACGCGAAGGCGGCGGGCCTGGTCGGGCTGGTGGTGGGCTGGTCGTCCTGGGCGGCGCTGATCCAGGCACTGGTGCTCGCGTACGTGGCCGTCGGCCTGTTCGCGGTGGTTCTGGCGGTCACCCGGCGCGCCGGGCGCGGCAGCTCGGTGCCGTTCGGGCCGTTCCTCCTGGGCGCGGCGCTGACCGCCGTACTGGTGCACGGCGGGTGATGGATCGTCGCGTGGTGTGTACGCCCTGGACGCGCCGCCGGCCGGGGGGCTCGTGCCCGCCCGGCCGGGTGCGGCTCAGTCGTCCAGCAGGTCGCGCAGCAACTCCACGGTGAGCGGCTCCGGTTCGGCGCCGAGACCGGCCAGCAGACCGTCCAGGCGGTCCACGTAGTAGTCCAACTCCGCGCGGTCGCCCGTTATGTGCGTCGCCCGGAACATGGTCCGGTAGAGCATCTGCGACTCCGGGCACACCACCAGACCGACCGAGCAGGCCCGCTTGGCGGCCTGCGGGTCGTGGTTGTCCAGGTGGTAGTCGGCCAGCCGGGCCGCCACGTCGACGATCTCGGCGATCATCTGCTGGCGGAACGGCTCGGCCCACACGTAGCGGCGCGGGCCCACCCCGTCGAACGGCGCGTCGCGCACTATGTCCAGCGCCCGCGCGTAGTCCATCGCCACCTCGTGGCTCCCGTACAGACCGGGCGCGACCAACTCGCGGAAGCGGAACCAGTCGCAGGCGAAGCCGGGCCCGAACGCGTAGCCCTCCCCGCCGGCCGAGGCGGGCAGGTGGCTCGTGCCGTCCTGGCTCGTACCCACCCAGCGCCGCAGTTGGCTGATCGCCGAGTTGCGCGCGGTCGCGGTGACGCCCAGCGGCCAGACGGCGGCGTCGAGTTCACGCAGCGGGCGACCAGGGTGCAGGGCGATCCACGCGGCGAGTTCGGTCAGTCGGGCGCGGCGGCCGTGCTCGACCTCCTCACCGACACCGATCAGGTCGACCTGACCCAGTATCCGGATCTCCGGGTAGGTCGGCGCGAAGCCCTCGGCGGCCTGGCCGATCGCGGCCGGTGCCTCGGCCGGCAACACGGCCACCGGAGGCGCCACATCCCACGCCGAGCCGACCTCGGGCGCGTCCGCCACGGCCGGATCGGCCTCCGGCGCGACCACCGGGAACATCCCGGAGTCCTCGGCGGTCGGGGCCTCCCGCACCTGCCCGGGGGCGCCCCAGTACTCGGCGGACGGCATCTCGACGCCGCCGACCACGTCGGTCGCGCCGACCGCGCCGGACGCCGCGACCGCAGAGCCGGAGGCCGCCGGGCCCGGCTCATCCGGTGCCGGGGCGATCCGCTCGCGCCCGCGGCCCTGCATCAGGTCGACCTCGTCGTCCGGGCCCAACACGTGGACTCCGGGGGCGGCGAGCACGTCCGCACGCACGCCTCCGTGCCCGTTGGCGGCGTGCGCCGCGTAGGTCTCGTAGGTACCCTCCGGGGCGTCGGCGACGTCCCACGGCGGGGTTTGCTCACCGGTGCTGGTCCGAGCGTCGATCGGCACTGCCGTTCCCTCGTCCGGGGCCTCTGCGGCCGCCACCGGTTCGGCCGACTGCCCGGCGTCCCCGGCGGATGCGTGGGGGTGGTCCTCGGGATCGTCCACCCCTTCGAGTCCTGTGTCGTCGTGCCCGTCGTCCCCGAACGAGAACTCCGCAGGCGGGGTCGCGGGACCCGGTACGGAGACCGCCTCGGGCACGGCGGGCGCGCCGAAGACCGGCTCACCGAGCGTCGAGTCCGCGGGGTCCGGTGTCCCGAACCCCGGCGCCTCCGCCGCACGGGCCACGAACCCGGCCGACTCCGAAGCCGGTTCCTCGTGGCCCGGGGCGACGACGACCGCCTCGTCGGCGGTCGGCTCGGCGTGGGCCGACCCGGCACGGACCGATCCGTCGGCGATCGGCTCCTCGAAGGATGGCGGCACCGAAGCTTCTCCGCCATATGCCGGATGCGGATAAGGCGGTTCCGCATAGGGCGGTTCGGCATATGACTGTTGCGCGTATGCGTCTTCCGCGGCGACCGTGGGTCCCGGTTCCCCGGCCGGCGCCGGCCCCGGGCCGGCCACGGGCAGTTCGTACTCCCGGGTCGCCGCCGAGGGCGGGCCCTCCGAGCCGTTCGCCGACTGGAACAGCTCCGGTTCGGCGGCCCGTTCGGTCTCCGCGGCCCGGTGCGCGGTGCCGCCGGATCCCGGCCCGGGGTCCTCGTGCTGGTCGTCGGGCAGCCACGGCAGCGGCAACGAGCCGGTGTCCTCCGGCGATCCGCCACCGCGCTCGATCCGCTCCGGCGGGGCCAGCGGCATGCCCGCGACGGGGAACACGGCGGCTCCCCACGAGCCGGTGTCGGAAGCCGATCCCGACCCGCCGCGACCGGCGCGGCGCGTGCTCGGCGCGGGCCGCCCGGGTGCGCCGAACACACGCTCGTCGGGCTCGGGGTCGGTGGGGTCCGGCTGGTAGTACCCGGGCGAGACCTCGAACTCGGCCGCCACGTCGGCCACCGTCGCCCCACCGCCCCGGGCCGGTCGCTCCATCCCGCCGACCGCGGACCACGCGGCGGACGACATGCTGCCGCCGCCGGCGCCCACCTGGACCGACTCCGGTTCGCGCTCCGGCCGTTGGCCGGGAATCAAGACCTCGTCGGCGGGCACGCCGTCCAGGTCCTTGGACACGGTGAACATGCTCACCAACGCCTGGTACTGCGGGTCCTCCAGGCGCTGGACGTGTACGTCGGTGTTGATCCGACTGGGCGTCACCACGCCCGGCACGGTGGGCAGTCGGGTCACCCCGAGCCCGCTGAGCCACGGCTCCGAGTGCACCGGCGCGACGATCGCGGCGGCGGCGCGCGGGTAGGTGTTGGTCAGCCGCTGGATGTGCGGGACGTGCGCCTCGGTCAGCGGCTCCAGGGACAAGACGATCTCCGGCGGCCACGTGTCGGGGAGGATTCCCTTGGTCCGGGCCTGGCGAGGCGAGGTCAACTTGGCGTCGTCGAGCAGCCCGACCACCTCGTCCGACCAGGTGGCCAGCCGGCTCAGCGCCTCGTCGAGCGAGTAGGCGTAGCGGAGCTGCTGCCGTCCCTCGCGTTCCACGTCGCGCAGTTCACGACCGAAGCCGACCACCGTCACACACAGGTCGTCGCTCCACACGTTGGAGAGCAGCTCGACGGCGAGCGCGCGCAGCACCGCGAGGTTGTCCTCCCCGGATCCGTCGGTCAGGCCGACCACGCCGAGCGATTCCAGGTCGACCAACAACTGCCGTCCGTCGTCGGTTTCGCCGAGCACCGCGAGGGCCGGATAGGGCGCAGGTACGTTGGCCGCCGCGCTGGTGTGCAGCAGCTCGGCGTCGGCCGGGCAGGTCCAGTGCATGTGGTCGCCGTGTACCGCCTCGAACGGGTACAGCGGCGGCGATGGAGCGGCCAGGTGCAGTTCGAGTTGTTGATCGGTGAGTTGTACCGAGTCGATCAGGGGAAGCGTGCGGCCGGTGTCGGACATCCGGGCACACAGCGTGCGCAGCGTGCGGTCGAACAGGTCGAGCGCGTCCGGCGTTTCGGCCGCGCGCAGCTGCTGCTCCAGGTCGGCCGCCGCCGGCGCGGGCATCGCGATCCGGCGTCCGTCCCGACGCACCGACTGCTGGAGTCGGCGGCGTACCAGCAGGGCTCCGAGTACCGCCGCGGCGCCGACCGCGCCCAGGGCGAGTGCGCCCACCGGTACCGAACTCTCGTCCCCACCCGGGCTCGGCGCCTCGGCGCGGCTGCCGGTGGGATTGGTGTTGTCCGTCTTCTTCGGCGTCTCGGTCGACACCGCGCCGGGCGCGCCCGCACCGTCGGGGGCGTTCGGGACCACGATCGGGTCCTGCTTGGCGATCTGCGGCGGGGTCTCGACGAACGGCTTCTGCGGCTCGGCGGGTGGTTGTTGGACCGGGGGCTGCTGTTGCTGGGGCGACTGCTGCGAAGGCTGTTGCTGCTGGGGTGGTTGCTGTTGCGGCGGCTGCTGTTGCTGCGGTGCCGGGTCCGCGCCGCCTCCGCCCGGGATGGACAACGTCCAGCCGGGCTGGATCGAGTTCGGATCGGTCAGTGCCGCGCCACCCGACTGCGGCTGGTCCTTGTTGGCGGCGAAGATCTCGGGGTAGCGGTCGCCGTCGCCCAAAAGTTCCTCGGCGATGTCCGACAACGTGTCGCCCGGCTTGACGGTGACCGTCTTCGGCAGCGCCTTGTGCTCCTCCCCCGGCACCTCCGGCGCGTGCGCGGCCTTGACCTCGGCGGGCGGCCCGGCGTTGGCGGGCAGTGCGAGCACCCAGCCCTCCTCGACGTAGTCCGCCGAGTCGAACCGCTGCCCGTTCGCCATCGTCTTGCCGTCGTTGAGCCTGGCGATCTCGTTCCAGCGTTTGCCGTCACCCAGCCGTTCCTCGGCGATCGTCCACAACGAGTCGCCGCGTTGCACGGTATGCGTGGGCCCGGCGGTCGGCCCGGGGTCCTGTACCCGGACCGGGATTTCCTGCTCCACGGCTCGACTCGGCGCACTCGACACGTGTTCCGGCAGTTGCGGTGCGGCATGCGCCTCGCCGGCGGCCAGCGCGGTACCGGTGGGGAGCATCAGCATGATGCCGCCGATCAGCGCGCCCGCCGCCTTCTGGCTCCAGCCCAGGCCGCGGATGCGCGGCGCGGACAACCCGCGTAGCTGGGCCGGGATTTCCACGATCACCGAGACGGCGAAGCACAGCCAGGCGCCCCAGAAGACGAGGGCGAGTGCCGCGAGGAAGCCGCGTCCGTCGTCGGGTTGGGTGAGGATCTTGCCGATCTCGTCGAGCGCGGGCAGCCGGTGCGGCAACACGTCGGTGGTGGCCACGACGAGGGAGGCGGGCAGTCCGACGAGCAGCGCGAGCAGCACCACGAGGCTGAGCAGGCCCCGGATCAGGTCGACGAGGAATCTTCCGGGTCCGCGACGCCTGCCCCGGTCGGCACGATTTCGTGCGTGTGCCCCGGTGCCCGGACCGGCGCCGGGACGAGGGCCTTGGGTAACGGTCACGGTGCGTCCTCCGGGGTTCGGATCCCATGGACGAGCCCGGCACGGGCATGGCCTTTGACGGTGACGGTGGAGACGCCGAAGAAGGCGGCCACCTTGGTCTTGTATTCGAGGGTCACGTAGACGTCGATCTGGCGGCCGTCCTTGGTGACCACGGCATCCCGCCACTTCACCATGGTGTGAGTGTCGAGATAGTTCTTCGCGGCGGTCTTCGCGTTCTCTTCCGTGACCACGATCGCCGTCCCCGGGATGGCCTTGGTCGGATCGATCGCCTGTCCGGCCGCCCGGGCCGCCTCCTGGGCGAACGCGTCGGCCTTGGAGTCGGCGCGCAACTTGCCGCCTCCGTCGATGACCAGGCCGACGAGCAGGATGATCACCGCCATCATGATCGCGAGCATGATGGCGAGGCTGCCGCGATCACCGGGGTCGGGATCGACGTCGGCGCCGCGGACACGCGTGCGCGCCATGGATGTCATCCGTTCCTCCCCCGGTAGGTGTCCAGCACCGAGGTGAAGGTGCCGTGCAGGGTCTTCGAACCCGGGATGCCGGGGAAGGCCACATCGGACAACGACACGGTGCATGTGACCGAGACGGTGACGATGCCGGGCGTTCCGGGAGCGGTGTGGAAGCCCGGCAGCTCGACCTCGGTGTGCGGCGTGCAGTGAAGCCCGTCCTGGGCAAGAGAACTCGCCACGGCCGCCCGGGCATTCCGGTCCGCGTTCCCGGGGTCCCGGGCAATCGACGCCTCCCGGGCTCCCGCCTTCGCCGCCGCGTCCACACCGTTGCCGGCCACCGAGGTTCGGCCGAACGCGATGATCAGACACAGGAACGCGATCAACACGGGCGTGAGTATCGCTGCCTCCAGAGCGAACGACCCCTCGTCCGCCCCCAGGCTCCCCCTGTGCACCCTCGCCCCCCACATGTCAGTCAGCCCGAACTCGTCCACTGCTCGACGACGCCGTCCGCGTGCTGGGTGATGGTCAGACTCCCGATCCCGGGCACTATCGACAACGACGTACCCCGAACGGTCACCCGGATCCGCCCCTCGGTCCGTCGATCCGGAATCACCTTCGGATCCTTGAGCATTCCCCCACCGAGGTCCTTGACCACATTCCGGCCGCGCTCTTCCGCCTTCCCGAAGTCCCCCTTTGTCGAGCGCCCCACCTCGACGCCCTCCTGAGCCGCCTGCAACGCCACTTCCCGGGCGTACCACCACAGGCAGACCTGGATCACCGACAAGAGCACGAGAATGAACACGGGGAAGATGATCGCCATCGAAATGGACATGCTGCCGCGATCCGACCCGCCTGCCTGGCGCAGGCGGCGTCGGATCGCGGCGATGGGTCGGCTTCGTCGCATGTCGGTCATCGAGACGTCGTCCGCGTTATCAGCCCGGGTCCGGCTTCTCGTACTTGTCGTCGGACGTCTTCAGGTCGTCGCGATACTTCTTGTACATCGTGATGATCACCGCGGCGATGCTGACGGCGGCGACGATCAGCACCGCGACGATGATCGCCGTCTCGATGCTCACCGCGCCGTGGTCGCGCTCCTTGCGCAGTCGCCGATAGCGGTCCACCAGACCACCGGTGACCACCAACACGAAGGCGACCGGAGCCGGGGCGACTCTGTGCACGGCGGTCTCGACACGATCGAGCACCGCGGGGGACGAGGAACCGGTTGACATTGCCTGTACTCCTTCCGGAGATGGGCTCGGAATCCGAAGGTCGTTCATACCGAGAACATCCGGGATATTGCCGGGAATCCCAGGAGGATTCCCATGATCACCACGAGCATCGTCCCCGGAACGGTGAGCCGTTCCGAGTCCGCGTTCGCCTTTTCGTGTTCGTTCGCGAGCAGTTCGACGCGCAGGGACTGGGACCGGGCGCGCAACGTGCCGTACACGGCGGCGCCTTCGGTCCCGGCCATCTCGATGATGTCGGCCACGTCGGCCAGTTCGGGCAGGTCCAGGTCCTTGGCCAGGTCGCGCAGTCCGTCCCAGGGGTCGGCGCTGCCCACGCGGGCCCGTGCCAACGCGTCCTGGATCCGGGCGAAGGCCCAGCCGTCCCCCACGGCCGCGGCCCGTTCCAACGCCTCCGCCGGGCCCGCGTCGCCCGCCCTGCCCAGCGCCACCAGGTCCAGGTAGGCGGCGGCCGCGTGCTGGAACTCGATCCGGGCGGACTTGGCCTGGTCGCGCAGCGCGAAGTCGGGGATGAACCACATCCCCGCGGCCACCGCCAGGGACAGGAACAGCGGTACGTAGAAAGCGATCCCGATCCCCGCCGCGGTCAGCACCGCCGAGAGCATCGCGGGCAGCAGCAACCCGAGCAGGGCCAACAGCGCCTTGGTGCGCACGAACTGCGCGACGGTCTCGCCGACCAGGTCGAGTTCGCGGTGCGGCACCCGGAAGCCGGGGATGTGCCGGACCATGGCGACCAGTCGGTCGTCGTACTTGCTGCCGGTCTGCTCCGTACGCCGCTTTGGCATCCCGGACAGGCGGTGCAGCGCATTGCCCAGGTCCGGCGGCGCGGGCCACAACTCGCGGACCAGCACGGCCACTCCGGCGCCGAGCACACACCCGCTGACGATCACCTCGGGTGGGATCACGACCACTCACCCCGCAATACGGGTGCGGTGTGCACACCCTGCTCCTGTTGCACGTCCACCGCCCTGGCCGCCTTGACCACGCTGCGCGGATCCGCCACCAGGAAGCGGGGCTTGACCCGGTCGGCGGCCAGCGAACGCATCCAGACCAGGGTGCCGACGTAGGCGATCGCCATCAGCAGCAGGACCATCTGGCCGAGTGCGGTGCCGTACGGCGCGGCATAGTCGCGGTTGATCACCACGACCAGGGAGGTGACCCCCAGGGTGATGTAGGTGATCCAGCGCACGGCCATCCGGGCGCCGGCCCGGTCCGCCTCGATCGCCCGGCGCTGGCGCACCTCTTCGCGCACGGTCGTCGCGAGGTCCTTGAGCGCCATCGCAAGGCCGGGCCCGCGGTCCGAGGAGCGCAGGATCAGCGCCGCCGCGATCTTGTCCGCCGTGGCGTCGCCCAGATCGGCGGCGAACGCCCGCAGCGCCTCCTCGGGGCGCCACCGGGACTGCAATCGGCTGACCAGGTCGCCGACCTCCTCGACGATCGGCTCCGGGCAGGTGGCCCGCGAGGTGAGGATCGCGTTCTCGAGGCCGGCGCCCAGTTCGATCAGGTCGGCGATCCGTCGGGTCCACTCGGCGAGCGCGTCCAGGCGCTTGATCACACTGTGGTCGCTCTTGGTGGGCGCGAGCAGCCAGGGCAGCCCGGAGAACGCGGCGATCACCAGGAGCCCGGCGCCCAGGAATCCGGTGAACAGCCAGACCAGCGCGGCGACCACGACTCCGACCGACAGGCGGACCCGGCGGGCGGTGCGTTGCCGCGCCGTCACCGGTCCGGACCGCATCCGGCGGATCGCCGTCTCCATGCGGCCCGGCGGCTTGGGGGTCGGGTCGTCGTAGGTGCCGACGAGCCCGACGATCAGCCCGATCACCCCGCCGACCAGCAGGCATCCGCACACCGCGACCAACAGCGCGTCACCCATACGATCACCCGCCCTGGTGCAGCTTGAGCCGCAACGGGCGCCAGCCGTGCGGTTCGTCCAGCAGATGCGGACTGAACCCGGCCCGGATCAGATCCGGCATGTCCGAGGGGTACATCCGGGCCGTGGCGCGCGGATCGTCGGCGGTCGGCGCGAAGATCGTGTTCACGGCCGGGCGGCGGTGTTCGCCCATCCCGGTCACCTCCAGGACGTGCGAGACGAAGCGATGCCGTTTGCCGCCGATGGCCGTCTCGTCGATCATCCGCACGAAGACGACGTAGTCGACGGCGTTGGAGGCCAGCCGGTAGGCCAGTTCGGGACTCATGTGCGCGCCGTACTCCAGGCAGAGTTCGGCGATCCGGTCGAAGATCATGTCCGGCTCGCGCACGTGCAGCGTGCACATCGAGCCGCCCTCGCCGTTGGTCATCACGCGCAACATCGGCACGATCTCGCTGGAGCGCACCTCGCCGACGATCATCCGCGACAACGACATGCGCAGCGCGGAGGGGATCAGTTCGCCGATGGTCAACTCGCCCGCCGACTTGCCGTCGATGCCGCGTTCGCCGTTGCCCTCGCGGGCCTCGATCGCCACGACTTGGCGCAGGTGGCCCAACTCGTGCAGGAACAGTTCCAGTTCGGTTTCGAAGGTGCCGATCCGCTCGTCCCGGGGGATCTCGTGGGACAACGCGCGCAGCAGCGAGGTCTTGCCGACGCCCTGGGTGCCGCAGATGATCAGGTTCTTCTTCGCCCGGACCAGCGAGCCGAGGAAGGCGGCCAGTGTGCGGTCCAGCGTGCCCAGTCCGATCAGTTCGGCGAGGCGCACGTCGCGCACCCGGTGCCGGCGGATGGTCACGTAGGTGTGCGGGGTGACCTCGGTGATCGCCTGGAGCCGGGAGCCGTCCGGCAGTCGCAGGGCCAGAGTGGGTTGCGCGGTGGACAGGGTGCGCTCGCCGCTGCCGTGCCGCCGGGCCAGGTCGCGCAACAACTCGCGCAGCTCGTCGTCGGAGGCGGTCAGCGGGGGCACCTGGACGCGGGGGCGGTCCGCGTAGTCGACCCAGACCGTGTCGTAGCCGTTGACGAGGATGTTCTCCACGGCCGGGTCGGTCAGGTACGGCTCCAGCGGCCCGGCTCGGAACAGCCAGTCCCACACCGCGCGCGCCATCGCCCGGTCCTCGGCGGGCGTGGTGGAGATGCCGCGCTCGCGGGCGGTGATGTCCGCCCACTCGGCGACCACCTGGGCGACGATCGCCCGACCGCGCTGTTCCCGGTCGCCGGTGGTCATGCCGGGCGCCGACTTGTCGAACTCGTGCAGCTGTTCGGCCGCCCGGTCCTTCAGGATCCGCACCACGGCCGGATCCACGACCGGTTCCCCGGACGGGTTGCGGGGCGGACTGGGCGCGGTGGTGAGCGGGGCGTGCGGGCCGGTGCCGGTGGGGGCGGGCGCCGCGGACGGGCGGCGGCTGACCGTGCCGACGCCGTTGGCGCTCACGCTCGCGGTCGGCGGCACGGTGAACATGCCGTCGCGCGAACCGGCGGGGCGGGCGGCGCCGTTGACGTGCCCGTTCGCGCCGGGCACGACGTGCGGTGGGGTCGGCACGGCGTTCGGCGCGGACATCGTGCTCGGCGGAACGGGCGTGCCGTTGGCGGGGGTCGGCGGCGGGACGTGGCCCACGGCGGGCGTCAGCGAGCCCGCGCCGGCCGACCAGGTGTGCTCCGGGCCGGTCGCGGGATCGGCGCCGGCCCGTTGGAAGCCCTCCGGCCAGGTGCGCAGCGGGGGCGGCGCGTAGAACACGTCCTCCGCTTCGGGACGCCCCGGGACGACGTGTATCTGCGGATGGCCGCCGGTCTCGGCGGGGGGCGCGGGTTCCGGTTTGTTGTGCGGATCCGGGTGCAGAGGACGGGCGTTATCGAACATGGCCGGCCTCCTCGCCGGCCGGGCGGTGCGCCGGTTCGGCCTCGGCGGGTGACTCGGAGTGGGGTTCGGGACGCGGCTCGGTCTCGGAGCGGCGGATGTACGCCGCCGCCTGGGCCCAGCCGTCGCTCGGCGCCGGCGCCTCGGGACCGGCCGGCAACTGCCCGCCGGACGTGGGGCGCGGCGCCAGTCGCATGCGCCGCTGTGCGGCCAGGTTGATCGCCGCGTCCGCGGTGGTCCGCGCGGCCCGCATGTACCTCGAACGCAGGAAGCGTTTTCCGGTGTCGCCCTCGCCGTCGGACAACACCCGCGCGCGTTCCGGGTCGAACGGCACCAGGCCGAGCACGGGCGCCTCGAGGTGTTTGCCGATCTCCTGGCGGGAGTAGCGCCCCTGTTCGATCACCACGAGGGCGATCGAGTCGGATCCCGTCCCGTGCGTGTCGAGGTCGTTGCGCAGCGCGGCCAGCCGGGGCTGGGCCTGGGCCAGCGAGGGCAACGTGCCGCGCACGACCGGGAGTACCAGGTCGGCGCGGCGCGCGACGATCGCCGAGGCGCCCGTGGTGCCGCGCCGGCCGAGGTCGACGATCACGTCGTGCGGGATCTGCTGATTGCCCAGTCCGGCGGCGAGTTGCGAGATCGGATCCCAGGTGTAGGCCAGTCCCGAGGCCTGGGTGGGGTCGACCAGGCCCGGCAACAGCAGGCGTTCGCGGCGGCCGTCGGACAGGTCGACGAGTTGCCGGAAGAAGGCGTCGACCAGATTGCCCTGACGGTGTGCCACGCCCAGCTGGTGCAGGCCGTATTCGGCCGAGACCCGACCCTGGAGCGCGCCCGCGAGGATCGAACCCCCGTCCGGATCGGCCTCGATCAGGATCACCCGGCGTCCGGCGGGCAGCGGCCAGGTGAGCAGGAGGGCCAGCGCGGTCGAGGTGGCGCCGGGCGCGCCCGTGCCGCCGGTGACCGCGACGACGGTCATGGGGTGCCTCCGGCCTTGCCCGGCGCGGGGTTGGGCGCCGCGTCCGCGTTTCCGGTGTTGAGCACCACGATGGAGAACCGGCCGTCGACCACCTGCAGGGCGAGCGTGGGGCCGTCCTTGGCGGGCACGGCCACGTCCAGGACGGCCTTGCCGGAACCGGAGTTCGGGTCGGCGGCACTGGCTCGGATCACGGTGGCCGCGATGGTGACGGGCTGCGCCGGCACCGCGTTGGCCCCGGCGGGCGCGGCGACCGCCGTCACGACCAGGATCCGGGTGCCCGGGGTGACCCGCTGTACCGGCATCCTGGTGGCGTCCACGGCGATCGGGACCAGCGTCTCGCCGGGTTGGATCGCGATCTTCTCGGTGACCTGATCCGAGGTCAGCAGGGAGCCCGCGCGCAGCTCGACGGCGGCGCGTTTGCCCACGATGACGCCCTTGGAGCCGGACCCGATCGGGCGCAGACCGGGCGCGTCGTTGATCTCCACGACCCGCAAGTCCTCGGCGGTGATCGTCTGACCGTAGGGCACCGTGCGGGCCACGGCGAGCACCGGCACCCGTTTGTCGCCCATCTGATAGAACGCCGCCGAGCCCAGTCCGCCCGCCGCGATCAGCGCGACCGAGAGCGCGATGAGCGCGGGCCGCCGGCGTCTGGCGCCGAGGCTGCGCGTGGGCGTGACCGGCATCGCGCCGGCGGTCGCTCCCGGTGTCGCGACGCCGTTGCCCGATGGCCGTTCCGTAGCTGCCTTCACCACCGGCTCCGCCCCCTTGCTCTGCCGGGTCCACCCAGGTTCCGTGCGGACCGTGATCCACTTCGGAGCTACCGCTCGTATCTTCCACCACACACACTGTCAGGTGAATGGTGAACGGCTCGAAAACCGCCGCCGAAGTTGATCATTCGATGCATTCCGCGACGTCGACGCACCCCGTCAACCAGCACGATCGCGGACGCCATGTGACGAACCCGACCCCACCCAAGATCACGGGCAAGCATCTCGTTCCGGACACCGAACGGGCCCCACGATGGTCCCGAAACGAGCCCCGCCGCAAGCACTTTCGGGCAATTGTTGGCCGGCCGGGTTCGGACCGCACCGCGCGCGCCCGAACGTGATATCGCGCGGCCGAGCCGACGCCGCGCACGGTACTCGATCCGATGTACGAAGAACTCCCGGGTTCCACGCGCCAATCCGGCAAAACGGCGGATGTGTCGTCATGTCGACGCGGCGACGATCGGGCGTCGTGACGGCGACGCCCGGAGCAGTCACAGGAGTTCAGTCCCGTCGGCGGATCGCCCGCACCGGCAGGTGTCCGGGGCGCGGGAGCGCGCTCGTCCTCGGCCGGGACGGCTTGCCGGGCACCGGCTCCAGATGCCACCGCGCGCACACCGTCGCCACGGTGGTCACGATCTGGGCCAGGAACAGGTGTTCGCCGACACACCGGTGCACGCCCGCGCCGAAGGGCATGTACACGCCGCGCGCACGCCCCCGGAAACCGGGCTCCGCCCAGCGGTCCGGATCGAAGCGCTCGGGCTCGGGGAACAGCTCCGGATCCCGGTGCAGCGCGTGATGGCTGTACAACACGTCGCCGTCGGCCGGGATGTGATGCCCCATCACGTCGACGTCGCGATTGGCCCGGCGCACCACCAGCCAGGGCGCGTACAACCGAAGCGTCTCGTCGACAACACTCCTTGTATATACGAGGGCGCCCAGGTTCTCCGCGATCGGCGGCCCGCCGGCCAGTACCTCGTGCAACTCGGCGTGCAGCCGCTTGCGGACGTCCTCGTCGCGGCCGATCTCGTGAAAGACCCACGAGAGGGTGGCGTTGGTGTTGTCGTTGCCGGCGATCAGCATGGACACCACCTCGTCGCGCACCGCCTCGGGCGACATGCCCATCCCGACGAACTCGCCGAGCAGCCCCTGCCCCGAACCCGCGTCCACCGCCGCGGCGATCGCGTCGCGCAACCGGCCCCCGGTCTCGGCGAAGCGCCGGTTGCCGGGAGTGGGCAACCGCCGCGCCCACTCGGGCAGCACCGTGCGGGTGAACACCTCCTGGATGAACACCGGCAACGAGCGCCGCACTTCGGCGACGGCGGCGTCCGCGGTCGGGTCCTCACCGAAGATCAGCCGACCGAGCGTGGTCAGGCCGAGTTCGCTCATCTCCCGATCGAGCGCGAGCGTGGACCCGGGCAACCACTGCGCGCTCGCGTCCTCGGCCCGACGCCGGATCACATCCACGTACGCGCCGATCCGGGACCGCTGGAACGCGGGCTGCAGGGTACGCCGTCGGGCCCGATGCAGCGGCCCGTCGGAGGCGGCCAGCCCGTCGCCGATGTGCAACCGGGCCTGCTTGAAGAAGCCGTCGCGCTCGACGGTGTCCGCGTGTTCGACGAGCACGCAGCGCACGAGCGCGGGATCGTTGAGGACGTACAACTCCTTCGGCCCGACCCGGATCCGCACGATCGGCCCGTGCGCCCGCAACGAGGACACGAAGTCCCACCGCCCGCGCAACAACGCCGGGGTATGACCGAGCAACGGCACTGCGCCCGGGGCGATCGGAACCACGCGGCAACTCCTCGACGGGGATGGGGACGAGACGACGCGATCCCCGAAGCGGCCGGGGCCCGCGGCCGGCGTCCGCGCCGTGCGCCGGTGCGGGAGGGGTCCCGGGCCGGTGCGCCGACGTGATCTACGGCGGGCTCGAGCGTATTGGACACGGTGAGCGGGGCGGTGGGGGCCTGGACCGGCCGGGGCCGGGGCTGGTTCGGGGGCGGGTGCCCGCGGGTCGGGCCGGGTGTGCCGGGGGCATAACGGCTGGCGTGGTCACGGCCGGCCGTGCGCCCTGTACGCCACTTGCCGCCCCCGTCTCACGGCCTCGCGTCCGGCTCGCGCCCCGTGCGCGGGAGCACTCCCGTTTCGGGCCCCCTTCGGCCCGTGACCGGCTTCGGGTCCACGCGTGCGTTCCGCTCCAGGTCCGACTTCCTGGCCACGAACGGCTTCCCCGGCGTGACCACCGTGGGCCGACCCGTCGCCGCGCGCGGCCGGTGCGTCGCGGTCGGGTCCGCGGTCGGTTCGACCACCGAGGTCACCGAGGCGGGTACCGACTTCGGCTCCCCGGCGCCCGAGGCGGAGGCGACGCCCACCCAGGCCCCCACCGCGATCCCGACGGTGGCGAACACGGCGGCGACCGGCCCCACCAGACTCATCGCCTGCCCGCGCGGCCGGCTTTGACGATTCGTCATGTGCGTACCCCTTCACTGGCCCCGATCCGACCCGAACCCTCCACAAGACACATACGCCCGCCGGCCGGGCCGCGTTGCACCGCCGACCCACGCCGCGCACGTGCGCAACATCTCCGAACCGCCGTGCAACCCGGGGCCGGCGGCGCGCGTATCCCCTGTGACAGCACCCTCGAAATGCAGGCGGACAGACGCCCCGGCAAGGGCCGGGCGCTCTCGAACCATGCCCGCGGGGGATCCGGTGAGGAGGAGATCACGGTGCGCGATTCCCGCGACCACCCCCTGGCGACTCCGCTGCCGCCCGCGTGAGGGGGGCAGCCCGCGAACGGGAGTTCCGCGAGTACGCCGAGGCCCGCCAGGCCCAGCTGCGTCGATCCGCGTACCTGCTGTGCGGCGACTGGTACGAGGCCCAGGACCTCACCCAGACCACACTGATGAAGATGTACACGGCGTGGGGCAGGCTGAACCGCGACGGCAACGTGGACGCGTACGCCCGCGTGGTGCTCACCCGTACGTACATCGACCAGCACCGCAAGGGCCGTTGGCGCGAGGAGCCGGTCGACGAACTCCCGCAACGGCAGAGCGACGAGTCCTGCTCGCCGGACCTGCGGCTGACCCTCCAGGCGGCGCTGCTCCGGCTGCCGCCTCGCTATCGGGCCGTACTCGTGCTGCGCTTCTGGGAGGACTGGAGCGTCGAACAGACGGCGGAGGCCCTGCGGATCAGTACCGGCACGGTCAAGAGCCAGAGCGCGCGCGGCCTGAACCGGCTGCGCGAACTCGTGGGCGAGCAGATGTGGGAGCTGTCCGAGCGGTGAGGCCGACCATGAACGATCGCGACCTGTTCCGGCTGATGCTCGATCAGCCCGAGCCCGACTTCCCGAGCGTGGTGGACGCGGCCGTGGCGGGTGGCAAGCGGATCCGCCGACGCCGCCGCGCGGCGGCCCTCGGCGCCGGGGTGGGCGTACTGGTGATCGCCGCCGCGGGACTGTTCCTGATGCCCCCGCACCAGGCAACCGTGCGACCGGCGACCGACGTTCCGCCCGCGGCGACGACGGGAACGATCGGGACCACGGGGACGATCCTGCCGAACCCCGCGACGGACGCGCCGGC
The DNA here is from genome assembly GCF_002024165.1 of Embleya scabrispora. Taxonomy (NCBI): domain Bacteria; kingdom Bacillati; phylum Actinomycetota; class Actinomycetes; order Kitasatosporales; family Streptomycetaceae; genus Embleya; species Embleya scabrispora. The sequence continues at coordinate 1,236,240 of NZ_MWQN01000001.1, forward strand.
CTCCGCCGAACCCGCCTCCGCGACACCGGAGTCCACCCTCGACCGGCCGACGGCCCGGGCGGAGACGCGGCAGGAGCAGACCCCGCCGGAGACGCAGTCGAAGAACGGCGGCCGCACGACCCCGCCGACCACCACGCTCGAAGACGAGCGCAAGGCCAAGTGCATGGCCGCCAAGGCGCCCAAATGCTGGTGAATGGCCGGAAATTGAGGGATTGCGTAGTCCCCCGCACCCGCGCTCGGCCCCTAATCTGATCCCGGATCATTCGTCCGGAGTGAGGAGAGGGCCGGCGTGGACAGCACTGACCCGTGGACCGTGGATCGCATCGCGCATGCGCTCCCGCACCCCGAAGCCCGCCACGAATTCCTGCGCCTGGTGAATCTGACGCCGATCGGCGATCTGCCGGGCCTGCTGGCCCGCTACGTACAGGCGGCGGAGGAGCTGATCGCCGGCCTGCCGCACGCGCGCGCCCTCGCGGCGCAGGTTCGAACCACGGGCCTGGACCCGGACCTCGACGAGGTGGACGAAGAAATCGTCCGCAAGTGGATCTCCCGCGGCCGAGCGCAAAGCAGTGCCGCGTGACGTGGCGCCCGAGGATCGGCATCGAGCACCAAGAGGTCATCGACCGCTTCCCCGAAACCACGCTCAACCACTGGGGAATGCTGCTGTACAAACTGGTCTGCGACCCGTACACGGCCACCGTCCGCTACGGCGAGGACGACCGAATCGTCCGCACCGCAGCGGCGGGGCCCCTGATCGTGGTGGTACTGCTCAACGAAGGGACGACAACCGTCACCGTGTTGCAGGTCGTACACCTGGGTTGACCTTGTGCTTACCGCCGCCCGGTACGCAGTAGTGGTCGGCCACTTCACCCATCACGCCGTCGTGCCGCTGCCGGTGAACCTTCGACTCACCGTTGCGCCCGACGTGGTTACCGCGCTTGGCCTGCTTGGCCTGCTTGACCTCGGGGTCGAGGACGCGACACACCTTGCGCACCTGCGGATGCTGACCGGGAATCGCATACGCGGAGGCCACGCCCGCGAAGGCGAGACCGAAACATGCCACAACCATGATCGCTGTCTTACGGATCCTGCTCATTCGGCAGAAGATAGCGGAGCCGGCCCCGGCACACTAACCACGTCCCCGATCCATTTCCCCAACCCACATCCACAGGCCCCCCGCCCCACCACACCCAGCCACAAACCACGGACCACCAACCCCACAAAGCCGCAGCAACCAACGACACGGCAGCCGCGCACCCAACGGCACCACGGTCGGTCGGTCAAGCACCCAACGGCACGGCGGTCGGTCGGTCGGGCGGGCCGCCAACGGCACGGCTGGCGGTCGGGCGGTCAACGGCAGGTCGGTCGGGCGGGCCGCCAACGGCACCGCGGGCGGTCGGGCGGTCGGGCGGTCGGGCGGGCGGTCGGGCGGTCGGGCGGTCGGGCGGTCGGGCGGTCGGGCGGTCGGGCGGTCGGGCGGTCGGGCGGTCGGGCGGTCGGGCGGTCGGGCGGTCGGGCGGTCGGGCGGTCGGGCGGTCGGGCGGTCGGGCGGTCGGGCGGTCGGGCGGTCGGGCGGTCGGGCGGTCGGGCGGTCGGGCGGTCGGGCGGTCGGGCGGTCGGGCGGTCGGGCGGTCGGGCGGTCGGGCGGTCGGGCGGTCGGGCGGTCGGGCGGTCGGGCGGTCGGGCGGTCGGGCGGTCGGGCGGTCGGGCGGTCGGGCGGATCGCAGGGCCACGGGCTACCCATGTCAAGAGCCAATGTCTCGCAACCATCCGATCCCCACACACCGCGCGCCACACCCCCACGCCCCGCGCCTCACCCTTCTACGCTCCATCGCCCCATCGCATCACCCACACGGCCCCACCCCCACACATGCCGCCGTCGCCCCGCCCGCAGGCAACCCCACAACCCCAACTCCCGCACCAAAGGGGCGATCCCACGGCATCAACCCCCACCCTCCACCCCGTCCTCCCACCACATCCGCCATCCAGTCGGGTGGTTGACCGCCCACCCCTCCGCCTAAGCTGCCGCCCGCTCCGCCGTCGGCAGCCCACGGAGGGACCCCACATGCCCCGAACCCGCACCCGCGCCAAGTTCCGCGGCTGGGCCATAGCCCCGTTGGCCGCCGTCCCGGCCATCGCGCTGCACGACCTCTTCGACTCCTTCGGTATCAACGGCACCGACGCCTGGCTGGCCACCTCCGCCGCCCTGGCCCTCCTGTGCGCGACCATCCACCTCGCCACGTCAACCCTCAACCAACGCCACGACCCCCCGGACGACCGCGACTTCGAACTCCAGATCGCCGACCTCTGCCGCCGCGACGGCCTCCTCGCCGTCCAGGTAGCCCCCGACGCCAACGTCAAGGCCTACCTCCCCAACGGCAGTCTCGTCCTGATCAGCTGCGCCCCCATCCCCCACGAGGCCCGCCCCCTGGACCTCCACGACTTCATCGGCACGGCCCACCACAACCACCAGGCCGACATCCCGATCTTCATCACCCGCCACGGATTCACCACCGAGGCCCGCCGATTCGCCCGCCACCACGGCATCGTCCTACTCGACCAACCCCGCCTATACCAATGGCAACAGGGCCACGGCCTGACCACTCTGGTCACCACAACCCCATAGCTCCATAACCCCACCCACCAACTCCCCCACCAACACCCCAGCCACCAGCACGAATCCGCCCCCGCCAAACCACCCCGGATCCACTCCCACCAAGCGACCGAATCCCGCCACCCGCAGTGATCTCCCGAAGACGCTTACGACCCACCCGATCAAGTGCAATGATGCTTCGGCAGATCAATAGCGCACCGAACTCCGAAGATCGCACCTGCTGCGGGGGTGGCAGTTTTGGCCCGACCCACCAACACCCAACTCCCAGCAACCCTGCTGGCAGCTTTGGCCACACTCACCCTCCTGGCCACGGCCTGCTCCTCGGACAACAAGCCCAAAACCCCCAAAATCAGCCAAGCCGCCCCCAAAACCGCCGCCGCCCCCCTTCCAGAGGCACCCCAGGTACCAGCGACTGCTCCTCCGCCAATCAGTGAAGCCGAAGGAGCGGGTATCTCGCAAAGGTACTTCGACCTGAGCAAGAAGGCGACGGCGTCGCACGATGTAAAAGCGCTGGAGGATATCCAAACCGGGGCCATGCTTGAAGTGTCCCGAGCGCGCCAGGAAAGAATCCTCAAGTACGGTGACAATGTCCCCAGTAGCGAGGAACAGGCGGCCAACGACGACATTCAGGTCGTCGCACCTCAAGGTACGCCGAGCGGGAACGATCGGTGGCTCCTCGCAGTCGGCCGTCAATCCTTGAGCGGAAGATCCAGAACTTCCATCGGCGTGCTACAGCAGGCCCGGGGCTCCGGCCCTTGGAGAATGTCTTTTCTAACCTATACAGGGGTCGATCAAAAGTTTCCGACAATCAATCAAATATCCACTCTAAACAACTCGGTTGACCTCAACGAAAATACTATCGATTACGGCGATGACACCTGCCGGAACTTTACTGCCTACATGAACGGCGATGGAGCCTCGACAACGAATTGGGGGCCGCGCGCCAAGTCCGCTCGCCAGGTTGCCGAGCAGAACAAGCAAGGCATGGTGCCACTGACAGCCGGTGGTTCCGTCACAGCCAGAACTGAGCCCATGGTCAACGGCAAAATTCCAGCCTGGAAGACCTCCGATGGCGACAAGCTTGTCATGTGTACTACCAAGACAACTTCTCACCTGACGCCGGGACCTTCCGGAGTCATCACGGTCACTCGCAGCGAGGGCCTTCAGAATCTCAATGGAAAAACCACGAAATGGAAAACACTTGATCTGACCACTGTAAATATGGTGGTACTCAAGGTGCCAACTGCAGCAGCTTCACCCGTCGACATCGTCGCCGAATCTTATCGAGCTCTTTCCGGCGATGGAATCTCTGCCTGAAAATCTATCACCCGCAGATTACTTCTGACCGCCAGTGCGACCCCAAGGAGGCTTCATGACTACTTCGCGATTGACCAAAGGAGTCATCCTGGGGTGCACTGCGGGTCTAACGGCAGCAGTCCTGACACTTCCATCGGCTTCTGCCGGCGTGAACGAATGCGGTGATCTCATCATCTGCATCGATATTCCAACCCCGGGCAATGCCACCGTCAGTGGAGGAACGGGTGGAGGGGGGCAAGGTGCCACAGGGGGTGGATCGGGTCCCAGCAACCCCTTCCCCGACTCGGGAGCCGGGGGTATCGCCGGAGCCACCACCGGTAACACCACTGCGGGTGGTGGGGGTGGCGCTTTGACAGCCGCCCAAGTGGCGGCTCTCGCCGTTGCTCAACTCGAGCTTCGCAAGCCCAAGGTATTCATGACTCCCGGCGAGGGAAAAATTGGCCTCGTCGGTCTTCCCGTTTGGCTTTGGATCGACACCTCCGATCCACACAGATGGTCCCGCGAAGGAGTGGAGAAAACACTCAAAGTGGGCGATGTCCAAGTGACTGTGACGGCATATTCGACCAGCGTCACCTGGGATATGGGCGACGGGCATGAAAAGACATGCGAAAATCCGGGAAGGGAATATACACCTGCTGACGGAAGCAAGGAATCACCCTTGTGCGGTTACAAGTACACCAAAAATTCCGGAAGCCAGCCCAAGGACAAGTACACCGTGACGGCGACGGTAAATTGGAAAGCATACTACGTGGACGGCGGAGGTCGACATGAACTCTCCGACCTGGCGGGCGCATCGTCCACCACCGCCCGGGTAGGCGAACTGCAGGTGATGAACTAAATTCTCCCCATCAGCACAGCCGACCCGAAAATAATTCGGCCATCAACCATTTCGCGAGCGGCGGTCATTCCGGCTGGTTGCAATCCTCCAAAAAAGTTTGACGCACCCTCATTTAAGCAATCGACCTCCAAGCTGAACTTCAAGAGCGAGACAAGAGCCAAGCCACCGATGGTCAACTGGCTTTGTGCTGTTGTAAGTGGTCAGCGTGTAACGAACACGGGGATGCCGTGGGCGAGTTCGACAACCAGCCAGTGAAAAGTGGGGCGGCCAGCCGAGCAGCCGCCTGCATCTGCCACTCAGCCCGTAGTGGGTGAACGTTCACGTGTGAGATTGCGGAACATAAGCGCAAGGCAACGTTAGGCATCAGTGGGATCGACACCGCCGTGGGATGGAATTTCCGTTGCGGTCAGGCGACGGTCCAGCCTGGGGTTTTGTCCATCGTGGTGGCTTGGGCGGGGGTGGTTTGGGTGGCTTGGAAGTCGGCTGCTCGGGGGCAGGGAGGCTAGGTTGCTGCCTCATAGGCGGGCGTTTTTGGGGCTGCGCCGTGCAGTGTTGAGCCGGGTAGGCCGCAGGTTGTCACCACGGCCTTTTGCGGGCGGGTGGTGGTCAGGTCTGCCTTGTGTATGTGGGCGTCGGTGAAGGTTGCCTGGGTAAGGTTGGCTCCCGGGGGGCGACGAACGAACAGTCTCCGCTCATTGCTACGGACACCGTGTGGGTGTACTGCCGGAACACGCTGCCGAGCGGTTTGCGGTCGATGAACCGGTGTTGAAGAGTGTGCAGCGTTTGAGCGTGTAGTTCGTGAATGCCGTTCCCGTGTGCCGCGACGCGGTGTATCGCACGCCCGTGGACGTGCACTCGTCGAACACCGCGTCCTCGTTGACGGCCTCGGTCCAGGTCACGTCCAGGGACGAACAGCGCGTGTGCTGCGCGGTGTTTCCTCAGCTCTGTCCCGTGCCAGTCCTCGTCGCGGAACGCGAGCGCCTCGTCGGGGAGGGCCATCTCTCCATCGAACACGCCGCCCCGCTCAGTTCGGTGAGGCGATGCCCGTGACCATCCCCTGCGCCAGTGCTCGGGCCGCCGGGCCCGTGGCCTGCCCGGCCTGCCCGGTGACCAGGGTGTAGAGGGCGCCGGCGAAGAGCGTGATCAGCGTGGCGACGTCCGCGCGCGACGTGCGCAGGCCGAGGGCGCGGTGCTGGGCCAGGGTGAAGTCCACGGCCTCCGTCTGCATGTGGTCCAGCGTGCGCTGGAGTTCGGGGCGGCGGGTGGCCTCGAGGGTCAGTTCGTACACGGCCAGATAGCGCGCCCGGTGCATCGTGGCCGAGAACTCCAGCGACATCGCGATCAGGTCGACCAGGCCGCCCCGGTCGATCGGGCCGGCCACCGTCTCGTGTGCGGCGGTCATGTCGGCGCGGTGCAGTTCCAGGACGCGCTCCGCCGCGGCGCCCAGCAGGACGTCGCGGCTGCGGAAGTAGTTCGACGTGGTACCCGCCGGCAGCCCCGCCGCCTCGTCCACCGCGCGGTGGCTGAAGCCGTGTACGCCGGCCCGGGCCAGGACCTCGATCGCGCCGTCCGCGATGGCGCGCCGACGGGCGCTGTTGGGGGGTGGTGCCATGCGGCTCAGATTATCAGGACTGTGATAGTACTATCCGAGTAGTGGCATCCCAGGGCCGCCGGTCACCGGTCGCCGTCCACTCCACCGCATCCGCAACACGAGGGGCATCATGCGAATACTGGTCATCGGCGCGGGCATCGGCGGACTCGCGGCGGCGCGCGCCCTGCACACGGACGGGCACGACGTCACCGTCTACGAACGGGCGTCGGCACTGCGCACCTCCGGCTCGGCGCTCACCCTCTGGAGCAACGGCACCGGCATCCTCGCCGACCTCGGCGTCCCCACCGAAGGCCTCGGCGCACCCATCGATCTGCTCGAACAACGCGACTACGACGGACGCGTCCTGATGCGGATCGACGTCTCACTCGCCGCCATCCGCTATGGCCACCCCCACCTCGCCACACCCCGCCGCGACCTGATCCGCCGCCTGGCCGAAGCCCTGCCCACGCACCGAGTCGACACAGAGGTCAACACCGACTCCGAGACCAAAGGGGCGAACGAGAACGCGGCCACCACCACGATCGCCTTCGACAAGCCCTGCACCGCGATCGCCCAATCCCCCGACCACGCCCGGGCGACCTTCGCCGACGGCAGCACCGACGCCGCCGACCTGATCATCGGCGCCGACGGCGCCCGCTCGGTCGTCCGCCGGCACGTATGGGGCTCCGACCCCACCACCCCGACCGGCTGGGTCACCTGGCAGGGGCTGACCCCGATCGACATCGACGTGGTCCACGAGCGCCGCGGCCTGATGATCGTCGGCCCCGAGGGCATGTGCGGCCTGATGCCCGCCGGCAACGGCCTGCTCCAGTGGTGGTTCGACGTCCGCCGCGACCCGGCCGAACCACCACCGGCCTCGCCGATCGCCGCACTGCGCAAGCGTTTCGGGCACTGGGCCGCGCCGGTCCCCCACGTGCTGGCGACGGTCACCGACGCGGACGTCGAGTACTTCGCCCACCACCGCCACAAGGTCCCACGCACCTGGAGCCTCGGCCGGACCACCCTCCTCGGCGACGCGGCGCACACGATGCCGCCGACCGTCGCCCAGGGCGGCAACCAGGCCCTGGAGGACGCCTGGGCCCTGGCCCGCGCCCTGCGCCGCACTGCCGACATCCCCGAGGCGCTTGCCGACTACCGGAGTTCGCGCGCCCGCCGCGCTTCCCTGACCGCCCGCCGCGCCGGCTCGGAGACAACAAACAAATACCTGCCGACCCTCTCCCGCCTGACCCCCGACGCCCTGATCAGCCGCTACCACACCCGCTGGCTCCGGCAGATCAGCACCTACCTGTCGGACGGCCCGGCCCCGATCAACACCGTCCCCACATCCGCATAGCGCACCCACGACGCCACGACAACGAACACCCCACCCGCTACCCCGCGTCCACCACCACGAACCGAAAGCCCAACGCCTCCAGAAAAGCCCGCAGGAGGTCGTCCGGCGTCCCCTCCGCGCGCAGCGTGGTGTCCAACGCCGCCTCATCGGGCGTGAGTCCGGCCTCGCGCGCCCAGCCCAAGGCGCGCGGCAGCACCCGCTCCGGCGGCGGCCCGAGTTCCGGATCCAACGCGTACGACCTGGCCGCGCGCGGCGCGAGCGCGCAATGCCATACGTCGCCCCCACCCGGACTCTGCGCGTCGATCATCGCGAAGTGGCCGGACACCACGTCGGCTGTCAACACCGGCGCGTCCGTGTCCGCCATCAACGTCGGCCCCGGATCCAACCCCGACGACAGCAGCAGAACCTGCCAGTCGCCGTCGCGAGCCGACCACCGCGGTTCACCGCCGGCCTGCTGGACGGCCGGCAATTCCAACAGGGGCCACGCCGACCGGGCGACGACATATACACCGAAGTTACCCATCACCCCCAGCATAGGACGCACCGACGACCCATCGCCGCGATTCGCCCCGAGCGGCCGGTTGCCCGCGGCCCATCAAGCCTGTTCCCCCGCCGATCCCACGTGAGAACGTGGCCCAATGGACATTGCCACGCATCTCGACATGCTGCGCGCCGACGGCGAGTCGCTCGCCCGTGCGGCCGAACGGGCAGGGTTGGACGCAGAGGTGCCGTCCTGCCCCGACTGGCGGGTACACGATCTCCTCGAACACCTGGGCGGCGTGCACCGATGGGCCGCGTACATCGTGGGATCCGGCAGCGTCGAACGGCCGAGCCGGGAGGACACCGCGGACCTGTTCCGCGCCCCCACCGACCGGGACCTCTTCGAGTGGTACCGAAGCACCCACGCCGATCTGCTGGAGACGCTCGGTACGGCGGCCCCCGACGCCCCGGGGTGGACCTTCTTCGAGGCACCGTCCACGGTCGCCTTCTGGGCGCGACGCCAGGCGCACGAGACGGCCGTTCATCGCGTCGACGCGGAACTCGCGGCCGGTCTGCCCTCCGCCGTGCCCACGGATTTCGCCGCCGACGGAATCGACGAACTGCTGTGCGGATTCCTCGCCCACGCCCGGAACAAAGGTGCCGCCGACCCGCCGCTGAGCATCGCGGTCACTCCGGACGACGCCTCGGCCGCCTGGACCATGCGGATCGGCACCGCCGATCGACGCGTCGTACGCGCCGCCGAACCCGCCGACCTCACGGTGTCCGGTCCGGCCGAAAGGCTGTACCTGCTGCTGTGGAACCGGGCCGACACCACCGGCTGCCGCCTCGACGGCGACCTCGAAGTCCTTTCCCACTGGCGTGAGTCGACCAAGATCTGAGCCTGACACCGGCTCGGCGGGGGCGGTGCATGGCCGTCGGCACGCAGTCGGAGAACGTCGGATCGAGTCCGATCGAGAGGGTGGGCCTCCGCGGGGCTAGCCTGCCCGCGGAGGCCCGCTGTGCCGCCCTATCGGGCACGCCGGCACGTTTAAGGACCGGGGTCGTCTTGAAAGTCGTCGCGTTCTACCTTTGAACTACCAGGCCACGAGCGGCCCGGGCTGGAGTCGAACCAGCAACCGACGACTGGAGCCCCGTCCGGTCGATCCGGCGATGGGCGGCGATGCTGAGTCTGGAGCAAGAGTCTGAGATTGATCGCGGGCTGCCTCTGCCGACTTGGGCCACCCCGGCTCGTGGTGCCGGGGGAAGGATTCGAACCTCCACCGTTACCCGCGTTCGTCACGACAAGCTTCAGTTTCAGCTTGCGCTCCTCGCGCACCCCCGACCCTCCGGTCGGGGGATTCTCGAAGCCTACTCGCCCTGGCCGTTGCCGAGCAGGTAGGCGAAGACCGCGTCGCCGATCCGACGGTCCGTCACTTCCGCGCCGTTGGCTTCCTCGCGGGCGAACTTGACCGCCCGCTGCAGCTTTTCGACCCGCTCGACGAGTTCGTTCACGCGCCGGGCGGGGAGCGCGCCCGAGAACTTGACGGTGGTCCAGTAGCCGGCGGCGATGTCCTCGAAGTACATCTCGACCTGGGCCGGGTGGTGTTCGGTCGCCTCGGCCTTGACGTGGTTGCGCGGGACCTTCTTGGTCCGCACGGTACGCACCGGCTCGGTGCGCCAGGAGTCCGTGGAGGGGTCGAGCGTCCACGTCTCGGCGGCGTCCAGGATCGGCAGCTTGCGCACGAAGGTGTGCACGTCGACCAGTTGCTTCTCCAGGAAGAGCAGGTACGACACCGGAACGTCGCGCAGCAACGGCGTGCCGTCCACGACCACGTCGGCGCGCGCCTCGCAGTTGGCCCAGTCCTTGGTCGCGGTCACGTCGAAGAGCCGGGTCAGCGTGCCGGTGACGGAACGCAGCACCTCCTCGCCCTTGACCTGCACCCGGGTCGACTCGGGCGGCAGTTGCTCGCCCTCCTCGTCCTTGGGCTGGTAGGTGCGCGAGATGCCCGACAGCAACGCGCCCTTCTGGACCCGCTGGTGAGCATCCGTCAATTCCTGGAAGGACTTGGTCTTGACGCCCTTCTCCACCGCGATGATCTGGTTCAATTTCGCCACGCCGCGACGCTAGCAGCAGAACACCACCGCCGGACAAAGGTTTTCGCGTGGATGCGCCGCCGGGGGACGGGCCGATCAAACCCGGCCCGCCCCTGGGCGCACGATCGCCCCGGCGGCAAGGTCGTCGTCGCCGACGATCCGATAGGTGGCGTTGAGTTGCCACGGACCCACGAGCCCCTCGATCCGCTCCGCCCGACGCTGCTCGCTCGCGCCGATGAGCATCGCCGCATCCCCCTCGTTTCCGTGTTTCCGTCGTCGTGTTCAGCCAACCCCGAACCGCCCCGCGATCGCCCGTCCCCCGGAAACGCCTACTCGATCCCCGCCAGCAGAGCCCTGACCGCCGATTCGAAGCGCTCGTCGTGATCGGCCCGCGTACCCAACCCCGCCGCCAACGCCCGGGTCAGACACGGCAGTTCCATCGCCGCCACCGCCGGGACGTCCCCGGAGTCCCCACCCCCGGCATCCAGTTCGGCCAACGTATGCCCGATCACGAACGTGGTGACCGCATTGAGGAGCTGGAACGCCCGCAGCGGCGCCAGGCCCTCCGCGACCAGCGCCGCCGCGGCCCGCTCCACGGCCGCCAACGCCTCCGGAGTCGCGACCGGGCGGGTCGCGACGAGTGGAACGACCGCCGGATGGCGCAGCAGTTCGGCCCGGAACGCGTGGGCGAACTCGCCCAGCCACACCGCCCGCGGACCACTCGGCCGAGGCGCCACACTGGCCACGATCCGCTCGACCAGGCCGTCCAGCACGGCGTCCTTGTTCGGCACGTAGTAGTACAGCGTCATCGCCTCGACCCCGAGCTCCGCCCCGAGCCGCCGCATCGACAACTTGGCGATGCCGTCGCGATCGGCGAGTGCGAGTGCCGCGTCCAGGACCTGCGCGCGGGAGAGCCGGCCCATCGTCAGGCCAGCCCGAGCAGGTCGGCATGCCGGTCGACGGCATACGCGAAGAACGGATCGGCGGGATCGGCACTTCCGGCGAGTTGTCCGAACAGTTCGAAGCTCACGATGCCGAACACGCCGGTCCAGGCGAACACCGCCCGCGCCAACGTCTCCGGCGATACGTCCAGACCACCCGCCTCGACCACGGCCTCGAACTGCTTCGCCAACGGCCCGGGCAGATCCCCCTCCCCGAAGGGCCGAGCAGGCCCCTGCCCCGAGCCGCGAAGGATCCCGAGAAGCGCGAACGGCACGCGCGAGAAGGGCGCCAGAGTGTCGTCCGGGGCCTGATAGCCGGGGACGGGCGAGCCGTAGATGAGCGCATACTCGTGCGGATGCTCGCGAGCCCACGCCCGCACCGCGCCGCACAGACCGCGCCAGGCGGCACGTGGATGCTCGGCCGGCCCCGCCGCCTCGACGGCACGCTCGACCCGCTCGCCCACCGCGTCGTAGGCGTCCACGATCAGCGCGGTCAGCAACTCGTCCCGGCTCGGGAAGTACCGATACAGCGCGGACGAGGCCATCCCCAGCTCTCGGGCCACGGCACGCAACGACAACCGCTGGGCGCCCTCGGCGGCGAGGTGTCGTCGTGCGACGTCCTTGATCTCGGAAGTGAGTTCGGCCCGGGCACGATCACGCGCGGTACGGGGAGCTGCGGTCATGCGGCCAGTCTGCCAGATGCCAGAGCACTGCACCCAAACAAGAGCACCGCTCTCGCCGTACAGTCCACGCCCCGCGGACATCCGGCATCCGCGAGCCGCTCGACCGCCCCCTCGACAACGCGCGGACCCCCGCCACCGACCGGCCGAGGGTGCGCCCCTCGTGCGCCCCGGTTTTGCTTCGTTGCGACTGCGTGCGGGGACACGACCGACCGGCCAACCGGTCCGATATGTCGACCATGGTCGGTCGATGGCCCTAATCTTCAGGTGCGTGGTGGACCACCCAACAAGGCTCGGCCGGGGAGGCACACATGAGCGAACGTGGGGGGCGGGTCATCCGAGTTCCGTCCGAGCGTGGCCAGTTGCTGCTCGTAGAGGGTGGAAGAGCCGCGCGCGGGCGGCGGTCGGACAGCGGTGGGAACCTGGTCGCGATGTCGGCACTGACGCCGCATCAGCTCTTTCCGGACGCCGCCGCGGACGTGATCCAACTGCCCGACGCCGTGCAACCGCACGCGGTACGCGCCTACCTCCAGGCCGCCGGCGCCGTGGACGGGCCGGTGATCGTGTACCTGACCGGTCGCCTCCTGATCGACCGGCGGCGTCGCGAACTGCATCTGGGGTTGCGGGATTCCACGCCCAACTCGGTGCGCTACGACGGGCTTCCATGGTCCTGGGTGGTCGAACTGCTCGGGCCGCGGCCGGCCGAGAACACCCTCGTGATCTGTGATCTGACGGCCGGTCGGGACGCCTGGGAGGCGATCCGCGAACGGGCCCACGAACTGTGCACGGGCATTCCGCTGTGGGGCGTGGTGAACCCGCCGGACGTCAAGGGTCCGCCGAATCCGTTCACACGCACCCTCGTTGCCGCGCTCGGCCAGGGCTTCGCCGAACTGCCCGACCCCGTGCCGGCCGAGGAGATTCATCCGCTCCTGGCCGAGCGGTCCCGACTGGCGCCGGACACCGTCGAGTTCGCGCCGTCCGCCGGGTCGCTCGCACTGGCCAACCGTTCGCCCGAAGCCCGTCCGCCCACCCTGCGTACGGCCGTTCGTCGGCTGAAGGCGGTCTCCCCACGCGGTGGCGGCGCGGCCGGGACGGGAGTCTCGGCGTTGTCCGCGGTGCCACCCAACGGGATGACTCCGGCGCAACGTTCCGGCCTGCGCGGTTCGGGCGTGGTCGGTGGCGGCGTCGTCGGCGACGGTGTGGTCGAGCCCACCCACCGCGAGCCGTCGGGGACGGCCGCCACCCCCGTCCGGCAGCACGAGGAACCGGGCGTCGGCCGCCGGGCATTGGGCCTGGTCCGCTCGGCGCTCTCCTCCGGGCCGGACGACGAGCCCGAGGTCCCGGGGACCAGCCTGCGCGACGCACTCCGCGCCGGCGCCGCCCGGCCCGGCAGCCCACCCCTGCGCCGCCCCGCCGGCAAGGATGGTACGCCGACGCCGAACGCCCGCACCGGCGGCGCCCCGTCCGGCCGATCCCAGCCCCGCCCACCGGCCAACGCCGCCCTCCTGGACCGCGAACCCGAGTTCCCGGGCCCGGCGACCGGCGTCGGCACGGACGGTGTCGGCACGCGGGGCATCGGCACGCAGGGCATCGGCACGCGGGGCGTCACCTCGCACGGCGGCGGCACGCGCGCCGCCGTCAGCACCGGCCCGTCGAGCGGCCTGATGCGCCGCGCGACCACCGCCGGCACGCCCGGCTCGACGTCGTCGTCCCACCCCGCGACCGATGCCGGGCCGCAGCGGCGCCGGACGGGTTCCGCGCCGCATCCGCAGCCCGAGGCGCCGCCCCCGCCGCTCCCGCCTCGGATAACCGTGCGGATCCAGACCGACGCGGGCGCCCTGACGCCGACTCCCACGCGCCGCCCACCGGCCACGAGCCCCACCCAGCTGCCCCCGGCGCTGGCCCCGCAACGCGGCATCGGGCCGAATCGACCGATGTCGATGCCGGTACGCGGTCGAGCCGTCGGCCCCACCCCCGCCCGCCGCGCGCTGGCACAAGGGGCCACGGCGGCGGGGGCATTGGTCCGACCGGTGGACGTCCTGCCCACGTACTGGAACGAGTTGGCCGCCATCCGGCACGCGGCGGACACCGGGCGCGGCATGGAGGCGTGGCACAAGGCCGCCGAACTCAGTATGCGCATGGAGAAGTTGGTCGGCCCCACGCACCCGGGCACACTGGACGCACAGGCGATGTTGGCGTTCGTCAGCGCCGGCCTGGGCCGGGTCGCGGACGCGATCCTGATCTACTGCCAGGTCGCCGAACGCGGCGCCGAGGCGGTCGGCCCGCAACACCCGAGTACGATCGCCGCCGCCGACAACGCGCTCAAGGTGTGGCTGCGGGTGACCGATGCCCGGGAGGCGGTCCGCCTGGGGCCCGCCGTGGTGGCGATGCGCGAACGCGTCCCGGGCCCGGCCGAACGCGGCCTCCACAATGCGCGGGCGCACCTGAACCGGATGCGCTTCATCGTCGACCCGGCCGCGGCGGAGCCCCGCCCCCACCCCGAGGCCCCGGCCGACCCGCGCGTCGAGGGCCGCCCCGAGCCGAATCCGGATCGCCGGCCGAGCACGGTCCGGGACGCACCGGTCCGCCGCAGGCACGCGAAGACCTGAAGCCGGTCCGGGACGACCCGCCCCCGACCGCCGAAGGCCGCACCCCCTCGATCCCCGCCCGACGCCACGCAGTTGCCCGAGACGACGCAGGCCGGCACCACCCACCGACCGCCGAGCCCCCACCCCTCAGCCCGGCGGCGTGCCCGCCTCCCCATCCTCACTCGCGCCATCCGCCGGCCACACCGACCCCTCGGCCCCTTCGGGGTCACCCCCGATCGCCCATCCCCCGGAGTGCTCCGCCGGCCCGAGCCGGAACGGACCGTCAAGCCCGTCCACCCCCTCCCCCAGCACGATCACACCGTGCCCACCCCGTCCGCAGCACCCACCGCGTGCACCCGAGCCCGAGCCCCCGCCCTCGCCCGACGCAGCCGGGCCGTCCGGGCCGATCCGCCGGGCCTCGGCGTACCAGTGCCCGAGCGAGCGGGCGAAGTCCGGGTCGCGCTCGGCCCGTAACGCCAGCGCTCCCGCGAGCGCGTATGCGCGGGTGTACGCCCGTAGCCCTCCCGGCGCCTCGTGCCCGAGCAGGGTCAACTCCAGTTCGCCCGTGGGCACCGGCGCCGACCGATGCGGTACGTCCCCGTCACACCGAGCCCCCGACGCGGCCGACTCACCCACCGCGCTCGGACCGCCCGACCCGCCCGACTGCGACGCCGCCGCACCCGACGCCCGCGACTGCGGTATCCCTCCGGATCCGGCCGCCGGCGAGCCCTCCGTGCCGGGCCGGCCCGTGTCCGGCAGCGGCTTGCGGACGAGTTCGACGAGGCGGGTCCAGGCCAGTCGGCCGGCGTCGCCGCCGGCCCCTGCGGCAAGTCCGCTGAGCAGGTCCACCGGGATCGATTCCACGCGATACCCCTTGCATTGGGCGATAACGGTGGCTCCACCGTAGAACGCGACCGCGAGCCGCGGGCCCGAACCGTGTGCGCAAGTATTTCCCAATCGATCACCCAAGTTCGGCAAAATCATCCAGATTTGTCCTCCACGCCGCACCCTGGGTGCACCACGCCCCGCGTACGCCGCCACTCGCGTGCCACCGAGACCCTCCGCAAATCCGACCTTGGGGTCACCTCCACCCCGCCCCGGCCCACCACCCGACGCGTCCGCCCAGGTACGGCCACCCGCATCACCCCGGAATCGAAACCCGTTCCATTTCTTGCCGATCGCTCTGGTAGCGCGCTACCGGCCGGTACTAAGGTCACTCCACGCGTTGGCCCAGGGGGGCGTCCCTTCCCCCTGGCCCGACGTCCGCGCACGGCCGTGTTCCCGCACCCCAGTACCTCGATAGACCCGCGCTCGTCGAGGAGGCCGCATGTCTTCCAGCACGTCCCCGTCGGATGCGCCCGCCGGCAGAGATCCCGAACCCCCGCCCCCGGCACCCCCCACCCGGCTGCCCGCGATCGTGCACGGCCTGTGGTACCGGCAGTTGCACCGCTACCCGGCCAACGGGCCGCGGATCCTCTACCTGTCCATCGTGGTCGTCGCGTCGGTGATCCTGTACTACGAGCTGTACATCCAGTACGCGGTCTCCACGCTGCTGATGCACGAGTACGGCATGACCTTCATGTACGCGACGATGATCTCGGTCGTCGGCAACGCGGTCGGCGCGTTCGCCTCGCTGCTCGCGGGACTCGCCGACCGGTGGGGGCGGGCCAACCTGGTCGTGTACGGCCTGCTGCTCACCGGTGCGCTCGTCCTGTTCGCGCTGCCCAACGCGCCGAGCAAGGGCTGGTTCATGTTCTTCATGGCCCTGGTGAACGTGGTCGAGGGCATGGCCCTGGTCGCCACACCCGCGCTGATCCGCGACTTCTCACCGCAGGTCGGCCGGGCCGGCGCGATGGGCTTTTGGACGCTGGGGCCGATCATCGGCAGCCTCGTGGTCACCACGGTCAGCAGCAACACGCTGGACTCCAGCAGTTGGCAGACCGAGTTCCGCTACGCCGGCATCACCGGCCTGGTCGTATTCGTGGTCGCGCTGTTCGGCCTGCGCGAGTTGTCCCCGGCGCTGCGCGACCAACTCATGGTCTCGCTGCGGGACAAGGCGCTGATCGAGGCCAAAGCGCGCGGCCTGGACGTCGAGGCCGCGCAGAAGAACCACTGGCGGCAGATGATGCGCCTCGACATCCTCGCGCCGGCGCTCGGGATCAGCCTGCACCTGATGTTCTACTACACGGTCGTCGGCAACCTGGTCGTCTACTACTCGACCGTCTACGGGTACTCCGAGCAGCGGACCAACGCCCTCGCCAACTGGTACTGGGGAGCGAACGCGATCGCGCTCGTCGTGGCCGGCGTGGCGTCCGACCTGACCCGGGTGCGCAAGCCGTTCATGATCGCGGGCGGCGTGGGCACGGTGGTGTTCACGTACCTGTTCGCGCTGACCACGGACCACCCCGACACCGGCTACTACACGTTCGCCTGGCTCCTGGTCGGCATCGGCGCGAGCAGCGGGATGGCCTGGGCACCGTGGATGGCCGGGTACACGGAAACGGTCGAGAAGCACAACCCGGCGGCGACCGCGACGGGGCTGGCGGTGTGGGGCTGGATCGTTCGGATCGTGGTGTCGGTGTCCGCGGTGTTCACGCCGGTCATCGTCACCTCCGCGACGCCGCTGGTGAACCACGGCGAGGAGGTGGTCGCGGCGCAGGCGGACGCGGGGGCGGCGCTGGAGTTGGTACAGAAGGACCCGGCGCTCTTCATCCGGATGTCCGAGTATCCCAACCGCGCGGCGATCCCGATCGAACTCCAGGTCAAGGCGTTGCAGCTGGCCGGGGGCGACCTCGCCAAGCTGAATCTGGTCGAGCAGAAGCAGCGGTCGCTCGCCGTACTGATCGACCACGGCGAGGAGGTGCGAAAGGCCAAGGAGCGCACGAGCGACGAGTGGATGCGCTGGTGGCGGCTGACCCTGGCGTGTCAGGCGCTGTTCGTCCCGAGCGTGCTCGTGATGGCGGGGCGCTGGAGTCCGCGCAAGGCGCGGAAGGACGAGGCGGCGCACGCACGGCGGGTGGAGGAGGAATTGGCCGCACTCGCGGCGGACGGCGCGCCGGGGGTGGCGCGACAGCGGACCTGATCCGCCGGGGCCCGGACATGCCGAGGGCCGGCGCGCCGCACACGAAGTGCGGTGGCCGGCCCTCGGTCGTGCCGATCGGTGAAGATCAGAGGCGGTTGATGTTCTCCGCCTGGAGGCCCTTCTGGCCCTGCACGACGTCGAATTCGACGGCTTCGCCCTCGATGAGCTCACGGTAGCCGTTGCCCTGGATCGCGGAGAAGTGAGCGAAGACGTCGTCGCCGCCACCGTCCTGCGCGATGAAGCCGAAGCCCTTTTCCGAGTTGAACCACTTCACGGTTCCGGTAGCCATAATTTTCTCCCTACATGTGGGCCGATGAACGAATCCACACTTCGTGAATCCGGGCGTCGCCGCGTTTTTCGCCCTCATTTCGGAAGCTACCGAAATGCAAAATGCGCCCGTAGTGAACAGCTCTACAGGCGCACTCAGAAGATGATGCGAACCACAACTGCAACAGGCTCAAGACTAACACAGCCGCAGACCAAGATCGAGTCCCACCACAATCCGCCCACCCACGACCACTCCACCCCCACCTTGCCCACCCCCACACCCCCTCCTGACCACCCACCCCACACAACACGCCCCCGAGGCAAACCAACGCAAGGCCAGACGGCCGAGCGGGGCCGAGCGTGCAGAGCCTGGACGGAGCGGGGCCGAGGCCAAGCCAGGGCGAGACCGGGCAGGCAGGGCGAAGCCGGGCGAGGCGGGGCGAAGGGGGGCGAAGCCTGGGCCGAGCGGGGTCGAGACAGGTGTTGGGCCGGGCGAGGCTGAACCAACCCTGGCGCGCACCACCCCGCCCGGTAGGCCTCGGCCGAACCACCCCCGGCGCGCCAACGGCCACGGGCGGGTGAGCCTGAGCCGAACCAACCGCGACGCGCCACGCCACCGGCGGGTGAGTCTCGGCCGACGGTGTGCGCCGCCGTCGCGCGGTGGGCCTCGGTCGGGCGGACCGGGACGCGTCGCGACGCGCGCGGGTGGGACTCGGTCGGACCGGCCACGGTGCGCTGTGCCGCGTGTGGGTGGGCTTTGGGTGGGTGGGTTCTCACGGGGAAGGGAGCGCGCGGGCAAGATGGGCGGCATGGCGAAGATAAGCAAAGGTGGGAACACTCCGGTACCGACCGCCGAGTTGCGTGCGGTCCTGACCTGGCGCGCGGCGGGAGCTCCCGACGTGGATGCCTCGGCGCTGCTCCTGAACGCAGCCGGCAAGGTGCGTTCGGAAGCCGATTTCGTCTTCTACAACCAGCCCTCCGACGCCACCGGCGCGGTACGGCACGAGGGGAAGCAGCCGACCGCCGGCGGCCTCGTCACGGACACCATCCGGGTCGACCTCGCGGCGATCCCGGGGGACGTCGAGCGGGTGGTGATCGGCGCGTCCGCCGACGGCGGCGGCTTCGGCCGGGTGCCCGAGCTCGCGTTGCACGTGGTGACCGCGCAGGGTGGGCCGATCGCCGAGTTCGACATCGACGAGGCGTCCACGGAGACGGCGTTCCTGTTCGGCGAGTTCTACCTGCGCAACGGCGCCTGGAAGTTCCGCGCGGTGGGCCAGGGGTACGCGTCCGGGCTGTCCGGACTGGCCACCGACTTCGGCATCGAGGTCGCCGACGACGACCCGCCCGGCCCCCAGAGCGCCCCGCCGGTCCCGAGCGCCCCCGTACCCCCGCCGCCCCCCACCTCTCCCCCGCCCGCCGCCCCCGCGATCAGCCTCAAGAAGCGGACCCTGATCGACATGGAGAAGCGGCTGGCCGACGAGGGCCACCCGCAACTGCTCAATCTGACCAAGCAGGCCGCGGTGAGCCTGGAGAAGCGCGGACTCGGCGAGCACACCGCGCGCGTCGCGCTCTGCCTGGACATCTCCTACTCGATGCAGCCGCTGTTCAAGAAGGGCAAGGTCCAAGCGCTCGCCGAGCGGGTGCTCTCGCTCGGTCTGCGCTTCGACGACAACGCCGCCGTGGACGTGTTCCTGTTCGGCTCCCGGGGACACGTGGCTGGGCAGCTCGGGCTCGGCCAGTACAACGGTTGGGCCGAACGGATCCGGCGCAGCCCCGGCCTGGAGGGCTCGACCGACTACGCCGGCGCGATGCGGCTGGTCCGCGAGCACTACTTCGGCAGCAGCGCGCCCCGGCATCAGCCGCTGGCCAACGACCTGCCCGTATACGTCATGTTCATCACCGACGGCCAGACCACCTCGCGCGAGGCGACCCGCGAGCAGATCACCTACTCCAGCTTCGAGCCGATCTTCTGGCAGTTCATGGGCCTGGGTCGGCCGGGCGGCTTCTCGTTCCTGGAGGAGCTGGACGACCTGACCGGCCGCTACGTCGACAACGCCGACTTCTTCTCGGTCCAGGACCCGGCCAACGTCCCCGACGGGCAGCTCTACGAGCTGATGACCACCGAGTATCCGACCTGGCTGGGCCGCGCCAGGGCGCAGGGCCTGCTCATCTGACCGGCCCGTCCGAGGCCGCGACCGGGCGAGCCGACGCACCCCCCGCGGCTCCCCGCACCCACCGTGCGGGGAGCGCGGAGAGCAGATGCAGCGCGGCCTCCATCGGGCCCTTGCGCAGCGTGTGCCGCCAGGCCCAGCACAGCAGCATCGTGACCACGAAGAAGCCGATCAACCGCCGCCAGGTCTCCCCGGACGCGAGCGGGAACCAGCGGTCGATCACGATCAGGTGGGCGGTGTACACGGTGAGCGCCATCGCGCCGACCGAGACCAGCGGGTCGAGCACGATCCGGCCGAGCCAGGGCCGGCAGGCCAGCAGGGCGAGGCCGACCAGTCCTAGGGCGACGCCGATGGCGCCGACGATCTCGAACGGCGTGCCGGTGTGGCCCTCGGCGACGGTGAGCCAGGCGGGATCGGACACCGGCACCGAGCCGACCCGGCCGTGGATCACGTCGGACACGCGGTCCGGCTCGGTGATCCGCGCCAGCCGATCGCCGGTGAACAGTCGGACCACGACCCATGATCCGCCGTAGCCGAGCACGGCCAGCGCGGTCCCGATCCCGACCAGCGCGCGCTGTACCCGCAGTTCGCCCAGCCGCAGCCGCCCGACCGCCATCCCGGCGAGCACGAACGGCATCCAGGTGATCGCCGGATAGCTGCCGGTCAGGAACAGCGTCTCGAACATGTGGCCCGGACCCTGTCGCCAATCGGCGAACCCGGGCGCGGCATAACGAACATCGCCGGTGTCGCCGACCCGGCGCAGCAGGAACGAGGCGATCGGCCCGAGCAGCGCCCACCCCGCGGCGACCCACACGAGGGTGCGCGTGCCCAGCCACAGCGCGGGCCAGGCGAGCATGAAGTAGAGGCCGTAGAAGGCCAGGATGACCAGCACACCGGTGTCCAGGTCGGCCAGCCACATCCCGAGCGGGAGCAGCGCCACGGCCCGGATCAGCACCCGGGTGAGCACGGCGGCGTTGCCCCGATCCCAGCCGCGCAGCGGTGCCCGGCCGCTCATCAGCACCAGCGAGACGCCGGCCAGGAGCGCGAACAGCGCGGAGGCGCGGCCGGTGACGCCCTGGATCAGCGTGTCCACGCCCCCGTCGTAGGGGTCGGGCCCGACGTGTGAGGCGAACATGCCCAGGACCGCGAGCGCGCGGGCGACGTCCACGCCGACTATCCGGTCCGCTCTGCGCGCGGCCCGCCGCTCCCCCGCCCTCGACGCCGCCCGCGGCCCCGTCTTCGCCCACATGGGCCCACCCTAGGCTTCCGGTCCGAGCGGCGCGTGGGTGCGCGGCAGCCGGCCCGAGCCGATGCCGATGCCGACGCCGACGCCGGTTCCCGCCTACTCGGCCCCGTCCGATGCCGGCGGCGCCGCCGTCGCCGACGGCTCGCCGCCCCGGCGCCGTACGGCGACCATGCCCAGCGCCAACATGACGCAGCCGACGAACACGCTGACCACCACCGGCGTGGACAAGCCGTGTCGGACCGAGGCCCCGGCGGCGCACTGGACCAGCGTCATCGGCAGCATGCCGAGCGCCGTCCCGATGGTGAAGTGGCTCGTACTGATCCGGGTGGCCGCCGCGCCGTAGCTGACCACGGAGGAAGGCAGGACCGGGATCATCCGCAGGACCGTGATCGGCACCAGCCCGTTGCGGGAGAGTCGGCGATCGAGGACGGCCAGCGCCTCGCGCTTGTGCAGCCAGCCGCCGATCCGTTCCCGGCCGAGCCGGCGGCCGAGGTACAGGCTGATCAGCGCGCCGAGCGTGGCCCCGACCAGGGTGACCACCGTGCCGCCGATCGCGCCGAACAGCGCCCCCGCCACGGGGGCGAACAACGACTTGGGCACGAGCGCGGTGACGCCCACGGCGCAAACGAGGACGAAGACCGCCACCGAGGCCGGCAGCGGCCACTGCGTCCACGCGCCGTGGTCGAGGAAATCCCGGAGCGAGTCGAGCAAGCCCCGCACGGTGTCCAACCTGCGTCCGCCCCTCGTGCCCATGGTGTGAATTCGTCGAAGCGCCGCCGCACCGCCCGCGCCGGCCGCGCCGAATGCGCCGGAACCCGGCGGATCGGGCGACCACTGCGCGTCCCCGCGGCTCCGCCGAGGCGCGCCGATGCCCCCCGGCGCGCATTCGGCCCATTGTACGGAGCGCCGGTGACCCCCGGGTGAACCGCGGAGGGCACTGGAGTCCGCGGCCATCCCCGTGCTAAAAACCTACTGACCACTAGGTTTTTGGAGGACCCATGACCGAGACCACCGCACGCACCCGCTTCCGGGCCGCGACCTGCCCCTACGAGGACGCGTCGTTGTCGATCGAGGAGCGGGTGGAGGATCTGCTCGGCCGGATGACGGTCGCCGAGAAGGCCGGTCTGATGTTCCAGACCATCGCGGTCATGGGCCCCGAGGGAACGCTGCTCGACGACCCGGACACGCTGCCGTTCGGGTTCACCGTCCGGCAGATGATCGCCGACAAGGGGATGAACCACTTCAACCTGATGGGCGGCGGTCGCCCCGAGCACATCGCGCAGTGGCACAACCGGATCCAGGAATTGGCCCTGGAGACCCGGTTGGGCATCCCGATCACGCTGTCCACGGACCCCCGGCACCACTTCACCGACAACCCCGGCACCGCCGCGTACGCCGAGGGTTTCTCCCAGTACCCCGAGACGCTGGGCCTGGCCGCGATCGGCGACGCGGACCTGGTCCGCGAGTTCGCCGACCTGATGCGGCGCGAATACCTCGCGGTCGGCATCCGGCTCGCGCTGCACCCGCAGATCGACCTGGCCACCGAGCCGCGCTGGTCGCGGATCAACGGCACCTTCGGCGAGGACGCCGAACTGACCGGCAAGCTCGTCGCCGCCTACATCCGGGGCGCCCAGGGCGAGACGCTGAACACCACGTCGGTGGCCTGCATGACCAAACACTTCCCCGGCGGCGGCCCGCAACTCGACGGCGAGGACCCGCACTTCGCGTACGGGCGCGAGCAGGTCTACCCGGGCGACAACTTCGACTACCACCTGGCGCCGTTCAAGGAGGCGCTGGCGGCCGGCACGTCGCAGATGATGCCGTACTACGGGATGCCGATCGGGACCGAGCACGAGGAGGTCGCGTTCGGCTTCAACCGGGGCGTCATCACCGGCCTGCTCCGGGAACGACTCGGCTTCGACGGCATCGTGTGCACCGACTGGGGCCTGATCTCCGACGCGAACATCATGGGCCAGACCATGCCCGCCCGGGCCTGGGGCGTGGAGGAGCTGTCCGTGCCCGACCGGGTGCTGCGCGTCCTGGAGGCGGGCTGCGACCAGTTCGGCGGCGAGAACGTCCCCGAGCAGGTCGTCGCGCTGGTCGAGGCGGGTCGGCTCACCGAGGAGCGGCTCGACGTGTCGGCGCGGCGCCTGCTCCGGGAGAAGTTCGTGCTCGGCCTGTTCGACCACCCCTTCGTCGACCCGGCCGGCGCCGCCGCGTCCGTCGGCACGCCCGCCGGCATCGCCGCCGGGCTGCGCGCGCAGAGCAGGTCGGTCACCGTGCTGAAGAACGCGGCGCCCGAGAACGACACCCGACGCGGCGAGCCGATCCTGCCGTTGGCCGAGGGCACGCGCGTGTACGTCCGGGGCCTGGACGCCGAGGTGGCGGCCGGCTACGGCACGGTCGTGGCCACGCCCGAGGAGGCCGACGTGGCGATCGTCCGGGTCAAGACCCCGTTCGAGCCCCGCGAGGGCGGCTTCGAACAGTTCTTCCACGCGGGTTCGCTGGAGTTCGACGCGGTCGAGCTGGCCGCGATCCTGGAGCTGTGCGCGACGGTGCCCACCGTCGTGGACGTGTACCTGGAGCGCCCGGCGGTGCTCCCGGAGATCGCCGAGGCCGCCGCCGCGCTGGTGGCGAACTACGGCTGCGCCGACGGCCCGCTGCTCGACGCGCTGTTCGGTCGGGTACGACCCGAGGGCAACCTGCCGTTCGAACTGCCGCGCTCGATGGCCGACGTACGCGCGCAGCGCTCGGACGTGCCCCGGGACGGAAAGGACCCGGTCTTCCCGTTCGGCCACGGGCTGCGCTACTGACCCGTCCGCCCCGACGCCCGTGGGGGCCGGCCGACTCATCCCGTTGCTCGGCCCCCACCCGCCCCGATCGACCCGTACCGGAAACGCCCGACACGCACCGGTTCACCATTGCCGCCCGCGCCTGCTTAGGCTGCTGCCATGGGTAGCGAGCGGCGGGAGTGCGTGGCCCTCTCCGTGCCCGCGACCGCCCGGGCACTGCGGCTGTACCGGCTTCGCGCCGTCACGGTGACGGTCGTGGGTGCGGCGTGCACCGGGGCGTGGTTCGCGATCCTGTCCGCCGGCGACGACGGGGGCGACGGCGCGGCCCTGGGCGGCTGGGGCATGGTCCCGCTCGTGGTCGGCGTGGCGGCCCTGGTGATCGGAATCGGCGCGCTCGTCCTGGCCCGGCGCATGCGGCGCACGCTGGCCCGGTATCCCTGGGTCACCTGCTCCTGCCGGTTCCGCGATCCCGCCGACGGGGACGGCGCGTGGGGGCCGCCGCTGGTGATCGGCGACCGCGCCGGCGACGGCACGCAGTACGCGCTGACCGTGGTGTCCATGTCGCACCGCTGGTGGCACCTGCACAAGTGCGACGGCGGCGACGTGTGGTTCGCGGGCGATCCCGCGCACGGGGGCGTGGTCTCCCCGCCGGGTGGCGAACTCCTGCTGTGGACCCGGCCGAGCCGACTCGGCCGCAGCAGCCGACCCGCACGCCGGGCGAACCCGGCGGGAGCCTGAGCCGACGCCCTCCATCCGAGCTGTCCGATCCCCGCCCGCCGCCGGCCGGCCGCGTCACTTCACCACGCGCAGGCTGATCGGATAGCGCATCACGTCGCCGCCCGCCGCCCGCGCCCCGCCGATGATCGCGCAGACCGCGATGGCCGAGTACATGGCGCCGATCAGCACGTCGCCCACATCGCCGAGCAGGGACAGGAGCGGAGCGAGCACGAACGAGAGCAGACAGGTCAGTTGGAAGTTGAGCGCCGCGCTCGCGTTGTCCCGCACGAACGGCGACTCCCTGCCCGCGCTCCGGCGGATCAGGAACGGACCCAGTACCGGAGCGCAGAACCCGCTCCAGTGCGCCGCCGCGCTCCACCCCCGCTCGCGCCCCGGCTGCATGCGCGCGAACCGCCCCACCGGTCGGTTGAGCCACCACGGCGGCGGCCCCGGCATCGGGCGCGGCACGAGCAGCGGCGGTGCGACCGGCATCGGCATCAGCAGGTCTTCAAGCAGCTTCTCCAGATCCGCCCGGGTCTTCCCCGCCAGCGCGGAGGCCACCCGTTCCTCGAACTCGTCGGCGGTCAACCGGCCTTCGCCGAACGCGAACTTCAAGTGCTCGATCGTGCGCTCACGATCCGCGTCACCCACCCGCATGTGCGGGGGCATGCCGTACCAATGGGGTGGGTGAGGACCGGAATTCGGGTGCATGCGCGGCTCCTCTCGCTGTGCACACGGCTCCGTACAGCATGCGCCGTCGACGGAGCGTGGTCCATCAGGGATAACCCTTGGCCCGACCCCGAGACAACAGCCGCAAGGATGACCCGGATCCGCCGTACGGCGGCTGTCCCGCGGCCGGCGGCGCACCCGTCCGGGCCGGTTTCCCACCCCTTCGGCGGCGAGGGAACCGTTCCGCGAGCCGCTCCGTCACAGGGCCATGCGAATCCACGACGGTTCCACGCGCGGGGCCGCGGCCCTGCCGATATTCGTGCTGGCGGCGGGACTCGTCGTCGGCGGCTGCACCTCTTCCGGCGGCGGTGCCAAGCCGGACCCGGAGCGCACGACCACCACGAACGCCGAGTCGGTACGGCTGACCGCGTTCGACTCGTGTGGCGCGCTGGTCGACGACTTCCGCGCGGCGGCGCTGCGGACCGTCGACGAGCCCGTCGAGGCGGTGCCCGTCGCCGGCGAGCCGATCGCCGGCGCACCGGCCGCCGCGCCCAAGGCGGCGGAGGGCATGTCGGCGGATCGAGCCGCGCCCGCCGCGCCCACCACGCCGGAACACTCGACCACGAACACCCAGGAGGTCGGTGTCGACGAACCCGACCTGGTCAAGAGCGACGGGCGACGGGTGCTGACCGTGGCCAACGGGCGGTTGACCGTGGTCGACACCGACACCCACAAGGTCACCGGGTCGCTGGCGGTGCCGGGGGCGCGCGCGACCGAGCTGTTGTTGTCCGGCGACCGGGCGCTGCTGATCCTGGACGGCGGCCCGAGCCTGCCGAAGGGCAAGGGCGGTTCGGGCAAGATGGCGCCGATCCCGGGCGATCCGGGGCTGCCGGGGACGAACATGCAGGCACGCTTCGTCCTGGTCGACCTCACCGCCGCGCCGCGAACCCTGGGCGACCTGACCGTGGACGGCGCCTACGCCGACGCCCGGCAGGTCGGCAGCACCGCGCGCATCGTGGTTCGCTCCCGTCCGCGCCTGAACATGTCGACGTACCGGACCCGGGACAGGGACAAGGCCGTCGACCGGATCCGCCGCTCGACCGTCGGGGACTGGCTGCCGCAGTTCACGCTCGTCGCGAACGGCCGTACCGAGTCCGGCAACCTGGTCGGCTGCGACCGGGTCAGCCGCCCGGCGAGCCGGGCGGGCGAGCCGGGACACACCGGCGCCGCGACGCTGAGCGTGTTGTCCTTCGACCTGACCCGCGACCTGGACAAGGGCGATCCGGTGACGGTGGCCGCCGACGTGGACAACGTCTACGCCTCGGAGTCCAACCTGTACCTGGCGACCACGACCTCGCGGCGCGCCGTCTCGAAGGACGCGAAGGTGATCGGCGGCGGCCCGCCGAGCACGACCACCGCGATCAACCAGCTCGACATCTCCGGCAAGGGCACCCCGAAGCTGGTCGCCACCGGCGTGGTCTCCGGCACGATGGTCAACCAGTACGCGATGTCCGAACTCGGCGGCAACCTGCGGGTGGCGACGACCCTGCGCCCGGGCGACCCGAGCATCCCGCAGAGCGGCCCCGGCGACGTCCCGCCCGGCGACACCGCCCGAAGCACCACCGCACCGGGCACCGCCAAGCCCGGCACCTTCGCGCCGAGCACCGCCCAGGGCGGCGCGGCCCCGGCCGACTCGGTGCCCGGCAGCGCGCCCAACGGCTCGTCCGGGTCCGCCATCGCACCGAGCGACGGCACCGACACCCGGCCCACCTCGCCGAGCATGCCGAGCGCCCGGCCGTCGACCGCGCCGCCGCCGCCGATCGCCCCACGTTCGAGCAGCGAATCGGCGATCACCGTCCTGGCCCGCAACGGCGACAGGCTGACGCAGATCGGCCGGGTGGGCGGACTCGGCCGCACCGAGCGGATCATGGGCGTGCGCTTCGCCGGACCGATCGCCTACGTGGTGACCTTCCGGCAGACCGACCCGCTGTACACGATCGACCTGAGCGACCCGCGCAATCCCCGCACCGTCGGCGAACTGAAGATCAACGGCTACTCGGCCTACCTGCACCCGATCGCCGACGGCCGGCTGATCGGCGTCGGCCAGGACGCCACCGACAGCGGCGCGCGCCTGGGCACCCAGGTGTCCCTGTTCGACGTACGCACCCCGGCCGATCCGACCCGGGTCGCGCAGTACACGATCCCCAACGGCAGTTCGCAGGCCGAACAGGACGCGCACGCGTTCCTGTACTGGCCCAAGGACGGCACCGTGGTGGTGCCGGTCACCGGTGCCTACTCGACACCCGACCGGTCGCAGATCGCCCCCGGCGAGAAGTACCCGGGCACGCGCGGCACCTACGCGCTGGTGTTGCGCGTCGACGGCACCCGGATCGTCGAGGTGGGCCGGGTCACCCACCCCGACTCCAGGATCCTGCGCTCGCTGGTGGTGAGCGACGAGTTGTGGACGGTCTCGGCCGCGGGCGTCTCCGTCGACCGGCTCGCCGACGTACGCCAGGTGGCCTGGATCCCGATCGGCTGAGCGCCGCCGGGCGTCCCCGAAACGCCTCGTCAAAGGTGGTCTGGTATACCCGGAGCAGCTGATCTGACAGACCATCAGAAACGATCGGAGCACACATGGCGGTCACCGTCTTCACCGACCTCCGGCAGATCAAGGACTCGGTGGGCACACACCTGGGCCACAGCGACTGGCTGGAGATCACCCAGGAACGGATCAACCTGTTCGCCGACGCGACCGGGGACCACCAGTGGATCCACGTCGACGTGGAGAAGGCGAAGGAGGGTCCGTTCGGCGCGCCGATCGCACACGGCTACCTGACCCTGGCGCTGTCCAACCTCTTCCTGCCGCAGATCGTCGAGGTGCGCAACATCTCGATGGGGGTGAACTACGGCATGGAGAAGGTGCGCTTCCCGGCCCCGGTCCCGGTCGGCTCGCGGGTGCGCGGCGGCGCGGAGATCGTGGCGGTCACGGACATCGCCGGGGGTGTCCAGGTGGTCAACCGGATCACCGTCGAGATCGAGGGGTCGGCCAAGCCCGCCTGCGTGATCGACTCGGTCACCCGCTACCTGCTCTGACCGCCCGCCGCGACACCGACCGCGGTCGGTGTCCCCGAACGCCGGACGGGCGCGCGTGCGCGACCCGTCCGGCCGTTCCGCTGCCGTGCTCGGCGACGTGTGCCCCGCCGCCGAGCACGGAAGTGGAAGCACGGCCCCCTCGGCTACGCCTCCGGCTCGATCAGCACGCAGCGGGTGCGGCTGTAGATCGTCGGCATGCATTTGTTGCAGTGCACGCACAACGACCTGGTCTTCGGCTCGGCCGCGATGCGGTTGACCAGGTCCGGCTCGCGCAGCACCGCGCGGCCCATCGCCACGAACTCGAAGCCCTCGGCCATCGCCAGGTCCATCGTGTCCCGGTTGGTGATGCCGCCGAGCAGGATCAGCGGCAGCTTCAACTCGGCCCGGAACTGCCGGGCTGAGGCCAGCAGATACGCCTCCTCGTAGGGATACGACCGCAGGATGCGCTTGCCGATCAGCTTGACCCCCGTGCGTTGCGGCTGCGGGAAGGTCGCGGCGAACTCCGGCACCGGCGCGTCGCCGCGGAAGAGGTACATCGGGTTGAGCAGCGAACTGCCCGCGGTCAGCTCCAGCGCGTCCAGCGAGCCGTCCTCCTCCAGCCAGCGCGCGGTTTGGATGCTTTCGTCAAGCCAGATCCCGCCCGGGACGCCGTCCTCCATGTTGAGCTTGGCGGTCACCGCGATCCGGTCGCCCACCGCGTCGCGCACCGCACGACACACCCCGCGCGCGACCTTGGCCCGGTTGGCGAGCGAGCCGCCGTACGCGTCCTTGCGGTGGTTGAGCTTGGGGCTGAGGAAGGCGCTGGCGAAGTAGTTGTGGCCCAGGTGGATCTCCACCGCGTCGAACCCGGCCTCGATCGCGAGCAGCGCGGCCTCGGCGTGCGCACGGGTGATCCGGGCGATGTCCTGCTCGCCGGCGGCCAGCGTGGTGCGCATGCCCAGCGGGTTGAACATCCGGCCCGCGGACAGGGCCGGCCGGCCGTTGGAGGCGGCGTTGGCCACCGGGCCGGCGTGGCCGATCTGGGCGGAGACCGCGGCGCCCTCGGCGTGCACCGCGTCGGTGAGCCGGCGCAGCCCCGGCACCGCCTCGGGGCGCATCCAGATCTGGTGCCGGTCGGTGCGGCCCTCGGGGGCGACCGCGCAGTAGGCGACGGTGGTCATCCCGATGCCGCCGGCGGCGGGGCGCCGGTGGTACTCGATCAGGTCGTCGGTGACCAGCGCGTCCGGGGTGGCGCCCTCGAACGTGGCGGCCTTGACGATCCGGTTGCGCAGCGTGAGCGGGCCGAGCTTGGCGGGGGCGAAGACGTCGGGTATCACGGGGCACCTCGTTCGGTACGGGACGGATCGGCCGGGCGCGGGGCGTCCAGGCCGGCGGTGACGAAGGCGGCGACGGTCGCGGCGGCGGGCGGGGGAACGAACGCGTCGGCCACGGGTTGGCCGTAGAGCTGGAGCAGCAGGTCGAAGGCGAGCCGCCAG
Source organism: Embleya scabrispora (assembly GCF_002024165.1). Lineage (NCBI taxonomy): Bacteria > Bacillati > Actinomycetota > Actinomycetes > Kitasatosporales > Streptomycetaceae > Embleya > Embleya scabrispora. The sequence goes on from NZ_MWQN01000001.1 coordinate 1,266,249, forward strand.
CGGTCGGCGATCTCCCGCTCACCCAGGTCGGGACGGGCACCGGCCAACAGTTCGCGCCAGGGCCGGTGCCGAAACCACGGGTCGTCCCAGGGCAGTTCCCGCCCGAACAGCACGGTCCGGGCGAGCAGTTGCAGCAACATCGGCCCACTCGGCTCCCGGGCCAGCCGGTCGAACGGCTCGACGATCACCGTGACCACCTCGGCGACGGTGGGCGTCCACCCGGCCGCCCTGGCCCGGTCCAGCTCGGCCAGCGGTTCGGCCCACAGCGGGCCGAGGCGCTGTTGCAGCAGCGCGACCACCAGGTCCCGCTTGGACCCGAAGTGGTAGTGCACGGCGGCCGGATTCATCCCCGCCGCGGCGTTGACCGCCCGCACGGAGACCCTGTCGTAGCCCTGGGCGAGGAAGAGCCGTTCGGCCTCGTCGAGCAGCCGGGCCCGGGATTGTGCGGTCACGGCAGGCACCAAACCACGAACCGCCGACATTTTCAATCACTGATTGAATCACTGATGGAACGAGAGCCGACCGCCGGGAAGGAGGCCGGCGGCTCAGTGCTGCGGCACCACCAGGACCGGGCACCGCGCGTGCTCGATCGTGGTCGTCGCGACGTGGCCGACCCAGTGCCGCAGCGGGCCGCGCCGGCGCCGGACGCCGACCACGGCCAGCGCGCTGCCGGCCGACGCCTCGACGAGCGTGGCCGCGGCGTCCGCCATGACCGAGTCCGCGCGCACCTCGACGTCGGGGAACCGCTCGCGTGCCGCCGCCAACGCCTGCTCGAGCGCCGTCGCGTGCACCTCGGCGACCGCCCGCAGATCCGCCTGGCTCGGCCCGGCGAGGCCGGCGTATCCGGGCCAACTCCACGCGTGCACCGCGTGCACCGGCAGCCCCCGGTCCCCGGCCGCCTCGAACGCGGCCGTCACCGCCCGCCCGTCACCGTCGCCCTGGACGCCGAGCAGCACGTCCGCCCCACCCGCCCCGGGCCCCTCGGCCGCCGCCCCGTATCCACCGCGCACGATCAGCAGCGGACACTCGGTACGCGCCGCCAGGTGCCGCGACACCGAGCCGAGCAGGAGGCCGACGAACCCGCCGCGCCCCCGCGATCCGGCGACCAGCAACATCGCCCCCTCGGCCGCCGCGAGCAGCGCGTCGCCCGGCAGGCCGTAGCCCACCCGCGCGTCGACGGCCAGGTGCGGACAACGGCGCAGCGCCGCCGCCGCGGCATCGCGCACCAACTCCTCGGCGGCGCGCCGGGTGTCCTCGTTCGGCTCCACCGACTCGAACCCCGGCGTGGCCATCGGCACCCGGATCGCGTGCACCACCCGCAGCAGCGCGCCCGCGCGGGCGGCCGCCTCGGCGGCCCGGGCCAGCGCCCGATCACCGTGCTCCGAACCGTCGATGCCCACCACCACCAGGGGTGTCCCGACCGCACCCGTGTCCGCCATGCCCACCCTCCTCCGTGCACTGCCCGAGGTCCGTCCCCCACCCGAGCCGCCGCCGAAACGGCGAAGACCGACCCGGCGGAGCTGCCGCCGGGCCGGTTCGGGTGACCGCCGCGATCAGAAGTTCAGATTGCTCAGCAGGTTCGCGAAGCTGTTGCCGCTGCTGTGGATGCTCGGCGCGATCGAGGTGCTCGCCAGATAGAACCCGAGCAGCGCGCACACGATGGCGTGCGGGATTCGCATGCCGCCCTTGCGGATGAAGATGAAGACGATGACGCCCAGCAGAACGACGGTGGAGATGGACAGGGCCATGGGGGAACTCCTCGGGAGGCGCGCTCGGGAGCGCAGGGGACGGGACGGCCGCGCCGATTTCGGGACAGCGCGAAGAGTGCCGGTGGGACGGCGGAACACGCGTGCTTGCGTCACCGGGACAAAAACTAACAGAAAGTGTCGATAAAGGCGCAAATCGTCACACTTTCGCTCGGCGATTCGCACAGCGTGACGGCGTGTCCCGGCGTGTCGTGTCCGCCACCGAGCCGCCCTCCCGAACGGACCCGGCGCGCTCCGGCCCCCGGACACGGCCGGGCCGGCCCGACACGAGGTCGGACCGGCCCGGAGTGTGTCCGTGGGAGCCGCGCCGATCAGGTCGGCGGCACCTCGATGTCGGTCTCCAGTCGGCGGTGCTCGCGCAACCCCTGGGTGATCGGGTGTTCGTCGCCGAGCTTGCGTCGACACGCGCGCTCGGTACGGGTGAACCAGTCGAGGGACTCGTCCCGACGGCCGATCTCACCCAGGCTGTGCACCCGGTTGCAGGCCGCGACCAGGGCGTGCGGGTGCTCCGCGCCCAGCAACTCCTCGTATCGGTCGTAGGTGACCCGGTCGAGCTCGGCGCACTCGTCGACCTCGCCCGCCCGATAGAGGTTGTTCGCGTGGTTCACCGCCGCCGCCAGGGTGAACGGGTGCTCCTCGCCCACCGATTCGCGCAGCCCCTCGATGCACCTGCGCCCCAGCGCCAGCGCCTCTTCGAGCCGGTCGACCGCCCGCAGGTAGCTCGACAGATTGCTGCCGCATCCGAAGGTGAACGGGTGCTGCCCGCCGAACTGCTCGCAATAGCCCTGATAGGTGACCTGAGCCAGTTCGAGGGCCTGCTCGTTGTTGCCCATCGCCCGGTGGTCGGCCGCGAGGTTGAGCGCGCAGGCCAGCATGTCGGGGTGGGTCGGGCTCAGGAAGGCGCGGTACTTCTCCAGCGTGTCGCTGTCCAACGACCGGGCGTAACGGGCGTCCCCGGTCTGCCGGATCGTCACCGCGAGGTTCTTGGAGGTGCGCAGCGCGTCCCGGACCCGGCCGTTGGCCTCCTCGAGGGCCAGCGTGCGCTGCAGCACCGCCCGCGAGCCCGCGTAGTCACCCAGTTCACGGAGGTCCTGACCGACCTGGTTGGCCAGGAAGCACGTGTGCGGGTGGTCCTCGCCCTGGATCCGCCGACGCCAGTCGTAGGCGGTCTGGTGCACCTCGAGTGCCTCCCCCAGGCGACCGGTCAGGCGCAGCGAGACGCCGAGGTTGTTGGCCGCGAGCAGGGCGTCGTTGGTGTCCTCGCCGAATACCTCGCTGAACCGCCGGTAGTTCTCCCGATCCGATTCGAGCGCGGTCCGGAAGCGGCCGAGCGAGCGCAGGTCGCCGCCGTAGCCGCGCCCGGTGATCAGGGTGTGCGGGTGGTCCGGCCCCAGTGCCGCGCGCTGCGCCTCCAGGGTGGCCCGGTCCAGGTCGTACGCCTTGCGGTACTTGCCCTGGGACCGGTACACGTTCGCCAACTGGGTGCACATCCGCAGCGTCAGCGGATCGTGCCGACTGAATCGCGCGCGCCACCGGTCGAGCGCGACCTCGGCGATGTACTGGGCGAACTCCCAGTCGTCGGAACGCCAGGCGAAGCGGACCTGCTCGACGATCCAGCGGCGCACGCCCTCGGAGTCGCTCTCCAGGGCGCGCGAGGGCACGAGGTGCTTGTACAGCTCCTCGTACGTCTCCTGGTTCGCCGGGTCGTCCACGTCGCCGGGGGCGTTCGCGGCCAGGATCTCCAGGGTTCGGGCGCGCCGGGCGATGTCGTCCTCGGCCGGCATCTGGTCCCGCAGCACGGCCTGAACCAGGCGGTGCACCTGGATGGTGTCCGCGCCCCGGTCCACCCGGGCCAGCGCGTAACGCCCGAGCTGCTGGAAGATCCGGGACAACAGCAGCGTGTCGCCGAGCGAACTGTCCACCCGGGTCAGCTCCTGGAGCACCTCGCGCGAGCGCAGCAGCCGCATCGAGATGGAGTCGGGCGACAGGTAGGCGCACAACTCCAGCAGGCGCACCGCGGCCGGCTGCCGCTCCTTCAGCTCGTCCAGGGAGACCGTCCACGTCGCGGCGGCGGTGGTCGGATAGTCCGGCGGCTGGCCCTCCTCCAGGATCGCGGTGACCCGCGTGTTCACCCGCTCCAGGTAGTCCTCGACCGGCATCGCCGACTCGGCCAGCCAGGCGCCCGCCTGTTCCACCGCGAGCGGCAGGTCGCCCAGCGCGGTGGCGACCTTCTGCGCGTCGGCCTCGGTCAGTGCCGGCACCCGGCGCTGGAGCAGCGCGACGCTCTCGTCGCGGCGGAACACCGGTACCTCGAGCGGGCGGGCGCTGCGCGCCCACAGGTCGTTGCGCGAGGTGACCAGGACGTGTCCGTTGACGCTGCCCTGCGGCATCAGGTCGGCCAGCGAGGCGGGTTCGTCGGCGTTGTCGTAGATCACCAGCCAGCGGTCGTAGGGCTCGCCCTGTTGCAGGCTCTGGAGCACCGTGGCCGCCGCGTCGCCCACGTTCTCCCCGGTGGACAGTTCGAGCCGCACGCCCAGCCGGGCGAGTTGCGCGGCGACGCCCTGTGCCTGCTCGGCGGACACCCACCAGATGATGTCGTAGTCGGCGGCGAAGCGGTGCGCGTATTCGAGGGCGACCTGGGTCTTGCCGACACCGCCCAGACCGTGCAGGGCCTGGGGCAGCACCGCGGTGGCGCCCTTGGCCAACTGGTCGCGCAGGCGTTCGAGGATGTCGTCGCGCCCGGTGAAGGCCGAGTGCCGCGGCAGCAGGTGGGACACCCTGGGCTTGGTGCCCGGGAAGCGGGGGCCCTCCGCCGGCGGGGCCTGCGAGGGGGTGCGGCCGAACGCGGCCAGCAGCGCGGCGCGCGCGTGCTCCTCGGACAGCGCGGACAGCGAGACCGTCTCGCCCACGCCCGGATCGAGGTCGAGTCCGTCGTCGACCCGCAGGGTCACCACGCTCACCCGTTCGGCCGAGGCGAGCCGGCGCAGCGCGGTGCGCATCGCGGTCCAGGCCCGGCTGGGCAGCGAGTCGGGCGAGGACAGGACCACGACGCTGTCCACGTCCTCCAACCGCTCCAGCGGCGTGTCGCAACCGCCGGTGCCGACCACCTGGGTGCCGGCGGCGATCAGTTGGGCCCGGACCCAGTCGACCCACATGCGGTCGCGGGCGCTGTAGAGGATGCGCACGGTGACCGGGGCGGTGTACCGGATCCGCTCGAAGCGGCGCAGCTCGCGGCGGCGCTCGCCCTCCTCGACGGGATCGAGCCGGGTGATCGCGCCGTCGGTGAGCACACCGGTAAGCCGCTCGTACGCGGCGAGCAGGCTGCCCTCCTGGAGCGGCCGGTCGCCCAGGGTGGCCAGGGTCTCCTCGTAGGCGTAGAACGCCTTGTACGGGATCTCCACCTCGCCCCAGTACTTGGTCCGCTCCGCCTCGGTGTATTCCGCGAGGAATTCGGCGAACCGCTCGCGCGCGTGGTCGCGGCCGGCTTCGAGCTTGTCCTTCTCGTCGTCCTCGACCCGCATCGGCACGGGCAGGATGCGCAGCGGGCGCTCGGCCTGCCGGGTGATCGAGCGGGCCACGTTGACGCCGCCGTCGATGGCCTGCTCGTTGAGGGTGAAGCCGTCCACCACGGTGTCGGGCAGCAGGGTGGTACAGATGCCGGCGATGTCGTTGAGGCCGGTGCGGCTGTCGATCAGGGCGTAGTCGTAGGACGCGCGCATGTCCTCGCGCAGCGCGTCCAGGAAGCCGATGCCGTGCGGACTCTCGCAGAAGTCGGCCCAGTTGAAGCCGGCGAGGGTCGCCGCGTATTCGTGGTTCTGCCGGCCCGGGCCGAGGAAGCGGATCAGCCCGCCGTCGGGGAAGTCGCGGTCGACCTTGACCGCGCAGCCGTCGACCCGGCTCTCCGCGATCCGGCTCGCCTCGATCATCGCGTCGGTGCTGGCCTCGGAGCCGACCACCTTGGCGAAGGCGCGGATCATGTCGAGCACGCCGCGCGTGTCCTCGAGCCGCTTGTCGATCAGGTACGGGTGGAAGTAGCGGTGCAGGCCGGGGGATTCCAGGTCCCAGTCCACCACGAGCACACGCTTGCCTCGCGAAGCCAGGATCCAGGCCACGTTGGCCAGCGCCATCGTGCGACCGGTGCCGCCCTTGTACGAGTAGAACGTGACGACGGTTCCCGGTGGGCCGGCTGGGTTGTCGCTCATCGCTTCAGTGCTCCTCGACCTCGCCACCGGGTCCCCACAGCAGTGGGCGGCGAGGGTTGTGTCGGGCCGTGATCCAGCGGGGTCGGGCGGCCGAGTCCAAGCCGGCGCGAGCGCGGGCGGGCAGCCCCCGGAAGGCGGTGGCGAACGGGGCCGGGACCCCGAACGCGGTGCGCGCGGGAGGCGGGCCGGGCTCGACGCGTAGGGTCGGGAACAGCTCGCGTGCCTCGGCCGCGGGCAGCGGGCGCAGCGGGGCGCGCTCGGCCGCGACCAGCACGCGCGCCAGCCGGGCGACCAGATGTCGATAGTCGGCCGAGTGCCCCTCCAGGCGCATCAGGTCGAACAACCCCTGGCGGGCGTAGATCGGGCCGTAGTCGTTCTCGGCACCGAAGTCGGGCACCGGTTGTCCGTGGAGCCGGGAGTCGGGCACCGGCTGTCCGGGGAGCCCGGAGTCGGGCACCGGTTGTCCGTGGAGCCCGGAATCGGTGGCCCGCCAGCGCAGGGTGACCACCGCGTCCGCCTGCCGGCCGGTGTGCGCCCGGTGTCCGCGCACCCGTTCGGCCAGTACGGCCCATTCGCGCATGGCGCGCGGATCGGCGAGGTAGTCGGGCGACGCCAGCACGACGGCGGCGGGAACCGAGCAGGCCAGTGCCTCGCGCGGGGCGCCCGCACCGGGATCGGTACACGAGGGCAGCACACCGCGCGCGCCACCGCCCTGGGACAGCCGGGCGGCGACCGCCTGTTCGAGATCGGCGTGGAAACGCTCGACATAGGCCCGCTCATCGCCGCACGACCGACTCGTGAAGAAGACTGGTGTCATCTCGACCCCTGATGTCGGCACTTCGTCGCGACGCGCGTGGGCGTGCCTTCCCTCGCGGTCACTCATTGTTCCCAGGCTACCCGAGTCCATCACGCGACGTTACTCCTCGTTACATCAGGTAAGGGCATGGTCATCTTTCGTTTCGTGTCGATCCGCCCGCGTCCACGGCCCGCTCCCGGGAGCCCAGCCGGCACCGGTCGCCATTGCGCGCGACCCAGGCCCGATACCCCGAACGCACCCTTTCGGCCGCGCGGCGCGCCGCCTCGGCCGGTACGTCCTCGCGCCACCACGACCGCACCGTGCCCGCCATCGCATCCACCACGCGTGCGCCGTCCGGCGTCAGTTCACCGCACTCGCGCAACGTCGCGATCGCCTCGGTGACGTGCTCGCGGTGTACGGCGAACTCGGCCTGTGCCCGATCCTGCTCCTCTCCCGTGACGGCATGCCGGCGAACCCGCCAGAAATCCGCGATCCCCAGATGCGCGTAGGCGCCCTGCAAGAGCGCGCCCACCGGCCGGGGATCCAACCGCCAGGGCGCCCGGTAGCGGGCCGTCGAGCGCTTCGAGAGATTCGTGATGTCCTGTATCGCGCCGAGCTTGTTGTGCTGGAACTCGTGGACGAGCGTGACGGCCAGGGTGGTCGGGCCGACCTCGGGCGTGAGCGCAAGGCCCCCGAACGCGTACCGCGACGACGAACTGAGGCTGACGCCGGGCTCGCCCACCACCGGAACCAGCGTGGACAACGCCGCCGGCAGGCCGGCCGCGTAGGCCCGATGAGAGTGTGCCAGCTGATCCCAGGCGGAGGCGAAATTCCGTTGCAGCAACGATACTTGGCGAGCCGTCAGGCGTGCGGACGGCTGCCAGCGATGCACGTCGCGATAGGGGTCGACGTCCTCGATCGCAAGGGTCGCGCCCAACCCGGCGGCGGTGGCGGAACACCTGCGGTTGGCCTGTCGGCGCGAGACCAGCCGGCTGCCGACCGACCACTGTCGCCCGGTCAGCGCGATCCGACCCGCGTCCGCCGCCACCCGCACCCGCCCCAGCGTGGGCAGATACACCCAGCCGCCGACCGCGCACAGTTCGACCCGGCCGGGCGGACCGTGCTCGGGATCCCCGCGCAGTGCCGCCGCGGCCGCGATCGAGCCCAGGTGGCCCAGGAGTTCGTCGAGATCGGGCGCGGCCGGGTCGAGGTCGGTCCGGCCCAGGCGCAGCAGGCTGCGCATCGCCCACGCGCCGGTGTACGGGTGCATCAGCACGGTGCGCGCCGCGTCCGGCGCGGTGCGCTGGACGTGCGCGAGCAGGTCGTGGGCGTCGATGAGGTGCGCGGTGCGCGCGCTCGGCAACCGCTCGCGGGCGGTGGCGACCACCGCGTACACCTGGAGCAGGCGGCGGCTCTCCTGCGCCCGGGCGAGCGCGGACACGGCCGCGAAGTCGCCCTGTCCGGCGGCGAGTCGATCGAAGGCCGGGCCGTGGAGCCGATGTGTCCCGATCATCCGCGACTCCTCGAATCGGCCACCAGGGCACGGACATCGGCGCGTACCCGGGCGCCGACATGGTCGATCAGCGCGCGCAGGTCGGCGCAGTACACGGACGGATTGTCGAAGCCGTTGTCCGGGCGATAGCGGTGCGCCCGCAGGCCGCCCCCGCAGGTGCGCACCACCGGACAGCGGCGACACGTCGCGCTCAATCCGGCCACGCCAATCGCCGCGTGGGCGTACGCGGGGGCGGCCAGCACGGTCGCCGGGTCGTGCCGGAACACGTCGAGCCCGGTGGCCGCCGCGCCGTCGTAGGCGGACTTGAGCGAGTCCTCACGCTCGAACGTGCCGTCGGTCTCCACCACCACGGACCCCGGCGGACCCAGGCCCAGGACCTCGCTGTGCACCTCCCGACCCAGGATCAGATCCACCAGGTCCTCCAGAATCCGCACCCGCGTCTCCCGTACCGGTGCCCCGTACCACCGGTCGAAGACCGCGATCAACCAGTCCGCGTACGGGGTTTCGCCCTCTCGCGCGCCCGCCGGCGGGAACTCCCAGGTGGCGTGCGGCAGGAGCAGGTCGAGCATCGGCGGGGCGTGCGAGAGCAGCTCCTCGTAGGTGGCCACCGGGTCGTTGGCCAGGTCGATCGTGCACAACAGGCCGCCGTACAAGGGCCGGTAGCGCGACCGGCGCAGCAGTGCGATGCCCCGGACCGCCTCGGCGTGGCTGCCGCGTCCGTCCGCGTGGCGCCGGTGCCGGTCGTTGGCGAGCGCGTCGCCGTCCAGCGAGACGCCGACCCGGATCCGGTGCGCGAGCAACACCTCGGCGCAGCGTTCGTCCAGTCGAACCGCGTTGGTCTGCATGGTGATCCGCACCTCGGCGACACCCGCGAGCGCGGTGCGCAGTTCGCGCGCGATCCGGTCGATTCGATCCGGTCCCGCGAGCAGTGGTTCGCCGCCGTGCAACACGATGTCGAGCACCCGCAGGCCGGCCCGCTCGGCGTGTGCGCGCAACCAGGCACCGAGCGCGCCGACGGTCGCGTCGGCCGGCACCCGGGGGCGGTCGCGCCAACTCCGGTCCCGGAGTTCGTACACATAACAGTGATCGCACGCGAGATCGCATCGTGCCGCGATCTTGACCACGAATTGCCGAAACGGAACCGCTTCGTGCATCGGTGCCCTCCCACGGTCAGGCCCGAACCGCGCCGCTCCCGTCCGCCCGGGGATCCCCGGTACGGTCGATTCCGCCCCGGGGATCGCACTCCGCCTCCACGAGAACCGGATCCACCACGCTCGTGAACCCCGCGACCACCGCCTCCGAGGGCTCCTCGGACTCGTGGACCAGTCGGCGCAGCGCCGAGGCCAGCACCGAGGCCGGCAGGTGATCCAGGTCGTCGAGACAGAGCCCGTCGAGGTCGGGCAGCGCCGACTCCACGTCACCGCGCTCTCGTTGCATCCGCAGGACCCCCGTTCCTCCCGCGTCGCCGGATGCCGGGTTCGTCTCGCCCGTCCGGCCCGGTGACGCGCGGGCGTGCCGTCCGAGTGAAACCGTACATTCGAGTGCGGAACGTATCGCCACGATTACACAAGCCTTCCTATACTAGCCGGGCCGGGTCGATCTGCGCGATGCTCTGTGTGGGCAGAGTCGTACGCTCGAACGACCGGCACGGGGGCGGCACTTGCCAGACCCGCGGCGCGGTCGCGGGTGTCGCTGGGCCGTCCTTTTGTGCGGTGCACGATCCGGGGGTCGCTTGGTGGACTACGACTTCTTCACGAGTCACGTCGCCGACCGTGATCCCAAATGGGCTGCCCGCTTTCACGACGACGTCGAGGCGGAACTGCGGCGCGGGATGGACCGGGTGCGGGCGGCGATCCGGCTGCAGCCGACCTTCGGTCCGATCCAGATGCCCGACGGCGATCCGCCCGCACAGGCGCGCGCGATGGTCGCGCTGTGTTCCGACGACTACTTCGAGGACCTGGACTGCGGGCGCGACTGGGCGGTGTTCACCGACCGGTTGCGTCGACACGAGTCGATCGTGGGCGTCTCGGCGCCGAACCTGATCGCCGTACCGTGGACCACGATCGAACAACCCGTGCCGCCCGCGGTCGGCCCGATCGAGTGGCCGGTCGGGATCCCCGCGCCCGGTCGCGGGCCGAGCGTGTTCGATATGTTGCGGCTCGGCGGCATCCGCGATCTGGGCTACGTCCGCGCGGTGCGCACCGTGGCCGATCGGGTGGTCGCGGCGCTGCGCCACCGCCTGGCGCCGCTGAACGCAGCCGAGGCGGACGAGGTTGAGCCGATGTTCGGCAGCCACGACGGCGCCTCGCGCACGATGCCCGAGGTGCCGCGCCGATTGCCGATCCTGGAACCGGTCCCCCCGGCCCGCACCGACCTGGTGATCAGCTACGTCGGCAACGACCTGGCCTGGGCCGACTGGGTCAGCGAGGTGCTCACGTTCGAGGACTACCGGGTCTCGCTGAGCCGCTGGGACTGGAGCGCGGGCGAGAGCTTCGGCAAGGCGATGGCCCGCGCGCGCGGGATGGGCGAGCACGTGCTCGCGCTGTTCTCCGAGCACTACTTCGAGGCGCGCCGGTTGGCGATGGACGAGTGGGAGGAGGCGTTGGGCGACGGGGACGCGGGCGGTCGTCTGCTGCCCATAGTCGTCGGTCACACCCAGGTGCCGTCGATGTTCCGCGGCGTGCCGCCGGTCGACCTGACCGAGGCGGACGCGGTCGGCCAACGCGATCTGCTCGTGGCCGCGGTGCATCGGTTCGCACCGCTGCCCGCGCGGAATACGGGGTTCTCCTGACCGTGCCGGACCCGATAACCCCGTCGCCGCGCCCACCCAGGCCGGACCGGCCGCCCACGAACGCGCCGCCGGCCGTGCACGTGCCGCCGCCGGCGAACGCGGCCCCGCCCGTGCACGCGCCGCCTTCGGCGAGCGGCCCGGCGTCCGCGATCACCCCGCCGCCGCCCAGGGCCGCGCCTCCCCCACCGCCGCGCTCGCCCACCGACAATCCGCCGGTGTGGCGCGTCCCGGGCACCAGGGGGCGGTTCTACGGCCGCGACAACACCCTCGCGGACCTGCGCGCGCTGATGCAGGTCGAGCACCGGGTGGTGCTGCGTCCGCAGGACGACCTGCCCGGCCTGGGCACCACGCACCTGGCCCGCGAATACGCCTACCGGCACCGGCACCTGTACGACGTGGTGTGGTGGTTCGACTGCGCCGCCCGCCCCGCCGAGAGCGGCGTGGCCTTCCTGCACCGCGTGCTCGAACAACTGGCAGACCTCGGTCGAAGGGTCGGCCAGATCGTGGGCCCCGGGCACGAACTGCACTCGCGCGAGGGCTGGTTGCTGATCTTCGACGAGGTGGACCGACCCGGTCTGATCGGCGAGATGATCCCGACCGGCCCCGGCCACGTGCTGATCACCAGCACCGATCCGCTGGCCCGACACCTGGGCAGCACGGTCGATCTGCCGCCGCTGGACCGGCAGTCGTCCGTGCTGATGCTGCTCGACGCGCACCGGGGCTTCGAGTTGGAACTGGTCACCGCCGAGGCGATCGCCGCGTTCGTCGGCGACCGGCCCGCCGCGATCGCCCGGATCGCGGAACTCTTCGCGACGGGGCTGGTGTCCCCGGAGGTGACCCTCGAACTGCTGCGCTTCGGCAACATGGCGAAGCTGTCCCGGACCATCCCGCAGAACCAGGTCGTCTACCTCGCCGACCTCTTCCTCGCGGTGCGCGGACTGCGGGCGCCGGACACCTGGTCGATCTGGCTGGATCTGTCCGAGGACTACCTCGAACACCAGTTGCTGCACCGGCACATGACCGACGCGCGGTCGATGCTGCTGCACATGTTGCGGACCCTGGTCAACGGCCCGGAGCCGATCCACTCGCTGCAGTGCCTGTGCCGTGCGCTGCACGATGTGCTGCCCAACACCCAGGGCGTGGAAGAGGTCTGCCGGGCGATCGACAACCTGCCCGGGTGAACGGTCGACACGAGGGGTACATCCGGCGAAGGGGCCGATTCCGGCCGGCGGGTGCGCCATGCTGACGCGTATGGCGAATGACGGGGAGTACGGGGGCGAGACGGTGCGTTACTTCATCAGTCACGCCGGTTCGGACACGGATTGGGCGAAGTGGGTCGCGGGACAGCTGGTCCAGGCCGGTCTGGACGTCGAACTCGACGCGTGGGACTGGGCCACCGGCGAGAACCTGACCACACTGGTCAGTCGCGCCCTGGACAACGCCGGGCACATGATCGCGCTGTTCTCCCCGGCCTACTTCGTACCGGAGCGCTGGACCACGGTCGAGTGGACCGCGATGTCCGACGCGCTGCGCGGCAGCGGTCGGCGGCTGATCCCGCTGGTGGTGCACGAGGTCCCGCGCGAGCGGATCCCGTCCGTGCTGCGGCCGTTGTTGCGTCGGACGTTGTACGGCAAGTCCGAGGCGGACGCGCAGACGGAACTGATGGCGGCGATCACCGGGCCGACCCGGCCGACGGAACCGCCGCCGTTCCCGGGGCCGCGGGGGGACGGGGCGGGGACGGGTGGATCGGGGTCGGACGGGGCGGGGTCCGACGCGACGGCGCCGGCGGACCCGGCGCCCGCCCCGGTCGTGCGCCCGGTGCCCGCGCCGCGCCTGCCCGCCGCGCCGGTGATCCGCCGCACCGTCACCGCCGGGCACACCCGGGCGCTGACCGACGCGATCATGGCGGTGCCCCGCATCGCCCGGACCGACCTGTGGAACCTGTGGCTGGATCTGGCCGAGGACTACTTCGAACGCCCGCTGCCGCGCGAGCAGATCGCCGCGCCGAGGATCATGCTGCTACGGCTGATCCACGACCTGTCCACGCTCGCCGAACCCGAACCGGCCCGCGCGCTGGACGCGTTGGTCCGCGCGCTCGGCGACGTACAGCCGACCGGCCCGGAGATCGAGCGGGTTCGCGAACTCCTGGCCGAACTGACCGCGCCGAGCGATACGGCGGACCCGGCTCGGGACCGGATCCGGGACACTCCGGCCCCGTCCGGTCGTCAGGACCCGCCGTAGGCGGCGCGCCGACGCCGCTCGTAGGCCCGTCGCCAGCCGGCCCGCCACAGCAGCGCCGTCCCCGGCGGGATCCAGCGCAGCACCCGCCGCCGCTCGGCGCCGGTGGCGTGGTGCAGGTGGAAGGCCACGAAGGCCGGGAGGTCGCGGCCCCAGACCCGCACGGTCCGGGTCGGCATACGCCCGTCGGGCGTGCCGCGCACATGCCGGCGCATCAGCGGGAACAGCTCGTGCTCCTCGGCCAGGCTGTGCCGGGCGACCAGTTCGCACAGCCGCCCGATCGCGGGCGAACGATCCCGCAACGGCACGTTGCGGTCGGCGACCAGGCGCATCGCCTCCTCCAGGGTCGAGTGGTCGACCTGGAAGGCGGTCACGGTGCGAGCGGCCCGGGGCGAACCGGCGCGCACCGACGGGTACAGGACGATGTGTTCCTCACGATGGTGCGCGCGCAGGAAGCGCAACACCAGCGCGAGATGTTCCTCGACCGCGCGGACGCGCAGGATGTCGACCGGATCGAGGTGTCGGGTCACCTCGGTCAGCCGGGCCAACTCCTCACGCAGGCCGCGATGCGCGACATAGCCGGGAGTCAGGTCGAGGGTGGGGGCGGGAGTGGAGGTGGGAGTGACGGGCCGAACTGTGGACGTGGACACGGGAGCCGCCTCGGGAGGCACGGGATGGGGGAACCCCACACCGTAAGGGCATGTGGCGCGTGTTCCGCATCGATGCAAGGAGATTTCCGGCCATTCCCGAATGGCGCCCGTTTCCGGTCCGATAACGGCCGAGCCGATACCGAACCGGAACGCCGGATGTCGCTTTTCTTGCGCCCCCCGTTTTGCCGCCTGTTGCCGCTTCCCGCTACTTCTTCACGTTGGGGATCGTCCAGTCGATCGGCTTGTGCCCCATGTTCGCGAGCGCGGCGTCGATCTGCGAGAACGGCTTGCTGCCGTGGAAGAGCTTCGCGGACAGCGGCGAGGGGTGCGCGCCCTGCACTATGGCGTGCTTGGCGGTGTCGATCAGCGAGATCTTCTTCTTCGCGTGCCCACCCCAGAGCACGAACACCACCGGCTCGTCCCGGTCGTTGACCGCCTTGATCACCGCGTCGGTGAACTTCTCCCAGCCCTTGCCCTTGTGCGAGGCGGCCTCGTGCGCCCGCACGGTGAGCACCGTGTTGAGCAGGAGCACACCCTGCTGCGCCCACGGCATCAGGTAGCCGTTGTCGGGGATCGGCAGGCCGATGTCGGCGTTCATCTCCTTGTAGATGTTGCGCAGCGACGGCGGGATGCGCACCTCGGGCCGGACCGAGAAGGACATGCCGTGCGCCTGGTTGTCGTCGTGGTACGGGTCCTGCCCGACCACCAGCACCCGCACGTCCTGGTACGGCGTCGCCTCCAGCGCCGCGAACACCTCGTCCTCCGGCGGGAAGATCTGGTGTTCCTTGCGTTCCGCGTCCACGTACGCGGTCAGCTCGGCGTAGTAGGGCTTCGCCAACTCCTCCGCGAGCACGGGCTGCCAGGACTCGGGCAACGTCTGCACAGCAAGAACCTCCACACGACGGCGTCCGAGACGCCCATGGATCAACGAGGATCCCAACGTAGCCGCTCGCGCGGACACCTCGGCCCGCCCCGAGGGGTTCGGGGCGGGCCGAGGTGATCGAGGCGGTCCGAAGTGTTACGCGTCGACCGTCTCGTCCGGCTTCGCCTCCGGCTCCGGCTTGTAGCAGAGCTTCAGCAACAGCGCGGCGTTCGCGACCCCGACGCCGGCGGCGAACAGCGCCGGACGCAGGCCGGACCGACGGCGGCCGACCAGGGCGTCGACCGAGTACTTGCCGTTGCCGAGCGCGGCCAGCGCGACCGCGGCGCCGCCGACCACGGCGGTGTACTCCCAGCCGCCCTTGAACACGAAAAAGCCCTTGCCCTTGTGGTCGGTCGCGGCGGCGACGCTCATCAGCCCCACCGTGGCCGCCGAGGGCAGCGGGTTGGCCACGCCGAGCACGATGCCGACGCCGGCCGCCATCTCGGTCCCGGCCGCGAGGCGCGCGTGCACCTCGGCGGGCTGGAGGCCGAGCGACTCGAACCAGCCGGTGGTGCCCGCGAGACCGCCGGGGCCGGCGACCTTGTTGTAGCCGTGCGCGAACAACATCGGACCGAGCGTCGCCCGAAGCACCAACGCCGCCACATCCCGACCCTCGGCCGCCACGGGAGCCTTCTTCTTCCTGCCGAACATCGCCCACCTCATCAGCTGACACATCGTCACATCTCAGTAGGCAACCTACCTGTCGCGGAACGCGAGCGGGAAACGGGCCGGCCCGCGCGGCCCGCGTCGCGGGTGGGCCGAGTACCCACGTACCGTCCTCAAACGCCGGACGGGCTGGTTGGGTTGCCCCCGGTCGCGGGCGAGCCGATCTCGACTTGCCGTCCTCAAACGCCGGACGGGCTGATGCACTCGGCCACATCCGCATCGGAGCCGAGCCCGGTTCACCGTCCTCAAAGCGCTCCGGCCTCATTCGTACATAAGCCGAATCCAGGAGGACCACCCCCCGCAGCCAAACCCCCAAACGCCACCAAAAACAGCCCGTCCGGCGTTTGAGGACGACAAGCCGATCTCGGCCCACCCAGTCAGCCCGTCCGGCGTTTGAGGACGACAAGCGGATGTCGGCCCACCCACGACCGGGGGCAACCCAAGCAGCCCGTCCGGCGTTTGAGGACGGCAAGCAGATCTCGGCCCACCTGCGACCACGGCCAAGCACATCAGCCCGTCCGGCGTTTGAGGACGGCAAGCCGATCTCGGCCCACCCACGACCACGGCCAACCCAGTCAGCCCGTCCGGCGCTTGAGGACGACAAGCGGATGTCGGCCCACCCACGACCGCGGCCAACCCAGTCAGCCCGTCCGGCGTTTGAGGACGGCAAGTCGATCTCGGCCCACCCGCGACCGCGGCCATGTACATCAGCCCCGGCCCACCCCCAATCGGCCCGTGACCGCGCGCCGGGCTCAGCCGGAGGCCACCGCAGCCGCGGTCGTGGCGGCCTCGCCGTCCGTGGGCCTCGGCACCACCACGGGCGTGCCGTCCCCCGGCGCCCGCAGGATATCCGCGTCCACGTCGTACAACGCCCGCACCAGCGCCGCATCCACCACCTCCCGAGGCGGCCCCGACGCAATCACCCGCCCCGCCCGCATCGCGACCAGCACATCCGCGTACCGCGCCGCCGACGCCAGATCGTGCAGCACCATCACCACCGTGCGCCCACCCGCGGCCACCCGCCGAACCAGCCCCAGCACCTCGACCGCGTGCCCGAGATCAAGCGCCGACGTCGGCTCGTCGAGCAACATCACCGGCGCCTCCTGCGCGATCACCATCGCGACCCAACAGCGCTGCCGCTGCCCGCCGGAGAGCCGATCGAGCCGCCGATCGGCCAACGAGAGCACGCCGGTCGCGGTCAACGCCTCCCGGCACACCCGCTCGTCCTCACGCGACCACTGGCGGAACAGACCCTGATGCGGATGCCGCCCATACCGCACCAGGCCGGACACCGTGACCGCCTCCGGCGCCTGCGGGTTCTGCGGCAACAAGCCCACGCGGTGCGCCGCCTGACGAGGCTTCAGCCCCCAGATGTCCGCGCCGCCGACCGCGACCCGACCCGACTCCGGCCGGTGCAGGCGCGCGATCGAGCGCAGCAGCGTCGACTTCCCGCACCCGTTCGGCCCGACGATCGCGACCACCGTGCCCGCGGCGACGGACAGATCGACGCCCGACACCGCACGATGGCCCGGGTATCCGGCATGCAGATCTTCCACGAGCAGTTCCATGGGCGGACCTCCCGGCCGTACACAGCAAATATAAGGCGAGGCTAACCTAATCCCACCGACTCGCGGCATCGGATGCCCCGGTCAACGGTCGGTCAACTCCGGGAAACACCGGACGCCGACCCGCCCGACGCGATCCGCGAACAGCAACGCGTCCGTCCCGTGCCAAGCGAGCGCGGCCACCGGCGCCGCAACGTGCCGACGCGCGAGCGGCGCAGCCGCCTTGCGCGCCGACCCCGCCCGTACGTCCCACACCACGAGCATCCCGTCACCCCCCGAGGTGGCCAACAGACCGCCACCGGCCGGCCGCCACCGAGGCGCGCACGCCCGGGGTTGGGCGGGCAGCCGACGCGGGCGCGGGCGTACCCGGCCGCCTCGGGCGGCGAGGTCCCACACGGTCAGCCCGGCCCGGTCCTCGACCGCGAGCCGCCCGCCGCCCGCGTCGAGGGCGAGCCCGACGGCGGGCAGGTTGCCGACCGAGTCCAGGTCCTCGTGCGTCCCGCCGGCCCCGCGCACCTGCACACCCGGCACGTCGCCCGCCGCGCACAACCAGGCCCCGCCCGGCGTACCGGCCAACAGCCGCACCGGGATCGGCCAGGTCCACACGCTCGTGCGTCCGTGCGGTCCGTACATGTGCACCTCGCCGCCGAGCGCGACCGCGAGCCCGCCACCGTCGACCCAGACCACGTCGTCCACGCGCACCCGCCCGTCGACGGCGCGCCACGACTCGGCCCCGGTACCCGGCGCGTACACCCGCACGACGCCGCCGAAGGACACCGCGCAACGACCGTCCGCGGACCACGCGCAGCGGGCGGGCAGGCCCGGCGTCCGCAGCGCCAACGCGCCGTCGGTGACCCGCCACAGGGCATAGCCGGTGGGCCCGGCGAGGGCGACCACGGTGCCGTCCGGCGAGAATTCGGTCCGGTACACCCCGCCCGGCACCACGATCCGGGCCAGGAATCGGCCGGTCGCCGCGTCGAGAAGACGAACCCCGCCGGCGACCCCGGCGACCACGCACAATCCACCCGCGATCGCGACGTCGGACGGTACGTCGTCGATCCCGTGCTCCCAGCCAAGCCCCGTACGTGTCGCCATGACGGTCATCGCGGCCCCCTTGTTCGCGGGCCGATCCTCGCGCGCTCGTGTTTCGTCCAGGAAAACTCTCGCCCGGAAAACTCCTGTCCCGAAGCCGGTTTCCCCGCGTTCGCCACGTCTGCTAGTAAGACGATCGGACCTGTTCACCGATGGATCGGATCACACCGTTGAGGACCCTCGCAGACATGGCGCCGACCACAACGGACGTGGCGGGCGCCAGCGGGAACGAGCCCACCATCTTCGTCGCGGGCCTGGTCCTCGTCGCAGCCGGCGCCCTGTTGGCACTCGCGGGCCGCCGCCGATTCGCGGATGACGGAGAAGACCCGGAAGACGAATACGACGAGGAGCCATTCAAGGCACCCCCAATACCAACCAGGGCAACCACCAACACGGCACAGCCGAAGGAAAGTTCACCCACCTCGAACAAAACCGAACCCGGCACAACCCCGAACACACCCGAACCGACGCCAAGTCCCACGCCCCCGAAGCCCGAAACCAAAACCAAAACCACGCCAACGAGCCCGAAGCCTTCAACAGACACGAAGCCCACACCCAAGTCCCCGCCCCCAACCCCACAAGCATCGCCGGCCTCGGACCCCACCCCCACCACCACCCGGGCAATCAACACCGCAACAGCCGACACCACCCCAAAACAAGCCCAGAAGCCCAACCCAACACCCAACGAACCCCCCACACCCGACCCGACACCAGCACCGGCACCGGCACCGGCACCGGCACCGGCACCGGCACCCACGACCAACGCCCCCTCACCCCGCGACCCCACTCCGCAGCCCCACCCCGGACCCACCACCGCCCCAAAGCCGCCCCCAACGGCGACAACAAACACCGACGCCGCCCCCGAACCCCCCGCCCCGACACAGAACCCCCCTTCCGAGCCGACCCTCTCTTGAGGCTCGCGCCATTGGCAGCGGATGGCCGGTGCGGGCCCGTCCGAGTCGGTGATGGGCCGCCGCCGGCGTTCGCGGCTCCAAGACACCGGCCCCCGACGAGACGCGCGCATTGGTCGGCGAAAACCGGCTGGCAGCGGCGGGCAGGGAGGGGGCTCGGGTCGAGTCCTCCGAGGAAGCTTCCCGAGTGGGCCGGGTGTTCTCGACGGGCGTTGCGCCTTGGGTTGCGGGTGGCCGGCGCGGGGCCGGTCCGAGTCGGTGATGGGCCGCCGCCAGCGTTCGGGGCTCCAAGACACCGGGCTCCCGACGAGACACGCGCATCGGTCGGCGAAAACCGGCTGGCAGCGGCGGGCAGGGAGGGGGCTCGGGTCGAGTCCTCCGAGGAAGCTTCCCGAGTGGGCCGGGTGCTCTCGACGGGCGTTGCGCCTTGGGTTGCGGGTGGCCGGCGCGGGGCCGGTCCGAGTCGGTGATGGGCCGCCGCCAGCGTTCGGGGCTCCAAGACACCGGGCTCCCGACGAGACACGCGCATCGGTCGGCGAAAACCGGCTGGCAGCGGCGGGCAGGGAGGGGGCTCGGGTCGAGTCCTCCGGCGAGCCTTTCCGAGCGGGCCGGGTGGCATCGGGGGCGTATGGGGAGGAGTTGGGGGTTCGGAATCGGATTTCGGCGGGGTGGTTGTTGGCTTCAGGCTTCGGTGACCTGCGGTTTTGCGGTGTCGGGGTGGAGAGTCGGGCGTCGAGGGCCGGTTTCGTGTATTGAGACCCGCTCAACGCCTGAGTGGAGACCGAAACCGCCCGATCGGAACCGGCTTCGGGCACTGCGACCCCACAGAGGCCGTTAAAAAGACCGAAAGTGCCCAGCAGAGGCCGAAACCGGATCCCGGGGCGCCCTAAACGGCCCTCGCCTGCACTGACCTGCGGTTTTCTTCCGCACTGAGGCAAACTGCACCCCACGCGATCCGGGTTCGCGAGCCTTCGTCACCCACACGCCCACCGCCCCCGAAACCACCCGGCCCACTCGGAAAGCCTCCCCGGAGGACTCGACCCGGGCACCTCCCTGCCCACCGCTGCCAGCCGGTTTTCGCCGACCGATGCGCGCGTCTCGTCGAGGGCCGCAGATCTCGGAGCCCCGAACGCTGGCGGCGGCCCACCACCGACTCGGACCAACCCCGCACCGGCCACCCGCAACCCAAAGCGCAACGCCCGTCGAGAACACCCGGCCCACTCGGAAAGCCTCCCCGGAGGACTCGACCCGAGCCCCTCCCTGCCCCCGCTGCCAGCCGGTTTTCACCGACCAATGCGCGCGTCTCGTCGAGGGCCGCAGATCTCGGAGCCCCGAACGCTGGCGGCGGCCCACCACCGACTCGGACCAACCCCGCACCGGCCACCCGCAACCCAAAGCGCAACGCCCGCCGAAACCACCCGGCCCACTCGGAAAGGCCCGCCGGAGGACTCGACCCGAGCCCCCTCCCCGCCCCCGCTGCCAGCCGAATTTCGCCGAGCAACACGCCCGTCTCGCCGGAGACCGGCCTCGTCAGGCTTGCCGCTGGGCTAGGCCTCCGGGCGTCACTCGGCCGCCGCGGCCGCCCGCGCGCCCGGACTGTGGCTCCGCGGGTTCACCCGCGTGCGGCGCCGCCCGTGTGGGCGACGTCGCCCGTTTCGCGGCGGGGCCATTCTCGGCCCTCTGTGCTTTCGACCGCGCGGTTGAAGCGGGTCAGGACGTCGAACAGTTCGCGGCGTTCGCCCTCGTTCCAGGACGCCAATACGCGGTCCAGGCCCCGGCAGTGGCCGGCGCGCTCCGTCGCGAGGTGTTCGGTGCCCGCCTCGGTGATGCGCAGTTTGCGGGCCAGGCCGCCGTCCGGGTCTGCGATGCGCTCCGCGTCGCCTGCTCGCAGGAGTGCGGCCACCTGGCGGTTCACCGTCGAGGTGTCGAGCCGAAACGCTTCTGCGAGCGCGCCGATCGTCATCGGTCCCTCGACCTCCAGGCGGGTCAGCAGCAGGTAGGCCGACCGCTCCATGCCGTCGCCCCGCCGCTTGCCCATGACGTGGTGCCGAGCGATCAGCATCAGCTCCCGCTCGATGCCTTCCAACACATCCACTCCCGCCTTCACACCCGATGCGCCGTGTACGACCCTAGCGCCGAGCCCCAGCAATGTGCACGATACACATCATGTGTATCGTGCACATTCATTGACCGCGGCAATCATTTCGACGGTGCCGGCTCCGAGTTCCGGAACCGCGAGCTTCGAGTCCCAAGCCACAGGCCACGAGCCACAAGCCACGAGCCACAAGCCACAAGCCACAAGCCCCAGGAGGCAGTCAGTGACCGGTTCGAGCGGCATACCGGAGCCGAGCCCGGCGAGTGCGGGTGCCGGTGCCGGCGCGGCCGGCGTCCTCCCCCATCCGCCCGCCACCGTGGATCGCGCCGGTCGGGTGGTGGCCGTACTCGCCTTCTGCGGCGTGGTCGTCGCGCTGATGCAGACCCTGGTCGTCCCGCTGCTGCCGAACCTGCCCCGGATGCTCGACACCTCGCCCGCCGACGCCTCCTGGGTGGTCACCGCCACGCTGCTGTCGGGGGCGGTCTGCACACCCGTGATGGGGCGCCTCGGCGACATGTTCGGCAAACGTCGGATCCTGGTCGTCAGCCTCGGCCTGATGGTCGCCGGATCCGTGTTGTGCGCGTTGTCCGACTCGCTGCTCCCGATGGTGGGCGGCCGTCTGCTCCAAGGCGCGTCGTTCGGCGTGATCCCGCTCGGCATCAGCATCATGCGCGACGAACTCCCGCCCGCGAAGCTGGGTTCCTCGATCGCGCTGATGAGCGCGACGCTCGGCATCGGCGGCGCGATCGGACTGCCGGTGGCCGCGTTGATCGCGCAGAACGCCGACTGGCACATGATGTTCTGGGCGGCCGGCGCGATCGGCGCGCTGGACATCGTTCTGGTACTGCTCCTCGTGCCGGAGTCGCCGATCCGACTGCCCGGACGCTTCGACTTCGCCGGCGCGGGCGGCCTGTCCGTCGGACTCGTCGCCCTGCTGCTCGCCATCACCAAGGGTGCCGGCTGGGGCTGGGGCAGCGCTGTCACGCTCGGTCTGCTCGGCCTGGCGGTCGTGGTCCTGCTCGGCTGGGGATGGCTCGAACTGCGCACCGCCCAGCCGCTCGTCGACCTGCGCGTCTCGGCCCGCCCGCAGGTGCTCTTCACCAACCTCGCCTCGGTCGTGGTCGGTTTCGCGATGTTCGCCCAGTCGCTGGTGTTCCCGCAGGTGCTGATGAACCCGGAGAGCACCGGCTACGGACTGGGCAAGAGCATGGTGGTCGCGGGTCTGTGCATGGCCCCGTCCGGGATCGTGATGATGCTCGTCTCGCCGCTGTCGGCCCGGCTCTCCGCCGCCTACGGCCCGAAAGTCTCGCTTCTGGTGGGCACCCTGGTGATCGCGATCGGCTACGCGTGCTCGGTGTTCATGCTCGACGCGATCTGGAAGATCGTCGCGATGGCGGTGCTGTCGGCGATCGGCGTGGCCCTGGCCTACGCGGCGATGCCCTCGCTGATCATGCAGGCGGTGCCGATCGGCGAGACCGGGTCGGCGACGGGCCTGAACACGCTGATGCGCTCGATCGGGACCTCGACGTCCAGCGCGGTGATCGGCGTCGTGGTCGCGAACCTGACGATGCGTTCGGGTGGGCGGGAGTTCCCCTCCCGCGACGCGTTCACGACCTCGCTGTGGTTGGGCTGCGGAGCGGCGGTCCTGGGCCTGTGCGTCGCGTTGTTCATCCCCGGACGCAAACCGGTCGAAGCCACACGGATCCCGGCACAAAAGCGTGCGGAAGGCACCGAGGCCGTGCCGACGGCGACCTGACGGCGCATCAATTCCCGTGTCGCGCATGGCCAAACCCGCTCGGGTAACGGATGCTCGTAAGTCTTACCCAGGCGCCGACCACCCCTCCGGGAGATCGTCACCCCTACTCCGCCACTCGACGGGAGCCCCGATGAGCCTTCCCACCTTCCGCGGATCGCGTACGCCCGTGCCCGATTCGAGTTCCGGGAGCACATGGACCACCACGTCCGAATGGCGACGGCAATCGCTGCCGGTGACCCTCCCCGAGGACTGGCCGGGCCTGGCCGGCGGCCTCGTGGTGGTCGCCGCGCACCCGGAGGACGCGGTGCTCGGGGTGGGCGGATTCATCTCGCGGGCGGTCGCGGGCGGCGTGCCGGTCCGGGTGGTCAGCGTGACCGACGGCGACGCCTCCCATCCGGGCAGCCGCTTACCCGGATCGGTACTGGCCGCCCGACGCGTCCGGGAATCCGATCGGGCGTTCGCCACGCTGGTCGGCAACCCCGGCGGGGTGGCCCCGGTGGAGGTGATCCGGCTGCGCATCCCGGACCGCACGGTCGGCAGCCACGAACGCGATCTGGCGGAGCGGCTGATCCCGCTCGTCGCGGGCTTCGCGCTGTGCGCCACGAACTGGCGCGAGGACGGCTTCGCGGATCACGAGAGCACCGGCCGCGCGGCCGACGCGGCGTGCCGGGAAACCGGCGTCGGGCTGGTCGAGTTCCCGCTGCGAATGTGGCAGTGGGCCCGACCGGACGACGCCCGGGTGCCGTGGAGCCGGGCCCTGCGGGTCGACCTGACCGAGGTGCAACAGGCCCGCAAGGAAAGGGCATTGTCGTGCCTGGCCTCACAGATAGCCCCGTTGGTCCCGGGCCGCGACGACCGGATCCCCCTGCCCCCGGAAAAGCTGGCCTACTTCCGCCGCCCCTTCGAGGTGCTGTTCCGCTGACGCGGCACGACGGGCCGTACACACGCCGGCGGCCGCAGCGGCCCCGGGGCACCCGGGCGTACGGGCAGCGGCCCCGAACGCCGCAGGGCCTCGGACGACGCGGCGGCCGGGCGGACCATGCGGCCACGAGGGTCAAGTGCTCGCGGTGATCCGGGCGCTCACGGCACCCACGCGCGGCCGAGGCGGTCAGGGTGGGCGGGGACGGTCGCGGCTGACCGGAAGTCGCGGTGGCCAGGAGAGTCGCGGCTGACCGGAAGTCGCGGTGGCCAGGAGAGTCGCGGCTGACCGGGACAGTCGCGGCAGCCAGGATGTCGCGACCGGCCGCACCGCCGCCGCGGCGCCTCCTCACCCCGCTGCCCGTCCCGCACGCGGACGCACCGCTCGCCGGCAACACCCACCCCGCGGTCCCGCCCCGATCCGGCGGCCACACTCGTGCCGCCGCCCCGCCGGCGATACCCATACGGCGAGTCCATCCCGCCCCACCGGCTCGCACGATCCCGGCCGGCCCGGCCGCCCCGGCACCCCACGCCGACCACGGGCGCCGCGTCCGGCCATGGCCGCAAGGCGCAAGGCACCGCGCACGCGCAAGGCACACCGCCCCCGCCCACCCGCACGCGCCCCACCCCGAGCCGGCATCAACCCGCAGCCCTCGGCGCCCGCCGCCCTCAGCCCGGGATCATCAGCCGCTCACGCAACGAAGCCAGCGTGCGGGCCAGAAGGCGGGACACGTGCATCTGCGAGATGCCGATCCGCTCGCCGATCTGCGCCTGCGTCAGGTTGCCGTAGAACCGCATGACCAGGATCGCCCGCTCACGCTGCGGCAACTCGGCCAGCAGCGGGCGCAGCGCCTCGCGGTACTCGACCAGGTCGAGCGCGTGGTCCTCGGAGCCGAGCCGGTCGCCGACCGTCTCCTGCCCGTCCGCGTCCCCGTAGGCGGTCTCGTCCAGCGAGGTCGCCGTGTACACGGTGCAGGCGTCCAGACCCTCCAGCACCTCCTCCTCGGTGATGCACAGCCGCTCGGCCAACTCGCGCGGCGTGGGCGTACGCCCGTGCATCGCGGTCAGCTCGTCGGTGGCCCGAAGCAGTTCGGTACGCAGCTCGCGCAGCCGCCGCGGCACCCGTACCGACCAGGAGGTGTCCCGGAAGAAGCGCTTGATCTCGCCGATGATGGTCGGCATCGCGTAGGCCATGAAGCTGCTGCCGCGATCCGCCTCGTAGCGGTCGATCGCCTTGATCAGCCCGATCGTGCCGACCTGGACGATGTCCTCGACCGGCTCACCGCGCCGCCGGTAGCGCCCGGCCGCGTGCCGCACCATCGGCAGGTTCAGCTCGACGAGCAGTCCGCGCAGGTACGAGTGGTCCACGGTGCCCGGCTCCAGCGTGGCGAGCCGGGCGAGCATCAGATCGCCGGCCGCCCGGGCCATCGGCGTGGGCAGCCGGGTGACCATGTGCGGATGGGCCAACAGGTCGTCGAGATCTACGGTCGGCGCCGGCGGGGGTGCCGCGACGCGGGGTTCCGCGGTCGTGTCGAGGGTGCTCAGGCGCACGGCCATGCAGGGTCTCCCAATCCGGATGGATGGACACCGATAACCCCGAGCGACATCGAGTCTGTGACGTGAAGCACAGGAAGATCAAGAGCCCTCCGGGGGTACGTCCTAGGGCCAGGATCGCGACATGCGGCCTCACCTCGGCAAACGACGGACCGGCGAAACGGAAAAAACGCACGAAAGCAGCCCATACGGCGCAGCGAAATCGGACATCCCGTAATCAAACGTCTGCCAAACGTGTCCGCAAAACGCCACGAACCACCACCCGAATGCTCGGGTGGTGGTTCGTGTGGATCGTTCCGGACCGATCCGGACCGGATCAGCCCAGTTCGAGCAGCAGGTCCCCCGCCTCGACCGAGGACACCTGCCCGATCGCGAGCCGGGCCACCGTGCCCGCGCTCTGCGCCGTGATCGACGCCTCCATCTTCATCGCCTCGATGGTCGCCACCGTGCCGCCGGCCTCGACCTCGTCGCCCACGGCCACCTGGAGGGTGACCACGCCGCTGAACGGCGCGGCCACGTGCTTCGGGTTCTCCGGATTGGCCCGCTCGCTCTCCGGACGCGCCGGCTTGACCGAGCGGTCGCGCACCGAGAGCACCCGGGGCTGGCCGTTCATCCGGCAGTACACGGTGCGGAAGCCCCGCTCGTCGGCCTCGCCGACCGCCTCGACCGCGAGGTAGAGCGACACGCCCGCGGACAGCTCGATGGCCAGTTCCTCACCCTGGACCAGGCCGTACAGGAACGGCACGGTCGGCACCGCGGAGACGTCGCCGTACAACCGCTCGGCCTCGTCGTAGTCCCGGGCCGGGCCGGGGAACAGCAGCCGGTTGAGCGTCTCGCGCAGCCGGTCGCCGTCCAGCGCGGCGTCCTGCTCCGGGGTCAGCTCCACGGTGCGGGTCGCGCTCGCGGTGCGGCCCGCGAGGGCGCGGGTGCGGAACGGCTCGGGCCAGCCGCCGGGCGGGGTGCCCAGCTCGCCCTGGAGGAAGCCGATCACCGAGTCCGGCACGTCGAACGCGCCCGGGTCGGATTCGAACTTGGCCGGGTCCGCGCCCACCGCGCTCAGGTGCAGGGCCAGGTCGCCGACCACCTTGCTGGACGGGGTGACCTTGACGATGTTGCCGAGGATCCGGTTCGAGGCCGCGTAGGCGTCCTCGATGTCCTCGAACTTGTGGCCCAGGCCCAGCGCGATCGCCTGCTGGCGCAGGTTGGACAGCTGGCCGCCGGGGATCTCGTGCCGGTACACCCGCCCGGTCGGCGCGGGCAGCCCCGACTCGAACGGCGCGTACGCCTCGCGCACCGCGGCCCAGTAGGGCTCCAGGGCGCACAGCGCGTCCAGGGACAGGCCGGTGGCCCGCTCGGTGTAGTCGGTCGCGGCCACGATCGCGGACAGCGGCGGCTGGCTGGTGGTACCGGCCAGCGCGGCCGAGGCGCCGTCGATCGCGTCCACCCCGGCCTCGACCGCGGCCAGGTAGGTGGCGAGCTGGCCGCCGGCGGTGTCGTGCGTGTGCAGGTGCACCGGCAGGTCGAAGCGCTCGCGCAGCGCGCCGATCAGGGTCCGGGCGGCGGGCGCGCGGAGCAGGCCGGCCATGTCCTTGACGCACAGCACGTGTACGCCGGCCTCGACCAGCTGCTCGGCGAGCCGCAGGTAGTAGTCCAGCGTGTACAGCTGCTCGGCCGGGTTGGACAGGTCGCTCGTGTAGCAGAGCGTGCCCTCGGCGATCGCGTGTGTGCCCAGGGTGGCCTCGATCGCCGGCCGCATCGCCTCGACGTCGTTGAGCGCGTCGAAGATGCGGAAGATGTCGATGCCGGTGCGGGCCGCCTCCTCGACGAACTTCACGCACACCTTGTCCGGGTACGGCGTGTAGCCGACCGTGTTGCGCCCGCGCAGCAACATCTGGATGTTGAGGTTGGGCATGCCCTCGCGCAGCGCCGCGAGCCGCTGCCACGGGTCCTCCTTGAGGAAGCGCAGCGCGACGTCGTAGGTCGCCCCGCCCCACGCCTCGACGCTCAGCAACTCCGGCGTCAGGCGCGCCACATAGGGGGCCGCGGCGGCGAGGTCGTAGGTGCGTACCCGGGTCGCGAGCAGCGACTGGTGCGCGTCGCGGAAGGTGGTGTCGGTGACCGCCAGCGCGCTCTGCTCGCGCAGGGCCCGGGCGAAGCCGGCCGCGCCCAGCTCCAGGAGCCGGTCCCGGCTGCCCGAGGGCAGCTCGCCGGCGGGCAGTTCGGGGAACTTGCTGCGGGGCACCGCGATGCTGGGCGTCGGGCCGTACGGGCGGTTGACCGTGACGTCGGCCAGGTAGGCGAGCAGGCGGGTGCCGCGGTCGGCGCCGGGGCGCGAGCGGACCAGTTCGGGGTGCTCGTCGATGAACGAGGTGGTGATGCGTCCGTCGCGGAAGGCCGGGTCGTCCAACACGGCCTGCAGGAACGGGATGTTCGTGGCCACGCCGCGGATGCGGAACTCGGCCACCGCGCGCCGGGCCCGGTTGACCGCGTCGCCGAAGGTGCGGCCCCGGCAGGTCAGCTTGACCAGCATCGAGTCGAAGTAGGGCAGCACTTCGGCGCCGGTGTAGGTGCCGCCGTCGAGCCGCACGCCCGCGCCGCCCGGCGAGCGGTAGGCGGACACCGTGCCGGTGTCGGGGCGGAAGTCGGCCGAGGGGTCCTCGGTGGTGATCCGGCACTGCAACGCGGCGCCCTGGATCCGGATCTCGCTCTGCACCAGGCCGAGGTCGGTCAGGCTCGCGCCGGCGGCGACCCGCAGCTGGGCCTGGACCAGGTCGACGCCGGTGATCTCCTCGGTGACCGTGTGCTCGACCTGGATGCGCGGGTTCATCTCGATGAACACGTAGCGGCCGCGCTCGTCGAGCAGGAACTCCACGGTGCCCGCGTTGCGGTAGCCCACGGCCTCGGCGAAGCGCACCGCGTCGGCGCAGATCCGGTCGCGCAGTTCGGGGTCGAGGTTGGGCGCGGGAGCGATCTCGATGACCTTTTGGTGCCGTCGCTGCATCGAGCAGTCGCGCTCGTACAGGTGCACCACGCCGCCGTCGGCGCCGGCCAGGATCTGTACCTCGATGTGGCGCGGGCGGATGACGGCCTCTTCGAGGAAGACCGTCGGGTCGCCGAACGCGGTCTGCGCCTCGCGCATCGCGGTCTCGATCGAGGAGCGCAGGTCCTCGCGCCGGTCCACCTTGCGCAGCCCGCGCCCGCCACCGCCGGCGGCGGCCTTGACGAAGATCGGGAAGCCGATCTCGTCCGCCGCGGCCACCAGCGCGTCCACGTCGTCCTGCGGCGGCGCGGTGTGCAGGGTGGGCAGTCCGGCGCCCTTGGCCGCCTCCAGCGCGCGCACCTTGTTGCCCGCGAGCGAGAGGACCTCGGCCGAGGGGCCGACGAAGGTGATGCCGTTGGCCTCGCACGCCTCGGCGAGCAGCGGGTTCTCGGACAGGAAGCCGTAGCCGGGGTAGATCGCGTCGGCACCGCACGCGATCGCCGCGCCGACGATGGTGTCCACGTCGAGGTAGGCGCGCAGCGGGTGACCGCGCTCGCCGATCTCGTAGCTCTCGTCCGCCTTCTGCCGATGCAGGGAGTGACGGTCCTCGTACGCGTAGACGGCGACCGTGGTGATGTCGAGCTCGGTGGCGGCGCGCAGGGCGCGTACGGCGATTTCGCCGCGGTTGGCCACCAACAGCTTACGGATCACGAGCTGCGTACCTCCTTGCCCGGGGTGTCCGGGTGCGGGGGAAATCGGACGGGTACCTCGAGACGACGAAGTGCCGGGCCCTGGGTGGAGTCTCGGCAACGGGTCGAACCCTGCGTGACTTTAGGACACGTGTGCAGGTGCCCCGCAGGCCCGGTCCACATGCCGGGCACACCGGGCGGACTCGGATTCCCCGTCCCACCTGCGAATTTCCGGTTCATCGGGGCGGGTGTGACCTTGCTCGCAGCCCGCATCGCGAGACATTTCGACCCGAAAGGCGGGGGCGCGGGCGCGCCGATGGGGAGCGGCTGCGGCCCGTCGCGACCCGATCGCGTGCCCCGGCCCGGCCCGATCGCACCGTCGGCCGGGACATGTCGGAGCAAATGTCGGATCATGCGGGAGGCCGGGGGACGACCCGGGAATCGAGCCGGGGACGACCCGGGAAACGGGGAACGCCGTGAGGGTTCGGATGGGCGTGGCGATCGCGGTCGCGGTCGTCGTGCTGCCGCTGGCCGGGTGCGACGACGGCGACGGGGGCGGTACGAAGGCGGCCGGGGACAAGGGCGCGAGTCCGACCGCGAGCGGTGGGACCGGTGCGAGCGGCGACCTGCGGGCGGTGGACGCGTGCTCGATCCTGACCGCCGACCAGGTCTCGCAGGCGCTGGCGCTGCCGGGTCTGAAGGCCGCGCAGAATCCGCTCGGCTGCGACTACGCGGCGGCCGACGGCGCGCCGGTGGTCAGCACGATCGCCACCCGCTCCAAGGCGGGCGGGGTGGACAAGGCGCTGGAGGCGTACCTGGGCACGCTGGGCGACGCGCGCACGGAGAAGGTGGCGGGGGTCGGCGAAGCGGCGGTCTACGTGCAGCCCGACACCATCGGCGGCGTACTGGTGGTCGCGGCCCGGCGAGGCGACGAGACCGCGGTGTTCTCGCTGAACGCGGGCGGCGGCGACCCGCCGCCGAGCAAGGAGCAGTTGGTGTCGCTGGCGAAGCTGGCGGTGGCGAGGATGTGACGTAGAGGGCCGGCCCGTCGATCGTTGCGCTGTGGTCACGGTCGTGCGCGCACGGTTGCCCATCGCTCGAGGATACGGTCTGCGGCCGGGGTCGGGGAACGCGGCGAATTGTCATATCGTGTGCGGATATTGACCCTCCGTCATCTCGACGGGCCGACCGGCTCGTCCGGGCCCTCGTTCCCCGCGAGGGGGGACCAATGTCACGGCTGATTCCGGCGTCGGCGGGCACGAGGTGGGCAGGGGAACTGTATGACCCCGCGCGGGGAGGACGGCCAAGCGCCGACGGACTCCTCCCTTCGCGCCTTTCAAACCCTCCACACCATCCGTGCCATCCGTGCCCTCCGTACCCTTCGAACCGGGAGCGACGACGTGAGTGATCTGCTGACCACCCCCGGCCCGCGGCTGGACCGCTTCGAGCGCGATGCCGTGCCGTTCCTGGAGCCGCTCTACCCGGCCGCGTTGCGGATGACCCGCAACGCCTCCGATGCCGAGGACCTGGTCCAGGAGACCTTCACCAAGGCGTACGCGTCCTTCCATCAGTTCCGCGACGGCACCAATCTCAAGGCCTGGCTGTATCGGATCCTCACCAACACCTTCATCACCTCCTACCGTAGGAAGCAGCGGCAACCGGTGGTGTCGACCACGCAGGAGATCGAGGACTGGCAGCTGTACCGGGCCGCCTCGCACGAGTCGACGGGCCTGCGTTCGGCGGAGCTGGAGGCGCTGGACCACCTGCCGGATTCGGACGTGGTGGCCGCGTTGCGGGCGCTGCCCGAGGAGTTCCGGGTGACGGTGTACCTCGCGGACGTCGAGGGCTATCCGTACAAGGAGATCGCCGCGTTCACGAAGGTGCCTCTGGGCACGGTGATGTCGCGCCTGCACCGGGGGCGGCGGCGGTTGCGCGAGGCGTTGGCGGACTACGCGCGCGAGCGTGGGTTCGTCGTCGCGGCGTAGTCCGCCTTGTCGCCGGGCCCGCCGGGGCGGGCCGGTGTGGCTACAGGTGCTTGAGGATCTCCGGCAGCAGGTCGTGGTACGTGTTGCCCTTGGCGGCCTGGCCGATGGCGGTGGCCTGCCAGCCGTCGGCCGCGCGAGCCAGCTTGACCATGATCTGCGCGTCGTGGCCGCCGTGTTCGGACAGTTCGTAGCGCACGATCTCGCTGTCGTCGTGCTCGTCGACGAGCCGGCAGTAGGCGTTGGCGACTCGCGAGAAGGCGTGGCTGGAGTCGGCGCTGACCGTGAAGACCAGGGCCGTCACGCGCGGCGACAGTGTGGCGAGGTCGACGATGATCGACTCGTCGTCGCCGTCGCCCGCGCCGGTGGTGTTGTCGCCGGTGTGCGTGACGGCGCCGTCCTTGGAGACCAACTGCCGCGGCCACACCGTGTCGACGAGGTGGTGGTCGGCGTCGAACAACAGGCAGGACGCGTCGAGGTCGACGCCGGTGAGCGCCTGTAGCCCCGGGCGCAGCCCCTTGTGCTTCACCGCGTCCCAGCCCAGCCCCATCCGGACCCGCGCGGCCGAACCGGCCTCGCCCTTGCCGATGGTGACGCTCTCCCCCTGTGCGAGAACGACCGTCATCGCAAACTCCCCTCTACGGTGGTTCCCCGATTGCGCCGGCCCGTCCCGAGACGGGCCGCGTCTGGCTGGAGAGCATCCTAGGACGAGTGGATCAGTCCGGCGGCGCGAGTGTGTCGTCGGGTCCGAATCGAGGGATATCCGGTATGGGTCGGGTCAGGCCGTGCTGCCCGGTCGGGGCGTGCTAGACGTGGTGCCGCGGTCGGGGATCTCGACCACCTCGGCGGCGGGCGGCGCGGTCACCTTCACCGGGACGTCGAAGTCGCCGTAGCTGATCGAGCCGCTGCTCTTGCTGCCCTTGGACACGATCAGCACCGGGTAGGGCTTGCCGCCCTGGGCCTCGATGTAGACCTTGCCGTCGTCGCGTCCGGGCGGGCCGGTGAGCGGGATCATCCGCCGGTTGTTGATCGTCTCGACGGGCAGCTTGACGCCGTCCTCGGGGAAGTCCTTGAGCGCCGCGCCCGGGTCGGCGACGGTGGTGATGCTGCGTACGCCGCGCAGCTTCTCGCTGTTGGCGTCGCCCTTGAGCCATTTCCCGGCGAGCAGCTTGGCGGCGAATTCGCCGTCCACCGTGCCGACCAGCGAGCGATACGCCTGCTCGTCGCCCCGGACGTACATGGCGTCGCCGATCCGGCGCACCTCCAGGCGTACGCCGTTCTGCTCGATGGTGCCCTGGAATTCCTCGCTGCCCCGGTCCACCTTCAGGTCCAGCTTGGTCCCCTTGCCGTCGGAGACGATGTCCGCGACGACGTGCACGGTCTTGATGTTCGCGGCCGACTGCTTGGCGCGGCGCGCCAGTTCGCCGACGTCCAGGTCCTCGTTGCGCACGGTCTCGTCGAGCCCGGAGGACGCGCTGTCGGTGACCGGCGCGGTCGGCACGCTCTTCTCGATGGTGGACAGGGGACTCGACTCACTGCCACAAGCACTCAAGGCCCCGAGCGATATGCACACCGCCACCACGGCCCCGACCCGGTGTCTCCCCACACGATTAGGACGCACACTCACTCACTCCCGACTCCACCGAACGAACCCCACCCGACAACCTTGCCCCTGTGACGACCCACCCGGCCTTCCGGTTCCCACCCGCCCCGCCGAGCCCGCGCCGGAACCTGTCATGGGGACTCCCCTGCCGCCGGGTTTCGGGTCTTCCCGCATGGCGATCCAGGCGCGGTAGGTGTTTTCTCGGGCCTGTCGGGTCAGGCACTCCCAGCCCTTCGCCGCGGCTGCGTCGGCAAACCGCGCCGGCGGCCGTCATCACCCGGAAGGGTGGATCGGCGCGGAGTGGCGGGCGCGGGCACGGGCGTGGATGTGTTCGGGCAACGCGGCTCGAAAGAGTGGTTGAGCGCTTGTTGTCGGGGCTCTGGCGCATAGCATCGGTGGGTTGTCCGGCCGGCGGTTGTGGAGGGTGCTGCGTGTCTCTTGTCGTGTCTGCCGACGGGGTCGGGACGGATCGTGGGGATGCGGTTGTCGTCGGTGGGGACGCGATGTCGCGGGAGGGGTTGTTCGAGGCGGCTCGGGCGTTGGGCGAGCGGATTGTCGGGGCGCCGGCCGTGGCGGTGCGGGCCGATGCTTCGTTGGAGACGGTGATCGCCACGCTGGGTGGGTTGCTGGCCGGGGTGCCGGTGGTGCCGGTGCCGCCGGATTCGGGGCCGTTGGAGCGGGCGCACATCCTGTCGGACTCGGGGGCCACGCTGCTGGTGGCTCCGGGGGCGTGGACGGACACCGGGCTGCCCACGATGACCGTCGACCCCGCCGCTCGCTCGGCCGGCACGCTGCCGGAGCCGGGTCCGGATGCGACCGCGCTGATCCTGTACACCAGCGGCACCACCGGCTCGCCGAAGGGTGTGCTGATCTCGCACGCGGCGATCGCGGCCGGGCTGGACGGGGCGATCGAGGCGTGGGACTGGACGGCGGACGACGTACTCGTGCACGGGCTGCCGCTGTTCCATGTGCACGGGCTCGTGCTGGGCGTGCTCGGGGCGTTGCGGACCGGGTCGCGACTCGTACACACGGGGCGGCCCACTCCGGCGGGCTACGCGGCGGCCGGGGGCAGCCTGTACTTCGGCGTGCCGACCGTGTGGTCGCGGATCGCGCAGGATCCGGACTCGGCGCGCGCGTTGTCGGGCGCGCGACTGCTGGTGTCGGGGAGCGCGCCGCTGCCGGTGCCGGTGTTCGAGCGTGTCGCCGAACTCACCGGACACCGGCCGGTCGAGCGGTACGGCATGACCGAGACGCTGATCACGCTCAGCACCCGGGCCGACGGCGAACGCCGGCCGGGATCCGTCGGGTGGCCGATCGCGGGCGTGCGGACGCGACTGGTCGGCGAGGACGGCTCGCCGTGTGCGCATGACGGCGAGACCGTGGGCGAGTTGCAGGTCGACTCGCCCACCCTGTTCCAGGGATACCTGAACCGGCCCGAGGCCACCGCCGCGACGCTCACCACCGACGGCTGGTTCCGCACCGGCGACGTGGCGGTGATCGACGCCGAGGGCCGACACCGGATCGTCGGCCGGGCGAGCACGGACCTGATCAAGACCGGCGGCTACCGGGTCGGCGCGGGCGAGGTCGAGGGCGCGCTCCTGGCCCACCCGGCGGTGCACGAGGCGGCCGTGATCGGCGCCCCGCACGCCGATCTCGGCCAGGAGATCGTCGCGTTCGTGGTCCCGACCCCGGGCGCCGAGGTGACGGAACGCCAACTCATCGACCACGTGGCGGCCGGCCTGTCCGTCCACAAGCGCCCCCGCCGCGTCCTCTTCGTCCCCGACCTCCCCCGCAACGCGATGGGCAAGGTCCAGAAGAAGCTCCTGGCCGACTGACTCGCGTGTCGCGTCGACGTCGGATCAGGCAGCAGCAGGGTGGGCCGAGGCGGTCGCGGGTGTCGCGGTCGATGTCGGCGAGCGTGATGAGGTGGGTGTCGCCGAAGCCGCGTAGTCCCGGGAGGCGGATCTCGAACGGCTCGCCGCCTCGGTCGGGTTCGACGTCGCCGACGAGGAACCACGAGACCGGTCCCCGGTGCGAGATCCACCAGCCGCACTCGTGGTGCGGCCAGTGGCCGCCGAGTTCGAGCACGACGGCGAGGCCGGAGCCGCGCTCGATGCGGCGAGGCAGCCGGATCGCGTCGACCTCGCACAGTTCGACGCACACGATCGGCGCCCGATCGGGAGCGGCCCCGACGACTTCCAGTTCGTAGCGGTTGGCCACCGACCGCCGCACCGCCTCCCCGACCAGGGCGAAGGCCATGTGCCCGACGTCGTCGCGCCGTTGCCCCACGACGCCGACCTCGTCGCACACACGGCGCACGGTCTCCCGCACGAGCCGGGCCGCCTCCCCGTCGGCCACGAGCGGCTTATAGACGACGGCCCGCGCGAACGCCGCCCGCGTCACGGCTCCCGCCGGGTGGGGTTGGGCCCGTAGAGCGCCCGAGACAGCCCCGCGTGCAACAACTCGGCCCGCACGCCGTCCAGGAGCAGATTGATCTTCCCGACAGGCTCCGCCTCCGCATCACAGGCGAGGAGCGGAACGGTGATGATCCCGTTCCCCTTGTCCCGCACGACGGGCCGGTCGGGATCGATGGCGGTGAATCTGATGTCCGTCATGACCACCTGGTGTCTGTGATGTCCGGGCTCGGATCCGGTCGGAATTCGCCGCACGACTCGAAGCGTAGAACCGCGAAGGAGGCCCGACCAGAATGTTTCTCGAGGTTTCCGGCAACTCCACCAAAGAGTGAGTGGTCGCGAAATCAGGCGTCTTCGTCAGGGGCGAGATCGGCAATGACCCGGGTGATGATCGCCCGGGCACTCCGGCCGTAGCCGGCGACTCCTGCCAGTTGCTCGAAGACCTCGGAGTACAGTCCGATCTCCTGTGGCCGGCGGAGGTCGAGAGCGGCGCTGAAGGTCTCGACCAACACACGCTCGTCGTCGTACATCCAGAAGCCGTGCCACGGCGATGCGGTGTACCGCGTCTCGAAGCCGACGATGCCCAACCGCACGTTGGGTAGTTGGGAAACGGAGATCAAGCGGTCGAGCTGGCCGAGCATGACTTCGGGTGGGCACAGCCGGACCCGCAACGCCGCCTCGGTCAGCACGAAATGAAACCGCTTGTCGGGCCGGTACAGGATTTCCTGACGCTGGATGCGGGCTGCCACGGCCGCATTGATGTCATTGGGCAAGTTCAGCCGCCCGATGCTTTCGGCAAAGCGAGCACGCGCGTACTCCGCCGTTTGCAGGAGGCCCGGGATCACCGTCGCCTCGAAGACCCGGAAAAGCTGCGTCCGCCCGTCCCACCCGAGGTGCTCTTGTTGTCGGGGTTTCAGACCGGTGCGCAGGATGCGTTGCCACTCGGCGTGCTGAACTTCGAGCGTATGCAGGGAGACGAGCAGATCTTCGGTCTCACCTTCGCTGTTGGTCGCCCTCGTCCACCCACGGATGTCGTCGTCGGTCGGCGTCTGCCGACTGTTCTCCAGTTTCGACACCTTCGAAGGCGGCCACGCCAAAGACTCCGCGAGCTGCCGGCCACTCATGCCGGCTTGTCGGCGGAGCTCGCGGAGTCGTTTGCCCAAAGCGTTGCGTGCCGCGTGGACGTCAGACGCGCCCGAGGTGTTGTCCGATGGCAAAGTCGTCCCGTCGCATCGCGTGGTGCCAGGCAGCATCACGCCAGTAGTTGTGCTTGACGATCTCGTCGGCGTCGTCGACGACTTCGCCGCCGAGAAAGACGTCGTTGTCGTCGAAGAGCATGCGAACCAGCTTGCGCGAGTCGAACAGCCAGTAGTCGTGCCTCGGCAAATCGACGGCGTCGGCCTGGTCGCTCGTCAGATAGCGGATGTCCTCGCCCGCGCCGTTGGTGAACTGCGCGCACCACACACCGAAGCGGCTGTAGTCGTTCAGGGGCAGACTCACCACGCGAACCCGCGCGAAGCGCCGTCCCTTCGCCGTGACTTCACGCAGCATGTCCAACCATGTTCGCATCCACGGCAGATCATCCGGCTCGCCTGCGAGAAACCTGCGCATCGACTCGTTCTCGTAGCCGGCGTCGTAGTGGTCGCGAGCTTCCAGCCGATAGGCCGTGTGCTCGAACGAGTGGAAGAGCCGCCGGATCTCCGGACCCGGCGGGATGAAGGAGGTCAGCGCTCGTCCTCCCGCTCCAGGTAGCGGCGAGCGTACATCCTGAGTACGTCTTCCGGGATCTCGATCAGAGTCTCGTGATCGGGCACCGGCCCGATGTCCGCGAGGGCTTGGGGATCGGTGACCCGCCAACCCTGGGCGATGTACGTGACGCGGTCGGCCCGGTCGGTGGCGAAGAGGGTCGGGGAGTTGTCGATCTGGGACTCGGGGTCCTTGCCGAGGAATCGAGCGCGCACGAAGCCTCCTTGCGAGAAACCTGGTGAACCATTCTCGCCCAGAGTCGTCGATCGAGAGCCGACCGTCAACGATTGCGTTCCATGGTGTTCTGCCACCGCGCTGCCTCGAGCCGGGTCAGCCCCGGGAGGCGATGACGCTGGTCTCCGGGAGGCGGATCAGGGGGATTTGGCGGTCGGTGCGGGTTTGGTAGTTGGCGTAGTAGGCGCGGTCGGCGGTCAGGGCGGACCAGGTCTTCGTGTACTCGTCGCCTTCGAGGATCTCCGGGACGCTCCAGTACGTGGCGTGTTGCACGCGGACCAGGAGCTGCGGGTTGGCCCTGCGGTCGGACAGGTTCACGAACCAGGACGGGTGCTTGGCGGCGCCGGCGAAGGAGCCGACCACGACGCGGTGGCCGTTCTCGTCCGCCCAGAAGGGCAGGGCGACCTTGTGCATCCGGCCGCTCTTGCGGCCGACCGTGTGTACGAGGACGTGGTCCATCCCGGCCAGCAGCCAGACGTCGTCGCCGTCGGACTGTTCCATCTGCGAGACGTGCTCCTTGGTGAAGAGAACGATCTCCTCGGGCGAGGGCTCGATGAATTCGTCGTTCTTCTGTTCCGCCATGATGGTTTTCGCTCCAGGGAGGACACGCGCGGGAGTTGGGTTGCGCGACTCTAGTCCGGGTCCCGCCAACCATCAATGGCGGCTACGAGGATCCGGACGTGGCCCGCGTCACGGGCTCCGCGTCCCCGTCAGCGCCACCGCCGAGGCCGTTCGGACCAGCGCCGCCACGGCCGTCGAGCGGGACCGTTCGGGCCAGGCGATCGCCAGGACCGATGGCGGGGCGTCCGCGACCAGCCGGAAGACGACACCCGGGCGGGGGTAGCGCGCGGCCACGGAGAGCGGCAGCAGCGGGGTTCGGCAGTCCAGCGCGACGAGGGTCAGCAGTTGGGCGAGGTCGCGGCCCGCGTGTCGGTGCTCCTCGATGTACCGATCCACCTCCTCGGGGCGCAACCCCAGGTCGGTGAGGGTCAGCGACTCCTCGGCCGCGAGCGGGTGTGCGGCGCCGAGGGCGGCCACGCGCGGTTCGGCGATCAGCGTCTCCGCGTCCAGGCCGGCGCGGTCGAACGGCTCGTGGACCAAGGCCACGTCCGCCTCGCCCCGGCGCAGCAGGTCCGGCTGTTCGCGCCAACCGCACAGCCGCACCTGGACCGGCAGCGCTCCCGGTTCCGCGCCGTAGCGAGCGAGCATCGGCTCCAGCAAATCCCCGTCGCCGTCCGCCTTGACTGCCAGCACCAGCTTCGGCGAGGCGTCGGCGGCGCGCCGCGCCCGACGTCCGGCGGCCTCCAGGGCGTCCAGCGCGGGCCGCGCCTCCGCCAGGAGCACCGTCCCGGCGGGGGTCAGCGCCACGCTGTGCGTGGTCCGCTCGAACAGGACCGCGCCCAGTTCCGTCTCCAGTGCGCGGATCGCGCGGGACAGCGGCGGCGGGGAGATCCCCAGCCGTTCGGCGGCGCGCGCGAAGTTCAACTCCTCGGCGACGGCGACGAAGTAGCGCAGCGGGCGGGATTCCACGTACTCCGCACTCCCCCTCTCGATTCGGTATTGCCCAGAGGGTAACAACCGAGAGCCGATCGATCCTTCAGTTCGGGGCCGCCGGCCGCCAGGCTCGTGGGCATCCCCCCGAACACCTCCCCTGGAGATTTCGTGATCGTCGTCACCACTCCGACCGGACAAATCGGCGCACAGGTCCTCACCGGCCTCCTCGACGCCCCGGGTACCGCCCCGGCCGTCCGGGTGATCGCCCGCGACCCCGCCCGCCTCCCCGCGGACGTACGCGCACGGGTCGAGGTCGTCGCGGGCTCGCACGCCCACCCCGCCGTGCTGAAGGAGGCGTGCGCGGGAGCCGACCGCGTCTTCTGGCTGGTGCCGCCGACGCCCGGGGCGGCGAGCGTCGACGGCCATTTCCGCGATTTCACCGAACCGCTGCGCGACGTGGTCGGCGGCGACGGCATCCGACGCGTCGTCGGCGTCTCCACCCTCGGACGCGGAGTCGCCGAGAACGCCGGGCAGATCTCCGCCTCGCTCGCCATGGACGAGACGATCGCCGCCATGGACGTGTACTACCGGGCGCTGTGTCCACCCTTCCTGATGGAGAACCTGCTGCACCAGGTCGAGGCGATCCGCCGCACGGGCATGTTCTTCCTGGCCACCACCGAGGACCGGATCCTGCGCACCTGCGCCACCGGGGACGTCGCCGCCACAGCCGTCCGGCTCCTCCTCGACGACGCGTGGACCGGCACGGAGGACGTCCCGCTGGTCGGCCCCGACGACCTGACCCCGCTGGGCATGGCGGAGGTCCTGTCCGAGGTGCTCGGCCGGCCGATCCGCTTCCGGCGCACGAGCAGCGCCGAGTACAGGGCGAGCCTGGTCGGCTTCGGCGCGAGCGAGGCATGGGCCCGGGGGCTCGCCGACATGGTGGACTCGCTGGACGCCCAGGGCTACTACGGCGCCGACGCGGCGAGCACACCCGAGGCCGCGCCGACCACGTTCCGCCGGTGGTGCGAGGAGGTGCTGCGGCCCGCCGTCGTGGCCTGACCGAACCCGGCCCGCGCGCAACGCGCGTGCCGGTGATCACACGCGTTCGAGCCGGTCGGGTGCGGTTTCCCCTCGTAGGATCGCGACAAATCCTACGAGGGGGCGGCGGGGCATGGGCACACGGCGATTCGTGGTGGTCAGCGGCGCGGGCAGCGGTATCGGGCGGGCCATCGCGCGCCGATTCGCCGCGCAGGGCGACCACGTGACCGTGCTGGGTCGCCGTCCCGGGCCGATCGCCGCCGTCGCCGAGGAGATCGGCGGCGTCGCCGTCGCCGTCGACCTGACGGACCCTCATGCGGTGGAGCGGGCCCGGGAGTCGCTGCCCGAAAGGGTCGACGTCCTGGTCAACAACGCCGGTCAGCGGCTGCCCGCGCTCGACGAGCCCGACCTGGCCGCCGTCGCCGACCACTGGCGCGGGATGTACGACCACGTCGTCCTGCCCACCGTGCTGCTCACCGAGGCCCTGCTCCCGCGCATCGCCCGCCCCGGCGGCCGCATCGTGTCGATCGGCTCGACCGCCGGACTGCGCGGGAACAACGCGTACGGCGCCGCCAAGGCCGCCGTGCACGCCTGGAACCACACCCTCGCCGCCCGGGTCGGGCCCGACGGCATCACCGCCAACATCGTCGTCCCGGGCTACATCGCCGACACCGAATTCGCCTTCGACATGGTCCAGGACGCCGCCGAACACGCCCGCCGCGCGGAGGCCACCCTGGTCAAGCGGATCGGCCGCCCCGACGACATCGCCGCCGCGGTCGCCTTCGTCGCCTCCCCCGAAGCCGGCTACATGACCGGCGAGTTCGTCAACGTCAGCGGCGGCCACGTGTTGGGCCGGTAACGATTCCCGGGTGACTCCTCGTCAGGACCGGGTGAACGCCGGGCTGTTGCTGTCCTCGGGCACCGTCGCCAACGGCTCCGCCACCTCCGCGTGCGTGGGCCCGACCTCCGCCGCGAGCGCGTCCAGCGCGGCCAGGTCGAAGCCGTACAGCGTGGCCGCGTTGCCGGCCAGGATCGCGCGCAGTTCCTCGGGTGACGCGTCGTGGAACGAGCGGCGCAGCGACTCGCGCGTGTACGGGTATGTGCCCTCGTCGTGCGGGTAGTCCGCACCCCACATGTAGCGGTCCACACCCAGTTCGTGCCGCGCCGCGGCCTCCGTCGGGGACGGGAAGCTCGCGCCCACCCAGCAGTTGCGGGCGAAGTAGGCACTCGGTGGTTCGGGCAGCCGGTCCGCCTCGGTGTACTTGAGCTCGCCGATCCGCCCCGACGCCATCTGCGCGTGATAGGCGTCCAGTTGCCGCAGCAGCGGCGGGATCCAGGCGGCGCCCTGCTCGGTGATGGCGAACTTCAGCCGGGGAAACCGCGCGAACGCCCCGGACAGCAACATGTGCGTCAGCGGCCGGCGGGAGAACAGCGTCGCCTCGGCGATCCACAGGAACGTCGCCGCCGGGTAGTCCCCGTAGTCCGGACTACCGGAGCCGCCGTGGTTGACCACCGCCAACTCCAGGTCCTGGCACACCTCCCACAGCCGATCCCACTCCGGCGCGTACAGCGGCGGGATCCCGGTCGCGTCCGGCGGCGTGGTGGGGATCAGGATGCCCGCGAGCCCGTTCTCCCTGGCCCACACCGCTTCCGCCACCGCGTCGTCGACGTCGTTCAGGAACACCTGGGCGAGTCCGGCCCGCCGTACGGCGTTCGCCCCGCCGCACCACTGGGCCAGCCAGCGGTTGTGCGCCCTGATCCCGGCCAGCCGCCGGGCGTAGGAGTGCGCCGACGACGGCGGCCGCGCGAGCAGTTGCCCCGTCGGGAAGAACGGCGGCACCGTGTTCGGGAACACCACCTCGGCGACGATCCCGTCGGCGGCCAGTTCGGCGATCCGCCGCTCGTCGTCCCAGTTGCGCGTGCGCCCGTCGCCCTGGAGGTCGCGGAACGGATTGCGATAGCGCCCCCGCCAGGCGTCGAACTCCTCGTGCCAGGCCGGGTCCAGGAACTCCCGGTAGACGTCCATGCCCGCACCGGCGTGCCCGTCCGCCGAGATGACGGTGTACCGCCCCGAATCGCCCAACTCACCGGAATCGCCCGACCCGCCCATCACCGCTCCCCCAGCTTGAATACCCGCATCGCGTTCTCCCGCAGGAACTTCGCCCGCACCTCGGGCTTGAACGGCACGTCCGGCAACTCGCGGAAGATCCGCTCCAGGGACAACCCCATCGGGTAGTAGCCCGCGTACATCACCTTGTCCGCCCCACGCGTGTTCGCGTAGTCGACGATCGCCTTCGGGTAGTACTTCGGCGCGAACGCCGAGGTCATGTAGTACAACCCCGGCCACTTGAGCATCAGCTTGACCGCCAGGTCCTCCCACGGCTCCGCGCCGTGCCGCATCACGATCCGCAGTTCGGGGAAGTCGTAGCAGACCTGGTCGAAGTGCATCACGTCCTGGCACGCGGACGGCACGCGCGGACCGGCGATGCCCGCGTTCGACACGATCGGCAGGTCCAGGTCGATGCAGGTCTGGTAGATCGGGTAGTAGCGCCGATCGCTCACCGGCACCTGCGGATTGCAGCCTGCCGGGAACGTGGTCACCGCGACGATCCCGTGCTCCTCGTACGCCGCCCGGATCCGGCGCACCGCCTTGGTGATGTCGTTCGGATCCACCTCCAGCGTCGGCCGGAACCGCTTCGGATGTGCGGCGATCGCGCGCAGCGCGACCTCGCTCAGCCCCACCAGGCCGATCTCGACGCCGCACGCGTCCATCTGCCCGAGCGTCACCTCGACCGGATCGGCGCCCTCGTCCAGCCGGTTCGGCACACCCTTGAACATGTACTCGGCGGGAAACTCCATCTCGCCGCTCTCCGCGTCGCGCAGTTGCGGCTTCAGGAAGTCGTAGTGGCTCCTGGCCTGC
Organism: Embleya scabrispora; assembly: GCF_002024165.1. NCBI lineage: Bacteria > Bacillati > Actinomycetota > Actinomycetes > Kitasatosporales > Streptomycetaceae > Embleya > Embleya scabrispora. The sequence continues at coordinate 1,308,784 of NZ_MWQN01000001.1, forward strand.
GCACTCGGGAAGCCGATCATCAGATCGACCGCACCCAGAGCACCGGCGGACCCGGGCGACCCGGCGGACCCGGCTTCGGACATGGCGAACCCCCTGCCCATAAAGTTGATTGACTCCATCAACTTAACAGCAGCAGGGGGCAACGGCCATAGCCAAACGCGCGCGTCAGCGGTTGGTCATCGCCTGCTTGATCAGCGTGCGGCCGAAGTCCCACATCAGTCCCGTGCCCTTGTGCGCGTCGTCCATGACGTCCACGAAGCCCGCGACGAAGTGGTCCACGTCCTCCTGCCCGATCACATACGGCGGCAGCAGCTTGATCACGTCCATGTGGTCGCCCGCCACCTGGGTGAGCACGCGGTGCCGCTGGAACAGCGGTACCACCACCATCTGCGCGAACAACCCGTGCCGGGCCGCCTGGAGCGCCGTCCACCCGGCGCGCAACTTCAGCGAGCGCGGCTTGCCGAACTCCAGGCCGATCATCAGGCCGCGCCCGCGCACCTCCGCGAACAGCTCGTACTTGTCGATCAGCGGGGTCAGCGCCGCCGTGAACGCGTCGCCCATGCGCGCGCTGTTCCCGATCAGGTCCTCGTCGTCGAGCACCGCCAGCGTGGCCAGACCCGCCGCCATCGCCTGGTTGTTGCCGCCGAACGTGCAGTCGTGCACGAGCACCCGGTCCATCGTCGAATAGACCTTCTTGAACACCCAGTCGCGGGTCAGTGTCGCGCCGATCGGCACATAGCCGCCCGACAACGCCTTCGCGATCGTGACGATGTCCGGCTCGACGCCGTCCTCCCACTGGTACGCGAAGAACTTGCCGGTGCGCCCCATCCCGGTCTGCACCTCGTCGGCGATCAGCAGCGCGCCGTGCTCGCGCAACAACTTCTGCGCGGCGGCCAGCCACCCCGGCGGCGGCGCGAGCACGCCCTTGCCCAGGATCGGCTCGATGATCAGCGCCGCGACGTCACCTCGCTTCAACTCCCGGGCCAGTGCGTCCAGATCGCCCAGCTTGATGCCCACGTCCGGCAGCAGCGGCTCGAAGCCCTTGCGGAACTCGGCCGCGCCGTTGACGGAGAGCGCGCCCGTGGTCAGCCCGTGGAAGGCGTGGTCGATGTAGACGATCCGCCGCCGACCGGTGGCGAACCGGGCGAACTTCAGCGCCGCCTCGACCGCCTCGGTCCCGCTGTTGCAGAAGTACACCCGATCCATCCCGGGGGCCCGGGCGAGCAGCCGGTCGGCCAACGCGGCGGCCAGCGGCGGGGTGTGGAAATGCACGATGTCCGGCAGGTCGAGCGCGATCACATCCTGCATCGCCTTGCGCACCACAGGATGGTGCCGGCCCACCCCGTAGGTGCCGAACCCGGACAGGAAGTCCAGGTAGCGGTCGCCCTTGTCGTCGTACAGGTACGGCCCCTCGGCCCGGACATACTTCCGGTCCATGCCGATCGTCCGCAGCACGCGCGGGAGTTGCGGGTTGAGGTGCTTCGCGTGCAGCTCGAAGCCGCGGTCCGCGTACGCCTCGTACGTCTCACCCAGGTCGAACGTCATCGCCCGCCGTACCTCCTGACTTGGTTCGCTCGTCGTTGGCCCAGTCAAGCAGGGCCGGGGTGGCGTGGCGCAACGTGCGGAACGCCCGGAACCCGTCCACCGCCAAGCGCGGCCGGAGCAGTTCGCGCTCCGGGGTGTCGGTGATCACCCGGATCACCCCGGCCGGCCGCTCCCCCGCCGCCGCGAGCAGGTACGCCGACTCCATGTCGGCGGCCAGCACGCCCCGTTCGCGGAGCGTGCCCCGGGCCCGACCCTTGACCAGCTTGTCCACCGTCTCGATCGGGCCGTGATGCAGCGTCAGCTTCGGCGAGACCCGCTGCATCCACTCCAACAGCACCCCGGACGTGGGCAGTTCGACCACCGTCCCGTCCGAGCCGCGCACCTCGGAGGCGACCACCACGTCACCCACCGCGACCCCCGGTCCCACGCCCGCGCCGAATCCCGCCACCGCCAACGTGCCGAACTCCTCGGCCGGCAGCGCGGACAGGGCCCGCGCGCGGGCACGAGCCTTGTCCGCTCCCATGCCCGCGCGCACCACGCGCACGTTGAACGCCCCCATCAGCCCCGCCTCGACCGCGCGCATCTCGATCCGAAGCGGAGTGACCACCATCAAGGGCATGATTCAGCCTGTCGTCCTGGCATACCGGCCGAGCGCCATCACGGGGAAGACGAGCCGGTACATGTGGTACTTGATGTAGAAGTCGCCGGGGAAACCGGTGCCGGTGAACTGCGGCTCGTCCCAACCGCCCAGCTCGTTCTGATGCTCGGTCAGCCAGTCGATCCCACGCTGCGCGACCTCGCCGAACTCGCCTGCCGCATGCAGCGCGAGCAGCGCCCACGCGGTCTGCGACGCGGTCGACTCGCCGCGTCCCGACCAGGCCTCGGCCTCGTCGTAGCTGCGCAGATCCTCGCCCCAGCCGCCGTCCGGGTTCTGCCGCGCCTCCAGCCAGGCCACCGCGCGCCGGATCGCCGCGTGTCGGGGGTCGACCCCGGCGGTCACCAGCGCCGGCACCACCGCGCCGGTGCCGTAGACGTAGTTCGCGCCCCAGCGGCCGAACCAGGAGCCGTCCGCCTCCTGATGCTCCATCAGCCACTTGACGCCGTCGGCCACGTAGGAGCTGTAGCGGGCGCCGCCGTCGGCCAGCATCTCCACGATGTGCGCGGTCACGTCGGCCGAGGGCGGATCGGTGACCGCGCCGAAATCACTGAACGGCAACTTCAGCGGCAGGATGCTGACGTTGTCCGCGTCGAACGCGCCCCACCCGCCGTCCTTGCTGCGCATCCCGGCGGTCCACCGCTCGGCCCGGTCCAGAACCGCGTCCTTGCGCGCCCCGTCGGGGTGGTCGGTGTAGCGCAGGGCCATCACGATCTCGGCCGTGTCGTCGGTGTCCGGGTAGTAGTCATTGGCGAACTCGAAGGCCCACCCGCCCGGTTCCAGATGCGGTCGGCGCACCGCCCAGTCGCCGACCTCGCGGATCTCCTCGTCCATCAGCCACCCGGCCGCCTTGACCACCCTCGGGTCGCCCGCCGGGACCCCCGCGTCCCGCAGGGCGACCAGGGTCAGGCCCGTGTCCCACACCGGCGACTGGCACGCCTCGAACCGGCGGCGCACCTCGCCGTCCTCGTCGGTGTCCACGATGGTGAAGCCGTCCAGGCCCTTGATGCCCTGGGCCATCACCGGGTGGTTGAGCGGATACCCCATCAGCCGCAGCGCGATCAGCGAGTAGACCCACGGCGGTTGGATGCCGCCCCAGCCGCCGTCGGCCTCCTGGCGGCGGATGATCCACTGCTCGGCCTTGCGCATCGCGGCCTGCCGGATCGGCTTGATCGGCCGCTTCCGGTACTGGTGCAGCCCGGCGTCCAGCGCGCGGAAGACCCGCGACCACGGGTCGGTGGCGGCCGTCTTGCCCACCACCGGCCTGGTCGGGCGCAGTTCGCCCAGGCCGAACGGCGCGGGCCGGACCGGGCGCATCGAGCTGACGATGGTCAGCGGCACGATGGTCTGCCGGGCCCAGCAGGCGAAGTCGTAGACGTTGAGCGGGAACCACTTGGGCAGGTAGACGATCTCCGGCGGCAGCACCGGCAGTTCGTCCCACGACCACCAGCCGAAGAAGGCCAGCCAGAAGCGGGTGAACACCCGCGTCTCGGCCAGGCCGCCGCCGTCGCGGATGAACTCCGCCGCCGCCGCCATGTGCTTGGCGTCGGGGTCGTCGCCCGCCAACTTCAGCGCCACGTAGGCCTCGACCGTCACCGACAGGTCGGCGGGCCCGCCGAAGAAGGTCGACCAGGTGCCGTCGGCGCGCTGGTTGGCCCGGATCCACCGGGCGCTCGCCGCGGTCTGTTCCTCGGTGCGGATGCCCAGGAACTCGCGGAAGAGCAGATCCTCGGCGTCCATCGTGACGTTGGTCTCGAGTTCCCCCTTCCACCAGCCCGCATCGTCCTGAAGCTCCATCAGATGAGCGACGGCCTTGTCGAGCGCGTCCCTGACCCTGTCATCACTGACATCGCCGATTCCCGGCTGGGCGGTCACTGTCATCTCTTCACAACTCCCGAGTGGTGGTGAAGGCCGCGAGAGAGGTCAGGTCCGTGTAGGTACCTTGCGGGACGTCCAGGGAGTCCAGGCAGGCCATCGCCTGCTCCAGGCGCCGAGCCGCCTCGGTCTCGGTGCGGGCACGTCCGCCCGCCTCCTCGACCAGGCGCGCGGCCAGGGCCAGTCCCTCCTCGTTGCGCGGTCCTTCGTCCGTGTAGATGCGCGCCAGCTCACGGCCGGCGGTCGTGTCGCTCGCGAGCGCGGCGACGACCGGCACGGACTTCTTGCGCCGGCGCAGGTCGTTCCAGGCGGGTTTGCCGGTCACCTCGGGTCGCCCCCAGATGCCCAGCAGGTCGTCCACCGCCTGGAAGGCGACGCCGAGGTGGTGCCCGAAGCCGTACAGCGCCTGCACGGTGCGCTCGTCGGCGCCCGCGAGGGCCGCCCCGATCGCCGACGCGCAGGCCAGCAGGGCCCCGGTCTTGTTGCCCGCCATGGTCAGGCACTCCTCGACGGTGACGTCGAGTCGGGCCTCGAAGGACAGGTCCTGGGACTGTCCGTCGATCAACCTGGCGGTCGCTTCGGTGAGCAGACGGGCGGCGCGATCGCCGTCCGCCTCGTCGGCGTCCATCAGGACCTGTTCGGCCAACACGAGCAGTCCGTCGCCGGCCAGGACGGCAAGTCCAGGACCGAAGACCTTCCACGCGGTGGGCCGATGCCGACGTTCCTCGTCGCCGTCCATGAGGTCGTCGTGGATCAGCGAGAAGTTGTGCACGAGTTCGACCGCGACCGCGCCCGGGACGCCCACGGCGGTCGGCGCGCCGACCGCCTCGGCGGACAGCAGCGCGAGGGCCGGGCGCAGCGCCTTGCCGCCGTTGCCCGGCAGTTCGCGGCCGGCCTCGTCGGCCCACCCCATGTGGTACGCGGCCACGCGGGCCAGGGGCGGTTCGAGTCGGGCGGTCGCGACCCGCAGCGCGGGGCGGCTCGCCTCGCGCGCGCGATCGAGCACGGCGGGGGCGATCGATGCGTCGGCGAGCGTCATAGCGGCGTCGTCCTCTCCGGAATGGCACGGGTGCGGCCGAGATGCGGGAGGGCTTCGCGGGCGGCGGAAAGGCCGCTGCGAACGGCGCCCTCCATCGTCGCGGGCCATCCGGTGGCGGTCCACGCCCCGGCCAGGGCGAGACCGGGGATCGCGGTCCGGGGGCCGGGACGAAGCCGGCCCGAACCGGGAGCGGGACGGAAGGTCGCGGACCGTTCCTTGGTGACCACGAACCGCTCCACCCGGGCCTGCCGGGCAGCGGGCAGCACGCGGGCCAGCTCCGGGATGAACCTATCCCGCAGCTGCGCGCTCGTCAGGTCGATTTCCCGAGTCGCCGCGGACAACGACACCGCCACGTAGCGGCCCGGCGCCAGTCCGTGTCCGGCGCTGCGGTCGAACATCCACTGGACCGGGCTCCCGACGCCCGCGGTGAGCGGGACGTCCAGGACCGGGCGGTCGTAGACCACGTGCAGGTTCACGATCGGCGAGGTGCCGAGGCCGGTGAGCAGGTTCGGGTCGGCGAGCACGTCGTCGAGCAGCAGGGCGCCCGCGGGCAGCAGTCGGGCCGCGTCGTAGTGCGGTACGGCCAGCACCACCGCCTCGGCCTCGATCCGCTCGCCGCCCGCGTGGACGGCGAAGCCGCCGGCGCCGGCGTCGAGCGCGTCGACCCGGGCCCGCAGCCGCACCCGGACCCCCGCCTTGGCCAGCGCGCGGGCCGAGGCGTCGCCGTGCAGTTCCTGGAGCGGGACCAGGCTCCACCCGATGTCCGCGCCGTCGTTGTGGTCGAGCACGCCGGTGCGGAAGACCTTGACCGCCATGGCGAGCGAGGCCTCGGTCGCGGGCAGGTTGAGCGTGGCGATGCCGATCAGGTCCCACATCGCCTCGCGCTCGCGGGCGGTGACACCGAACCGGTCCAGCCACGCGGCGAAGGTGGCCTCGTCCAGGGCGGGGTCGGCCGGGTCGAGCCGGCGCAGGGCGAGTGCGGCCAGGCCGACCCGGGCCCGGCCGGCCATGGTCAGCAGGGGATAGCGGGCCAGCGCCGAGGACAGGTGCAGCGGGGCGGGCAGGCCGGAGCGGGCGAGCCGGGTCCGGGTGCCCCAGGGGGTGCGGACCGGGACGTCCATCCGGCGCTGGAGGTGCACCTTGTCGGCGCTGCCGATGCGCTCCAGGAACGCGATGTATTCGGTACAGCAGCGCAGGAAGACGTGTTGCCCGTTGTCGAGCCACATGTCGTCGCGGCGCAGCGAGAACGTCGCCCCGCCCAGTCTGGGTCGGCCCTCGAGGAGGGTGACCTCGACGCCGGCGTCGGCGGCGGTGAGCGCGGCGGTGATGCCCGCCAGGCCGCCCCCGATCACCACCATGCGTGCGCTCATGCCTTGCTCCGTACCCACGTGATCAATCCCTGTACCGGCCCCTGCGACCGGTTTGTCCCACCGGCTCCGGGCCGGTCGTCGCTCGGTGTTTCACCGCCCGCGCGCGAGCAGCGAGCGGGCGCCGACCGGCAGTCCGGCGAGCGCGCGCGCGGCGATCTCGGCCTTCTCCCACCCCGGGAGGGAGAGCCGACCTATCAGCACCTGGCCCGGCTCCTCGCGGATCCTGGTGAGCAGCCGGCGGTAGATGCCCGCCATCGCCCCGGTGCTGGCGGCGCTGCGCCGGTCGAGCAGCGGGAGCAGGGTCAGGCCCCGCTCGAAGAGCTGTTCGGCGCGCTCGGCCTCGAACCGGACCATGTCGTCGAACGCGGCGCTCGGGGTGAACCGGCCGTCCCGCTGCCACGCGTCCTCCAGGCCGAACTTGGCCAGGTCCTCGCGGGGCAGGTAGACCCGGCCGTTGTCCTTGTCCTCCTTGATGTCGCGGAGGATGTTGGTGATCTGGAGCGCGATGCCCAGGGTGTCGGCCAGGTCGGGCGCGTGCAGCGGGTCGCGGGAGCCGAAGATGCCCAGCGAGAGCCGGCCCACCGTGCCCGCGACGCAGCGGCAGTAGACCCGCAACTCGTCGAAGGTCTCGTACTCGGTCTCGCGCACGTCCATCTCGACGCCGTCGATCAGTTCGTCGAGCGCGGACAGCGGGATCGGGAACCGGGTCGCGGCGTCGGCGAGCGCGACCGCGACCGGGTCGCGGTCCGCGCTCAGGTCCTTGAGCTGCTTGCGCATCCGGGCCAGCTCGGCGACCTTGCGGTCGGCGGGCAGGTCGCCGTCGCCGATGTCGTCGATCTCTCGCGCGAAGGCGTAGACGGCGCTGAGCGCGAGGCGCTTGGGCTCGGGCAGCAGCCTGATGCCGTAGTAGAAGTTGCGCGCCTGATTGCGGGTCAGGCGCTCGCAATACGCATACGAAGCGTCGACGTCCATGGTTCCCCTTTTACCTCTTTCGTACCAGTACGCCGGACAGCTCGCGCAGCAGGGCGGCCTTCCCGGGTTTCGCCCGGTGGGCCAGGACGTCGAAACCGACGTCGCCGATCGCGGCCAGGGCCGCTCGTCCACCGGCCACGAACCCGGCGATCGCGAGGCGCTCGCGCCCTCGCAGTGTCCCCGCGAGCGGTGCGCCGGTGCGCAGCAGCCGCGTCGCGCGGTGTGCCTCGTAAGCGATCAGCCGCCGCACCGAGGGTGTGGCGGCGGGTGCGGCGAGGTCGGCCTCGGTGACGCCGAACCGGTCCATGTCCTCCCGCGGGAGGTAGATCCGGTCGCGGTCGAGGTCCTCCGCCACGTCCTGCAGGTGCTCGACGATCTGGAGCGCGGTGCAGATCTCGTCGGAGCGGGCGATGCGTTCCTCGGTGGCGCGGCCGAACACGTGCAGCACGATCCGGCCGACCGGATCCGCGGACAGCGCACAGTACGCGACCAGGTCGTCGTAGGTCGCGTAGCGGCGGACCACCTGGTCCTGCCGGTTGGCCTCGATCAGACCCAGGAACGGCTCGATCGGCAGATCGAGTTCGCGCACGCTCGGTTGCAGCCGGCGCAAGACCTCCAGGCGCGGCTCGCCGGTGAAGACCCGGCGCAGGTCGGTCTCGAACGCGTCGAGTTGGGCGACCCGATCCCCCTGAGCCTCGTCGCCGATGTCGTCGACCAGGCGGGCGAAGCCGTAGACGGCCAGCAGGTGTCGCCGGTGATCGGGGCGCAGGATCCCCATCGCCACGGGGAAGTTCTCGTGGCCGGCCTGACGCATGACCACGTCCGGGTCGATGATCGCGGCGTCGATGCCCGCCGTGTCGTCGTCACTCGCGCCGGGCGCGCGCTCGAGACCGCGGGAATCACTCCCCATATCTCTCCCTGGGCCCCCGAAAACATCCCCAACATTACAGTTGGCCAGGAATTCGTGCCGTCCCGGTCGGTCTGACGGTTCAGCTTGCCCGATCGAAGTCGGATCGATCAAGCACCGAGAACACGCGTGTCATAGCTCACCCGGACTTTTCCTTCACGAAACACTTTTGTTATCACCACGAACGTCCGGGGCACCTTCGACGATCCCCGTACCACTCAGGACGTCCGGCATGCCCCGGTGGTTTCTGGGCACCCGGGGAGGTTTCGTCGCACGATCCCCTCCTTGCGGAGTAGTGCGGAGTTCCGCCTTCCGCATGAGGAGTACGGCGATTATCCGTGCGCAATGGACCAAGTGGGGTCGATAAAGCGAGTGCTCGGCGAAATGTTGATCAACTTTCCGGATTTGCGGAATACCCGGAGGATAGCGGTGCGCGCCGACACGCCGCCGTACACCGAATCGATACCCGAATGCGCGGCCCCCCGCCGAACCGCCTCCATCCGGCCGACTGCTTCGGGCTGCGGCCCCGCCGATCCTCGCCGGAGCGGACCCGGGCCGGCTCCGGTCTCAGGCCGGGTGGTGGCAGGCGACCTCGACGTCGTCCAGGATCTCCCGTACCGGCCGCCGCTCGGCGCACACCTCGGTCGCCAGGGCGCAGCGCGGGTGGAACGCGCAGCCCGAGGGCGGGTCGAGCGCCGAGGGCACCTCGCCGATCGCGCCCGCGCCGAAGTCGGCCGCGCTCGCCGGGCCGGTCCGCTCGGGGTCGGGCACGGGCACGCTCGCGAGCAGCAGGCGCGGATACGGGTGGCGCGGCCGGGCCAGGACCGAGGCGGCCGGCCCCAGCTCGACGATGCGACCCAGGTACATCACCGCTGCCCGGTCGGCGAGCCGGCGGGCGATGTCGATCTCGTGGGTGATCACCACGATCGCCAGGTCCGACTCGGCGCGCAGCCGCAGCAGCAGGTCGACCACGGTCGCCTTGACACTCGCGTCCAAACTCGCGGTGGGCTCGTCGAGCACCAGCACGCGCGGGCGCACGAGCAGCGCGCGGGCCAGCACCAGGCGGGCCAGTTCGCCGCCGCTCAGCTCACCGGGCAGGCGGTCCAGGTGCTCCGTCGACAGGCCGACCCGCTCCACCATCTCGGCCACCAGCGCGTCGCGTTCGGCGCGGCCGGCGCCCAGGCCGTGCACCCGCAGCGGCTGGTCGAGGGCGTGCCGCAGGGTGCGGCGGCGATTGAACGCGGCCCGGGGGTTCTGTGTGACGAGCTGGATCAGCCGCTGATCGGCGGGGGTTCGCCCGCCGGTCAGCTCGCGGCCGGCCAGTGCGACGGTGCCCGAGGTCGCGGTGTCCAGGCCCGCGAGCATCCGGGCGACGGTGGTCTTGCCGCATCCGGACTCGCCGACCACGGCCAACACCTCGCCGGCGGCGACCTCGAACGAGACGTCCTCGACGGCGTGCACCACCCGCGGCGCGGTCCGCCGGCCGAAGGATCGCGGCAGGGTGAACCGACGGGTCAACCCCTGTACGTCGAGCAGCGCGGTCATGCCCCGACCCGCTCACTCGCGAGGTGGCAGCGCACCGTGCCCGCCCCGTGTGCGGTGGGCTCGGGCATACGCTCCCGGCAGACCGGCAGCACCTGCGGGCAGCGCGGCGCGAACGGGCAACCCGGCAGCAGGTTCGCCCCCTCGGCGGTGCCCTCGATCGCGCGCAGCGGCCGATCCGCCGGCGTGGTCGCGGGCATCGCGGCGAGCAGCGCCCGGGTGTACGGGTGTCGCGGCGCGGCGAACAACTCCCGCACGGGGGCGGTCTCCACGAGTCGACCGCCGTACATCACCCCGACCCGGTCGCAGATCGTGGACACCACCGCGAGGTCGTGCGAGACGTAGACCAGGGCCAGTCCGAGCTTGTCCCGCAGGGTCAGCAGCAGGCGCAGCACCTGGGCCTGCACGGTCGGGTCCAGCGTGGTGGTGGGCTCGTCGGCGAGCAACAGCGCGGGTTCGTGCGCGAGCGCCGCGATGGCGATCACGACCCGCTGGAGCTGCCCGCCGGAGAAACCGCCGGGCAGGTCGCGCGGGCGGTCCAGGACGGAGCCCAGGCCGATGCCGGTCAGCGTCTCGCGGACCTCGACGTCGTCCAGCCGATCGCCCAGGTACCAGCGCAGTTGGCGTACGACCGGGGTGGTCGGCGCCAGCGAGGTCATCGGTTGTTGCGGTACGAACGCCAGCCGCCGGCCGCGCACCCGGCGCAGGTCGCGTTCGCGCAGCGCGGCCAGGTCGGCGCCCTCGAACTCGATGGCCCGGGCCCGGCGGTGCGCGCCGGCCGGCAGCAGGCCCGTCAGCGCGGTGCACACGCTGCTCTTGCCGCTGCCCGACTCGCCGACCAGGCCCAGGATCTCGCCCGGCGCGACGTCGAAGGAGACCCCGCGCACCGCGGGCACCGGGCCGGGATAGGTGACGTCGAGGTCGCGCACGCGCAGCAGCGCCGCGCCCGCGGTCGTCTCCGCCATCACACGAACCGCAGGTGGTGCGGGTCGAGCCGGCTGATCCGCAACATCGTGGGGTCGAGCGGGGACAACTCGGCGCGCTGGGCGAGCGCGAGCTTGGGGTAGACCGGCGGGGTGATCACCGCGTCCTCCGCGAGCAGTCGGTCCACCCGGGACAGCGCGGCCACCCGCTCGGCGTCGTTCGAGGTCTGCCAGACGGTGTCGATCAGCCGGTCCACCTCGGGGTTGGCGTAGCCGCAGGAGAGCACGTTGGTGGACCCGGCGGGGGCGAGCGTGAGGTAGTTCGCCGGGCCGGAGGTGAACCCGGAGGAGAAGGTGTTCATCAGCATGTCGTAGTCGCGCGAGAGCCACTTGTTCGACCAGGGACCGCCGGCCAACTGCTCGATGGTCACGTCGAGTCCGACCTGCTTCCAGCCGGCGACCAGCACCTGGGCGACGTCGCGGATGCCCTGGTTGGTACCGATGGTCACGGTGAACGAGCGCTTGCCGGTCCTGGCCCGGGCCAGCAGTTCGCGGGCGCGGGCGAGGTCGGGCGCGGGCGCGAACGGGGCGAACGCGGCGTCCCAGCCGAGTTCGGCGGGCCCGATCGGACCCTGTCCGATGGTGCCCTCGCCGCCGTACACCCGCTGCAACACGCCCTGGCGGTCCATCGACAGCGCGACCGCCTTGCGGAAGTCCGGGTCGCTGAACGGCTCCTTGCGCATCATCACGTAGCTGAGCACGTCCAACGGCGCCTCGGTGAGCACCAGCGCGAGCGAGCGGTCCTTGCGGATGGTGTCGAAGGTGGCGAAGGACGGCGCGGTGATCAGATCCACCTTGCCCTGACGCAGGCTCAGCACGCGCGTGTTGGCGTCGGTGAACACGGTGTACTGCATGCCGGCGAACGCGGGCGCGGAGCCGGCCGGGTACTGGCCACCGTGGTAGCGGTCGAAACGGGACAGGGTGAAGCTCTGGCCGGCCACGAAGGTGTCGAGCCGGTACGGGCCGGTGCCCATCATCGTGTCCTTGCGGGCCACGAAGTCGCGGTGGGTGATCGGCAGGTTGGTCAGATGCGAGCGCAGCAGGCCGTACGGCTTGCTCAGCACGATCCGCACGGTGTGCTCGTCGACCTTCTCGAACCGGGAGAGGTAGCCGAGCATGTAGGTGATCCACTCGCTGCCGGCCGACAGGTCGAGCATGTGCGCGAGGGTGGCCACCACGTCGTCGGCGGTGAACGGCGTGCCGTTGTGCCAGAGCACCCCCTGACGCAGCCGGATGGTCCAGGCCAGCCCGTCCTCGCTGATCTGCGGTTCGCCGTCGGCGAGCAGTGGCACCGAGGCGAGGGTGCCGTCGTAGCGGTACAGGCTCTCCATGATCGGCTCGGCGATCCAGCGGGTGATCTCCGACCCGGAGTCGAGCGGATTGAGGCTGCTGGGCGCGGAGGCGACGCCGATCCGCAGGATGCCGTCCCTGTGCCGGTCGGCCACCCGCTTGGTGCCCGAGGAGCCGGAACACGCGGTGAGCACGCCGGTGCCGCCGGCCGCCGCGAGCGCCGCGAGGCCGAGAAAGCCTCGACGGTTCAGGCCGACTGTGTGCGCCGGGGTCACTGGGTCTCCTTGGGGGTCGGGGTGGAGATGTGTCGTCGGCCCGGGACGCGCCGGACGCTCGGGGCCGAACGCGCGCGGCGGCCCGGTCGGCCGCCGAGCGTGTCGCCGAGCAGGTTGAAGCCCAGGATGCCGAGCACCAGGACCGTGCCGGGCAGCGTGGCGTACCACCAGTCGCCGCCGATGATCTGCCCGCCCGCGTCGGCGATCAGATTGCCCAGGGTGGCATGCGGCGGGGCCACGCCCAGGCCCAGGAAGCTCAGGCCCCCCTCGGCGAAGACCGCGATGGCCATCGCCAGACAGGCCTGGCCGAGCACCGGCGGCCAGACGTTGACCAGCACCTCGCGGAACAGGATCTCCCGCTCCGGCACCCCCAGGCCGCGCAGGTTGGCCACGTAGTCCTCCTGCATCTCCACCACGGTCGCGGCGCGCGCGACCCGGGCGAAGTAGGGCACGAAGCCCAGGCCGATGGCGAACGCGACCCGGGCCCCGTTGCCCACGGTGACCGGCCCGAAGTGCATGTCGGCCGTGCCCATCAAACCGATCAGGAACATGACGAAGACGAACTGCGGCAGCGCCTGGAGGGTTTCCACCGCGCGCATCAGCAGTCCGTCGAGCCGGCCGCCGTGCCGACGCCCGGCCAGCACGCCCAACGGCACCCCGACCACGATCGCGAAGCCGATCGAGGACAGGCAGATCAGCAGCGAGGTCCAGGCGCCCTCGGCGGTCCGGGCCAGCAGGTCGCGGCCCAGGTGGTCGGTGCCGAACGGATGCCCGACCGAGGGCGCCTCGGGCCCGAGGGCGACCAGCGCGGCGGGATCGCCGTGCAGCCGGCCGACGGTGGCGACCAGGAGATAGAGCAGTACGCAGACCACGCCGATCCACCCGGCCACGCCGAGGTGCGGCGGCCGCGTCCGGGCCCTCACGCGGTCCGCCCCGCGAGGTCGCCGGTCACGCCCGCGGCGGTGCGCGGATCGACGAGCGGGTAGAGCAGGTCGACTCCCAGGTTGAGCAGCAGGAAGATCGCCGAGGTCGCGACACACGCGCCGAGCGCGAGCGGATAGTCCTGTCGCTGGAAGGCGGTGACCATCAGCTGGCCGATCCCGGGGATCTGGAACACGTTCTCGATGAGCACGGTGCCCGACAGCAGGCCGCCGATCAGTACGCCGGCCACGGTCAGCGTCGGCACCAGCGCCCCGCGCAGCGCCACCCGGCGCAGCGTGAGCAGCCGCGAGCCGCCCATCGCGCGGGCGAACATCGCGTGGTCGGAGGCCATCGCGTCGGCGAGGCCGCCGCGCAGCGAGCGGGTGAGCATCGCGAAGGTGGCCAGGCCGAGCACGATCGCGGGCAGCACGAGCACCCGGAGGTTGGCCGCGGGATCCTCGCCGAAGGTGACGAAGCCGCCGGCGTTGGGCAGCAGATCGGGATGGCTGTCGCCGACCACCACGAGGGCGACCACGGCCAGCCAGTAGCCGGGCAGGGACATCGCGAGCACGGTCAGCACGCGGGTGCCGTGGTCGACCGCCCCGCCGCGGCGCAGCACCGACCACGCGCCCAGGACGACGGCCGGGATCACCGCGAACACGGAGGCGATCAGCCCCAGTTCGAGCGAGACGGGCAGCGCCCGGCCGATCTGGTCGGCGACCGAGGTGCCGTCGTAGAGCGAGGTGCCGAGGTCGCCGCGCAGCGCGTCGCCGACGTAGTCGAGGTATTGGGTCACCAGCGGCCGGTCCAGGCCCATCCGGTGTTCGACCGCGGCCCGCGCCACCGGATCGGCCGCGACCTGCGGCGCGAGCTGGTTGACCGGGCTGACCGGGGAGGCGTGCAGCAGCAGGAACAGGCCGGTCAGGACGGCGAACATCACCACCACGACGCCCAGGACGCGCCGTGCCAGGTAGTTCGTCATTGCTCCCCCTGCCGATCCGATGCGCCATCCATTGTCGGACGGCGCATCGGACGGTGGGCCCCCGGGTCGTGCGGTGTGTCCGAAGCGGCGGGTTCGGGACGGCGCCGGAGGCGGTATGCCGACCGGTGTCCCGAGGGCCGCGTTCGGGTCAGGCGGCCTTGCGATAGCGGTCCAGGTCCCGGCCCAGCTCACGCAGGACGGCGCTGTTGATGTCGTACGCGAACAGCACCTCCTGGATCACCAGCTCCTGCTCGGCCTCGTCCCACGGGGCGTCGTTCATCGCCGCGCGGTACGCGTCCTTCCACACGGTCAGGTCGCCCAGCCCGTCGAAGACGTAGAAGTCGCTGCCCCGGGTGCCGGGCAGGTCGTAGTGCTTGCGCATCTGCTTGGCGATGAACTGGCCGCCCGACATGTCGCCGAGGTAGCGGGTGTAGTGGTGGGCGACGAAGCCGCCGGCCCAGTCGTAGCACTTCTCCCGCATCCGGGCGGTGTAGCGCCGGGTGGCCTCGTTGGCGGGCCACCGCTCCTGCCAGCCCTCGCCGGCCAGGAAGAGCATGTCGGCCTCCAGGATCGCCCGGCGGTCGAGGCGCGCGTCCGCGAACGGGGCGCCGATCGGGTGCTCGCGCATGGTGTCCGCGGCGTCGTCGAGCACCACGTAGGCCCAGTAGTGCTGGGCCACCATCGCGGTGTAGGCGTCGCGGGTCAGTTCGCCCTTCATCAGCGCCTCCAGGAAGCCCGAGCCCTCGGCCTCCTGGTGGAAGGCCCACGAGCGCTTGCGCAGCGTCTCGGCGAAGGTCGGGGTGGCACCGGCGGTTTCGGCGGTCTCGGTCGTGGTCATGAGGTTTCCCCTAGGTGCGACAAGATCTACCGGACACGCACGCATGGGTGCGGACGGTGCGAACTGTGGAGGATCGGGCGCCATTGCCCGTGCGGAGTCGACGCTTCGGCCATGGCGAAGCCCATGACAAAGCACCTGCGGGGAATCGGTTCTTCGCCCGTTTCCGCCGGCCCCCGCAGTCTGTGCGGCGCCGTACGGTGCCGTCAATAAGTTACCGACAACTTGTCGGCACGTTGTCGGCGGGGTCACATTCCCCGAGCCGGCGGGCCGGGAGAAACGCGGGAGCGACCCGGGAGGAACATGGCAACGGGCCTACGGCACCCGGAGGAACGCGGCGCGGAACCGCCTCGGAACCACCCCCCGGACCTTCCGGCGACCCGCCCCGTCTTAGGATAGCCTCACCTCCAATCATTCCGTACGCAAGCGTACGGTCGACCCAGAGGAAACAACGTGAGCCCAGCCCGCACCGGACGCCTCGGCGGCGCCGTCGCCGCCACCGCGACCCTCCTTCTCGCCTGGCTGGTTCTCGGCCTCGCGGGCCCGGCGCACGCGACCGGCACGCCGGCGGCGGGCAAGGCCACCTTGAGCGCGGTCAAGACCACCGGCCTGAACCCGGCGGGCGACGTGGTCAAGCTGGTCGGCAAGGGCTTCACGCCGGGCGTACGGCTGTTCATCCTCCCGTGCGACCCCGCCCAGGGGGCGGGCCGCGCGTGCGACATGGGCTCGTTCGGCGGCCCCACCGAGGCGGACGCGACCGGCTCGTTCAGCACCGACATCAAGGTGGCCGCCAAGTTCGGCGCGGTCGACTGCCTGAAGACACGATGCGCGATCGCCACCTCGAACTCGGCCAACGGCAAGGACCGGACCCAGGAGGTCTACCTGCCGATCGGCTTCGAGGGCGAGGTCGCGGGCCTGCCGGCCACGCCGGGTCCGGCCACCGCCGCACCGCAGGCCGGCGCCCCGGGCGCGGGCGGCGCGGCGCAGCCCCCGGCCTCCGCCGGTGTGCCGGGGGCGACCGCCACCGACTCGGCGAGGTCGTCGGCCGCGGACAAGGACGACGACGACGGCGGCAACACCGGCTTGATCATCGGCGTGGTCGCCGGCGTCGTGGTGGTCCTGGTCGTCGCCGGCGTCGTGGTCAAGCGCCGCCGCCCGAGCGCCTGATCCACAGGCCCCGCTCCCGCACCTCCCCACCTGCCTCACCAGCCAGTCGTCTTCGTTCGGAGTCCACATGCACAAGTCCCGTACGGCCGCGGCCGTCGCCGCGACCGCGATCGCCGGCCTCGGCCTCACCGCGTTCGCGAGCGCTCCGGCCTCGGCCGCCGACGCGCCGACGATCACCCTGTCCAAGTCGACCGGCCTGGCCGCCGGCGGCGAGGAGATCACCGTCACCGGCAAGGGCTACAAGCCGGGCAAGGGCGTGTACGTCGCGCAGACCGTGGCCAAGCCCGCCGGCGGCGTGCCGACCCAGTACGGCAACGCGGGCTACGTCCCGCAGGTCGGCCCGGACGGCACGTTCACGGTCAAGCTCAAGCCGACGCAGAGCTTCGAGGGCAAGGACAAGGCGAAGGTCGACTGCGCCGCCACCGCGTGCTTCGTGGCCACCTTCAACGACCACACCGACCTCGCCAACCGCGACCAGGACGTGTGGCTCCCGGTGTCCTTCGCCGGCGCGGCCGGCGCGCCCGCCGCCAAGACGCCGACCGGCACCCCGCCGCAGGCCGGCGCCACCAACGAGGTCGGTCAGCCGCAGCTGCCCAAGACGGGCGCGTCGAGCACGCAGCTCGGCTACGTGGGCGCGGGCATGCTGGTGGTCGGCGTGGGCGCGGTGTTCGCGTCGCGTCGGCGCCGCGACTCCGTGTCCGGCTGACACACGTCCCCCACCCCTGCCCCGACCCCACCGCTTACCGCCGGAGGCGAACCCGCATGAACGAGGCGACCGTCAACCCGTTCGGAGCGGACGCGATCACCGCCGTCTGCAAGCACATGAACGACGACCACCCCGACGACTGCCTGCTGATCGCGCGCGGTCTCGGCGGCCGGCCGGAGGCCACCTCGGCGACGATGACGGGCCTGGACGGCGACGCGGCCTACTACTCGGCGATCGTGGCAGGCGAGTCGGTCGAGATCCGGGTGCCGTGGAGCCGGTCGATCACCGAGCGCCGGGACGTCCGGATCGAGGTCGTCGCGCAGTACAACGCCGCGTGCGAGGCCCTGGGCCTGCCGCCGCGGGGCGAGGGCGAGCACTGAGCCCGAGCGGGAACCGGCGGGCGAAGCGGCCCGACCACCTGTAGGACCTGTGACACGCAACAGGTAACAGGTAACAGGTAACAAGCATCACGCCGACGGCCCGGGAGGAAGGTCTCCCGGGCCGTCGGCGTTGTGGTGTCCGGTGCGTGGGGCTGGGAACGCGCCCACGCCGCAAATAACCTGTCGGCTACACACGTACGAAAAGATATACTGAGCTTCGCTCAGTATCAGATCGCGCCTCCCGATTGAAGGCCCCACCCCTATGCCGCCCATATCCGCGTCACGTCTCAGCCAGAAGGTCGTGGTCGGCGCCGTCTTCGTCGCCGCGATGTTCGTCAACATCCTCGACGTCACCATCATCAACGTCGCGCTGCCCGCCATCGGCAAGGACCTCGGCGCGTCCCAGGCATCGCTGGCCACGGTCGCCGTCGGCTACCTGGTCAGCCTCGCGGTGTTCATCCCCGCGTCCGGGTGGCTGGGCGACCGGTTCGGCACCAAGCGGATCTTCCTGATCGCGCTGGCCCTGTTCACCGGCGCGTCCGCGCTGTGCGGCCTGGCGCAGAGCATCGACCAACTGGTGCTCTTCCGCATCCTCCAGGGCGCGGGCGGCGGCATGCTGACGCCGGTCGGCATGGCGATGATGTTCCGGGTCTTCCCGCCCGAGGAGCGGGTCCGCGCCTCGCGCATCCTGATGGTGCCCACCGCGCTGGCCCCCGCGCTCGGTCCCGTGCTCGGCGGCCTGCTCGTGGACAAGGCGTCCTGGCACTGGGTCTTCTACATCAACCTGCCGGTGGGCGTGGCCGCGTTCGTGTTCGGCCTGATGTTCCTGGAGGAGTACCGCAACCCCAAGGCGGGCCGCTTCGACCTGCCCGGCTTCGTCCTCTCCGGCGCCGGCTTCGCACTGCTGATGTACGCGCTGAGCGAGGGCGCGACCAAGGGCTGGGGCTCGCCGATCATCCTGTCCACCGGGATCGCGGGTCTGCTCCTGTGCGTGGCGATGGTCTTCGTCGAACTGCGGGTCAAGGAACCGATGCTGCACCTGCGGCTGCTCCGCGACCGGTTGTTCGTCAGCACCAACGTGGTGTCGATGGTCAACTCGGCGGCGTTCCTGGGCGTGCTGTACGTCTTCCCGCTGATGCAGCAGCAGGCGTTCGGGAAGTCGGCCCTGGAGACCGGCCTGCTCACCTTCCCGGAGGCGTTCGGCGTGGTGATCGCCACCCAGTGGGTCTCGCGCCTGTACCCGGTGGTCGGCCCGCGGCGGCTGATGGCGGGCGGCCTGCTCGGGATCGGCGCGTGTGCGGCGTTGCTCGCGCTGGTCGACGGGGACACCGCGGCCGTGTTGATCGTGGTGCTGATGTTCTGCACCGGCGCCTCGATGGCACACGTGATGATCCCGATGCAGGCGGCGGCGTTCGCGCGGACCGCGCCGGCGGACAACGGCCGCGCCTCGACGATCTTCAACGTGCAGCGCCAACTCGGCTCGGCCCTGGGCGTGGCGCTCCTGGCGAGCATCCTGGCCGGCATCGGCACGATGACCGGCCACGGCGGTGGCGCGCCGACCCCGAACCTGCACGCGTACCACGTGGCGTTCCTGGTCGCCGCGGCCCTGGCAGTCCTCGGCGCCATCGCCGCCCTGACCATCCGCGACAAGGACGCAGCCTCCACGCTCCGCAAAAAAACCGAGGTCACCCCGACAACCACGACCCAGCCAACGGAACCGGCAAAGGTCTGACCCGAACCCTCCCCCGAGGCACACACCAAGCAAGCCCACAAAACCCCAGCCCACCCGGCACGCAACACACGCACCCAACCGGACCGCCCCATCCAGCCCGTCCGGCGCTTGAGGACGCCCGCCGCAGGCGCTACGAACCGCAGCCGAGGCCACCAAACGCAACCAATCCCAGCCCGCCCGGCACGCGACACACGCACCGAACCCAACCGCACAAACCCAGCCCGTCCGGCGCTTGAGGACGCCCGCCGCAGGCGCTACGAACCGCAGCCGCGGCCACCAAACGCAACCAATCCCAGCCCGCCCGGCACGCGACACACGCACCGAACCCAACCGCACAAACCCAGCCCGTCCGGCGCTTGAGGACGCCCGCCGCAGACGCTACGAACCGCAGCCGAGGCCACCAAACGCAACCAATCCCAGCCCCTCCGACGCGCAACACACGCACCGAACCCAACCGCACAAACCCAGCCCGTCCGGCGCTTGAGGACGCCCGCCGCAGACGCTACGGACCACAGCCGGGGCCACCAAACGCAACCAATCCCAGCCCGTCCGGCGCTTGAGGACACCCGTCCCCGGCCGGCCGCCCGGCCCGGGTTCAGGCACGGAACCGCCACGCCACGTGTTCCGCACGCCTCCGCAAGGACTCGTGCCGCTCGCCAACCCCGATCGTGCGCGTCGACGGGTGCAAATGCTCCCGCACCGACGTGCGCGGCACCACCACCGCCCGAACCGCCGGCTGCGCGTACGGGTCGAGCCACCGGTGCGTGGCGAAGACCTCCGCCCGCCCCTCGGTGTCCAGCCAGTTCGGCACGCCCGGATCCACCGCCCCGATCACGACCCGGATCCGCCCGTCCGGATCGTGCTCGGCCTGCACGTGGTTCAGCGAGGTCTGCCGGTTGGCGAAGTCGAGCGATTCGAACCAGCCCGGGCTGTACAACTGCAGGTCCCACTGCCCGGAAACCCCGGGATCGGTCTCCACCACAAGCACCTGATCATCCGTCAGCCGCACCCGCGCAAAGCCGTAGACGACCTCCTTGACCCCACCGGCCACCGTCGAGGGCGTACTGAACGTGTTCACCGGCTGCCGATCCCCCGTCGCCCGCACCCAGTCGTTCCAGACCTCGATCGAGTTCTCCACCGAGGCCGCCGCACCGGCCAGCATGCCCGCGACCCGCTCCGGGGTGACCCGCTCGGCCGGTCGCCCCTGGGTGTCCAGGCGCTCCAGGGCAAACATCGCGGGTTGCTCCGGCGTCCAGTCGAAGTAGTAGTCGCGCACATGCAACACCCGTGCGTCCGGCGTGAGTTCGATCCAATTACCCGGCTGCCGGTCGGCACTCAGCACGATCTCGACCGTATCGCCCGGCCCCACACCCAGCGCGGTGGAGGATGTCTCCGCCAACACCTCCGTACGCCCAGCGTGCATGTCCCCCGGCTTGACCTGGAGCAC
This sequence comes from Embleya scabrispora, assembly GCF_002024165.1. Lineage (NCBI taxonomy): Bacteria > Bacillati > Actinomycetota > Actinomycetes > Kitasatosporales > Streptomycetaceae > Embleya > Embleya scabrispora. The sequence continues at coordinate 1,329,407 of NZ_MWQN01000001.1, forward strand.
GAACTTCTCGCACGCGTTCATGGTCACGGTGAGGCGATACACGCCGTCCCAGGAGATCGGCGCACGCCGCGCGTTCTGGTCCACGTTCGGACCGCCCCAGCGGTAGACCAGGTCGTTGTGGGTGAAGAACGCCGGGTTCTCCGGGTCGGTCGCGGCGAGTTGGTAGGTCAGCCAGCAGGCGACCTGATTGGCCAGGTGCCGAATGCCCTCGGCCCGGTCGGCGTCCGTCGCGCCGGGGAAGTCGGCCTCGAGGATACGATCGCCCAGCGCGGCCATCCGCTCGCAATAGGCGCGCCAGGCACTGCCGTCGACCACGCCGGAGGCGGAACCATCGGGCCGGGGACGGGGACGGTCGTTCGAGTCCGAGTGCACGTCAGATCTCTTCCGTCGGAACCTGGAACCGCTTCTGATAGTCCGCCAGTCGAGAACGCACGTCCTCCCGATCCAGGCCGAGGTCGTCGAACGCATAGGCGTGCCGTCCGTGCCGCCCCTGCGGGCGCGCGGCCAGATACGCGCGCATCCGGCCCGCCGCGTCCGCGCCGAACTCCAGCCCGAACCCGGCATACAACTCCCGTACCACCGCGATCGGATCGCGCATGAAATCCGCGTAGGTCGAGTCGTGCCAGTCGGATTCGGTCACCCGGCCCGCGTCACGAAACGCGGTGAGCCGGGCATAGGCGGTGCACCACAGGTCGCTCTGGGTCCGCGCGACGTCCCGGATGTCGGAACGATTCCCGTACGCGTGGTGAATGGTGGCGATCAGGCTGCTCAGCGAGGCCAGCACGGTGAGCGGATCGCGGTGCGTCACCGCCAGGCGCGCGTCGGGGTACACGTCGACCAGCGCGTCCAGGGTCAACAGGTGCGCGGGCGACTTGAGCACCCAGCGGGTCGCCCCCGGTGTACGTCGCTGCAGGATCTGCAGGACCAGTCGGTGGTAGGCGTACGCGGGCCGCATGTCGCAGTCGGCCAGCCACGCGGCGTACGACGGGATCGCGAACTGCCCGGTGAAGTCCTCGGAGCGGAACGCGAGCACGTGCGCGCTGATGCACTCCTTGGGCAGCGTGCCGCTCTTCTCGTGGATCGCGTCCATCGCGGGAAGAGCCGCGGTGACGAAGCGAATCTCCCGCTCGGCGAGCGCGATGCGCGGGTCGGTGTCGCGCGTGGCGGGCTCGGGCGGCGGGACGGGACGCAGGAACTCCCAGGTGGTGGGCACCCGGTTGGCCGGATCGCGGGCAAGCAGCGCGTGCAGGATCGAGGTGCCGGTGCGGGGGCCGCCGGTGACGAAGATCGGCCGCTCGATCGGCTCGTCGCGCACGCCGGGGTCGTCGCGGACGTAGCGGGCGACCTGGAGTCGGACGTCCAGGAGCCGATTCACCCAGGTGTACGCCCACCAGCGGCCGACCCGGTCCAGGTTCGCCTCGTGTTCGAGGGAGTGGAGGAGGCGGTCCAGGCCCTCGCGGAAGGCGGGGTCGGTGTCGGTGAGGGCGAGGCCGGCGGTCTCCGGGGTGCCGACCGGGTCCGGGTCCGCGCCCGCGCCCGCGCCGGCCCATGCACCGCCGGCCCGGGCGCGGGCCTCGCCGAGGAGGGTGTCGGCGTCGAAGGGACGGTCGAGGTCGTCGGTGAGCGGTGGGATGGCGCCGGCCGCCAGGGTCTCGGTCCAGGCGGCGCGTTGTGGTGGTGTCCAGGCCATGGCCGGTCGGCCTCCCTCACGTTCGGGTGTCGCGTCTCACGTCTCGCGTCTCGCGTCTCGGCGTCTCGGCGGTGCAGGTCCGGGCGGCTGTGGCTCGGTCCCGGGCGCAGGTTAGCTCTATGTGAAGGTAAATCTGAAGGGACGTCAGATTCGGGGGCCGGCTTTTCGGCGTCCGGGTACTGGACCGGGGCCGAGCCGCGCCGGGTCGCCCCGTACGGTACGAATCCTCGGGTTCATTGCGAACGGGCGGATGGAGAGTCGTGAGCGAGCGCAACGTGGTCTGGCACGAGGGCGGAGTGACGCGCGAGCAGCGTCCATCGCTGGGGGCGACGGTCTGGTTCACCGGCCTGTCGGGTTCGGGCAAGTCGACGGTCGCGGTGATCGCCGAACGGCTTCTGGTCGAGCGCGGGGTCACCGCGTATCGCCTGGACGGCGACAACGTGCGGCTCGGCCTGAACGGCGACCTGGGTTTCGGCGCCGAGGACCGGACCGAGAACATCCGCCGGGTCGGCGAGGTCGCCAGGCTGTTCGCCGACGCGGGCGTGGTCGCGATCGTCCCGGTGATCAGCCCGTATCGCGCCGACCGCGACCGGGTCCGCGCGCTGCACGCCCGGGACGGTCTGCCGTTCCTGGAGGTGTTCGTCGACACCCCGATCGAGGAGTGCGAACGCCGCGACCCGAAGGGCCTGTACGCCAAGGCCCGGCGCGGCGAGATCGGCGACTTCACCGGCATCTCCGCCCCGTACGAGGCCCCGGAGAAGCCGGAGTTGCGCCTCACCCCGGCAGACGGCGACCCGGAGCAGCAGGCGGAGCGGCTGCTGGCGCTGCTGGAGACGATGGTGGGCGAGGGGTAGTCGGCGGGATCGGCGTCAGGTCACTGGCGAAGGTCGCCGACGGAAAGCGCCAACGCGGCGTCAGGTCCTGTGGATCCCCCTCGGATCCACGGATCCTGACGCCGCGTCACACACCACGAGCGGGTGTGCGATCGGTGGTGCGGCCGCTAGTGGAGCAGGCCGCCCGTGGCGGGCTTGCGGCCGTGCCGCATGACCAGCGCGATCACCAGCGCCAGCAGGCCGCACACGATCAGGATCCAGAAGCCGGTGGTGAAGGCGTCCGTGGTGTAGGTGCAGCCGCGCGGGTCGCAGGCGTCCTGGGTGGCCAGGCCCTGTCCGCTCGGCGCCGGACCGGTGATCCGCAGGCGGTTGTTGGTGAAGATCGGCGACAGCAGCGCGACACCGACCGAGGCGCCGAAGGACTGGGCGACGACCAGCATGCTGGACGAGATGCCCTGCTGCTCCTGCGGCACGGCCTCGATGATCAGGTTCGGCGCGGCGGCGTAGTACATCCCGAAGCCGATGCCGTAGACCACGCCGCAGATCAGCATGAGCTGCCACGAGTCGTGCATGAACACGTACATGAAGCCGGCCAGGGTGAGCGTCGTGACGCCCACGATCATCGGCATCCGCAACCCGCTGCGCTGCCCCCAGAGGCCGGCCAGCGGGCCCGCGATCATGCTGGACATCGACTGCCAGATCAGTACGTGCAGGGCGAGGCCGAGGAGGGTGAAGCCGAGCGCGTAGTCGAGCGAGTCGTTGAACGACACCGCCGCCTTGACCTGGTCGGCGATGCCAGCCCACATCGCCTCGGGCGCGCCCATGGCCTTGGCGCTCTGGACGGCGCCGTCGCCGTACTTGTCGAGCGTGCTCTGCTTGACGTTGTCCGGGGTCAGGCCCATGTAGCTGGTCAGGTAGTTCTGGATGCCGATGATCATGTTGGCCAGGAACGCGATCCCGAGCACCAGGGCCACGCGCGGCGCGGTGAGCAGCTTCAGGTCGATGATCGGGTTCTCCACCCGCTTCTCCCACAGCACCCACAGCCCGATCACGGCCACGCCGGCGAGCGCGTACCCGAATGCCGAGGGCTTGCCCCAGCCCCAGGCCTCCCCCTGGCTGATGTACAGCAGGATCAGCGCGAGCCCGACGCCGAGGATGACCCCGCCGACGTAGTCCACCTTCTGCGGAACGCGCAGCTTGGACTCGGGCACCACGATCAGCAGGAGCGGGATCAGCACGACCATGTAGACGACCAGGAACCAGAACAACGAGCGCCAGGAGTAGTGCTCGGTGAGCAGCCCGCCGACGACCGGCGCGAGCGCGGCGGACAACCCGAGCCCGGTGGCCGAGACACCGATCGCGACCGGGATGAACTTGCGCGGCATCAGGTCGCGAATCAGCCCGTACACCACGGCGGTCATGCCGAAGGCGACCGCCTGGAGCGCCCGGCCGACCAGGAACAGCGGCCAGGAGCCGGTCACCGCGCAGATCAACGACCCGACCAGGAACGACACGCTGGTCGCGAGCAGCAGCCGCTTCTTGCCGTAGACATCGGAAAGCTTGCCGATCAGGGGGCTGACCGCGCCGCCGACGAGGCCCAGGATCACGACCATCCACGAAATGCTCTCGCCGACGGACCGGAACGACGGGGCGATCTCCGGCACGGCCGAGGAGATCATCGCGTACTGGAGCGGCACGACCTCGGAGAACATCACCACGACGGCCAGGACGGCGAACACCCGGCCCTTGGAGACCCCTTCCAGCCGACCGGTATCGACCGAGGACGGGTCGGATCCGGGCTCCGGCGGCTTCGCCGATACTTCAACGGTCGCAGACATACCGGTACTTTCCGTTCTGTGCAGGGACGCGCACCGGACACGTGTCACTAGGGCGACACGCCCGGTTTTGTACGGAATATGCGGGGGGCAAAACGCCACTCGGCCTCGATGAGGCCGGCATGTCTCGTGGACATCGCCAACCGGATCGGTGCACTCCAGCCGAACTGATTGACAGTGTTTAGCACGCCGGGGAAGTGCGCGGAAGGGTGAGGGCGAGAGAGATGGGAGGTTGATCCCGTTTTAGTATACAAATTCCCTGACGGACCGTCAGCTCCCTGTCGGGGTCAGGGTCGGGGTTCGGGGTCGGGAGCATTACGGCCGTTGCGCCTTGGGTTGCGGGTGGCCGGTGCGGGGCCGGTCCGAGTCGGTGATGGGCCGCCGCCGGCGTGCGGGGCTCCAAGACCCGGGACTCCCGACGAGACGCACGCATTGCTCGGCGAAAACCGGCTGGCAGCGGCGGGCGGGGAGGGCGGCCGGGTCGAGTCCTCCGGGGAGCGTTCGCGAGTGGGTCGGCGTTCCCGGCGGGCGTTGGCATGTGGGTGTGACGAAGGCTCACGAACCCGGATCGCGATGGGTGATTGAGGGCTTCGAGCTTCGGTGACCTGCGGTTTTGTGGCGTCGGAGGGGAAAGTCGAGCGTCGAGTGCCGGTTTCGTGTGCTGTGGCCCCTTCGGCGCCGGAGCGGAGACCGGAATCGCCCAATCGGCGTCCGCTTGGAGCCCTGCGACCCCACGGGGGCCGCCGAGGAGACCGAAAGTGCCCAATAGGCGCCGAACCCGGATCCCGAGGAACCCGAATCAGCCGCCGCTCGCGCTGACCTGCGGTTTTTTCCCACGCGAAGGCTCCGGCACCCCACGGATCCGGATTCGTGAACCTTCGTCACCCACATGCCAACGCCCGCCGGGAACGCCCGACCCACCCGGGAACGCTCCCCGGAGGACCCGACCCGGCCGCCCTCCCTGCCCCCCGCTGCCAGCCGGTTTTCAGTGAGCAAGACGCCCGCCTCGTCGCGATCACCGAGTCTCGGAGCCCCGAGCGCTGGCGGCGGCCGACCTCTGGCGCCGGACCAACCCCGCACTTGTTACCCGCAACCACACGCGCAACGCCCGCCGAAGACACCCAACCCACTCGGGAGGGCTCCCCGGAGGACCCGACCCGGCCGCCCTCCCTGCCCCCCGCTGCCAGCCGGTTTTCAGTGAGCAAGACGCCCGCCTCGTCGGGAGCCCCACGCCTCGGAGCCCCGAGCGCCGGCGGCGGCCGACCTCTGGCGCCGGACCAACCCCGCACCAGCCACCCGCAACCACACGCGCAACGCCCGCTGGAAACGCCCGACCCACTCGGGAAGGCTCCCCGGCGCACTCGACCCGGCCGCCCCTCCCCGCCGCTGCTGGTGGTGGTGGTGTGTTCCCGGGAACAACAGCCCTGTTTCGCCCGGCAATTCGACTCCCCCGGCACCCATGACTCCGCGCCCGAAGCGGTCGGACCAGCCAACCCGCTCAGCCGTCCCGGACCGCACGCTCAGTTCGGTCCGGTTCGGCTCAGTTCGTGGAACTGTTGTGTCACCTCTGTCCAGCGTTCGATCGATGCCGGGTTCTCGCGCCAAGTGCTCACCGCCGAGTACGCGACCACTCGGGTTGCGGCTGCTTCGTAGCGGGCCAGGAGGGACTGGGCCAGGGTGTTCCAGGGGGCCGTTACCGTGAGGGTGTCGAGGACCTCGTCGGTGATGGCGGTGGCCATGGCCTGGCGGTCCTTGGCGGCGAAGAGGCGGTTGAGGCGGGGTTGGAGGTCGTTCCAGCCGTGGGTTTCGAAGACCTTCGAGTAGCCCGGGGTCGAGCCGTAGAAGGCCAATCGCAGGCGCAGCTTCTCGCGTTCGGACTCGATCTCCTCGTCGGTGTCGCCCGTTGCCGTCATCACCGGGCAGACCAGCGCGAAGTCGTCGGCCGCGCCGCCGGCGGCCAGTTCGGGGCGGACCACCTCCTCGATGTAGCGCAGGCTGTGCAGCGGGTGGACGTGCAGGCCGTCGGCCACCTCGCCGATCATGCGCAACATCCACGGGTTGACCCCGGCCAGGTAGATCGGCGGGTCGGCGATCGAGCCGCCCGGCGTCCACTCCGGCGTCATCAGGGTGAACCGGTAGAAGTCGCCCTTGAACCGCAGCCGTTCCTCGCCCCGGAAGGCCGACCAGATCGCCCGCAGCGCGGCGACGTACTCGCGCAGTCGCGGGCCCGGCCGGTCGAACTCGGCCGAGTAGCGCCGTTCGATGTGCGGCCGCACCTGGGTGCCCAGGCCCAGTACGAACCGGCCGCCGGTCGCCTCGGCCAACTCCCAGGCCGCCGACGCGGTGACCATCGGGCTTCGGGCGAACGCGACGGCGATGCCCGTCCCGACGGTCAGGTTCTCGGTGGCCAGCGCCGCGGCGGTCGCGGCGGTGTACGCGGTGCGGCCGCCCTCGGTGAGCCACAGGCCGTCGAACCCGGCGCGCTCGGTGGCGGCCGCGGCACGTTGCATGTCGCGGAGGGTGAGGCCGGCCGCCATGACATCGAGCTGAGGGGGTGTCAGGCGACGAGGGGTCGGCGGAGAGGGGGTCACTGGTGCTCCTGTCGTACCGAGGGGCCTGTCATGCCGAGGGTCCTGTCGTGCCGAGGTCCTGTCATGCCGAGGGAGCCGGCCGTTCCGATGATTCCGCCGCCAGTACACCGTCCCACGCGCCGGTGACCGTGCCGGTCCAGCGTGGTGTGCGCCGTTCGGACCACGCGCGGGGGCCCTCGCGTGCGTCGTCGGTGCCCATCAGCACGCGGTGGTAGGCGGTTTCCAGGCGTTCGACCTCGTCGAGCCCGGCGTCGGCCCACAGCAGCCGCTTGGTGAGCGCCGCCGACACCGGGTGCACGTTGGTCGCGATGTCGCGCGCGATCTCCAGTGCGGCGGGCAGAACCTCGTCGGCGGGCAACGCCCGTGACACCAGGCCGAGTACGGCCGCCTCGGCGCCGCGGAAGGTGCGCCCGGTCAGCAGGATGTCGGCGGCCACCGCCCGCGACGTGGCCGCCGGCACGGTCCAGTGCGACTGGGCGTCGGGGACCATGCCGCGCCGTACCTGTGGAATCGCCAGCTTGGCGTCCTCGGCCACGAGCCGGATGTCGCACTGCATCGCCAGCGTGAACCCGATGCCGATCGCGTGCCCGTTGATCGCGGCGATCACCGGCTTGCGCACCTCCCACGCGGCCGGCCGCACCGGCGACGCGCTGAACTTCCGCGACCGTGCCGCCGCTTCCCCCGGTCCCGCGAAGCTGTCCGCCTCCGGCGACATGTCGGCGCCCGCGCAGAACGCCCGCCCCGCGCCGGTGAGCACCACCGCGCGCACCGCATCGTCGGCGTCACACCGCGCGTATGCGTCCCCGAGGGCCGAACCCATGCCCCCGGAGAAGACATTGAGTTCGTCGGGCCGATCCAGCGTGACGACGGCAACCCCGTCGCGGATGTCGAACTTGATCACCCTGGGACGGTAAGCCGGATCCTTGACCAAATCAAGTGATGGCTTCGCGCATTCCGCACACCCGCCGCACCCGCCGCACCCGCGCGATTGCCGACAAAAATTGCCGGGGCCCGCCGTCGAATGCCACGAACACAGCAGCAGCTGCGAACGCCCCGACAGCCGACCCCGGCAATCAATATGGAATATGACGAACAGTCGGACGGTCAGACGGTCAGACCGCGCTGTCCTCGACCTCCGCCGCGGGAATCTCGCCCTGGGCCATCTCTTCGACGAATCGCTGCAGGAGCGTCGCGAACGTCTCGCGATCCTCGTCGCTCCAGCGGTCGAGCATCTCGCTCATCCGTCGATCCATGACGTCGTTCAACCGACGCCGCACGGAGTCGCCGCGCGGGGTGAGCGAGACGAGGCTGACCCGGCCGTCGTCCGGACTGGGCGAGCGCCGGACATAGCCGTCCCGCTCCAACTGGCCGACCTGGCGCGCGGTGGCACCCGGGTCCATGTTCGTCATGCGCGCCAACTCCCCCATGGGGAGCGGGCCTTGCTTCTCGATTCGGCGCAGCAGCACATAGGCGGGCTGCGAGATGGTCGCGCCCGCCGCGGCGGCCTGGCCCGCGTACACTCGGCGGCTGGCGTGGCGCCGAAGCAGGGCCTCCAGCGCCCGCTGGATCGCTTCGACGTTTTCGGTGGAGTTCACCCCGCCATGATAGCAGTCCTTGACTACGTCAATTTAATACTGTGCGATAACGTGCATTACCCGTATCGGATTCCGGATTCCGCGCCCGAGTGCGGGTGTGTACAGGCGTACCGGAGACGGGGATTTGCCGGGCATTGTCGCGGGCCGGCGCGGATCGGCGAGGGCTGCGGGCTCGATCCGAGCGGTCGCCTCGGTCCCGACGGAGGAAACGAGACCGAGACGACCTGCCCATGGACTATGTCAGTCGTCCGACGATCAGACAATGGCAACCGGATTGATGGGACTGCCCGTTGCGCCGGTGACCGGAAGCGGGGATACGCACAGCAGGCACGAATAAGTGCCCGCCTGTGCCATGCCCTCGGCAAGATCGGTCAACCACAGGTGTTCGAGCAGCGGTACACCCGATTCCACCAGCAACGCGATATGTACCGACAGGAACCGGTCGTCGAACGGAATGCACTCGATCGCGCTGTTGTCGGCACCCACGACGCTGATCTCCCGGGCCCGCACGTAGTCGACCGCGTCGAGCGACAGACCGGGCTGCGCGAAGGACGGCTCGCGGCCGGATGCCTCGATCGCCCGGTATTCGTCGAGGTAGCCGGTCCGCACGAGCAGCGCGTCGCCGGACCGCACCTCGACCCCCTGCCGCTCGGCGCAACCCGCCAGATCCGCGGCGGTGATCCGGTAGCCGCCCTCCAGATACGGCGTGTCGAAGTGGCGGGGCAGGTCGAGCAGCACCGCCCGGGTCGCGAAGGCGCCCAGTTTGTCGATCCCGCAGCGGCCGGCGCCGGTGTGTGAGCGGAACGTGTCGGCCGGGAAGCCGTTGTAGAAGCGGCCCTTCGCCTGGACATGGCAGAGCGCGTCCATGTGGGTGAGGTTGTGCGACGGGATGATCAGGACGTCCTCGTTGGACCCGACGTCGCCACCGCCCTCGAAACCGTCGTACATCGCGTCGGTCTGACTCACCAGGGTCAACCGCTGCGGCGAGCCCCGAAAGTCGAAGGCCGGCTGGTTCCCGCGCGCGATGGGCAGCGCCAGGGAGTAGGTCCGCCCGGTCCGGACCTCGTGCGCGGCGGTTCGCACCCCCTCCGGTTCGATCAGGTTCAGCGCCCCGCGCTCGTCCTCCGCGCCCCAGCGGCCCCAGTTGCCGGCGGGGGCGGGGCGACGGACGACGCGGCCCCTTCGGTCGAGCGGATCTCCGTCATGCCTGCCGCGGTCCTCTCGGTGAACGGGGTAACGGGGTAACGGGAGAACAGGTGAACGAATGGGCGCATGGACCGATCGGCTCGGCGATCCGGTCGCGCTCGGCGTTCCGGAGCGGGCGACCGGATCAGAACGCGATGACCCCGCGCGCGATCCGTCCGTGGTGCATGTCGTCGAGGACGTCGTGGAAGCCCTCCGCCGGATAGACCCTGGACACCAGCGCGTCCAGGTCGAACTTGCCCTGGCGGTACAGCTCGACGACGGTCCGGATGTCCTCGTGCGGACGTACGCCGCCGGCCCGGGTGCCCAGGATGCCCCGGTCGCACTGGAGCAGGTTGGCGATCCGGATGCTCGCGGTCGCGGTCTGCGCCGGCTGGCCGACGGCGATCAGCGTGCCGCCCCAGTCCAGCGCCTCCATGGCGTTCTCGAGCACGGCCGGGATGCCGGTGCACTCGAAGATCCAGTCCACGCCGCCCGCGCCGAACACGCCGACCTTGACCTCGTCGCTGTACGGGAACAGGGTGCGGATCTCGTCGGCGACGTCGACGCCCTTGCCGGACTTGACGAAGTCGGTCGCGCCGAACGCGCCGGCCAGTTCGAACTTGCCGGGCACGGTGTCGATGCCGACCACCCGGCCCGCGCCCTTCAGACGCAGCGCCTGGACGGCGGACAGGCCGACGCCGCCGAGGCCGATCACCGCCGCGGTCTGCCCGGGGAGCACGTTCGCCCGGTTGAGTACGGCGCCCGCGCCGGTGACCACGCCGCACGGGACCAGGCACGCGGAGGTCAGCGGCACGTCCTTGGGGATGGACACGCACTGGATCTCCTTGACCAGGGTCAGCTCGGCGAAGGTGGAGGCGCCGGCGAAGTTCCATACCGGCTCGTCGCCGATCGCGAACGGCGTACCACGATTGCCCAGCGTCTGCCGACAGCGGTTCGGGTGTCCGGTCTGGCAGTGCCGGCACATCCCGCACGCGGCGATCGTGGTGATCACGACGTGGTCGCCCGGCGCGACCGAGCCGACCCCCGCGCCGACCTTCTCCACGATGCCGGCGCCCTCGTGGCCGAGCACGGACGGCGTGGGCCACTCGATCACGCCTTCGAGCACGCTGACGTCGCTGTGGCAGACGCCGGTGGCGACGATCCGCACCAGGACCTCACCGGCCTCCGGATCACGTACGGTGACGTCGTCCCGGATCTCGGCGCCCGTGGCGGTGTGCAGGATCGCGCGCATGTACCGTCTCCTCGTTCCGGGCGGACGGCCCGCCGCGAGGTGTTTTCGCCGCGCCCCGGACCGGCCCACCCCAAGCCGAACACTCACATCCTTGGTCACTACAACCGATCTCGATTATTCATCGGTGTCCGGAGAGGTCAAGGCATACCGGGATGGGATCTGACGGACCGTCGGATCCGTTGCGGGGTGTGTTCGGAGTGCGCCGGAGTCAGATGACCGTGGGGCTGCGGCGCTCCAGGAGGGTGACGTCGCGCCAGCGGTCGCGGTGGCGGCCGACGCGTTCGCGCACGCCGATGGTGCGGAAGCCGAGGGCGGCGTGCAGCGCGAGGCTGCCGACGTTCTCGGGGAAGACGCCGGCCTGGATGGTCCACACGCCGGCCGCCTCGGTCGAGGCGATCTGGGCGCCGAGCAGCGCACGGCCGACGCCCCGGCCGGCCGCGTCGGGGTGGACGTACACCGAGGTCTCCACCACCCCGTGGTAGACCGGGCGGCGCGAGGTCGCGCTCGCGGCCACCCAGCCGAGCACCGCGCCCGCGGCCCCGTCGAGCGCGACGAAGCGGTGGTCGGGCAGCTTGCCCTCGTCGAACTCGGCCCAGTCGGGCGCGTGTTCCTGGAACGTGGCGTTGCCTGTGTCGATGCCGAGCTGATAGATCGCGAGCACCGACTCCGCGTGCTCGGCGCGCATCGGCACGATCGTGACGGCGGCGAAACCGCGGCCGTCGGGGGCTGGGGCAGTCGAGGTCATGGCGTTCTCCGAGGACGGGACGATCCGGCGAACACGGCCGTCGGCAGCGATCGACGGGACGGTGAGCGAAGCCACGGGCACACCTCCATCCTCACCCGCGCACCCGCGGGCTCCACACGGGGGTGGCCGCCGGGCGCGGGTCGCGGCCGGGACCGGCCCGGCGCGTCCCCGTCGACCGCTCGGCGCCTGCGACGACGCGCTCGCGTTCCCGCCGGCGATACTCGCGTGCGTTCCCGGAGTCGCGCCGGTATAACTCGCCGGATGGGAGCACACGCAGCGCAGGATGTGGAGGCGACGGTCGCGCACGCCGTCGCCGTGTTGGCCGAGGCCACCGAGGGCAATCGGGACTGGTCGCGGCCGGCCGGCGACCTCGAGTGGGACTGCTGGTACACGCTGGTCCACGTGGTCGGGGATCTGTACGGCTACGCGGGTCAGGTCGCGTCGGGTCGGATGGACGACTACGTCCCCATCGACATCCACGAGGAGGACGACGCGACGCCGGCCCAGATGTTGCACGCGGTCCGCGCCGGCGGCACGATCCTGGCGTCGGTGGTCACCACGCAGCCGGACTCGAACCGCGCCTTCCACCCGTACGGCGTCTCCGACCCGGACGGCTTCGCCGCGATGGGCATGGTCGAGGTGATGGTCCACATGCACGACATGGCGGCCGGACTCGGCCTCGACTACCGGCCCGACCCGGAGATCTGCGCCCGGGTACTGGCCCGGATGTTCCCCGACGCCCCCGCCGGCTTCGAGCCGTGGCCGGCCCTGCTGTGGTGTACCGGCCGCACCGAGCTGCCGGGCCATCCGCGCCGGGTGGGCAAGTGGCGTTGGAAGGGCACCCCGGACGAGTAGGGCGGGAAACCCTCGGGAGCGGAATTCGTCCCCGTTCGACGACCCGACCCCGGAACCGGTCCCCGGGACACGGCACCTACGCTGCGGGCTACCAAGCGCCGATGCGCCTCGCGTTCGCCGAAGGAGCCCGCAATGACCGCACCTTCCCTGGATGGACTTCGCTTCGCCCCGCTCGGTCGTCCCGAGCACGGAGAGGTCGACGCGTCCACGCTGTTCGCGTACCACGAGGTGGACGGCCGGATCTGGGCCGAGTACGACGGCGGCGACATCGTGCACGGTCACCTCGTCGGTACCCGCGACGGGGACACGCTGGACTTTCGCTATGTGCAGCTGAACCGCTCCGGCGGCACCGCCTCCGGGCACTGCGTGAGCGCCGTCGTCGTGTTGCCGGACGGTCGGATCCGGCTGGACGAGACCTGGGAGTGGGAGTCCCGCGAAGGCAACGGGACGAGCGCGGTGGAGCAGGTCGCCGAGACCGGGAACTGACCGCCGCCGGCGGGTCGGGGCCACGACGACAGGGCCGCCCGGAACCGTCGTGCGAAGCCCCCGCGCACCCCTGTCGCCGGCACCCGGCCGGTTGTCGGACGCGGTATCTACCTTGGGCCGCAACGGACATCGCGACCGAAGGGGTGGCCATGGGGTTCAACGGGGACATCGTCGTTTTACGTGCGGACACGCCGCTGGCCGACCTGGCGCCGTATGTGGGCGGCGAGGGCCATCCGGTCTATGCCGAGTGGGCCTACCGCGACGGCTGGCGCGCGGTGCACGTGCGGCACTTCGAGGATCCGTACGCCTTCCAGGGCCCGTGGTTGACCGACCTGGCCGCCAGGACCGGCTCCCCCGTGCTGGTGTGCGGGGTGTTCGAGAGCGATGTCGCGCATGTCCAGGGACTGAGCGGGACGGACTTCTGGGAGGGGTGGCTCGACCCGGGCACCGCCGCCTCGCGGTTGGCGCAGAACCGGTGGCACCGGGGCGGCGGGCGGGGCGACTTCGCCCGGTTCCGGGACGAGGCCGCCGCGTGGCTGGAGGAGGACCGGCCGCGGGTCGCCGAGGCGGCGGTGCGGTGGGCGGCGGCGGCCGGCTACGAGGTGCGGCCCGAGCCGATCCTGGAGTTGTTGGGTTTCCGGCGGGATCCATTCGTCGAGCAGTTGTTCTTCACCCTGCTGAACCACCTCGGGCTCACCGAAGTCCCGGTCGGGTAGGGCGAATTCGTCCGGTCGGTCAGTCCTGGCCGCCCTCGCCGACCCGCTCCACCTCGGTGTCCTCCGGCCGGATCGGGCGGCCGTCCGCCGCACGCACCTCCAGGGTGCGCAGCGGGCGGCCGTCGCGTCGGTCCAGGAGCCTGGACATCGGCTCGCCGGGCCCGAACCAGTGCGTCTCGCCCCACTGCCGCAGTGCGACGACCACGGGGAAGAGGTCGCGCCCCTTCGCGGTCAGTACGTATTCGCGGTAGGCGCTGCCGTCCGACGCGGGTACCGTCTCCAGGATCCCGCCCGCCACCAGGGCCCGCAGTCGGGCGGTCAGGATGTTCTTGGCCACTCCGAGACTGCGCTGGAACTCGCCGAACCGGCGGCTCCCGTCGAACGCGTCGCGCACGATCAGCAGCGACCACCAGTCGCCGATCGCGTCCACCGATCGCGCCACCGGACAACTGTCCTCGTCCAACCGCGTGCGCTGCACCATGGCCCGTCCTCTCGCTCACCCCACCGGTTGCAACATGCTACCAACATTGCCTATGGTCACCTGGTGGCAACTTGCAACCGGATATCCCGCGCCCTCACCCTGCTCTTCGCGATCGCCGCCGGCGTCGCGGTCGCCAACGTCTACCTCGCCCAGCCGCTCCTGGTGACCATGGGCCACGACCTCGGCCTCGCCCCCGGCACGGTCGGCGTCGTGGTCACCCTCACCCAGGTCGGCTACGGGTTCGGCCTGTTCCTGCTCGTCCCACTGGGCGACCTGATCGACCGCCGCCGCCTGATCGTGGGTCAATTCGCCCTGCTCGCCATCGCGTTGGTCGCCGTCGGTACGGCCCGGGGGGCCGCCCCGCTGTTCCTGGCGATGATCGCGGTCGGCCTGCTCGCCGTGGTCACCCAGGCGGTGGTCGCCTACGCGGCCTCGCTCGCCGCCCCCGCCGAACGAGGTCGCGTGGTCGGCGCGGTCACCAGCGGCGTGGTCATCGGCATCCTGCTCGCCCGTACGGTCTCGGGCGTGCTGGCCGACCTCGCGGGCTGGCGCGCGGTGTACCTGTGCTCGGCCGCGTCGACCCTGGTCCTGGCAACGGCGCTGTACCGCGTACTCCCCAGGCGGCGCGCCGCAGCTGCGCCGCTGTCGTACCGCGATCTGCTCGGCTCGACCGTGCGGCTGTTCGTCGAGGAGCCGGTCCTTCGCGTCCGGGCCGGCTTCGCCCTGCTGGCCTTCGCCGCGTTCAGCACCCTGTGGAGCAGCATCGCACTGCCCTTGAGCGAACCTCCACTGTCCCTGTCGCACACCGCGATCGGCGCCTTCGGCCTGGCCGGCGCGGCCGGCGCGCTGGGCGCGATCCCGGCCGGGCGGCTGGGCGACCTCGGCCACGCACACCGGGTCACCGGCACCGCACTGGTGTTGCTGACCGTGTCCTGGCTGCCACTCGCGTTCACCCGCCAGTCGTTGTGGGCCCTGGTGGTGGGCACGATCGTGCTCGACCTCGCCGTCCAGGCGGTACACGTCACCAATCAGAGCCTGATCTACCCGCTGCGTCCGGACGCCGGCAGTCGGTTGATCGGCGGCTACATGATCTTCTACTCGATCGGCAGCGCGGGCGGCGCGATCGCCTCGACCACGCTGTACGCGGCGGCGGGCTGGACCGCCGTGTGCCTGCTCGGCGCGGGCTTCGGCGCACTCGCGCTGTTGCTGTGGGCAGTGGACCCGACGCGACGCGGTCGGCCCGCGCCGGTCGCGGCGTGAGCCGCCTCGCGTCGCGCCGACGGTTTCCGTGGCAGTTGAACCCGTGCCCGGCCGGCGGGCCCCGGGTGGGACCCGCCGGCCGGGCGTCGCCGGCTCACGCGTCGAAGGAGTCCCTGCGGGTGCGCGGGCGCTTGCGGGCCGCCGGGATGGGCTGCGGCGCCGCGCCCTCGACCACCGTGTTGGCCACCGTACCGATGCCCTCGACCGTCAGCGAGACCGTGTCGCCGGCGCGCAGCGACGGCAACTCGCTTCCCCGGCCCCACAGTTCGCCCAGGCAACCGCCGTTGCCGCAGGTGCCGGTGCCGAGCACGTCGCCGGGCCGGATCCAGGTGCCGCGCGAGGCGTAGGCGACCAGTTCGGCGGGCGGCCAGCCCATGTTGACCAGCGAGTCCCGACCGATCTCGACGCCGTTGACCGAGGCGCGCATGGCCAGGTCCAGGAAGCCGTCCGCGTCCCGGAACTCCTCGAACTCGTCCGCCGTCACCAGCCACGGACCGAGCGTGGTCGCGGTGTCCTTGCCCTTGCACGGGCCGAGGCCGACCCGCATCTCGCGGGACTGGAGGTCACGGGCCGACCAGTCGTTGAAGATGGTGTAGCCGATGATGTGTTCGGCCGCCTGATCCACCGTCAGGTCCCGGCCCGCCCTGCCGATCACGATGCCGACCTCCAGTTCGAAGTCGAGCACGGCCGACCCCGGCGGCATCGGGACCGGGTCGTTCGGGCCGATGATCGCGTACGGGTTGGTGAAGTAGAAGGTGGGCAACTCGTACCACTCCGGGACCACGACCGCGCCCGGGCCCTGCACGGTGATCATGGCCCCTTCGACGTGTTCCTCGAACGCCACGAAGTCGCGGACCGTGGGCGGCTGGAGCGGCGGCAGCAGGCGCACGTCGGCGAGCGCGACCGAGGGGCCGGCCAATGCCTGCTCGCCCGCCGCGCGCAGGGCCTCGGCACCACGTTCGATCAGACCGAGCAGGGTCTCGCCGGCCGGCAGCGGATGTACCGCGTCCTCACCCGGCACCACTCCGGAGTGGATCGAGCCATTCAGGTCGAAGGTCGCGAACTTCACGATTGGTGCTCCTTGTTCCGGTACGTGCCGAGGACCGGCGACGATGCGTCGGTATCGCTAAATGATCACATCGGCGCCGGTCGATCTCCGCCCCGACCTCGGCGGACGGCGTCAGGTCAGCAGCCGCGCACCGGTCTTCGCGCGCACCTCGTCCTCGGTCACCCCGGGGGCGGTCTCGACCAGGAGCAGGCCGCGATCGGTCACGTCGAGCACCGCGAGGTCGGTGATGATCCGCCGCACGCAACGTTTCCCGGTGAGCGGCAGGGAGCACTCGTCGACGATCTTGTGCTGGCCCTTCCTGGTCACGTGCTCCATCAGCACGATCACCCGGCGGGCGCCGTGCACGAGGTCCATCGCACCGCCCATGCCCTTGATCATGCTGCCGGGGACGGTCCAGTTCGCCAGGTCGCCGGCCACGCTGACCTGCATCGCGCCCAGGATCGCGGTGTCGATGTGGCCGCCTCGGATCATCCCGAAGGAGAGTGCCGAGTCGAAGTAGGAGGCGCCGGGCAGGACCGTGACGGTCTCCTTGCCGGCGTTGATCAGGTCCGGGTCGACCGCGTCCTCCGTCGGATACGGCCCCACGCCGAGCAGCCCGTTCTCCGAGTGCAGCACGACGTGTACGCCGGCCGGGATGTGGTTGGGCACGAGGGTGGGCAGGCCGATCCCGAGGTTGACGTAGGAGCCGTCGATCAGCTCTGCCGCCGCCCGCGCGGCCATCTCGTCCCTGGTCAGGGCCATCAGTCGCGCACCGTTCCGCGCACCGCCGGGGCGCCGTTCGTGGTCTTCTTCTCGATCGGCTTGTCGGCGACCTGGGCCGGGGTCAGCGCCACCACGCGCTGGACGAACACCCCGGGCAGGTGGACCGCGTCGGGATCGAGCTCGCCCGGCTCGACCAGTTCCTCGACCTCGGCGATGGTGATCCGACCGGCCATCGCCGCGAGCGGGTTGAAGTTGCGCGCCGACTTGTCGAACACCAGGTTGCCGTGCCGGTCGCCGCGGGCCGCCCGGACCAGGGCGAAGTCGGTGGTGATCGCCTCCTCCAGGACGTACTCGACGCCGTCGAAGACGCGGACCTCCTTGCGCGGTGAGGCCACCAGCACGTTGCCCGCCGCGTCGTAGCGCCATGGCAGTCCACCCTCGGCCACCTGCGTCCCGACCCCGGCCGGCGTGTAGAACGCCGGAATCCCACAACCACCGGCCCGCAACCGCTCGGCCAGCGTGCCCTGTGGGGTCAGTTCCAGTTCCAGTTCCCCGGAGAGGTACTGCCGAGCGAACTCCTTGTTCTCCCCCACGTAGCTCCCGGTCGCCCGGGCGATCCTCCCGGCATGCAACAGGATGCCGAGCCCCCACCGATCGACCCCGCAGTTGTTCGAGACCACCCTCAGCCCGGCGGCCCCCTGCGCATGCAGGGCGCCAATCAACACCGAAGGAATCCCACAGAGCCCAAACCCCCCAACGGCGACCGAGGCCCCATCCCCCACATCCGAAACCGCGTCAGCAGCCGCCCCGACCACCTTGTCCACACCGTCTCCATTCACCGACCCGCCCCTGGACGCTAACCCCGGACCCCCCAGCCCCCCGCAGCCCCCTTCCACTCACCGGAAGCCGGGCCCAAAGGCAGACAGCGTCCGACCGGGCCAAAACCGGCGTTCGAGGCCACCCGGCCGGCGCTAAGGAAGCCGGCGTCCGAACAGACCCGCCGAAGCCACACACAACAACACCGACCGGGCCAAAACCCCAGCCCGGCCGGCGTTTGAGGCCACCCGGCCGAAGGCCGGAACGGACCCGCCGAAGCCCCACACAACAACACCGACCGGGCCAAAACCCCAGCCCGGCCGGCGTTTGAGGCCACCCGGCCGAAGGCCGGAACGGACCCGCCGAAGCCGCACACAACAACACCGACCGGGCCAAAATCCCAGCCCGGCCGGCGTTTGAGGCCACTCGGCCGAAGGCCGGACGGATCAGCCCGGCCGGCGCGTGAGGCCGGCCAGGCCGCCAGGCCGGCCGACCACACCTACGCGTAGCACGAGAGCGGCTTGCCCCCGTTGAACGTCACCATGTCCCCGAGCGCGGCGTAGATGTCGATCGCCCCCGCCCGCTCCACCCCACCCAACTCCGCATAGGCACGGTGCAGGTTGCCCACGATCCGCTCCGAGTCGGACAGCGCCGCGTACTCGCCCAGATCCGTCTCCCGCGCCACGCTCAACGGGTCCAGACCCGCCTCGAGACCCTTGCGCGCGGTCTCCAGCACGAACTCGGTGTATCCGATGGCGTAGTCGATCTGGTCCGGACCGCACACCTCGCCGTGCCCGGGAACCAGCGTCGCCGCGCCCAACTCCTTTACCTTCTCCAGCACTTCGAGGTAGCCGGCGGGCGAACCCATCAGCAGGAACGGGGTGCCGCCGTTGAAGATCAGGTCGCCCGTGTACAGGACACTCTGCTCCTCCAGCCACACCACCGAGTCGTTCGAGGTGTGCGCGGCACCGAAGTGCCGGACCTGGGCCCGCAGATCGCCCGCGTACACGGTGACGCCCTCGGTGAAGGTGAGGAACGGCGGTACCGCCCGCACGCCGCCCCAGCCGACACCCGGCCAGATCGACTCGACCTCCATGATCCCGAGGTTCAGTATCTCGGTCCGGGTCTTCTCGTGCGCGACGATCGTGGCCGTCTCGAACAGGTAGTTCCCGTTCGTGTGGTCCCCGTGGTGGTGCGTGTTGATCAGCGTGCGCACCGGTGCGTCGGTGTGCTTGGCGATCGTCTCCTGGAAGGTCCGGGTGCGGGCCTCGGTGGCGCAGCCGTCGATCGCGACGACGCCCTCCGGACCGACCAGGAACCCGGTGTTGTTGATCCACCAGGTGCCGTCCGGCTGGATGTACGCGTACGCTCCGTCGGCCACCTCCTGGACGCGAGGCGGATCCATCCGGCCGTGATCGTGCTGCGACGTGCTCATCGATACTCCCGATCGACTGGGGGTGTGCGTTGACGTGCTTACACCGCCGACCGCCCTCCGCGCAGCCTGACGTACCGTCAGTTGCCGCGTCCGGGAGGGCTTGTCCCGGGATGTCCCGGGCCCGATCGGCGATGTGCGGTCAGTCGACCACGCGTCCGGTGAACGCGGCGAGCCGGTCCGCCGCCGGCGCGTCCGGGGCGACCGGCTGCACGGGGCCGAACGCGCGGCCCTCGCCGCGCGCGGCATCCGGAAGGGTTTGCCGCATACGCTCGAGCAGTTCCTCGGCGAGTTCGGGGTCCAGGTCGCTCGACCGGCCCAGCGCCCGGGCCAGGTCCCACGCGTGCACGAAGATGTCGCCGGTGGCCAGGCCGAGCAGGAAGCCGCCGGTCCGCTCGCCGAACGGGGTCTTGATGGCGGCGGCGATCCGCTCCGGGGTGAAGGTCGCGACCATCGTCTCGACCGCCGCCTCGAAGTCCTCGCGGGGGTCCTCCGAAAGAGGCTCGCTGGGCCCGGTCAACGCCGACGCCAGGCCGCGCTGCGCGCCGGTCGTGTGCGCCAACAGGGCTCGGACGTCCCATTCGGAACACGGACAGGGCAGTGTCAACTCCGCGTCGCCGACCTCGGCCAGCAGCGGGCGGAAGCTCTCGACGGCGCGCCGGTACTGGGTGATCTGGTCCACGAAGGCTCCTCGGGGGGTGACGCCGCGACCACGCGGCGTGATGTCCGGGTGACGGGAGACGAGCAGCGGACAGGCTACGCCCAGGCCCCGAAGCCGCGATACGTCGCGGTTGGGGAATGATGACGCCTGCACGAATGTTTTGCCTCGGGTGTCTCCGGCACCGTGATCGCCGGTACACCCGACCCGCGCCCGTCCCGTACAGCGCCCGAACTTCCCGCGTCCCGGCGCGCCGTCGCGGCCCGACGCCGCGCGCCGACCCCGGGCCCCCGATCCGGAAGGCTGGAGAGCAAGTGAAGGTCGAGATCTACAGCGATATCGCGTGCCCGTGGTGCTACGTCGGCAAGCGGCGCTTCGAGCGCGCGTTGGCCGTGTTCCCCGGCGGCGAGGACGTCGAGGTCACGTACCGCCCGTACGAACTGGACCCGAGCACACCCGCGGAGCCGGCCCCGCTGCGCGAGCGGCTGGCGGAGAAGTTCGGCGCAGACAACCTGGACGCGATGAACGCCCGGCTCGCCGAGATCGGCGAGGACGCGGGCATCACCTTCGACTTCGCCAACGCGCTGGCCGTGAACACGCTGACCGCACACCGGGTGTTGCGACTCGCGCTGACCGAGTACGGCCCGGCGGCTCAGGCCGCGCTCAAGGACCGGTTGCTCGCCGCGTACTTCACCGAGGGCGAGAACGTCGCCGACCATGCCCGCCTGACCGAGTTCGCGGTCGAGGCCGGCCTGGATCGACATCGTGTGGTCGCCTACCTGGCCTCCGACGAGGGCGTCGCCGAGGTGCGGCGGGAGATCGACGAGGCGCGGGAGATGGGTGTCACGGCGGTGCCGACGTTCGTCTTCGAGGGCACGTGGGCGGTCCAGGGCGCGGAGGAGTCCACCACCTTCCTCCGGGTGCTCAAGCAGGTGCGGGAGGGGATACGCGAGCGCGACGGCTCGTCGTCCGCCCCGGAGCCGGCCGCGGGCGACGCGTGCGCCGACGGCTCCTGCGCGGTGTGAGCGCCCTGGGGGAACGGGCCGAGACACCGTCCGTCGCGCGGCTGCGTCGCGCGCGGTTCGCGGCGCTGTTCGTCTTCTTCGCGTTCAGTGCCGCGGTGGCCGACTTCCTGGCCCGGATCCCCCAGTTCAAGGAGGATCTGGACCTGGACGACGCCCAGTTGGGCCTGGCCCTGCTCGGCTCGCCGGTGGGCGCGCTGGTGGCGGTGCAACTCGCGGGCACCGCCGCCGGGCGTTGGGGCAGCAGACGCGTCGCCCGGGTGTCGGTGATCGGCGGCTGCCTGTCCCTGCTGCTGCCGGCGTTCGCGTGGGACCTGCCCTCGCTCGCGGTCGGCCTGCTGGTCCTGGGTGGCCTGATGGGCTTCACCGACGTCGCGGCCAACGCCCAGGGGGTGGCGATCGAACAGCAGTTGCGCCGCCCGATCATGAACAGCCTGCACGGCGGCTACAGCCTGGGCGGTCTGTTCGGGGCCCTGATCGGCTCCGGCGCCGCGGCGCTCGGCATCACTCCGAGGGTGCACCTGTCGATCATGGCCGGCGTGCTCGCGGTCGCGGTCTGGGTCGGGTCGCGGGCGCTGCTCGGTCCCGCGGACGACCCCCATGTCCGCGCGCCGGAGACCGTACCCGCGCCGGACACGAGCACCGACGCGGACCGCGCGCCCGCCCCGGCCGAAGGCGGCCTGGGCCGACTGCTCGCGGGCTATCGCGCGGTCGTCCTGCTCGCCCTGATCGGCCTGTGCTCCTTCGTCGGCGAGGGCGCGGTCGCCGACTGGAGCGGGGTACACCTGCGCGAAACGCTGGACAGTTCGGCGGGCGTCGCCGGTCTCGGTTTCGCGGGCATGTCGGTGGCCATGGCGGCCGGCCGCTTCGCGGGCGACCACGTGGTGGAACGCTTCGGCCCGGTGCGCGTGTTGCGCGTGGGTGCGCTGATCGCCGCGCTGGGCATGACGATCGCGCTGGTCACCCCCTGGCCGGCGGTATCGGTACTCGGCTTCACCCTGTTCGGCATCGGCGTGGCCCCGGTCGCCCCGGTGACGTTCAGCGCGGCCGGCAACACCCCCGGGGTTCCGGCGGCATGGGCCATCTCCCGGGTGACCGGCATCGCGTACATCGGCCTGCTGGCCGGCCCTCCGGTGATCGGCTTCATCGCCCACCACACCAGCCTGACCACGGCCCTGGCCATCCCGGCGGTACTCGTGGCCGTCATCGCCCTCACCGCGGGAGCGGTCCGCCGCTAGGGAGCGTCCCACGGCCGGAGTTCGGCACCGAACCGGGGCAAGTCGTGCCCGAAGGGGTCGGGTTCGGTGCCCGTTCGCCGTCGGCCGGGCGCCGACCCCGAGCCGGACCGGCACGCCTCCGGCGGCCCGCCGGCGCAACACGACAGGCCGTCCCGGCACTTGATCGATGTAGTCACAGGTCGACCAATAGCCGGCGGACGACCGACGCGCGGCCGGCGTGCGACGCGGCGGAACCGGTTCCCGCCGGCGGTGCCGACGCGGAGGATCACCGTCCACTCGCGGCCTCGGGCCGCTCGACAGCCGCCTCGCGCCCCCACCCGACATGTGACCCTTCCGACCCCGGCTCCCCTCGCATCGACCCGAGCCGCTTCCGGTGCCCCCGGCCATGCCGCGCCCATCCGACTTCCGGATAAACGGAGCACAACGATCCGGTATATCCCAACGAATGGTTGGCAAACGGGCACTCCTTCCCGGGTGTGGAAATCCGGATATAAACCCGCGACAGCCGACGCCGACCCCAAATCGCTCGATATCATGACCTGTATTGTCATGTGGCACAATCCGTTTTGCTTCGCCCAGTTAACTTACGCCTGTCAACATTCGGCACCGTATGCGGGCCGGCGCGCGTATTACCCACCGGCAACTGCGAGCACACGTGCGAATGCCGCTAGGCTCTGCCCGTCGTGCACGGAATAGGACGCGATCCGCGTCACCGAAAAGGCAAGACCGGAAAGTGCGAATCATCGGGAAAATGACGTACTTGACAAGCGGAACAATTGACTCCGCATCCCTGGCTCTCTCCCCCGCCCCCTCCCCCCTCTCGGCACCGATCGGGTGGTGGACAAACTGAACATCACTCGCAAACTCGTCCTGCTCGTCGCCGTGCCGCTCACCGTGATGGTGGGTTCGGCGGGCCTCGCCGTGTCCACCACGACCGGCGAAGCCCTGGACGCGAATCGCCTGCGCTCGCTGACCAAGGTGTCCGCCGAGGCGGGCGAACTCGCGCACCGGCTGCAGAGCGAACGCGCCGCGGCCACCGCAGTGTTGTGGCCCGACCCCGGCGCGCTGGCGGCGTACCACCAGCGCACCGCCGCGACGGACGAGAGCGCCGCGCGCTACCGCAAGCTGCGCAAGGACCTCGGCTCGATTCCCGGCAACACCAAGGAACGGTTGCGCAGGGTGGACGCGGGCCTGACCGACCTGACCGCGCTGCGCGAACAGGTCCAGGCGCCCAAGGGCACCTCGCTGACCGCCGTCGTCTTCCGCTACCGCATCCTGATCGCGGCCACGCTCGACTACCGCGACAGCGTGGCCCAGGCCGGCGGCGCCGGCCCCGACAACTCGGACCGACTGCGCGCGGCGGCGGCACTGTCCCACGCCACCGAGTGGCTCGGCCAGCAACAGAGCGCGGTGCTCCGTGCGTTGGCCGCCAAGACGGTCTCGCCGGCCCAACAGCAGGACATCCTGGCCACCCGCACCGGCTACAACGAGAGCGAGTCGTCGTTCGAGTCGCTCGCCGACGCGGACTGGATCCCCTGGCTGGAACAGGCCCAGACCGGGCCCGAGATCCAGGCCGTGCACCTCCTCGAGGACTCCGTCTCCCGGGTCCGCGCGGACGGCTCCATCTCCATCCCCCAGGATGTGTGGACCAAGGCGACCAACGACCGCATCGCCAAGATGAGCGATGTGGAGCGCAAGGTCGACGCCTCGGTGCTGTCCTCGGTCAGCGACGAGCGCGACTCCCGCCGCTGGTGGGCGATCGGCCAGGGCGGCGCGGTGCTGCTCGCACTGATCGCCGCCGTGCTGCTGGTGCTGCGCCTCGGCCGGCCGATGACCCGTGAGCTGGTGCGTCTGCGCGACACCGCGCACGACGTGGCCTACTCCGGTCTGCCGGAAGCGGTCGCCAAGCTCCAGCAGGGTCGCTCCCTCGACGGCGCGACCGCCGAGGAGATGGCCGAACGCGCCGGCACCCCGATCGAGGTGCGCGGCAAGGACGAGATCGCCGAGGTGAGCTCGGCGTTCAACACCATGTTCACCTCCGCCGTCAAGATCGCCGCCGAACAGGCGGTCCTGCGCGCCGGTATCGCGACCGTGCTGGTCGCCCTCGCCCGCCGCAACCAGCGTCTGACCGACGGTCTGGTCAAGGTCCTGGACGAGGCCGAGGCACACGAGCACGACCCGGACCGACTCAAGCGGCTGTACTCGCTGGACCACCTGGTCCAGCGCATGGGCCGCAACAACACCAGTCTGCTCGTGCTCGGCGGCGAGGGCACCGCGCGCGTGCGCGAGGACGCCCTGCTCCTGGACGTGGCGCGCGCGGCGGTCGGCCGGATCGAACGATTCACCCGGGTCGACCCCGGCGCGGTGGACCCGCGCATCCTGATCGCCGGTCGGGCCCGCGACGACGTCGCGCACCTGCTCGCCGAACTCATGGACAACGCGACCAAGTTCAGCCGCCCGGAGACCTGGGTGGTGCTCCAGGCGAACCGGCGCGGCGACGGCGCGGTACTGACCGTGACCGACAGCGGTGTGGGCATCACTCCCGAGCGACTGGCCGCGTTCAACGAACGCCTGTCCTCGCCGGCCCAGTTGGACGTGCACGCGGTGCGCACGATGGGTCTGACCGTGGCCGGGCACCTCGCCTCGCGCTACGGCATCACCATCACCCTGGCGCCCGGACCCCAGGGCGGCACGGTCGCCGAGGTGGGTCTGCCCGAGACGATCGTGGTCTTCCGCGATCGACCCGGCCGGCACCGCGCGGGCGCGCCGAAGAACGAGGCGCCGGCGCTGCCGAAGCCGACTCCCACGCGCGCGATCGACAGCGGCGTACGTGCCGGCGGTCACCCCGACCCCGGTCCGTTCGAGCCCGTGCAGAACGTGTTCGCGCCGGTCAAGCCGCAACCGGTCAGCGACGCGAGCGCCCCCGGACCGCAGGAACCCGCGCCGTCGGGCCTGCGCTTCACCGGCTCCCGGCCGCCCGCTCCGGCCGCGCCCACCCCGCCGACGCTCGCCCCGCCGACCCGCACGCCGGCGAACCCGGCGGCACCGGCGATCCCGGGCACACCGGCCGGCCCGGCGAACCCGGCACTCCCGGGGACCCCGGCGACGCCGGACCGGTCCGCCGGACGCGGGGCCGAACCCCTGCCCCCGCGTTCGACCCCGGAGCCCTCGGAGTCCGGCCGCACCACCAACAAGGGCCTGCCGCTGCGGGTACGCCGGGACACCCCGACCGTGCACCCCGGCACGCCCCCCGCACCCGCCGCGCCGCTGGTCGGCTCGGCCGGGGCACCCGCCCGGGCGAACCCCACGACGCCGGACCGCCGAGACGCCCGCCAGGTGTCCGCGGCGATGTCGGCCTTCGCCCAGGGCATCGGGCACAGCCGGGCCCGACGCGCCCCCTCGCCCCGCCCCGACGGCGGCGAACCGGATCCCAAGGAGAGATCGTGACCCACCCCACCGCAGCCGATCTCAGCTGGCTGCTCAACGATTTCGCCACGCGGGTGCCCGATGTGCTGCACGCCGTCGCGGTCTCCGCGGACGGCCTCGTGGTGGCCAACACCAGCACGCTGCCGCAGGACCGCGCCGACCAGCTCGGCGCGGTCGCGTCCGGCCTGGTCAGCCTTCTGGCCGGTGCCGCACGGCTGTTCGGCACCGACCCGGTGGCCAGCAACCTGACCGAGATGAACGGTGCGTTCATGTTCTCGATGCAGGTCAGCGACGGCGCGTCGCTGCTCGTGCTGGCCTCGCGCGAGTGCGACATCGGCCAGGTCTCGTTCGAGATGGCCGAGCTGATCAACCAGGTCGGCCCGGCCCTGACCCCCGCGGCACGGGAGCGCTTCCTGCACGTGCAGCGCGGCGCGCTGAGCTGAGCCGACCGACGCATCCCCGCGTCCCTCCCGACGCGACCCATCCCATCGATCGACCGCTGTACCCGTCCGAACCCTGGAGCACGTCATGACCCCGGCAAGTCCCATATCCCGTCGCTCGTTCCGCGTCTCCGCCGCGGGACTGCTCGCCGGCGCGCTCGCGTTCACCGCCGCGTGCAGCGGCAGCGCGGCCGACGACAAGAAGGGCGGCTCGTCCTCGGGCACGCTCAAGATCGGCCTGACGATCCCGCTCACCGGTGTGTACGCGGCGCTCGGGCCGGACCTGCAGAACGGCTTCCAGACCTACCTGGACCAGCACGGCGGCAAGCTGGGCGGGCACAAGGTCGAGCTCGTGATCACCGACGAGGGCGACGGTCCGCAGACCTCGGTGCCCTCGGTGACCAAGCTGATCAAGCAGGACAAGGTCACCGCGGTGGTGGGTCTGTCCAACGCCGCCACGGTGGCGGCCAACGTGGACCTGGTGAACGACAACAAGGTGCCCATGATCGGCGCCGTCGGCCGCCCCGGCGAGATCAAGCGGCAGGACTACGTCTGGCACACCAGCTACCTCTCCGAGGAGCCGGGTGTGGCGGCGGCGCCGTACATCAAGGAGGCCGTGCAGGGTCCGGTCTACGCGATCGGCCCCGAGTACCAGGGTGGGTTCGACCAGCTGCGCGGCTTCACCGAGACGTTCGACAAGCTCGGCGGCAAGCTGGCCAACCCGGACGGCAAGACCAAGTGGACGCCGTTCCCGGCGACCACCAACTTCCAGCCGTACTTCAACGAGATCAAGAACTCGGGCGCCAAGGCGGTCTACACGTTCTACGCGGGCACCGCCGCGGTGAACTTCGTCAAGCAGTACAAGCAGTCCGACATCAAGGACATCCCGCTGTACGCGGCGGGCTTCCTGACCGAGGGCGCGGTGCTCGGCGCCGAGGGCGACGCGGCCAAGGGCGTGTTCACCTCGCTCAACTACACGCCCACGCTGGACATCCCGGCCAACCGCTCGTTCGTCTCGGCCTACCAGGCGAAGTACAACACGCTGCCGACGATGATGTCGGCCACGATGTACGACGCGGCGGCCGTGCTGGACAAGGCGATCGCCGCCGCCGGCGACAAGGTCACCCCGGAGGCGGTCAACGCCCAGATCGCCAACACCGGCAAGGTGGACAGCCCGCGCGGTCCCTGGGAGTTCAACACCAAGTCGCACGCCCCGGTGCAGAAGTGGTACCTGCGTGAGGTCAAGCAGGACGGCACCGCGCTGAGCAACGTGATGGTCCGCGAACTCGGCACCCTGGGCTGACGGCGGATCGGGAGCGAAAGGAAGCGTGCCGTGGGCTGGTTCGACGACAATTTCATCCCGGCCCTGGACGGAGTGGCCTACGGGCTGCTGCTGTTCGTCGTGGCCGCGGGCCTGACTCTGGCCTTCGGTTCGGGCGGGGTCCTCAACCTCGCGCACGGCACGCTCTACGCGTTCGCCGCCTACACCGCCACCGAGGTCGCCGACGGCTCGTGGCTGGGCCTGGTGCTCGCGGTGCTCGCGGGAATCGCGGCGGGCGCGGCCGGCGGCGGGGTGCTCGCGGTGATGACCGCCCCGATCGCCGGCAGAGGACACATGGCGCAGGCCATGTTGACCTTCGGTGTCGCCCTGGTCGGCGGCGATCTGCTGATGACCGTATTCGGCAAGGACGACCCGCAGGTCTCGGTGCCCGGTGCGCTGGAGAAGCCGGTATCGATCCTGGGCCACAACTACCCCGGCTACCGGCTGGCGTTCATCGTGGTCGCCGTCGCGCTCGGCGCGGGCGGCTGGTACGTGCTGGCCCGCACCCGGATCGGCGCGGCCGTGCGCGCCTCCGTGGACGACCCCGAGATGCTCGCGGCCGGCGGCATCTCGCCCGCCCGGGTGCGCTCGGGCGTACTGATCGCGGCCGGCGCGCTGGCCGGTCTCGCGGGCGGGCTTGGCGCGCCGATCATCGGCCCGTCCACGTCGGTGGCCAACACCGTGCTTTTGCAGTCCCTGCTGGTCGTGGTGATCGGCGGCCTCGGCTCGGTCGGCGGCGCGCTGCTCGCCGCGATCCTGGTCGGCGAGGTGCAGACCCTCGGGGTCACACTGATGCCCGACTTCGCGCCGTATCTGATGTACGCCACGATGGCCGTGATGCTGATCGCGCGGACCGCGCGCTTCGGCCCGACGGGGAGCCGAGTATGACCACCCTTGCAACGGCCGCCCTGCGCGCGCGTACCGCGCTGCACTCGCCGCGCGGGATCCTGGCGGGTCGGATCCTGGCCGTCGCAGCGATCGTGTGGCTGATCGCGGCGCCGTACATGGTCGACCTGTTCACCATCATCCTGCTGTCCCAGGCGCTGTCCCTGGGCCTGCTCGCGGTCAGCGTCGCGGTGCTCGGCGGCGGCGCCGGGCTGCCCTCGCTCGGCCAGGTCGCGCCCTACGCGGTCGGCGGCTACACGGCGGCGATCCTGGCCGACCACGGCATGCGGATCGGCGTCGTACACACCCTGGTGGCGGCCGCGGCGGGTGCCCTGTTCAACGCGCTCACCGCGCCGATCGTGGTCCGCACGCGCGGTGTCACGGTCCTGATGATCACGCTGGCCGTCGGCGAACTGGTGCGCACCGCGGCGGAGAAGTGGAAGTCGGTCACCGGCGGTACCGACGGCAAGTCCGGCATCCCGCCGATCGAGCCGTTCTGGGGCATGGGCGACCTCGTCGACGACGTGGACACCTACTGGTACGTACTGCTCACCACGCTCGTGGTGATCGCCCTCACCGCGCTCGTGCTGCGCTCGCCGGCCGGACTGCTCCTCGACGGCGCGCGCGAGAACGAGACGCGGATGCGCGCGACGGGCCACCCGGTGACCCGCTATCTCACCGTCACCTACATCGGGGTCGGCGCCATCGCGGGTGTCGCGGGCGCGCTGTTGATCTCGATCCAGCGCTACATCTCCCCCGCGCACATCGGCTTCGACACCTCCTCGCTGGTGCTGCTCGCGGTGGTCATCGGCGGCGGCGCGTCGCTGGTGGGCGCGATGATCGGCGCGGCGCTGATCGTGTTCACCCGGGACTGGCTGTCCGGTCCGTGGCCGGGGCACGGGCCGCTGCTGCTCGGCCTGCTGTTCCTGATCGCGGTCTACACGCTGCCGGGCGGGCTGGCCGGGGTGGTCGCGGGCGGGCCGCGCGCTGCGTGGCGAAGTCTGGCCAAGGTGATCCGATCGGACGGGAAGTCCACGGAAGCGGACGAGCCGACGGCGAGCGAGCCGACGGCGAGCGAACCGGCCGGTAAGCCGGACCTCGCCAAGCGGGCGGCGAGCGGGGCGAGCGGCGCAGGCGCCGCCGACGCCTTGCTCACCATCACCGGTCTGACCCGGCGCTACGGCGCGCTGGCCGCGGTGGACGGTCTCGACCTGACCGTGCGTCGCGGTGCCCGGCACGCGCTGCTCGGCCCCAACGGCGCGGGCAAGTCGACCGTGCTGGCGATGATCGCGGGCGCGAATCCGGTCACCTCGGGCACCATCGTCTTCGACGGTTGCGACATCACCGACCTGGCCCCGGCCCGGCGCTCCCGCCTGGGCATCGCCCGCGCGTTCCAACAGCCCGCGGTGGTGCCCTCGTTGTCGGTCCTGGACAACGTGACCCTGGCCGCCTGGCGGCACGCCCGGCGCGGCGGCATCGCGTGGCGCCCGGGCCGCTACCGCGCCCTCGCGGGCGAGGCGGCGATCCATCTGGAGACGGTCGGCCTGACCGCGCGCGCCGACGAGATCGCCGGCGAACTCTCGCACGGCTCCCGCCGGTTGCTGGACATCGCGATGGCGCTCGCGGGGCATCCGAAGCTGCTGCTCCTGGACGAGCCGGCCGCAGGTCTGACCGACACCGACATCGAGTTGCTGGCCGACGTACTCAAGGCACTGCCCGCCGAGGTGACCATGGTCCTGGTCGAGCACAACTTCGCGCTGGTGCGCGAGGTCACCGACACCGTCACGGTGTTGGCCTCGGGGCAACTGCTCGCCACCGGCACGCCGGACGAGATCGCCGAGGACCGGGCGGTGCGCGACACCTATCTGGGCGCGTCCGAGCCCGAGCACCAGGAAGTGGGCTGACATCGTGCTGGAGATCGGCGAACTGACGGCGGGCTACCAGGGCGGCTCGGTGCTGCACGGGGTCGACCTGAGCGTGCCCGAGGGCACCGTGCACGCGCTCCTGGGCGCCAACGGGGCGGGCAAATCCACCCTGATCCATACCGTCGCGGGCCTGCTCAAGCCCTCCGGCGGACGGGTCGAACTGGCCGGTGTCGACCTCACCGGGCGCCCGGCGCACCGGGTCTCGCACGCGGGCATCGGCCTGGTGCCGCAGGGCCGGCGGGTGTTCGCGAGCCTGACCGTCGCCGAGCATCTGCGCCTCGCCCACCGCAAGCACGCCGCGTGGACGCCCGCGCGCGTGTTGGAACTGCTGCCCCGACTGGGCGAGCGGGCCGGCAACCGCGGCTCGCAACTCTCCGGCGGGGAACAGCAGATGCTGGCCATCGCCCGGGCGCTGCTCGGCGGTCCGCGGCTGATCCTGCTCGACGAGCCGACGGAGGGCCTGTCCCCCGTGATCGCCGAGCAGATCCGGCAACTGATCACCACCCTCGCCGGCGAGGGCCTGACGATCCTGATCGCGGCGCCGCAACTGGGCTTCGTGCAGGGCATCGCGGACCGGCTGACCGTGCTGTCCACGGGCCGGGTCACCGCCCGGATGACCGCGGCCGAGGCGGCGGCCGACCCGGAGCCGATCCTCGCCGCACTGGCGCCGGGCGTGGCCCACGTGGGCTGAACCACGTCGCGCCGGTCGGGGTCGCCCCGACCGGCGCCGGCGCCCTCACAGGTCCACGCGTCGGATCTCCAGCGTGGTCCAGGCCCCCACATGCACCCGGTCGCCGTCCTTCAGGTGCACCGGGTCGCGGCGGACCCGGTCGTAACCGGAGTTGATGGTGGTCCCGTTGGCCGATCCGAGATCCATCACCTCCCACGTCCCGTCCCCGCAGCGCAGCAACATCGCATGCCGACGCGAGACGCCCGGGTCGGTGATCGGGATCTCGGGCGGAGCGGAGCTGGTGCCGGCGTTGCGCCGGCCGATCCGCATCGACTCGCCGGTCAACTCCTGCGTCCACGGCTCCTGTTCATGCGGGAAGTGCATATTGTGCGCGTCCGGGCCGTCCCATTCGAGCACCCGCAGGAAGTAGTCGTGATCGGGCATGACCCGCACGGTCCACAGGGTGCGGGTGGTCGGCGGAGGCTCCGGGTCCCGCTTCCCGGACGACCCGTCGTCCGGGGGAGGATCCACCACGTCGACGACGGTCGTCGAGGGGTTCTCGTGCCCGCAGCCCTCGCAGAACTGGTCGTCGGGGGTGTACTCGGTGGCACAGATCCGACAGATCAGCGTGCCCCAGGGCGGCTGTTCGGAACCCCCGCCGCCACCGGAGGGCTCCGCGACGGTCATGGTGCGCCCGCACTCGTCGCAGTAGTCCGCGGCGGTGGATTGATGGCCGACCGGACAGATGTGCATGAGCGGACCTCCTTCCTGTTCCCCTACCCGACCCGACGCTCGCGGAGCGGCGATGCTCAGTCCCGGGTGGGCGGTCCGACGCGGGCGGTCTTGTGCGACTCCACGTCGATGATCATCATGCCCTCCTCGTCGTTGCGCAGCCGACTGGTGCCGTCGGCCTCGACCTCGACGACCCGGCGGAGCAGCTTCGCGGTGTGCTCGTCGCCCGCCTCGTCGGCCAGTTCGAGGGCCTGGACCAGGCGAGCGGTCGCGGTGGTCTCGTCCCCCCGCGTGCGCGCCTCCAAGCCTTCCTGGACGGCATTGGCCAGTTTCTCCCGGCCGGTGACCTTGGCGACCTCGGAGTTGATCCGGGTGGACAGCTCCTCGTCGTCGGTCCACTGCGCGAAGACGCCGGCCTTGGCCAGTTCCAGGCCGCCCGAGCCGTCCGGCAGGACCACCGAGACCTGGCACGGCCGGCGCTTGCCGCCCGGGTTGACCTCGTCCGGCTCGACCTCGAGACAGATGTGGTAGTGCTTGCTCTCGCCGCCCCACGACCCGGTCGGGTAGTCACCGGCGTTCGGGCCGACGTCGGTACGCCGGGCGGTCAGGTCGTCGATCACCGGGTAGGTCTGCTTGACGTACTTCACCCGCGCGTTGTTGATGGTGCGCACGCGCAGGGCCACGTCGGCCACGGCCTTGCCCATCGCGTTCTCCATCATCTTGGTGAAGTCCGCGACCAGGTCTGCCGGTTCGCTCACCAAGCCGATGTCGCCGAGCAGCGCGTTGGAGATCTTGCGCACCTCGTCCACCCGCCAGTCCAGGCCGATGCCGCGGCAGTCGCAGACGAACACGCCCTCGCAGTAGGCGATCGCCTCGGCCAGGTCCTGCTCGCGCTCGCTCTCGTTCTTGCCGTCGGTGAGCAGGATCGCGTGCCGGATCGCGTCGCGGTGCGGTTCGAGCAGCCGACGGGCCATCAGCAACCACTGGCCCATGGCGGTGCCGCCGCGGGCGCGGAGCTTGTCCACCTCGCGCTTGGCCTCCTTGCGGCTGCGGTCGTCGGCCGGTACGAGCACCTCGTCGAACGGGTAGACCATCGACGCCATGCCGGTCCCGGAGACCACCGCGAACAGCGTGCCGTCGCGCAGCGTGTCGATCGCCGCCTTGGTGGCCTGCTTGGCCGCCTTGAGCTTGCTGGAGGGGAAGTCCATCGAGCCCGAGGTGTCCACCATGATCACCTCGGCGCCACGCCTGGCCGAGGCCGTGCCCGTCGGCAGCCCGGAAGCCTTGATGTGGGCCACGGCGTGGACCTCGTGTCCACCCATCGGTAGGTAGGCGTTCTGGTTGATCTCGATGGTGAATTCGGGGGCGCCTGACATGAATCCGACTCCTTCGCGTCTCGGGTCAGTCGTGGTGGGGGTCGCGTGCGGCGTCCCCGGGCGGGAGGTATGGGATGAGGGCGACGGTGATGTTGTCCGCGCCGCCCTGGTCCAGGGCGAACCCGGTGAGCAACCGGGCCGCGGCCAACGGCTGCTCCAGCGCGTCCGGGAGCACCATCGCGGCCAGCGTCGGTGCCACCGAAAGGTAGTTCCACAGCCCGTCGCTGCACAGCAGCAGCACGCCGGGCCCGGTCGGACGCACGCTGGTCACCCGGGGCCGCACCTCGCCGGCGTCGGCGCCGAGCCAGGACACGATCGCGTGCGCGCGCCGATCCGCGTACGCCTCGGCCTCGGTCATCGCGCCGAGCGCGATCATCCGGGTCGCCCACGAGTCGTCCTCGGTCAGCAGCGCGGAGGGGGTGCGCCGGTCCTGCTCGTCGTCGGGCCCGGCCGACGCCTCGACCGCCCCGCGGGGCAGCGTGCTCGCACCGGGCAGCGTGTCGTCGCCGTCCGCCGGATCGTCGGCCCCGCTGCCCGGGTCGGCCAGCCAGTAGGCGCGGCTGTCGCCCACCCAGCCCACGGTGATCTCGCCGGGCGTCATGATCGCCGAAACCAGCGTGCACGCGGGCGCGTTGCCCTGGTCCTCGGTGCCGGGCATCCGGGCCACCGCGCTCGCGGCGGCGGCCACCCCGGCGCTGGTGGCCTTGGCCGGCGCGCACCCTTCGATCAAGGTCGCCGCCATCGTCGCGCACGCGGTCGTGGCCGCGGTCGCCGAGGCCTCGTCGGGCCGCGGCGAGGAGGACACCCCGTCGCAGACCACCGCCACCACCCGCTTGCTGCCGTCGGGCATCTCGAACACGCGCAGCGCCGCGGAGTCCTCGTTGCGCCGGTGGCGCAGCCCCCGGTTGCTCACCATCGCGACCAGGCCGCTCAGGTCGCTTTCCACGTGGTCGCGCGGGTTGAACGGCCGTCCGCACGCCTCGCACCAGCCGTCCGAGCCGATGGTCGCGGTGCCACAGGCGGAGCAAACCGGTCCGTGTCCGCTGGGCGCGGGTACCCGCCGCGGCGGCGGACGTTCGGCCACCGGGGTCGGGGGGATGTCCAGGTCGTAGCCGCACGACTCGCAGTAGCGGTCGTCGGCGTCACCGGCCAGACCGCAGGACGGGCACCCGTCGGGGACGGCCGTCGCGGGCGGCTCGGGCGGCGGGGCGGCCTCGCCCCCGTTCGGGGCGCCCCCGAGCCCGGTCGCGTCCAGTCGTCCATATCCAGCCACTCTGATCACACCCACGTCCACGGTCGCACTTCGTTCGCCCGGTCGACGAGCGCGATGCGCTCCGCATGCGTCGTCACGTGCCGGGCCAGATCGCGGTAACACTTTTCCAAGGCGAACCGCAGAGGCTTTTCCTTCAACTCGCTGCCGAGCACCCTCGCGGTTCCATCCGCCCCCCCGGCGCCCGAATTCCCCCCGTTCGCACCTGCCTTCACCCACTCCAGGGCCGTCTCCAACAACTCCACGGCGAGCCGGTCGTGCGCCTCGCCCTCCAGTCGCAGCGCACCGAGCCGATCGGACGCGGTGGTCAGGTCCGGCCCCAGCGGCTCGGCGGCGGCCCGGCCGCTGATCCGGGTGCGCAACGCGGCGGTCTGCGCCGCGACATGGTTGGCCGAGGTGTCCGGCACGCTCTCCAGGATGCGTACCGCGCCCGCCCGGTCGCCGGTCGCGAGCAGGCAACGGGCCAGGCCGAAGGCGGCCGAGACGTACGCGTGGTCGGTCGACCAGACGCCGCGGTACTCGGCGGCGGCCTCGGAGTGACGGCCCATCAGTTCGCGGCAGGCGCCCAGCGCGATACGCGGCGCCGGCTCGCCGGGCAGCGCACCCCGCACCCCGTCGAAGAACTCGTGGGCGCGCGGGAGATCGTGCTGGGACAGCGCCGCCAGCCCCTCGAACCAGGGCAGTCGCCAGTCGTCGGCGTCGATGTCGGCCAGGAACGCCCGGGCGCGCACCACGTCGCCCTGTTCGATGCACATCCGGACCAGGCGCAGCGTGCCCTCGGCCGAGGAGATGCCCGCGGCGGTGAGCGCGGAGAGCAGTTCGTCGGGGTCGGTGGTGGCGACCGTGGCCAGCAGGTTGGCGGCCGGGTCGAGGGGGTCGACCCGGGGCACCGGCAGCGCGCCGGCGATGACCGAGGGGTCGGGCGCGGGCGCGAGCAGCCCGGGTTCGGTGTTGCGCGCGGCCACCTCGGCGTGCACCACCCGCGTCTCCGGCCCGAACAGGCCGGACACGCCCGGGCGCGGCTCGCCGGAGCGGATCGCGACCACCTCGCGCAGCACCGCGACGCACTGCTCGGCCATGTCCGCCGCGGAGGCGAAGCGCTGTTCCGGGTCGGGGTGCGTGGCCCGCAGCAACAGGCGGTGATAGGACTCGAATTCGGTGAACAGCGGCACGTCGGCGGCGGGCGGCAGGGATGCCTTGTACTTGCGGGTGTAGCCGGCGAAGTAGAAGCTGAGCACCGCCATCGTGCGACCGATGGTGAACAGGTCCGACTCCACCGACGGTTCGGCCCGCACGGTCTCGATCTCGGGCGCCTGGTAGCCGACCGTGCCGTAGGTGAACTTGCCCGGCCGGGCCAGGTCGGTCACCGCGCCGAGGTCGATCAGCTTGAGCTGGTCCTCGGTCTGGATCACGTTGTCCGGCTTGAAGTCGCAGTAGACCAGGTTCTGTTGGTGCAGGTAGCCGAACGCGGGCAGGATGTCGATCGCGTAGGCCAGGACCTGCTCGACCGGCAGCACGGCCTTGGGGTCCACCTCGCGCATCTGCTTGAGCCGGTCCATCAGCGACAGGCCGCCGACGTACTCCATCACCAGGTAGGTCTCGTCCTGACCGGTGAGCGGGTCGGGGTGCTGGACCACGGTCTGGATGTGCACGATGTTGGCGTGCTGGATCTGGGTGAGGATGCGCTGTTCGGCCAGGGCCGCGGCGCGCGAGTCGGGGTCGTCGCTGCCGAGCAGGCCCTTGAGGACGACCCACATGTTGTGCGCGGCGGTGTCCTGGGCGAGGTAGACCCAGCCGAATCCGCCGCGGGCGAGGCAGCCGATGATCCGGTATTGGCCGACCATGTCGTCGCGCTGGAGCTTGGGCGCGAAGGAGAACGGCGTGCGGTCGCGCGGACAGAAGCCGTTGGCCACCCCGGGCCGGCCGCCGCGCCCGCGCCCGACGGGCTGTTCGCACTTGCGGCAAAACCGCTTCTCCTCCGGGATGACCGGATTGCGGGCCAGCGCGCTCTCGGGGTTGCGGCGCGGCACGTTCGGCATCTCGACCAGACCGCCGCCCAGTCGCCGACTGGTCCCGGTGCTGCCGCGTCGCGAACTGCGCCCGGAGGCGCTGCGCGAGGAGGACGAACCGGCGGTACCGGCGGTACCGGCCGTGCCCGACGTGCCCGACGTCCCGGAGACCCCGGACCGCCCGGTCCTCGGGCCGGGCACGGGCGCGCCGGTCGCCAGCGGCTCGTTGCCGCAGGTGTCGCAGAAGCCGTCGTCGATCTCGCCCGGGCAAGGCGGGCGATTGCACTTGATCATCTCTGGTCCCCCTTGTCGTCCGGACGATCCTTGCGTTGCGCGGCGATGACCGCCTCCTGATAGCGGGTCACCACCCGTACCGCCACGTCGAGTTCACACGGTGCTCGCCACAACAACTCCTTGGCGTGGTCGTAGAGCGACTCGAGCACGGCCTCCTCGCCGTGCCCGGCGCGCGCGGCCATCGCCCGGTAGGACTGCACGAGGCCGCGCAGTTCGTCCCGCCGGGCCAGTGGCGCGTCGATGTGCCCGCGTGTGGCGGCCAGTCGGTCCCGGGCACCCTGCGCGTCGTTCTCCAGGGCGCTCAACTCGCGCGAGACGCGCACCCAGTCGCCCCGGGTGCCGAGCCCGAGGACGCCGGCCATCCGTTCCCGCAGGGTGGCGGCACGCAGCGGTACCTCCGGTACCCGCTTGTCGCTGATCCGGGTCAGTACGTGCGCCCGCCGGCGGATCGTGTCGCCCTCCTGGTAGTCCAACTCGTCCAGCAGACCCGCGAGTCGCCGGATCCGCTCCTCGAAGCGGGCCCGGACGATGGTCAGGTGCCGCACCTCGTCGGCGACGCGGCGCAGTTCCGCGTCCAGGGCGGCGACGTCCACGCCGCCGATGCGCCGGTCGTCGGCGGCGGTCAGCGCCAGCGGGTCGCTCGCCACCAGGGTACGGGCGGTCTCCAGCCGACGGCGGACCCCGTCCAGGGCGGCGGTCTGCTCCGGCACCGCGTCGGGGCCGCCGAGTTCGGCGATCCCGGCCTCGGCGGCGGCGATGCCGGCGTCGACCCGGTCCAGGGTGGGCACCAGGCGGGTCCAGACCGCGTCCGCGGCCTCCACGACCGCGGTCGCCTCGCTCCAGGCGGGCGCCATGTCGGCGACCAGTTCGCTCAGGCTCATCCGGTGTACGCGCAGGGCCGGGTCGAGCAGGCCGCGCTGCCCGATCGGCACGTCGCGCGCGGCGAGTTCGGCGGATTGTCCGAGCAGCAGGAAGGACAGCTCCTCCAACTCCGGCCGCTGCGGCTTGCCGCGCCGTCCGCGCAGCGTCCGGGCCCGGTCGAGGACCGCGCCGTACGCCTCGCGGTGTCCCCACAGCAGCGCGATCGCCCGGCGGCCGACCTCCCAGCGCTCGGCGGTGCGTCCGGTCAGCGTGCCGCCTTCGAGCAGTTGCCGGCCCGGGTGGCTCTCCAACTCCATCAGGCCGGCGGTGATGCCGTCGTACTCGCCTTCGTGACGCACGATCAACTCGTCGATCTCGTCACGACCGAGCACGCGCGGGGCTCGGTTCACGCGGCGTCCCGATATTCGGCCTCGGGCGGCGCGGGCGTGTCGGCCCCGAGCGAGGTGCCCAGATACTCCCGGTACAGCTCGCCCCATCGCCCGTTGCGGCGCAGTTGTTCGAGCACCGCGTTGACGAACCGCACGAAGTCGCCGCGGTTCTTGGCGATCGCCATGCCGTACGGCTCGAAGGTGAGCTTGTCGCCGACCACGACGGTGAAGACGTGGTCCTGCGCCTGGAGCCCGGCCAGGATGGTGTCGTCGGTGGTGACCGCGTCGGCCTGCCCCTGCTGGAGCAGAACCAGACAGCCCGCCCAGGTGTCGCCCTCGATCACGTTCACCTGCGGGGCCTGTCGACGCAACATGCCGATCGAGGTGGAGCCGGGTACCGAGCACACGCGCATGCCGCGTGGCAGGGCGGCCAGTCCGCCGGAGTAGTCGGCGCGGTCCGCGGTGCCGTCCCGTTGCACCAGCAGCCGCTGGCCGGCTCGGAAGTAGACGGAGGAGAACTCGACGCTCTGCCGACGCTCGCAGTTGATCGTCATGGTCTCCGCGACGATGTCCACGTCGCCGCGCGCGATGGCCAGCGTGCGGTCCTCGTTGCGCACCACCCGGAACTGGATGCGGTTGGGGCCGGCGTCGCCGAAGATCGCCTTGGCCACCTCGCGGAGCAGGTCGATGTCGAAGCCCCGCAGCGTGTTGGTCCTGGGGTCGACGAAGCCGAACGGGAAGCTGCTCTGGTCGATGCCGGCGATCAGGAAGCCGCGCCTGCGCAGGGTGTCCATGGTGCTGCCGGCGGGCAGCGCGGTGGGGGCGGGCAGCGAGCCGGTCGGGCGCAGGCTGGCCAGCACGTTCGGGCACGAGGTGTCCGGTCCCGGGGCGCCCTCGGCGGGTGCGCGCGGGGCGCCGGCGGCGGGCGCGGCCGGGCGGCCGAGGGCGCGCTCGGCCGACCCTGCGCCGCACCCGGCGAGGGCCAGCGCGAGGGCGCACACCAGTGCGGGCAGGGCGATGCGGGTGTTCATGGCCGGTTGTACCTCCCGACCTCGCGACGGACGCCGTCCACGGTCGCGGCGGCGGCGATCAGGGCCAGTACGCCCATGCCGACGCCGAGGCCGGCGAGCGCGTCGCGGCCCTGGCGGACCGAGCGGGCGAAGTCGCCCTGGTCCTCGGTGACCGCGGCGGCCAGCGCCTCGTCGATCCGGGTGAAGGCCGTACGCGAGGCGCCGTCGGCCTTGGTCACCTTGGCGACGGCCTGTTCGAACTGGCCGTTGCCGTAGAGCGTGATGACCTCGTCGTGGGCCTTCTTCCAGTCGGCGGCGGCGGCCCGCGCGGCCTTGACCTTGGCGAGCGTGCCGGCGTCGGAGCGGGTGACCCGCTCGGCGGTGGCCAGCATGCCGGTCACCGCGGGTCGGCCGTCGCGCGCGTCGACGCCGACGAGCCTGCCCCACACCTCGTTGAAGTCGGCCTCGTACTGGCCGTTGTCGCTGCCGCGCATGACCAGGGTCAGGCTCTCGTCGCCGTGTGCCTGCAGGGTCAAAAAGCGGGCCTGGGCGAGCGTTTCGACCGGCCCCCAGCCGTCGCTGCGGCTGCGGTCGAGGTGGTCGCGGGAGTTGCCGGAGGCCGCCCACAACCAGCCGATCGACACCAGGGTGGCCAGACCCGCGATCAGCAGGCCGATGTTGATCCGGCGGTGGGTGCGCCGGGCGAAGAACCACAGGGCGCCGGCGCAGGCCGCGAGGGAGACCAGGAGCAGGGACAGCGGTGCCCACGGGGTCGAGGTCGCGTCGCGGTGGTCGCCCGCGAGGCGCTTCTCGGCGATGTCGTGCAGGGCGGTGGCGGCGGGCAGGATCTTGGCCCGCATCACGTTCTTGGAGGCCGAGCGCAGGTAGGCGGCACCGACGGTGTTGCCCTGTCGGGTCTCCGCCCGGGCCCGCTCGACCAGGCGCGCGTATTCGGGCAACTGCACGCCGATGACCGCGAGTTTGTCGGCCACCTCGCCGGAGGCGCCCGCGGCGGTGGCCTCGATCAGCTTGCGCGACGCGGTCTCGATCGCCTGCTGGTAGCGCTCGCGCACGTCCGCCGATTCGACGCCGCCTTCGAGCAGTCCGGCCGCCGCGGTCGCGTCGGCGTCGGCGAGGGCCCGGTAGATGTCCTGGGTCTTGACCCCGAGCGGTTCGCTGCCGGTGGCCACCGCCTTGGCCGCGTCGGCGCGCCGGCCCACCGCGAGGACCGTGAACAGCCCGGCGAGCAGGCTGATCACGACCAGGGCCACGCCCGTGACGAGCATCAGCCCCGGGGTGGTGTTGCCGACCCTGATCAGCCGGCCCACGGATATCCGGCGGGGGCGGAACACACGGGGAGAACGGCCCGCCGCCCGTGCGGGCGTCCCCGGACCCGGTGCTTGCGAAATCGGAACGGCTGCCGCCAACGCCTTGCCTCCCCCACTGTCGCGTGTGCCCCCTGCCGGTCGACCCGACACACCCTGCCGTCTTCGTCGAACGCCGAACGCCGAGGTGCCCGGTGAACGCCGTCACCCAGAAGTTATCGCGAGCGTGTCACGGCTCCCGATGGTCTTCCCTCGTTCTCCCCACAAGACCCCTCACAGGGCCAGGACACTACCGCTGCCGGCGGCCCGCGTGAGCGCGACGCCGGTTTCGATCGGCCGGGCGACAGGCCGGTGGATCAGTCCGCTGCCGGCGGTGCCGGCGGCGTGTGCGCGCGATGCCGGCGCCCCGGACGACGCTGGGTTCCATACGAGGCGAGCCCCGTCGATCCGTCGACGAGCGCCCGCCGCACGAGAGCGACGGACACCGACGGGGAGCAATCCATGACATACGCGATCGAGACCGAGGGCTTGGTCAAGCGGTACGGCGACACCACCGCGTTGGCCGGGATCGATCTGCGGTCCGAGGCGGGCACCGTGCTGGGCCTGCTCGGCCCCAACGGCGCGGGCAAGACCACGATGGTGCGGGCGTTGGCCACGTTGATCAAGCCGGACGCGGGGATCGCCCGGGTCGGCGGGTTCGACACGGTGCGCCAGGCGCAGGACGTACGCCGGCTGATCGGTCTGACCGGCCAGTACGCGTCGGTGGACGAGGAGATGACCGGGTTCGAGAACCTGCTGCTGCTCGGCCGACTGCTCGACCTGCCGCGTGCCGAGGCCAAGGCGCGGGCCCGCGAACTGCTCGCCCGGTTCGACCTGGCCGAGGCCGGCAACCGCAGCCCCGACACGTATTCGGGCGGTATGCGGCGCCGCCTCGACCTGGCCGCCTCGCTGGTCGGGCGCCCGGCCTTCCTCTACCTGGACGAGCCGACCACCGGTCTGGACCCGCGCAGCCGCGGCGACGTGTGGCAGATGATCCGCGACCTGGTGCGCGACGAGGGTGTGACCGTGCTGTTGACCACGCAGTATCTGGACGAGGCCGATCACCTGGCGAACGACATCGTGGTGATCGACCACGGCCGGGTGATCGCGAACGGCACCTCCGACGAGCTCAAGGCGCAGATCGGCGGCCGGAGCCTGGAGGTGCGCCCGGTCGACCCGGCTCGACTGCCCGATGTGGTCGAGCTGTTGCGCGAAGTCGCCGGCCGGGAGCCGTTCGTGGAGCACGAGCGCGGTCAGGTCACCGTCGCGGTGAGCGACGAGGACGTGCTGCCGGTGGTGGTGCGTCGGCTCGACGAGGCGGGCATCCGGGTCAACGAGTTCACTTTGCAACTCCCCAGTCTGGACGAGGTGTTCCTGACCATCACCGGGCACCGCAGCCAGGACTCGGCGGAGCGGGACGACGGCGCGGACCCGAAGAGGGAGGCCGCGTGAACCGACTCCCGGATCGTTACGGCACACGCGTGATGCCGATGCTCGCCCTGCTCCTCACGATCGTCTCCCACCTGGCCCTCATCCCTGGAGCCTCCCGATGACCACGACCACCGTCCGCCCGGCCGACAAGAGCGCCGCCCCGCCCCCCGCCCAACGGCCCGGGGCACACCGCAACGATCCGAGCGCCGTGGTGCGGCACACGCTCACCCTCACCTGGCGCAGCCTGGTGAAGCTGAAGAAGCAGAGCGAGCAGCTGATCGACCTGACGCTGCAGCCGATCCTGTTCACCGTGATGTTCGTGTACCTGTTCGGCGGCGCGATCGAGGGCAGCACGCACGACTATCTGCAGTTCATACTGCCCGGCATCATGGTGCAGACCGTGGTGTTCGCGTCGGTGGGCACCGGTGTCGGGTTGTGCACCGACATGTCCACGGGCGTGTTCGACCGTTTCCGCAGCCTGCCGATATCGCGTCTCGCGCCGCTCGCGGGCACCGTGCTCGGCGACGTGTTGCGCTTCCTCGTCGCCATCACGTCGGTGTTCGTGTTCGGCACCATCATCGGTTTCCGGTTCCAGACCAATGTGCTCGCGGTGGCCGCCGCGGTCGGTCTGGTCCTGGTCTTCGCGTTCGCGTTCTGCTGGGTCGTGGCACTGCTCGGGGTGAGCATGAAGCAGCCGCGCACCGTGCAGGGCGTCTCGTTCCTGATGATGTTTCCGCTGACCTTCGGCTCGAACCTGTTCGCCAAGACCTCGACCATGCCGGGCTGGTTGCAGGCGTGGGTGAAGGTCAACCCGGTCACCGCGGTCACCAACGCCTCGCGCGGGCTGCTGACCGGGGGCCCGGTGGCGCACCACGCGATGGTGGCGCTGTTGTGGGCGCTGGGCCTGATGCTGGTGTTCATTCCGCTGACGGTGCGTCAGTACAACCGGCGGGCCTGACCCGCCGCTCCCGCGTCGTCGACCACCCGTCGCCCGACACCCACAGCGGTGGCGGCGCGACGGGCAGGTCGGCCGTGAGCAGCGCGACCACCTCGTCCCGGGTCATCGCCGTGCCGATCGCCCGGGCCCGGTCGAACTCCTCGACGCTCATCCGCTCCAGGATCCGCTCGGCCACCCGGTCCGCGTCGACGTCGCCCAGATCGGGATGGCCGCGCACCACCTGTGCCCCGCCGAGCAGGATCGCGGCCTGCTCCGGATCGCCGGAGACCAGCGCCAGCGCGGCGAATCCCTCGACAC
The DNA here is from genome assembly GCF_002024165.1 of Embleya scabrispora. Taxonomy (NCBI): domain Bacteria; kingdom Bacillati; phylum Actinomycetota; class Actinomycetes; order Kitasatosporales; family Streptomycetaceae; genus Embleya; species Embleya scabrispora. Next base: position 1,372,526 of record NZ_MWQN01000001.1, read on the forward strand.
AGCCCGCCAGGATCGGCATGTCCTGGCTCTCCAGCGCGAACGGCAGCCCGGTGCGCAGGTCGGCGCGCGCCGCCGCCGCGTCGCCCCGCGCACAGTGCACGTGCGCTCGGCCGACGTACAGGCTGCAGATGAACTGCGGCGGCAACTGCGGCAGTCGCGGCGTCGGCGGCAGCGCCGCTATGACCTGGTCGTAGCGCTCCGCCGCTTCATCGAAGTCCCCGACGAAGCGCGCGAGTTCGGCCAGGCCCAAACTGGTGCCCAGGCCGGTGGTGAGCGAGGCGCCGGGTGCGCCGGGCCGGCGCGAGATGTCCTCCATCACCTGCCGGGCGAGGGCGATGTCGCCGGCCCGGGCGTGGATCATCCCGCGACGCACCATCAGTTGCGGGATCTCGTCCTCGGCCTGGAGCGCGCCCAGCAGGTCCAGCGCCTCGTCCACGGCGGCCAGCGCCTCGTCGTAGTCGGCCGTGTACATCAGCAGTTCGGCCAGACCCGAGATCGCCGAGGCCCGGCCCCAGCGGTCCCCGATCGCGGCGAACCGATCCCGGGCGTCGGTCAGGAAGGTCACCGCCTCCTTGGGACTGCCCAGGTTGACCGCGAAGTGTCCGCGCATGAGCCGGGCCATGGCCTGGACCCACGGGTCGTCGATGTCGTCCGCGTCCTGCAGCGCGGCCCGCAGACCCGCTTGGTCGGTGCGGATGACGGACGCCAACAGGGCCATGAAGATCGGCAGTTCGGGCACCTCGCCCGGATCGAGCCGACGACTGATCAGCCGGGCCCGGGCGTAGGAGCGCAGCGCGTTGCCGCGCTCTCCCGCGGAGAAGGAGTGCAGCGCGTGGAAGGCGAGCGCGGCGGCCCGGCGGGCCTGCGGCACGGGGCCGGGCAGGGCGAGCGCCTCGTGACCCCAGGAGTACGCCTCGGCGTGGGTGCCGCGCATCGCCCAGTACCAGGAGAGCGCGTCGACCAACCGGGTCGCCAGCCAGGCGTCGGCGTGGTCGACGGCGTAGCGCAGCAGGAGGGCGAGGTTGTCGTGCTCGGCGGTGATCCGGTTGATCGCCTCGATCTGTTCCGGGCCGCGCAGCCGGGCGCCGGCCGCCTCGACGTAGTCGATGAACCAGCGCGCGTGCCGTGCCGAGGTCGCCTCCGCCTCGCCCGCCTCGGCCAGTTTCTCGCTCGCGTACGCCTGGATGGTCTCCAGCAGCCGGTAGCGGGTCTCGGTGCTGCCCACCACGTCCACCAGCGACTTGTCCACCAGTCCGGCGAGCAGGTCGAGCACGTCGGCGGGGTCGAAGTCGTCGCCGGGCAACACCGCCTCGGCGGCCTCCAAGGTGGTGCCGCCGGCGAACACCGACAACCGGCGCAGCGCGGTGCGTTCGCGCTCCTCCAGCAGGTCCCAGCTCCACTCGACCACCGCGCGCAGCGTCTGGTGGCGGGGCAGCGCGGTACGGCTGCCGCCGGTGAGCAGCCGGAAGCGGTCGTCGAGGCGGTGTGCGATCTGCGCGGGGGTGAGCGAGCGGGTGCGGGCCGCGGCCAGTTCGATGGCCAGCGGCTGGCCGTCGAGCCGGCGGCAGATCTCGCCGACCGCGCCGATCGTGTCGGCGTCGACGGCCAGGCCCGGCCGCACCGCGCGGGCCCGGTCGGCGAACAGCCGCACCGAGGCGTAGCCCAGCGCGGCCGCGGCGTCGACGCCGACCGGCGGCAGGGCGAGCGGGCCCAGCGGGTACAACATCTCGCCGTCGATGCCCAACGGCTCGCGGCTGGTGGCGAGGATCCGCAGCGACGGCGCGCGGGCGAGCAGTCGACCGGCGAAGCTCGCGGCGGCGGCGATCAGGTGCTCGCAGTTGTCCAGGATCAGCAGGCTGGGCGGGCCGGTGAACGCGTCGACGATCCGGTCGACCAGGTCGCGCGGACCGGCCAGGTGCGGATCGAGCAGGCCCACCTCGCGCCGGCCCAGCGCCCCCAGCACCGCCTGCGGCACGTCCAACGGGTCGAGTACGGGGGCGAGTTCGACGAACCAGATGCCGCCGTCCACGCCCTCGCCGCGGGTCGCGATCCGGCTGCCGGCCTCGGTGCTCAGTCGGGTCTTGCCCGCGCCGCCGGGGCCGACGACGGTGACCAGGCGCGATTGGCCGAGAAGCCGGTCGACCCGGTCCACCTCGTCCTCGCGGCCGACGAAGGTGGTCAGCCGGGCGGGCAGATTGCCCGGGGCCGGTCGGGCGGCGACGGGCGGGGCGGGTGCGGGCGACGCGGATGCGGCGGGCGCGGGTACCGGTGCGGGCCGCGCATCGCCGCCGCGCAACACCGCCAGGTAGGCGGCCTCCAGGTCGGGCGAGGGGTCGATGCCCAGCTCGTCCGCCAGCCGCTCGCGCAGGTCCTGATACAGCGTCAGCGCATCCGCCCGGCGGCCCTCCTCGTGCAGCGTGCGGATCAGCAGGCCGTACAGCCGCTCACGCAGCGGATGCTCGCGGGTGAGCTGCTCCAATTCGGCGGCCAACCCCTGGCTGCGGCCCAGGATCAGCTGCGCCTGGACCCGGTCCTCGATCGCGCCCAACCGCTGCTCGGCCAGCCGCGCCGCGGGTCCCAGGGCGAAACTCGCGTCGGCGGCGTCGATCAGGGCGGGCCCGCGCCACATCGCGAGCGCGCGCGTGAGCGTCTCGGCCGCACCGGCCGGGTCGCGCTCGTGGAGTTGCCGGCGTCCGCGCACCGCCAGTTCGGCGAACACGTGCGCGTCCAGGTCGTCGGGGCGGATGCCGAGCCGATAGCCGGCCGGCCCCGAATCGAGCCCGACGGGCAGTTGCCGGCGCAGTCGGGAGATCAGCGACTGCAACGCGTTTCCCGCGCCGGAGGGGGGGTCCTCGCCCCACACGGCGGTGATCAACCGGTCGGCGGAAACCGGTCTGCCGGGGTCGAGGGACAGGCGGATCAGCAGCGCGCGCAGGCGCGCGCCGCCGATCGTCACGGATCGACCGTCGTCGTCCCACGCCTGGAGCGGGCCAAGCACCGAGATGTACACCCCACCACTCTTCCACCCCGACGGGTCGCCCGGGGGTGTCGGCCGGCGGCGCGCGGAGCGCGGTGGGGGTCGGCGACGGAGAGTTGCGCTTTGGGAGCGCCCCGGGGCACGGGAACCCGGGACGATCATCTGGAGAATTCACTCTTTCGTGGGATTAATTCCCACTCGGAGGAGTGAGCGCCCCGAACAAATCAACCGTTCGGTATCGGATCGGATCCGACTCAGGCGCCGATACGACCGATAAACGTTTGCCACGCACCGGATTCCAGTTCGAGGACCGGACCGGCGGCAACTTTCGAGTCGCGCACCAGGACGGCGTCGGTGTCGGGGGCCGTCTCGACGCAATTGCTGGTGGCCCCGCTGTAGGTGCTGCGCCGCCAGGCGTAGCCGGTAGCAACCTCGTGACCTGCGACTTTCCCATCGGAGTGGGAATCGATCGCAGCCTCTTGGGAAACGAACGGGAAATGCGATCCCTGCTTTGTGTTGCTCAAGACAATTCCTTTGCTGTGAGCTCGATCATGGACAAGGATTCACCGTACGACAGTGCGGCCGCGCGGATGTCCTCAAACATCCGCTCATAGACACTGACGTGTTCGGGCTCCTCGAGATAGAGGCTACTCGTATGCGTGTCGAGGACGACCACATCCAGATCGGAAAGTTCGGGGAATCCGATGATCGCGAATGAACCCTCGATCGCGGGGTGTGCGCCGGCGGCGAACGGAAGGATCTGCAACCGCACGTGCGGCCGGGCCGCGGCGGCCATCAGATGCTCCAACTGGGCCCGCATCGTCTCGCGCCCGCCCACCACCGTGCGCAGCACCGACTCGGAGATCACCACGCTGAGCCGAAACGTCGCCTCGCCCTGCGCGCCGACCCGGTCGAGCACCGCCTGTCGCTCCTGACGCACCCGCACCAGCATGTCCACCTGCTCGGCCGGCATGTCGTCGCGGACCGCCGCGATCACCGCCCGCACGTAGTCGGGCGTCTGCAACAGGCCCGGAATGAGCGAGAGTTCGAATCCGCGCATGCCCGACGACTCGGCCTCCAGGCTGAGCAGCTCGGCGTAGGAGCTGGGCAGGATCGACGAATAGCTGTGCCACCAGCCGCGCTTCTTGGCCTCGCGGGCCAGGGTGAGCAGCGAATCCCGCTCCCGCTCGTCCGCGACCTCGTACAGGTCGAGGAGGATCCGCAGGTCCACCGGTCGTACCCCGCTGCGCCCCAACTCGATCCGACTGACCTTGGAATCCGAGCACTCCAGACGTACGGCGACGTCTTCGAGGCTCAGGCCGCGCGCTTCGCGCAACCGGCGCAGCTCGGTCCCGAGCCTGCGCTGCCGAACGGTCGGATTGGGCGCCATGGCCACGCCGCACCTCCATGTACACGCTGTTGACGCACCGAACCGGAACGTCGGCGCGTCCGATCGGGGGACAGTGTGCCCTACTGAGCGTGGAAGTGTGGTTACTACCGGAATCTTCCCGTGCATCCAAGAGTGGGAGTTGCACACTCGTTGTCGGCCGGGCACACTCCACGCCGGCCATGACTTACTGTTGTCAACGGGTCGCTCTGGGTGCGTGTTCCGGATCGTGCGACCCCCTGCCGCACGTCCGGAGGTCGACATGCCGGTGATGGCGGAGGACGTCCGTCACTATTGCGTTCAACTGGCCGCCTCGGCACCGGCGGTGGGCAGCGCCCGCCGCACCACCGGCAAGGTCCTGCACGACTGGGGCCTGGCCGCATTGGCCGACGTCGCAGAGGTGTTGCTGACCGAACTGCTGACCAACGTGCTCGTGCACGTCGGGCCCGGCGCCTGGCACGCGCTCACCCTGCTGCACGACGGCGACCTGCTGCGGGTGGAGGTGCGCGACTCGTCGCCGCGCATGCCGATCGCCCGGGTCGGCGACTGGGACGAGGAATCGGGCCGAGGGCTGCGGATGATCGACGCGCTGGCCCACGCGTGGGGCGCCGACCGACTCCCGCCGGGGAAGGTGGTGTGGTTCACCCTGCCCGACGCACCGTAGCCGCGCCCGGGCCGCACACCGGCCCGGGCCGGCTCAGCGGGCGGTCGGTCCGGCGACCGCGAGCAGGCACTCCTCGGCGAAGGCCAACACCCGCAGGTGATAGGCACGCGCGGCGTGGTGGAGGCTGATGTTGTGCCCCACGCCGCGCTGGGTGTACGTCTCCACCGCGCGCGCCCGGCGCAGCGATTCCCGTGCCAGGGCCGGTACTTCGGGCCCCGACGGGTGGGACCGCTCGAACTCGGCGACGGTCCAGTGCACCGCCGGCGTCACCCTCACGAGCACGTCCGGCAGCGTGTTCGGGCTCTCCCGCACATCCACGAACTCGGCCATCGGCACCGGCGCCACCACCCGGCCCGCCCGGGTCAACAGCGCGGGATCGTAGGACCCCGGCGGCCCGAAGAAGGCGTCCGGGGCGGCGCCTCCGGTCGAGGGGACGAAGTCGCCGTCGGTGGGGACGGCGGCGAACTCGGCGAGTCGGGCGGGGGTGTACCGCAGCGGCACGCCCGCGACGGCCAGGCCGAGCAGATCGTGGCCGCGCTTGTCGGCGCCCATGCGCAGCGCCAGGACCGCGCCCATCGAGTGCGCGACGACGAACACGGGCGGGCGCGCCGGCTCGGCCGGCTCGACGGGTTCGACGGTGGCCGCCGGGTCGGGGTCGGCGCCGGCGGCCGGGGCCTGCCCGGGGTCCGGCGCCGCGTCGAGCGCCCCCGCCGTCGACTCCTCGATGAGGGCGAACAGGGCATCCGCCTGCGCGTCCAGCCCCTGGCGGGCCCGGTCCAGGCCCGCGGACGCGCCGTACCCGGGGCGGTCGATCGCCAGCACGGTCCAGCCGAGCGCCGCGCCGAGCAGCAGGAGCGAGCCGTCGGGGGCGCCGTCGCGATGCCAGTAGGCGGCGCGGGAGCCGCCGCCGTGGATCGCCAGGATCAGCCCGCGCGGGCGGACGCCGGCCTCGGGTCGGGCGAGCAGACCCGACAGGGTCGTACCCGCGATGTCATAGCCAACGTTCTCGACCCGGCCGGGCATGGTGCTGACCTCCACGTGCGATTGCCCCCCGATGACACCACATCGCCTCGCCGGACATTGACGGGGTATCGCCCCCGACCAACAATGTAACGGTGTAACAGAGACGAGGTCGGAGCACGGACGCCCACCCGTCGCGGACATTCACCCCTACGGGACAACGGAGTCACCCCTTGAAGCACCGGGACGTGGTCGCCACCGGGCGGCGCATCATCGAGCACATCACCCACCGCACGCTCGACCTGGGCGCGGCCCCCGTCGTCCTGGACGGCTCGGCCTTCACCGATCCGGTCCGGCACGCCCGCGAGCGCGAGGTGTTGTTCCGACGCACGCCGCAGGTGATCGGATGGGCGGGTGAGGTGGCCGAGCCGGGCGACTTCATCGCGCGCGACGTGGACGGCGTGCCGGTCCTGGTCACCCGCGACCGCGACGGTGAGCTGCACGCGTTCCTGGACGCGTGCACCCACCGGGGGATGCGGGTCAGCCGGGACGTGCCCGAACCGGAGGGGCTGTCCGGGACCGGTTGCGGCAGCGCGCAGCGGTTCCGCTGCGGCTACCACGGGTGGACGTTCGGCAACGGCGGCGAGCTGACCGGCCTGCCCTCGCGTCCGCAGTTCCCCGGCATCGACCCGAAAGAGTTCGGTCTGCGCCGGCTGCCGGTCGCGCTGTCCGCGGGCCTGGTCGTGGTGGGCCTGCGACCGGAGGTCGAGGTGGCCGGCGCACTTGACGAACTCGCCGACGCCTACGCCGGTTTCCCCTACGACCGGACCCGGGCGGTGGTGAGCGAGCGGTTCGAACTCGACTGCAACTGGAAGCTCACCGTCGACGTCAACGTCGAGGCCTACCACGTACCGTTCCTGCACACCGCGACGATCGACGGCATCGTGCTCAACCACGGCATCGTCGACACGTGGGGACCGCACACCCGCTTCGCGGTGCCCATCGTCGGCTTCGAGCAGCTGGCCGAGGTGCCCGAGGAGTCCTGGCCCGCGCGGCTGCCGATGGTCAACGTCCAGACCGTGCTGCCCTCGACCGTGTTGATCGAGAGCCCGCTGAGCACCACGATGTTGCGGATCTACCCGGGCGATCGGCCGAACCGGTCGGTCGTGCACATGACCGAGGGCACCTGGGAGCCGCTCGGCGAGCAGAGCATCGCCACCGCCGGGGCCAACCACGAGACCAACAAGCGGGTGCTCGTCACCGAGGACTTCCCGGGGGCCGAGTCCTGCCAGCGCGGGTTCGACGCGGGGCTGCCGACGATGGTCGTGGGCATGGGCGAGTCGGCGGTGGCGCACTGGCACCGGGTGTGGGACGACGCGCTCGCCACGGCGGGAGACTGACGGGTCAAGGCGGAGCGACGGGCGGAGCACCGGACAGGGCAGGCGGGCGGGGCGGTGGGCGGGGCGGGACTTCGGGCGCCGTCGGGTTATGATCGTGCCGCTCGCGAAACGCTGTGCGGTTCGCGAAGGAGGCGCCTTTGGCCGGGCGCCTCCTTTTCTTTTGCCCGAATCCCGGTTACCCGCCCGAAACCGGCACCGTCCCGAGACCGCGCGGTGGGTGTGCGCGCGGCGGGTGCGCGAACCGTTTCCGGATCGTTTTTCCCCGCTCTACCCGTGCCGTGCCGCAGGTCCTACTCTGCTCTCCAGCAAGCACGTCGACGGGTCCCGAAGGGGCGTGGGCGATGCCCGGGGTGCGCACGCTCGAAGAAGTGCTCGACCACGACGGCCCACTCGCCGAGGGGCCGTTACGCGAGGTCGCGGCGGGTATCGCCGACGCGTTGGCCCGGGTGCACGCGATCGGCCTCGTGCACGGCAGGCTCCGTGCGGACCAGGTCCTGCTCACCCCGTACGGCCCGCGCGTGACCGGGTTCGCCGGCCGCGCCGACACGGACGACGGCGGCGATCCGTCGGAGGACGTGTACGCCTTCGGCACACTGATCACCCTGGCCGGGGGCGGGGCGTCCTGCGGCGAACTGGGTCCGCTGCTGCGCCGCTGCCTCGACCCCGATCCCGGGCGGCGCCCGACGGCGGTCGACGTGGACCGGGTGCTCACCCCGAGGCCGGCCGTGCTGACGGTGCCCGCGGGCGTGGACGACAGCGCCGACGTACCGCAGGAGGCACGCGCCGAGGACCCGCCGACCGGGCGCGGGCTGACCCGTCGGCGTCTGCTCGTCGGGGGCGGTTTCGCGCTCACCGCGGCCACCGTGACCTCCGCCGGCGTCGCCTTCGCACGCTATGCCGGCGACGGTCGCTCGGGGCCCGGGGTCCGGTGGCGGCGCTCGGTCGAGGGCCGGGTGACCACCCTTCAGGTCTTCGACAACGTCGCCTACTGCACCACGACGGACAACGTGGTGATGGCCGTCGGCACCGAGACCGGGGTCGCGCTGTGGACGGCGCGGACCGAGTCGATGGTGTGGTCCCAGCCGGTGGTCTCCGGCACCGCGATGTTCCTGGCCTGTGTGGCCGGGCAGGTCACCGCGCTCGATCCGAGCAGCGGCGAGCGGTTGTGGCAGCAGCACGCCGGCGACCGGATCCTCGGCGCACCGGTGTTGTACGGCTCGTCCCTGGTGGTCGGCACCCGGGACGACCGGGTGGTGGGCATCGACATGACGCAGGGCGCGCAGAGTTGGCAGTGGAGCGCGGGGACACCGCACGGCGGGGTGATGCCGGCCGTCTCGGAGACCGGCGGCGATCTGCTGTACCTGACCCACAGCGACGGCACGGTCGGCGCGATCCGCGACGATCGCGGGGAGCCGAGGTGGTCGACCCGGCTCGACGCGCCGATCGCCCGCCCGGCGCGCGCGATGGGCGATCTGGTCTACGTGGTGTCGGGCTTCACGCTGGTGGCGCTGAGCGTGTCGACCGGCGAGGTGCGGTGGCGTTTCCAGGGCGCCCCGGACATGACCGTCCCGGTGGTGACCGAGAACCTCGTCTACACCACCGACGTCGGCGCGCTGTACGCGCTCGACGCGCGTACCGGTCGGGAGCGCTGGCGGCAGCCCGTCGGCGCGCGGGTGCCCAGTCCGGTGGCCCTGGTGGACGGGACCGCCTATGCCGGCGGCACCGACACGCTGTACGCGTTCGACCCGGTCACCGGCGGACGGCACTGGCGGCACGGGCTGCCGACCTACCTGACCGCCGCCCCGGCGGGGGCCGGCAAGGTGCTGCTCCTCGGTACGGCCGGGTCCGAACTGGTCGCGCTCGAGACCTGATCCGCCCGGGCCGCGGCGGCGGCGAGCGTGGCGTGGGCGGCCGGCGCGTCGGCCGCGGTCACCGTGATCAGTCGGCCGCCCCCGGCCAACGCGCACACCGCGCGTCCGGGGGCGCTCGACGCCGGTTCGGCCGGTGCGGGCAGGGTCAGCCGGGTGCCGACCACGGTCCCGCCGGCGGTGCCGGCCGGTCCCCGCCACCCCGGCGGCGCGGCGGGGCCGTACACGCTCTGCTGACGCAGCACCGGCTGCCCGGCCACCACCGCGTCCCACCGCGAGAGCACGTCGCCGCAGGGTTCGCCGGACCGGCCCAGGATCAGCGTCTCCCGGGCGAACAGCCGCGCTCCATCGTCGAGTTCGGCGTGCACGACGGCGTGGAACGTGGCCCGCGCGGCGACCACGACCGGCTCGGGCGACCAGTCGAGGACACCGCCGGCGGCGATCACCAGGTCGACCCGCTGCCGGGCCGGGGTGCCGTCGCCGATCAGCACCACCGCGGCGGCGGCGGTCCGGATCCGCAGTCGGGCGCCCGGGCCCACCTCGACCCGCACCGCCAGGTCGTCGCCGCCGATCGGGCCGGCCGCGCCGCCGACGAGGACCACCTCGGGGATCGGCCCGGGGACGGACACCTCGCGCGGCGCCAGTGGCACCTGTCCCAGCAGCCGGGTTACCACCGAGCGGCCGTGTCGAACCTCCGCCCGGATCAGGGCGGTCGCCCTCACCCGCCTGCCCGGACCGCGGGGACGGGGGTGCCGGCCCGCCAGGCGGCGAGTCGGTCGAGCACCCACGCGGTGACCACGTCCGCGTCCGGGGTCTCGCGCAGCGACAGGAAGGCCACGGGGGTGCCGGGGCGCATCCGGGCCGCGTCCCGGTCCATCACCGCCAGGTCGGCGCCGATCTGCGGGGCGATGTCGGTCTTGTTGATCACCAGCAGGTCGGAACGGCTCACTCCGGGGCCGCCCTTGCGCGGGACCTTGTCGCCGCCGGACACGTCGATGACGAACATCTGCACGTCGGCCAGTCCGCGACTGAAGGTCATGGTCAGGTTGTCCCCGCCGGATTCGATCAGCACCAGGTCCAGGTCCGGATGCGCGGCCTCCAGGTCCTCGACCGCGTCCAGGTTGCCGCTGATGTCGTCGCGCACCGCGGTGTGCGGGCAACAGCCGGTCTGTACCGCGGCGATCCGGTCCGCCGCCAACACCCCGGCCGCGCGCAGGAAGTCGGCGTCCTCGGTGGTGTAGATGTCGTTGGTGACGACGGCGAGCGAGAACCGCCCCGCGAGGACCCGGCACAGCGCGGCGACCAGCGCCGTCTTGCCGGATCCCACGGGACCGCCGACGCCGATCCGCAACGCGCGCGAGCCGGGCGCCGAGGGCTGCGGACGCGCCGACGGCCCACCGTTGCCGGGTGTGTGGTCACGATGCAAAGTGCACGACCTCCTCTTGGACGTGCAGTTCGTGGCAGACGTCCAGGCCCACGGCGGACCAGCAGGGCAGCCGGTCCCAGTCGCCGTCGGCGGACACGGTGCGGGCGGCGTCGGCCGCCTCCTCGGCCACCTGGTCGCAGTGCCCGGCCATCTCGGCGAGCACGACGGTGACCGAGATCGGGTCGAGGGAGAGCAGTTTCACCGCGGCGGAGGCGGGCCCGTTGACCACGTTGGTGGCGGCCAGCACGGCCGCCTCGCGCGCGTCCAGCCGGGCCCGGGTGGCCGCGGCGCCGAGCACGATCGCGTGGTGCGGGGACACCCCGAGCGCGGTCCACGGCTCGGTGGGCCAGGCGGCCTTGACCACCCGGCGCAACGACCGGCCCTGCGCGCGCGAGGCGGCCCGGGCGGGCGCGGACGCGGTCCGGGCATCGAGTTCGGCGTCGAGTTCGGCCCAGGGCCCGTGTTCGGGCAGCGTGTAGGGCCCCGCGGTCAGCGCGGCGACGGCGGCGAAGGCCGCCTGTACCGCGCCGGTGGAATAGAGCTTGCCGAGCAGGAACTCGGTGAGCGTGTCGAGGTCGTGCACCTCGCCGCGCAGGACCGCGTTCTCCAGACCGCCGGAGTGCGCGTAGCCGCCGGCGGGCAGTCGTGAATCCCCGAGCAGGAGCAGTCCAGCACCCATGAGTACCACCTCTTACTGGTCGTAACGTGTCGATGTCGGTCCCGGCCGGTCACCGCAGTCACAGCTCGCTGCCCTGACGGTGAGTCAGCTTTCCCTGACCCTCCGTCAAGAAGCAAGCACAAGCAATCAGAAAAGGAAATAACGTTGGGCCATCGGCAGGGTTCCGGCCGGCGCGGCGACCACCTTCTCGCCGTCCACCCGGACCGAGAACGTCTCGGGATCGACCTCGATGCGCGGCATGGCGTCATTGAGCGGCATGGCCGACTTGCCCCGACCCCGCACGTCGCCGGTGGGCACGAGTCGACGATCGAGATCCAGCCGCCCCGCGAGCCCGTCCTCCAGTGCCGCCGGCGCCACGAAATGCACCGAGGTCGCCGCCGCGGTGCGCGCCGCGGCGCCGAACATCGGCCTGGGCAACACGGGTTGCGGGGTCGGGATGGACGCGTTCGCGTCGCCCATCGCGGCCCACGCGATCGCCCCGCCCTTGACCACCAGATGTGGACGCACGCCGAAGAACCTCGGGTCCCACAACACCAGGTCGGCGAGCTTGCCGACGGCGACCGAGCCGACCTCGTCGTCGAGCCCGTGGGCGACCGCCGGGCAGATCGTGTACTTGGCCACATACCGCCGGGCCCGCAGATTGTCCGCGGCCCCGTCGCCGGGGAGCGAGCCGCGCCGGACCTTGTTCACATGCGCGGTCTGCCAGGTGCGCAGCACCGTCTCGCCGACTCGGCCCATCGCCTGGCTGTCCGAGCCGATCATGGAGATCGCGCCGAGGTCGTGCAGCACGTCCTCGGCGGCGATGGTCGAGGGGCGGATTCGCGATTCGGCGAACGCCAGGTCTTCGGCGACGGCCGGATTCAGGTGGTGGCAGACCATCAGCATGTCGAGGTGTTCCTCGATCGTGTTGACGGTGTGCGGCCGGGTCGGATTGGTGGACGAGGGCAGGATGTTGGGCAGTCCGGCGACGGTGATGACGTCCGGCGCGTGGCCGCCGCCCGCGCCCTCGGTGTGGTAGGCGTGGATGGTCCGCCCGTCGATCGCGGCCAGCGTGCCCTCGACGAAACCGGTCTCGTTGAGCGTGTCGCTGTGCAGCGCGACCTGGATCCCGGCCGCGTCCGCCACCCGCAGCGCGGCGTCGATCACGGCCGGGGTCGAGCCCCAGTCCTCGTGCAGCTTGAGCCCGCCGGCGCCGGCCCGGATCTGCTCCCACAGGGCCTCCTCGGACACGGTGTTGCCCTTGCCGAGAAGCACGAAGTTGATCGGTACGCCGTCCAACGCCTCCAGCATGCGGGCCAGATGCCACGCACCGGGCGTGACGGTGGTCGCCTTCGACCCCTCGGCCGGCCCGGTCCCCCCGGCGACCATCGTGGTCACCCCGGCGGACAACGCCTCGGGAAACTGCGTCGGCGAGATCAGATGCACATGGCAGTCCACGGCACCGGCCGTCAGGATGCGTCCATTCCCGGCGATGACCTCGGTCGACGGCCCGATCACCAGATCGGGATGCACCCCGTCCATCGTGTCGGGGTTGCCGGCCTTCCCGATCCCGCAGACCCGCCCGTCCCGAACACCGACATCGGCCTTGACCACGCCCCAGTGGTCCAGGATCACCGCCCCGGTGATCACCGTATCCGGAGCCCCTTCGGCCCGAGTCCGAGGCGACTGCCCCATCGACTCGCGAATCACCTTGCCGCCACCGAAGATCACCTCGTCCCCGGCAGCCCCCAGCGGCCGCGTCAGATCCTCGGTCACCTCCACCAAGAGCTCGGTATCGGCCAACCGAATGCGATCCCCGGTGGTAGGCCCGTACAAAAGCGCATACCGATGCCGATCGACGGTCGTCACCGCGAGCCCTCCCGGTCCAACTCGCCCCCGCGCCCGACCCGCAGCCCCGGCACCACGCGCGCCCCCGCGAGCGGCACCAACTCCACCTCGCGCCCGACGCCCGGCTCGAACCGCACCGCCGTCCCGGCCGGCACATGCAATCGATGCCCCCAGGCCGCGTCCCGATCGAACTCCAACGCGTCGTTGGCCGCCGGGAAATGCAAATGCGACCCCACCTGCACGGGCCGGTCCCCGGTGTTCAACACCCGCACCACCACCACGGCCCGCCCGGGATTGAGCACGATCGGCTCCGCCCCCAACAACACCTCACCGGGCACCACGGGCACCAACGACCGCCGAGGCCGCCCCCCACTCACGGAATCGGCCGATGCACGGTGACCAACTTCGTCCCATCCGGAAAGGTCGCCTCCACCTGCACCTCGGCGACCAACTCCGGCACCCCGTCCATCACATCGTCCCGCCCCAGCACATGCCGCCCGGCCTCCTGAAGGTCCGCCACGGACCGCCCGTCCCGAGCCCCTTCGAGCACGAACGAGGCCAACACCGCAGTAGCCTCGGGACAGTTCAACCGCAGCCCCCGAGCCCGCCGCCGCTCCGCCAGGTCGGCCGCATACGAAACCATCAACCGCTCCCGCTCCCGCGGCGTCAACAACACGCGACACCCTCCTCCGAAACCACCCCGGCCCGTCCACCCAGCCTGACCACCGCGTGTTTCCCACCGAAGCAGGGCACGTTAACGCAAGGTATCCAAACTCTCACGCAGGGTACCTGTAGGCGTCCGCTCCGAATCCCGAGCGGAACATGCGGTCCCGGGACACCCCCGCCGAACGGTGGTGCGGCTGCGGCGCCGGGCAGCCCGTGGCCGGCGGCCACGGGCCACGCGGGCCGCCGACGAACCGCGGCACGCGGTGCGCGGTTCGGCGGCGGCCGTTCGGCCCGGAGGTCAGAAGCCGCCGCCCGGCGGGGCCTCGATCGGGTCGGCCGGGACGAATTCGAACACCTTTCCGTAGAACCAGAGTTCGGCCTCCAACGCGCGGATGATGTTCTCCGCCCGGCGGAAGCCGTGTTGTTCGCCCTCGAACGCCAGGTAGACGTAGGGGAGTTTCTTCTCCTTCAGGGCCGCCACGATCATCTCGGCCTGGGCCGGCGGTACCACCTCGTCCTCCAGCCCCTGGAACACCGCCAGCGGGCTGGACAGGGCGTCGGTGTGGTTGATCGGCGAGCGGGCCCGGTACACCGCCTCGGCCTGCGGATACGGGCCGACCAGGCGGTCCAGGTAGCGCGACTCGAACTTGTGCGTGTGCCGGGCCAGGGCCGCGATGTCGGCGACGCCGAAGTGGCTGGCGCCGGCGGTGAAGACGTCGTTGCCCACGAGTGCGGCCAGCGTGGTGTAGCCGCCCGCCGAACCACCGCGGATGGCCAGCTTCGTACCGTCCACGACACCGGTGTCGGCCAGGTGCCGGGCCACCGCCGTGCAGTCCTCCACGTCGACGATGCCCCACGAGTCGTACAGCAGGTTGCGGTACTCCCGGCCGTATCCCGTGCTGCCGCCGTAGTTCACGTCGGCCACCGCGAAGCCGCGGCTGGTCCAGTACTGGATCCGCAGATTGAGCACCGCCGGCGCCTGCGCGGTCGGACCGCCGTGGATGGAGACGATCAGCGGCGGCAGCGCGCCGGCGGGCGCCTGCGCGTGCGGGTTCTTCGGCAGGTACAACAGCGCGTGCGCGGTCCGCCCGGCCGCCGAGTCGAACTCGATCGGCCGCGGCGGGCTGAACCACCGGGCGTCGAAGTCGAAGTCCCGCGCCGGACGCAGCCGTTCGATCTGCAGCGCGGTGCCTCCGGTGGGCGCGAGCCGAACCCGGCGCGGCGCGTCCTCGTCGTCCGGACCGCCCCCGATCACCAGCACCCCGCCGGGCACCGCGGCCAGGTCGGACAACCAGGTCAGCCCGGTCTCCACCCGCGTCGGCGGCTCCTCCGGGCGGGTCGGGTCGAGCACGCCCAGGTGCACGAAGCCGCCCGTGTTGACCGTGCAGGCGATCCGGCCGTCGTCGAGGAAGGCGTAGTACCGCTCACCGAACACCCACTGCGGGCCGCCGATCTCGGCCTCGACCGGCGCCACCGCCTCCACCTGACCACCCGCGCCGACCCGGTACAGGTTCCACCACCCGGTGCGGTCCGAGGCGAACCACAACGCCCCGTCGGGTCCCCACTCGGGCTGCACCACCGACTCGCGCCCCCCGCCCGCGACCGCCTGCGCGCCGGTCGTGCGCGGTCCCGCCTCGATCGCGGCGACCATCAACTCCGCCGCGTCCCACGGCATGTCCGGATGCGACCACTGGGTCCAGGCCAGCGCCGAGCCGTCGGCGGCCGGTCGCGGCGAGGACACGAAGTCCGGCCCGGTGACCAGGACCCGGGCCGGCTGCGTACCGTCCAGCGGCAGGGCGACGATCTCGTTGATCGCCTCTCCGTGCGCCTCGACCGCGGCCGGCTCGTGGCTCTCGCGCACCGCGACCAGCCACTCCCCCGCCCCCCACTGCCCCGCGGGCACGAGGGTGAGGTCCGCGTAGCGCAGCCCCGCCGTCTCCCGCGGCTCTTCGGTGATCGCCACCGGCGCGTCGTCGTCGGGCCCCAGCCGGTACAACCGCTGGTCGGTCCAGTTCGCGAAGACCAGCACGCCGGCCCGCACCGTCCAGGCCGCGCCGCCGTACTCGTGCACCCGGGTCCGCGCCGAGAACCCCTCCGGCAGCACGTCCTCCGGCGCCCCGCCCGGACGCAGGCGCACCAATTGGATGCGCCCACCCTCCGTCGGCCGCGCCTCGGCCCACCACACCTCTTCCCCGTCGGCCCGGATCTCCCCGGGACTCGCCGCCCCCTCCACCAACCGCTCGGCCGTGATCGGCGAGGGCCAGGAACCGTATGCCTGCGTCTGTTCCGCGTTCATGTCGGCACTCATCCCACGATCCTCGCCGTCCCGCGCCGGGAAAGCATCCGGCGGCCCCCGGGAAAACCCCGAAAAACCCGGTCGCCCCCGACCGGGTCCACGCGGGATCATGTGCGTATGACGACAGATCTCGACATTCGCGGCGTGGCGATACCCGCCGCCGAGCTGTCGTGGCGGTTCTCCCGTTCCTCCGGCCCCGGCGGACAGTCGGTGAACACCACGGACAGCCGCGCCGAGGTGTCCTTCGACCTGGGCGCCACCACCGCGCTGCCCGACGTGCTCAAGCAGCGCGCGCTGCGCCGGCTGGAGGGGCGTCTGGTCGACGGCGTGCTCACCGTGGCCTCGTCCGAGCAGCGCTCGCAACTGATGAACCGACAAACCGCCGCCCGGCGCCTGGCCGACATCCTGGTCGAGGCCACGGCCCCACCCCCGCCGCCCCGGCGACCGACCAAACCCACGCGCGGCATGCGCGAGCGCCGGCTGCGCAACAAGCACCACCGCAGTGAGATCAAACGACTGCGCCGCTCGACCGGAGACTGATCCCGGGTCCGAACAGGTTCCGAAGCGAACCCAAAGTCGAGATGAAGCGTCGCTTACCGAAGCATTACGGATCACACCCGGAAAACCGGCGCATGAGCACGATTCGCCATCGCAGACTGCGAACGCCGGCCAGTGCCGCGTACCGCAGCGAACGAAGCGAAGGACTCCGGGATGCCCTCCCCCGCACGTGCGCCACACCCACCGCGACCCACGCTCCCCCCCGTCGTGTACCACTCGTGGAGTCATCCGTGACCGCCGTCGGGCGGGCCCGTGCCCGCGCTCGGCACGAGCGGCGCGGCTCGACGAACCACCACCGCGAACCCGATCCCGAACACCCGCCCGGCCCGGTGTTCGTGCGCTGGACCATCGCACCCACCGTCGCGGGCGTACCGGAGGTCCGGCACCGCCTGCGCGACCTGTTACACGGCTGGGGGATCGCCGAGGAACTGGTCGACACACTGCTCCTGATCGCCACCGAACTGACGTCCAACGCGGTCCGTCACGCGGCGATCCGCACCGACCGGGTCCGGATCACCGCGGCGCACGGCGGCGCCGAGATCCGCCTCGAGGTCGCCGACGGACACCCCTTCCGCCCGCACGCGCTCCTGGAGACGGGGCCGGAGTCCGAGGACGGGCGCGGTCTGATGATCGTGAAACTGATGGTGGCCGAACTCGGCGGCCGGATCGACGTGCTGCCCAGCGGCCCCGGCAAGAGCATCCGGGTCACCCTGGACCCGGACGCGCACGCCTAGCAGCCCCGGCGCGAGCGCACGCGCCCGCTCAGTGGAAGGCGTCCAGACCGGTCAGCGCCTTGCCGATCACCAGCGTGTGCATCTCGGAGGTGCCCTCGTAGGTCAACACCGATTCCAAGTTGTTCATGTGCCGGATGACCGGATACTCCAGCGAGATGCCGTTCGCGCCCAGGATGGTGCGCGCGCTGCGGGCGATCCCGATCGCCTCGCGGACGTTGTTGAGCTTGCCGAAGCTGATCTGCTCCGGCCGCACCCCGCCCGCGTCCTTGCGCCGCCCCAGGTGCAGCGCGAGCAACTGCGCCTTGCCGATCTCCACCGCCATGTCGGCCAACTTGGCCTGGGTCAACTGGAACGCGCCGATCGGCCGGCCGAACTGCTCCCGGGTGCGGGCGTAGTCCAGCGCCGACTCGAAGCAGGAGCGCGCCGCGCCGACCGATCCCCACACGATGCCGTAGCGGGCCTCGCCCAGACAGCTCAGCGGACCGCGCAGGCCCACCACGTCGGGCAACACCGCGTCGGCCGGCAACCGCACGTCGTCCAGCGTCAACTCGCTGGTGATCGAGGCCCGCAGGGACATCTTGTGCCGGATGTCGACGGCCGCGAACCCGGGGGTGTCGGTGGGCACCACAAAACCGCGCACGCCCTCCTCGGTGCGCGCCCAGATCACCGCGACCTCGGCCACCGAGCCGTTGGTGATCCACATCTTGCGCCCGTTGAGCACCCAGTCGTCGCCGTCCCGCTTGGCGTGGGTACGCATCGACGCCGGGTCCGAGCCGTGGTCGGGCTCGGTCAGGCCGAAGCAGCCGAGCACCTCGCCGGCGGCCATCCGGGGCAGCCAGGTCTGCCGGTGCTCCTCGCTCCCGAAGCGGTGGATGGCGTACATCGCCAGCGATCCCTGCACCGACACCAGCGAACGCAGCCCCGAGTCGCACGCCTCCAATTCCAGGCAGGCCAGGCCGTACTGCACGGCACTGGTCCCGGCACAGCCGTAGCCGTCCAGGGTCATCCCGAGCACCCCGATCCCGCCGAGGCCGCGCGCGAGTTCGCGCACCGAGGGCAGTTCGCCGCGCTCGAACCAGTCCGCCACGTAGGGCGTGACATGGTCGGCGCAGAACCGCCGCACGGTGTCCCGGATCGCCCGATCCTCGGCATCGAGCAGGTCGTCGATGCCGAGCGGGTCGGCCGGGTCGAACGCGGGTGCCTTGGCCATGCCTGGTGCCTCCTGGGTGCCGTTCGACAGACCCGAGCGGTGTCGAACGGGTCCCGATAGATTGCCCCGAACATAGATCCGGAACACGGGGGAGCACCACCATGACCCAGCCGCCGCCCGAACCGCATCCCCTCTTCGCGGGGGCGACGGGCCCGAGCGACGAGACGCCCGAGGAGCGCCGTCGCCGCCTCGAACAGGAGGAGGAGGCCCGCCGCCGGCGCGAGCGGCGCGAGGACCTCGCCGAGGGCGCCGGCGAGAGCCTGGGCGACCTGCCCGGGGGCGGCGGCGGAGGCGACGGCGCAGGCGGCTCCGGTGGAGGTGGCGGCGGCGGGGGCGGCGGCGGGGGCGGCGGCTGCTTCGGCGGAGGTGGCGGTGGCGGAGGAGGAGGAGGAGGAGGAGGAGGAGGCGGCGGCCGCGGCGGAGGTGGCGGTCGCGGCGGCAGCGGTGGAGGCGACGGCTGCGGCTGCGACCCCTGCCTGCTCAACCTGCTCTCGCTCCGCCTGATGTGGATCACGCTCACGAGCCTGCTCCGCCCGCGCGCCGGCTCGCCCGCCCGCCGCCTCGGTGCCGCCGTCGACCGCTACCGCGCCGAGATCAGCCCGAAGACCGCGCCGTGTTGTACCTTCACGCCCACCTGTTCGACCTACGGCAAACGGGCGCTGCACCGCCACGGCGCGCTCCGCGGTACATACCTGACCGCTCGCCGACTGCTGCGCTGCCGGCCCGGCAACGGCGGCTACGACCCGGTACCGGCCGCGCGGCCTGCTCGGCGACCGCGCTGACCGGCGGTCGGGGCGGGCCCGCGCCCGCCCCGACCCGGGGTCACTTCTTCGGCGACGGCGAGCGGCGCATCTCCTTGTGGATCATCTTCCACTCCCGGGCGCGTTCGGCCCGGATGCGGTGGTCCTCGCGCGAGGCCATCCACCGGGCCTCCCGAAGCAGCTTGCGATAGCTGTCCAGACGGCGCTGCGGGAGTTCGCCCGCCTCGATCGCGGCGAGCACGGCGCAGCCCGGTTCGCTGTCGTGCGTGCAGTCGGCGAACCGGCAGTCGGCCACCAGTGCGTCGATGTCGGAGAAGGTGCGGTCCAGCCCCTCGCCGACGTCGTACATGCCCACCCCGCGCATCCCCGGGGTGTCCACGAGCACACCGCCGTTGGGCAGCGGCACCAACTCGCGCCAAGTGGTGGTGTGTCGGCCCTTGCCGTCGCCGCGCACCGCCTGGACCGCGGTCACCTCGGTGCCCGCGAGCGCGTTGGCGAGGGTGGACTTGCCCGCGCCGGAGGTGCCGATCAGGGCGACCGTCCGCCCGGCGGTGTACGCGTCCAGGACGTCCAGGCCCGCACCGGTGACGGTGCTGGCGACGACCACGTCGACGCCCATCGCGACCGCCTCGACGTCCGCGCGCAGATCGTCGGCGTCGGCCGCGAGGTCGGCCTTGGTGAGGATGACCAGCGGCCGGGCGCCGCTCTCCCACGCGAGGGTGAGCAACCGCTCCAGCCGGCCGAGGTCGGGCGGCGTGTCCAGCGGGACGACGGCGCCGATCAGGTCGACGTTGACCGCGAGGACCTGACCCGCCGAGCGCCCGGACGCCTGCGAGCGCACCAGGGACGTACGCCGGGTCAACAGCGCGGCGACGAACGGTTCGCGACCGTCGTCGGGGATGTCCAGGACCGCCCAGTCGCCGGTGCAGGGCAGGTCGCCGCCGCCGTGCGCGGCACGCACGGTGCCGTCGGCGGTGACCACCTCGCACAACGAGCGGTCCACCCGGGCGATCCGGCCGGGGATCAGGCCGTGCCCGAGGTAGGGGGCGAATTCACTGTCCCGCTCCGCGTCCCAGCCATAGGCGGCGAGCACGTCGGAGGTCGGGAGGGAAGAAGAGGAGGAACGGGTGTGCTTTTGGGAAGACAAGCCGGTGGCCCTTCGAGGGGCGGATCCGCCGACCTGCGCGCCGTCACGACGAACGACGTGGTGCGGCTACGCGGTGCGGGTCCTGGGAATGGGGGTGGGATATGAGGTCCAGCCCGTCCGGGCGACCGTCATCAAGGTCGTGGTCACGACATCCACCTCCCACCTGTCTCGTGCGGCTCTGGGCCGCGCTCCGGGCACCGCTTGCCGCGGCCCGTGGGCCGCTCGGAAAATCCTAGGCCATCACGGACGCTCGCGTCGAGCGTGTTCCTGCTCGCCGACCACCGGTCGGGTCGGGCGCGGCGGCCACGCGGTGTCGTCCAGCGGCAGGCCGGGCAACTCCTGGCCCGCGGGCATGTGCAGGCCGGGCGGCTGGCCGTTGGTGGGCGGCGGCCCCGGCGGGCGCGGCGGCCGGGACGGCATGCGGTTCTGCGGCTCGCCCGCCCGCCGGGCGCCGTTGGCCCGGCCGTTGACCGTGCCCGCGTCGCCGCGTTTGGCGTCGCGCGCGTGGATCGCCCAGCGCTCGGGGAACTCCGACGGCGGCTCGCCGAGGTCGGGGAGTTCGCCGTGGATGACGGTGTCCTCCATCTCGTCGTGCTCGCCCGCGGGCGTCCAGTCGCCGGGAGTGCCCCGGTGCCGCCCCGAGCGCAGGTGCTCCATCGCGGCGGCGATCTCCTCGGCGGCCTTCTCCTTGTCCCGCTCCGCGCGGGCCTGTGCGGTCTCCTGGCTCGGCCACACCTGGTCGATCGCGGCGTTGACGGCGGCGCCGATCAACACCGCCATGGCCGCGAAGTACATCCACACCATCACCGCGACCGGGGCCGCGAGCGAGCCGTAGACGGTGGGCCCGTCGATGGTGGTGGCCAGGTATACCCGGAGCAGGAAGCTGCCCACGATGCACAGCAGCAGCGCGACCAGCGCCCCCGGTATGTCCTCGCGCCACGGCGTTCGCACCGGTACCGACACGTGGTAGAGCGAGGTCAGGAAGCAGACCGAGAGCACCACCAGGACGGGCCAATAGAGGATGTGCACCGTTCCCTCGAAGTGCGGGAACGCCTTGACCACCAGCTCCGGGCCGGCCACCAGCAGCGGGATCAGGAACATGCCGAGCAGCAGCCCGACCACGTACAACGTGAAGGACAACAGGCGGGTGCGCACGATGCCGCGCTTGCCGGACAGGCCGTACATGATCGTGATGGTGTCGACGTAGACGTTGAGCGCCCGCGAGCCGGACCACAGCGCGATCAGGAAGCCGGCCGAGACGATGTCCGCGCGGCCGGCGTCGAAGACGTCGTTGACCAGCGGGACGACCACCTGGTCGATGCTCTTGTCGGAGAGCACCGAACCGGAGGCCTTGATGATGTCGGCCTTGAGGTCGTTGACGGTACTGCCGCCGATCAGACCGTGCAGGTAGCCGACGGTGCCGGCCAGGCCGAGCAGCAGCGGGGGCAGGGACAGCAGCATGAAGAACCCGGCCTCGGCGGCGAGGCCGGTCACCCGGTGGTTGAAGCAGGAGATCACCGTTTCGCGGAGTATCCGCCACAGTGCGCTCCGCAACCGGATGCGACCGGCCCCTCGCAGGCGAGGTCGTTGTTGGTAGTCCGCTGCCACCCCTTTAAGGTATCCGGCCGAAGGCCCGCCATTCGCCAAGTCGTCGTCCGGGTGTGACACCCTCGGCGCGCGGTGCCGCGCCGGACCGCTGCGCGGAGCGGTCCGCGCTGGTCAGCGGCTCGGGATCAGCACCCCGGAAAGCCGGCTGAGCACCCTGGCCGCGGTCCGCAGTTCCTCGGCCGGAAGGTCGGCGAAAGCGCTCTCCCAGCTCTCCCGGAACAGCGCGTCGAGCCGGTACAGCTCGCGCCGCCCGGCGGGGGTGAGCCGAGCCACCGAGCCGCCCCGCCCGCGCCCGGCCCGCACCGCCTCGACCAGGCCCTCGCGCCCGTGTACGTCGAGCAGGTCGCGCACCGCGGCCGGGGGCAGCCCGAGCACCCGGCCCAGCCGGTCGTTGTCCAGGTCGAGTTCGTCGGCGAGCGTCGCGAGCAGGCGGTAGCGGGCGGCGTCGGCATCGGCGTCGATCGAACCGGCCCGCCCGGCGCGGTCGGCGCGGATCGCGGACAGGAAGCCGTTGAGCGCGTAGCGCAGCGTCTCGACCGCCTCCTCGCGCCGCGGCTCGGGCCGCTCGGCGGGGGGCGCGGCGCCGGCCTCGACCACACAAACGGAGCGCGTTCTGCGCCGAGGCACACCCAGAACCTCGCCTGGCATACCGATCAGCTCCTCGTCCACTGTGGTGCGTGGGTCGTGATACCGCCCGGGGGTGCGGAATCCGACCACCCGTACCGTAACCAACCGCGGCGACGATCCATGCCGCGGCCGACCGCGAAAGATCACCCCATCCCATATGCTGGGCAGAGGCGTTCATCATATGAGATGGCTGTTCGCATCCCGGACACCGATGGACGGCTATCTGGCTCCATGTCAATCTTTGCGACATGTCTCGCGCCGGTATTGCCCTCGTAGGTCGACTCCACGTCGACCTCGGACGCATGTCCAGCGCCGTCTGTTCGCCGGTCTGACGACCCGCCCGCCGCATCAGCCTGCCGGGCGCGCGGTCGCACCGGCACCACGACTCTCACGGCCGGTCCGGCGAGGGTGCGGCCGGATGCCCCACCGTGCGTCCCCCACCGATCCGCCCGGAGGACGCTCCCCATGGCCGCCACTACCGACACCGCCGGCAGCGGTCCCCGCGCCCGCAAGACCGCTCGCCATCGCGGCGAGGGTCAGTGGGCCCTCGGCCATCGTGAACCGCTCAACGGCAACGAGCAGTTCAAGAAGGACGACGACGGTCTCAATGTGCGCGCCCGCATCGAGAACGTCTACGCCCACCGCGGCTTCGCCTCCATCGACCCCAACGACCTGCGCGGACGCATGCGGTGGTGGGGCCTGTACACGCAGCGCAAGCCCGGGATCGACGGCGGCAAGACCGGCGTGCTGGAGCCCCACGAGCTGGACGACGAATACTTCATGCTGCGCGTGCGGATCGACGGCGGCCGGCTGAACCTGGCCCAACTGCGCGCCGTCGCCGAGGTCTCCGAGCGGTTCGCGCGCGGCACGGCCGACATCACCGACCGGCAGAACGTGCAGTTCCACTGGATCCGGATCGAGGACGTCCCGCAGATCTGGCGCATCCTGGAGGGCGTGGGCCTGTCCACGACCGAGGCGTGCGGCGACACCCCGCGCGTGGTGCTCGGCTCCCCGGTGGCCGGCATCGCCGAGGAAGAGATCATCGACGGCACCTGGGCCATCGACGAGATCAACCGGCTCTACATCGGCAAGCCCGAATACTCCAACCTGCCGCGCAAGTTCAAGACCGCCATCTCCGGGTCGCCGCTGCTCGACGTCGCGCACGAGATCAACGACGTCTCCTTCGTGGGTGTCGTGCACCCCGAGTTCGGTCCGGGCTTCGACGTCTGGGTCGGCGGGGGGCTGTCCACCAACCCCAAGCTCGCGGTGCGACTGGGCGCCTGGGTGCCGCTGGAGGAGGTGCCGCAGGTCTGGGAGGGCGTCATCTCGATCTTCCGCGACTACGGCTACCGCCGGCTGCGCAACCGCGCGCGGCTGAAGTTCCTGGTCGCCGACTGGGGGCCGGAGCGCTTCCGCGAGGTGCTGGAGAGCGAATACCTGGAGCGCAAGCTGATCGACGGCCCCGCGCCGGACGCGCCCGCGCAGGTGTGGCGCGACCACGTCGGCGTGCGTCCGCAAAAGGGCGGCGGCTTCTACGTCGGCTTCGCCCCGCGTGTGGGCCGGGTGGACGGAGCCACGCTGGGCAAGATCGCCGACCTGGCCGAGCGGCACGGGTCGGACCGGGTGCGCACCACGGTCGAGCAGAAGATGCTCATCCTGGACGTCGCCGAGGACAAGGTGGCCTCGCTCAAGGAGGGTCTGGAGGCGCTGGGCCTGCGGGTGGACCCGAGCCCCTTCCGGCGCGGCACGATGGCCTGCACCGGCATCGAGTTCTGCAAGCTGGCGATCGTGGAGACCAAGGGCCGCGGGATCACGCTGATCGACGAACTGGAGCAGCGGCTCCCGGAGTTCGACCAGCCCATCACCATCAACATCAACGGCTGCCCGAACGCCTGCGCGCGCATCCAGGTCGCCGACTTCGGCCTCAAGGGCCAGTTGGTCCTGGACGAGAACGGCGAGCAGGTCGAGGGCTACCAGGTGCACCTGGGCGGCGGCCTGGGCCTGGACCCCGGCTTCGGCCGCAAGATCCGCGGCCTCAAGGTGACCTCGGCCGAACTGGCCGACTACATCGAGCGGGTGCTGCGTCGTTTCGAGGAACAGCGCGGCGAGGGCGAGCGCTTCGCCCAGTGGGCCCTGCGCGCGACCGACACGGACCTGTCGTGAGCGCCGCCGGCGGTGCCGAGCCGGGCCAACGGGCCGTGCCGTTCTACTGCCCCTTCTGCGGCGACGAGGACCTGCGCCCGCACGAGGAGGGTCACGGGACCTGGTTGTGCTCGGCCTGCCGGCGGGCGTTCTCGCTGAAGTTCCTCGGCCTGGTCTTCCCGACCCGGCACAGCCCCGAGAAGCATGGCGGCGACGGGACGCAGAGCCCCGCCGGGCCCGGCACCGAGCCGCTCGCCACCCACACGCACCAGTCGATCGCACACGAGGAGGGCCGATGACCGTCACCGAGAGCACCGACCTCGAAGCGCTCGCCGGCCGGGCGGCGCTCGAACTGGAGGACGCGACCGCGTCCGAGATCCTGGCCTGGACGCACGAGCAGTTCGGCCCGGCCTGGTGCGTGACCTCCTCGATGGAGGACGCCGTGGTGGCGCATCTGGCCTCGAAGGTCGCCCCCGGGGTGGACGTGGTCTTCCTCGACACGGGCTACCACTTCCCGGAGACGATCGGCACGCGCGACGCGGTCGAGGCGGTCTACGACGTGAACGTGATCACCGTGCACCCGGAGCTGACCGTCGTCGAGCAGGACGCGAAGTACGGCCCCGCGCTGCACGATCGCGACCCCGACGCGTGTTGCGCGATGCGCAAGGTGGCGCCGCTGGAGCGGGCCCTGACCGACTACCGCGCGTGGGCCACGGGCCTGCGCCGGGACGACTCGCCGAGCCGGGCGAACACCCCGGTCGTCTCCTGGGACGCGCGTCGGCGCAAGGTCAAGATCGCCCCGATCGCGCGCTGGACCCAGGACGACGTGGAGGCCTACATCGCCGAGCACGGCGTGCTGACCAACCCGCTCCTGATGGACGGCTACGCCTCGATCGGCTGCGCGCCCTGCACCCGCAGGGTCGCCCCCGGCGAGGACGCCCGCGCCGGCCGCTGGGCGGGCCTGGGCAAGACCGAGTGCGGGATCCACGCATGACCGGCCCGATACGCACCACGGCACCGTGCTCGACGAAGACGAAGGAGGGGTTGGCGTGACCACGACGATCGACAAGGGCACCGCACCCGGAGCCCTGACCCACCTGGACGCGTTGGAAGCCGAGTCCGTGCACATCTTCCGCGAGGTGGCGGGCGAGTTCGAGAAGCCGGTCATCCTGTTCTCCGGCGGCAAGGACTCGATCGTCATGCTGCACCTGGCGCGCAAGGCCTTCTGGCCGGCGCAGGTGCCCTTCGCGCTCCTGCACGTCGATACCGGGCACAACTTCCCCGAGGTCATCGAATACCGCGACAACGTGGTCGCCGAGCACCACCTGCGGCTGCACGTGGCGAACGTGCAGGAGTTCATCGACAACGGCCGGCTGCGCGAGCGCCCCGACGGCACCCGCAACCCGCTGCAGACGGTGCCGCTCCTGGAGGCGATCGAGTCGCACCGCTTCGACGCGGTGTTCGGCGGCGGCCGGCGCGACGAGGAGAAGGCCCGGGCCAAGGAGCGGGTGTTCTCGCTGCGCGACGAGTTCGGCGCGTGGGACCCGCGGCGCCAGCGGCCCGAGTTGTGGCAGCTGTACAACGGCCGGCACCGCGTCGGCGAGCACGTGCGGGTGTTCCCGATCTCGAACTGGACCGAGCTGGACGTGTGGCAGTACATCGAGCGGGAGAAGATCGCGCTGCCGCGGATCTACTTCTCGCACGAGCGCGAGGTCTTCGAGCGCAACGGCATGTGGCTCTCCCCCGGCGAGTGGGGCGGACCCCGGGCCGACGAGGCGGTCGTGCGGCGCGTGGTGCGCTACCGCACGGTCGGCGACATGAGCTGTACCGGTGCCGTCGACTCCCCCGCCGCCACGGTGGCGGACGTCATCGCCGAGATCGCGGTGAGCAGGCTGACCGAACGAGGTGCCACGCGCGCGGACGACAAGATGTCCGAGGCCGCGATGGAGGACCGCAAGCGCGAGGGGTACTTCTAGTCATGAGTGGGACGTCCGAGATTTCCCCGACGGCCGGCGCGGCCGTCGACGATCGTGTGGGCCTGCTCCGACTGGCCACCGCGGGCTCCGTCGACGACGGCAAGTCGACCCTGGTGGGCCGGCTGCTGCACGACTCGAAGTCGGTGCTGAGCGACCAGTTGGAGGCGGTGACCCGGGTCAGCAACGAGCGCGGCCAGGAGGAGGCCGACCTCGCGCTGCTCACCGACGGCCTGCGGGCGGAGCGCGAGCAGGGCATCACCATCGACGTCGCCTACCGCTACTTCGCCACCGCCCGGCGCCG
The DNA here is from genome assembly GCF_002024165.1 of Embleya scabrispora. NCBI lineage: Bacteria > Bacillati > Actinomycetota > Actinomycetes > Kitasatosporales > Streptomycetaceae > Embleya > Embleya scabrispora. Next base: position 1,399,740 of record NZ_MWQN01000001.1, read on the forward strand.
GTTCATCCTCGCCGACACCCCGGGGCACGTGCAGTACACGCGCAACATGGTCACCGGCGCCTCCACGGCGGAGCTGGCCGTGGTGCTGGTCGACGCGCGCAACGGCGTCGTCGAACAGACCCGGCGGCACGCGGCGGTGGCGGCGCTGCTGCGGGTGCCGCACGTGGTGCTCGCGGTCAACAAGATGGACCTGGTCGACTACAGCGAGGAGCGCTTCGCCGAGGTCGCCAACACCTTCACCGCATACGCGAAGGCGCTCGGGGTGCCGGACGTGCGCTCGATCCCGGTGTCCGCGCTGCGCGGGGACAACGTGGTGGACCCCAGTTCGCACATGGACTGGTTCTCCGGGCCGACGCTGCTGGAATACCTGGAGACGGTGCCGGTCGAGACCGACCCGACGCAGGAGCCCGCGCGCTTTCCCGTGCAGTACGTGCTGCGGCCCCAGTCCGACGACGAGTACCGCGACTACCGGGGCTACGCCGGGCAGATCGCCTCCGGCGTGTTCCACGAGGACGACGAGGTGGTGGTGCTGCCGTCGGGGCAGCGCACCACGATCGCCGGCATCGACCGGCTCGGCGTCCCGGTCCGGCAGGCCCGGCAGGGCGAGTCGGTCACCCTGCGGCTCGCCGACGACGTGGACGTCTCGCGCGGGGACCTGATCGCGCCGATCGACGAGGCGCCCACCCCGACCCAGGACGTGGAGGCGACCGTGTGCCACGTCGCCGACCGGCCGCTGCGCACCGGCGACCGGGTGCTGCTCAAGCACACCACCCGCACGGTCAAGGCGATCGTCAAGGACATCGCCTACCGGCTCGACCTGGACGCGCCGATCGACGGCGAACTCGGCCACGAGCAGCACCCGACCGAACTGCGCGCCAACGACATCGCGCGCGTGGTCCTGCGCACCGCCCAGCCGCTCGCGCTCGACGACTACGCCGTCGGCCGCCGTACCGGTTCCTTCCTGCTGATCGACGAGGCCGACGGCTCGACGCTCACCGCCGGCATGGCCGGCGCCGCGTTCGCCGCGCCGGGTCGATGTTCCGGCTGATCCGAACGCGGGTGTGACCACCCGCTTTTGACGCTCCGTCAGCCCTGTTTCCGGCATCGCCCGTCGCCCATTACATACGTCATCCCGGCCCGCGCCCGACGGCGCGGGCCCGAGGGAAGGTCCCCGCATGTCCGTTTTCGGGACGCATTTCGGCCAATACCGCCGCAGATCCATTCGTACCGGCTTCGCCGCCGCCCTCCTTCTGCCGCTGCTCGCCATGTCCGCGTGCGGCTACGGCTCGGACAAGAAGGACGACAAGAAGAACACGCCGGCCGCGGGCGCGGGTCCGGCGACGGCGGGCGGCGCCAAGGCGGGTACGTCGGCCTCGCAGATCCGACTCGGCTTCTTCGCCAACGTCACCCACGCGACGCCCCTGATCGGGCTGAACGAGGGCTTCTTCGCGAAGGAGTTGGGCACCACCGAGATCAAGCCGCAGGTGTTCAACGCCGGTCCGGCCGCGATCGAGGCGCTCAAGGGCGGTTCGATCGACGCGACCTACATCGGCCCGAACCCCTCGATCTCCGGGTTCACCAGCACCAACGGCGAACTTTTGCGGATCGTCGCGGGCGCCACCTCGGGCGGCGCGTCCCTGGTGGTCAAGCCGAACATCAACGGGCCCGCCGACCTCAAGGGCAAGAAGATCGCCTCGCCGCAACTCGGCGGCACCCAGGACGTCGCCCTGCGCGCGTGGCTGACCAAGAACGGCTACAGCGTGGACACCTCGGGCAAGGGCGACGTCAGCGTGGTGCCGACCGACAACGCGCAGACCCTCGCCGCGTTCCAAAAGGGCGACCTGGACGGCGCCTGGCTGCCCGAGCCGTGGGCCACCCGCCTGGTGCTCGAGGCCAACGCCAAGGTGCTCGTGGACGAGCGCACGCTGTGGCCGGAGGGCAAGTTCGTCACCACGGACCTGATCGTGTCCACCAAGTTCCTCAAGGAGCACCCGGACACCGTCGAGGCCCTGATCAAGGGTCAGGTCGCCGCGAACGACTGGGCGGTCGCCAACCAGGACAAGGCCAAGGCCGCGGTCAACGCCAAGATCACCGAGTTCGCGGGCAAGCCACTCGCGCAGAACGTGCTCGACGCGGCGTGGCCGAACATCGCCATCACCAACGACCCGCTCGCCGCGTCGCTGGTGAAGCTCTCCGAGGACGGCGTCGCGGTCGGCGTGACCAAGAAGCTCGACATCCACGGCATCTACGACCTGACCATCTTGAACAAGGTCCTCGCCGCCGCCGGCAAGCCCGCGGTCGCCGACGCCGGACTGGGCCCGAAGAAGTAGCCCGCCCGTTGTTCTCCCCCGGGCCCCCGTGCCCGGGGCGCACTTCCCGCCCGACGCGCCACCGAGAGAGGTGATCCGGACATGACCCAGACCATCAGCGAGGCCACGCCCACGGCCACGACCCCTGTCGACACCGGCTTCGCGGTCCGCCTTGACCAGGTCACCAAGGTCTTCGGCCGACGCGGCGGCACCCCGGTCCTGGACGGCATCGACCTGACCGTCGCCCCGGGCGAGTTCGTCTGCCTCCTGGGCGCGTCGGGCTGCGGGAAGTCCACCCTGCTCAACCTGATCGCCGACCTGGACCGGCCCACCTCGGGCACCATCGAGGTCTCCGGCGACCGCCCCGCGCTGATGTTCCAGGACCACGCGCTGTTCCCGTGGCTGACCGCGGGCAAGAACATCGAACTGGCCCTGAAGCTGCGCGGAGTGCCGCGCGAGCAGCGCCGCGCCGAGGCCGACGCACTGCTGGAGTTGGTCCGACTCGGCGGCGCGTACGGCAAGCGGGTGCACGAGTTGTCCGGCGGCATGCGCCAGCGGGTGGCGCTGGCCCGGGCCCTGGCCCAGGCCGGCGACCTGCTGCTGATGGACGAGCCGTTCGCCGCCCTCGACGCGATCACCCGCGACGTGCTGCACGACGAACTGGCCCGGATCTGGGCGGAGACCGGCCGCTCGGTGGTGTTCGTGACGCACAACGTGCGCGAGGCCGTGCGCCTCGCCCAGCGGGTCGTACTGATGTCTTCGCGCCCGGGTCGGATCGCCCGGGAGTGGACCATCGACATCCCGCAGCCGCGCCGGATCGAATCGGCCGGCGTATCGGATCTGTCCGTCGAGATCACCGACCACCTGCGAGGGGAGATCCGCCGCCATGGCCGCGCCTGATCTGACCAAGCCCGCCCCAGGGGCGGACACCGCCCCGGAGACCGACGCGGACGACCTCGCCGGGCTCGAAGCCGGCCTGGACGCGCTGGAGACCTACGACAAGGAGCGCAAGCCCCTGCACCGGGTGCTCCTGGAGAAGGTGCTGCCGCCGGTCGTCGCGATCGTGCTGGTGCTGGCCGCCTGGCAGATCGCCTACTCCATGGAGATCAAGCCCCGCTACGCGCTGCCCAGCCCCGCCGACGTGTGGGACGCGTTCATGGTGCAGTGGAAGAAGGGCACCGTCTTCGACATCCTGTGGACCAGCCTCTCCCGGGGCATCCTGGGCTTTTTGATCGCGGTCGCCATCGGCACCCCGCTGGGCCTGATCGTGGCCCGGGTGAACTGGATCCGGGCGGCGATCGGGCCGATCCTGTCCGGGTTGCAGTCGTTGCCCTCGGTCGCGTGGGTGCCGCCGGCGGTGATCTGGTTCGGCCTCAACAACAGCGCGATCTACGCGGTGGTGCTGCTCGGCGCGGTGCCCTCGATCGCGAACGGCCTGGTGGCCGGCATCGACCAGATCCCGCCGCTGTACCTGCGCGCGGGTCGGGTGCTCGGCGCGCGCGGGCTCAACAGCGTGTGGCACGTGATGCTGCCCGCGTCGCTGCCCGGCTACATCGCCGGCCTCAAGCAGGGCTGGGCGTTCTCCTGGCGCTCGCTGATGGCCGCCGAGCTGATCGCGGCCGGGCCGGAACTGGGCTCGGGCCTGGGCCAGTTGATGGACCAGGGGCGTGACCTGGGCGACATGCCGATGATGTTGACCGCGGTGTTCATGATCCTGATCGTGGGCATCGGCATCGAGATGCTGGTGTTCACCCCGATCGAGCGTCTGGTGCTGCGGCAGCGCGGCCTGGTCGCGGGCCGGTAGGAAAGCGGCCATGAACCTCGCCCCCCCGCTCCTGGCCGTCGCGCACGGCAGCCGCGATCCCCGGCATGCCGCGGCGATGGCCGCCCTGGCCGCGCGGGTGCGCGCGCTGCGGCCCGGGCTGCGGGTGGAGATCGGCTATCTGGACCACTGCGGGCCGCGGGTGCCGGAGCGGTTGGCCGAGTTGGCCGAGGCCGGAGCGGACACCGCGGTCGCGGTGCCGCTGCTGTTCACCCCGGCCTTCCACGCCAAGCAGGACGTGCCGAACGTACTGCGCCGGCGCGGATTGACGGTGCATCAGACGGCCACGCTGGCTCCGTCCCCGCTGTTGCTCGACGCTTTGAACCTGCGCATGCACGAGGCCGGGGTACGGCCGGGAGACGCCCGTTACGGCGTCGTCCTGGCCACCGCGGGCTCCACCGATCCGGAGGCGAACGCGGTGACCACCATCGTCGCGCGGGAGTGGCGGCGTACCGGTTGGTGCGCCGTGGTCCCCGCGTTCGCCTCCGTCCACCGGGGCTCCACGGTCGCCGCCGCGGTCGAGGGGTTGCGCGCCCTGGGGGCCGAGCGGATCGCGGTGGCGTCGTGCATGCTGGCGCCCGGGATCCTGCCGGACCGCATCGTCGAACAGGCGCTGGCGGCCGGTGCCGAGTCGGTCACCGAACCGGTCGCGGACACCGCCGAGATCGCCCGGTTGGTCCTCGACCGCTACGACGCGGCGCTGCCGGCGAGATCGGGGCTCTCGGCCTGAGCCCGGACCGGTACCATCACCGGCGTGATCGACTCGGTGGCCGGCGAACGTTCGGTGCTCGTGCGCGCGTGTGCGGAGGTCGGAGTATCGTCCGCCGACGCGACGTTGCTCTCCTTCGGCGAGAACGCGGTGTTCGCGCTGCCCGGGCCCGGTCTGGTCGCGCGGGTGGCCCGAGGGGCGCACATGGCCGAGCGCGCGCGGCGCGAGATCGCGGTCGCGTGCTGGCTGGCCGAACAGGACTTCCCGGCGGTGCGACCGGCGGCCGGGATCGAGGCCGCGCCGGTGCTGGTCGACAAACGCCCCGTCACCTTCTGGGAGTTGCTGCCGCCGGCCGAGCGTGAGCCGAACGTGGCCGACCTGGCCCGGCTGTTGCGCACACTGCACGCGCTGCCCGCGCCGCCGTTCGCGCTGCCCGCGCGGCATCCGCTGGCGCTGGTGGAGACCTGGCTGGACTCGGCCGAGGCGGCGGTCGGGCTGGCCGATCGACGCTACCTGTCGACCCGCCGCGAGGAGTTGGAGGCGGCCTGCCGCGAGCTGACCCCGGCGCTGCCGGCCGGCCTGATCCACGGCGACGCGCTGCTGCGCAACGTGGGCGTACACGGCGGCCGGGCGCTGCTGCTGGACTGGGAGACGGTCGCGCACGACCTGCGCGAGTTCGACCTGGTGCTCACTCCGATGGCCGCCGCCCGCTACGGCCTGCCCGACGGCGCGCAGCGCCGGTTCGCCCGCGCGTACGGCTTCGACGTGACCGAGTGGGCCGGCTACCGGGTGCTGCGCGAGACCCGGGAGTTGGCCGCCACCGCGTGGGTGGCCCAGCACGTGCCGGGCAACCCGGCGGCGGAGGAGGAGTTCCACCACCGGGTCCGCACCCTGCGCACCGGCGACACCGAGGCGCGCTGGCACGCGTTCTGACCGGCGTCCCGGTCCTCACGAGGTGCGCTTGCCCGCCACCCACAGCTGCTCGAACTCCTCCTGGAACAGCGGGTAGAGCCCGCGTACGGAGCCGCCCGCCGCGTCGGCGCGCAAGACGAACGCGGGCGACTCGACGCCGCGCGCGTGCCGCAGATACGGCTGGATCAGCCCCACGTCCCCGTCCACCAGGTAGGCCCCGAAGCGCGGCGCCTCGTCGTAGAGCCGGATCTCGATCCGGCGCGGCTCGCGCAGCTTCGCCCGGACGCGGCGCATGTGCAGGATGTTGAGCGTGGTCATCCGGGACAGCAGTCCCTTCTTGATGCCCTCGTCGCGCTCGCGCTGCTTCATCGCGTCGCCCGCCGGGTTGAGGAAGAGCAGCCGCATGTCGCACCCGCCGGCGCCCAGTCGGGCCAGATCGCGGCCCGAATAGTTCTGGCACAGCAGGTTGAGCGAGACGCCCATCGCGTCGATCCCGCGCGCGCCGTCGACCAGGTCGGCGAAGGGCAACCGGCGCTGCAGCGCGGCGCGGTCCTGGAAGACGCCCACCACGTCGGCGTAGCGCCCGGCGAACAACTCCTCGACCGCGTCCAGGGCGAGGCGCCGGTCGCCCTGGTCGGCGAGCGGCCCGTCCAGCATGGCCAGCACGCGCAGGCACGCGCGTTCCACCTGGGCGAGCACGTCGGGCGAGAGCACCCGGTTGCGGGCCACGATGTGCCGGCCGATCTCGACCTCCTCCAGCGCGCGTTCCAGCTTGCGCCGGTCCGGCAGGAAGGGCTCGAAGCACCACCAGTTGCGCACCATCAGCTCGCGCAGTTGCGGGAGGGTCAAAAAGGCGATCAGCTCGTCGTCGGCGGGGTCCACGATGTAGCCGCGTCGGCGACTCATCTCCCGTACCGCCTCGGCTCGTTCCACCCATTCGTTCTGCGCGTTTCCGGCCGCGGCCAGCACCCAGGCGCCGTCGTCGTGCGGGTGCTCGCCGGGTCCGTAGACGGGGACGAGCACCGCGCTGATCACCGCGCGCAGCCGCTGCTCGATCAGGTTCAGGTACACGTACGCCCGGCCCGCCCGGCGGCCGCGCAGCAGGGCGGCGGCCCAGTCGTCCTCGGTCCACGCGAGCGTCGCGGGGTCTATCCCCGGCATCGGGTCGGGCGGCCCGGAGCCGTCCAGGACGGCGGTGCCGGCGGCCGCGTGGCGGGGACCGGGCAGTGCGCCCGCGTCGAGGGCGAAGGAGCCGGTGTCGGGAAATCCGACGGTGCCCGGGACACCGGTGGTGCCGCCCGGGGGGTCGCCGTCGGGACAGGGGGCGTACGGGTCCGGGAAGGTGTCGCCGCCCGAGCCGAATCCGGTCGTGCCGTCGAGACCGGTCGTACTCGTCCCCGCCGCGGGATCCTCGTCGGTTGTCGAGGGTGGCGGGTTGGACTCCCGATCGGCCATCGCGTCCCATCCGTTCGTCGTCGAGCCGGAACCGAACGAGCGTATAGCGAAACCCGGCGGCCTCGGGGGGCCCGCGCGGGCCGGTCGGCGTGCCCCGTTCGGGTGACGAATCCGCCCGCGTTACCCGGATGGCGTAAGGCGATTGGGGGGACTCGACGCGCTCTGGCAACTTCTGCCGAGCAGCGCCATGTCATGGCGAAACAATTGCCGGATGGGAGAGGGTCTTCCCTCCTCCTGGTCCGGGGCGCAACCGAGTCGGATCGACGATCCGTCTCATCCGGCAGGAACCGTGGCACCCAGGAGGTCGTCATGTTGGCCACGAACAGCAGGATCCCGGCGGTATACAGCGGCGCCGAGGACGATTTCGCCCGGTATCGCGATGTGGTCGCGGAGATCTTCGCGCACCATCGGCGCACCGCGACCCCCGGCACCGACGGCGCGGCGTGCTCGTGCGGCGGCGCCTGGCCCTGCCGCGAGGAAGTGCTCGCCGCCGAACTGCTCGACTGGATCTGACCGTTCTGACCACAAATGATCGGCAACGATCGCTTCGATCGACCGTTCGACGCCCGGCGCAGGCATGAAATCCACTCGACCGGGGGACGCCTGGGTGGATTGCACCCCCGGATCGGGTCCGGTACGGGAGACTGCAAGCTGCCGAAATGCTGCCGAAGCACGATCCGCGACAAAGCAGGTTGCTCATGCAGGTCTGGCCCGGTCATTCGTATCCGCTGGGCGCCACGTACGACGGCGCCGGCACCAACTTCGCGGTCTTCTCGGAGGCCGCCGAACGCGTCTGGTTGTGTCTGCTGGACGAGGAGGGCGCCGAGCAACGCATCGAGCTGCGCGAGGCCGACGCCTTCGTCCGGCACGCCTACCTGCCCGGGATCCAACCCGGGCAGCGCTACGGCTACCGCGTCGAGGGCCCGTTCGACCCGGCCGCGGGCGCCCGGTGCAACCCGAACAAGCTGCTGCTCGATCCCTACGCCAAGGCGATGTGCGGCGAGGTGCACTGGCACGAGTCGATGTACGGCTACTCGTTCGAACACCCGGATCTGATGAGCACCACCGACTCCGGGCCGCACACGATGAACTCGGTGGTGATCAACCCCTACTTCGACTGGGGCGACGACCGGCCGCCGCGCACCGACTACCACGACACGGTCATCTACGAGGCGCACGTGCGCGGGCTGACCCGCAGCCACCCGGGCCTGCCCGAGGAGATCCGGGGCACCTACGCGGGCATGGCGCACCCGGCGGTGATCGAGCACCTGGTGAGCCTGGGGGTGACCGCGATCGAGCTGATGCCGGTGCACCAGTTCGTCCAGGACCACCGGTTGTCCGACCTGGGGATGCGCAACTACTGGGGCTACAACACGATCGGCTTCTTCGCGCCGCACGCGGCCTACTCGTCCACCGGCGAACGCGGGCAGCAGGTGCAGGAGTTCCGCTCGATGGTCAAGGCGCTGCACGCCGCGGGCATCGAGGTGATCCTCGACGTGGTCTACAACCACACCGCCGAGGGCAACCACCTGGGCCCCACGCTGTCCTTCCGCGGCCTGGACAACGCGTCCTACTACCGGCTCGCCGACGACAAGCGCTACTACCTGGACACCACCGGCACCGGCAACAGCCTGCTGATGCGCAGCCCGCACGTGTTGCAGCTGATCATGGACTCGCTGCGCTACTGGGTCACCGACATGCACGTGGACGGCTTCCGCTTCGACCTGGCCGCCACGCTGGCCCGACAGTTCCACGAGGTGGACCGGCTGTCCTCGTTCTTCGACCTGGTCCAGCAGGACCCGGTGGTCTCCCAGGTCAAGCTGATCGCCGAGCCGTGGGACGTCGGCGAGGGCGGCTACCAGGTGGGCAACTTCCCCCCGCTGTGGACCGAGTGGAACGGCAAGTATCGCGACACGGTGCGCGACTTCTGGCGCGGCGAGGAGCGCACCCTCGCCGAGTTCGGCTCGCGGCTGACCGGCTCCTCCGACCTGTACCAGGACGACGGCCGCCGACCGATCGCCTCGATCAACTTCGTCACCTGCCACGACGGCTTCACACTGCACGACCTGGTGTCGTACAACGACAAGCACAACGCGGCCAACCGTGAGGACAACCGCGACGGCGAGAGCCACAACCGGTCCTGGAACCACGGCGTCGAGGGCGAGACGGACGACCCGGACATCCTCGCGCTGCGCGCCCGCCAACAGCGCAACTTCATCGCCACGCTGCTGCTGTCCCAGGGCGTGCCGATGATCGCGCACGGCGACGAGTTCGGCCGCACCCAGCAGGGCAACAACAACGTCTACTGCCAGGACAACGAACTCTCCTGGGTGCGCTGGCCCGAGGGCGAGGGCCCCGACCTGCTCGAGTTCACCCGGATGATGACCCGGCTGCGCGCCGAGCACCCGGTCTTTCGGCGCCGCCGCTTCTTCCACGGCAGGTCCGTCCAGGGCACCCACGACGAGCTGACCGACATCGCCTGGTTCACCCCCACGGGCGAGGAGATGTCGGACGGCGACTGGTGGGCGGCCGCGGCCAAGTCGGTCGCCGTGTTCCTCAACGGCAACGCCATCTCGGAACCGGACCCGCGCGGCCAAAAGATCACCGACGACTCGTTCCTGCTGCTGTTCAACGCCTCGCACGAGGCCGAGGAGTTCACCATCCCCGCGGACCTGGGCCGCTCCTGGACCGTGGTGGTCGACACCGCCGACGACAAGACGGTGATACACGAGCCCAAGTCCCGCCCGACCATCGAGGGCGGCGCCGCCCAGACCGTCGAGCCCCGCTCGCTGGTGGTGCTGCAACGACCGTGACCCGATCACCCGCCGGCGTGGCTTTTCCCACCCCGGCGGGTGGTAGGTCGCGGATGTCCGGGGAAGCTTGTCGGCATGACCTCGTCGCCTTCTCGTGTTCCGACCGGCACCTATCGGCTCCAGCTGCAACCCGCGTTCACCTTCGCCGACGCCGCCGCCGCCGTGCCCCACCTCGCCTCGCTCGGGGTGAGCCACCTGCACCTGTCGCCGATCCTGCAGGCCGTCCCCGGATCCACCCACGGCTACGACGTGGTCGACCACTCGCGCGTGTCCGCCGACCTCGGCGGCGAGGACGGGCTGCGCGAGCTGGCGGCGGCCGCCGCCGGGCACGGGCTCGGGCTCGTGGTGGACATCGTGCCCAACCACATGGCGGTGCCCACCCCCGAGTCGCTGAACCGGCCACTGTGGGAGACGCTGCGCGAGGGGGTCGACTCGCCCTTCGCCCGCTGGTTCGACATCGACTGGACCCGGCACGACGGGCGCGTCCTGCTGCCCGTACTCGGCGGCCCGGTCGAGGAGGTCACCGACGAGCTGATCGTGGACGGCCACGTGCTGCGCTATCACGACCACGAGTTCCCGCTCCGGCCCGGCACCGAAAAACTCGCGCTCGACGAGCTGCTCGCCGCCCAGCACTACGAACTCGCGCACTGGCGACGCGCCGACAGCGAGCTGAACTACCGCCGCTTCTTCACCATCGCCGGGCTCATCGCCCTGCGCCAGGAGGACGACGAGGTCTTCGCGGCCACCCACGCCACCATCTTGCGGCTGCTGAACGAGGGCCTGATCTCCGGACTGCGGATCGACCACCCCGACGGCCTGGCCGACCCGCGCGCCTATCTGGAGCGGCTGCGCGCCGCCGCGCCGAACGCGTGGATCGTGGTGGAGAAGATCCTCTCCGACGAGGAGACGCTGCCCGCCGACTGGGCCTGCGACGGCACCACCGGCTACGACGCGCTGCGCCGGGTGGACAACCTCTTCCTGGACCCCGAGGGCGCCGACCCGCTGCGCGCGCTGCACCGCGAACAAACCGGGGTGCGCGAAGGCTTCGACTACCTCGCGCAACAGGCCAGGGCCGAGGTCCTCGCCGACGGCCTGGCCACCGAGTTCGCCCGGCTGCGCCGCACCCTGGACCGGCTGGAGCCGGTGGCCGGCGCCGGCGACGTCGGCCGGGCCCTGCCCCCGCTGCTGACCGCGTTCCCCACCTACCGCCCCTACCCCGGCGCCGGTCCCGGCTCGATCGCCGCGATGGCCCGCGCGCTCACCGCAGTCCCGGGACAGGTCTCCGAGGCGGCCCGCGAGATCGCCGAACTGGCGCTCGCCGACGGGGAGTTCGGTATCCGCTTCGGCCAGGTCGCGGCGGCGCTCGCGGCCAAGGGCGTGGAGGACCGCGCCTTCTACCGCTGGTACGCCCTGAGTTCGCTGAACGAGGTCGGCGGCGCGCCCGACACGTTCGGCCCGGACATCGCCGGGTTCCACGCCGCCTGCCGGCGCATGTCCCCGACCACGATGACCACGCTGAGCACGCACGACACCAAGCGCAGCGAGGACGTCCGGGCCCGCCTGTCGGTGCTCGCCGAGATCCCCGAGGACTGGGCGCGGCGGGTGCACGCCTGGAACGAGCGGTCCCGACCGCACCGATCCGAGTTCCGCTTCGGCCCGGACGGCTACGACACCTACCTGCTGTGGCAGACCCTGGTCGGCGCCTGGCCGCTCACCCCGGACCGGGCGGTGGCCTACCTGCGCAAGGCGATGCGCGAGGCGGCCCGGGAAACCACCTGGGCCGACCCGAACCCGGACTACGAGGCGGCGAGCGAGGCTTTCGTCCGCGCCGTCCTCGCCGACGACGAACTCACCGCCGACCTCGCCGACTTCGTCACCACGGTGGACCGCGCCGCACACGCCGTCTCGCTCGGCGCCAAATTGGTCCAGCTGACCATGCCGGGCGTACCGGACGTGTACCAGGGCGGCGAACTGGCGCTGTACACCCTGGTCGACCCGGACAACCGGGCCCCCGTCGACTTCGGGCGCGAACACGGCCCGCTGGACACCCTCAAGCTCCGGATCACCTCCGCCGCGCTGCGGCTGCGCCGCGCACATCCCGACTGGTTCGCCGGCGCCTACACGCCGCTGCGTGCCCGCGGCAAGGAAGCCGACCATGCCGTCGCCTTCATTCGCGGCGGCGAGGCGATCACGGTGGCGACCCGGCTGCCGGCCAATCTCGCCGCCAAGGGCCACTGGGGCGGCGCGCTGCTTCCGCTGCCCGAGGGCCGCTGGGTCGACGCGCTGACCGGCGGCACGTACACGGGCCAGGCCCGCCTGCGGCACATCCTGGAGGACCTGCCCGTCGCCCTGCTCACCCGGGGCTGATCCGGCCGGGCCGGGCCGGCGCCCGGCCGTTCCCATCCGCTCCCATTGGCTCCCATCCGTTCCGAGCCGTTCGCACCTGTTCCGAACTGTTCGCACCCGTTCGCACCCGTTCCCGGAAGGACACAACCATCGTGGTCAGGTTCGAGGTCTGGGCTCCGAAAGCGTCGTCCCTGGAGGTCGTCGTCGACGGCCGACGCAAGCCGATGCGCGACGCGAACCGGCCGGGGTGGTGGCAGGCGGACGTGCCCACGGCGGTACACGGCAGCGACTACGCGTTCGCCATCGACGGCAACGACCCGCTGCCCGACCCACGTTCGCGGTGGCAGCCCACCGGCCCCGACGGCCCGAGCCGCGTGGTCGACCACGCGGCGTACGCGTGGGGCGACGGGGCCTGGACCGGCCGACCGCTCCCGGGCGCGGTCGTCTACGAGTTGCACATCGGCACGTTCACCACCGAGGGCACGTTCGCCGCGGCCGTCGAGCGGCTCGACCACCTGGTCGACCTCGGCGTCACCCACGTCGAGGTGATGCCGGTGTCCGCGTTCCCGGGCCGGCACGGGTGGGGCTACGACGGCGTGTGCCCGTGGGCCGTGCACGAGCCCTACGGCGGCCCGGACGGCCTCAAGCGGTTCGTGGACGCCTGCCACACGCACGGCCTGGGCGTGATCCTGGACGTCGTCCACAACCACCTGGGCCCGTCCGGGAACCACCTGCCCGCCTTCGGCCCCTACTTCACCGACCGCTACCGCACCCCGTGGGGCTCGGCGGTGAACCTGGACGGCCCGGGCTCCGACGAGGTCCGCGCCTACCTGGTCGGCAGCGCGCTGATGTGGCTGCGCGACTACCACGTGGACGGACTGCGCCTGGACGCGGTGCACGCGCTCGCGGACAACCGCGCGGTGCCGTTCCTGGAGGAGTTGTCCGAGGCGGTGGACAAGCTCGCCGCCGCCACCGGCCGACCGCTGTTCCTGATCGCCGAGTCGGACCTGAACGACCCCCGCGTGGTCACCCCGCGCGAAAGCGGCGGCATGGGCGTGCAGGCCCAGTGGAGCGACGACTTCCACCACGCGCTGCACGCCCTGCTCACCGGCGAACGCCAGGGCTACTACGGCGACTTCGGCTCGATGGGCACCCTCGCCAAGACGCTCACCCGGGTCTGGCTGCACGACGGCACCTGGTCCTCGTTCCGCGAGCGCACACACGGCCGCCCGGTGCCCGTCTCGCGGATGCCCGCGTACCGTTTCCTGGGCTACCTCCAGACCCACGACCAGGTCGGCAACCGGGCCACCGGCGACCGGATCTCGGCGACCCTGCCGCCGGCGCTGCTCGCGGCGGGCGCCGCGCTCGTGCTCACCGCCCCGTTCACCCCGATGTTGTTCATGGGCGAGGAGTGGGGCGCGTCCACGCCCTGGCAATACTTCACCGACCACACCGACCCGGAGCTGGCCGAGGCGGTACGCAACGGCCGCCGCGCCGAGTTCGCCTCGCACGGGTGGGACGCGGCGCAGATTCCCGACCCGCAGTCGGCGCAGACCGTGCGCGACTCGTGCCTGGACTGGAAGGAGCCCGCCCGCGCCCCGCACGCGGCCCTGCTGGCCTGGTACCGGCGGCTGATCGCGCTGCGCCGGGAATGGGACAACCTGACCGACCCGGACCTGACCCGGGTCCAGGTCAGCTTCGAGGAGACGGCCGGCTGGCTGATGGTGCACCGGGGCGCGTTCCGTACCGCGGTCAACCTGGCCGAGCAGCCCGCGACGCTGCCGATGGGCACCGGGGCGGCGGAGATCGTCGCGGCCTGGGACGACCGCGCGGAGATCCGCCGGGGCCTGGTCGGCACCACGCTGCGGCTGCCCGCGACGTCGGTCGCGGTGGTCCGGATCGGCACCCGCTAGGAGGTGCCGCCCGGTCGACCGCGACCGCCGTCCTCGGCCGGCGGGACGCTCAGGCGTCGAGCAGGCGCTTCCGCTGGGCCTCGACGTCGAAGTCGCCGGCCGGGTAGCGGGGGTCCAACTCGGTCAGGTGCTCCAGGAGCAGCCGGCTGATCGCCCAGTTGCGGTACCACTTGCGGTCGGCCGGCACCACGTACCAGGGCGCCGCGTCGCCGTCGCACTTCTCCAACGCGGCCTCGTAGGCGGTGCGGTAGTCGGGCCACACGGAACGCTCGTCGATGTCGGCCGGGTTGAACTTCCAGTGCTTGTCCGGGTTGTCGAGCCGGGCCAGCAGGCGTTCCTTCTGCTCCTCGGGCGAGATGTGCAGGAAGACCTTGACGACGGTCACCTCGTCCTTCGCCAGGCCCTGCTCGAAGCGGTTGATCGTGGCGTAGCGGCGCGACCAGACCTGACGCGGGACCAGGTTGCGCACCCGGGCGATCAGTACGTCCTCGTAGTGCGAGCGGTCGAACACGCCGATCAGACCGGGTCCGGGCACCTGGGCGCGGACCCGCCACAGGAACGGGTGGGCGAGTTCGTCCTCGGTCGGCGCCTTGAACGCGTGGATGTGGCAGCCCGACGGGTTGAACTGGCCGATCACGTGCTTGACCGTACCGCCCTTGCCGGAGGTGTCCATGCCCTGGACCACCAGGAGCACCCGGCGGCGGGCGCCGCCGGCCACGGCCTGCGCGTACAGCCGCTCCTGGAGTTCGGCCAGCCGGGGCCCCATCGCGCCGATGTCGGCGAGCGCGTCGGCCTTGTCGCCCGCGAAGCTCGGCGTGGCGCGCGGATCGATCGCGGCCAGGTCCACGGGGCCGCCCGGCAGCCGCAACGCGGCCCGTACGGACGGCACATCGGCCGGGGGCGTGTACGTGTCGGCGGGCGCCTCGACGAGCACCCGGAGCCGGGGCGGGGCGGGCTCGGGTCGCAACTCGGCCGGGCCCGG